>JACPPI010000015.1 GCA_016190985.1 Opitutia bacterium | reverse complement strand
CGGTCTTCGGCGCGCGCCCGCTCAAGCGCTTCCTCCAGCGCCACCTGGAGACGCGGCTGGCGCGCGCCCTCATCGCCGGGGAAGTGGGCGAGGACTCGACCGTCACCTTCATGGTGAAAGGCGACGAGCTGGTGCTGGGGTAGGGCCGGATTGCATATTCTCTCGCTGGAAACGCATTAGCAAAAACCCTTCAGCCCCCCGTATCCGGCTTGCTGCCGAGTGATTTCTTCTGCTCGGCCTTGAGGCGCTTCTTCTCCCGGCTTTCCACTTTTTTGATGCTCTCTGCCACGGGCAGGCTCTCTGGCATCGTGCCACCCAGCTCGTGGATGGTTTTGCGGACTTTGCGGCCCACCTCGTTATGGATGCGATTGGCCTGATCCTTGTTTCGGACATTTTCCCGACGTAGTTTCTCCTCGGTCTGGGTGGCGCGGAAGAGGTTGGCGGCCAGCTCCGTGCTGCCCATGTGGTCAAGGATGTGCTCATTGGGCTTGAGCCTTTTCCGAGCATGGATGTCGCGGGAGCCAAGCCCGCCGTAAAGACCCCGATAACCGTGGTCCATAAAGATGGCGTAATCCACCGGCTGGATGACGCCGGCCTGCTTCGCCACGCCCGCCAGGTTCTTGTTGTGCTTCTTCATTTCAGCCCGCAGCAAAAGGCGGGTCTGGCCTTCCTTCAGGACGGCATCGTCCGCCAGCTCCTGCCGGCGGGTCTGCACGGCGAAGTAATTCTGCCCCAGTGCGACCAGCGGCTTGCTGGGGTCGGCGTTCTGGATGACAAGGTAGCAGGCGTAGCGGGATAGCCGGCAGTCCTCGACTGCACGTTGCGCACCGGAGCCGATGTCGACCATCTCGTTGATTTCAACGAAATGGTCGGAAGCAGTGTGGCCGCTGTTCGCGCAGGCCTCGCGGGCTTTGCCAATGACCGAGGTAAAGTTGCGCCAGTCGGTGTATTCGAGCACGCGGGCTAGGTCGCGAGCCGACCAGGATTCGTGACCGTCGGGACTGAGGCGTTTGATGCGCTCGAACGTGTTGCTGGCAGCGGGGGCGGGCAGTTGGTCGCTCATAACGTGGTTATGCTGGTCGTGATACCAAGCCCAGTCCGGCCCATGGGCAATCCAATCTTACTTATCGCCCGCGCCCTCATCGCCGGGGAAGTGGGCGAGGACTCGACCGTCACGTTCAAGGTGAAGGACGGCCAACTGACGCTGGTCTGACCCGCCCCGCCGGCCCCACGGGCTGGTGTTTGGTGGTTGAGTATCTCCGGGCGCAATGTAGTTCCAGCGCGCACCGAATGACTGCACTGAAGACAGCTCTGCTGTGGGGAGCGCTGGCGGCCGGAAGTGGCGCAGTGAGCGGCGCGGCCATTGGTATGCCCTTTCTGTTCGGGGCGGATGTGTCGGCGCTGCCGGTCTTCGAGCAGCACGGTGCCAGCTACAAGCGCGGCGGCAAAGCCGGCGACGCGCTCGCGCTTTTCCGGCAGACGGGGATGAATTGTTTCCGCCTGCGGCTCTTTGTGAATCCGAATCACGAGGGCGTGGTCACGAATGATCTCGACTACACCCTCGCGCTGGCGAAGCGCGTCAAGGCGTCGGGTGCGGCGCTGATGCTCGACCTGCATTACTCCGACACCTGGGCCGACCCGGGCAAGCAGTTCAAGCCCGCCGCCTGGGCGCAGCTGCCGTTCGACCAACTCGTGCGACAGGTCGGCGATTACACCCGCGACGTGCTGGCGCGCTTCGCCCGCGAGGGCGTGACGCCGGAATACATCCAGATCGGCAACGAGATCACCAACGGCCTGCTCTGGCCGGACGGCCGGGTCGAATTCAACGACGGCGACACCGACCCCGGCCCGTGGGAGCGGCTGGCGCGCCTGCTCCGCGCCGGCATCGACGCGGTGCCGGCCGGCCCCGGCCAACCCAAGGTCATCCTGCAGATAGAGAATCCGGGCAAACGCGACAAATGCCTCTGGTTTTTCCGTCACGCGCGCCGCGCCGGGCTGCGTTTCGACATCATCGGCGTGAGCTACTATCCCGACTGGCACGGCGGCACGGCCGGGCTGCGCGGCACGCTCGACGTCCTCGCGGCGGAGTTTCAGCGGCCGGTCATCGTGGCCGAGGTGGCCTATCCGTGGAAGGAAGACGAGCAGTGGGCGACTCGGCCGAACATGGACTGGCCGAAGACACCGGAAGGGCAGCGCCAGTTCCTGGGCGAGGTTGTTGCGGCCGTGCGTTCCGTCCCCGGCGGCCTTGGTCGCGGCGTGCTCTACTGGCATCCGGAAGCCGTGCTCACGCCCGGTCTCAGCGTCTGGGCCGGTGGTTCGTGCGGGCTGTTCGACGATCAGGGCGAGATGCTTCCCGGCGCTGATTTCGGCCGCACGGCGCGGTGAGGTGCAACCAACCGCCGCGCGACCATGCCTGATCCCGCACCATCTGCTGCCGCCGGCAATGCAACCGGGCGCGAAACGCGTCCGGAGGATCGCGTGAGTTTTGGTGAAAAAACGGCGCTCGGCGTGGGTTATCTGGCGCATTTTTACGGCACCTCCGGGGTGAAGAGCCTGGCCATCCCGGTTTACCAGATGGTGCTCGGCATCAACCCGGCGCTGCTTGGGCTCGTGCTGGCGATCCCGCGATTTTGGGACGCCCTGACGGATCCGATCGTCGGGATGATTTCCGATAACTACCACACCCGCTTCGGCCGGCGGAAGCCGATCATCATATTCGGGGCGATCCTGCAGGCGTTCGCTTTCGGGGCCATCTGGATGGTGCCATCCGGCCTGAGCCAGGCCGGGACCGTCGCTTATCTCGTGGTGACGCTGTTGTTGTTCTACACGTGCTTCTCGATTTTTTCGGTGCCGTTGATGAGCCTCACCTACGAGATGACCCCGGATTATCAGGAGCGCACGCGGGTCACGGCCTTCGGCGGGTTCTTTGGCAAACTGGGCGAGCTGACCTACAGCTGGATGTTTTGGGCGGCGAACCTCGCAATCTTCGGCTCGGTGCTCGCCGGGGTGCGCTCCGTCGGCTGGATCGTCGGTCTCGTGGTGATGGGCGGTTGCGGCATGATCCCCGGCCTGTTCGTGCGGGAACGCTATTACAAGAAGGCCGAAAAGCAGGAGCGCGTGCGCCTCGGCCCGGCGTTCCGGGCGGCGTTCAGCAACCGCGCGTTCACGGTCCTCATCGGCCTCACCGTCTGCCAGGTCCTCGCCGGCATGCTCGCCAGCAACATCGATTACTACCTGATCGTTTTCAACATGTGCGGCGGCGACATCGTTGAGGGCACAAAGTGGAAAGCCGTCCTCTCCACCGGCTACGCCATTCTCGGCATCGGCATGATTTACCCGGTAAACTGGATGGCCAACCGCTATGGCAAGCGCACCACGCTGCTCGTGATCTTCCTCCTCGTGCTCGCGGGCTCGCTCGGCAAATGGTTCCTCTTCACCCCGGGCAATCCCTGGAAAATCCTGCTCGATCCCTTGCTGTGCGGTCCGGTCTGGACCGCGCTGAACGTCCTCATGCCTTCCATGCTCGCCGACGTCTGTGACGACGACGAGCTGCGCCACGGCCTGCGGCGCGAAGGCATCCTCGGGTCGCTCTTTTCCTGGATCCAGAAAACCGGCTACGCGCTCGCTTTCTTCGGCTCGGGCGTGGCGCTCAATCTCGTGGGCTTCGACGCCACGCTCGGGGGAGCCCAGAGCCCCGGCGCGATTCTCGGACTGAGACTCCTGCTGGCCGGGTCAACCGCGGTCTGGGCGGTCATCGCGATCACGCTGCTGGCCTATTATCCGTTGAGCAAGGAGCGGGCCTATGAGATACGCGACGCGCTCGAGGCCCGCCGCGGCCGGTTATGAAAACGGGCGCGACGGGCCTGCGCGCCTATCCGCTCCGCGGCGACTGGCGCTTCCGCCGGCTGGCCGCCGCCGGCGCCCCGGGGTCTTGGGTCGCGGTCGAGTTGCCGCATACGCCGTTTGTCGCCGATCTCGATGGCCGCGGCCACTGGTTCGGCCTCTGCGAATATTCCCGCATGGTGCGGCTGCCGGCCGGCGCACCGACGGGGCGGTGCGCGCTGCATCTCGGCGCGGCGATGCACACCGCGACGGTGGCGGTCGACGGGGTCGAATGCGGCCGGCACGAAGGCGGTTATCTGCCCTTCGAGACGGACCTCACCGGAGCATTGCGCGACGGCGCCGAGCACACCCTCACGGTGCGGCTCGACAACCGCGACAACCCCGACATCCCGCCGGGCAAGCCGTGGGCCGAGCTCGATTTCAACTGGTATGGGGGGCTCTACCGTGACGCGGTGCTGCGCTGCTATCCGCCGCTGCACATCACCGACCCGCTCGCGGCGGACGAGGTGGCGGGCGGCGGCGTGTTCGTGCGCACGCTCGCGGCGGACGGGGAGCTGGCGCGCCTGCTGGTGCGCACCCAGGTGCGCAACGCCGGCCTGCTGGCGCAGGAATACCAGATCGCGCTTGAGCTGTGGCACGCCGGGGAACTGGTGGCGCGGCAGACGGGTCCCCGGGCCGTGCTGGCGCCCGCGGCGGCGCAGCACACGGAGTTGGAACTGGTGCTCGAGCGCCCGCGGCTGTGGTCGCCATCGTCGCCGGCGCTGCACGACCTGCACGTCACGGTGCTCGCTCCGGGCGGAACCATGCTCGATGAGCGCGTGGTGCGCTGCGGGGTGCGGCGCATCGGTTTTTCCCGCTCGGGCGGTTTCACGATCAACGGCCGGCGGCTCCGCCTGCGCGGCACGAACCGGCACCAGGAATACCCCCGGGCCGGCTACGCGCTGCCGGCGGCCGGGCAGCGGCGCGACGCGCGGCTCATCAAGGAAGCGGGCTTCGACTACGTGCGCTGCTCGCATTACCCGCCGGCTCCGGAGTTCCTGGACGCGTGCGACGAGCTCGGCCTCGTGGTGATGGACGCGATCCCCGGCTGGCAGTTCATCGGCGGGGAGAAATTCCGCGCCGGCTGCGAGCGCAATGCCCGCGAGCTGGTCCGCCGCGACCGCAACCACGCCTCGGTGGTGCTGTGGGAGCTGTCGCTCAACGAGACAGCCATGGACGGGACGTTCATGGCCCGGATGCACGCGATCGGCCATGAGGAGATGCCGGGCGACCAGATGTTCACCTGCGGTTGGTTGGACCGCTTCGACGTCTTCATCCATTCGCGCCAGCACGGGCAGATCCACACCTGGCGGAACGGCGACAAGGCGCTGGTCGTCGCCGAATATGGCGACTGGGAATTCTACGCCGCGAACGAGGGCTTCGACCAGGCGACTGGGGCCGGGGTGCTGCCGCGTGAGCAAAACAGCCGGAAACGGCGCGCCGATGGCGAGCGCGGACTGCGGCGGCAGGCGGAGAACTTCCGCATCGCCCTCAACGACACGCTCGCCTGTCCCGCCGTGCTCGACGGGCAGTGGGCGATGTTTGACTACGCACGCGGTTACGATCCCGTGCGGGCGGCTTGCGGCGTGAGCGACCTGTTCCGCCTGCCCAAATTCTCGTGGCACTTTTATCGCAGCCAGCGCGACGCAACCGAGGATGGCGGTGTGGCGTGGACGGGCGGCCCCGTGGTGTTCATCGCGTCGCATTGGACGCCGGATTCGGCGCGCTGCGTGCGCGTCTTTGCCAATTGCGAGGAGGTCGAGCTGCGCCTGAATGGGAAATCGCTCGGTCGCGTCCGGCCGCTGGTCGACGACACGACGCGGCATCTGCCGCATCCGCCTTTCGAGCTCGAGGTGCCGGAATTCCGGCCCGGCACGCTCGAGGCGGTGGGCTATATCGGCGGCAAGGCTGCGGCCGAATACCGGGTCGCCACGCCGGGAGCCGCCGCCGCATTGCGGGTCGTCGTCGCCGACGGTGGTGTGACTTCGCGCGCCGGTGAGCCGGATGTGCTTTGCGTCCATGCCTCCATCGTGGACGCCGCGGGCAATCTCTGCGTGACCGATAACGCGACACTGGTGCGCTTCACCGCCGAGGGCGCGGAGATTGTCGGTTCCGCCGAGATCCTGGCCGAGGCGGGCGTGGCGACCGTGGTCGTCCGTATCCCGGCGGCGAGCACGAGTTACACGATCCGCGTTCAGTCCGCCGCGCTCGGCGAGGCAACCGGGCGCGTCACCCGCTGACCCGCACCATGATCGCCGGCGAGGTCGCCGAGGACTCGACCGGCACCTTCAAGGTGCAGGGCGATGAGTTGGTGCTGGGTTAACCGGCTTCAGCCGGTCGCAGCGGTTTATCGTGGCCGATTTTGCCGAGATGTGTGAAGCGGAAGCCCTCGGGTGACTTGAGGCCGTAGCCCAGCGCGCGATCGAATCCGATATGGGCGCACCAGATCACGCCGACGCCGAGCGGAACGTGCACGCCGGTCGCGTAGCCGGCCAAGGCAAGCGGAAGGGCGAGGGCATAGGTGTGAACCAGGTTGTAGGTCCAGGCGCCGGCGCGCGGACCGGCTAGGTAACCGAGCATGGCGAGATCCGGCGCGAGGAAAAGCGCTACGAACCAACCCCAGGTGAACCCGGTGGCGCGAAAGGCCAGAAGACTGGCCGCCAGCACCGCCAATCCCTCGAGCCGCAGCCATTGACGGGCAAATGAAGTGTCCATGGTCCGAACCTGCAATAATCCGGCGTCCTCCGCCACAGATTATTATCGCGGCATAAAGCCGCTCCCCCAATAAAGACAGTCCATGTCCGCCGAGCCCATCCGCTATTTCCACCGCGCCAAGCAGGTCGTCGAGACCGAGCAGATCTACGGCGGGGACTGGCTGCGCTGGACGTATGAGACCGGCCTCGGCCGGCTCGCGCTTAACGCCCTGGTGAAGCGGGCGGTCGTCTCGCGCTATTACGGTTGGAAAATGTCACAACGCGCCAGCGCGCACCGGGTGCTGCCCTTCATCGTGGATTACGACCTCGACGTGGACGAGTTTGCGAAGAAGCCCTATTCCTTCAAGACCTTCAACGAGTTCTTCTGCCGGGCGCTGAAGCCCGGCGCGCGTCCGATCGCCCGGGGTGACAAGGTCGCGGTGCTGCCGGCGGACGGACGGCACCTGGCCTTCCAGAACGTCGATGCGGCGGAGGGTTTCTACGCCAAGGGCCAGCGGTTCGACCTGAAGGCCTTCCTCGGCAGCGAGGAGCTGGCGAGGGAGTTTTCCGGCGGTTCGCTGCTTATCTCGCGGCTGTGCCCGGTGGACTACCATCGGTTTCATTTTCCCGTGGCCGGCATGCCGGGCGAGGCGCGGCTCGTAAATGGTTTTCAATGGTCGTCGAAAGCATGGAAGCGATGGTTTCAGTGGCTCCGGGAGCCTTGGAGTGCACCATGGCTCCACTCCGTTTCGCCCATCGCCCTGCGGCAGAACCTCGCCTACCTCTGGGAAAACAAGCGGATGGTGACGCTCGTCGAGTCACCGGTTTTCGGCAAAGTCGCGGTTTGCGAGATCGGGGCGACGATGGTCGGCAGCATCGTGCAGACCTTCCTGCCCGGCCGGGCCGTGGCGAAGGGCGAGGAGAAGGGCCTGTTCAAGTTTGGCGGCTCGTGCGTCGTGACGATCTTCCGGCCCGGTCGGATCCGGTTCGACGCCGACCTCGTGTCGCACAGCGCCAACCAGACCGAGGTCTACGCCAAGATGGGTGAGCGGCTCGGCGCGGCGGGGTGAACAAGGCCTTTGCCACGGATTGCACGGATAACACTGATGGATGACCCCGGTCTGTCATTCTGAGCGCAGCGAAGAATCCATAGATCGTGCGTTACTCTGCCCGGCTGCGTTTATCCCACTGGATCCTTCGCTTCACTCAGGATGACAATTCCAATTGGTTTTATCCGTGCTCATCCGTGAAATCCGTGGTTAATGACACTCCATGAGTATCCGGTTGTTGCTGATCTTCTGCATGGCGACGTCAGTGGCTCGTGCGGAATTTCCCTTTGCCGAGGCCGCCATCGCCGACCTGCAGACCCGGATGAGCTCGGAGCAATTGACGTCGGTGGCCCTTACGCAAGCCTACCTCGAGCGCATCGCCGAGCTCGACCGGGCCGGGCCGAAACTTACTGCCCTCATCGAACTCAATCCCGACGCGCTCGTCATCGCGGCGCAGCTTGATGCCGAGCGGAAGGCGGGCAAGTTCCGCGGGCCGTTGCACGGCATTCCCGTCCTCATCAAGGACAACCTCGACACCGCCGACCGGATGCAGACCACGGCCGGTTCGCTGGCCCTGGTCGGGCAGAAACCGCCCCGCGATGCGTTCGTGGTGGCGCGGTTGCGCGAGGCCGGGGCGGTGATCCTCGGCAAGACCAACCCCACCGAGTGGGCGAACTTCCGGGGCAACAACTCCAGCAGCGGCTGGAGCGGTCGCGGCGGGCAGACCCGCAATCCCTACGCGCTCGACCGCAACCCCTCGGGTTCCAGCTCCGGTTCGGGCGTGGCGGTGGCCGCCAACCTCTGCGCCGTGGCCATCGGCACCGAGACGAACGGCTCGATCCTCTCGCCCGCCTCGGCCAACGGCATCGTCGGCTACAAGCCGACCGTCGGACTGGTCAGCCGCGCCGGCATCATCCCCATCGCCGCCTCGCAGGACACGGCCGGGCCGATGACGCGCACGGTGGCCGACGCCGCGCTCGTGCTCGCCGCGATTGCCGGACCGGATCCGCGCGACGAGGCCACGGCGCTGATTCCGGCCGAAGTGCTGGTGCAACTGGCGGCACCGCTGCCATCCGGCGCGTTGCGCGGCGCGCGCATCGGCGTGGTGCACGGGCCGTTCGGTTTCCATTCCCGCATGGAACCGGCATGGGCGCGGATCGTCGAGGTCTTGCGCGCGGCCGGCGCCGAGGTCGTCGACCCGGTGAAGATCAACTCGATCGGGAAATTCGGCTCCGCCACCGGCGACGTGCTCTCGTATGAATTCAAGGACGGCATCAACCGCTACCTGGCCGAGCCCGGTCGCGTGACGCCGATGAAGTCGCTCGCGGACCTGATCGCCTTCAACGAGACTCACCGCGCGGAGGAGATGGCGTTCTTCGGGCAGGAAGATTTCACCGCGGCGCAGGCGCGGGGCCCGCTGACCGACCCGGCCTACTTGGAGGCGCGAGCGACCTGCCTGCGTCTGGCCCGGACCGACGGGCTCGATGCGGCGTTGGCGGCCAACCGGCTCGACGCGCTCGTGATGTTCACCCGGGGTGTGGCGACACTGACCGACCCGCTGAACGGCGAAGGCGGCAGCGGCAGCAGCACGACGCTGGCGGCGGTCGCGGGCTATCCCAGCGTGACCGTGCCGGCGGCGCAGTTTTTCGGGCTGCCGGTGGGATTGTCCTTCGTGGGCCGGGCGTGGAGTGATGCCAGGCTGCTCGCTTTCGCCGCGGACTTTGAGGCGCGAACGAAAGCGCGGCGCGAGCCGAGGTTTTTGCCCACAGCCCAGCTCCCGTAACAGGCATTCACCGTCTTTTCTCCGTGAGTCCGCCAACCCCCGGCAGCATCAGCGCCCAGTTTCAAGCGACCTTCGGCCGGATGCCGACGGTGCTCGCCCGGGCGCCGGGCCGGGTGGAGTTCATCGGCAATCATACGGATTACAACGGCGGCGCAGTGTTGGGCGCGGCGATCGACCGCTACGTGTGGGCGGCCGCGGCCCCGAATCCGGCAGGGCGCTGGCGGCTCTTCAGCGTCGGGGGCGCCGCCGTGCTGGAGCTGCCTTCCGATCCCGGGACAAAATATTCGGGCACCGATTCGTGGGCCAACTATCCGCTGGGGGTGTGGCGCAGTTTGCGGGACTTTTCCCTGCCGCAGCCTCCGGGTTTCGATCTGCTGGTCGATTCCAACCTGCCGCCGGGCGCCGGACTCAGCAGCAGCGCGGCGCTTGAGCTGGCGGTGGCGCTGGCGCTGGTGTCTTTGGCCGGGAAAACCGACCTGCCGCCGGCGCAGCTGGCCGCGCTCGGCCGGCACGCGGAAAACCACCATGTCGGGGTGCCCTGTGGGATCCTGGATCAGGGGACGTGCGCCTTTGGCCGGGCCGGGCATCTGGTGCACATCGATTGCCGCGGCCCGGTGTTCTCCCACGTGCCATTCCCGGCGGACGCGCATCTGTGGATTTTCAACACCCGGGAAAAGCATGCCTTGATCGACGGCCTTTACGCCCAACGGCACGAGGAGTGCCTCGCGGCCGCGAAAACGCTGGGCGTGGCGCGGCTCACCGACCTGACGCCCGCGCAGCTGCGGGCGGGGGAGGGCAAGCTGCCGCCGGTGCTGGCCAAACGCGCCAGACACATCGTCGAGGAGCAGGCCCGGGTGCAGGAAACGGTCACGGCGCTGCAGCGCCGTGATCTCGCCGTGGTGGGGCGGCTGCTGACCGCCTCGCACCGCAGCTCCCAACATTTGTTTGAGAACAGCACGCCCGCGCTTGATCGGCTGGTGGATCTGCTGGAGAAGCATCCCGCCGTGTTCGGCGCGCGATTGACCGGCGGCGGTTTCGGCGGCGCGGCGATGGCGCTGACCCGGGACCGCTTTACCGAGGCCGATGCGGTGCAAATAGAACGGTGTTGCGCGGCCAATCACGACCGGGCGCCCGAGATGCTTCATCTGCAAACTGCGGACGGCGCGACGAGGATCGGATTGCAGGCTGGCGGAATGGATTAAACCTTGCGTCCGCCAATCCGAAATCCGCAATCTGCAATCCGCAATCCGCAATCACCCGCGCCCGGGTGGTGGAATTGGCAGACACAAGGGTCTTAGAAGCCCTCGCCGCAAGGCTTACAGGTTCGAGTCCTGTCCCGGGCAATTCCCAATGGCTCAGAACAACCCGAGGATCCACGATGGGAACACGCCGAGGAGCACGAGCAGCGCAGCGGAGATGAGCAACGCGAGCGCAGCCGGGAGCGGAACCCTCACTGGGGCGGCCTCTGCGGCCGGCCTGGCCACGAGCGCCTGCTTCAAGATCAACAGGTAATAATAGAGCGCCACGGCGCTCAGCGCGATGGCGAGGATGGCCAGCCAGCCGACCGGCCCGGCGAGACCACCGAGACGCAGCACGGCGGCGAACACGGCGAACTTGCCGAAGAAACCCGCGAGCGGCGGGATGCCCGCCAGCGACAGCACGAAGATGGCGAGGCAGCCGGCGAGCAGCGGCGAGCGCTGGTGCAGACCGGCGACATCGATGAGCTTTTGCGCCGGACCGGTGGCTTCGAGCACGGAGAGCACGCCGAACGCGCCGACCGTGGCCAGACCGTAGGTGGAGGCGTAATAGAAGAGCGGGGCCGGGCCGACCCGGCCGGCGGCGATCACGCCGAGCAACAGCGCCCCGGCGTGGGCGATGGCGGAATAGGCGAGCAGGCGGCGGACATTCGACTGGGCCAGCGCGCCGATGTTGCCCACCAAAAGCGAAGCTCCTGCGACGAGCGCCACGACGGGAGCCCAGCCGACTGTGATCGGCAGGTGCGCGATGGCGCCGACCGTGGAGCCGAGTCCCGGCCAGAGCAGCCGCGTGAACACCACGAGGCCGGCCAGCTTCGAGGCGGACGCGATGAGCGCGGCGGCGGGGGAGGGCGCGCCCTGGTAGACGTCGGGCGCCCACAAATGGAAGGGCGCGGCGGCGGCCTTGAACCCGAAGGCGACGAGCACCATGCCGAGCGCGACGAGCAGGAGCGGCGAGGGGCCCTGCGCCGCGAGCTGCGTGGCGATCCCGCCGAGATCGAGCGAACCCGTGAGGCCGTAGAGCAGGCTGAAGCCGAAGAGCAGGAACGCCGCCGACATGCCGCCGAACAGGAAATACTTCAGCGCCGCCTCGGCGGATTCGGGGCACGTCTTGTCGAATCCGGCCAGCACATAGAGGGACAGGCTGGCGAGTTCCACCGCGAGAAAGACAATGAGCAACTGGTTGGCCGCGGCCATGAGGGTGAACCCGGTCGTGGCGAACAGGAGGATCGCGACGAATTCCGCCGGATGCCGCAGGCGCGAGGGCGACGGGAGAAGGCAAAGGGCGAGGGCGGCGAGGCCGATGACACCGGCGCGCGTCGCCACGGTGAGGGTGTCGATCATCAGCATGCCGCCGTGGACAGGACCGGCGCCGCCCGGAGTGACCGCCTTCCACGCGGCGAGGCCGAGGGCCAGCAGGCCGAGCGCCAGCGCGACATGGTGCCGGTTGGCCGGGCGGTGGCGGGCCCAGAAGATGTCGAACCCGAGCACGAGCAGGGCGCCGAGCGCGAGGTGCGCCTCGGGCCGCAGGGCGTTGAACAGGGCGGCGTAGTCCAGCTTCATGAGGCACCTCCCGTGAACAGCGCGTGGAAGAGCGGGGATCGCAGCGCCGGCCGGATCCAGTCCAGCAGCGCGTCGGGGCACAGACCGATATAGATCGTGGCGCCGAGCAGAAGCAGTGCGCCGGCTTTTTCCGGCCAGGTGATCGGCGGCAGGTGGTGAGCGTTGACCTCAACGCGCTCCACCTTGCCGAAGAACGAGACCTGGATCGCGCGCAGCGTGAACGCGGCGGCGACGAGCACGCCGCCCGCGGCGGCCAGCGCCCAGAGCGGCCGGGTCTGCCACGTGCCGACGAGGATCGTCAGTTCCGCCGGGAACCCGCTGAAGCCGGGCAGACCCATCGAGGCGAGTCCGGCGAGCACGAAGACCACGGCGGCAAACGGGATCAGCCGGTGCAGCGGCATCGCGCGCAGGTCGGCCAGTTGCCGCGTGTGCGTGCGTTCGTAGACCATGCGGCCGACCACGGCAAAGAGCAGGCCGGCGATCACGCCGTGCGAAAACATCTGCAGCACCGCGCCGCCGGCGGCGGTGGCGTTGGCGGCGGCGAGGCCGAGCAGCACGAAGCCCATGTGGCTCACGCTCGAGTAGCCGATGACGAACTTGAAGTCCTCCTGCACCAGCGCGACGAAACCGGCGTAGAGGATGCCCGCGATGGCCAGCCAGGCGATGGCCGGCTGGAAGAACGCGAAGCCCACGGGGAAGAGCGGCATCGCGACGCGCAGGCAGCCGTAGGCGCCGAGCTTCA
Source organism: Opitutia bacterium (assembly GCA_016190985.1). Classification (GTDB taxonomy): domain Bacteria; phylum Verrucomicrobiota; class Verrucomicrobiia; order Opitutales; family Opitutaceae; genus Lacunisphaera. The sequence goes on along the minus strand of JACPPI010000015.1, from coordinate 14,792 downwards.
TGACGACACCCGCCAGCAGCATGGACGCGGCGGTCGGCGCCGCCACGTGGCCGGTCGGCGCCCAGGTGTGGAAGGGAAACATGCCCGCCAGCACGGCGAAACCGGTGAAGACCAGCGCGAACATCCCGAGTTGCTGCACGTGGGTGAAACGCGTCGCCGCCTCCGCCAGTTGCGCGAGGCCGAAACCCGCGCCGTCCGCCGCCGCGTAGGCCCAGAGCACGCCCGCCAGCACCAGCGCGCTGCCCGCGAAGGAGTAGAGCACGAGCTTCATCGCGCCGTATTCGCGGTTGGTGGAGCCCCAGTTCGCGATGAGGAAATATTTCGGGACGATCGCGATCTCGTAGAACACGAAGAGCGCGAAGGCGTCGGCGCTGAGGAACACGCCGCACACGCCGCCGATGAGCGCGAGGTAGAGGGCGAAGAACTCACCGACCCGCTCCCCGATGTTCCAGGAAAAGAGGACGCCGGTTGTCGCCGCGAGGCCGGTGAGCACCAGCAGCGTCAGGCTGATGCCGTCGGCCGCGAGGTGGTAGCGGATGCCCAGCTCGGGGATCCAGGGAATGTTGATGAGATCCTGCAAGGCCGCCGCCGGCACGAAACCGGAGGCGGCGTAAAGCGTCAGGCCCCAGACCGTCAGGGCGGTGAGCAGGGCGACGACGCGGGCGGCCTGCGCCGAGCGTGCGCCGGCGACCAGCGCGAGGAGCGCGCCGGTGAAGGCCACGTAGATGGTGCAGGGCAGGGCGTTCATGGGAGCGAGCCCGCCCAGGCGGTGACGAGCGGGTTGATGAGGCCGGCCAGCAACTGCGGATACAGGCCGAGGACGAACATGAGCACGATGAGCGGCAGGAGCGTGACCAGCTCGCCCGCGTCGAGATCGCGGAAGTTGACGCCGGCCCCGGCGGCCGGGCCGTGGAAGACGCGCTGCCAGAAAGTCAGCAGGAAAATCGCCGTGGCGAGCAGGCCGAGCGTGGCGACGGACGCGGCCCACGGCGCCAGGCCGAACACGCCGCGGAAGATCAGGAACTCGCCGACGAAGCCGTTGAGGCCCGGCAGGCCCAGCGAGGAAAAGAGCGCGAGGCCGCAGAACCCCGCAAAGAACGGCGCGGCGGAACGCACGCCGCCGAAGTCGCCAAGGCCGCGCCGGCCATTGGAACGCTGTTCCAGAACGCCGACGCAATAGAAGAGCGCGGCGGCGGAGAGGCCGTGGTTGAAAAGCTGGAGGATCGTGCCGCTGAGGGCGGCCGCGCTGGCGGCGGGATTGGTCCGGCCGGCGGCGGCGACCGCGAACAGGGCGAGCAGGCAGTAGCTCAGGTGGTTGACCGAGGAGTAGGCGACCATGCGCTTGAGGTCGGCCTGTTTCATCGCGGCGAAGGCCCCGAGCACCACGCCGCCGAGGGCGAGCCACAGGAGCGGGGTCGCGGCGGCCTGCAGCGGCGCCGGGAAGATCGGCCAGAGGATGCGCAGGAAGCCGTAGACGCCCATCTTGGACATGACGCCGGTGAGGAACATCGACGCGCCGACCGGGGCCTCGGCATACGCCGGGGGCAGCCAGGTGTGGAAGGGGAAGAGCGGCACCTTGACGGCGAGCCCCAGCAGCACGCCGAGGAAGACCGCCTGCGGCCAGAACGCGCCGGGCCCGCCAAGTTTGGCGGCCAGCGAGCCGTCGCGGGCGAGGGCGGCCAGCTCGACGAAGTCGAACGTGCCGGCGGCGGTGTAGAGCGCCGCGAAGCCGAGCAGCATGAACGCGCTGCCGCCGATGGTGTAGATGACGAACTGGTAGGCCGCGCGGCCCGCCCCGGGCCCGCCCCAGAGTTTCATCAGGAAGAACGCCGGCACGAGGCTCAGCTCCCAGAACACAAACCACGGGAAGAAATCGAGCGCGACGAAGACCCCGAGCGCGCTGCCTTGGAGGAGGAGGAACAACGCGCCGTAGACCGCCGGGCAGCGCACTCCGCGGAGCGTGCCGAAGAGTGCGACGGGCGAGATGATGCCGGTGAGCAGGACCAGCACGAGGCTCAGGCCGTCGAGGCCGAGGTGATAGCGGACATTCAGAGCCGAGATCCACGCGTGCTGCTCGACGAGCTGCATGCCGGTGACAGCCGGGTCGAAGTGCGCGAGCGCGCAGGCGCCGAGCGCGAGGGTGGACAGGCTGATCAGGACGGTGAGGCCCCGGACCACGCTGTCGGGGGCGCGGCGCCGCAGCACAAAGACGAGGAGCGCGCCAATCCACGGCGTGAAGACCAGAGTCGAGAGCAGCGGCCAGGGGCTCATCGGGCGCCTCCCAGCACGACGAGGAGCAGCAGGATCACGAAACCGAGGGCGAGGGTCCGCAGGTAGCCGTGGGCTTCCCCGGTCTGCGCCTGCGAGTAGGCCTGGCCGGCGCCGCGCAACTTGTCGCTCGTGGTGTCGAACCCGCCGTTGAGCGTGCGCTCGTCGGTCTCGCGGGTGACGAGGCCGGTGAACTGGCCGAGGGCGGCGAGGAAGTCGACGGCGCCGCCCCACACGAAGCGGTCCAGCACGTCGGCCAGCGTGGCGAGCGCGGCGTTGAGCCGGCCGACGGTGGCGGCGTAGAGTTCGTCGAAGCCGAGACGGTTGGCCAGCGCCGCGATCACGCCCGGGGCGCGAACCGCAAGCGGGTCCTTGGCCGCGGAGTTGGCGCGGAGCGACCGACCGTAGAGCGCCCAGCCGAGGCCGACGCCGAGCGCGACGAGGACGACCGAGAGGCCCATCAGGCCGGCGCCTTCGAAAATCGGATGGCCGCGCACTTCCTGTTCGCCGAGGAGCTTGGCCGCCAGCCACGGGTAGGAGGGCAGGTTGACCAGGCTCAGCAGGACGGCGCAGGCGGCGAGAATGACGAGCGGGAGCGTCATGGCCGGGCCGTTCTCGCGGGCGTGCGCCGCGTTTTCCGAGCGGGGCGAACCGAAGAAGGTCTCGGCCATCAGGCGGGTGTTGTAGAAGGCGGTGAGCACGACGCCGAGCACCGCGGCGTAGAAGGGCAGGTGCGACACCCGCCAGCCGTGCGCGGCGTGCAGGATGGCTTCCTTGGACCAGAAGCCGGAGAAGAGGAGCGGCACGCCGACGAGCGCCATGGTGCCGAGGGCGAAGGTTAGGTAGGTGACCTTCATTTTCTTCGACAGGCCGCCGAGCGCGCGGATGTCCTGCTCGTGGTGCGCGGCGTGGATGACCGAGCCGGCCCCGAGAAAGAGCAGGGCCTTGAAGAAGGCGTGGGTCAGCAGGTGGAAGATCGCGGCCACCCACGAGCCGACGCCGAGGGCGAGCATCATGTAGCCCAGCTGCGAAACGGTGGAGAACGCGAGGATGCGCTTGATGTCGTTTTGCGCGACGGCGATCAGCGCGCCCAGCAGGGCGGTGAAGGCGCCGATAAAGGCGACGACGGTCAGCGCGTGCACCGGCACGTTGGCCAGCGCCTGGTCGGCGGTCATGAGCGGGTAGACGCGGGCGATGAGGAACACGCCGGCGGCGACCATCGTGGCCGCGTGGATGAGGGCGGAGACGGGCGTCGGGCCCTCCATCGCGTCGGGCAGCCAGACGTGGAGCGGGAACTGGCCGGATTTGCCGACCGCGCCGCAGAAAATCAGCAGGCCGATGGCCGTGGAAACGGCGAGGCCGCAGGGCAGCAGGTGGGAAAGGTTCGCGAGCGCGGCAGCCTCGAGGAAGCCCGCGCCACCATCATAGAACAGCAGCGTGCCCTGGTTGTCCTGCAACCAGAGCAGGCCGAGGAGGAAGCCGAGGTCGCCGATGCGCGTCGTGATAAAGGCCTTCTTCGCGGCGGCGGCGGCCGAGGGCTTGTGGAACCAGAAGCCGATGAGCAGATACGAGGCGAGGCCGACCAGTTCCCAGCAGACGAAGAGCAGCAGGAGGCTGTTGGCGACGACCAGGCCGAGCATCGCGGCGGCGAAGAGGCTGAGGAAGCAGAAGAACTGCTTGTAGTTGGCGTCCTCCTTCATGTAGCCGGTGCTGAAGATGAAGATCAGCAGGCTGACGAAGGCGACCATGACGCACATGAACGCCGTGAGCGGGTCGAGCAGGAAGCCCAGGCGCAGCGCGCCGAAGCCGAGGTCGAACCAGGCGAAATTGAACACCTGGTGCGCGGCCGGATCGGCCAGCGCTCCGGCCAGGGCGAGGCAGGCGAGGATGAAGCTGCCCGCCATGGCTCCGATCGCGGCGCCCGCCGCGAGGGTCCGGCCGCTTCGCGGCGCCAACGCGCCGACCGCCGCGGCCGCCAGGGGCAGAGCGGGGATGAGCCAGAGATGTTGGACGGCGAGGGTCATGGTCAGCCTTTCAAGGCGGTCGAGTCCTGCAGCCGCACGGTCTTGCGGTGACGGTGGATCGCGATGACGAGGGCGAGGCCGACGGCGGCCTCGGCGGCGGCGACCGCGATGGCGAAGAGCACGAAGATGACCCCGAGGCCGGCCGCAGGCTGCGGGCCGTAGCGCCAGAAGGCGATGAAGTTCAGGTTGGCGGCGTTCAGCATCAGCTCGATGCCGAGCAGGACGAGGATGGTGTTGCTGCGCGCCAGCGCGCCGGCCAGCCCGACGCAGAACAGCAGGCTGGAGAGCACGAGGCAGAGCTGGAGCGGGCTCATGGCGCGCCTCCCGGCAGCCACAGGCTGCCCTTCTTTATCTTTCCTCTTAATCTTTCTCTTTCGTCAGGAAAATCCTGCGCAAGCAGGCGGATAGTCGCCTTACCGGACAAGGCAGGGAGAAAGAGAACGAGTAAGAGAAAGAGGAAAGAATCAGAGCTCATGGCGCGGGATCGTCCGGCTTATCCACTGCCGCGATAACTATGGCTCCGAGCAGCGCGACGGTGAGGAGGACGCCGACGATGAGGAGGGCGGCGGCGTGCGGCCCCATGAGCTGGGCGCCGATCTGCCTGACGGTGATGCTGGCCGGGGGCGGGGCGGAAGTCACATCCATCGGCGTGCCGAGGATGGCGCCGAACAGGACACCCATGACACCGCCGGCGGTGATGATGCCGGCGGCCGCGCGCCGGAAGGAATCAAACTCGACCGGCGCGGTGGTGGCCCCTTGGCGCGTCAGCAAGACGGCGAAGAGCACGATCATCGAGACCGCGCCCACATAGACGAGGACCTGGGCGAAGGCGACGAACTCGGCCCCGGCCCACAGGTAGAAGCCGGCGATGCCCGCCCAGGCGCCGGTGAGCAGGAGGGCGCTGTGGATCAGGTTGCGCGACAGCATTGCCGCCCCGGCCGCGGCGAGGAGGAGGAAACCAATGAGGAGCAATGCGAGGGTCATGCGGCGTAACGGTAAGTGCGCGGCGCGTAGCCGGCGCTGAGGCGGCGGCCGAGCAGGAAGAAAGGCACGATGATGATGGCCGCCGAGACCGCCCAGCGGGCGAGGGCGAGCGGGCCGGTCCAGCCCGGGGTCAGCGCCCAGAAGGCGGCGTTGCCAAGGTTGAGCAGGGCGAGCGGCACGAGGAATTTCCAGGACAGGCGCGTGAGCTGGTCGATGCGCAGGCGGAGCAGGGTGCCGCGGATCCAGATGAAGAACACGATCATGCTCGCCAGCTTGCCCATGAACCAGAGCCACGACGGGATAAACTCGAGGAAAGCGCACGGCGCCTGCCAGCCGCCGAGGAAGAGCGTGACGCCGAGGCCGCTGAGCGCCGTGAGGCCGAAATATTCGGCCATGAAGAAGAGCGCGTATTTGAAGCCGGAATATTCGGTAAGGTGGCCGGCGATGATCTCGCTCTCCGCCTCGGGCAGGTCGAAGGGCGAGCGGTTGCTCTCGGCCAGCGCCGCGACGAGAAAGATGAGGAAGCCCGCGAAGCCCCACGGCGTGAAGACGTGCCAGTGCGGGAGAACGCCCCAGGTCCAGCCGCCCTGGGCGAGGACCATCTCCTGGGTCGAGAGCGTGCCGACGATCATGACGACGGGCACGACCGAGAGGATCAGCGGCAGCTCATAGCTGATGAGCTGGGCCAGGGCGCGCATGGCGGCGAGCAGGGAGTATTTGTTCCGGCTGCCCCAGCCGGCCATGAAGATGGCGAGTTCGGTCGCGGTGCCGGCGGCGAAGAAGTAGAGGATGGCCGCGTCGAGTTCGACCGGGATGAGGTGGCGGCCGAACGGCAGCACGGCGAAGCCGAGCAACGAGAACGCGACGATGACGACCGGGGCGAGGAAGTGCAGGACCTTGTCCGCCGCGGCCGGCACGACGTCCTCCTTGGTGATGGCCTTGATGGCGTCGGCAAAGGGTTGCGTGAGGCCCCAGAGCTTGAGACTGCGGAACCAGGGCAGGCCGCTGCGGTTGGGGCCGAGGCGGTTCTGCAGGCGCGCGAGAAGTTTGCGCTCGGCGATGGTAGTGAAGGCGAAGAACAGGCCGAAGACCGTGAGGATCGCCGTGATCGACAGCAGGTGGTGGACCAGCCACTGCAAGGCGTCCGGGAAGCGGCCCACGATCCAGTCGCGCACTTGGAGCGGAAGTGTCTCCAGATTCATGGCGTGGCGCCTCCTTCGGCCGGTTTGGGCGCGGGAGTCGCGGCGGGAGCGGCCGGCTTCGGCGCCGCGGCTTTCGCGGCGGCCGCAGCCCTGGCCTTCTCCTCGGCGGCCGAGCGCTCGGCGGCGAGGCGGGTGTCGACCTCACCGGCCTCGGCCGGGCGGATCTGCTGGAAGTAGCTGTTGGGCTTCGCGAGCTGCTCGCGGTTGAGCAGCAGGCCCTCGAAGCGGTTGGTCGCGGCGACCGCGAAGACATGGTCCATCTTGATCGCGTCGAAGGGGCAGACCTCGACGCAGATCTGGCAGCTCATGCAGACCGCCGTGTCGATCGCGAAGACGGCGGGGTAGAGCTGCGGCTTACCCGTGGCGTCGGGCTTCTTGTCCTTGCTCTTCTCGATGTAGATGCACTGGGGCGGACACTCCTTCTCGCAGATCTGGCAGGCGACGCAGCGGAGCGTGCCCATCGGGTCGGTGGCGTTCTCGGTGACGAGGAAGGGGAAGTTGCGGTAGGCCTCGGGCAGCCGGGCGGGCGTGTCGGGATATTCCTCGGTGACCATCCGCGCCGGGTCGTGGTAACTCCCCACGAAGTTCTTCGCGGTGACGCCGAGGCCTTTGAGGATGCCGGAGCCGAGCATGGAAATTGTAGGATTAGAGAATGTGGAACTCAGGAAGGCAGGAATTGAGGGAGAGGGCTGCCTGGCTTGGTTCCTGATTTCTTGAGTTCCACATGGATCGGGTGGTTTCAGCGGTCGACCTCGCCGAGGACGATGTCGATCGAGCCGAGGATGACGACGGCGTCGGCCACGGTGTGGCCGAGGCACATCTCCTCAAGCAGGGTGAGGTTGATGAGGGAGGGCGGACGGACGCGGTAGCGCCACGGATTGGGCGAGCCGTCGCTGATGAGATAGAAACCAAGCTCGCCCTTGGGCCCTTCAAGGCGGCCGTAGGCCTCGCCGGCCTTGGGGCGGAAGCCGCGGAGCTTGGCCTTCGGGTCCATGACCGGTCCGGCGGGGAGGTCGCGGAAGGCCTGTTGGAGGATCTTCACCGACTCGCGCATTTCCAAAATGCGCATCATGTAGCGGTCGTAGGTGTCGCCGTGGGCACCGAGCGGCACGCGGAAATCAAAACGCGGATAGAAACCGTAGCCGTCGACTTTGCGGAGGTCGTAGTCGACTCCGCAGGCGCGGAGCACGGGACCGGTGAGGCCGGCGTTGACGGCGTGCGCGGGGTCGAGGCGCCCCACGCCCTGGGTGCGGGCGAGCATGATCTCGTTGCCCGTGAGCATCGTCTCGTATTCGTCGAGGAAGCGCGGGAAGTTGTCCACGAGCGCCTGGGCGGCGGCCAGCCACTCGGGCGAGGGATCGACGCGGCAGCCGCCGAAGCGCTGGTAGTTGCACATCATGCGGGAGCCCGAGAGCGACTCGAAGAGGTCGAGGATCTTCTCGCGCTCGCGGAAGGCGTAGAGCAGCGGCGTGAACGAGGTGCCGAGGTCGTTGAAAAGGAATCCGACCAGGCAGGAATGGTTAACGAGCCGCGTGAGTTCCGCCATGACGATGCGCAGATACTGGGCGCGGTCGGGCACCGCCTGACCGGAAAGTTTCTCCACCGCGAGGGCATAGGCCCAGTTGGTGGACATGGAACAAAGGTAGTCGAGCCGGTCGGTGTAGGGCATCGACCCGAGGTAGCTCGTGCTCTCCGCGATCTTCTCGTGGTTGCGGTGGAGGTAGCCGAAGACGGGCTTGAGCTTGACGATCTGCTCGCCGTCGAGCGTGACGACCATGCGGAATACGCCGTGGGTGGAGGGATGCTGCGGTCCCATCGACACCTCGAGCAGGTCGCCGTGAAACTCGTCGTGCACGGCGCGGACCGTGGGCCCGACGGCCATGTTGGGAAACAGGCTCATGGCGCTGGGCCCTCCTTCGCTGAAGCTACGGAGGGTCCGTCCGGCGGCTGCACCGCCGGCGGATAGTGCGCCTTGGCGCGTTCGTGCACCTCGCCATGCGGGGTGGGTTCCCACTCGAAATCATCCGGGGCGACGTAGTCCTTGCGCATCGGATGATCCTTGAACTCGTCCCACATGAGGATGCGGCGGAGGTCGGGATGGCCGGAAAATACAATCCCGTAGAGATCGAAGATCTCGCGCTCCTGGAAATCGGCGGCGCGCCAGACCGGCGTGAGTGAGGGCAGGGTGACCTGGTCGGTGCGGTTGCCCGTGCGCAGGCGGAGAATGACCGGGCCGTGCTTCAGCGCCATCGAGTAGAGGTGATACACCGCCTCGAGACAGCCCGGCTGGATGCGCTTGGACTTTTCCTCGACGACCTTGGCCGGGCCGCCGGCCGGGTCGGGGACGGATTTTTTCACCGTGTCCACGATTTCCCTTTCCGGCCAGTCGACGCCGGTCACGTTGGAGCAGTAGTCGAGGCGCAGGGCGGGATCGTCGCGCAGGAAGAGGGCGATGTCGCGGGCGTGGGCGGCGTCCAGCAGCAGCGCGTGCTCGGCGGCGGTGCCGGGATTCACGACCAGCTCGACCTTCGCCGCGGGGAAGCGGGCGAGGAGGCGGTCGCGGATCTGCTCGAGGGATTCCATCGTCAGGCTTTGCGCGGCAGCACCGGGGCGGTGAAGATGTCGGGGTTGCTCGGCGGCTGCAGGTCGTGCGCGCCATAGTCGGGCACGGGGAACTCGCTGGCGGCGTCGGGCTGGAGGTGCCGGGCAGCCTGCGGGCCGGAGATTTTCTCGGAGCGGATTTTCTCCTGCAGCTGCGTGAGCCCGTGCAGCAGCGCCTCGGGGCGCGGCGGGCAGCCGGGGATGTAGATGTCCACCGGGATGAAGCGGTCGATGCCCTTGAGGACGTTGTAGCCCTGCTTGAAGGGGCCGCCGGAAATCGCGCAGGCGCCCATCGCGATGCAGTATTTCGGCTCGGGCATCTGGTTCCAGAGGCGGACGACTTGCGGGGCCATCTTTTTGGTGACCGTGCCCGATACGATCATCAGGTCGGCCTGGCGCGGCGAGGGCCGGAAAATCTCGGCGCCGAAGCGGGCGATGTCGAAGCGCGCCGTGGCGGCGGCGATCATCTCGATGGCGCAGCAGGCGAGGCCGAACTGGAGCGGCCAGATGGAGTTGCTCCGGCCCCAGCCGTAGAGTTCCTCGAGGCTGGTGAGCAGGATGCCGTGGCGGCGCAGGTCCTCGCGCTCGGCGGCGGAGATGTTGCCCTCCTTCGCCAAGGCTTCGGAGGGCAGGCCGGCGGCGGATGTTGGATTTGGTTCGCTCATGTCATTTCCACTCGAGGTGGCCGCGGTGCCAGGCCCAGACGAGGCCCTCGGCGAGCAGAAGGATGAAGACCAGCATGGCGAACAACGCGCCGGCCGGCAGGCTGGTAAAGGCGACGGCGAAGGGCAGGAGGAACAGCACCTCGACGTCGAAGATCAGAAAGAGGATCGCGTAGAGGTAGTAGTGGGCCTTGAACTGGATCCACGAGTCGCCGGTGGATTCGAGGCCGCATTCATAGGTGGCGTTCTTGCGCGGGCCCGGCTTGGCCGCCTGGAAGAACCACACCCAGAGCCACGTCACGGCCAGCAGCAACAGGGGGAAAGCAAGTGCGACGGCGAGGAACAGGGCGAGGAAGGCGTGGGGATGGTCGCTCATTTGGCCAACAGGAGGGCGGGAGCATCAAAGGATTGCGCGCAGGATTCAACGGTGAACATCGCCTATTCCTTGTCCGAAGCTGGGCATCCATTGCCGGGACCTGCTGGCGGCGCCGGGAGTGACCCGCCCGGCCGGGGACACGGCAAGATATGCTGCATTCCCGTCAACCGATGACGAGCCGGCGGGCGCGGTCTCTGTTATCTTCAGGCTCCCAACCCAACCCGATCCTCCCATGGCCAGCATCTCCGACCGCCTGCCCCTCAACATTGCCGGACGCTTCTTCGTCGACTCCAGTTGCATCGATTGCGACCAGTGCCGCACCGAAGCGCCCGACTTCTTCGCGCGCGACGCCGAAAACGGCACGTCCTATGTGACCCGCCAGCCCGTCACGCCCGAGGACATCGAACTGGTCCAGCAGGCGGCGGCGAACTGCGCCACCGCCTCGATCGGCGACGAGACGGCCGGCTGAACGGCGCCGGTCAGGGCTTCATCCACGGCAGGGACGCGAGGTCCACGTTGCCGCCGGTGAGGATGAGGCCGAGCTTTTTCCCCGCGTAGGGGAACTTATTCTCCAACAGCGCGGCATAAGGCACGGCGGAAGAGGGCTCGATGACCATGCCCAGCCCGGCGCACAGTTCGCGCGTGGCCGCCTTGATGCCGTCCTCGGACACGGTCACGATGTCGTCCACATGACGCCGGATGAGCGGCAGGTTTTTCTCGCCGGTGCTGTTGGTGCGCAGGCCGTCGGCGACAGTGGCGGGCGTGGGGATCGTGACGCGCCGGCCGGTGTGGAACGACTGCGCGACGTCGTCGGCCAGCGCCGGCTCGACGCCGATGACACGGATGCCCGGGCGCAACGCCTTGGCCGCGACAGCCGTGCCGCACAGCAGGCCGCCGCCGCCGACCGGGCAGAGGATTATTTCGAGGTCCGGCACCTCCTCCATCAACTCCAGGGCGGCCGTGCCCTGGCCGGCCATGACGCGGAGATCGTCAAAGGGATGGATGAGGGCGGCGCCGGTGCGGGCCGCGATTTCGGCGCAGGCGGCTTCGCGGGCGTCCAGGCTGTTGGCGCAATAGGTGATCTTGCCGCCGTAGGACTCGACATTGCGCACCTTGGACGGCGGCGCGCTCTCGGGCATGACGATGTGGGCGGTGATGCCGCGCAACTGCGCGGCGCGGGCGAGGGCGGCGGCGTGGTTGCCGGAGGAATGCGTGACCACGCCGCCGGCCGCCTCGGCGTCGGTGAGCGAAAACACGGCGTTGCACGCGCCGCGGGCCTTGAACGCCCCGGCGGCCTGCAGGTTCTCGCATTTGAAAAACAGCCGCGCGCCGCGGGCGGCGTCGAGCGCCGCGCGGGTGGCCACCGGCGTCCGCTTGATGTGGGGGCGGATGCGGTCGTGGGCGGCGCGGAGGGCGGCGAGATCGAGGGACATGCGGTTTGCCTTTGGCTGGCCGACCACCGTAGGCTGCGGCCCATGACAGTCAAAAAGCTTCTCCACACCCGGATGCGGGTGAACGACATCGAACGCTCCGTGAAATTCTACGAGTCCGCGCTCGGCCTGACCGTGACCCGCCGCCACACCTCGCCCCGCGGCGCGCAGCTGGTGTTCCTCGCCACGCCCAACAGCGAGGAGGAGATCGAGCTGTGCCAGATGCCCGACGGCACCCGCCCCGTGCAGGTGCAGCCCGACCTGATGCACCTGGCCTTCGAGGTGGAGGACCTTTCGAAATTCGCCAGCGCGCTGAAACTCAAGGGCATTTCGCTGAGCGACGGCCCGACGCGGACCGGCAGCGGCTCGATCATCGCCTTCATCGACGCGCCCGAGGGCTACGAGGTCGAGCTGATCCAGAAGGCGAAATGACTTTTGCTTTCGTATCGTGTCATCCTGAGCTGCGCGAAGGATCCACATCTTCGACAACCGCTGGATGAAGATGTCGCTACGCTCGGTAACTTCGCTTTGCTCAGAATGACAGACGGCGAAAATAAAGTCCGCACTCGCTGGGCCGGAGCTGGGCCGGATGCGCTGGCCTTTGCCGGCGGGTTGGGTCTCGCCTGGCATTTCCAGTGGGAGACGCGCGATCTGGTGTGGAGCCTCTGGCTCTCGAGCCTGGTCATCGGCTATGGGATGATCGTGTGGTCACTGATCGGCCCGGCGATCCTCATCGGCGCCAAGGCGTGGGGCGAGCGGGCGCTGTTGCGGGGCGAGCCCAAGGGCCCGATGGCGCTGGCGGGCGGGGCGATGCTGGTGGGCGGCCTGTTCCTCCTGGCGTTCTTCACGGTGCATTTCGGCGGGTTTCATTTCGTGCATTCGGTTTTCCTGAACACGTTTTTCCCGGTGGAACCCGGTTTGACCAAGTCCTTTCCCGGGCCCGCGCTCTACTGGGAGGTGTTCCGGCGCTACTGGTGGTTTCTGCCGGCGGCGGCGATCGCCGAGCGCCAAGCGTTCCGGCTCGCGCCGGCGCCCGCCGGGCCGCCCGACACGGCGGTGACAGCCGAGGCGATCGCGGCGCGGAAGGCACGCAACGCGCGGGTGGGACTTGGCGGTGGCGGCACGATGGCGCCCTACAGGAATGTAGTCCGGCTGCACCTGCTGATCTTCTTCTTTGCCGGCGCGCACCTCGCGAAGCTCGACAACTTCCTCGTCTACGCCGTCGTCTCCGCGGTGTATTTCTTCCCGTGGCGCCTGTTGAGGAGGGCCGCAGCGGTTCCCGCCGCTTCCGGCTGATGTCAACCAATAGTTGACATCAGCACCCGTCGCCGCGGTGGGTTTGCCGGGGGCGGGTTGGCACGGAGCGGGCGGGGCGGGCGTTAGCGGCCGCCGTGTTTCCGCTCCCAGGCGAACAGATGCTGCTGGGCGAGGCCGGCCAGCGGGCCGAAGTGGGTGCGGCCGAAGTGCGCCACCGGCGCCGGTTTCCAGCCGTCGAGGCCATAGCGGCGGGCGAGTGACTTGAGCACCCAGGTGTCGACGGGGAACGCCTCCAGCTTGGCCGCGCCAAACAGCAGGACGCAGTCGGCGACCTTTTCTCCGACGCCGGGCAGCTCGAGCAGGCGCGCCTTGGCGGCGGCATAGGGCAGGGATTCGGTTTCCTCCAACCAGCCCGGACGGGCCGCGAGAAATCTGGCCGTCCGGTGGATGTAGCCCGCGCGAAAACCGAGCAGGCAGGCGCGGAGTTCTTTTTCGGAAACGCGCGCGAGTTCGTCCCACCTGGGCAGGCGGTGGAACTGCCGGGCGGCATTGCTGATGCCGCCAGATGGCGGGGTCAGCGGTCCCGCCCTGCAAATGATGGCCCCGTGCTTTTTTGCGAGCAGCGCGACCATCTGCTTGATCTGCACGATCTGCTTGGTCGCGCTGCACAGAAAGCCGAGCAGGGTTTCGCCGAAGGGCTGGCGCAGGATGCGCAGCCCCGGAAAGGCGGCGATGCAAGCGGCGAGGTGCGCGTCGCTGCGCCACGGCAGCGAGTCGGTGAGCGCGGTCCAATCGCGGTCGAGGCCGAGACAAAGGGGCAGGGCGGAAGCCACGGTGGACTGCAGCGACGCCGGCGCCCGCCAGTGAAGCGCGCCATCGCGCAGGCAAAGTTGGGCGATGTTCCCGGCCCAGACGCCGGTCCAGATGCCGTCCGTCTGGTGCCAGCGAAAACTTTGCCCGCCGTCGAGCGTCTCGGCCAGAACCTCCGGCGTTGGATGCCATCGGCCGGGCAGCGATTGCCATTCGCACCAAGTCGTCGGTTTGCCGATGCCGGTCATTCTGGGCGAAGCGAAGAATCCATTCTGACGGCGTAAAGCGAACTGGATTCTTCGCTTCGCCCAAGATGACAGGAGGCGGCTCACTTGGCCGCCGGCTTTTCCCAGAGGTAGCTTTTCTCGGAGGCGAGGATGCGGCCGTCGGCGGGGGCGATGACCAGCACCTGCCAGGCGACGGGCTGGGATTTGGCGTCCTGCCATTCGGGGCCGGTCAGGCCGAGCTGGAAGACGCCGGAACCGGAGCGGATTTCGGCGGGGAAAACGGTGGTGCGCTGCACGGACGCGCCGGGCTCGATCAGCTGGAGCTGAAACTGCACCTGGAGCGGCGCGCCGGGGTTGGCGACGCGGAGCAGGAAATAATAGCCGGTGCGCTGCTCCGGGTGGGTGCGGAGGATGGTCGCGTCGCCGGTGTTTTCCTTGCCGTTGAAGTATTCGGAAATGCGCTTGAAGGAAGCGCCGTCCCGCCAGCCGGTGAAGACGCGGACGAGGGAAAGTTCGGCCGCAGATGCCGACGCAATGGCAAAGGCCAGAAAGAAAAAACAACCACGGATTGCACGGATGGACACGGATGGATGTTGATGTCGCATGGCTCGGAACCTCGTTTCGCTTGGATTGACACGCAAGAGCGGACTAAGGTGTGGGGCAAAATGTCATTGCGAGGAGGCCCCAGAGAGGGCCGACGAAGCAGCGGTGTTAGCGGGCAAGGACAATCCGGTTGGGCCGGCCGGCAGGTCGCCACGACCCGCTCCTGCGGGCCTTGCGATGACAAGGCAGGTTTTGAGGATTTGCTCTAGGAGCCTCTGAAAAACTCGCGGCTGGGTCTGGTGGATGAGCCTGCCGGGATTTTTTTGAGGGACGACGGTGGTTAGCGGGTGGAAAAAGGGCATGGCGGAGGCGCGCGTGGGGGATTTGCGGCGATGGGAACAGGCGTTT
>JACPPI010000012.1 GCA_016190985.1 Opitutia bacterium | reverse complement strand
GCGAATATGGTCTACGGCGTCACCTCGGACACCGGAAGCCTCACCTTCGGCGCCAATTTCTCGATGCGGCAGCCGATCTTCAACAAGGATCGCGATTACTCGGCCGTCCCGGCCTTCCTGAGCACGAACTCCTCGCCGCCCAACTTCCAGCTCACCCGCACCGCGGTTGAGCAGGCCCTCGGCCTGGCCCCCGGCTCCCCCATCACGATCAACGGCGTGCCGAACACGACGACGAACACCTTCTTCGGGACCACCTTTCCGGCCCGGACGACGAACACCGGCAGTCTGCCGGCCAGCGCCTACACTTTCACCACGGGCCGCTCGTCCTTTTTCAACTACAACGAGTTCTCCGGCTCGTTTCCCGAGAGCACCCGCCGCGGCATGTTCACGGCGTGGGAGCGAGACTTCTTCGGGAAGAGCGCCAAGTTCTTCGGTGACGCCTTTTACCAGGCGATCACGCAATACGATGAACTGGCCCCCTACGCCACCGGCAACTTCGCCTCGCCCGGCCAGAAGTCCATCGTGATCCCGGCCCGGACACCCAACCCGATCCTGACCGCGGCGGAAATCGCCGCTGGCCTCGGGCGCACCGCCGCCGTCGGCGCCTACAACCCGTTCAATCCCTTCAACCAGGACATCTCGGGCAGCTCCCGCATCCGCCTGGCCGAGTTCGGCAACCGGGTCTATGAAACCAACAACTCGGCGTTCGCCATGACCGGCGGCCTGCGCTTCGACAACGTCGCGGACAAATTCACGGTGAACGCGGTGGGCCGTTACAGCCTCATTGAGAACCGGCAAAACAACCGGCTGATCAACACCACCCGCATGCTGCGGGCGCTGAATGCGGCGGACCCGATCTTCAATCCGGCCAGTCCGGAATACATCGGCACCACGGTGCCCTACAATCCGTTCGGCTACTACCGGAACCCGATCCCGTCCAACAGCGCGCCGGTCAGTTACGCCATCCAGTTCGCGCGCGATTTCAACAAGTCGAAGCTGTTTGATGGCGGCCTCAGCGCCACCACCGGCGAATTGATGAGCATGCCCGCCGGCGATGTCGGCTTCGCCCTCGGCGTCGATTTCCGCCGGGAGGCCATCGATCAGCGCCCCGACTCCTCGACGCAGGCCGGTGAAATCCTCGCCTCCACTCCGGCGTCCCCCATCTCGCGCCAGCGCAAGGTGGTGTCCTACTACACCGAGTTCGCGATCCCCCTGTTCAGCGAGAAGCACTCGGTGGATTTCGCGCGCAGACTGTCGCTCAATGTCGCCGGCCGCTACGAGAACTTCGTCACCAGCGGCCAGACGGTCTTCGTGCCCAAGGTCGGCCTCCGCTGGGTGCCGATGAATGACAGCCTCGTCTTCCGCGCCAGCTGGGGCAAGGGCTTCCTCCAGCCTTCGCTTTATCAGCTTTATGCCCCCCCGGTCAATGCGCTCACCAATGTCAGAGACCCCTATTCCGGCGTCAATGAAACCGAGCAGCCCGTGACCTCGTCCGGCAACAAGAACCTCGCGCCCGAGACCTCCAAGTCCTACAACGTGGGTGTCGTCTGGACCCCGAAGGGCGCGCTGGAGGGCTTCACCTTCGCCATGGATGCCTGGCGCATCGAGCGCAATGGCACCGTCTCGATTGACCACCAGGACACCATTAACCGCTCGTATACCGGCGGAGTCCCCCCGGTGGTTTCGACTTCGGCGAATTCGCCCGGCTTGATCCCGGGTGAAAGCATCATCCGCGACTTCGCGCTCACCGTCGTCCAGGTCAACTCCGTCTACCGCAACCTGGGCGCGACGGTGATCCAAGGTCTCGATTTCACCACCAGCTATTCCTGGAAGACCGAGGCCGCCGGCCGCTTTGAAGCGGGCCTGAACATCGCCTACATCAACTCCTACAAGATCGACTTCATCGGCGACGGCAAGCTGGTCGAATACATCGGTCAGGGCATTCCGGCCGGTTCCTCCGATGACGGCTACCTGAAGTGGAAGGGGCAGGGCTGGCTCTCCTGGAGCTTCAAGGGCATCAACGCCCGCCTCTCCGGCTACTACAGGGACGGCTTCGCCGACCTCGACCTCGACAGCAATCCCCGCCGCGTGGCTTCGACCATCTTCTACAACTTCCAGGCCACCTACAAACTCTTCCCCTCGAAGAGCCCAAGCGATGTGAAGTGGTGGACGGACATGAAGCTGACCGCGGGCGTCAACAACCTCCTGAACACCAATCCGCCGCTGGCCCAGGACGAGGGTAATAATTCCACCAACTACCCCGGCACCCTCTACACGAACGTCGGGCGCTTCGTCTACTTCCAGCTCGAGAAGAAGCTGTAACTCCTCCGCCAATTCCTGGCCATCAAGGCGGCTCCTCCGGGAGCCGCCTTTTTTATGCCTGAGTTTGCGCCATCCGGGCCGCCAGCGCAGGGCGCGGCCGGGCGGCCGGCGCAGAACTCAGGACATACACCGGGCGGCGAGCACGCCGCAACGGTGCTGCCCGTGTTTCGCGCAGGATAACGTCCGGCATGTTTCGCACATTTTCCGAGGGTTGGCTTGGGGCGGGTTAACCGCTAACCCGAACAGCCAACATGAGCAATGATACCGTCACTCCGACGGTCGCGGGAAGTTGCTCCGGGGATCTTTGCTGGGCCGGCTTGGGCGGCGATCCGCACCGCCGTGGCCATGCCGCCCACCTTCTGCCCTTCGCGCAGGGCCGCGTGCGTCACGGCCAGCCCCGGATCTCGTCGCCACTGGAGCCAAAATCCTTCGCGGCTTCGATCACCGGGTTGGGCGCATCGTAGCGCCCGGCGCGCTTTGGCTCCAGCCAGCCGGAGTTGAGCATGCAGGGCGATCGCATCACCAGGCCGCTGCGCCGGTAAAACCAGTCGCTCTGTGCCTGCGACGCGGCCACGTCGCCAGGTTGCATCAGTGCGGCCTTCCCATCGAATTCGGCGCGCCCGGCATAGCGCTGTTTCAACTGCGCCCATACCGGCTCGACCCGGTGGCACCACGACGAGAGCACTTCCAGGCCGTGGATGACTTTCATGCCGCGAAGCTTCCGCCGCGGCCCGTGTGCGTCAATCCGGCAACGGCTCCGGAGCAGACCGTGCCCGCCATCGCCGGGCAAAACAGCCGGTCAGTTGCCCTTGGGCGCGCCGGACTTCTTGATTTTTTTGGGAATATTGCTGCCGGTCACCGTTACGGTGACGTATTCGTCCTCTTTTTCCATCTGCGCCGCCGTCTTCTCTTTGGTCGTGCAGCCCGTCAAAGAAACGAGGAGCGAAATTGACAACAGGGCGCGCACACTGGGAGGAGATTTTTTCATGCGTCGAGGCTGGGTGGGTTTCCGCCCAAATCAAACCGAATGCGTGAAGGGCCACTTACCGCCCGCGCTGTAAAATCCGCCGGGTCTCGGCCAGCGCCTGCTGCGGCCCGCCGCAATTGTCGCCCTGGAACGAGTCGGCCAGCACCTGCTGGCCCTTGGCGTCGACCAGCACGAGGCACGGGATGCCCGGACCGGAGCAGCTGGTGATCTTCTCGCTGCGCGCTTCGTATTTGACCGCCAGCCACGGCATCCTGTCTTCCTTCATGTAGTCGCGCATGTCGCCCGCCAAGTGGTCGGCGCTGACGAACACCACCTCGAATCCCAGGTGCTTCGCCTTCAGCTCGCGACTGGCCTGCCCAAACCCGGGCGTGAACTCCCGGCAGGGCCCGCACCAGCTCGCGGAGCGGTGAGGAACCCCGCGCAAGCCGGGGATTCTTTATCGGGCTGACGGCGTCAGGGTTTGCCCCCGAGGAGTTTCTTCAGGCTTTCGCCGGCCTTCTTGGCTGCATCCTTGGTCTTCTCCAGCGAGGCGGCCCCGGCGGTCGAGCCCACCTGGCCGAGGGCGTTGGCCGTGCCGGCCACGATGCCGCTGAGCACCTGCTTCATGACAGCTCCCGCGAGCTGATCGGGCGTGATGCCGCCTTCCTTCACCCCGAGGTCATCAATCGAGATCGGGGGCAGCGGCACGGGCACAGCGGCGGGACCGACGCCCAGTTTCACGACGCCGCCGGTCAGGCGGAATTTTTTCACCTCGAACTTGATTGGCTTCCCCGCCTTGGTCTCGGCCGCCTGGCCGCCGCTCCCCGTGAAGTTCTCGATGTTCTTGAGCATATCCTTGATGTTGCTGGCGACGATCTTTGTCTCGTAGAGGAATTCCGGCCCGTCGATGGAGATTTCGTTGACCACGATGTGGTCGCCAAGAATGGAGAACGGCTGCACATCGACCTGCACCTTGCCCAGCCGGAAGGCGTCGTTGTCGGACCAGCCTTTGGGGTTGCCGACCGTGAGGCCGGTCAGCGTGCCGCTGCCGGTCAGCGGGGAGATGTTCGCCCCGGCCAGCTCGACCCTCGTCTGCGTGAGCTTGGGGCCGAAGGAATTCACGCCCGCCTTCACGATCGAGCCGAGGGAAAAGGTCAGGCCGACATATACCACGAGCAGGACCGCGAGACCGCCGAGCAGGAGGAGTTTTTTCATGGGCGAATGGATTGGCCTGCACGTTACCCCCGCCGCCCGCCGCGTGCAAGTCCCCGAATCGCGCTTGCCAGCCGTGGTGCGACACCCTCTGTATTCCGCGCAAGCCCCATGGCCTCCAACTACACCGAAGCCAGCATCAAGACCCTCAGCTCGCTCGAGCATATCCGCCTCCGCCCGGGCATGTATATCGGCCGCCTCGGCAACGGCGCCCATGCCGAGGACGGCATCTACGTCCTCCTCAAGGAGACCATCGACAACTCGATCGACGAATTCATGATGGGCGGCGGCCGCAAGATCGAGGTCGAACTGACCGACCGTAGCGTCAAGGTCCGCGACTACGGCCGCGGCATCCCGTTGGGCAAGCTCATCGACTGCGTCTCCATCATCAACACCGGCGCCAAATACGACTCGGAAACTTTCCAGAAGGCCGTCGGCCTGAACGGCGTCGGCCAGAAAGCCGTCAACGCCCTTTCCTTCACCTACCGCGCCCAGGCCGTCCGCGACGGCGAGACCAAGGTCGTCGAGTTCGAGCGCGGCAAGCTCAAGGCCCAGTCGCGCGTCACCAAGACCGACGAGCGCACCGGCACCCTCATCGAGTTCACCCCCGACGAGAAGCTCTTCGGCTCCGACTTCCGTTTCCGCACCGAGTTCATCGAGGACATGCTCTGGAACTACGCCTTCCTCAACCGCGGCCTCACCCTCACGCTCAACGGCAAACCCTTCAAGTCCGAGCACGGCCTCAAGGATCTCCTCACCAAGGAACTCTCCGGCGAGCCGCTCTACCCCATCATCCACCTCGAGGGCGACGACATCGAGATCGCCGTCACCCACGGCAAGCACTACGGCGAGGAATACTGGTCCTTCGTCAACGGCCAGCACACCACCATGGGCGGCACCCACCTCGCGGCCTTCCGCGAGGCCTTCGTCGAGACCCTGCGCAACCATTTCAAGAAGGACTTCGACGCCGCCGACGTCCGCCAGTCGATCGACGCCGCCATCGTCGTCCGCGTGCAGGAGCCCGTTTTCGAATCGCAGACCAAGACCAAGCTCGGCTCGACCGACGTCGGCCCCAAGGGCCCCTCGATCAAGGAATTCGTCGGCAAGTTCGTCCAGCAGGCGCTCGACACCTGGCTC
The DNA here is from genome assembly GCA_016190985.1 of Opitutia bacterium. Lineage (GTDB taxonomy): Bacteria > Verrucomicrobiota > Verrucomicrobiia > Opitutales > Opitutaceae > Lacunisphaera. Next base: position 94,823 of record JACPPI010000012.1, on the reverse strand, counting down.
CACAAGAACCGCGAGACCGCCGACATCATCAAGGCCAAGATCGAGGAGAACGAGCACGAGCGCAAGGAGCTCGCCGGCATCCGCAACATCGCCCGCGAGCGCGCCAAGAAGGCCTCCCTCCACAACCGCAAGCTCCGCGACTGCCGCCTCCACCTCGGTGACCGCAACGAGCGCGCCGAGGAATCCACCCTCTTCATCGTCGAGGGCGACTCCGCCGCCGGCTCCCTCACCGCCACGCGCGACGTCCAGACGCAAGCCGTCTTCGCCCTCAAGGGCAAGCCGCTCAACACCTACGGCCTCACCAAGAAGGTCATCTACGAGAACGAGGAGTTCCACCTCCTCCAGGCCGCGCTCAACATCGAGGACGGCCTCGACGGCCTCCGCTACAACCGGATCGTCATCGCCACCGACGCCGACGTCGACGGCATGCACATCCGCCTCCTGCTCCTCTCGTTCTTCCTGCAGTTCTTCCCCGACGTCATCCGCAACAACCACCTCTTCATCCTCCAGACGCCGCTCTTCCGCGTCCGCAACAAGAAGATCACGCGCTACTGCTACTCCGAGCCGGAGAAGCAGGCCGCCGTCGTCGAGTGCGGCGCCACCCACGAGATCACGCGCTTCAAGGGCCTCGGCGAGATCAGCGCCGGCGAGTTCAAGGACTTCATCGGCGAGAACATCCGCCTCGACCCCGTGAATCTCCACCACCTCTACAGCTCCGACGAGCTCCTGAGCTTCTTCATGGGCAAGAACACCCCCGAACGGCAGGACTTCATCATCGACAACCTTCGCGTCGAAAAGGATCTAGTCGAAGCCTGACCTCCCGTCCCAAATTTTTTAACCACGGATTTCACAGATACCCACGGATCAATCACCCAAGGCATTGGTTTGAGCCCATACCTTCTGAATCTCATCCGTATAAATCCGGGCAATCCGTGGTCAAAAACCATCTCCCAATAGCGTTCAATAGCGCCGATTAGCGGTTCAAGTCCGTCACCTTCACTCTCCCTCTCACTTTTACTCCCCTAGATGGCCAAGAAAAAACCTGCCAAGAAATCCGACCAAGCCGAGTTGCCCTTTGCCTCCGTTTCGCCCGGCGAGAACGGAGGACAAACACCGGGCGGCCAGCAGGCCTCAACGGTGCCCCCAGCCCCCGCTGCTGCCCAAATCGAAAACCCAAAATCGAAAATCGAAAATGCGGAGCCTCCCCCGCCGAAGCGCAAGAAGGGCGAGAAGGTTCAGGACGAGATGGCCCCGCTCGCGCAGAGTTACCGCAACTGGTTCCTCGACTACGCCTCCTACGTCATCCTCGACCGCGCTGTCCCGCACATCGACGACGGCCTGAAGCCCGTCCAGCGCCGCGTCCTCCACACGCTCTGGGACATGGACGACGGCCGCTTCCACAAGGTCGCCAACGTCGTCGGCGCCACAATGAAGCTCCACCCGCACGGCGACGCCTCCATCGGCGCCGCGCTCGTGTCCATCGGCCAGCGCGCCTGGCTCATCGAGCCCCAGGGCAACTACGGCAACCTCCTCACCGGCGACGAGGCCGCCGCCCCCCGTTACATCGAGGCCCGCCTCACCGCCTTCGCCAAGGACGTCCTCTTCAACCCGAAGACCACCACCTGGCAGCTCAGCTACGACGGCCGCAACAAGGAGCCCATCACCCTCCCCGCCAAGTTCCCGATCGTCCTCCTCGAGGGCGCCGACGGCATCGCGGTCGGCCTCTCCACCAAGATCCTCCCGCACAACTTCAACGACCTCTGCCGCGCGGCCATCAACCACCTCCAGGGAAAAACCTTCCGCATCCTCCCCGACTTCCCCACCGGCGGCACCGCCGACTTCGCGGAATACAACGACGGCGAGCGCGGCGGCAAGGTGAAGGTCCGCGCCCGCATCGAGGAGCGCTCCAAATACCTCCTCGCCATCACCGAGCTCCCCTACGGCGTCACCACGGAGAGTCTCATCGAGTCCATCCTCGCCGCCAACGCCAAGGGCAAGATCAAGGTCAAGCACGTCGACGACAACACCGCCGACAAGGTCGAGATCCTCGTCCACCTCCCGCAGGGCTCCGAGCCCGACAAGGTCATCCAGCAGCTCTACGTCTTCACCAGCTGCCAGGTGCAGCTCAACCCCGCCGCCTGCGTCATCGTCCGCGACCCCAAGACCGGCGACGACAAGCCCCGCTTCCTCGGCGTCCGCGACATCCTCAAGGCCAGCGCCGAGGCCACCCGCGAGCTCCTCAAGCGCGAGCTTGAGATCAGGCTCGGCGAACTCGAGCAGCAGTGGCACTGGGATTCCCTCGAGCGTATCTTCATCGAGGAGCGCATCTACCGCCTCATCGAGAAGTCCAAGACCTGGGAATCCGTCCTCGCCGAGATCCGCGGCGGCCTGAAGCCCTTCCTCAAGCAGCTCCGCCGCGAGGTGACCGACGACGACATCGTCCGCCTCACCGAGATCCGCATCAAGCGCATCTCCGCCTACAACCGCTTCCAGGCCGACGAGGCCATGAAGAAAATCGAGGAAGGCATCAAGGAGACGAAGGCCAACCTGAAGAAGCTCACCGACTATGCCGTCGCGTGGTTCGAGATGCTGCAGGAGAAATACGGCAAGGGCATCAAGCGGAAGACCAGCTACGACGAGATTGAGCAGATCGACGCCTCCGCCGTCGTCTCGGCGAATCAGCGCCTCTACGTCAACCGCGAGGACGGTTTCATCGGTCTGAACTGGCGCCAGCACGAGTTCGTCACCGAGTGCACGATCCTCGACAGCGTGCTCACGATCATGCGCGACGGTTCGCTCAAAGTCTCGAAAGTCGCCGACAAGATTTTCATGGGCCGCGAAATCCTGCACGTCGCCATCTGGCCGAAGGAAGGCGACACGAATTTCTACACCATGATCTATCAGGACGGCGCGACGGGGAAGGCCTTCGCCAAGAAGTTCCAGATCGGCGGCCTCAACCGCGACAAGCTCTACCCGCTGGTGAAGTCCGAGAATTCCCGCGTCGTCTTCCTCGAAGTCTCCGCGAAAGAAAAAGACATGCCCAAGTCCGTGCACGTCTCCCTCGACGGCCGGTCAGGCGCCCGCGTCCGCGAAATCGACTTCGACCTCACTCCGGTCCCCGTTTCGACCAGAACCTCGAAAGGATTGACGGTAACGAAATGGAGCATCAAAGAGGTTAAGAGGAACGATCTCGCACTGAAGTGATTCACCCGCCCTGTCAGCCATAGGCTCGGCGACGGCTGAACCTCCAAGGGTCTCACCGTCACCAAGTGGTCCATCAAAGAGGTTATCTGGTGCGTCTCTATTCCGAGGATGCGGGCTTCACCGTCGTCCGGGAACTGGCGGCCGCCGACCATGTGGCCTGTGCCGCGCACGGCCATAACCCCTTCGCAGATCTGCCTGTGACCTCTGTTTCTCCCCGGATTGCCTATTCCGCCCTCGCCGGTTGCTTGCGGGAATGAACTCACGCTGCTGCCGCGCTCCGCGGGAGCATGAGCCACGCCGCCGCGACGAACCCGCCATCTCAAACGCCTTGGCTCCCTCCTTTCCGATGGCACCGCCACCGGACGAGCCTCATCACAGTCCCCGAGGACGACGGGTGCCGGCCTTCTGTCCTCCGTCTTCTGCAATCTGTCCTCTTTCACGTCTCGGCCTCTTCACGTGAGCCCATCTCTTTGCTTGTGCTCACGGCCCGCCGCTCACAGCTTGGAGCTTCCAGCATACCGCTTTCCTCCCCCATGCCCAGACCCGTCTGCTACTCCACCAAGGCCTATTCCACCCCCAGCGCCACGTCGCCCCTGGGCGCCGCGGTCATCGAGCGCCGCCAGCCGCTGGCCGGCGACGTGCAGATCCAGATCCTCTACTGCGGCGTGTGCCACTCCGACCTGCACTACGCCCGCAACGAATGGCATTTCACCCAGTATCCCGCCGTGCCGGGCCACGAGATCGTGGGCCGCGTGACGGCCACCGGCCCGGGCGTGACGAAGTTCAAGGCGGGCGACACCGTGGGCGTCGGCTGCCTCGTGGATTCCTGCCGCACCTGCCCGAGCTGCCGTCAGGGCCTCGAGCAGTATTGCGACGCGGGCATGACCGGCGGCACCTACGGCGGCACCGAGAAGCACCTCGGCACGCCCACGCTCGGCGGCTACTCGCAGAGCATCGTGGTGACGGAGGATTTCGTGCTCCGGCTGCCCGCCAACCTCAACCCCGCCGCCGCCGCCCCGCTGCTGTGCGCGGGCATCACCACCTATTCGCCGCTGCGCCACTGGAAGGTCGGCCCGGGGCAAAAGGTCGGGATCGTCGGCCTCGGCGGCCTCGGCCACATGGGCGTCAAGTTCGCCCAGGCCTTCGGCGCGCATGTCGTGGTCCTCACCACGTCGCCGGGCAAGGCGGCCGACGCGAAGAAGCTCGGCGCGCACGAGGTCGTCGTCTCCACCGACGGGAAGCAGATGGCGGTGCACGCGGGCAGCTTTGATTTCATCCTCGACACCGTGTCGGCCGACCACGACCTCAACGCCCTCTTCAACCTGTTGAAGCGCGAGGGCAACCTGGTGCTGGTCGGCGCGCCCGAGAGGCCGCAGCCCGTGGCGTCGTTCGCCCTGATCTTCCGCCGCCGCTCCTTCTCCGGCTCGCTCATCGGCGGCCTGCCCGAGACGCAGGAGATGCTGGATTTCTGCGGGCAGCACGGCATCACGAGCGACATCGAGCTGATCCGCATGGACCAGATCAACACGGCCTACGAGCGCATGCTGCAGAGCGACGTGAAATACCGCTTCGTGATCGACATGGCCACGCTCACCTGAGCGCCGGCCCGGATATTTGTAATCTATTATATTACAAGTTTCCGGCCGCCCTTTGCCGCTGTTTCGCCGCGCGGTAGCGGGCGAGAACTGCGGACATCCGCCCCGACGCAGGTCGGTGGACGGACCCCGTGCCGCTAGCAAGCGGCAACAGGGCACACCGGGCTGGCAGCAGCCAGCAACGGCGCCCTCACCCGTTCAGGTCCACGACGCCCTGGGCGTGGCACAGCGCCGTGAGCACGCGGAACTCCACGCTGTCCTTGTCGTGCGAGGCCGGCGTCACCTTGAAGCCCTCGGTCAGGATGTGCATGGCGCCGCCGTAGGTCTCGGACTTGGCCGAGAGCTGGATCCGCTCCAGCGCCAGCGGCCCGGGCTGAAGGAAGGTCACCGCCGCGACAAAATGCTGTTGGCCCTCGCCGCCGGTGTGGGTCGGCGAGCGGCGCACGGTGATTTCCATCCGCCCCTCGGGCGAATCGAACCTGAAGGGCATGTGCGGCAGTTTGATTTCCATGTCACAGGGTATCGCGCCTGCGGCAGATAAGCAACCGCCCTGCGCAACTCATTTCGGTGACCTGGCGGCGGCCGGAAACCGGCTTGGCATTCCTCCGCCGTCGCGCTTTGCTCCTGACCATGTTGCAACGCCTCCTCTCCCCGCTGCTGGCCGCCGGGCTGGCCCTGGCCCTCCTCGCCCCCGTCTCCCAAGCGCAGCAGACCGCCGAGCCCCGGAACCTCCAGGCCCTCAAGCAGGAGATCACCGCCTATGTCGCCACCGGCCAATACGGCCGCGAGGTCGCCGAGGTCGCCGCCCAGGCCAACAAATACCTCGTCAAGCGCATCCCCAAGGGCATCCCCAAGCGCGACAAGGTCAGCACGAAGCTCGCCGTGGTGTTCGACATCGACGAGACCACCCTCAGCAACGTGCGCCACATCCAGGCCATGGATTACGGCTACGTGCCCAAGGCCTGGGATGCCTGGGTGTCCGAGGGCCAGTGCACCGCCATCTACCCCGTGCAGGCCGTCTACCAGACCGCCCTCAACGCCAAGATCGACGTGTTCTTCATCACCGGCCGCCGCGAGAGCGACGCCCCCGGCACCGAGCGCAACCTCCGGCAGGTCGGCTACGAGAGCTGGACCCGCATCATCTACAAGCCCGCCGGCTTCACCGAGTCCACCAAGGCCTTCAAGATCGACGCCCGCCGCAAGCTCGCCGCCGAAGGCTACCTGATCATCGCCAACCTCGGCGACCAGAACAGCGACCTCGCCGGCGGCTACGCCGAGCGGGTCTTCAAGCTCCCGAACCCGTTCTACCTCGCGAACTGATCCGCCGGGCGAGCGGCCAGCCTATTGGTGGAGCGGTCCGACCCCAGGACGCTGATCTCCGGGCCGACACCAAGGAGCCGGTTGGGGACGACGCGCTCCACCTCAATGTCCGCAGACCGCCTCACTTCGCCGTGCTCAGGACGAACTCGTTGCCCTCGCTGTCCGCAAAGATGGCGCAGGTGCCCCACGGCTGCTGTTGCGGCGGCCCCTTGAACTTCACGCCGCGGCGGGACAACTCGGCGTGGCTTTTCTCGACGTCCTCCGTCGCATACGAGATGCCCGAAAAGGTGCCGACGCGGTCCTCTTGCCCGTCGGGGGTAAAGAGGACGACCCGGGTCTCGGCCTGGGGGATGCGCAGCTCGATCCAGCGCTGCTTCCCGTCGAACGGCTGGTCGGTGATGATGGTGAAACCCAGTTTCTCGGTGTAGAAATCGAGCGCGCGGTTCTGGTCCTGCACGGGGATGCTGGCGAATTTGATGTGGCTGATCATGGCCGCACGTTAAGCCCGCCGTGGCCGGCGCGTCCAGCCGGCACCGGCCCGCGAGCGCAAAAAGCCTTGTCCGTTTATCGGCATAGCGCAGCCTGCCCCCGATGCCCCGCCATCGGATCACCCTCCCGGTCGACGACTACGTGCTCGACGTGCTGTTGCGCGATCTCGTCGGCCACGACCAGCACCCGGCCGCCTTCCTCGTCTACCTCCACCTCTACGGACGGACCGTCCGCCAGCGCTGGCGGCCCGTCGTCGCCGGCCTGGGCGCCATCGCCGAGGAGACCGGCCTGTCCCGCAGCGCGGTCCAGGCGGCCATGACGCGGTTGCGGACGCGCGAGCTTATCGCGACGGAGCGCGACCATGCGACCGCCACGCCGCGGCATCGCGTGCTCCGCCACTGGCGCCAAGGCTGAGAATCACTTCGCCGGTGGCGGCTGACATTGCTTTGCTACTTGCCTCACAAAAAACGGCAAATCCCAATGTCACCTGTTAAGTGACATTCGCTCTGGAAACCGGCCGGTTTTCGGCGATCAACTTAACAAGGCAATACTAGCGCGCCGCCTGGAACAGGCTCGCGAACGCCGCCAGCTCCTCCGGGGCCACGTCGGAGACGGCGGAGTAGTTCAGGTCGCCGGACCGCCAGCCCACCAAGGCATAGCCATCGCGTCGCACCGGGGCCGCGACGGGCGCCGGCCCGCCGCTCCAGACATGCAGGTCAATGCTGTGCTGGCGCCGCGAGTAGACCAGCGTCGCGACCGTGCGACCGCCCAGCCGTTCAAGGCGGCCGCCCGCCAGGGGGAAACCCTGCGCCGCGAGGTCGGGCACGAAGGGCGCAAAATCCACCTTGTTGGCGAACCACGGCTTGACCGTGTGCCGGTCCGACGACGCGACGTCGATCACGTGCCCGGTGAGCCGCGCGCGCACGTGCGCGGCGGTCAGTTCGCCGGCGAGCGCGTTGGCACGAGCCCGGTTTCCGCCCCAGGAAAATCCCGCGAGCAGCGCCAGCGCCATGCCCGCCGCGAGCGGAACCGCGCGCGACCAACCCGGCCACCACGGCACGGCGGCCGACGTGACGCGGGATGCCGGTGGCAGGGCCGCGCGGATCTGCGCCGCCAGTTCCGCCGGGGCGCGGTGCCGCGTCAGCTTCTCCTGCCGCCGACGTCGCTGGTCCGCAAGGGCGAGCGCGGCCGCGGCGCAGGTCGGGCAGTTTTCGAGGTGCGAGGCCACGGCGGCGTCGTTCACCACGTCGAGTTCCTCGTCAAGGTGGGCGCTGAGCAAAGGGCGGACATCGGGACAGTTCATGTTTTTCCCTCCGGAAATATCTGCGCGCGCACTTCGCGCTGCAGGCGCAGCCGGGCGCGGGCGAGACGGGACATGACCGTGCCGAGCGGAATGCCGGCGACGGCCGCGATCTCCTTGTAGGCGAGCCCCTCGAGCTCGTGCAGCACGATGACCTCGCGCATCTCCATGGGCAGCGCGGCCAGCGCCGCGTCCAGCCGGGCGGTGTCGAGTTCGCGGCCGAGCCGCGCCACCGCGTCCGGGGTGTCGTTCATCGGGGTGTGCTGCAGCTCGTCGAACTCCTCCGGCGCGGGCGTGCGCTGCGCGCGGCGCAGCTGGGAATAGCAGACGTTGCGCACGATGGTCAGGAGCCAGGCCCGGCCGTCGCCGCCCCGGAAGCGGTCGTAGGCCTTGAACGCGCGGAGGTAGGCCTCCTGCACCGAGTCGCGGGCATCGGCCTCGTTGCGCAGGAGCCAGCGCGCAAGGTTGTAGGCCGCGTCGAGGTGCGGAAGCATGCTTTGTTCGAAGGGCGGGGTCATGTCGGCGGCGAAGAAGGCTAAGATAGGATACGCCGGCGGTTCGATTTTATTCCCGCGAAGGGAATATATTCTCCTGGACGGAATAATTTGCCCGTCCGGGCATAGTCACCGGTGAAACCCTCATCCCATGAACGATCTTATCACCCACGACCACCATCATGACGGCATCGACCGCCGCGGCTTCCTCAAATGCATGGCCTGGACTGGCACCGGCGTGCTCTGGACGTTGAGCAGCGGCGTTCTCTCCTCGCGCGTGCTCGGGCAGACCACGGGTGCCGCCGCACCCGCCCTGCCGGCCGGACAGCTGCACTTCGTCCAGATAAGCGACAGTCACATCGGCTTCCACAAGCCCGCCAACATGGACGTTGCCGCCACGTTCCGCGAGACGGTGGCGCGCATCAACGCCCTGCCCGGGGCGCCGGAGTTCCTCCTGCACACCGGCGACCTCACGCACCTGGCGGAGGCTGCGGAATTCGACACGCTCGAGCAGCTGATGCGCGACTGCCGCACCAAGCAGGTGTTCTACGTGCCGGGCGAGCACGACATCCTCAACGACAACGGCGCGCAGTATCGCGCGCGCTTCGGCCGCGGCTCGCTCGGCACGGGCTGGCACAGCTTCGACCACAAGGGCGTGCATTTCATCGGCCTGGTCAACGTCGCCAACATCGGCGAAGGCGGCCTCGGCGTGCTCGGGGCGGAGCAGCTCGCCTGGCTCGCCAAGGACGTGGCGCCGCTCTCGAGCGAGACGCCGGTGGTCGTCTACGCGCACATCCCGCTCTGGTCGGTCTACCCGAAATGGGGCTGGGGCACCGACGACGCCGAGCGCGCGCTCGCGCTGCTCAGGCGCTTCGGCTCGGTCACCGTGCTCAACGGCCACATCCACCAAGCGCTGCAGAAGGTCGAGGGCAACGTGACCTTCCACACCGCGCGCTCGACCGCCTTCCCCCAACCCGCGCCCGGCGCGGCCCCCAAGCCCGGCCCGATGCTCGTCGACGCCCCGCGCCTGCGCTCGACCCTTGGGCTGACGCAGGTGACCTACGTCGAGGCGGCCACGGCGCTGGCCATCGTGGACGCCACGCTCGCCGATGCGAACTGAGCTCCGCCCCGCATGGAACCCGGTCTCTGGGCCCGCCTGCACGGCGCGGTCATCCACTTCCCCATCGCCCTGTCGGTCTTCGCCGTGCTCTGCGACACGGCCGCCCTGTTCTGCTGGTTGCGCCCGGTCTCGGCCCGGTTGCTCGCCGCCGGAGGCTACGGGCTGTATCTGGCCGCTCTCGGCAGCGTGCCCGCGGTTATCTCCGGTCTTGTCCTGACCCGCGGCGACATGTTCGGCCACGGCGCGCTCCGCTGGCACCATGCGTTCGTCTGGCCCGCCTGGGCGTTGCTGATCGCCCTGGCCGTCTGGCGGGCGCTGCGCCGGGAAGCTCCGACGCGCCGCGAGCACGCCGCTTACCTGGCCGGACTGTGGCTGATGACCGCGCTGATGGGCGGCGCCGGGCATTTCGGCGGCCTGCTGGCCCAGTCCTTTCCATGAACCCGCGGCGCCTGATCCTTTATAGCGTGACGGCCGGCGCCCTCGCGCTCGGTGGCGCGACCCTCCTGGCGCACGGGCTGCAGGCCCGCGCCTGCGCGCGCTCGAACGAGCAGCCGCCGTGGACCGGCCTGCCCGGGCCGCCGGGTGCGACGCCGGAAACGTTGCGCGTGACCGGTCGAAAACTGTTCCTCGGCAGTTGCGCCCATTGCCACGGCGCGGACGCACGCGGCGACGAGGGACCGGATTTGCACGCGCTCGAAGTGAGCGACCGGCGCATCGCCACTGTGATCCGACAGGGCATCCCAAGCGAGATGCCCTCGTTCGCGAAGAAACATCCCCCGGCGGAGGTAGCCGCGCTCATCAGCTACCTGCGCACGCTGGAATGATCACGCGGCACACCAAGCGGCGCGGGCGCACACCCCGACTCGAAGTCACTTCGCCTCGGCGGCGGGCGGCGGCGCGGTGCGCTCCATCCAGAAGTAGCGTGGCAGGCCGTCGGCGCCGCGGTGTTTGGTGGCATCCCAGCGGATCCACGCGGCGCCGGCGAGCAGCGCGGCCACGACGAGCCCGAAGACGAGCTTCCGTCTGCGCGCGGCGGCCTCCTTGTCCTCGTAAGGATCATCGAGCGAGAGTTGCGAGCCGTCGGGCTTCCTGGCCATGTCAGTCAGCGCCGTGCCGAAGGGAATGTTGATCTTCACGCGGCCGTTGATGGCCCAGCCGTTGCCCTCGAGGATGGGTCCGAGGGTGCGCTGGCGGAGCTTGAGCCAGGCGATGATGACGGCGGGCAGCGAGATCGCGAGCATGGCGCCGATCACGACCAGCGGCAGCTGCCACACGGGCATGCCCTTGAAGAAGCCGAGGAAATAGCCGAAGGCCGTGGTCAGGGCCCCGAAGGCGACACCCAGAGCCGCCACGGCGCCGACATCGATCTTCTTGGGCGGCGGGGGCGGAGCCGGCTGCGCGGCCTGCACCGCGCTCTGGGCCGCGGCGTTGGCCACGGCGTCCACCGTCTTGTCGGCCACCTTGCCGAGGCGGTCGTTGGAGGCGGCATCGGCGGCGGCGGCGCGCTTGGCCGCCATCTCGTCGATCAGGCGGATGACCTTCTTGTAGGGTGACCAGAACGCCTGGCGCAGGCTGATGGGGTTGTCCACCAGGCTGGTGATGACGGCATCCCAGTCGTTGCCGGCGCGGTCGTAGAAGACGCCGTGGCGGCCGACGAAGAGGTAGTCGCTGTCGCCCTGCGTGAAGCAGGCCGCGATGTTCATCGACTTGCCGCCGGGCCGCGTGCAGGTGCAGTAGGCGAGGTAGATCTTGCTCATGGCGGCGAGCGGGTTGGGGCCGTCGACGCGGAGGCACAGCTCGGTGCTGCGGCTGTCGAGGTAAAGCGTGCCGGCCTGGAAGACCGCCCACTTGTCGCGCGAATAGAAGTCGGCGAAGTTGACGAAATTGTGCAGCAGGGCGCGGAGGTCGCGGTGGTAGTGGACGAGACGGTCGACGTCGCTGATGGCCTTGAACTCGGGCTCCAGGGCCTGGTCGCGGGCCACGAGCGCGGCGAGCGCGGCCTTGCCCGAGCCGGCGAGGATTTCTTTGATGCGGTTGAGGCCGAGTTTCTCGACGGCGCTGCCGGCCTTGCCGCCAAGCCACGTCTCGTAGGGAGCGAACTTGGCGTTGAGCGCGGCCCAGTCGGCCTCGGTCAGCGCGGTCTTGGCGGCGCCGAACACCGGGGTGACGGCGGCGGCGTGCAGCGTGGCGAGCGCGGCGGCCCAGGCGGGATTGACGCCCTCGCGCAGCGGCAGGGCGCGCCCGGCCTCGACGCGCGCGAGCGGGAAGCCGGCGACCTCGTCGGCCGTTATCTTCAGGTCCTTGGCGGCGATGGCGAGATAACCGCTCTCGGCGCCGTTGAGCGCGGCGGCGGAACGGCCGTCGAAGGCGGCGAGCCGGCAGCGGCCGAAATAATCGTCCGCCTTCGGGCGCACGGCCTTCAGCGCCGCAACCGCGGCGTCGGTGGCCTCGCCGAGGACGGCGATGTCCTTGGCCGCGCTGTTGCCCACCCACGCGGCGTAGGCGGCCAGCTCGGCGAAGAAGGTGTCGATCTGCGCGGCCGTGACGCCGGTGGAGCCGGTGCGGTCCGCCGTGCCGCCGAGGCAGGCGATGATGTCCTTGATCAGCGCCTGCACGGCGGCGTCCTCCGTGGCCTCGGGCGGGATGACGCCGTCGCCGTTGAGCGGGCTGGCGGCGAAGATCTGCGCGGTGTTGCCGCTGTCCGAGACGGTGATGACGGCGGCGTCCTTCTTGCCGAGGTTGGCGAGAATCTGTTTCGCCGAAGAGAGCACGATCTTCCCTTCCGGCGTGGCGTCGTTGATCGCGGCGAGCGGCAGGCCGTCGGTGCCGCTCAGCAGCGCGCCGGCGTCCTTGAGGCGCGGCGCGGCCCACTTGATGGCGGCCAGCAGCTCCGGCACCCGGATGCGGCCGTCGCCGTCGGAATCGATGAGGCCGAGAGTCTTTTCGTCGAGCTCGAGGCCCTTGACCGGGCAGCTCAGGGCGACCCACAGCTTCTGGTCGAGGTGCTCGAGGTTGAGGAGGTCGGCGCCGGATTCGAGGGTGACCTGATCAAGACCGCCGGTGCGGAAGAATTTCCAAGTGTGCATGGGTGACGGGTAAGGATTGAAACGGGCCCGACATGCTTGCCGCCGGCCGCGCTTTGGCAAACCCGAAGAGCACGGCTGAAAACAAGGTTGAGCCCGGACTGCTTACCGGACATGGAGAGGTCATGCACCGAGAAATCCACCAATGGCACAGTCCCCGCTTGAACAAGAACATGGAGGTGGCCGTCTACGGCCACTACGGCTTCGCGCTCCTCATGTTCCCCACGGCCGCGGCCGACTACCTCGAGTATGAGCGCTTCCACGTCATCGACGCCATCGCGCCCTTCATCAACGCCGGCAAGTGCAAGGTTTTCTCGATCAATTCCATCAACAACGAGAGCTGGCTCAACGACTCGATGCATCCGCCGCACAAGGCGATCCGGCACCAGCAGTTCAACGGCTACGTGACCGAGGAGGTCGTGCCCTTCATCCACACCCACTGCGCCGGCCGCGTGCCGATCATCACCACCGGCGCGTCCTTCGGCGCCCTGCACAGCGCCAACACCCTCTTCCGCCGCCCCGACCTCATCGACGGCTGCATCGCCATGAGCGGCAGCTACGACCTCAAGGACTACACCAACGGCTACTGGGACGAGGACGTCTATTTCAACTCGCCCCTCGACTACCTGCCCAACCTCACCGACGAGTCCGCACTCGGCCTGCTCCGGCAGAAGCAGCACATCCATTTCGTCTCCGGCCAGGGCTCCTACGAGAAGCCCTCGTCCTCCGAGGCCATCGGGCACGTCCTTTCGCTCAAGCACATCCCCCACACGGTCGACCTCTGGGGCCACGACGTGAACCACGACTGGCCCTGGTGGCGCAAGATGCTCCCGCACTACCTCGGGACGAAGTTCTGATTTGCCGGGCTTTTAACCCAGAGGTCGCGGAGCACCCTAAGGGATTTCCCCACCCTCTTCATTCTCTGTGCTCTCTGTGTTTAAGGTCTGAATCAGTCCCCGAACTTGATGCCCTGCGCGAGCGGGAGTGAATCGGAGTAGTTGATCGTTACTGTTTGCCGCCTCATATACTGCTTCCAGGCGTCGCTGCCGCTCTCGCGGCCGCCGCCGGTCTCCTTCTCGCCGCCGAAGGCCCCGCCGATCTCCGCCCCGCTGGTGCCGATGTTGACGTTGGCGATGCCGCAGTCGCTGCCGGTCGCGGAAAGATATTTCTCCGCCTCGCGCAAGTCGGTGGTGAAGATCGCCGAGCTCAGGCCCTGGGGCACGCCGTTCTGCATGGCGATGGCCTCGTCGAGCGTCTTGTAGCCCATGACGTAGAGGATCGGGGCGAAGGTCTCGTGCTGCACGACCGGCCACCAGTTTTTGGCCTCGGCGATGCAGGGTGTCACGTAGTTGCCCTGCAACCGGCCGCCGCCGTAAAGGACCTTGCCGCCCTGCTTCTTCAGCTCGGCGATGGCCTTTTGCATCAGGTCGACCGCCGCCGCGTCGATGAGCGGGCCGACCAGCGTGCCGCTGTCGAGCGGGCTGCCGATGGGCAGCTGCTTGTAGGCCGCGATGAGCGACTCCACGAACTTCGCCTTGATGGACTCGTGGACGATGATGCGGCGGGTGCTGGTGCACCGCTGGCCGGCCGTGCCGACGGCGCCGAAGACGATGGCGCGCTTCGCCAGCTTCAGATCGGCCGACGGTGCGATGATGATGGCATTGTTGCCGCCCAGCTCGAGCAGCGAGCGGCCGAAGCGCTTGGCCACGACCTCGCCGACGCGGCGACCCATGCGGGTCGAGCCGGTGGCGGACACGAGCGGGATGCGCCAGTCATTCGTCATCAGCTCGCCGACCGAGGGACCGTCGCCGATCACGAGCGCGAAGATCGCCGGGTCCACGCCGTTGGCGCGGCAGACCTTTTCCGCGATCTTGATGCAGGCGATGGCGGTGAGCGGCGTCTTCTCGGACGGCTTCCAGAGCGTCGCATCGCCGCAGACCACCGCGAGCGCGCTGTTCCAGGCCCAGACCGCGACGGGGAAATTGAAGGCCGAGATGATGCCGACCACGCCGAGCGGCTGCCACTGCTCCAGCATGCGGTGGCCGGGCCGCTCCGAGGCGATGGTCAGGCCGTGCAACTGGCGCGAGAGGCCGGTGGCAAAATCGCAGATGTCGATCATCTCCTGCACCTCGCCGCCGCCCTCGGGCAGGATCTTGCCGGCCTCGAGCGAGACGAGCTGGCCGAGCTCGGACTTCAGGCCGCGCAAGGCGTTGCCCAGCTGGCGCACCACCTCGCCGCGCTTCGGCGCGGGCACCTCGCGCCAGGCGAGGAAGGCCTTGTGCGCCGCAGCGACCGCCAGCTCGTATTCCGCAGGCGTCGCCTGCCGCACCCGGCCGAGCAGCGAGCCGTCGACCGGCGAGTGCTTCGCGAGCACGGCGCCCGAGCCGCCCCACGCGCCGGCGAAGACGCCGGCGTTGGTCGCCTTCTGGGAGAGCCCGAGCTTGGGGAAGATCGCCTTGGCGACGGCGGAGACGGCGGGGGATTTGGTGGCCATATGGAAAACGATGATTTTATTTAACCACAGATTTCACGGATTGAAACGGATGAATTCTGAAATCCGATAATCCGGGATTATCCGCGTGATCCGTGGTTAAAAAGCGCGCGAATCACTTGCCGTAGACCCTCCCGCCCCACTGGGTGCCGAGGAAATCCCCGAGTGAAACCGATTCCTGCTTTACGAAGCCGGACCCGAGCTTGCCCCGCGCGAACAGCTCGATCACGCCGACAATGCCGGCGGCCGTGGTGAGCTGGATGGCGTTGAGCTTGCGGCCCTGGATCGTGTCGCCGTGCATCTTTTTGATGAAACTGCGCTGCCGCAGGCCGCCGCCCTTCTCGGTGCCGACGACGCTGACGTAGAACACCACGACGTCGGACTCGGTGAGCGGCACCTCCTGGTCAAAGATCTGCGTGACCAGATCCTGGCGCGGCGCGAGGTTGAGGTCCTGCAGGAGGAACTTCATCAGGTCGCGGTGGCCGGGATAGCGCATCGTCTTGTAATTCAGCTCCTGCACCTTGCCCGCAAAGGTCTCGCACATGGTCGCGACGCCGCCCGAGGTGTTGAAGGCCTCATACTCGGTGCCGTCGATCGTGATGCGCTCCACCCCGTCCAGCGGCAGCGAGGCGATCAGGTGGCCGGCGTGCAGCGCCTCGCCCACCTTGCAATACTCGTTGATGAGCCCCGCCGTGCTCCAGCTGAGGTAATACTTCATCTGGTTGCTCGCGTTCAGCGGCAGCGCGCCGACGCGCATCTCGCATTGGCGGACATTTTCCAGCGACAACGCGAGCGAGCCGCCCACGATGTTGATGGCGCCGGGGGCGAGGCCGCACTGCGGCATGAAGGTCGCCTTCGATTTGGCGGACAGCTGGCGCACGAACTTCGTCGTGCTCACGTCCTCGGACAGGTCGAAGTAGCTCACGCCGGCCTTCGCGCACGCGCGGGCGATGGACTTGTTGAGGAAAAACGGCAGCGCGTTGACGATCGCGTCCGCGCCCCGGACGAAGCCGGCCAGCTGGGCGGCGTCCGCGACATCGACCTGGACGAACTTGGATTTCTTCAACCCGGTCAGGTCAATGTTTGCGCGAACGTCGGCGAGGGCGACGCTTTTGCAGAATTTGCTCGATTCGAGGAGGGTGGCGATGGTGCCGCCGATCTTGCCGGCGCCGACAATTCCGATTTTCATAAGATGGCTTATGACATAAGCCGCCGTTTCGCCCGTGTCCAAGCCTGTTCTCATCACCCGGACGGATTTCTCAGCCGACACGAACGTCTCGCCAAGGCCGTTTCCAGCTCCTACTTAAACCGGACGCCCGCATGCCCGCCGCTTCCACCCTTGCCCCCCCTGCGCCTGCCGAACGGGCCGATCTGACCGCCCTCGCCGCCCGGCTCGCGGGCGAACTGCATTTTGACGCCACGATGCGGACGCTCTACGCGACCGACGCCTCCGAATACCAGGAGCTGCCCGTCGCCGTGGCCCTGCCCAAGACCGAGGCCGATCTGCGCGAGTTGATCGCGTTCGCGAACCGGCACCACATCGGCCTCATCCCGCGCACCGCCGGCACCTCCCTCGCCGGCCAGGTCGTGGGCGGCGGCATCGTGGTCGACGTGGGCCGCCACCTGAACCGCATCGTCGCCACCGATGCCGCGACGCGCCGTGTCCGCGTCCAGCCGGGTGTCGTCCGCAACGAGCTCAACCTGCACCTCAAGCCGCTCGGTCTCTTCTTCGCGCCCGAGACCTCCACCGCCAACCGCGCCATGATCGGCGGCATGGTCGGCAACAACTCCTGCGGCGCCAACTCCATCGTCCACGGCACCACCCGCGAGCACCTCGTCTCCGTGCGCGGCTTTCTCAGCGACGGCTCCGCGGCCGCCTTCGGCCCGCTGACCCAGCCTGAATTCGAGGCCAAGTGCGCCGGACCCGACACGCTCGAGACGAAGATCTACCGCACCGTCCGCGACCTGCTCGGCGACGCGAAGAACCGCCAGCTCATCCGCGACCATTACCCGAAGCCCACCGTTACCCGCCGCAACACCGGCTACGCGCTCGACCGGTTGATGGAGTGCCATGTCTTCGATCCGGCCTCGGCCCAGCCCTTCAACCTCTGCCAGCTCCTCGCCGGCTCCGAGGGCACGCTGTTCCTCGGCGTCGAGTTCGAGCTGAATGTCGAGCCCCTGCCCCCGCCGGGCGCGCTGCTCTGCGCCCACTTCGCGACCATCCAGGACTCGCTTCACGCCACGCTCATCGCGATGCGCCACCGGCCGTTCGGCTGCGAACTCATCGACCGCCACATCCTCGAATGCACCAAGGCCAACCTCGAGCAGGCCAAAAACCGTTTCTTTGTGCAGGGCGATCCCGGCGCCGTGCTCGTCGTCGAGGTCCGGCTCGAACAACGCGAGGCGATCGAGGCCGTGATCAAAACCATGGAACAGGAAATGCGCGCCGCCGGCCTGGGCTACGCCTTCCCCGTGCTCTGGGGCGACGACGCCAACAAGGTCTGGGACCTGCGCCGCGCCGGCCAGGGCCTGATGATGAACGTGCCCGGCGATGCCAAGCCGCGCGAGGTCGTCGAGGACACGGCCGTCGCGGTCGAGGACCTGCCGGCCTACATCTCCGAGTTCGACGCGCTGATGCGCGGGAAATACGGCGTCCAGAGCGTGTATTACGCCCATGCCGGCGCCGGTGAGCTGCACACGCGGCCGCTCTTCGACCTCAAGACCCGCGAGGGCCTGAAGGCTTTCCGCGGCATCGCGACCGACGTCGCCGCCCTCGTGAAAAAATACCGCGGGTCGCTCTCCGGCGAGCATGGCGACGGCCGCCTGCGCGGCGAGTTCATCCCCTTCATGGTCGGTCCGGAGTGCTACGCGATGATGCGCCGCGTGAAGGAGACCTTCGACCCGCGCGGCGTCTTCAATCCCGGCAAGATCATCGACACCCCGCCGATGGACACCGCGCTGCGCCACGGCCCCGCCGACCACCCCACGCTGGAATACAAGACCGTCTTCAATTTCAGCGCCACCCGCGGCGTGCTCCGCGCCGCCGAGAAATGCAACGGCGTGGGCGAGTGCCGCAAATCCCACCTCATGGGCGGCACCATGTGCCCGAGCTTCATGGCGACGCGCAACGAGCAGGACACCACCCGCGCCCGCGCCAACATGTTGCGCCACGTCCTGACCGAGGCCCGCGACGGCCTGAACGCCTGGGACAGCGAGCAGGTGAAGGGCGTCATGGATCTCTGTCTCTCCTGCAAGGGCTGCAAGTCCGAGTGCCCGTCCAACGTCGACGTCGCCCGCCTCAAAGCCGAGTGGCAGCAGCACTATCACGACGCCAACGGCGTGCCGCTGCGCTCGCGGCTCGTCGCGAATTTCACGCGCTCCATGCAGTGGGCCGCCAAAGTGCCGTGGCTCTACAATGCGCTTGTCAACTATTGGTTGACAAGCCGTCTGATCAAGCGCTTCGCCGGCTTCGCGCAAAAACGCAGCCTGCCGACCCTGCACGACACCACGCTCGCCGCGTGGCACGCCCGGCACGCCAACCCGCCGTCCCTCGCCTATCCCCACGGCCGCGTCTACCTCTTCTGCGACGAGTTCACGAACTACAATGACACCCCGATGGGCATCAAAGCTGTGCAGCTCCTCAACCGGCTCGGCTACGAGGTCGTCATCCCGGCGCACGTCGAAAGCGGCCGCGCCCATTTCTCCAAGGGCCTCGTGCGCGACGCCCAGAAATTCGCCATCCGCAACGTCGAGCTGCTGAAGGGCCTCATCAACGCGCAGACGCCGCTCATCGGCCTCGAGCCCTCCTGCATTCTCTCCTTCCGCGACGAATATCCCGACCTGATGCCGGACCATCTGCTCGATGCCGCGAAGGCGTTGGCGAAAAACGCGCTGCTCATCGACGAGTTCATCGCCCGCGAGGCCGACGCCGGCCGCATCACCCCTGCCGCCTTCAAAGCCGAACCCCGTGCCATCAAGCTGCACGGCCACTGCCACCAGAAGGCGCTGTCATCGCTCACGCCGACGGTGAAGATGCTCGGGCTGCCCGCCGGCCACCAAGTGTCGGTCATTCCGTCCGGCTGCTGCGGCATGGCGGGCTCCTTTGGCTACGAGGCCGAACACTACGAACTCTCACAGCAGATCGGCGAACTCGTGCTCTTCCCCGCCGTGCGCGGCGCGCCCGCGGACACCCTCATCGCCGCCCCCGGCACCAGTTGCCGCCACCAGATCAAGGACGCCACCGGCCGCACGGCGCTGCATCCCGTGGAGATCCTGCATGCGTCGCTGGTCTAAAATCTTTCTCTTTCTCTTAATCTTTCTCCCCTCAAGTCCCTTGCCGACCAGAGAGAAAGATTACGATTAGGAGAAAGAGAAATTGGCCCCACCCATGACCCGCCCCATGACTTCCTTCCTATATCGCCAAACCGCCTCGGCGTGGTAGGCTGCCGCCCATGTCGTCCCCGACCGCCGTTCAAACTGAAGCCCACCGCACCGGCAGTCTCTACGGCACCTTCGCTTATGCCGCCGTCATCCTGTCGTCTTACGCGACCTTTTTTTCCACCCAGCGGTTCTATGCCTCGGAGTGGATGGTGCCCGTGGTGTTTTCCCTGGGCGCCATTTATGCCGTCCTCGGCGTGCTCGGCAGCTGCTACCTCGACTCGCGCGGCCGGCCGGGTGCTTACGCAGCCTATTATCTGCTTCAGTGCGCGCTGCTGACCGCGGTGATTTTCCTGAGCCCGGTCCGGGGCTTTCTCGGCATATTGGTCCTGCCGGTGATTAGCCAGGCCATCTTCGATCTGCGGGCGCGCCACGCCGCGCTCGTCGGCGTCTATCTG
The DNA here is from genome assembly GCA_016190985.1 of Opitutia bacterium. Classification (GTDB taxonomy): domain Bacteria; phylum Verrucomicrobiota; class Verrucomicrobiia; order Opitutales; family Opitutaceae; genus Lacunisphaera. Next base: position 74,892 of record JACPPI010000012.1, on the reverse strand, counting down.
TTCGGCATCAACATCGCGGTCTGGGCCATACCCTATGGCTGGGATAGCGGGTTGCAGGCGGTCGTGAACTATTCGGCGGCCTTCGCCTTCACCATCGCCTTCACCCTCATCACCAAGCAGGCGCTCGTCGCCCGCGAACGCGAAGAAAAACTCCGCATGGAGATCGAGGCCGCCAACGCGCAACTCCGCGCCCACGCCGCACAGGCCGAGGATCTCGCCACCACGCGCGAGCGCAACCGCCTCGCCCGCGAGATCCACGACGGCCTCGGCCACTATCTCACCGTGGTGAAGACCCAGCTCGACGCCGCGGCCGCGCTGATTGCCCACCGTCCCGACGAAGCCCGTGCTTCCGTGCTCAAGGCCGCCCAGCTCACCGGTGATGCGCTGGATGACGTCCGCCGCTCCGTCAGCTCCCTCCGCACCGATGCCGCGCGTCTGCCGCTGCCCGAAGCCCTGCGCGCACTTACCGTGGAGTCGGGCCTGCCGGTCACACTGCGGCTGGCGGGCACCGCCCGTCCGCTGCCGCCGGGGATCGAGCACGCCCTGTTCCGCTCCGCCCAAGAGGCCCTGACCAACATCCGCAAGCACGCGGGCGCCACCGCGGCCGAGGTCGCCCTCGAATTCGCCCCCCATGGCCGCGTGACGCTCGCCGTCACCGACAATGGCCGGGACGCCAACGGCGCCGCCCCCGCCGGCTTCGGTCTGGTCGGCATCCGTGAGCGCATCGAGGTGCTCGGCGGCCAGGTCATTTCAGGCCCCCGCCCGGGCGGGGGCTACGCCCTCACGATCGAGGTGCGGGCGTGAAAAAGTTGCGGCTCATGCTGGTCGACGACCAGTCGCTCTTCCGCGAGGCGCTCCGCACCCTGCTCAGCCTGCAGCCGGACTTTGACATCGTCGCCGAGGCGGAGAACGGCGAACGCGCCCTCGCCCTGGCCAAGGTCCACAAGCCCGATGTCGTTCTCATGGATCTGCGCATGCCGGTCATGGGTGGCGTCGAGGCCACGCGCCGCGTCATGGCCGCCATGCCGACCGCCAAGGTCGTCGTGCTCACCACCTTCGAGGAGGACGAGGAGATATTCGAGGCCATGCGCGCCGGGGCGCTCGGTTATCTGTTGAAGGCCTGCTCGGCCGACAAACTCAACGAGTCGGTGCGTGCTGCCGCCAAGGGCACCTCCGTCCTCGAGCCGTCGGTCGCCGGCCGGATGATGGCCGAGCTCAACCGCCTGTCCGCCCGGGAGGGCAAGCGCGCGCCGCAGACCCTGGCCGACCCGCTGTCGGAGCGCGAACTCGGCGTCCTGAAGTTGCTGGCCGACGGCTGCAGCAACAAGGAGATCGGCTCACGGCTGAACATCACCGAGGGCACGGTGAAGAACCACATGACGAACGTCCTCGGGAAACTCGGCGTGCTCGACCGCACCCAGGCCGCGCTCCGCGCCCGCGAGATGGGCCTGATCTGATTTTTGGCAGACCCATCTCCTGATGGGGGGCCCAGATAACTTGTAACGTAATACGTTACAAATTACCGCATGACCCAAGTCATGCCGCCGCATGACCCTGACGGTGACTTCCGGGCGATGTGGCGGGCCGCGCGACCTGTTATCTTGGCGGCAACATGAACCGCCTCCTCGCCGAACTCGCCGCCGCCGCCCGCCACCTGCGCCGCTCCCCGGGCTTCGCGCTGCTCGCCTGCGCCATGCTCGCGCTGGGCATCGGCGCCAACGTCGCGATCTTCTCCATTTTCCAGTCCATCATCCTGCGTCCGTTGCCCTACCCGGCCCAGGAGCGGCTGGTCGGCTTCAAATCCCTCAATGCCGCCAAGGCGCTCTCCCAGCCCGCGCTCTCGCTCCCGGATTTCCGTGACCTCAAGGAGCGCGCGACCTCCTACTCCGCGCTCGCGGCGTTCCGGCCCGACTTCGCCGGCTATGCGCCGGCGGGCGCCGATCCCGTCCAGCTGGTCTGCGGGCTGGTGACGGAGGAGTTTCTCCCGGTCTTCGGCGTGGTGCCGCTCCATGGTCGAGGCTTCAAGGCCGACGAGTTCAACCTCGGGACCGCCCGCGCCGTGCTCCTGAGCCATGCGGCGTGGCGCCGGCATTTCGCCGGGCGCGCGAGCGTCATCGGCGAGACCATCATCCTCAACAGCGAGCCGGCCACCGTCATCGGCGTCATGCCGGAGGATTTCCGGGAACCGGAATTCGTCGACGTCTGGCTGCCCTTCCCCGTCGAGGCGCCGGAGAACCTCGCCCGCGATTCGCGCTTCTGGGCCACGGTCGGCCGGCTCAAGCCGGGCGTCGCCCCCGCCGCCGCCCAGGCCGAGGCCACGGCGATCGCCGCCACGCTCGCGCGGGAATTCCCCAAGACCAACCGCGGCTGGAGCCTCGCGCTGCAACCGCTGCTCGCGATGCGCGTCGGTGGTCTGCGCTCCTCGCTGCTGCTGCTCGTCGGGGCCGTCGGCCTCGTGCTGCTCATCGCCTGCGTCAACCTCGCCAACCTCATGCTGGCGCGCGGTGTGTCGCGCCTCCAGGAACTCGCGGTCCGCCTCGCCCTCGGGGCCACGCCGCAGACGCTCGCACGCACGGTGCTTTGCGAAAGCCTCTTGCTCGCGCTCGTCGGGGGCGGGGCCGGCATCGGGCTCGCCGCCGTCGGTCTGCCCGTGCTCGCGAGCCGGTTGCCGCCGGGCCTGATTCCGCGCTCATCCGCCATCGGTGTCGACGGCCCGGCGCTGGCCTTTGCTCTCACCGTCTCGGTGCTGACCGGCTTGGTCTTCGGATTGCTCCCGGCGTGGCAGGTGCTGCGTGCCAACGTGAACGAGATGCTCAAGTCCGGCGGCGGCCGCGGCGGCTCGAGCCGGTTCGCGTCCTCCGTGCAAGGCGCGCTCATCGCCGGCCAGGTGGCGCTGACGCTGGTCGTGCTCACCGGGGCCGGCCTGCTGATGAAGAGCCTGCTGACCCTGCAGCGCACCGCCCCCGGCTTCGACCCGGTGAACCTCCTCACCTTGCGCATCTCGCCGCCGCCCGCGCGCTGGGATGATTTCCAGCAGTTGGGCGACTATTACGAGCGCGTGCTGGCCGAGGTGCGCCGCGAGCCCGGCGTGGCCGGCGCCACGCTCAACAGCAGCGCGCCGCTCACGGGCATCACGCTGCGCTACCCGTTCTGGGTCGAGGGCCGCCCCGTCGAGGAAGGCAACGCCGACGAGGCCGTGTTCAATTCCGTCAGCACGGGCTATTTTCGCACGCTCCGCGTGCCGCTGCTGCGCGGCCGCGATTTCGAGGACCGCGACGACCTCAAGGCCGGCGCGTCCCGCCCGGTGTGCATCATCAGCGCCACACTGGCCAAGCGGCTCTTCGGCGACGCCGACCCGATCGGCAAGCGCATCCGCACGATGCCATGGATGGTGCGCGGCTGGCGCGAGATCGTCGGCGTCGTGGGCGGCGTGAAGCAGGACTCGCAGGCCGACGACGCCACACCGCAGCTCTACGTGCCGTCGCGCCAGTCGCCGTGGTTCTTCACGACCGTGCTCGTGCGCACCAGCGGCGCGAGCGCCGCAACCGTGCAGGCCGCGATGCGCCGGGCCGACCCGACGCTCACGATGAGCGTCCGCACCATGGAGGAGAACATCGCGCGCTCGGCCACGCAGCCCCGGCTGCGCGCGGCGTTGTTCGGCCTCTTTGCCGCCGTCGCGCTCGGGCTCTCCGCCTTCGGCATCTACGCGAGCCTGGCGTTCACCGTCGGGCAGCGCACCCGCGAGATCGGGGTGCGCATGGCGCTGGGCGCCACGCCCGGCCTGATCTTGCGCTGGCTGCTGGCCCGCGCCGGCGTGATCGCCGGGATCGGGGTCGCCGCCGGCCTCGCCGGGGCCCTGGGCCTGACCCAGGTGCTGCGCGGCATGCTCTACGGCGTCGAGCCCGCCGATCCGTTCGTGCTCGGCGTGCTGCTGGTGTTCGTGCCGGCGGTGGTCTTCGCCGCCGCGTTTCTCCCCGCCCGCCGCGCCGCCCGGCTGAACCCAACGCAGGCGCTGCAGCAGGAATAAGATTTTTCAGCCACGGATTACACAGATGAACACGGATAAGGACAAATTTAAGACACCCGTCATCCTGAGCGGAGCGAAGGATCCAGCATCACTCCCGCCAGCCAATATCATTCTGGATTCTTCGCTCCGCTCAGAATGACTGGCATGGCATCTCCCATCTGTGCCAATCCGTGAAATCCGTGGCCTAAAAACTCCTCCTCCCAACCCATAACCAACCCATGAAAACCAAATCCCTCCTCGCGGCTTGCGCCGCCCTTGTCCTCGTCACCATTGCCGTCGGGCAATCAGCTGCTGCACCGACCGACGCAGCCGCTTTGCACAAACTCAGCCAGGAACGGCTCCAGCAGAAAAGCACCAAGGAGGCCGTCGAACTCGCCGAGCAGGCCACGCAGGCCGACGCGACCAAGCCCGAGTATTTCTCGCAGCTCGGCATCGCCCTCAGCGTCCGCATGGGCGAGATGAACTTCATGCAGCAGGCGATGGTCGCGGGCAAAATGCGCAAGGCCTTTGAGAAATCGATCGCGCTCGACCCGAAGCACGTCGCCGGCCTGATCGGGCTCGCCCGTTACTACGCCAACGCCCCGGAGATCGCCGGCGGCAGCCTCGAGAAGGCCCGGGAGTTCGCCGACCGCGTCCACGCCCTCAACCCGGTCCTCGGCCTGGCCGAATACGCCAACATCGCGGAGAAGGGCGAGGACTACGCCGGAGCACTCGCGCACTTTGAGGCGGCCCTGAAGCTGAAGCCCGACAGCGCCAACCTGACCAACGCCTGCGGCCGGATGCTGGCCAAACTGGGCAAAAAGGACGAGGCCCGCGCCCGCTTTGAAGCCGCCCTGAAGATCAACCCGGAGTTCGAGGCGGCGAAAAAGGCCCTCGCCGCGCTGGATGCACCGGCCGCCACGAACAGCTGACGATCCCGCACGAAAGTCTTGTCACACTTCCCCGCCGGCCAGACGCTCTGGCCGGCTTTTTCATCCCCATGAACATCGATTACGCCGCCCGCCGCGCCCGCCTCGCCCCGCAACTCGGCCTGACCGACGAAGTCCTCCTCGTCGGCGCCGGCTCACCCATCCCCCGGCCGGAGCTGAGCGAACAGCACCTCGCCTTCATCGCCCACCAGGAATATTTCTACCTCACCGGCCACGCCGAGGCCATCGGCGGCATCGTCGTCTACGACGCCAAGGAAAAGAAATGGACCTCCTTTGTCCCCGCGGTCACGGAGGAGCAGCGCGTGTGGGACGGCGCCGAGCAATTGCCCGGCGAAGTGCTGGGCAAATTCGACGGCTGGCTCGCCGCGCGGCGCGGCCGCCGCATCGCCATGCTCGGCGCGCCGCTGCCGGGTGTCGCCGCCGATGCCGCGCGCACGGCCGAGGTGCGCGAGGCCTTGAAGCACGCGCGCCGGCCGAAGGAGCCGGGCGAACTCGCCATCCTGCGCCGCGGGGCGCAGGCCACGGCCGAGGGTTACGCCGCCGTGCAACCCTTTCTCCGCCCCGGCGTCAGCGAGCGCCGCATGCAGATCGAGCTGGAGGCGGGCTTCTTCCGCGGCGGCGCCGACGAGACCGGCTACCACTCCATCGTCGGCGTCGGCGCGCAGAGCGCGGTGTTTCACGGCTCGCCCTCGACGCGGCGCGTCGCCAAGGAAGGCGACTTCATTCTCATCGATGCCGGCGGACAGACCGACCGCTATGTGACCGACGTCACCCGCACCTACGTGGCGGGCAAGCCGGGCGCCTTTCAGCGGGATCTTTATGCGGTGGTGCAAAATGCCTTCCGGCGCGCCTGTGCCCGCTGCCGTCCCGGCGCCGAGTGGAAGGACATCCATCTCGCCGCTGCCGTCGACCTCATGGCCGGCCTCGTCTCCCTCGGCGTGATGAAGGGCAAGGCCGAGTCGCTCGTCGAGCAGGACGCGCACACGCTGTTTTTCCCCCACGGCCTCGGCCACATGGTCGGGCTCGGTGTGCGCGACGCGGGCGGCGTCGAACCCGGCCGCACCAAGGATCCCCGCCCGAGCCTCCGCAGCCTGCGCATGGACCTGATCCTGCGACCGGGCTATGTCGTCACCGTCGAGCCCGGCCTGTATTTCATCCCCGCGTTGCTCAACGACCCGAAGCGCCGCGCCCAATACCGCGACTGCGTGAACTGGGATGTCGCCGGCCGGCACCTCGGCCTCGGCGGTGTGCGGCTGGAGGACAACCTCGTGATCACCGAGGGCGAACCCGAGAACCTGACCGCCGCGATCCCGCTGGGGCTTTAACCGGCCGGCCGTTGGGGCGCGAAGAAACGGGGGAAAAACACGTAGAGCAGCAGCCCGGCCACCAGCAGCACGGTGCCGACGAGCAGGAGCGCCCCCAGGAGCAGGGGCCAGCCGGCAAAGGCCAGCAGCACAGCGCTGAAACGCCGCGTGTCCTGGGTGTAGCGCTCGCGCAGGTCGCTGCCGTCGCGCTCCACCTGGTTGGCCACCTCGTCCAAAGCGTCCATGTATTCGTCGAAATACGGCCGCAGGGTCGCGATGTTGTATTGGTTGGATTCGGCGAGTTTGCCGGCCCGCGCCAGTTCGAGGAACTGGTCCACCCGGGCGTCGTATTCCTTGCCCAGCACCGCCAGCGCCTGGCCGCGGGGGATTCCCTTCAGCGCCTCCATGGCGCTGATCTCGACGGCGTGGGCCTTGGCGGCGTCGCTGGTCGCGACCATCTGCGGGATCAACGACGCCCAGGCGGGCTCGTTATGCGGATCGGAAACACGCCGCACCAGGCGCTGCACGGTGCTCAGTTCGCGGGTCAGGGCGCGAAGGTTGTTGAGCAGCGGCACGCTGCGCTCGAACAGCGCCGTGTAGCGCTGCTCCATCGCGCGGAGGAACCACAGGCTGGCCACGCCGACCAGGAGGTTGGACGCCAGCAGGGCGATGATGAGGATGAAGCGCAGGCGTCCGGATTGCATGGGGGCTCGGCGACTTTGCTAGCCGACGTTGGCCGCCGAATAAAGGCAATTAACCGAGAAATACTGTTGGAAAATGCCTCTGCTGGTGGCATTCCCCCTGCAATTCCCATTCCATGCCCCTCACCCGCTTCTCCGTCCCGCCGCTCCACACCGTCACCCGTTCGCTGGCCGCCGTGGCCATGGGCCGCGAGGCTCCCGACCTCGTCATCACCGGCGCCCGGCTGCTCTCCACCTACACCGAACGCATCCACCCCGGCCGCGAAGTCTGGATCAAGTCCGGCCGCATTGCCGCGGTGAAACCCGCCGGCACATTCCAACCCGGGCCGAAATCCAAAACCAGGATCTACGACGCGCGCGGCGGCCTCCTCGCCCCCGGCCTCGTGGACCCGCACATCCACATCGAAAGCTCGATGATGACGGCGTGCGCCTACGCCGAGGGCGCGCTGCTCAACGGCACCACCACCATCTTCTGCGACAGCCACGAGATCGGCAACGTCTGCGATGCCGCCGGCATCGAGTGGATGCTGCGCGACGCCCGGCAGGCCCCGCTCAACATCTTCCTCACCGTGCCCAGCACCGTGCCGGCCACCTCCCCGCGCTTTGAGACCGCCGGCGGCGACCTCACGCCCGCGAAGATCGGCCGGCTTTTCGACCGGTGGCCCGAGGCCGTCGCCCTCGGCGAGAAGATGGACTTCGTGCAGGTGGCCATGGGCGACAAGCGCAGCCACGCCGTCCTCGGCGAGGCCATCAAGCGCGGCCGCCCCGTCTGCGGGCACATCTATGGCCGCGAGTTCGTCGCCGCTGGCGCCGCCAGCGGCATCAACGACACCCACGAGGCCATCGACCGCGAGATTGCCAACGACTTTCTCGAGAACGGCGTATGGGTCTTCCTCCGCGGCGGCCCGCCGACCACGCCGTGGCACTCCTTGCCGCTTGCCATCAAGGCCGTCACCGAGCTCGGGGCCAACCCCAAGCGCGTCTGCGTCTGCACCGACGACCGCGACGCCGACGACCTCTTCATGTTCGGTCTGGACTGGGTCGTGCGCGAGGCCGTGAAGCACGGCATGAGCACCACCACCGCCTGGAGCATGGGTTCGCTGCACCCGGCCACCCGCTACGCCAAGGACGGCGACATCGGCGGCCTCGCCCCGGCCCGCCGCGCCGACCTGGTGCTGCTCAACGACGACCTTGTCCCGCAGAACACCTGGTATGGCGGCGAACTCGTCGTGGAGAATCGCAAGATCACGCCGATCCTGGACCGCGCGCTTTCCAAGCGCTACCGCTACCCCAAGGCTGCCTACGAAACCGTGAAGCTCTCGCCCAAGCTCACGCTCACGCCCGACCTGCCCCCCGGCCCTGTCACCGCCAACTGCATCCGCACCGCGCTGCCCGGCATCATCCTCTTCCACGACAAGGTCGCCCTGGAAGCCGCGCCGGGCACCACGTGGCCCGATCTCTTCGCCAAGCACGGCCTGTGTTTCGTCACCGTCGTCGAGCGCCACGGCAAATCGGGGAAGGTCGCGCACGGCCTGCTCAAGGACTTCAATCTCAAGGAAGGCGCGGTCGGCAGCTCCGTCGGCCACGACGCGCACAACATCATCCTCGCCGGCACCAACGAGGCCGACCTGCAGCTCGCCTTGAAGACCATCAAGGCCATGCGCGGCGGCGTCTGCGTCATCCGCGGCGGCCAGGTCGTGGCCAAGGTCGCGCTGCCCATCGCCGGCCTGCTGTCCGACAAACGCGCCACGGTGGTCGCCAAGGAATCCACCGCGCTCAAGACCGAATGGTCCGCCGCCGGCTGCACGCTGCCCTACATGGGTTTCAATCTCATCCCGCTCTCCGTCATCCCCGAGATCCGCATCACCGACAAGGGCCTCGTGACCGTGCCCGGCATGCAGATCCTGCCCCTGTTCGAACCGCGTTAAACAATACTGAAACGCACCGTGCTCAGGCCGCACGCTTGGGTTTGCCTGACGCCGAGACTCTGTTCCGACGTCGCTTGGGGGCCTTCGACTTGTAAGGTGCAGCCGCTTCGCCGACATGCAGCTCATCGACGGACTCGCCAATCCAACCTGCCCATTGCCCAAGCACCTCATCCAGACCACCTCGGTAAGGTTCCTCGGCCAGGAGTCTGAAATCCATAATCGATCGATGTTCGCTTGGTTTTGCCCGCGCCTTTGGTTCTGGAGCATCGGCTGCAAACAATGGCAAAGTGGCGTCGCGCTCCGCTTCGTGCGGTGAAGAGTCCGGTCGATCCACAAAGTCGCCCATCGCCTCCAACCCTTGTCCAAAACGGCGAAGTGTGGCCCGAATGGCCTCGACGCTGTTGTCCACGCCGATCCAGCGCCGCCCAAGGCGGGAGGCTGCTCCGAGAGTGGTGCCAGAGCCGGAAAAACAATCGAGCACGAGGTCGCCCGCATTTGAGGATGCGCTGATGATCCGCTCCAGCATCGCCGCGTTTTTTTCTGTCGGATACCCAGAGACCGCGATGTTCTGGTTGTGGGCGTCCCGGTAATCCAGCCAGATGTCCTGCACGGGAATCCCGGCGCTCTGGTCGAGGTAGATCTTGCGGCGGGGGTTGCCGGTGGGCGACCAATAGATTTCGCCGCGCGCATCCATCTCGTCGAGCGTGCGCGGCGGATACTGCCAGTGCTTGCCCGGTGGCGGAGGTTTGCCCCGCCAGAGCTGGCCGGTCTCGCCATTGCGCACCCCCGGCGCATGCACCGGAACCTTCATATAGCGTCGGCCGGTGCCATTTTCGATATACTGATATTCCTTGGCGCGCTCGTCTGTCCACGGATCAACCGGGCGGAGCCAGACATAATCCTCACCTTTGGTATAAAACAGGATGTAGTCGGACACGTTTCCGTAGGTCTTTCGGGTGTAGTTCTTGGGATTGCATTTTTTCCGTGTGATCCAGTTGCGGAAATTCCCGGAACCAAAGACCTCGTCCATCACCGCCTTGGCCAGAAAAGCCATATTGTCGTCAAGGTGAACATAGATCGAACCGTCGGCAGCGAGCAGCTCGCGCAGAAGGATCAGGCGCTCGCGGAGAAACTCCAGATAGTGTGCCCCTTCGAGCAAATCGGTGTAAGCGTCCGCCTGATTCCGAGACTGGAAGACGCTCTTGGTCGCATACGGAGGATCGATGTATACGAGTCTCACCTGGCCGCAAACCGATGGGTCTCGCGTGAGCGCCGCGAGCACAGCGAGATTATCCCCATGATAAAGTCGGTTCGGCGTGGGCGAATGTCCCGGCGCGGACCAGAGTTGCCGGCAGGCGGCCGGCGGGGTGTGAAGGATCTCCCTCTTTGTTTTTTTCCCGGCGTATTCCAGCCGCACGTCAGTCTGGCCGGCGCTGCCGTCATTCGCCGCCGCAACGGGTGGCGCGCCCTGCCATTTGGTCTTGGAGATGCCGGTGGCCATGTGATGTTACGATTGCAGCCACTTCTCGGTAATGCGCTCGGGCACCATGCGAAGGGTGGCGACCAGAATTTTCCCGGGCCGGCTGCGCTCCAACCGGGTATAATCGGCCCACATTGATCCGAGCAAGAGGCCCGGGCCGTCGTTGATGAAGATGACCTTCGTGCGCAACCCGTGTTTCTTCGCGTAACCGAGGATTTCGTCGGCGCAGTTCTGATAGCCGCCAGTGCGGTCGTCCTCCTGCGCGCCACCCCGGTCCGAGTCGTAACGGGCGAGACCTATGGCCAAGATATCTTTCCCGCTCCGGTCAAAAATAACGAAATCGACCGGGCGGTCTGGCTTGGGGTAACCGGCAAATATCTTGCCGAGCAAGATGTCCTTTCCCGCCCGCTCCGGGCCGCTGATCTTCAGGCCGGGAAAAGTGGATCGAAACAGGACGAAAAAGCGCTCGGTCAGGTCATATCCTTTTTTGCCCCGGTCCTTGTATTCCCACAACACCGCGCAAAGCGCCTCGTCTGGAATGGGCCGTGAAAGGAAAGCAGCCTGCACCTTGGGCACAGGGCGGAACCCCTTGCCGAACTGTTCGCAAAAGCTGGCGGCCTTGGCTTTCTGCTTGAGCATCTCCACCGGAGTCTCGGGGCTGACGTATTTGCGGAAGACGCGCGCGAGTTGCACCCGCATCCAGCCGTCGGACTGCTCGGATATTTGCAGAAACAGACGGGTCGAGGACTCCGAGGATTTTAATAGCTGGCCGAATAGCACGAGGACCGGCTTGTAGAGTTCACAAGCGTCTTTGAGGATGTCTGGATAATATTCGCCGGTGGCCAGCGTAATCCAATTCCTCGCCTCCGCCCTGAAGTCGGCGAAAGATTCCATCTTGTCTTTTGCGGATTTGGGCACGGCAGGAGCATTGCGGCCCGCAAGTCCAAATCAAGGACAGACGAATATCTGACCAGATATGTGCCCTTTAGCGCGCCAGCCAGCGGCGCATGCCGCCGGCCACGATGGCGAGCGTCAGCAGCGAGCTCACCGGCATGAGGATCGCCGCGAGCAGCGGGCTCATGCGGCCCGCGACCGCGAGGCCGACGGCCCCGAGGTTGTAGGCGACCGAAAACACCAGCAGCCACGCCTGCGTGCGGCGGCGCGCGGCGTTGACCTCGAACAGCCGGCGGATGCCCGCGAGCCCGTGCCCGAGGTAGTAGAAATCGGCCTTCCCCTCGAGCACGCCGCGATGGATGACCGGCGTGCCGCGGGCAAACGCGGCGTCGAAGGCGAGGCTGTCGTTGGCGCCGTCGCCCAGCATGAGCGTGTCGCGCCGGTCGTTTATCTTGAACCAGGCCGCCTTGCCGCCCGGCGTCGCCTCGGCCAGGCCGTGATTCTCGGGCAGGCCCAGCGCCTGGGTCATCTGGTCCACCTTGGCCCGGCGGTCGCCGCTGAGGATGTAGGCCTCGAGGCCGCGCGCGCGCAGCGCGGCGATCTCCGCCACCGCATCGGCCCGCACCGCATCCGTGAAGCGGAACCGCGCCAGCACCACGCCGTCGCAGGCGAACTCCGCATCGTGTTCCTCCCGCAATTTGTAATCCAATGGATTACAAATTTCCCCGCCGCGCCAGCCGGGCCGGCCGAGGGACCAGCGGCCGTCGGGGTTTTCGAGCACCACGCCGAAGCCGGGTTCCTCGCGCAGTTCGCCGTGCATCTCACGGTAGGGCGAATCGTCCCGATGAGCCGGAGGGTGACGCGGCCCGTCCGGCCTGTCCGCCATAGCCTCGGCGGAGGCGGAAGGACTCGCCCCACCCTGTGGGGCCGACACCAGCAGGTTTTCATGCAGGCTGCGGCTGACCGGATGGGCGCTGTCGCGCACCAGCGCCGCGAGCGCGGCCCGGGCCGTCGGCGCCAGCGCCGCCAAGGCGGCGGGGTTGGCCAGCACCGGGGTCTCCAGCGTCAGCGTGCCGGTCTTGTCGAAGATGATCTTGCGGATGCGGGCCAGCCGCGGCCAGAGGTCGGACTCGCGCACGAACACGCCGGCGCGGCGCAGCGCCGTCGTGGCCATTTCGTCCGCCAGCGGGAACGCCAGCCCGATCGCACAGGGGCAGGAGACGACCAGCACGGCCGTTACCACCGACCAGGTGCGCACGGCATCATGCGTGCCCAGCCACCAGCCGAGCCCGGTCGCCAGGGCGATCCCGAGGATGCCGACCAGATAGCCGCGGATGACGCGCTCGAGAAACCGGTGGCGGTAGGCGTCGCGGGTCACAGGCCGCAGCAACTGCGCGAGCAGCGAGCCTTCCCACCCCCGGACCGCACACAGCCGGATGTCGCCCCGGCCGAGATTGACGGCACCCGCCGGCACCCGGGCCCCGGCGCGGCATTCGCGCGGGTCGGTTTCGCCCGAGATCCACGCCGTGCCGACCGTGGCAGCCGGTGTTTCCAACTGCGCCTCGACCGGCACCACCTGGCCGGACCGCACCGCGAACACATCGCCGATCCGCAGCTCGGCCACCGCGCGCTCAACCGGACCGGCCGGAGTCTCGACCCAGACCGGCTGGGGCCGGTCCTTGGGCGAAAGCAGCTGGCGGCGGTTGCGCTCGACGGCGGTCACCTGCGCCCAGCGCCCGACCAACATCAGCAGGATGAACGCGGCGACAAAATCGAAGTAAACAAACTCCTCCCGGTGCGCCAGCCAGCCGTAGAGCGAACCGAGGTAGGAGCCGACGATGCCGAGGGCGATGGGCAGGTCGATGTGCATGGCCCCCGCGCGCAACGCCGACACCGCGCGGCCGAGGAAATACAACCCGCCCGTCAGCAGGCTGAGAGTGGCGAAGACCAGCGACAGCGTGCCGAAGAGCCGCGCATAGGCGAAGCCCGCCTCCATGCCGAAGTAGGCCGGCAGGGTGAAGAGCATGACGTTCATTGAGAACGCCGCCGCCAGCCCGACACGCCGCACCAGCCGCTTGCTTTCGGGCACGGCCGGCTCCTCGCCCGGCGGACCCACGAGGTAGTTGAAGGACTGGAGCAGCCGGGCAAAGGCCGGGACGTCAAATACGCCGCGCGTCCAACGCAGCCTCATGCGGCCGAGCTGCGCATCGGTCCCGATGTGCAGCGCGCCCGGCTGCTGGTGAAAGACCTTTTCGATCAGCCACACACAGCCGGCGCAGGAGATGCCCTGCACCTCGAGCGTCAGCGCGGGCGTGCCGGGTTGCGCCTCGGCCCCGGCCGCCAGCTTGGCGAGCCAGGCAAAGTCGCGCGGCTGGAACACGGCCTCGCCGACGGGCGCCACGACGGCGTCGCGAATCTTGTAGTAACCATCAAGCCCGTGCTCCGCCACGAGCCGGAAAACGCAGCCGCAACCGGCGCAGCAGAAGCCCGCGGCCTGCGCGGCCTCCCCCGCCAGCGGCGTGCCGCAGTGCCGGCAAAGGTGAACGGGGGCGGCTTGCGCGGCGCGCAGTCCACGCACTCGCACCGTCGGGCTCGCACCCCCGTTCACCCAATTGTTGGCCGGAAAGCTCATGCGCAAGGGGAACCCGCCAAAAGGTGAACGGGGGCGGCTTGCGCGGCGCGCAGTCCACGCACTCGCACCGTCGGGCTCACGCCCCCGTTCACCCAATTGTTCGCGGGAAAGTTCATGGTCAGAAACAGATGAAATCGCCTGGGCCGGGCCCGCCGAGGCCGAGCGTGCCGCGCAGGCGCCAGATCAGGAGCGCGGCGACCGCCAGGGCGAACACGCCCTGCGCGCGGGCCAGCGTGCGCGGGCCGAGGCGCGCCCGCACCCAGTGGAAATTGGCCTGGGCCAGCCAGAGCAGCGGCACGGTGCCGAGCCCGAAGGCCAGCAGCGTCTCCGCCCCGCGCAGGGCGGACCCGGACAACAGCGCCAACGACAGGAGGAAATAAAGCGGGCCGCAGGGCAGCAGCGGCGTGGCCAGGCCCAGCGCGGCGGCGGCCCGCACGCGCGAGCCCCCGCGCAGACGCGCCAGCAGCGCGGCGTAGGCGCGGCCGAGCAGCGGCCAGCGCGGCAGGCGCTGGTCGAGCCGGAAAGCGATGGCGACGAAGAACACCACGAGCAGCCAGGGCAGCCAGCGCAGGACGCCCTCGCCCAGCAGCGCGAGCGGCCAGCGCCCCACCCCGCCGGCCAGCGCGCCCAACACGGTGTAGCCGGCGAGCCGGGTCAGATGATAGGTGGAAGCCACGACCTGCGGGTCGCTGTCGTCGCGCGCGGCGGACATCAGGGCGCAGGCCAGCGGTCCGCACATGCCGGCGCAATGCAGGCTCGTGACCAGCCCGGCGACGAACGCCGTGCCCGGCCCGGTGACGCCGGCGAGTTCCGCCGTCATGGCCGGCCTCCCTTTTGCCGTTGTGGGAGCGTGCTTGCACGCAACTGCTGCATGGTCGCGACCGAGGTCGCTCCCACAGGAGGGATCACCGCCGCGGTCATGGCCGGCCTCCCGGGGTTGCGAGCGGCACGGCGCGCGTGTCGGCGGACCGGGCGGCGGTGAACATGGCCGTCCAGAGGAGGGCGAGAAACAGGAAACCGGCGGCCACCCACAACCAAAGGGAGAGCGAGCGGGCGGCGCGCACTTCGCTTTTGTCAACTATTAGTTGACAAGCGTCTTGGGGGTGCGGGAGCCCTGACTCAGCGTTTGAGGCCTTTGGCATGATCTTCCTCCTCCAGCAGGCGGGCGTCGGGGCCCATGAACTCGACCTCGCGGGCGAGCGTGAATGTCCGTGCGGCGTCGCGCACCCGGACGGTGAACTTGAACGACCCGTGATAGTCCCGGCGCGGGGCGACCAGCACGAGCGGGCTGACCGTCTCCCCCATCGGTGCCAGCGTGACCGGCGTCTCGAAGCCGCTCTGCCGGAGCCCCGCGGGCAATCCCTCGGTGCTCACGGTGAACACCGCGGGCGCGGTGCGCTTGTTGACGAGGCGCACCATGAACTGGTTCCGCACCTCGTGCGGCCCGGCAAAATACGCCGCCCCGCCCGCGCGGTAGACGAGGAAATTCGCCGGCTTCACCGTGGAGAACGCAAAGGCCGCCACCGCGGCGCCGACACCCAGCAGCACGCCATAGAGGACGGTGTGCGGCCGGACCCAGCGCGTGACGCCTCCCATGAGGCCGGCAAAAGAATCGTAGCGGATGAGACCGGCGGGGCGGTGCACCCGGGCCATCACCTCATCGCAGGCGTCGATGCAGGCCGCGCAGCCGATGCACTCCAGCTGCAGGCCGTGCCGGATGTCGATGCCGGTCGGGCAGACCTGCACACAGCGGTTGCAATCAACGCAATCGCCTGCGGCTCCAGAGGACAGAGAACCGGGGACCGAGGCCGGAGAGGTGTGCGCCGATAGGCTGGCCGCGTGCGCGGTCCTGTCCTCTGTCTTCCGTCCTTTGTCTTCTGTTTTCAGCTTGCCGCGCGGTTCGCCGCGCCGCGCGTCGTAGCCGATGACGATCGAGTGGTCGTCGGTGAGCGCCGACTGGAGCCGGCCGTAGGGGCAGATGACGATGCAGAGCTGCTCGCGGAACCACGCGAAGTTGAAATACAGCAGGCCCGCCGCGGTGAACACAAAGAGGAACGCGGTCCAATGCTCGCCCGGCGCGTCGTGCATCATGCTCCAGACCTCGGGCAGGCTGACGAAATACGCGAGGAAGAGGTGCGTGATGACCAGCGACGCCAGGACGTAGAGGAGGTGCTTGAGCGCGCGGCGGAGGAGCTTGCCCGCCGACATCGGCGCGAGCTTGAGCGCGCGCCGCGCCAGGGCGTCGCCCTCCAGCCAGCGCTCGATGCGCCGGTAGACGTGGTCGAGGAAGACGGTCTGGGGGCAGGCCCAGCCGCACCAGACGCGGCCGAAGAGCGCGGTGAGGAAGAACAGTCCGAACCCGAGGCCGCTGACGCCGAAGAAAAGCAGCCAGACATCCTGCGCGGCGAGCGTGCAGCCGAGGAAGTGGAAGCGGCGCCCGGCGATGTCGAGGAAGACGGCGGGGTGGCCGTTGACGGGGATCCACGGCAACAGCAAGTAGACGGCGATCAGCAGCCCGGCGCTGATCCGGCGCCAGGCCGTGAACGGGCCGCGGACATCGGCCGGGTAAAGGAAGTAGCGCGACCCGTCGGCGTTGATGGTCGTGACAGAGTCCGGCGTCGGCCGGTGGGCCGACACCATTTTGGATTTTGGCTTTTCGATTTCGGATTGGACGCCCATGCGTAGATTGAGCGGTGGCAGGGCGGCGCGTTAGGGATAACGCGCCCGACCAATTCACTTGGGCAGCTCGACGGTGACCGTCTCCCCGGGTTGGTGGCGGCTGAGCAGGTAGGCCACGACCTCGGCGGTCTTTTTCTGCCCGAGCACGGGTTCCCAGGCGAGCATGCCCTTCGCCACGACGCCTTTCGCCACCGTGACGTAGATTTCCTTCGGCGTGCCGCCGTGCAGCCACGCCGTGTCGGTGAGGTCGGGGCCGACGGCGGCCGGGTTCTCGGATTTGCCGCGCAGGCTCGGCAGGTGGCAGGGCACGCAGAGGGACTGATAGGTCTGCTTGCCGGCGTCGATGAACACCGGGTTGCGGCTCATCTCCCAGAACAGCCTGTCGTTGGTGACGTCGATCGACGAGGCCATCTTGGCCGCGGCGATGCGGCTCATCGCCGAGTCCACCCGGGCGCCGTCGGCCGGCATGATGCCGGCGATCATGCAGGTGAACCAGTAGGCGACCCAGAAGACGATGGCGCCGTAGAGGGTGTAGAGCCACCAGTTCGGGAGGCGCTGGTCGTATTCCTGGATGCCGTCGTAGGTGTGCGGCCGGAGTTTGATGCCGGGATCGGGGGGCGGGTTCATGGCACGGCGGAATTCATTCCTGCTCGAACGGCAGGCGGGCGAGGCGCTCGGCCTGCGCGGGCTTCATGCGCGCGGCCCGCCAGGCGGCGGCGAGGTAGACGCACGACGCGACAGCGAGGGCGACCACGGGGAAGATGAGCTGCCAGTCTTCGTAGATGATGCGGCGGAGCATGGGGGGATTGGGTTGAGAGTTGAGGGATGAGAGTTGAGAGACCGATCAAGGTTGGGCGGCCGGGGCGCCGGTGGGTTCCCAAGTTTTGCCGAGGCTCTGGAGGTAGGCGATGAGGGCGACGACTTCGCGGTCGGGATCGACGTAGCGGCCCTGGGCCTTGAGTTCCTTCGCGATGTCCTTCGCCTGCTCCTTCGCCAGGGTGTCGATCATGGCGGGCGACCAGGAGGGGAACGGCACACCCAGCATGCGCTGCACGCGGATCTTCGCGGGGAGCGCCGCGTAGTCGGTGGGCTGCGCCATGAGCCAGGTGTAGGCGGGCATGTTGGAACCGGTGGAGATGTTGCGCGGGTTCTCGAGGTGGTCGTAGTGCCAGGCGTGGTTGTATTTGCCGCCAATGCGCGCGAGGTCGGGGCCGGTGCGCTTGGAGCCCCATTGGTAGGGATGGTCCCAGATGGATTCGCCGAGGCGCGAGTAATCGCCGTAGCGCATGACGTCGGGCACGAGCGTGCGGATCATCTGCGAGTGGCAGTTGTAGCAGCCTTCGCGGACATAGAGGTCGCGGCCGGCGAGTTCGAGCGGGGTGTAGGTGCGGGCGACGCGGTCCTCGGTCTGGAGGCGGCGGTCGATCGTCATCATCGGGATGATCTGGATGAGGCCGCCGACGGCGACGGAGAGGAAGGTGAGGACGGTGAACGGCAGCGCGTTGACCAGGAGCCGGTCATACCAGTCGGCCCAGGCCCGGCCGCGCGACTCGAAGTGCCCGATGGCGAGCAGCACGCTGATCATGGTGGCGAGGAGGCCGAGGAGGTTGAGCACGCCGCTGGTGAACATCCACACGCAGGCGGCCGCGAGGCCGAGCGTCGTGTAGACCACGGGGGCGTTGAGGAAGGTGCCGCGCAGGCCCAACGCCGCGCCGGGGTCCGGTGCCTCGACAAACACCTCCATCGTGCCGTTGACGGCGGAAGCGCCGCGGATGCTCCGCCAGACATTCCAGCCCATGATGACGAAGCCGGCGAGATAGAGCGCGCCGCCCACCACGCGCAGGAGCATGAGCGGGCGGACGGCGTTGAGGGTCTCGATGAAGTTGGGATACTTGAGGATCGTGCCGCCCTCGGCGGTGGCGTTGAGCATCAGGCCCTGGGAGATGCCGGAGGCCCACATGGCCGCGACGTAGAGGAGGATGCCGAAGGTCCCGAGCCAGAAGTGGAGGTTGGCCAGCGACTCGGAGTGGAGCTTCGTCTTCCAGAGGCGCGGCACCAGCCAGTAGAACATGCCGGCGGCCATGAAGCCGTTCCAGCCGAGCGCGCCGGCGTGGACGTGGCCGATGATCCAGTCGGTGTAGTGCGCGAGGGCGTTGACGGACTTGATGGAGAGCAACGGCCCCTCGAAGGTGGCCATGCCGTAGAAGGTGACGCCGGCGGCGAAAAACTTGATGACCGGGTCGGAGCGGAGCCTGCCCCACGCGCCGCGGAGCGTGAGCAGGCCGTTGAGCATGCCGCCCCAGGACGGCGCCCAGAGCATGAGCGAGAACGTCATGCCGAGCAGCTGGAGCCAGTTGGGCAGCGCGGTGTTGAGGAGGTGGTGCGGGCCGGCCCAGATGTAGAGGAACACGAGCGACCAGAAATGGATCACCGACAGCCGGTAGGAATACACCGGGCGCTCCGCCGCCTTCGGCAGGAAGTAATACATGATGCCGAGGATCGGCGTGGTGAGGAAAAAGGCCACGGCGTTGTGCCCATACCACCATTGCACGAGGCCGTCCTGCACGCCGCCGAAGACCGGGTAGCTGTGCAGCAGCGAGGTCGGGATCGAGAGGTGGTTGACGATGTAGAGCATCGCCACCGTGATGATCGTCGCGATGTAGAACCAGATGGCGACGTAGAGGGACTTCTCGTGGCGCCGGGCGAGCGTCCAGAAGAAGTTCACCGCGAACACCACCCAGATGAGGGCGACGGCGATGTTGAGGGGCCAGATGAGCTCGGCGTATTCCTTGCCGCGCGTCAGGCCGAGCGGGAGGGTGATGGCCGCGGCGACGATGATGAGCTGCCAGCCCCAGAAGTGGAGCGCGGAGAGGAAATCGCTTGCGAGGCGCGCCTTCACGAGGCGCTGCGTCGAATAGTAGATGCCGGCGAACATCATGTTGCCGACGAAGGCGAAGATGACGGCGTTGGTGTGGAGCGGGCGCAGGCGGCCGAAGCTCAGCCAGGCCTGGCCGAGGCTGGCCTGCCAGAAGTTGAGCTGCGTCGCGATGAGGACGCCGACCAGCATGCCCACCGCGCCCCAGAGGAGGGAGGCGAGCAGGAACTGCCGGACGACCTGGTCGTTGAACTCGATGGTGGTTTTTTGACCGTTTGTCATGGGGCGGGGACGGACTCAGAAGTAAATCGACTCGGGGCAAGGGTCTTCGCCGCGGCCCGGGGCGGGATCCGGCGACACCGCCCGGCGGGAATCCACCTCGCGCGGGGTCTCATCGGCCAGGGGCAGCAGGGAATCGCGTTCGGCGCTGGTGAAACGGCGGCGGCGCTGCTCATGGGCGAACAGGCCGATGAACAGGCCGGCCAGCAGCAGGCTGAAGAAGATGGTGAGCGGGAGGACGGACATGCGTGGAATGTCTTGGCGCAGTCTAGGGCACCGGCGGCGGCCCGGCTCCTCACCGGTTGGCCTACTGCGCGCATTTCTTGCGGCGGGGAAAAACACCCGCCCCCGGGGGCCCGGCCTTGATAAGGCGGGGCTCCCGGACTAGGTTTGCCGCATGACCCTGAGCCTGAAGGAGGCCGCCCGGCAAAGCGGCCGCGTCATCTACCTCGAGCTGGTGGTGCTCGTGCTGTCGCTCTATTCGCTCGGGGCGCTGACGGCCGAGCTGCTGCTGCCGCTCGACCCGGAGACCCGGCTGCTCCTGCGCCGGGCCGACGATTTCATCTGCGCCGTGTTCCTGCTGGATTTTTTCGTGCACCTGCTGCTGGCGCCGTCGAAGGCGGCGTTCTGGCGGCTGGGCTGGATCGACCTGCTGTCCAGCATCCCGGAGATCGGCTGGCTGCGCTGGGGCCGGGCCTTCCGCGTCTTCCGGATCCTGCGGGCGCTGCGTTCCTTCCAGGCGGTGAGCGAGCATTTCCGCGCGGACCGGGCGCGGGCCACGTTTGTCGTGGTGGGGCTGATGTCGCTGATCGCCGTGCTCTTCGCGACCATCGCGGTCTTCGAGCTGGAGCACGGCCTGGCGGAGGCCAACATCCGCTCGGCGGGCGACGCGCTGTGGTGGGCCTTCGCCACCATCACGACCATCGGCTACGGCGACCATTTCCCGGTGACGGCGGGCGGACGGATCGTGGCGATGGTGCTGGTGGTGTTCGGGCTGAGCTTCTTCGGCGCGTTCACGGCCTACGTGGCCAGTTTTTTCCTGGAGAAGGCGCAGCTGAAGGAGGAGACGGAGATCCACCGCCTCATCCTCGAGGTGCGGAAACTGCGCGAGAAGCTCGAGCAGCTGGAGGCGGCGCGGCCCGGGGCGGCCGTCAGCCCGCCTGCGGCAGCTTCGCCCGCCACACCGTCGGCGACTGGCCGGTCACCCGCCGGAACACCCGGTTGAACTGGGACAGCGACTGGAAGCCGGTCTCGTAGGCGACCTCGCTGACGCGCTTGTGCGGGTTGAGGAGGAGGTTCTTCACCTTCTCGATGCGGGTGCGGGCGAGGTAGTCGGTGAAGGTCAGGCCCGTGGCCTGCTTGAACATCTTGCAGAAATAAAACGCGCTGGTGTTCACGGCCGCCGCGACCTGCCGCAGCGAGATCTCCTCGTCCTGGTGCTCGGTGATGAAGAGCCTGGCCCGGCTCACCAGCGGCGACTCGACCTGCTCGGCCGAGACCATGAGCTGGTTGCTGAGCGAGGCGAGATGCTGGGCGAAGATGGTGAGCAGGCGGAGCACGGCCTCGTATTGCTTCTTGTCCAGCACGCGGGTCTGAAAATAGGCCTCCTCGAGGCGCTTGAGGTCGGTCTCGACGCCGTATTTGAGCAGCTCGCGGGTGAGCTTCGTGAACTCCCGCCTGTTCGGCTGGTGCAGCAGGACCTGGCCGGTCTGGAGGAAGGCCACGAGGTTGTCGCCCACGCGCACCGGCACGGCGGAGTCGCAGAGGCCGGCGAAGCACTTGAGGGTCTTGGGCTCGAGCCGCGCCTCCTCCTCGACCTTGCGCTGCAACTGGAGGCAGGCCGCGCAGGACTGGTTGCTGCTCGCCATCAGCGCGCAGAAAGGGCTCTCGTTTTTCTCGCCGTGATGCGGGAGGTCGAAGGATTCGAGCGCGCGCAGGTTGAACGGCAGGCCGGTGGTCTCGCGGAACGCCTTGGCGTAATCGCGGTAGATCTGCGAGCGTTTCAGTTGCTCGACAACGGCGCGGCTGCGCTTGGCGTTGGCATCGGGCGTGGACACTGACCCTAAGGAAAACACGCCCGGCCCTGCGCGCAACGCTCAAATGGCCCCCGGGCCGCAGGCATTAGCCCCGTGCGCCGCGTGATGAAATATTTTCGCCCGGCCGCGCGGGCCCGCGCGACCTGGTTTCCCCGGTGGATGGGCCGGTCAGCCGCCGCCCCCGGCCCGCGCCAGGGCGCGCGGAAAGAGGATGTTGTTCTCCTTGTGCACATGGCGGCGCAGGTCGGCCTCAAACGCGGCCAGGCCGGCGAGCAGCGCCCGGTGGGTGTTGCAGGCCTCGGGGTCGGGCGTGAACCCGTCGGTGAGTTCCCGCAGGCTCGCCGTGAGCTGGCCGGCGGCCTCGTGCTCCGCCTCCATCTGGCGGATGGGGTTCGCGATGCCGCCGCAGTGAAACGTGCCCGCGGCGCCGGCCTCGATCTGCCGCACCAGCGGAAAGAGCACCGTCTCCTCCTTCCGCATGTGGCTGAGCATCTCCGCCGCAAGGGTGTTCATCGCGGCGGCCACCTCCGGCAGGCGCGTGTCGCGCCAGCCGTGTTTGGCCGCGACGCGGTCCGCCATCTCGACGAGGCGGGGCAGCTCGTCCTTCAGGCAGGCGTGATGCGTGGCCTCGATATGGTCGGCCAGTTCGGCGAGCCCCAGGGCCGCGGCATCCACCTCGGCCGGGCCGGCCTCCAGGGCCGCGGTGGCGGATTCGAGCAGCGCCAGGGTGGTGGCGGGATCCAACCCGCGGGCGGCACAGGCGGCGGCCAGGGTCTGTTTTCCCCCGCAGCAATAATCAAGGCCCAGCCGGTCGAAAAGGCGGGCCAGGAGCGGCCGGGCGGCGACCAGCTGGCCGATGGTGGTTTCCGGCGCGATGCCGGGTGGGGTGATGGTGGTGGACATGCCCCACTCTGCCACGCCGGGCGCGACCCGGCCTTGAGACAAGTCAAGCCCCGGGTCGATCGCCGCGTTTCAGGCCTCGCCGAGGTTGCGGCGCAGCCGGGCGGCGAGGGCCGGCGCCGCGAGCAGCGTGACGGAGCGGGCGCCGACGGTGATGAGCTTGTCGGCGCGGAGCCGGGCCAGGGTGCGGGAGAACGTCTCGCTGCTGGTGCCGAGCTCGGCGGCCAGCTCGCGTTTGGTGCCGGTGAGGCGGATGACGCCGCCCGGCGCGCCGCGGCCGTGTTTCACCAGCCAGTTGAGCAGGCGGGTCTCCACGTCCTTGAGGGTCAGGTCGTCGAGCATGCCGACCAGGACGCGGAGGTGGACGCTCATCGAGCCCAACATGCGCAGGGCGAGGTCGGGCCGGCGGCCGATGAGGTCGAGGATCGGGGCCTTGGGGATGAGCAGCACCGTGCCCGCCTCGCTGGCCCGGGCGTTGGCGGGATAGCCGGTGGGGGAGGCCAGCGAGGCCTCGGCGAAAGACTCCCCCGCGCGGAAGACATGGATGACCTGCTCCTTGCCGGCGGCGTTGACGCGATGGACGTTCACCGCGCCGCTCTGCACGAGGTAGCAGCCCCGCGACGGCTCGCCCTCGCGGAACAGATAATCGCCCTTCGCCAGCCGGTGGGCGACGGTGAAGTCCGCGATCGCGGCCAGGTCGGCGTCGGGCAGCCCGGCGAAGAGCTGGGCGCAGCGCAGCGAGCCCATCAGGCCGGTGATCTTGTGGTCGGGGAAACGCGGGGGCATCGCACCCGCCTTGATAAGGCCCGCGCCGCCGGTGTCGCGTGAAAAATTTTCCGCGCCGGCCCCGAAAACAATTTATGCGCAGAGATTGGTTTCATTTCGCAAGGAATGGTTAGCGCGGATTTTTTCTTCCCGCTATCTTCGCGGGCTTTCGGACCATGACCCACTCGACCGCTTCCCTGCTCGCGCGTTTCCACCCCCGTTCCGCCCCCAGCCCCGCCATCGCCCCCGCCGACCGCTGCGTGTTCAAGCGCGACGGCACCACCGTGCCGTGGGACGCCGCCAAGATCACGCGCGCCATCGCCCTCGCCTTCCACGAGGTGCAGCACGGCCACGCCGACAACCCCGCGCGCGACAACCCCGCGGCCCGCTACGGCGTCAACCCCGCCACCCACCGCAAGGCGCAGCGCATCGCCGCGCGCGTCGCGCACATGACGGAGCTGTATTACCGCGCCGGCCGGCACCCGACCATCGAGCAGATCCAGGACAACGTGGAGAAGGCCATCGCCGCCGAGGGCGAGTGGGCGGTCGCGCGCTCCTACATCATCTTCCGCGAGCGCAAGGCCGCGCGCCGGCTCAACCACTACGCCGAAAACGGCCTGGCCGACTACATCGCCACCGCCAAATACGCCCGCCACCGGCCCGACCTCGGCCGCCGCGAGCTGTTCCCCGAGGCGGCGGAGCGCGTGCGCGGCATGCACCGCGAGTTCTTCGCCGACCGGCTCGACCGGCCGCTGCCCCCGCCCCGCCCCGACGCCCCGGTGCGCCCGGAAGACCGGGAGCGGCTCGCGGCCTGGCTCGCCGGCGCCTCGCTGGGCTCGGTGCTCGACCGCGCGTTCGCCGCCGTGAGCGCGCGCCGCGTGCTGCCCTCGATGCGCTCGCTCCAATTCGGCGGCGAGGCCATCCTGCGCCACCACGCGCGCCTCTTCAACTGCGCCTTCAGCCCGGTGGACCGGCTCGGGTTTTTCCGGGAATATCTCTTCCTCCTGCTCGCGGGCACCGGCTGCGGTTTCTCGGTGCAGCGGCACCATGTCGACCGGCTGCCCGTGCTGCCGGTGCGGGGCGACGAGCTGGACCTGCCCGTCGTGCACCACGCCGTGGCCGACACGATCGAGGGCTGGGCCGACGCGCTGCACCTGCTCCTGCGCAGCCACACCGAGCGCTTCAAGGCCGAGTTCAACTTCTCCCCGGTCCGCCCGCGCGGCAGCGCGCTGCGCACCTCCGGCGGCAAGGCGCCCGGCCACCTGCCGCTCAAGCAGGCGCTGCTCGACATCGAGGGCGTGCTCGCCGCCGCCAACGGCCGCAGGCTCCGCCCGATCGAGGTCTACGACATCTGCATGTTCGCCGCGCGCTCCGTGCTCAGCGGCGGCATCCGCCGCTCCGCCACGATCTGCCTGTTCTCCCCGGACGACAAGGAGATGATGGACGCCAAGACCGGCCCCTGGTTCGAGAAGCACCCCCAGCGCTCCGCCTCCAACAACTCCGCCGTGCTCCCGCGGACCACCGCCGACGACACCCTGTTCCGGCGGCTCTTCACCGCGCAGAAGGAGTTTGGCGAACCGGGCTTCTATTTCGCCGACCACCCCGACTACGGCTGCAACCCGTGCTGCGAGATCGGCCTGCATCCCGTCGTCGGCGGGGAGCTGGACGACGAGGTGGAGGTCGCGCGCCTGCGCGCCTGCGGCTACACCGGCTCCGTGGAGCCCGGCACCCGCCTCAGCGGCTGGCAGATGTGCAACCTGAGCACGATCAACGGGGCGGCGCTGCACAACACCGACGATTTCCTCGCCGCCTGCATCGACGCCGCCGTCATCGGGACGCTCCAGGCCGCCTACACCGACATCCCCTACCTCGGGCCGGTCACGCGCTACCTCAACGAGCGCGACGCCCTGCTCGGCGTCTCCATCTGCGGGTTCATGGACAACCCCGAGATCCTGTTCAACCCCGACGTGCTCGAGCGCGGGGCGCGCCTGACCCGGACCGTCAACCAGATCATCGCCGCCAGCCTCGGCATCCGCCCGGCGGCGCGCGTCACCTGTGTCAAGCCCGAGGGCACGGCGTCGCTGTTGCTCGGCGCCGCCTCCGGCATCCATCCGCACCACGCGCGGCACTACTTCCGCCGCGTGCAGGCCAGCCGCTCCGACCCGGTCTACCGGCATTTCCAGGCCGCCAACCCCCACCTCACCGAGGCCTCGGTCTACCGGCCCGACGCGGACGACGTCATCACCTTTCCGGTCGAGGCGCCGGCCCATGCCATCCTGCGCGCCGAGATCGGCGCGGTGGATTTCCTGCATTTCGTGCAGCTCGTCCAGAAGCACTGGGTCCTCGCCGGCGAGGCGGAGTCGACCCGCTCGCCCGGCCTCCACCACAACGTCTCGCACACCTGCACGGTGGCGCCCGACCTGTGGGAGGCGGTCGCCGACTTCATCTGGCGCCACCGCGAGGGCTTCACCGGCGTCGCGCTGTTCGCCCATGACGGCGCCAAGCGCTACCCGCAGGCGCCGCGCGAGGCGGTCGAGACGGCGGAGGATGTGGCGCGCTGGAACCGGCTGAAATACCAGCCGGTCGACTACACGCAGCTGGTGGAAACCACCGACGAGACCGCCCTCAAGGACATCGCGGCCTGCGCCGGCGGGGCCTGCGAACTGGCCTGACCCGGCCGCCGGGCCAGCAACGCACGCGAAGCTGTTCACAATAACTGCGCAGCCGGCCGGGCCCGTTGGCCGCATAATGGCACCGACATGCAGGAGGAAATCATCACGGGGTTGCGGCAGCGCCGCGCCCAGATCCGCGCCCGCTGGGAGGCCCTGCTCCGCATCGAGAAGGTCACCACCCCGCTGGCGAACCCCGACACCATGGTGTTCGGGCTGGAGCATTCCCTCGACGAGATTTTCGCCGCGCTGCGGCAGCCCCCGCCGGCCAAATCCAGCCCGGGCGCGATCCTGGCCGAGAGCCCCAGCCCCTGGCAGGCCTACTTCCGCGCCGGCGAGCAGGCGCTGTTGGAAAGCCTGGTCCTGTTGCAGGCCGAGATGAAATTGCTGGACCCCGCGACCCGCGACACCACCTTTGGCGTCTTGAAACAGGTGATCCACAACCTCACCCAGCGGGAAGTCAGGGCCTGGGAAGCCATCCGCCGGAAATCCGCCCGGCCGCGCCCCCCGCGCGCGCCCGGAAGATCGTCCGCAGCCCCCGCCCGCCGCCACCCCGCCCGCACGCCGACCCGAACGTGAGCTCCACCGCCCCCGACGGACAGGATCCGATCGCCCGATTCCAGGCATGGCTCGGCGAGGCGGATGAGGCCGGCTTGCCCGAGCCCACCGCCATGGCCGTGGCCACCGCCGGCGCCGACGGCGCGCCCCACGTGCGCATGCTGCTCCTCAAGCACGCCGATGAACGCGGCTTCGTCTTCTACACCCACCTCGACAGCCCGAAGGCCGCCGAGCTGACAGCCAATCCCCGCGCCGCGCTCTGCTTCTACTGGAACCAGCTCGGGCGCCAGGTCCGGGTCTCCGGCCGGGCGGAGTGCGTGACCAACGCCGAGGCCGACGCCTACTTCGCGACCCGGCCCCGGTTCAGCCAGATCGGCGCCTGGGCCTCGCACCAGTCCCAGCCGATGCATGACCCGCTGGAACTGGCCCGCAACTGCGCGGCGTTTGCCCTGCGGTTCGGCCTGGGCCCCGTGGCGCGGCCGCCCGACTGGTCCGGCTACCGCGTCGCGCCGGAGATGATCGAGTTCTGGCAGGAGAAGCCGTTCCGGCTGCACGAGCGCGTCCGCTTCACCAGGACCGCGGGCGGGTGGCACTCGCAACTGCTCTTTCCCTGAGCCCGGCAC
This sequence comes from Opitutia bacterium, assembly GCA_016190985.1. Classification (GTDB taxonomy): domain Bacteria; phylum Verrucomicrobiota; class Verrucomicrobiia; order Opitutales; family Opitutaceae; genus Lacunisphaera. The sequence continues at coordinate 47,613 of JACPPI010000012.1, read as the reverse complement.
TCCTTGACTTGGGTCAAGGCCGGGCGGGCGGCTTTGGGCTACAACCTAGCCATGCCCCCGCCTGCGGCCTCCATGTCCCGACATCCGGCGCTCACCGCGCCGCTGGCTGGTCGCGGACAGACCGCCACCACCAAGATCCCGGGCTACAGTCCGGCGCAGGGTTGGTTCCTTTTCGCCATCGGCAGCCTGGTGCTGGCCGGGTTGCTTTCCCTGCTGCTCGTCGTCGGCCGGCTGCCCTTCCTCGGATGGCTGTTCACCGACCCGCTGTTTTTCAAACGCGCCCTGGTCGTGCATGTCGATCTGGCGATCGTGATCTGGTTTCAGGCCGGCACGCTGGCCTTCCTCGGGCTGGCGCTTGGCCCGCAGTTGTCGCGCCGCGTGACCACGGCCGCCTTCGCGCTGGCCGGCGCGGGCGTCACCGGCCTGCTCGCCGGGGCGCTCATGCCGGGCGCCCGGCCCGTGCTCTCCAACTATGTGCCGGTGATCGATCATCCGGTATTTTTCACCGGCTTGGTCTGTTGGTTTGCCGGCGCCGGCCTGTTTTTCCTGCACGCCTTGCTGACGCCCGCGCGCACCGACGGGCGCGCGCTGGCGCCCGCCGTCGTCGTGGCCCTGCGCGCGTCGGCCGCGGCCAACCTGCTCGCGCTCCTCACGTTCATCGGGGCCTGGTGGACCACTCCCGCCGCGGCGCCCGGCGCCTATTACGAGCTGCTGTTCTGGGGCGGCGGGCACGTGCTGCAGGCGGGCAATGTCGCGCTCATGCTGGCGCTGTGGCTGCACCTGCTGCGCCGCTGGTCCGGCCGCGAGGCGCTCACGCCGGCCGTCACCCTGGCGCTGATGCTGGCGCTGGTGGCGCCGCAGGCGGTCATGCCGCTGCTGGCCTTCCAAGGCACGACCGGGACGCTCTATTTCTCCATGGCCACGCACCTGATGCGCTGGACGCTCTTCCCGGCCGTGCTCGTCGTGCTGGGGGTGGCGGGCGCGGATGTGTGGCGTCATCGCGCGGGCGCCGGCTGGCGCGACCACCGCTTCACCGGCCTCGCCGGCAGCGCGCTGCTCACCGTGCTGGGTTTCCTGCTGGGCTCGCTGATCCGGGGCTCCAGCACGCTGGTGCCCGGCCACTACCATTGCGCCATCGGCGCCGTGACCATCGCGTTGATGGCGGCGGCGTATGATTTCTGCACGGCGGTGGCGCCGGCGGGCGCGACCCCGGCGCCGCTCCGGCGCGCGCGCCTGCAACTCCTGCTCTTCGGCGGCGGCCAGGCCGTCTTCGGCCTCGGGTTCGCGCTGGCCGGGGCCTACGGGCTGGGCCGCAAGCAATATGGCGTCGAGCAGCACGTCCGCTCCCTCGGCGAATACCTCGGCCTGAGCGTCATGGGCCTGGGCGGGCTCGTCGCGGTGGCCGGCGGGATCTTTTTCCTCGCGGTGATGCTGTCCCACCTCGCGGCGTGGCGCCGCCGCGCCGCGCCCCTCGCCTGATCTTTATCACCATGAAAAACGAAACCGAAAAACATCCGTGGCAGCGCGTGCTGGACAACCCCTGGCTGCTCCTCGTCCTCGGCGTCCTCATCCCCATCCTCTCCTACACCGTGTGGGGCTGGATCGAACTCCTGTTCACCAAACCCGCCCTGCTGCCCTGACCCCCCGCCCCCATGAGCCTGCGTCCCCTCACCTCCCCCTGGTTCCACGCGCCCGCCGGCCACGAGAAACTCTGGCTCGGCTGCGCCATCCTCTGGTGCTTCGTGATGTCGCTGATGATGCCCTACTGGCATTTCCGCGGCAAACAGAACAGCACCGGCGAGGCCTACACGGTCAAGCCCGCCGATTTCCTCGCGCGCACGGAAAAGTTCGTCGCCGCCAACCGCGTCGGCACGTTCAAGAACCCGATCGCCAACCCGCTGGGCCAGGAGCTGCCCCTCGTCGAGCCGCCCGCCGGCGGCGATGTCTATCTGATCGGCCGCATGTGGCAGTGGTATCCGGCCCTGCGCCTGCGGCAGGGCGAGACCTACCGGCTCCACCTCTCGTCGCTCGACCTGCAGCACGGCTTCTCGCTCCAACCGCTCAACATGAACTTCCAGGTGGTCCCCGGCTACGACCACGTGCTGACCCTCACGCCGACCTCCAAGGGCGAGTTCACCATCGTCTGCAATGAATTCTGCGGCGCCGGCCACCACGCCATGACCGGCAAAATCTTCGTCGAATAACGCACCGCCATGTCCACTTCATCCCACAACCTCGCCGCCCCCGGCACCCCCGCCCGCGTCTGCGGCACCACCGGCCTCGGCGTCTGCCTCGACGCCCAGCGCTTCATCAAGCTCAACGCCGTCTGCGGCATCGTCTTCCTGCTGCTGGGCGGCGTCGCCGCGCTGCTCCTCGCGCTCACGCGCTGGCAGACGGTGCACCTGCTGCCGGTCGACTGGTTCTACCGCATCCTCACCTTCCACGGCATCAACATGCTGATCCTGTGGATCCTCTTCTTCGAGGTCGCCATCCTCTGTTTCGCCTGCACCACGCCGCTCAACGCCCGGCTCTTCTCCCGCAAGGTCGCCTGGGCGTCGTTCCTGCTGATGCTCGCCGGCGCCGTCATGGTCGACTACATCATCCTCGCCGGCCAGGCCGACGTGATGATGACCTCCTACCTGCCCCTGCTGGCGCACCCGGCCTTCTACCTCGGCATCATCCTCGTCGCGGTCGGCACGCTCACCGGCGTGTTCAACTTCTTCGCCACGCTCTACGTCGCCAAGCGCGACGGCGCCTACACCGGCTCCATGCCGATCGTGACCTTCGGCGCGCTCGCCGCCGCCATCATCGCCGTCGTCACCCTGCTGCACGGCGCGGTGGTGATGATCCCGACCTTCACCTATTCGATGGGCTGGACGCCGCAGCCCGACCCGCAGTGGTATCGCCTCATCTGGTGGGGTCTCGGCCACCAGTCGCAGCAGGTCAACGTCTGCGCGATGGTCGCCGTCTGGTATCTGCTCTCGCACATCACCGTCGGCGCGCGCCCGATCAACGAGGCGGTCTGCCGCACGGCGTTCGTGCTCTACATCCTCTTCATCAACCTCGCCTCGGCGCACCACCTGCTCGTCGATCCCGGCGTCGGCGCGACCTGGAAGATCTGGAACACCTCCTACGCCATGTATCTCGCCGTGCTGGCCTCGATGGTCCACGGCTTCACCGTGCCGGCCGGCATTGAGGTCGCCATGCGCGAGAAGGGCTACACCGGCGGCATCTTCGGCTGGGTTGCGGCGCTGCCGTGGAAAAACCCCGCCTTTTCCGGCACCGCGCTCTCGGTGGTGATCTTCGGTTTCCTCGGCGGCATCACCGGCGTCACCCTCGGCACGCAGCAGATCAACATCATCGCGCACAACACGCTGCGCATCCCCGGCCACTTCCATGTCACCGTGGTCGGCGGCACCACGCTGGCGTTCATGGCCCTGGCCTACTACGTGGTCCCGCTCATCTTCCAGCGCGACTTCATCTGGCGCGGCGCCGCCCGCGTGCAGCCGTGGATCTTCGGCCTCGGCATCACCATGCTCGCCTTCGGCATGTCGTTCGCCGGCTCCATGGGCGTGCCGCGCCGCAGCTGGGACATCGACGCCCAGGGCGTCTACGGCCCCGCGGCGCACCTCTGGCTCGGCGTGCTGGGCCTCGGCGGCGTGCTCGCGTTCACCGGCCTGCTGATCTTTGCGCTGCTGTGCGTCGGCACGCTTTTCTTCGGGAAGAAGATCGAGGGCCGGGCCATGGCGGACTGGGGCACGCCGCCCGCGCTCGCCGGCAGCCAGCCCGGCTCGCTCGCCCACGACCACTACGCCACCAAGGGCACGATCGTGCTCACGCTGGTCTTCCTCGCCTGCTTCGCGGTCTACTACTTCGCCAACTGGAAGGCGCTGGCCGACGTCTGGCCCGTGCGCTGAGCGCGCCGCCCGCCCATGTCCGCCCCGTTCAGCCTGGCCCCGCCACCGCCGGCGCTCCTGCCGCCGGCGCCGGCCGCGCGGGTCGGCTCGGCGGGCGAGCGCTTCCTCACCGGGCCGGGCCTGCTGGTATTCCTGCTCACCGCCCTCGCGGCCTACGAGGCGTTCCTGCTGCTCACCATCTTCGGCCCGACCGACGGCGGGCTGCTGGGCGACTTCGTGCGCGACTTCCAGCTCTGGTGCTACCGCGGCGACCCGCGCACGGGCGGCATCTCGTGGCTCGCCGTCTCGGTGATGATGCTGGAGCCGTTCTTCATCGTCGGCGTGTCCGCGCTGCTGTGGAAAAAGGTTTTTCTCCAACTGCGCCACCCGCGCGTCTGGCGGGCGCACGCCCGCGCCGCCGCCACCGCGCTCGGGTTGGTCTTCGCCTGTGTCGCCGGCCTCGTGCTCTACGCCCGCGCCGACGCGGCGCGGGCCGTGGCGCTGCCGCCGTTTCCAGCGGAGCGCATCCGGGTCCGGCTCGATCCGCCCGACACGCCGTTCGTGGACCAGAAGGGCGCGCCTTTCCGCTTCGCCGACCTGCGCGGCCGCGTCGTGCTCGTCACCGGCGTCTACGCCGCCTGCACCACGGCCTGCCCCGAGATTTTCCTGGAATTGAAAAAGATCCTCGCCGAGCTGCCGGCCGCCGCCCGCGCCGACCTCAGCATCGTGGCGCTGTCCCTCAACCCGGAATACGAGACCGCCGAGCTGATGAACCTCGTGGCCGAAGGCCGCGGGCTGGCCCACCCCGGGTTCCGCTATGCCAACACCGCGCAACCCGCCGCGATGCACGAGGCGCTGACCCGGCTGCAGTTTTCCGCCACGCGTGATCCGCGGACCGGCGTCATCGGCCACGCCAACCTGTTTCTGCTGCTCGACCGCTCCGGACACATTGCCTACCGGTTCACGCTCAACCCGCGCCACCAGTCCTGGCTCCGCGCCGGCCTGCGCGCGTTGCTCGATGAACCGAATGCCGCCTCAACCCCGCAATGAGTCCGCCCCGGCGAGAGCGCGCCCCCCGCGACTTTGTAACCTAATAGGTTACAAAGACACGGGGGCGCCGCCGGGAACTTGAGCCGATGAGTGCGCACCCTGATCCGGATTGCGAGGCGCTGGCCGAAACGCTCGGCCCATCGCCGGTGGCTCCCGGCAGCCTGCCGCCGCCGCCGCCCGTGCGCGCCGCGCGGCTCCTCGCCGCGCTCGACGGGGCCGGCACGCGGCTGGACGCACTGCTTGAACGGTGGCTGCCGCGCGAACTCAACCCCCTCGCCCAACTGGGGCCGGCGGCGAACGCCATGCTGGCGCTCGCGACCCTCTCGGGCGTGCTCCTGCTCATCTGGTATTCGGCCAGCGTGCAACTGGCGTGGCGCTCGCTGGCGGACCTCGGGCCGCGCTCCCTGGGCGGCCTCGTGCGCAGCGTGCACCGCTACTCGTCCGACCTCGTCATGCTGCTGGTGCTCGCGCACGCCGGGCGGACCTTTTTTGCGCGCAAGTTCGCCGACGCCCGCTGGCTCGCCTGGGTCAGCGGGATCGCGCTGCTCGGGCTCGTGTGGTTCATCGGGTGGAGCGGCTACTGGCTGGTGTGGGACCAGCGCGCCCAGCTGCTCGCGCTCGACAGCATCCGCGCGCTCGACGTGCTCCCCGTGTTCGGCGAGCCGATGCTGCGGCTGTTCACGTCGGACCGCACCGTGCCGTCGCTGCTGTTCTTCGTGGTGTTTTTCCTGCACCTGGCGCTGCCGCTGGGCATCGCCGGCGGCCTGGCGCTGCATCTGGCGCGGTTGAGCCGCTCGCAACTGCTGCCCGACTGGCGGCTCTCGGCGTGGCTGACAGGCGCGGTGCTGGCGGCGGCCCTCGCCTATCCGGCGACCAACGCCGCGGTCGCGCACATGGCGGTCAAGCCCGTGCGTTTCACGATGGACTGGTGGTATCTCTGGCCGCTGGCGATCACCGCGCGCCTCTCGGGCGGCGGCATCTGGCTGGCGGCGCTGCTGACGACGGCCGGACTGGTGACGGTGCCGTGGTGGCTGGCCCGGCGCCGGCCGCGCCCGGTGTTTCAGGCCACGGTCAACATCGCGCGCTGCTTCTCCTGCACGCTCTGCTCGCACGACTGCCCGTTCGGCGCGATCACGATGGTGCCGCGCACCGACGGGAAGCCGTTCCCCTCGCAGGCGCAGATCGATCCCGCGCGCTGCATCGGCTGCGGCGTGTGCGCCGGGGCCTGCGACACGCAGGGCATCGGCCTGGCTTGGTTCGACGCCCAGCAGGTCACGCGCGAGCTGGAGGCGTTCGTTGCGGCCGAGGCCGCCCGCGGCGCGCCCCCCGCGCTCGCTTTTGTCTGCGCGCAGTCCGACGGCGGCTGGGAACTCTTTGACCGCGTCGCGTGGGCGCGGCGGCTGCCCGGCTACGCGGTGCGCCCGATCCCGTGCGCCGGCTGGATCGAGCCCAAGCTCGTCGAGCGCCTCATCGGCAAGGGCGTGGCCGCCGTGCTCATCGTGGGCTGCGGCTCCAGCGAGGCGTTCTGCAAGGAGGGCAACACGTGGCTGCCGGCGCGGCTGGGCGGCACGCGCGAACCCGCCTTCCGGCCGACCCGCGCCGACCCGCGCAAGGTGGCGCATGTGAATTACGACCCGTTGCGTCCGCATTTGCTCACCGAAGCGGCGGCGCGCCTGCGCGCGCAAGCCCCCGCGCCGGCCCGGCCCGCCGGCCGGCCGCTCGCGCCGTGGGCGGCCGGGCTGGTGGTCACGGTCGTCCTGCTGGCCGCGTTGCTGGCCGCCAGCGACGCGCCCTTCCGCAACCCGGCGCCGGCGGAGGCGGAATTCGTGTTCACCTTCCGCGCCTACGGCGAATGGATTTCCGGCGCGGCGGCGGCCCTGCCCGACCCGGCGCACGACACCCGGCCCGTCCACATGCGCACGGCGCAGCCGGCCCGGCGCAACCGCACGCCCGTCGTGGTGCGCATCGAGGTGGACGGCCGCGCCGAGGAGCGCGTGTTCCAGCCCAAGGGCTTCAAGTCCGACGGCGCCTCGGTCGGGGAAATGCGCGTGCCGCTCACCCCGGGCGCGCACCAGGTGAGCGTGAGCGTCGCCACCCGGCGCGAGGCGGGCGCGCCCGCCCGGACGTGGAGCGCCGAAGTCCGCGCCCTTCCCGGCCGGCTGACCGTGCTCACGCTGGAGGCCGGCGGCGGGTTTCAGCTCGAGCCGTAGGCGCGCCACCGGCCGGCCTTCACCCCGGTCCGGGAAACCCGTTCAGGCCGCGGGCTCGGTGATCTGCGTGAGCAGCATCGAGAACGCCTCGGGCGCGGCCACGGCGTGCGGCGCGCCCGGCGGCAGGTGCAGCAGGTCGCCGGCCTTGAGCGCATGCACCGTCGCGCCGACGGAAAATTTGCACGTGCCGGTGAGGATCTGCGCGAGGGCGCGGGCCTTGCTGGTGTGCTCGGACAGCTCCTGCCCGGCGGCGAAATGAAACAGCGTGATCCGCAGGGCGGGCGTGGTGAGCACTGCGCGGCTGACGATGCCGTGGGCGACATTGGCCGCCGGCTCGAGCAGGGAGCAGGCGCCGGATTCGGCGGAGGAGAGGAGTGTGGTTTTTTTCAAAGGAGGATGGCGCGTCGCGACAGGAGGCCGGCCGCGGCTATTCGCGCCAGAAATTCACCGCCCACGAGCCGTCGGCGCGGTGCTCGGCGGTGACCTGATAGCCTTCGCCCTTGAGCATTTCCATCAGCGGCGCGGGCATGAACGGCGCGATGACCGTCAGGCCCTGGCCGGCGGCCAGGGCGTCCACCTGCGCGCGGAGCAGCGGCAGCGGTTCCTCGCCGCGGGCGAGCAGCGGGCGGACATCGATGGTCCTGAATTTCGGCGCGGTCATGCGGGCAATCAATAGGCGAACTCGGCCTGCACCCAGACTTTTCGCACGTCGGGCAGGGCGGGGCTGTCCCGGCGGAAGTCGGCGAACTTGACCAGGCCGGTGAAATATTTCCCGAATTTGCGCGTGAGCTGGACGTTGAACTCGGCGCCGAGGCGGGCGCCGGTGGCGTCGGTCTCATACCAGTGCTGGAAGGCGAGCAGCGAGACCGCGGCGGGCAGGTTGAGCGAAGCCTTCACATAGGTGTCGCGCAGGCCGGCGGCGGGCGTGGCGAGGAAGAGGTCGGCCCAGCCGTTGAAGGCGTGGAGCGTGGCGAGCGGGGTCTTGAAGCCGACGCCGTTGCCGGAACCGAGCACCTCGTGGCCGAGCGTGAGACCGCCCTGCGTGGCGGCGAGGCCGGCCTCGAGGTCGTAGTAGCTGGCGCGGTAATTCAACCGGCTGGAGCCGTAGTCGCCCTGCGTGGCGGCCTCGGCCCGGTAGGTGAGCTTGAGCGCATCGGTGAGCCTGGTGGCGCCGACGAAACTGATCCCGTAGGTCGCGGAGGAGTTGGCGGCGTAGGCGGGCCGGCGGAAATCGAGCAGGTAGGCGTAGCCGGTGAGCGTGCCGGCGGGCAGACCGGCGTAGCTGGCGTTGAGGAGATGCGAGTTGGACTGCCAGTAACCCTGCGCGTGCCGGTCGCCGAAGACGCGGTTGATGCGGTCGAGCCAGGCGTAGGTGAGCGTCGTTTTGTTGAGCGACTTGTCCTGCACGACGACAGCGTCGAAGGTCTGCATGTTCTGGCGCCAGCCGACGTCGCCGACAAAGCGCGCGTTGTCGAGCACGAGGCGCTGGCGGCCGAGGGTGACGGTGGTCTGGCCGGAGGTGTAGCTGACAAACGCCTGGTTGATCTCGGTGCTCTCGGGGTCGGCGACGACGGCCTTGCCGGCGCCCCCGGCATTAAGACCGGCCTGGCTGTAGCTGTCGCCGTCGGCGGCCACGATGTTCTCGGCCTCGACGAGGAATTTCCAGCCGCGGAACGCGACCGGCGCAAAACCGAGGCGGGTGCGCAGGGTCAGCGCGTGGGCGTCGCGCAGGCCGGTCTGCTCCACGCTCTCGGAGCGGAGGCGGGCGTTGACCGAAAACTTGCCCTGCGCGAGCGCGGTGGCGAAATCGGCGGGGTCAGCCGCGAGGCCGGCGCCGGTGGCGAGAAGAAGACAGGCGAGGTGGCGTTTCATGGGGAGACGAAGCAGGGTCACTCGACGCGGATGATGCCTTCCATGTAGGGATGCGGCGTGCAGTGGTATTTGTATTCGCCCGGCTTGGTGAGCTGGACGCTCCATTTCTCGGCGTGCCCGAGCATCTTGGAGGCGAAGTGGCCGCCGGCGGGAGCCTCGTCGGTGACGGCGTCGTGAATGCCGGCGAACTCGCCCGTGGCGAAGGTGAAGAGGTCCTCGTTCACAAACTCGACGGTGGTGCCGGCGGGCACGGAGGCGACCTTCGGCCAGTAGGAGTTGCCGATGATCTGGATGCGGAGCTTCTTCTGCCCGGCGGGAAGCGTGCAGGGGTTCTCCAAATCGTCCTTGGTGGGCTTGAACGGGGAGATGACGCGGACGGCCGCGGCGGTGTGCTTCGCGATCTCGTCGTCCGTGAAGGCGGGGCCGTCGGCGAGCATCGGCGGCGTGCGCGGGGCGTCCTTCGACGCGGCGAGGACGCCGATGGCGCCGCGGGTGGTGGAGCCGAAGGCATGGGTGACGATCAGGTAGTTGCCCTCATCGGGCGGCACGCGAAAATCGACCACCCAGGAGTCGGACGGGCCGGCGGTGACCGTCTGGCCGCCCCGAAAGGTGTTCTCCGGCGCCGGCGTGCCCTGCCAGTAGGCGTAGTCCCAGATGATGCCGACGAGGTGGAACGTGGAGACGAGGTTGGGGCCGACGTTGAGGAAATTGATGCGGACGAAGTCGCCCGGGCGCACCTTGATGGGGCTCTCGACGTAGCGGAAAAGTTTCCCGTTGAACATCACGTAGGCGGCGTGGCCCTCGACGGCGTCCTTGCCGTTGGCGTAAAGCTCGTGCTGCACGATGTAGAGCTCGACGTCGGGCTTGTGGCCGATGATCTCCTCGGCCTTGAACTTCACGGTCTTGGGCTTGACGACGAGCATGCCATACTGGCCGAGCAGCGTGTGCATGGGGATGGCGTGGCCGCCGGGCGCGCAGTGATACATGTAGACGCCGGGGTGGTTGACGCGGAAGAGGAGTTTCTTGGTGCCGCCGGCGGGGATTTTCCCGAAATACTTCGAGGTCTGGGTGTAGGCGGCGTGGATCGACACGCCGTGCGGCACGTCGCCCTTGTTGACGACGGTCATCTCGATCACGTCGCCCTCCTCGGCGACGAGGGTGGGGCCGGGGATGGTGCCGTTGACGGTGAAGCCGCTGTAAACGACGCCGTTGCCGATGAACACATCGCTCTCGCGCATCTCGAGGTTGAATTTCTTGTCGGCCTTGGTGCCGGGGACGACGTAGCTGGTCTCCCACATGCCGAGTTTCTTGTCCCGGTCGATGACCGCCTGGAAGGGATGAGCGGGCGCGGTGGGTGCGCCACCACCGCCGCCGCCACCGGCGTCGGTGCCGAATTGCAGGGGTGCGCCGCCGGCGAAGGCGAGGAGGTTGTCCGCGCCGCTCCAGCCGGAATTTTTCACGAGGGCGGAGAGTTCGGCGGCGTGGGCCGAGGGGCTGCTGCCGCCGAGCAGGCGGCGGGCGAGCAGATTGTTGCAGGCATCACAGGCGCGGGCGGGCGCGGTGAGCGCGAGGGCGGCGATTCCGCCGGCAAGGATGAGCCGGCCGAAGCCGGGCAAACGGGACAGATGTTTCATGGGAGGTGCAGGCTGTTGCAGCCGCCACCCTACCGCAGGCGGCGCCCGCGTGCCTTGACTTGAATCAACCCTTTGCTGCCGCCGGGAAAGGGCGAGCGGAGGGGTCAGTTGGCACAGGCCGCGGCGGCCAGCGCGGCGGCGGCTTCGTCGAGCCCGCCCTTGAGGCCGGTGCGCTGGTGCGTGATCTCGCCCTGCGGGTTCAGGATCGTGATGAGGTTGGAATGGGAGAAGGCACCGTCGGTCTCCTGCTTGTATTTCACCCCGAGCAGCGCGGCGAGTTCGCGCACGGAATCGTCGGCGCCGTGCAGGAGCACCCACTGGCCGTCGAGCGAGCGCTGCGCGCGGTAGGTGGCGAGGGCGGCGGGGGTGTCGCGGGCGACGTCAAAGGAGACGAGAACAAAGGCCGCGCGCTCGCGGATCTCCGCCGGCAGCTTCTCCCGGATGGTCTGCATGTCCGACACGATGAGCGGGCAGGCGTAGCCGCAGGAGGCAAAGAACATGGCGAGCACCACCGGCCGGCCGCGCAATTCCCCGAGTTTGACCGCGCGGCCGGTGTCGTCGGTGAAAGTGGCGTCGGCCTGGTAGAGGGAGTTCTTGGTGAAGGCGGCGGCGTCAATCGCCGGGCAGCAGGCGTCGGGGTTGGCGGCCGGTTCCGCGGCGAGGGCGCCGGGGACGGCCAGCAGTCCGCTCAGGATCAAGGCTCCGAGGCGAACCGGAAATGTGTAACGTATTGTATTACATATTTCCGGACGGGACATGGAGGCGATGGCATTCATGGATGGGGGGCGTCCTGGGCGCAGCGGAAGCCAAGCGCGGAAGTGGTGTTGTTGGCCTTGAGGGAGGAGCGGAGCGCGGTGCGCATGAAGGCGGCGTAATCGCCCGGGTCCTTGGCGCCGACGGAGCCGGCGCCGCAGAAGAGGTCGCGCTCGAGGCCGGAATCGCCGCGCGATTCGCCGGTGACCATCGCGGTGTTGAAATCGTCCACCCACTCCCAGACGAGGCCGTGCAGGCCGCGCACACCGTGGAAATCGGGCCGGGCGGCGGCGGCCTCGGCCTGCACCGCGGGCACGGGGCGCGCCAGCCAGGCATAGAGGTCGCGTTTCAGCTCGGCGTCGTTCCGGCCGTCGGGCCGCGCGTAGCCGGCGGCGGCGGCGAGTTCCCACTCGGCGGTGGTCGGCAGGCGCTTGCCGGCCCAGCGGGCGTAGGCGCGGGCGGCAAACCAGGAGACGCGCACCACGGGCGCACCCGGCGGGGCCGAGGGCCCCGGCTCCAGGTCGCCGGCCCAGTTTTCCAGATAGGATGAGTCGGCGAAGAGTCCGCTCACCTGCGAGCGGCGCCACTTGGGCTGGACGGTCACAAAGGCGAGAAACTCCGCGTTGGTGACGGGATGCTCGTCGAGCAGGAACGAGGCGACCGCCACCTGGGCGGCCTCCTTGGTCGTGCGCTGGAGGGGCACATAGACGCCGGCCGGGATGGCGATCATCCCCTCCTGCGCCAAGACTACGGAAGGCGAGCCGGGATTTCCGGTTTTCGGTTTCGGGTTTTGGATTTCCGCGCCGCCCAGCCCCATCCCGGCCGACAGGCCGAGCGTCAAGATACCGAGGCGGCGGAGGGACGCGGCTTTCATGGGAATACAGGAATGTAGCGCGGGATCTCTGATCCCGCCAGCAGCAAGGCGGGGTCAGCGGCCCCGCCCTACCCGGCCGCTCAATGGATCTGGTTGCGGATGGCCTTCACCTGGTCGGTGGTGAACGCGTCGCCCTTGTTGCCCCAGGCGTTGAAGACATAGGTGAGCACGTCGGCGATCTGCGCGTCGGTGAGCACGGCCTCCTGCGGCGGCATGACGCTGTTGATGGTGACGCCGTTGACCGTGACGGGGCCGCTGAGGCCCTTGAGCACGGTGCGGATGGCACGGTCGCGGTCGGCCAGCATGTAGTCCGAGGCGGCGAGCGGCGGGAAGGCGCCGGGCAGGCCCTTGCCGTCGGGCTGGTGGCAGGCGAAGCAGAGGCCCATGTAGACCTGCTTGCCTTTCTCCGCCTGGATCTCCTTCGTGAGCCCGGCGAGCTTGGGATTGGTCTTGAGCTCGATGGTGAACAGCTCCTTCAGCTCGGCCTCGCGCTTGGCGGAGTCGGAGCCGGCCTCGGCCTGCGCGCCGATATAGACGGCGTCGACCTCCTTGCCGGAGTAGATGACGCGGTTGTCGGGTCCGGCGACCTTGAGCATGCCCAGCGAGCCCTTGTTGAAGGTGCGCGTGAGCGAGTGGTCCACGAGGATGAAGGTGCCGGGGACATCGACCTTGAACTCGACGATGGAGGAACCACCGGACGGCACCATGGTGGTCTGCACGTTTTCCTGGATCCACTTCGTGCCGCCCTCGGGCCAGACCTTGTCGAAGATCTCGCCGATGACGTGGAAGGACGAGGTGACGTTCGGCCCGCCGACGCCGAAGTAGATGCGGACGTGTTCGCCGACATTGGCGGTGATGGCCTTGTCGCCAACGAGGGAGCCGACCGAGCCGTTGAACACGATGTAGGGCGGGCGCTCGTCGATGGCCTTGGCCATGTCGAAGGACTGCATGCCTTCCTCGCCGTATCTGCCGGTGGTGTAGAACTCGCCCTGCATGACGTAGTATTCCTTGTCCACCCTGGGCATCCCGTCCTTGGGCTCGACGAGGATGAGGCCATACATGCCGTTGCCGATGTGCATCGGCACGGGCGCGGTGGCGCAATGGTAGACGTAGAGACCGGCATTCAGCGCCTGAAAGGTGAACTGCGAGCTGTGGCCCGGCGCCGTGAAGGTCGAGGCCGCGCCGCCGCCGGGGCCGGTGACGGCGTGCAGGTCGATGTTGTGCGGGAGCTTCGAGGACGGGTGGTTGTTCAGGTGGAACTCCACCACGTCGCCCTCGCGGATGCGGATGAAGGAGCCGGGCACGCTGCCGCCGTAGGTCCAGAAGGTGTATTCGACGCCGTCAGCCAGCCGGCCCACGACCTCGCGGACCTCGAGGTTGATGACGACCCGCGCCGCATACTTGCGGTTGAGCGGCGGCGGCACATGGGGCGGCGCGGTGAGGATGGCCTGCTCGATCGGCAGGTTGAGCACCTCGATCGGGAGGAGGACCGGGCCTTTGGCGTCGGCCGGGCCTTCGGAAGCCCGCAGGAGCGTGGTCGTGGCCAGGGCCGCGGCCACCGCGAGGAAAGCGAGCACGAGGGCGGAGAGAATATTGCGTGGAGTATTCATGAAGGATAGACTGCCAAAAAACGGTCCGGGGGGCTCGGCAACAGTTGCACTACACTGCGCATATATTGCGGTGGCGGGCCGATTAAGGTGCCATCCGCCCGAACGGCAGGCATTGGGAAAGGGCGCGGAAGTGAGGCGGGCTCAACGCCGCCCGGCCGGGATCACCAGCACGGGACAGCGGGCTTTGCGCAGGACGCCGCGGGTCGTGCTGCCCACGATCAGATCGTAGACGGCGCCGTGGCCGTGCGAACCGAGGACGATGTAGTCGGCCTTGGTCGCGGCGGCCTGCGCGAGGATGCCCGCCACCGGCTGGCCGGTGAGCTGCACGGTGCGGACGGTCAGGTTTTTCCGACGGCAACGCCGGGCCAGGGCCAGCAGCCGGCGCGTGGCGTATTTTTCGCCGGCTTTCACCGCCTCGGACAACGCCCCGGCGTCAAACGCATAGTAGTCGTTCAACATGACCGGCGGCTCCTGCACGATGTGCAGGAACACCAGGCGCGCATCCATCAGACGGGCGAGATCGCCGGCCGCGTCGCACACCCGGAGGGTGGCGGCGGAAAGATCCACGGGCACGAGGATGGTTTTCATGGACCCAACCTAAGCCTTCACTCCCAGCGGGGCTCCGCAACCCTTGGCCAGGGCTGGGCACATCTTGTTCCTCTGAAAACACCGCCGCATCCGCCCGTCCGACCGCTAAAGCCGCGGGCCTTCCGGCAAGGCGCTCAGGTAGCGCAGGCACAGCGGGCAGTATTGGCCGGGCGCCATGCCCTTGCAGCCGCACCCGGGGGATGGGACCTGCGGCACCTGCGCCGCAACCAGCAGTCGGTGCGTCGGAGCCGGGGGCCCGATCGGGCGCATGACAACCGTCACCGCGCTGCACGATGTCCAGCTCGCCACATCGCTCCCGAGCCGGTCGGGAGGCGGGTCGACATGAGTTTTAACCACACCGCAAGCTATCCCAGTCGGCCTGATCTGCTGCGCATGTTTTGGTTTTCCTCATCCGGGGGCATTTGCCACACGCGTGCGCAAATCTTGCGCTCGAACGGCCAACGGGAGCCCGGCGGCGACCGGGCGACGTTCTTGTGGGAGCGGCCTCATGTCAGGCCCTGGCGCCCGGCGCGACGGCTGATGGCCGCGCCCGTCGCGTGCGAGCACGCTCGCATCCCGGCCGGAGCTGGCACGAGGAGATCAACCCCGCCGTGAGAAACAAAAAGACCCCGGAGCCGCGGCCCCGGGGCCAATTCGTGGTGGGCGCTCGCCGCGCGCTCCTGCCGCTGCACACCGTCAGGCGCTCTCGCTTGCGCGGGCCGTGTGCTCCCCGACGCCACTCTCCACAGCATGCGGAGTCATCAGTCTCATGGCGGGACTGTCCCGCCCGTTGCCGGCCGGGAGTTGTTGAGTGAGGCCTCTGCGCCCGGTTCGGCGGCTCCCTGCCGGGAGCGGCGCGCCGGACGCGGTGCTGACACGCCTGCAAAGGCCGGCTCGTGTCGGCACCGTGATCGTGCCGGGACGGCGCCGGCGGTTGGCCGTTGGCCCTGCGGGACGGGCCTGACCTCTTGCCTCTCAGGCTGGACTCACATTGCAGCTGGGTGACGCGGTTTGTCGCGCCGCCCAAACGAGGAGTGTTGGCGGGTTTTGCCTGAAAACCGCCCACTCCCCGCGATCACGGCTTCCTTGCGTGCCCGACCGGTCGGCCGGAGAGGCCTTGGGGCGGGAGGCGCCCGCCGGAATCCATCATCGCGTCCTGGTCTGCGCAGCAGCAGCCATTACCCTCTGGGCAACTGCGTGGGCGGAGGGCCCGAAACCTGCCTTCCGCCTGACTCGGCTCGCGCGCGGTTTCTGATCGCGGCTCGCCGCACAGTTCCTAGATCATGTCGTCGGCCGGTCATGACACCGGCCGGAGGAACTGGTGACATATGCCTGCCGCCGACGTTTTTTGCGCGACCGTGGGGAGCGCGGCACCAGTTGCCGCGTTCCTTTCCCCGGTTGCCCGGGATTATCCCAGCCGTGTTCTCGGCAATGCTTCCGGACCGCCGCACTACGGCTGTTCTATCAAGGAACGCCGCGCCCTAGCCCCGCGCGCCGGGCGGGGGCTCACTGTTTCTTGCCGAAGGGGCCGCACAAATCGCCGGGGCGGGAACCCCCAGCCGAAACTGCGGTGACGGCTTCCCCCCCTGGCAAATTCCGCCCAAGAACGGCCAACGCATGCGCAGCCGGACGCGGGCGACGGAATATCTTTTCACCGCCGGA
This sequence comes from Opitutia bacterium, assembly GCA_016190985.1. Taxonomy (GTDB): domain Bacteria; phylum Verrucomicrobiota; class Verrucomicrobiia; order Opitutales; family Opitutaceae; genus Lacunisphaera. The sequence goes on along the minus strand of JACPPI010000012.1, from coordinate 31,464 downwards.
TCGGGCTGAACATCCGGCCGGCAAACAACCATGGAGAAGAAAATCATGAACACGCAGATCACCCGCTGGAACCCGTTCAAGGAAATGGAACAGATGCAAACCCGGCTCGCTTCGCTCTGGGCGGCGGACCCGCTCCGCTTCGGCGGCGCCGAGGAGGCGCTCACCGTCACCGAGTGGAGCCCGCGCGTCGACATCGTCGAGGACGAACGCGAATTCCTCGTCAAGGCCGAGCTGCCCGAGATGAAGCGCGAGGACGTCAAGGTCACCGTCGAGGACGGCGTCCTGACCATCTCCGGCGAACGCCGGCAGGAGAAGGAGGAGAAGAACCGGAAGTATCACCGCGTGGAGCGCGAATACGGCAGCTTCGTGCGCAGCTTCACCCTGCCCGCCAACACCTCGGGCGAGAAGGTCAGCGCCGACTTCAAGGACGGCCTGCTCAAGGTCCACCTGCCGAAGGACGCCAAGGCCGCGCCCAAGGCGATCGAGATCAAGGGCGCCTGAGCGCCCGTCCCACCCGGCGGCCGCCGGTTGTCGCCCTCCGGTCAAGAGCATCAGCGGAAACCCGCCGTCTCCCCGAGGGAATGTCACCCATTTAGGGGGAAGTGACATGGGGATCCGGCGGCTCCCGCGAGGGAAACAAGACGCGGCGGGCGGCAGCCCGCGCGCCCCGCCCGGAGGGTGGAGCGCAGGCCTGTCTCCCCGCGCCGCTTTTCCGCCCGACGGACAAGATCGGCCCAGTGTGCGCCAATCGCTGCGCAGCGGCCGGCGCGGATCGGGCTAGATTTGGCCACCATGAAAAAGATCCTCGTTCCGGTTGATCTCTCGGGCGCGACGGTGCGCGTCTGCAATGCCGCGGCCGATCTGGCCAAGGCGCTGGGCGGCCGGCTGGTCATCCTGCACGTCGTGCCGCCGCCGCCGATGGTGATGAGCGAATACTACGCGTTCGACGGCGGCCAGATGGTCGGCCTCACCCGCGAGGGCCGCAAGCTCGCCGCCCACAAGATGGCCGCGCTGGGCCGCTGGTTCAGCAAGCGTTGCCCCAACACCAAGGTTGTCATGCACGAGGGTGTTCCCACCGGCGTCATCCTGCGCACGGCCGCCGTCATCCGCCCCGACTACATCGTGATCGGCTCCCACGGCCACACCGCCGCCTACGACCTGATCATCGGCAGCACCACCCACGGGGTGATCCGCAAGGCCCCCTGCCCCGTCGTGCTTGTCCCCATCAGCCTCCCCGCCCGCAAATCCCGCTGAAAGCGGGCCGCGGCCGCGCGGTTTGGGGCCGGGTCAGTGGCTTTGCAGCGCCCGGATGTAGTTGGCGCGCTCAAAGGCCGCGGGATCGCGGCAGCGCGCCAGGTTCAGCCGGCCGCGAAAATCCGCCAGCGTGGCGAAGCCCTGCTCCTGCATCCAGATTTCCAGGCCGCGCAGCAGCGTCCGCAGCACGGGCGGACCGTGCCGCAGCAGCACCGAGACCAGCTGCACGGCGTGCGCGCCGGTGAGCAGGGCCTTGGCCGCATCCGGCGCCGAGTGCACGCCGCCGCTCGCGGCGAGTGAGCCGCGCACCTGCGGGGACAGGATGGCGAGCCAGCGCAGCCGCAGCAGCAGCTCGCTGGGCTCGGACAGCCGCAACACGGGCCGCACCTCGAGGGTGGCGGGGTCCACATCGGGCTGGAAAAACCGGTTGAACAGCACCAGCCCCGCCGCCCCGACCAGCTCGAGCGCGATGGCGAGCTGCGCCACCGACGAGTGGAAAGGCGAGATCTTGACCGCGACCGGGAGGCGCACCGCGGCGGCGACCTCCCCGACGGTGCGCAGCATCTCCGTCTCGACCTGGTCCGCCGCGATCGCCGGATCGGTGACCACCTGATAAAAGTTCAGCTCGATCGCGTCCGCCCCCGCGTTCTCCAGCTGGACCGCGAACTCGGTCCACGCGCCGGGCTGGTGGCCGTTCAGCGAGGCGATCACGGGGAGGCTCAATTGCGCTTTCAACAGCTCCAGTTGCCGGAGGTAGCGGTCGGGCGAGAGCTGATAGTCGGCGTATTCCGGGAAGCCCAGGCCCGCATCCCCGAAGACCTCGGGCACCAGCGGCGCCAGCTGCTCCTCGAAGAGCGACCGCATGACGACCGCGCCGGCGCCGGCATCCTGCAGCTGCCGCGCCAGATGCGCGTCGTCACACAGGGGCGAAGCGCCGACGACAAAGGGGCTGCGCAGCGGCAGCCCGAGGTAGCGGGTGGCGAGGTTCATGGGGCGGCGGGGGGAACGGCCCCAGTATGCGCCGCGGCCACCCCGGTCGCTCGGCGTTTGTTGGCTTTATCCGCGCACCGTTTGACGGACGGGAGCGCCTCAGATCGTGCGCGAGTGCTGGAGCGCCGCGCGGGTGACCGTCGGGTCGAAGCGCATCGCGATCACCCGCAGGAGGGGCACGCCGGTGCGCGTGACCTCGATCCCGGTGGCCGTGCGGCGCACGAGGCCGTCGGCCTCCAGGTCGTCCAATGACGCCAGCTCCGTCGCGCAGACCGACGGGAAATCGAGGCCGAGTTGCTCCGACAGCGCGCGGAAATCCAGGCGGCGGTCGCACATCAGGCGCATGATGATGGTGCGCCGCCGGGCGTCCTCGGCGGTGAGGCGCAGGCCGCGCTCCACGGGCAGCTGCCCGGCGTCGAGGGCGGCGCGCCACTCCTCCATCGTCTTGTGATTCTGCCGGTAGGTGTCGGCGGTGGAGGAGATGGAGGAGATGCCGAAGGAGTAGAGCGAGGCGCCGCCGCGCGTGCTGTAGCCCTGGAAGTTCCGGTGCAGCGTGCCGGCGCGGAGCGCGACGGCCAACTCGTCGTCCGGCTTGGCGAAATGGTCGAGCCCGATGTCGATGTAGCCCGCGGCCGTCAGGATCTCGTGCGCGGCGGCGAACATCGCCAGCTTCTCCTCGGGCCCGGGCAGCTGTTCGCGGTCGTCGAAGATTTTCTGCGAAGGCTTGATCCAGGGCACGTGCGCGTAGCTGAAGACCGAGAGCCGGTCGGGCGCGAGGGTGAGCACGTCGTGGACGGTCAGGGCGAACGATTCCGGGGTCTGCAGGGGCAGGCCGTGGATCAGGTCCACGTTGATCGACTGGAAGCCGGCGGCGCGCAGCCAGGTGAAGGCCGCCTCGTTCTGCGCCTGCGGCTGGAAGCGGTGGATGGCGAGCTGCACGCGCGGGTTCGTGTCCTGCACGCCGAGGGAGGCGCGGTTGGCCCCGATGTCCTGCAAGGCGATGACGTGCTCGGGGGTCAGGCGCCGGGGGTCGATCTCGACGCTGAACTCGCAATCGGGGGCGAGATGAAAGGTCTCGCGGATCAGCGCGCCGAGCCGGCGCAGGTCGGCGGGCGGGAAAAAGGTCGGCGTGCCGCCGCCGAGGTGGATCTGGGCGACCGGCCGGCGGCGGTCGATCCGGGCCGCCGTCAGGCCCACCTCGCGGGTGAGGTCGTCGAGGTATTCGCCGGCCGAGGCGCGGCGCTTAGTGATGACTGTGTTGCAGCCGCAGAACCAGCAGCGGCTCTCGCAGAACGGCAGGTGAAAATAGAGCGAGAGCGGCCCCGCGCCGGCGCGGTTGTCCTCCGCGATGGCCTCATCCAGGCGCAGCGGGGCCAGCTCGGCGGTGAACTTCGTCGCCGGCGGATAGGACGTGTAGCGCGGCCCGGGAATCGAGTATTTCCGGATCAGGCCGAGATCGAGGGCCGGGGCGGCCGGGGGCCGGGTTTCTTCGAGGTGGATCATGCGTGGAGCCCCAGTATGGCAGGACGCCCCCCAGACGGCTGCGCCTGCCTTGGCCAAGGCCGCGCAAATATTGCCCGGCGGTGGCGGCGGGCCTAAGCCGTCCCCGGGGCGCTGCGCCAAAGCCCGCGCGGCAACCCGGCCAGCGCGATGGCGGCCAGCTGGGTGCCGACAAAGACGGTGAGCCACCAGAACGCGGAATCCATGAACCCGTAGCTGTGCAGGCCCACGCCCAGCATGTTCGTGCCAAACCAGCTCCACGCGGTCACGACGTTGCCGAAGATGGCGAGCGCCATCAGGCCGGTCTGTTTCACCAGGCCGCCCCAGCGGGCGTGCAGGATGAGGGCGTTCCAGAGCACGATGAGGAGCGCGCCGTTCTCCTTCGGGTCCCAGCCCCAGAAACGGCCCCACGACTGGTCGGCCCAGATGCCGCCGAGCACGGTGCCGACAAAGCTGAAGACCGTGGCAAAGCACACCACGCCGTAGACCATGCCGGCCAGCGCATCCGCCGTCGGCTTGTCCAGCGAACGCGTGAACACGCCGCGGCCGAGGTAGATCAGGGCGAGGAAACCCGCGAGGAAGGTCGCCGAGTAGCCGATGGTCACCGTGACCACGTGCGTCGCGAGCCAGAAGTTGGAGTCGAGCACGGCGCGCATCATCTCGAGGGTGTCGCCGCTGAGCGACAGGTGGTGCGCGATGAGGAGCGTGGCAAAGCCGATCAGGCCGGCCGCAACGCTGCCGATGGCGTTGCGGTGGGTCACTTCCAGCACCAGACAGAGCGCGACGGCGCCCCACCCGATGAAGAGCGCCGAGGAATAGAGGTTCGTCACCGGCGGCCGGCCCTCCAGCCACATGCGCGTGGCGATGCCCGCCGTGGCCAGGAGCCAGGCGAGGACCACGAGGCGGAAGGCGACGCGACCGAGCGTCTCGGGCCACTTGAGCCAGGAGAAGACCGCAAACAGCAGCGCCGCGACATACAGCACGGTGCTGGTGTAGAACGGCTGCGCGGCGTTGAAGCGCGCCTCGAGGTCGCTTTTTTGGAGGAAGGCGGGGATCTCCCGCTCCAACCGCGCGCGGTATTCCCGCACGGCGGTGTTGAAGGCCGCGGGCTGGTGATCGCGCCAGGCAAGGCCGAGGCGGACGTAGCCCGCCGTGGCGGCATCGAGCCGCCCGCGCCGCGCGCCGCCTTGGAGCGCGGCGCCGGTGTTCTGCCACTGGGCCAGCTCGGTCGGGTTGGTCTCCGGCGGGATCAGGCGCAGATAGCCGAACTGTTCCAGCGTGGCGAAGGTGGTGCGCATCTCGGCCAGCGCCTGCACCAGGGCGGCATCATGGGGCTGGCCGGCCCGCCTGGCCTGCTCGGCGGCCAGGCTGGGCGGCAGCGCGCGGTCAAAGTTCGCCAGGCGGCCGAGGTAGTCGTCGACCCCGGGGGCGAGCAGGCTGTGCTGCAGGCTTTGATAGAGAAGAATGTTGTCCCGCAGCTGCACGACGGCGCGCTGGAACGGGCTGCGCACGGCCGATTCCACCGCGTCGGCGAGCCGGCCCTGGCGGTCCAGCTCGGGGAGGCCCGCCATCAACTGCCGGAAGGAAAAGCGTTTTTGGCCCGCGCCCTGCTCCGGCGTGAGGTTGCACAAGGCCAGCACATCGGGGTGGACGATCTCGAACACCGGATAGGCGTTGGCCGCGGCAGGCCGGAAAAGCATGTCGAGCAGCCACTCGGCCGGGCTCAGCGACTGGCCGTCGGGCGCGGTGACGCGCTGGCGGCCCTGCAAAACGAGCAGCGTGGTGCGGGCGACGGTGTCGAGGGGCTTCACCCGGCCGTTGACCAGGGTCGGCAGGCGGCCGAAGGCGCCGAGGTCATAATCGCTCTTGGGCGCCCGCGGGAAGAGCGAGTAACCGACCGCCAGCACCGCGAGAACGGGGATGAGCAGCGCGACGATCCGCCCGGCCGTCCAGCGCGGGCCGGCGGCGACAACGGGCGGCGCGGAGCCGGCGGCCGCCGCGGCGGGGCGGCGGCGTTTGCCGACGAAGCCGCCGAGGTGCAGGCCGAACTGCCAGGCGAGGCCGAGCGTCATCACTCCGCACGCGACGTAGGGGATCAGCCAGCTCGGGTTGCGCACCACCTGGAGCACCGTGGTCATGTCGTTGTTGGCGAACCCGGCCTGGTAGAACGTGAGCCCGGCGTAGCGCAGCGGGTTGTTCATGTAGATCAGCACCTCGCGGTCATCGCGGCCGTCGGGCGTGGTCAGCCGGAGGCGGCTGGAAAAGTTCTTCGGGATCTCGGTGCCCGCGTAGCGGTCGTGGCTGAATTTCAGCAGCGTGAGCGAATACGGCTTGTAGTGCCGGGCGAAGCGCAGCGCGATCTTCCAGGTGCGCCCGGCGAACTCGAAGCGCTGCGGCTCGAGCAGCGGCGTCACCAGCCAGGTGCCGAGCGGGCCGGCGGGGCCGGTCAGCTCGACGTAGGCGGCGGGAATATTGCGCTCATCGGCCTTGAAGGTGAGCGGCTGCGGGGTGACGTGGACCTGCGGTCCGACGCCCTGGGTGGCCGGGCCGGCCGCAGCGGCGGAGCCGGACTTGGCCTCGTGCAGCGCGGCGTTGGGCAGATAGGAATGCACCGCGAGGCGAAACGGCAGCTTGGGGTGCTGGATCATCTCCTGGCGCGCCAGCGGCGCCTCGGGAACCGCCACCACGTCGTCAAACTTCGGATCGGTGGTGTCGGTGATCGCGAGCTCGATGTTCCGGTAGCTCTCCGAGTAGTTCTTGGTCTCGCCCTGGTCGAGGCGCATCTGGAACTCGTCCTGCATGAGGGCGGTGAGCAGCTGGCCGATGAGCAGGAGCACGAGGCCGGCATGCGTCAGCCAGATGCCGAGTTTTCGCCAGGAGAGCTGGAAACGGGTGGCCTGCGCCGCGACGAGGTTGACCAGCAGCAGGCCGCCGAGCGTGTAGCCGCCGGGGAAAACGGCGAGCGACAGGTCGCCCACGCGCCAGAACACGATGAAGGTGTTGAAGTATTTCGCCTGCACGACCCAGATGCCGAGGTTCACCTGGTCGAGGGTGGCGACGAGGATGAGGATGATGGAGAGCAGCAGCAGCGCGACCGTCAGCCGGAGCGAGACAAACAGGCCGCGAATGTCGCGCAGCAGGGTGTTCAGGACGTTCATGGGGCGGAGAGGGATTGCACGAAGTTGAGGAAGGCGGGTTTCTCGGCGGCGACGAGCGCCGCCGGGCCGGTGAGCTTGAAGAACCAGGTCGACCCCCCGTAAGGCACCATCGCGCCGAGCAGGCGGGTCGGGTTGTCCGCCGCGCCCCCGGTGAGGTCGGCGAGCGTGACCGGCAGGCCGTTCACCGTGAGGCGCGTGACCGCGCCGGCGAACTCCGTCTCGGAGACGGGCGGCAGCGAGAGCTGCCCGCGCCAGCGGTTCAGGTTGGCCAGGTCGCCGCCGACCTCGCCGGGAAACGCGGTGACCGCCAGCTCGGCCGCGCCGCCGTTCGCGCCGGAGATCCCGAAGGTCGCCTTGCGCATGCTGCCGGCGGGCTTCTCCTGCCAATGGGCGGGCGCCGTCCACCGGAGACCGGGGCCGGCGGCCTTGACCACGGGTGTGCCGGCCATGTCGGCTGGCGGCGGGGCCGCGGCCGCGGGGATTGCCGCCGGCGCGGCCGGCGCGGCGGCCGGCTTGAGCGTTTTCAAGAACTCCAGGTAGGCCGGCTGGGCTTTCGCCACCACGGCCGCGGGCCCCGTGAGCTTGAAGAACCAGGTGGCGCCCGCGTGCGGCACGATGGCCCCGAGCATGCGCACCGGGTTGTCCGCCGGGCCGCCGGCCAGGTCGGCCACCTGCATCGTCAGGCCGTTGGCGGCCAGGGGCGTGAGCGCCGTTCCCAGTTCCGCCTCGCCGAGGAGCGGCAGCGACAACTGCCCGCGCCAGCGGTTCACATTGGCGAGATCTCCGCCGACGTTGCCGGGGAAAACGGTGATCGCAAGCTCGGCGCCCGGCCCCTCCGCCGCGCCGATGGCATAGGTGCCCTTGCGCATGGCGGCGCCGGGCTTGGCTTTCCAATCCGCCGGAGCCGACCATTCCAGCTCGCCCGCCGCCGGGGCGGATTCCGGGCCGGCCAGGCCCGGCGGGGCGGCGGCAGGCGGCGGGGTGTCGTGCTCCTTGGGGATGCGGTAGGCCTCGACCTTGGAATCGCGGCAGGCCGCGAGGCCGAGCAAAACTGGAATCAACCACACTTGAGGCCGGCGGAATGCATGCACGGCGCGGAGCGGAAGGAAAAAACGGCCAGGAGGCAAGAGCGCTGGCCGGCGGGGAGGCAAGGAGGGGAGTTTCATCGTGGAGCCCCAGCATGCCCGAAAGCCCGTCCGCTGGCTGCGCGTATCTTGCGCGGCTATAAGCAGACTTTGCGCGAACCTTGGCAAACCTTGCGCGAACCTCGGCAAGCGATGCGCAGCCGGCATCACGCCGGTGCGCTACCGTTGACACGACAAGACGCATTGGGCTATCAATCAAACACCTGTTCGCTCCTCAATCCCATGAATACCATGAAACATCGCCGCCATCTTCTCGCCACCGGGCTCGTCTTTCTCCTGGGCACCGCCCTGGCGCCGGCCGCCCCCGTCGCCGAAAACTGGGACAACCACTGCGCCAAATGCCACGGCGCGGACGGCAAGGGCCAGACCAAGGTCGGGAAAAAACTCAAGCTGCGGGACTACACCGACGCCAAGGTGCAGGCCGAGCTGAAGGATGAGGACATGATCAAGGCCATCGCCGACGGCGTCTTCGACGCGGCCGGCAAGGAGAAGATGAAGGCCTACAAGGACGAGCTCTCCGCCGCCGAGATCAAGGAACTCGGCGCCCACATCCGCAAGTTCAAGCCCTGATCCGGACCACCACGGCCATGGTGGACCCGGCCCGCGGCGGACCGGCGCGGGCCGGCCGACTGTAGCGCGCATCGTCCCCACCCTGCTTCATGCCCGACCCCATCCCGACTCCCGCCGCGTTCAAGCCGCGCTCGCATTTCAACAACTGGATCTCCGCCATCGGCGGCGTGGTGGCCGCGGGGGCGCTGTTCTCCTTCGCGCTGCTGGTCTGGATGGACTTCACGCAGGGGGACAAGAACCCCTACCTCGGCATCTTCACCTACATCGTCGCCCCGGGGTTCCTGATCGGCGGCCTCGCGCTGGCGTTTTTCGGCGCGTGGGCCCAGCGCCGCTGGATGATCACCCACGCCGCCATGCCCGACAAATGGCGGCTGGACCTTTCCAACCCGGCCCAGCGCCGCGCCATGTTCCTTTTCGTCCTCGGCGCGATGGGCTTCATCATGCTGAGCGCGTTCGGCAGCTACCAGACCTACCACTACTCGGAGTCGGTCCAGTTCTGCGGCGAAGTCTGCCACCAGGCGATGAATCCCGAGTTTGTCACCTACCGGCGCGGCGCCCATGCCCGCGTGGACTGCGTGGACTGCCACATCGGGGCCGGCGCCGAATGGTTCGTGCGAGCCAAGATCAACGGCACCCACCAGCTCATCGCCTACACCCTGGACAATTACTCCCGCCCCATCGCCACCCCGCTCCGGAACCTGCGCCCCGCCCAGGACATCTGCGAGAAGTGCCACTGGCCCGAGAAATTCCACGGCAACGTCGAGATGAACTATGAGCATTTCCTCTCCGACAAGAAAAACACCCCCTACGCCGTGCGCATGCTGATGCATGTGAACAAGAGCGCGCCCGGCAGCCCGCCCGGCGGCATCCACTGGCACGTCAATGAGACGGAAAAGGTCGAGTATTACGCCACCGACGACAAGCGGCAGAACATCCCGTGGACCCGCGTCACGAACCTGAAGGACGGCACTTCGCGCGTGTTCCGCACGCCGGAATTCACCGGCGAGCCGCCGGCCGACCGCATCCGCGTGATGGACTGCATGGACTGCCACAACCGGCCCGCCCACGCCTTCCCCACCGCCAACGAGGCCGTGGAAAAAGCCATGGCGGAAGGCACCCTGTCGCGCAATCTCCCGAACATCAAGCGCGTCGCCGTGCAGGCCATGACCCAGACCGAAATCACGACTGACGCCGGAGCCGCCCAGAAAATCGCGGACTACCTGCGCGCCAAATACACCGACAAGGCCCTGGCCGCCGAGCTGCCCGGCGCCATCGCCGCCGTGCAGGGCATCTTCACCACCAGCATCTTTCCCGAGCGCAAGGCGGACTGGCGCGTCTACCCCAACAACATCGGCCACAAGGACTGGCCCGGCTGCATCCGCTGCCATGACAGCAAGCACAAGAGCGCGGCCGGCCAGGTCGTCTCCTCCAGCGACTGCAATTCCTGCCACACCATCCTCGCGCAGGGCCAGGGCACCGAGCTCATGCAGCTGAGCGGCGCCGGCCTGGAATTCAAGCATCCCGGCGGCGAGCTGGACCCCGAGCTCACCTGCGCCGACTGCCACAACGGCGGCCTCCAGAAGTAACCTCCGGTCCGCCGCCGGGCGCGCTAATTTTGGCGCAGCAAACCGCAATAACTGAGCAGGCGGCCCCGCGCCCTTGCGGTAAGCTGGGGGCATGAATTCCCCCCCTCCCCCGACCGGCCTGTCCGCCTGGGGCGAGACCCGGCCCGGCCGCGGGCCGCAGCTGCTGGCCGACCCGCTGCATAACAAGGGCACCGCGTTCACCGGCCGCGAGCGCGACCGGCTCGGCCTGCGCGGGCTGCTGCCGCCGCGCGTGTTCACGCTGGAGGAGCAGTTGCAGCGCTCCCTCACCGCCCTGCGCGGCAAGCCCAGCAACCTCGAGAAATACATCTACCTGACCAATCTCCAGAACCGGAACGAAGTCCTCTTCTACCGGCTCGTGCTCGACCACCTCGAGGAGGTGGTGCCGCTGATCTACACCCCGACCGTCGGGGAAGCGTGCCTCCAATACGGGTCCATCTACCGCCGGCCGCGCGGCATGTTCATCAGCCTGCGGGAGCGCGGCCGCATCGCGGAAACCCTCCGCCACTGGCCGCAGCCCGGCGTGCGGCTCATCGTCGTGACCGACGGCGAGCGCATCCTCGGGCTCGGCGACCTCGGCGCGCTCGGCATGGGCATCCCCGTCGGCAAGCTCGCGCTCTACACCGCCTGCGCGGGCGTGCATCCCGGCTACACCCTGCCGATCACCCTCGACGTGGGCACCGACAACGCCGCCCTCCACGCCGGCCCCGCCTACATCGGCCTCAAGGAAAAGCGCGCGCGCGGCGCCGCCTACGACGGGTTCATCGCCGAGTTCGTGCTCGCGGTGATGAAGGTCTTCCCGCACGCGCTCCTCCAGTGGGAGGATTTCGGCAACACCAACGCCTTCCGGCTGCTGCGCCAATACCGGCACCACCTGCCCAGCTTCAACGACGACATCCAGGGCACGGCCGCGGTCGCGCTCGCGGGCCTCATCGCGGCGCTGCGGCTCACGGGATCGGCCCTGGCGCAGCAAAAGCTCCTCTTCCTGGGCGCGGGCGAGGCGGGCACGGGCATCGCCGACCTGTATGTCGAGGCCGCGCGCGCCGAGGGCCTGGGCGCGGCCGAGGCGCGCGCGCGCTGCTGGTTCGTCGACTCCAAGGGGCTCGTGGTGAAAAACCGCGGCGACTCCCTCGCCGAGCACAAGCTGCCCTATGCGCACGGGCACCCGCCGATCATCCCGCTCGCCGAGGCGGTGCAGGCGGTCAAGCCCACCGCCCTCATCGGCGTGTCGGGCACCCCGGCGACCTTCACGCCCGAAATCATCGCGACGATGAGCGCGCTCAACGCCCGCCCCATCATCTTCGCCCTCTCCAATCCCACCTCCAAGGCCGAGTGCACCGCGGAGCAGGCCTACACCGGGTCGGCGGGCCGCGCCATTTTTGCGAGCGGCAGCCCGTTTGCGCCCGTGGAACTCGACGGGCGGCGCCACGTGCCCGGCCAGGGCAACAACATCTACATTTTCCCCGGCGTCGGGCTCGGCGCGCTGGTGAGCGGGACCCGCGAGGTCACCGACGCCATGTTCCTCGCCGCCGCCCGGACGCTCGCCCAGCTCGTGCAGCCCGAGGATCTGGCGCTCGGCCGCGTCTATCCCCCGCTCACAAAAATCCGCGAAGTCTCGCTCGCGATCGCCACCGCCGTCGCCACGGCGGCCCACGACACGGGCCTGGCGCAGGCGCCCCGCCCCGCTGATATCGCCGCCGACATCAAGGCGCGGATGTTCGAGCCGGTTTACCGGGACTACTCGCAAGCCCCCCCGCAATGAACGCCGTCCCCTCCTGCGTGCCCGCCCTCTTCCGCGCCCTGCTGGCTGGCTCCGCCCTCGGCCTCGCGCCCGCGCCGGCCACCGGTTTGCCGGCCGGGCTTGCCGCCAAACCGGCCGTGGCCAACGCGGAGTGCATGGATTGCCACGAGGCGGAATTCAAGGCGCCCCGGAAGGGCCTGCCGCCCGCGTGGATCGGGGTCCGGCCCGAACTCTTTGCGAAATCCGTCCACGGCAGGCTCAACTGCGCCGACTGCCACGCCACGATCACCGAGACGCCGCACGCGTCGAAACTGCCACCGGCCCGGTGCGCCTCGTGCCACGAGGCCGCGACCAGGCAGTTTGGCGCCAGCATCCACGGCGTCGCCCGCCCCGGGGGCCAGGCCGTCGCGGCCGACTGCGCGGCGTGCCATGGCAACGCCCACGAACTGCTGCCGGTCAAGCACACCGACTCGCCCGTCGCCAAGTTCAACCTCCTCGGCACCTGCGCCGCCTGCCACGAGGGCGACAACACCAGGCAGGGATTGAAGAATGGCGACGCCATCGCGCATTTCCGCGACAGCATCCACGGCCAGGGCCTCTACAAGATGGGCCTCAACGTGTCCCCGAGCTGCAACGACTGCCACGGGGTGCATGACATCAAGTCGATCAAGGACACCGCCGCCCACACCAGCCGCGCCGCCCTTTCGCAGACCTGCGGGGCCTGCCACGTCGGCGTCGGGAAGACCTACGCGGCCAGCGTGCATGGCCAGCCGGCGCTCCAGGCCGGCGGGAAGACGGCGGTCTGCACCGACTGCCACACCGCGCACGACATCGAGCGCCCCGGCAGCGCCCACTTCAAGCAGACCATCGACCAGAAGTGCGGCCAGTGCCACGCGGAGCGCCTCGCCAACTACCGCGAGACCTACCACGGCAAGGCCATGCTGCTCGGCAAGGCGAACGCCGCCACCGACGTCGCCGCCTGCTACGACTGCCACGGCCATCATGGCATCCTGAAGCACACCGACCCGGGTTCGCGGCTCTCGGCCGCCAACATTGTCCAGACCTGCGCCTCGTGCCACCAGGGCGTAAACGCCTCCTTCGCCCAATACCAGCCGCACGCGGACCCCACCGACGGCGTGAACTACCCCGCGCTGCACCGGACCTATCTGGCGATGACGTCGCTGCTCGTCAGCGTGTTCGCCTTCTTCGGCGTGCACACCCTGCTCTGGGTCGCGCGGTTCGCGCTCACCTATTGCCGCGATCCGGCCGGCTTCCGGGCCGCCCGCGCCGCGCTGCACGACGAGACGGAGACCTACCGGCGCTTTGATCCCTACGAGCGCTTCCTGCACATGCTCGTGGTCACGAGCTTCCTCGCCCTGGTGCTCACCGGCATGCCGCTGAAGTTCTATTATACCGATTGGGCGCGCCTCCTGTTCAACCTGCTCGGCGGGCCGGAGGCGGCGCGTCTGCTGCACCACCTCGCCGCGCTCGTCACCTTCCTCTACTTCGGCCTGCACCTGTCCAGCCTCGCCCGGAACCTGTGGCGGCGCCGCGGCGGCCTGCGGAATCCCGCCACCGGACGGCTTGAGTTCGGCCGGCTCTGGGCCGCCGTGTTCGGACCCGACTCCCTGGTGCCCTCCTTCCAGGACCTGCGCGACTTCCTCGCCCATATGAAGTGGTTCCTCGGCCGGGGCCCGCGCCCCTCGTGGGACCGCTGGACCTACTGGGAGCGCTTCGACTACCTCGCCGTGTTCTGGGGCGTCGCCATCATCGGGCTCTCCGGGCTCATGCTCTGGTTCCCCCGCTTCTTCACCACGTTCCTGCCGGGCTGGACGATCAACCTCGCCGTCGTGATCCACTCCGACGAGGCCCTGCTCGCCGCTGGCTTCATCTTCACGTTCCACTTTTTCAACACGCACATGCGCCTCGACAAGTTCCCGATGGATACCGTGATCTTCTCCGGCCACATCTCGAAGGCGGAGATGCTGACGGAGCGCCGCCGGTGGCATGACCGCCTCGTCGCCTCCGGGAAGCTCGAGCAACACCGCGTCATCCACAGCGACTGGGCCGAACGCCGGACCCTTTTCCGCACCCTGGGCTTCATCTTTGTCGGGATCGGGCTGCTGCTGCTCGGCCTGATGGTCTACGCCCTGCTGTCCCGCCTCGGCCACTGAGACCGGCCCCCACCGCCCCGCCATGAATGAATCACCCCTGCTGGATTCGCTGCTGCTCGGCCTGTTCCGGTTCCGCACGCGCGGCTTTCTGCGGATGGAAGACTGCGCCGTCGCCATGCCGGCCCCGCCGCGCACCGGCTCCACCTGTCTCTACGTCCACATCCCGTTCTGCGAGGCGCTGTGCCCGTTCTGCACGTTCCACCGGGTGCTCCACTGCCGGCCGCAGGCGCAGCGTTACTTCGCCGCCCTGCGCCGGGAACTCCGGTTCTACCACAATGCCGGCCATGCCTTTTCGGGCGTCTACTTCGGCGGCGGCACCCCGACGGTCGAGCCGGAGGAGTTGCTCGAGACCATCGCCCTCGTGCGGACGCTTTTTGCCGTCCGGGAAATTTCGGTCGAGACCAATCCCCGCGACCTCCGCCCACCGCTGCTGGCGCAGTTGCGCCAGGGCGGCGTGACCCGGCTGTCGGTGGGCGTGCAGAGCTTTGACGACACGCTGCTGCGCGAGATGGGCCGCTTCGAGAAATACGGCGGCGGCGCCGAGATCGCGGACCATATCCGGGGCGCGGCCGGGCTCTTCCCCACCCTGAACGTCGACCTGATCTTCAACCAGCCGCACCAGACGCTGGCGTCGCTCGAACGCGACCTGGATATCTTCCCGACCCTCGGGGCGGACCAGGTCTCCTGCTATCCCCTCATGAGTTCCCCCGCCGGGCTGCGCCGGATGGCCGGGCCGATGGGCGTGCCCGATCCCCGGAGGCTGCGCCCGTTTTACCAGGCCATCGGCCGGCGGCTCGCCGCCGGGGGATTCGCCCCGACCTCGGCCTGGTGCTTCACGCGCCACGGCGGGAGCGGCGACGAATACATCGCCACCGCGGACAACTACGTCGGCGCCGGCAGCGGCGCCTTCAGCTACCTCGACGGCACGCTCTACTCGACCACGTTCTCGCTCGCGGCCTACGAGCAGCGCATCGCCCGGGGCCTGACCGGCATCGTGACGCGGCACCGGCTGGGCGAGGGCGACCGCATGCGCTACGCGCTGCTTGTGCGGATGTTCGGCCTCGGCCTCGACCGGGAATGGGTGCTCCGGCAGCACGGGCCGAAATTTTACCGCCAGCTTTGGGGCGAACTGCTCACGCTCAAGGCGCTGGGGGCCGCGCGCCGGGATGCGCGCGGCTGGCGGCTGACCGAAAGCGGCCGGTATTGGCTCATGCTGATGATGGCGGAATTTTTCCAGTCGGTGAACGCCTACCGCGACGCGATGCGGGCCCGCGTCCCGGTGGAGAGCGCGATCACGGCGGAGCACACCACCCGCTTGCATCCGGCCGGGATGCAGATCAGTCTGTGAGCTTACCCCGCAAATTAGCCGGCCTGATTTGGAGGCGGGACATCGCTCATCAAACCGTGCACACATCTCCGCAAGCGATGCGCAGCCAGCCCCCCGGCCCATCCGATATAGTATCCGCGCTGCCTCGGATATTTTCCTCCTAAAACACCAAGCTCCACCCCTGATTTCCCCGACCATGAAACTTCCGCTTCGCTGGACCAAAAACACCGTGATCTTCGGCGGCATCGCCGCCTGGGGCCTCCTGCTGGTCTCCTGCGTCTCCGTCAGCCGAACTGTCGTGGCGCCCCCGAAGATTGCGGGAGCCCAGTTCGTCGGCTCCAAGGCCTGCGCCGAGTGCCATGACGACAAGGCCGAGCATTTCGCCGGCGCGACCCACAGCCGGCTGGCCCTCAAGGACGACAAGGGCGCCGACATCAGTTGCGAATCCTGCCACGGGGCCGGCTCGACCCACGTGAAGGCCGGCGGCGGCAAGGGCACGATCGTCAATCCGGGGAAATCGCCCGAGACCTGCTTCACCTGCCACCTCGACAAGCGCGGCGAGTTCAGCCTCCCCAACGCCCACCCGGTGAACGCCGGCCAGGTGAGCTGCTCCGACTGCCATGACTCGCACAAGGGTCACGCCGTCAAGCAGAGCGCCGCCGATCTCGGGGCGCAGACGAAGAACGACAGCTGCACGAAGTGCCACGTGGCGCAGAAGGGTCCGTTCGTTTTCCGGCACAACGCCATGGTCGAGGGCTGCACCGTCTGCCACAACCCGCACGGCTCGGTGAACCAGAAGATGCTGGTCGCCCGCGACGCCAACCTCTGCCTGCGCTGCCACCTCGAGCACCCGGCCGTCGTCGGCAACGGCACCATCATCGTCGGCGGCGAGGATCACCGCACCCGGCTGCAGGGCGGCACCTGCTGGACCGCCGGCTGCCATGAGGCCGTCCACGGCTCCAACGCCAGCAGCGCCCTGCGCTACTAACTCCCAACCCCTGCTTCCACCATGCATGCCCTCACATTCTCCGTTCTCCGCCGCGCCCGCGCGCTCGGCAGCCTGACCCTGGCCTTGTGCGGGGTCCACTCGCTGGCCGACACAGAGGCAAAACAGATCGATGCCTTCCCGGTCTTCGACAGCTACATCAAGGTCACCGGCAAGAGCCCGTCGGTGACCGGCAACCCCTCCTCCTTCGCCCGGCGGTTCCAGACTCCCGCGAACGGAGCCTACGGCCTCGAGGCGCTGCACTACGCCAAGGATCTCAACAAGGAGACCGCCATCGAAATCGACGGCCGCGCCCTGTCGGGAACCGAGGATTATCTCGGCCAGATCAAGCTGACCAGGAACGAGACCGGCTCGTTCGAGATCGGCTACAAGCGCTTCCGGACGTTCTACGACGGCATCGGCGGATTTTTCCCGCGCAACAACACCTGGATGCCGCTGGGGCAGGCGGAACTCCACACGGACCGCGCGAAATTCTGGGCGGACCTCAGCATCGCCCGGCCCGGCGCGCCCGTTTTCCGCCTGCTCTACACCAACGAGCTGCGCAACGGCCGCAAGGACACGACGATCTGGGGCGATACCGATTTCACCGGCATCCCGATCCTCTCGCAGAGCAGCCTGAACCCGTATTCCGCCGCCCGCAAGATCGTCGCTTCCTACATCGACCTCAACGAGCGGCAGAAGGTCCTCGAAGCCTCCCTGCGGCACACGGTCGGCAAGACCGACCTCGAGCTCGTCGTCACGAACAACCGGACCGATTTCCTCGATACGCGCTACCTCAACCGCTATCCCGGCGAATTGCGGCCGTATCCCGCCATCCCGGCGTCCCCGGTCACGGTGATTCCGCCCGCGCTGGCGAACAACCCGATCCTCGGCTTCGACGCGGCCGGCAGCAAGGCCCGGGTCATGAACTACACGGGCAAGTTCGAGACGAAGTTCAGCGACCGGCTCAGCCTGTTCGGCGGCCTCAACTACCAGCGCTCCACGGCGGACATCTCCGGCGACCGCGAGCTCACGCTCTTCCTCCGGACCCCCTTCGGCGTGGTCAGCGGGGTCGGCGGTTTCACCGCCAACGGCCGCCCCCCGTATTCCTACCGCACCGATTTCGGCAACACGAAGGAGAACATCTTCACGGCCAATCTCGGGTTCGCCTACAAGCCGGCGCAGGATCTGGCCGTCAATCTCGCGCTCAAGCGCGAGCGGCTCGAGGTGAGCGGCGTCAACCAGGTGACCTACATCAACAACCTGATTGTGCAGGCCACCGGGGTGATCACGCCGGTGCTGGTCGACGCCCCGAACAACAGCCTCCGCAACGAACAGGCCTGGGTGCCGGAGTTGGAGGTCCGCTACACCGGCATCAAGAACCTGGCGCTCTACGGCACGTTTGACTACCGGTATTCGCCCGGCGACCAGTCCGGCCTCAGCACCGGCGTGACCCTGAACGCGGCCCCGTCGGAAGCCTCCATGTCGGACCGCATCAAGGTGACCCAAGGCCACTACAAAGCCGGCGCCAACTGGACGATTTCCCCCAAGGCCAGCGTGCGCGCCGAGGTGTTCTACAAGAGCCATCTGAACCGCTACACGGGCTTCGGCGACGATGAAGGCGTGATCTTCAACCTCGGCTACGAGTTCTACGGCACCAAGCTCACCGCCATCGTCAAGCCGGCCCCGACCCTCACGTGCACGACCCGCTATGTCCGCCAGGACGGCAAAATGAACACGCAGACGGACGTGAACGACAAGTATACCAGCCTGGACTCCACGAACCATCTCTTTGGCGAGACCATCGACTGGACTCCGAACAACCAGGTCTATGTGCAGGCCAATCTGAACGTGGTCTTCGCGACCACCAGCACGGCCTATCCGCGGGCCGGCGGCACCGCCAACGACGTCCTCCGCAACGCCGACAACAACTACGTCAACGGCAGCGTCGTGGCCGGCTGCGTGGTCGACAAGGCGACGGACGCCCAGCTGCAATACACGTGGTATCGCGCCGACAACTTCAACCCGGCCATCGTCGCCTCCCAGCCCTACGGCGCGGCCGTCAAGGAATACACCGTGACGCTCGCCCTGAAGCACAAGTTCTCCGACCGCATCCTCGCCAACGCCAAGATCGGCTACTTCGACAGCAAGAACGACACCACCGGCGGGTTCACCAACTTCAAGGGACCGCTCGCCTACGTCTCGCTCGCCTACGCCCTTTAGTCTCGGGTAAGTGATACTGGTCAGGCCGCGGGTCCTCGGACCCGCGGCCTTCTTCTTGCCCCCGGCCGGACGCTCCGGGGCACGACAAGATATGCGC
The DNA here is from genome assembly GCA_016190985.1 of Opitutia bacterium. Taxonomy (GTDB): domain Bacteria; phylum Verrucomicrobiota; class Verrucomicrobiia; order Opitutales; family Opitutaceae; genus Lacunisphaera. The sequence goes on along the minus strand of JACPPI010000012.1, from coordinate 12,696 downwards.
GGCTTCGGCCAATCCGGCGGTAGGCAGCCGGCGGCGATCGCGCGATGATGCCCTACGCGGGGGCGCCCTCCCCAGCCGCCCCGCATCCGTGTCCTCCGCCTCCATGCCCCCCGATCCGCATCAGCCCCCTGCTGGCTCCCCGGAAGCTGTCCGGCTGGCGCACCTCGAAGCCCGGCTGGCCCGGCTCGAAGCCCACTTGGGTGTGCCCGCGCAATCGGATGCACCCGAGCCGGCCCCGGTCCCGGCCGCGACCGCAGACCTCGGGCCGCCCGCGGCGGCGACGGGAGCGGACGATGAATTCGAGTTCGAGGTCGGCCAGAACTGGTTCGCGATCGCGGGCATCCTCGCTCTGGCGCTGGGCGCCGGCTTCATGCTGTCGCTGCCGCATGCCCGGCTGCCGGCCGCCGTGCCGTCGCTCGCCGGGGGCCTGGTCGCGGCCGGGCTGTTTCTCCTCGCCCATGTGTGGCGGAACACTTTTGAGCTTGTTGCCGGCTACCTGCGCGGCGCCGGCCTGGCGCTGCTCTGGTTTGCCACGCTGCGCCTGTATTTCTTCGGGGCGCAACCGGTGCTGTCCATCGAGAGCCTCGCGGGCCGCGCGCCGCTGGCGCTGGCCGCGGGGTTCAACCTCGTGCTCGCGTGGCGCCGGCAATCCCCCTGGCTCACCGGGCTCGCGCTGTTGAGCGGCTACGCCACGGCCATTGCCGTCGGCTCGGCGGGGTTTGTCCTCGGGTCCGTCGGGCTGCTGGCCGTGCTCACGGTCGTCGTCAGCGTGCGGGCGGGCTGGCCGCGGCTGGGCCTGGTCGGTATTCCCCTCGGCTATGGCACGTATCTGCTGTGGGCGGTGGGCAACCCCTTTCGCGGCGGGGCGTTTCACCTCGCGACCGCGCCGGCCGCCGCGCCGGCGGTCCTGCTGGCGCTGGCGGGCATCTTCGCCACCGCCTCCCTGCTGCGGCCGGACCGCGACCGGGAGGACGCCGTGCCCTGCGCCGGCGCGTTGCTGAACTGCGGCCTGGGCTACTTCCTGTTCCTCGTGCACACGGTGGCTGCGTCCACCCCGGGCCTGGCGGCCGCGCACGGGCTCGCCTTCGCGGAGTTCCTCGGCCTGGCGGTCGTGTTCTGGCTGCGGGAGCGCAGCCGCGTCTCGACCTTCCTGTATGCCATGACCGGCTACGCCGCATTGAGCGTGGCGATCATGAAGGCGTCCGCGGTGCCCGAGGTCTTCGTCTGGCTGTCGTTGCAGAGCGTCATCGTGGCGGCGACGGCGGTGTGGTTCCGCTCGCGCTTCATCGTGGTGGCAAATTTCCTGATCTATGTCGCCATCGTCCTGGCCTACATCTTCGTCAGCAAGGCGGAGACCGGCATCAGCATCGGGTTCGGCCTCGTGGCGCTGGTGAGCGCGCGCCTCCTCAACTGGCAGCAGGACCGGCTCGAGCTGAAGACGGACCTGATGCGCAACGCCTACCTGTTCGCCGCCTTCGTGGTGTTCCCCTACGCGCTCTACCACCTCGTGCCGGTCCGTTTCGTGGGCCTGGCGTGGGTGGGGCTGGCGCTGTTCTACTACACGCTGAACCTCCTGGTCCGGAGCCCGAAGTTCCGCTGGATGGGCCACGCCACGCTGCTGCTCACGGCCATCTATGTGACGGTCGTCGGCACCAGCCGCTTCGGGCCCGTGCTGCGGGTCCTGTCCTTCCTCGCCCTCGGCACCGTGATGCTGGTCGTCTCGCTGATCTTCACGCGGCTGCGCTCCCGGCCGGGCCCGGACAAACCGGGTTGAGCGGCCGGTTGCCTCAATGGCAACCGCCGCCACAGCCGCCACCGGCCGGCGCTGCTTCCAGCGGCCGGCCCAGGATGTCCGTCGGGCCGGCGCCGCCGAGCTGGTCCGAGACCTCGCACAGTTGGTCGTAATATTCGTCGCGCGTGAGCCCGAGGGCGGCGGCACCAAAGGTCTCGGCGTCGTGCGCCGAGGCGAAGACGCCGTAGTTCAGCGCCACCAGCTGGTAGAGCACCAACGCCGGCACGAGGTCGAGCTGGGGCATGAAGATCGGGTGCACAAACATCGTGAACCCCTCCTCCGGCCGCCCGCCCTTCTGCACGGGCACGGCAAACTCGCCGGGCTCCAGCGGGCCGGCGTCAAACACCACCTCGCAGGGATAGCGCACGTAGACCCGGTCGGCCAGCAACTGCTGCAGCCCGGTCCAGCCGATCACCGGGCCGTATTTATAAAATATCTCCACGCCCTTTGCCTCGACGTGGGCGGCGAGGGACTGGCGGGCATCATCCGCGGTGAGCTGCTGGGCCATGGGGTGGGTTGCTCTTAGGGTGGGGCTGATTGGCGCGCCGCCATACTGCCCGCAACGCCCCCGCCCGGCTCCGCATTTCTTGCTGCATGCTCCTCAATCCTTGGGTCCCTTGGCTGCCACTGGGACCGGGCGCGCGGCCTTGCGGCCCGCAGTCGGGGTTGGCCGCCGCGCGGAGGGTGCTCTACGGCTTTTCGTTCGGAGCGGGCTGCAGGCTGCGCAGGTAGCTGATGAGATCGGCCAGTTCGCCTTCGGAAATCTTGTCGCCAAAAGCCGGCATGTAGATGGGCGGCTTGGGGCCGTTTGGGTCCAGTTTCGCCGGGTCCGGGATGCCCTCGGTGACGAACGATTCGAGGAAGACATCGGCGACATCATTGGCCGCCGTCAGAGCCGGAATCTGCTGATTGGCCCTGGCATTGCGATTCGGCACGCCGCCTTCCCCGTTCGCGCCGTGGCATCCGCCGCACCCGAATTTCAGGTAGACCGCCCGGCCGCGCTCGATCGGCGACGCCTGCGACGGGATTTTCATGAACGCGGAGATGTCGGCTCCGGTCAGCGAGCCGAGGAAGGCAGCCAGCGCCCGGATCTCGGGCTCCGTGAAATTGTATTTTGGCATCACCGTTTCAGGGGAGACCGACGCCGGATCGCGAAAATGCTTCACAATCCAGTCGGGGGCCCGCCGTTTGGTGACATCATCGAGCGGCGGGCCGACCTTGCCGCCTTTGCCGCCGACCGTATGGCAGCCGATGCAGCCTTTCTGGCTGAACAACCTCTGCCCCAGTTCCGGTCCGGGGATGGTTTTCATCGAAACATAATATTCCGTCAGCCGCTCGCCGGTCTGCCCCAACATGAACAGGGTAAGTGCCGTCACGTCGGCGTCGCTTCGTTTCACGGGCGGCATGCTTGAACCGGTCACGAGTTCCGCGGGTGACTTGAAGTGTTTCGCGAGCCATTCCGGGCTCCGTTTCGCGCCGACCCTGTCCAATTCCGGGCCAAGGTTGCCCCCGAAGCCGCCGAGTTTGTGGCAGCCGATGCAGCCCTGCTCGTCGAACAAGGCGCGCCCGCGCGCCAGCAGCGGGGAGCGGGGCAGATCGGTGGCGGCGTGGCACTTCGCGCACGAGGCCTCGATGTATTTCATCGCCAGCATCGGATGCTCCCAGTGCGCGACCCGCCCGTGCGCCGCCTCGCGTTCGGTGGCGCGCCCCTGGCCCTGGTGGCAGATCGTGCAGCCGAATTTGTCGAACGGGTGCTGCGCGTGACTCGGGTGGTAGGCGAGCGGCTGCCTGTAGCCGGCATAACCCGGATCCTCGACGGCGAGGTGGCACGTCGTGCAGCGGTCCACCCGTTGCAGGCCCGGCAGCACGATCTGCCTGATCTCAACCGGCAGGGCGCGGGCCTGCTCTTTCTGCTCCGGCGTGGCGGCGCGGCTGAGTTCCTGGGCGTTGTAGTCCCGCTGCCAGCGTTTCCATTCCCGGAATTCGTCCTTGTAATAGCCCGCCAGCACCAGTCCCCCGACGGCGAGCCCGAGCAGCGCAAACCACGGATAGAATCTTTTCAAAGCGTCCATGGTTCAGTGCGGGACAACAACCGACGCCGCCCACGGCCAAACCCAGCCCCAGTTGGGCCCGCGGAAATAGGTGCCGATGACGGTGAGAATCACGGCGGCCACGACGCAGAGGGTGAAGAGCGTGACCGCCACCCGGCGTTCGCGCGCGAACCAGACTCCGACACCCGCCCGTTCGCGGTCGAGGTAGGGCAAGGCGACGAGCGCCACGAGCAGCAGCGCCGGCACGACCACCCCGCCCCAGAACGCCGAGTAGGCCACCAGCTCCTGCAGGCCCAGAAAATACCAGGGCGCCTTGGCCGGGTTCGGCGGATGCGCCGGATTGGCGAACTCCTCGAGCGGCGCGTTCCAAAACACGCTCAGGAACATGACCACGGCCATCGTGGCCAGGAACAGGAGAACCTCGCGAAACACCAGGTGCGGCCAGGCCGGCAATTCATCCGCGGGGTCAAGCCCCACGGCGGGCGACGTGCCCCGCGCCAGTTCCATCAGCCCGTAGGTCTTGTTGGTGGAAAGCCGGCCGGTTTCCGACTGTGGCACGAGCACATCGGGTTCGCCGGGCCGCGAAAGTCCGCCGTCCTTGCGCACGCGCCAGAGGTGGAGGGCGACCATGAACACCACGGCGGCCGGCAGCACGACGACGTGCAGCACGTAAAAGCGGAGCAGCGCCGACTCGCCGACGATGTTGCCGCCCAGCAGGAGGAACTGGATTTTCTTCCCGATGACCGGGGCGTAGCCGGCGATGTTGGTGCCGACCGTGATCGCCCAGAAGGCCAGCTGGTCCCACGGCAGCAGATAACCGGTGAAGGACAGCACGAGCGTCATGACAAAGAGCCCGACCCCGACGACCCAGTTGAATTCGCGCGGGGGCTTGTAGCCTCCGGTGTAAAACACGCGGCACATGTGCAGGAACACGCAGAGCACCATGAGGTGCGCGGACCACCGGTGCATGTTGCGCGCGATCATTCCGGCCGACACCACAAACTCCAGGTCCTTCATGTTGTCATAGGCATGCTCGGGACTGGGAACGTAGAAGAACATCAGCGCCACGCCGGTGATGCACAGGAGCAAAAAGAGGTAGAGCGAAATCAGGCCCAGCCCCAGGGTGGAGGAGAATTGGAGCGAATGCCGGTGCACCTTGGCCGGGTGGAGATGGAGCAGGAAACTCGAAACCATCGCCTGCATCCGGCCCAGGTTGCTCTCCGGCAGACCGACGCGGAAGATGGATCGGCCGACGCGCGTCCCGGCAAACCACAGCCAGACCTGCTTGGGTGATTTCATGCTTGGATGACGAGGGTTTTGTCGTGCGTCACGGCCCGGTCCAGGTCGACGACCAGGCGTCCGTCCTTGCTCAGGCTCAGCGCATGCCAGGTCAGCCCGCGCGGCGAGGGGCCGCTCATCACGGCGCCGTCGGGGGAAAAATGACTGCCGTGACAGGGGCAGAGAAAGGGATGCTTGCCGACGGTGGCGTTCACCGTGCAGCCGAGGTGGGGACAGATGGCGCTCATGGCGCGATAGGTGCTCCCTTTGCGCACGATAAACAGGCGCACCTCTTCGATGAAGGTCGCGGTGTCATCCGGATAGTCCCCCGGCCGGCCGGCCTTGAACCGGCGGCTCGGCTCATACAGGACATTCGGCACCAGCGAGCGCAGCGTGGCGAATCCGCTCGCGCCGAGCGCAAACAGCGAAGCCAGCCAGCCGAGGGTCAGCCAGATGAAATCGCGCCGGCTGTCGCCTTTGCCCGGCTGCGGCGCCCGGGGCGCGGAGGGTGAGGAATGGCCTTGGTTCATGGGTCAGGCGGGTTGCAGTCGTTCGATGCGTTCCATGGTGATCGCGTGCGTGGGACAGCGCGCGGCGCAGAGTCCGCAGCGGATGCAGGCGGTTTCGTCCTTGATGATCGCGGCGGCTTCCCCGCGGGCCGGCGGCGCGCCGTAGCGCGCGCGGTAGAGCGCGGCGAGCGTTTCGCTGCCATTGATGTCGGCCACGTCCACCATGCGCAGGCAGGATTCGGGGCAGACATCCACACAGCCGCCGCACAGCACGCAGAGGTCGCCGTCAAATACCGGGCTGAGGTGGCATTTCAGGCAGCGGGCCGCTTGCCGCCGCGCGTCGGCCGCCGCGTAAGCGCTCTCGACCTCGGCGATTCCGACCCGCCGATCGGTGGCGATCGCGGGCGGCTCCCTCCGCGGAAGTTTTTCGTAGCCGGGGAACATCCGGTGGGCGTTGTAGACCGTGGTGCGGATCGTGACGGCGTCCGCGGGCTTTTGGCCGGTCAGGAACTTGGCGATGGAAAGCGCCGCCCGGCGGCCTTCCGCCACCGCGGTGATGATGATGCGCGGCCCGAACGCGACGTCGCCGCCGGCGAACACGTCGGGGCGCGACGTCGCCAGCGTTTCGGGATCCGCTTCGATGCTGCCCCGCGGAGTGATCTTGAGATTGTCCTCCGGGCGCACCCACGAGAGGTCCGCCGCCTGGCCGATGGCGAGAACGACCCCGTCGGCGGCGACCGTTTCCTCCGTGCCTTCCAGGAAGGTGGGGTTGAAACGCCGGTTTTGGTCGAACACGGAGCCAACCTTGATCAGCTCGATGCCCGTGACGCGGCCGTCTTTCCCCAGAATGCGTTTCGGCCCCCAGCGCGTGTGCAGTTTCACGCCCTCCTCCACCGCTTCCTCGATCTCGGCCTTCGTCGCGGGCATCTCCTCCATGCTCTCGAGGCAATACATGTGGACTTCGCGCACCCCGGCGCGCAGCGCCTGCCGGGCCACGTCGAGGGCCACTTTCAAGTCCTCCGGCCCTTCTTTTTCTCCCCGGGTGAGCTGATCCAGGGTGGTCGTGGCCTCGCGCAAGATCTTGCGCATCGCTTCCGGGCTCATGTCGTCAATCTGCCCCGCCTGCCGCACGACCGAGCGCGCGACGTCAAAGGCCACATTGCCGCCGCCAATCACGACCACTTTGCCGTGGAGATCGATCTTGTAGCCGAGATTGATGTTGAGCAGGTAATCGATCGCGCGGAAGGTCCCGTCCAGCTCCACCCCTTCGATGTTCAGCTCGCGGCTCTTGTGCGCGCCGATGGCCAGGAAGACCGCCTCGAATCCATCCTGCGTGAGGCTGGCCAGGGAAAAATCGCGACCCAACCGGCGGTTCAGCCTGATTTCCACGCCCAGGTTGAGGATCGCCTGAATCTCGGCGTGGATGATCTCGCGCGGCAGCCGGTATTGCGGGATGCCCAGGGTCAGCATCCCGCCCGGCATGCTCTGCGCTTCAAAGACGGTGACCTTGAAACCCAGCAAGGCGAGATCATGGGCGCAAGCCATGCCCGCCGGCCCGGCCCCGACGACGGCGACTTTTCTTCCGTGACCCGGTTTCGCCTGCCCGGCTCGTTGCGCGGCGGGATAAACCCGGCTGAGGTCAAAGTTCCCCGACTCCACCCCGCACTGCTCGCACACGAATCGTTTCAGCGCCCGGATCGCGACGGCGGCGTCGATGTCTTTCCGCCGGCACTTCGCCTCGCAGGGCGCGGCGCATACCCGCCCGCAGATGGAAGCGAAGGGATTCGGCCGGCGCGCAATGATGTAGGCGTCTTCGTAGCGCCCCTCGGTGATCGCCTGGACATAGCCGCCGGCGTCGGTGTGCACCGGGCAGCCGGTGCGGCAGAGCACCTGGCCCTCGAAATACGCCACGTCCGGGATCGTGATGGAGTAGTTCAAGGGCGTTGGGGGAAGGAGGCCTTGGGGATCCGCCGCCGGCCGGTGCGGCTTTCGGGCCGCCCTCCGGTCAGCTACTTTTTGAAGGACCGGACATGGGTGACCAGGGATTTGATCAGTTCATCGGATGCGTTTTCGGCGGGCTTCATCGTGTATTTCCCGCTCTTGTTTTTGACGCCCTCCTTGATCGCCGTGAACATTTGCTCGTCGGTAAACCTGGCCTGACTCTGGGGGTCGGTGAAGTTGATCGCGCCAATCTTTTTCCCCGCCTTGGTGTCGGCTTTGCCGTCCACCCCGTGACAACTGGCGCAATGCTCTTCCCAATATTGCCGGGTTCCGGCTGGCGCGTCGCCGGCGGCGAGTGTGGCGGTTACGGTCAATGCACAAGCTGCGGCGAACAGGGATGATTTTTTCATGATAGCGCGGGGTCGGATACTGGAGGGGTATGGCCGGCAGGCGGCGCATCCAGCACGCCACCATCGGCCGGATTGTCGGCGAACCGCGGGGCGTTGGCTGCCCCGATTTTGGCGGAAGCTGCGCATATATTGCCGGTTGAACGGACAACCACGCGCGCGCCGGCCGCTGCGCCGGCACCCGGGGCGCGGACATGACGCGTCCAGCAGGCCGGACGGTGCGGAGACCGATGCGGCGGTCTACCGGATTTCGTTGGCCTTGGTCAGCCGGCCCTGCAGGATCGGCACCGCCATGCGGAGGAAGATGGTGTAGCAGAGCAGGCCGAACGCCCAGATGCCGAGGCACACCAGGGTCTCGTTGAGCGTCGGCAGGTAGTCCACGATCGCCCCGAGCGGCGTGGGAATGAAGCCGGGGATGACGAGGCCCATGCCCTTCTCGATCCAGATGCCGATGATGCTGAGCACACAGGCGATGTTGAGATACTTCAGGCCGCGGCTGAGGGGCAGCACCAGCAGCACCATGGCGATGAGGTTGAAGCCGATGGCGGTCCAGATCCAGGGCACGAGCGCGTTGTGCCCGTGCAGGCCGAAGAAAAGATATTTCGCCGAAGCCCCGTGCGTCGTGCCGGAGTAGAATTCCTTGAACACCTCGCAGGCGAGCAGGAAGACATTGATGATCATCGACACCTGCACGATGCTGCGGAGCATGAGCAGCCCCCGATCCGTGATCATGAGCCGCTCGGTCATCCGGGAGCGGACAATCTCGTTCATCTGGGGAGTGCGCATGAGCCGGCGCAGGGACTCCGCCGGCAGGCGCAAAACCCGGGAGGGCTCCTCGGTGATGGCGGTGGCCACGCGCGCGGTTCCGGTGAGGGACGAGACCTCGCCGAACTGTTCGCCCGGACCGACGCTGCGGGTGATCCGGGAGCGTCCGCCTTCCTCCCGCTTGACCACCACCCGGCCTTTCAGGATGAAGAAGGCGTCGGTGTCCGTCCCTCCCTGGTGCAACAAGATGGTGCGCGCCGCCACTTCCAGGACCGTCGCGCCGGCCAGGCAGCTCCGGCGATCCGCCGCCGGCACGAAGGCCAGTTCAGGCAGGTGCCGGGCCAGCAGGTCCAGATCCTCAAGGGTGGCCGCCCGGCCCGTCACCGGCTCCGGCGCGGCCGCACCCGGCCACGGCCACGCGGTCTCGCCGGTGGGCACGGAGGCGGTGACCCGGCGGACCACCTGCAGGGCGAGGATGATAAGCGCGGGGCCGGCGGTGAAGGCCGAGGCGAGAAACCGCGGGCCCACGATCGCGGAATTCCAGAACGGCCGCCCGCCCAGCCCGACGTAGAGGAAGGCGGTGACCGTGTGGATGGAGATCGCCCAGACGATGGCGAGGAAAACAAACGGAATATAGAACCACTTCGACGCCTTTTTCTTCTGATAGCGGCAATAGAGCAGGTAGCCGCAGATCCACACGTTGAGCAGCAGGTAGCCGTTGAGCACGATCACGTCCCAGCTGAGCATCGAGGCGGGAAAGTTCATCTGGCCGATGCCGGGGATGAGGTGCCAGAACCGGTCGGGCCGGCCGAGGTCAACCGTCACGAACGCCAGGCACATGATGATGGCGGCGACCGCCAGCAGCTCGCCGAAAATGACGAGATCGTGCAGGTCCTCGTTGCCGTAGATGTAGACGGGGATGACCATCATCACCGCTGCCGCCGCCACGCCGACGAGGAAGGTGAAGTTGGCGATGTAGACGCCCCACGACACCTCGTCGCTCATGCCGGTGACGACGAGGCCGTGGACCAGCTGCTTGGCGTAGGCGTTGAGGCCGACGAGCGCGATGACCGTCAGCACGGCCATCCACAGGTAGTAGCGCCAGTCGCCGGTGAACGCGATCCGCGCGCAGCGCCGGAGGAAGACCAGGTAGTTGCGGGTCGCGGTGATCATTTTGCGCAGGAACCGGGAGGCAGGACGGCGCTCGGGGCAAAGAGGTGCGTTTGGAATGCAGCCGGTCTCATTTGTCGAAGTAGTAGTAGAACCGCGGCGAGGTGCCCATTTCCTCCTTCAGCTGGATGAACACCCGTTTCTCGCGCAGGATGTGCGAAACCTCGCTCTCGGGGTCCAGGATGTTGCCGAACTTGCGCGCGCCGACCGGGCAGACCTCGAGGCAGGCCGGGTATTTGCCCGCGCGGGTGCGCTGGATGCAGAAGTGGCACTTCTCCATCACGCCCATCTTGCGCGGCCGGTTGCCGAGGTAGGCCATCTCGGGGTTGAGCCGGTCCTTCGGGATCTCGGGCTTGGTGAAGTTGAACCGCCGGGCGAAATACGGGCACGCCGCCTCGCAGTAGCGGCAGCCGATGCACCAGTCGTAGTCGATGACCGTGATGCCGTCCTTCTCCTGCCAGGTGGCGTTGACGGGGCAGACCTTCACGCACGGCGGATTTTTGCACTGCTGGCACTGCACCGGCATGTAGAAAAACCCCTTGTCGGGCACCTGCGCGTCCTTGTAGTTGTGGTCGCCCTTCTCCACGTCCATCGAGCCGTGCGGCATCTTGAGGACGCGGATGTATTGGATCTCGGGATTGCGCGACTGGTTGTTCTCGGCGACGCAGGCGTGGACGCATTTGCGGCAGCCGATGCAGCGGGTCAGGTTGAGGCAGTAGACAAACTCGACGCCGTCCATCGGCTTCAGGTCGCGCACATGCGGGCGCACCCCGTATTGGTGCTGCACCTCGCGCTCGATGCGGGCGATCACCTTGGCCATGTCCGAGGGGGTCATCTCCTTGTAATATTTCTGGAGAAACTGCTCGGTGGAGCTGAAGTCGCTGAGTTCGCGCAACGGCGCCAGGCTCGCCGCCAGCGCAGTGAGGCCGCCGAAGGCCGCCGTGCCGCGAAGAAAACTGCGGCGCGTCATCGCGGCGTCGGAGGTGGGGTCGGGCGGGGTGGGCGGGGCGGACATGTCAGTGGCCGGGTTGGGCCGGCGGGGTGGTCTCGTGCAGCGTGTGCGGCCCCGGGGCGGGTTCCCGGGGGGGAATGCGGGGGGAGTGCGGATTGTGGCAGTTGGCGCAGCTGAGCCGCTGCGCCTCTCCCAGCTTCCGGTCCCAGAAACCGCTGGTGCGGCCGTGGGCGCCGGCATCCCAGTCGCGCAGGGTCGGGCCGTGGCAGCTGCCGCACAGCAGCGGGATGTTGTCGAATTTCACCTGCCGTCCGTCGCGCACCTGGAGCGTCTCCAGATTCTGCTCATTGTGGCAGTTGTAGCAGAGGTCGTTCCGGTCGTGCGAGCCGTGGCCCATCACGATGTTCGCATGCTCCTTCGGGATGATGATCTTGCCCTTGTCGTCGAAGCGGATCGGCGGCGGTTTGTTTTTCTCGTGGCAGCCGTAGCAATCGTAATCGGAGAGATCCTCCTTGGCCTTCACCAGATCGGCGTAGGTCTGGCGCCAGGGCGTGGTCTCGAGGAATTTTTTGTCGACGGGCGGGATGTCCGCCCGCGCCGGCCGCGGACTGCGCGTGCCGGCCAGGAAAAGCCCGGCCAGGCCGAGAAACCCGACGGTCAGCCCGCCCAGCCAAAGATTGGTGCGGCTGCTTTTGCTGTTCCCGGGTCGCGTGGGGCGTGGATCCATGGCGACGATTTTTGGTCGTGAATTATTTCTTCAGTGTTCGCACGTGGGCGACGAGCGCCTTGACGTCCTCGTCGCTCAGGCCCTCGACCGCCTTCATGGTGGTTTTGCCGCTCTCGTCCTTGAGCCCTTCCTTGATCGCCTTGCCGGCTTGCTCGTCGGTGAATTTGGCCTGGACCTTCGCGTCCGTGAGGTCGGCGATGCCCAGCTTCTTGCCCATCTTGGTGTCGCCTTTGCCGGTCGCGCCGTGGCATTTGGCGCAGGATTCCGTCCAGTTGGTGGCCGCGTCGGCGGCGAAGCCCGTGAGGGCCGCGCCTGTGAGGGTGATAAGGAGGAGGTTTTGTCGCGTGGTCATGAGGGGTGGACGGTTGGTGGGTTGGTCGCTGGGGGCAGCCGGATTGGCTGGCTGGCAGTATCCCCGAAACGGCCCGGGGCCGCTCGCCACATCTTGTCTGCCACCATGCATATTTTGCTCGGAGCGACGCCGCTCACAAGAAATGCGCAGTGGCTCCGCCGGGCCCCGGGATGCCCCCGGCCACTCCGGGCGCCCGGGCCCCCGGCCCAGTTTCTGTTCGACAAAACCGGGTCGCCTCCTTGTGTTTCGGGCATGGCCTCGCCCGAGAAAAAGCCCCTTTCCGCCGTCACCCTCGTCATCGACCTGGCGCTCACCGCCGGGGCGTTTGCCATCTTCTACTGGCTGGTGAACTCCCATGTGCCGTCCCGCGACCCGGCGATGATCAAGCTCTGGGGCGGGCTGGCCGCCGGCTGCATGGCCGGCGTGTTCTGGCTCGCCTGGCAGATGCTCAAGGTCGTGTTCATCTTCCAGCGCGACTCGCGGAAATAATCGGCCCATCCGCCTGGATCCATCCCCGGGGCGCAGTCCGCTGCGCCCATTGTTACTTCACCACCCGGCGGCCTCCGCGCCTTCGATCTCCCTTTTCCCCTCGTAATATTTGTAAACTATTAAGGAGCCTCTGAAAAACTCGCGGCTGGGTCTGGTGGATGAGCCTGCCGGGATTTTTTTGAGGGACGACGGTGGTTAGCGGGTGGAAAAAGGGCATGGCGGAGGCGCGCGTGGGGGATTTGCGGCGATGGGAACAGGCGTTT
>JACPPI010000011.1 GCA_016190985.1 Opitutia bacterium | reverse complement strand
TCGCGGTTATTACCGGCATCGCCACCACATCGAAAATTTCTTTGGCCGCATCAAAAAATACCGGCGCATCTCCACCCGCTACGAGAAGCTCGCCGCCACCTTCTTGGCCTTCGTGCAGTTCGCGGCCGCTCTGGATTGGCTCACTCATCGGGTTTGAATACACGCCCTAATCTCCCATTCGATGCCTCCGTAGGCAATGGCGCTTCCTCCTAGGCCCATGTCAGTTGACGACTCAAAGAAATCGAGGTCCCGAGTGAAGGACTGCGCGAAGTTGATTCCTTCACCAGCTTCAAACCCTACCATCAACTTCAAGTCGTTGTTCCTGATGATTGCCTCCCCGAGAGCCGGCCCAGCGTATCTGCCGGCCGTGGCAACCGCGCCCGCTGTAGTGGCACCCGCTCTGTAGACCGCGTTGCCTGCCTTCCACAAAGCACGCGCTGTTGCGCCGATTGCGTTGCCAACATTTCCAGTATTGTTTGGGGCATTGATAGGGACATCCTGAACTGAACCCGTTAAGGTTACTTCGCGGGTCGCGAGATCCATTGAATATTGCGTAACAGAGCCATCACTCTCAACTACTTTTAGTTCATCGTGGTCGCCGTCGGGGTTCATTGTGAATGTATTTTCACTGACTTGGGTCACGGGTTTATTTTGAGATGCAGCCCAATCACTCCATCGCTTAAAAGCCCCAGTCAGTGCAGTAAGCGAAAAGCCATGGCCTGATCCACCACCCCATGAAGAAGCTCCCTTCATGGTCGTTCCTGCGGTCATGCCCGCGCCAGTGCCGACCCAACTGAGGTTGACGCCTGTGATAGTCATCTTCGGCAGGCCATAGGTGGTGCCAATTGAATCGAGAGGTGTCATCCCGAGATGGTCCCAGCGATTGCTCGGATTATTCAGCACGTAAGCGTAGAGGTTGAGGCCACCTTGCTCGCCGATGGTGTCGCGGTTGATGAAGCGGCCGAGGCTGGGCGAGTAGTAACGGGTGTTGTATTGGATGAGGCCCGTCTCGACATCGGCATACTTGGTGGCGAAGCGGAAGGGGTTGCTCGCCGCGTATGGTCCCGATTCCCGCAAAGTATTCCCAAACGCGTCGTATTCGTAGGCGGCGTCGACCGAGCCGGTGCTGGCCTTGATCATGCCCATGACGTTGCCGTTGCCGTCGAACATGGGCAAGTAGGTAGTGCCGCCCTCCTGCGCCATGAGCAGCCCGCCCACCCCGCCCGCGCCTTGGAGGGTGCCGGAGAGGTCCAGCCCCCAGAAGTAGTTTTTGAGGATGTTCTGCGAGGCGGCGTCGATCTCGGCGATGAGGTTCCAGCCGTGGCAGAGGAAACGGCGCTCGTAATCGAACACCCAGGTGCTGCCGTTCCAATTGGAGTGCACTTTCTTGACGCGCCGGCCGAGGTAGTCGTTGGCGAACTGGAGGAGTTCGCGCGGGGTGCCCTGGTTGTAGGCAGCCGGGGCGGTTTGCATGGCGGTGAGGCGGTTCTCGGCGTCATAGCTGTAGAGCCACCGCCCGTCGGAGGTGAGGTTGCCGTCGTCGTCGTAGGCGAGGGCCTGCGGGGTTTTCTCGAGGTAGGCCGGGAGCGCGGTGGTCGCGGTGCCGTCGGAGACGTTGAGGGAGGCGAACACGGCGTTGGCGGCGTTGTTGAGGCCATACGGGTCGAAGAAATACTGCCCGTGCCGCGCGGCCGTGTCGGTGGGCCCGCCGGTCTTGCTGACGCGGACGGCCAGCATTCCTCAGCGATCCGCACAGGCTCTTCCCTCACCCCGCCGGGGGTGGATCGCCCAGGCGGCGCCAATCGGGATTGTTCCTCGCGGACACCCGGTCCGGTTACTTTCGCGACCGCCACGCGGCGACGATCTGGCGAATCGTCTCTTCCAAGGACTGTGTGATGTCCCATTTGGGATAATGGGCCTTCATCTTTCGGAGATCCGAGTAGTAACAAATATGGTCGCCGGCGCGGTGCTGGTCGACGTAGGTGTGCACCTGCGCCTGGCCCGTGAATTTCTCCGTGAGCTTAAAAGCCTCGAGGATGGACGTGCTGCTGGCCTTGCCGCCGCCGAGGTTGTAGACCTCGCCGGCGCGGGGATTTTCCACGAAGGCCGCCATGAAGCGCGCGACGTCGAGCGAGTGGATGTTGTCGCGCACCTGCTTGCCCTTGTAGCCGAAGACGCGGTATTCCTTCCCCTCAAGGTTGCACTTCACGAGGTAGGAGAGGAAGCCGTGCAGCTCGACGCCGCTGTGGTTGGGGCCGGTGAGGCAGCCGCCGCGCAGCGCGCAGGTGGGCAGGTTGAAGTAACGGCCGTATTCCTGGACCATCACGTCGGCGGCGACCTTCGACGCGCCGAAGAGCGAGTGCTTCGACTGGTCGATGGTGAACGTTTCCGGGATGCCGTGCGCGTAGGCCGGGTCGGCGTAGTCCCAGCGCGTGGCCTGCTCGACGAGCTTGATGGAATTGGGGGCGTCGCCGTAGACCTTGTTCGTGCTCATGTGCACAAAGGGCGACTCGGGGCAGGCCTGGCGCGCGGCCTCGAGGAAGTTGAGCGTGCCGGTGGCGTTGGTGTCGAAGTCGTCGAAGGGGATCGCGGCGGCGCGGTCGTGCGAGGGCTGCGCGGCGGCGTGGACGATGACGGAGGGCCGGACGGTCTTGACAAGGGCGAGCGCGCCGGCGCGGTCGCGGATGTCGAGCTCGTGGTGGACGAAACCCTTCAGCTCGGCGGCGAGGCGCCGCTGGTTCCAGCGGGTGTCGCCCGACGGGCCGAAGAAGACGGCGCGCTGGTTGTTGTCCACGCCGTGGACGGTGTAGCCGAGGGCGGAGAAATAAACGCAGACTTCGGAGCCGATGAGGCCCGAGGAGCCGGTGACGAGGATGGTCTTGGCCATGAGGGAAAGGGGTAGCCATACCTGCGGGCGGCCCCGTTTCCAGCCGATTCTGAGCGGCCGGGTCAGTCGATCTGCACCGGCCCGAGCAGCGCCCAGTCCCGGCTGTTGCTGCCGTTCGGCCCCGAGCCGATGAACAGCTCGATCTCGCCGGGCTGCTCCAGGGTGAAATCCACCTCGATCAGCAGCGGGCCGCGATCCGGGATGTTGACGGCGGGATTGATGTGACGGCTGAACAGGGTGCGGCCGCTGCCGTCGGCGGCGATCGCGAACACGGCGAAGCCCACGCCATCACTCCGGTCGCCTGGGGCCAGGGCCTCGGCGTAGCAGCCGGGGTCCATCCTGAATTCCGCGCTCAAGCGGTGGGGTCCGGCGGGCAGCGCGAAGCGCAGCCGGGTGTCGGGGTGCGCGGTCAGCCAGGGCCGACCATCGATCATGCTCAGGCCCGGCCCAAAGGTGCTCAAGAAGCGCCGGGGCTGAGGATCCATGTATTGAAAACTGCTCCGCTGTTCCGGCCTCATGCGCGCATACTCGATCCAGGTCGTGGCGGAGGGATTGCCCACCGGCTCGGCGTCCGCCAGCCAGACGGCCTCGTGAAAATGGGTTTGCTCCAGATTCGCCAGGGTGTCCCGGCGCCTGGCGGCATTGAGAAAGACATTGAGACCGTGCCATTCGAGCACGGGCTGGGGGTCGATGCGGAGTTCCGCGGCGGCCAGTTCCACGATGCCGGCGAAGCCGGGATTGTCCCGCGACAGGATGACGGCGCCCACGGGCTCGCCCTGGAGAGATGCGAACGCCTTGGTGACAAACGTCCGGTCATGCTCCTTGCCGTTGCGGATCATGAGCGCGCGACGGCGGGCATAATATGGCGTGATCGAGCTCCAGTCATCGGTTGCCATCACAATCATCTGATCCGGCCGGGTCAGGTAGTGCAGCGCTTCGGTCAGGCCGCTGCCGCCGAGATTGACGTTGTTCTGGCTCCGGTAGAGGTGGCCGGCGTAGAGCCCGAGCTGGCCGCCGAAGACGGCGAGAATGAGGGGCAGGACGACCAGGCGGGGCAGGCGGGACTCCAGCAGTGCGACCAGGCCGAAGCCCAGGGCGCCGAGCAGGAGGACCCCGCTGGCCACCGAGTAATAGTCGTGCCAGGCGTAGAGCTGGGGGAAAAGCAGCTGGGCCCCGAGGTAGACGGCGAGGCAGATGGCGAACTGCGCCCACCATCGCCGGCCGAGCACGGCCACGCCCAGCCCGCAGGCCGCCAGCACCGGCGGCCACGCCAGGTTCAGGCGCAACACGTCCCAGAGGCTATGCCAGATCGCCCCCGAGAGGCGCGCGCCGGCGAAGCCGAAGTTGAAGCCCGTGAGGTTGGACGAGAGCAGGAACTCCGCGTTGGGGTTGAGGGCCTTGGTGGTGTCGGCCAGGTGCAGCCACCACAGTGTCACCGCGAAGGGCACGGCCGTCGCGCTGCCGATCCAGCGGATGAAGAGCAGGAAGTTTTTCCAGCCCGGATTGTGCTCGGTCGAGCGCGAGTGGTAGAGGATCCACAGGCCCCAGGCCCCGGCGGGGATGAGGTAGAGCATGAAGGTCGTCACCTTCACCAGCCCCGCGCCGATGCCCATGAGGTTGGCCAGCACCAGCCAGCGCCGGTCCCCGGCTTCCACGGCGTGGATGAAGGCCAGCAGGAACCACACGCTGAACATCAGCGCCATGGTCTCGATGAGGAAGGCCCGCGCATAAAAGATATAGAGCGGACAGGTGAGGATCAGGCCGAGCACCGGCAGCCGGCGCACCGGCGTCAGGTTCAGGTGGCCGAGCAGGAGGAAGATGGCGGGCAACGTGAGATAGAAGCAGGCCAGGCTCACCGTGCGGCCGGCCTGGGTCAGATCCAGACCGGTGGCGTTGCTGAGCAGCACCACCGTCCACTGGTAGAGCGGGAACTCCATCGGGACCGACCAGGGCTTGCCCAGAACCGGGGTCGGGTAGGCCAGCGAAAAATTGTTCTCCTGCTGGATGAAGTAGGCCGAGAGCGCGGTCTGGGCCTGGCGGAATTCGCCGCCGGGGGGGTTGTTGCTGCTCCACGCCACCCGCGCGCCCCAGAAGTGGAAGCCCACCAGGAGCACGAAAATGAAGATGATCCCGGTCCGCTCGGCCCGATCCGGCGGCCGGGGGGACCGGCTGACATTGCGCGAACCAACGCCATGCGCCCGCGCTTGACAATCCCGTTTTGCGGCGGCCCGCCGCCGGAAAAATGGCAATCCTGGCTCAGGTGCGCGGTGAGCGCCCTGCGATCCACCAAACCGCCAGCACGAGGAATGCCGCGCCGGACAACCGGGCCAATGCGTGGTGGGCGTGCGCAGTGGTTTCCCATTCGAAGGCTGCGCGCATCCGGGGGGCGAGCGAAGGATCGGGTGCGGCGATGGGGGGTGCGGCGCCGACCCACGCATCGGTGTCGGTGCGGCCATCATAGAGGACGAGCCGCGCCTGCCTGCCGGCATAGCGCCGGACATCCGCCGCCCAGTATGCGATTTCATTGGTATTCGGACCTGGACAGCCGACCTCGGCAATGAAGCCACCGTCCGGCTCCTCGATCCGGAGGCGCAGGCCGTTGCCGTGGGCGACGGGCGAACCGGTGTAAGGCACAATGAACCACGCCGTCCGGATCGGGAACGGCTTGCTCCAGGCGGTGCAGGTGAACGCCGGCGTGCCGGGGTTGGTGCCGCTGAACTGGAAGCGCACGGCCGGGGGCGACAATGGCACCGCCCCGAACAGATGCTCGTCCGGCAGCGGTTCCGAACTGCTCACGATGTGCAGCTCGAGCGGGCCGACGGCACCGGGCGGATTGAAGAAGCGGCGCCAGCGTTCCTCCTGGTCAAACGTGAGCGGGTCCGGCCAGCAGAACACCAACGCGCCTGCGGCCAGGGCGGCCGGTGCGGTGAGCCAGGGCAGCAGAGGTTCGGCGTGGAGCGCGAACGGTGGCAGCACCGGCGCGGCCGCGGCGTCACGCCACCACAGGCCGGCGCCAACCAGCAAAAGGAGCCCCGCCGGCGCGGCGACCAGCCAGGCGTGGGTTTGCAACGCGCGCACGGCGGCCCCGGTCCGGTCGGGCGGATTGTCCGGCCACACGGAGGCGGGCAGCAACGCGCGAAAACGCGGCCGGTCGAGCAAGGTGGTGATGACCTCGACCGGCTGGAAGAAGATCGCGCGGGTGCCAGGCTCGTCCAGCAGGCGGCGGTCGCCGCTGCGCAAGTAGGCCTGCACGGCGTCGCGGCGGAGCTGGGCGTAGGTGGCGGAGCGCTCGTGGAAATGCCGGGCATGACCGCCGGTCGAGAGGTTCCATGCGCCGGCGACCACCACGGCGGCCCACGCGGCGGCGAAGAGAGCGCCGGCCCACCGCGCGCGCGGGAGCGCGGGCACCAGCCGCGCCAGCGCCAGCGAGTTGGCCAGCACCTGCACGCCCAGCAGTTCGCCATAGCGCGACACATAGCCGTAGTAATCGGCGCCGCGCGTGAGCGCGAGCGCCACGGCCATGCCCGCGGCCCAAAGGCCGAGCGCCAGCACGGTGCGGTCGAAGGCGGTGGCGTCCTTGCGCCCGCGCAACTGCAGCGCGAACAGCAGCAGCGGCAGCTGGAGCAGCGCGAAGGCTCCCGCCCAGCCCGCCGGCCAGCCGAGCTGATCAAGCAGCGCGAAAAGAAACTGCCACGGTGTGCGCGGGGCGAGATCCAGCGCCGGGCCCGGCGCGCGCGCGCGCAGGCAAAGGATGAGCGCGAGCCCGAGGCCGGCGATGGCCGGCGGCAGCAGGCGGCGGCGGGAGCCGCGCGGATCGGTCCACAGCGCCACCAGCCCGACGGCGAGCGGCGCGGCCCACAGGCCGGCCAGGGTGAAGAGCCCGGCCACGCCGGCGGCCTGCGCCGCCCACCAGCCACGGCCGCCGGGCGGATGGGCGAAGGAGCCTTGCGCGTGCAGGAACACGCAGAGCAGGGCGAGGGGAAACTGGGACTGGAAGCCCCAGGTGATGTTCTCCCAGTCGTGCGCCAGGCAGCCGTTGAAGACCAGCAGCGCGACGGCGGCGCCCGCCGCAAGCGGCCGGAGGTGGCGCGTGATCCAGTGGGCGACGAGCGCGATGAACGCCGCATAAAACAGCGCGTTGACCGTCGTCTGGAGAAACGGATCCCACCGGCCCGTCAGCACGACCTGCAGCCAGGCGACGAAGCGGGTCCAGGCCGGCACATGCTCGAAATGCGGGGCGAAGAAGTCGGCCGGCCGGAGCGCGCCGTCAAGCCACGGCGCGATGATGTCGGCCGCCTCGATCTTCCACTGGTCGTTGGTCGGGAGATCGCCGGTGTGGGTGTGGATCTCGCGCAGACGGGCGGCGAAGACCAGGCCGGCGCCACCGAGGGCCCAGCACCAGGACAGCAATTTGCTGCGGACAGCCATGGGGAGAGTTGAGCGACACTTGCCCTGCGCCGGGGCTACTTGATGTCGATTTTGGACCAGGCCGTCCAGTCCCAGCCCATGTCGTTGTAGGGGCCGGGCAGCGTGCGGAGGTAGAGCCGGCCGCCGATGTAAGGGCTCAAGTCGACCTTGAAGTTGATCAGGCCGCGGTCGGCGGCGACATGCTTGGGATTCAGAAACCGGCGGTAGATTTCCACCGACTCCTTGCCGTCGGACCAGGCAATGACAAAGTCCGCGCCGTTCGTGTTGTTGCTGCCCTCATAGGCCCCCGCGAGGAATCCATGCTGGCCGGTCAAGGTGGTGGCGCCGCGCGGGACATCGAAAACCATTTCGCTGGGGGCATGGATGACCATGACTTCCCTGCCGTCGATCTGCTCGTTGGTGGGCAGATTGGCCGACTCGAAGGAAACGGGGGCCACGCCGAACATATAAAAGCGCTCGCGATTGAGCGGATTGAAGAATTCCTGGGCGGCGGTGGAGGTGTTGAGGCGCGACAGCCCGACCTGCGCCGTGGGGGCGAAATATTTGCGGTCCGCCGGCGCCAGCATGAGTGTGATCTGCCGGGTCGTGCGCTCGGGCTTGTTAATGGCGTAACGGGTGAAGGCGGTGAGGTCCTCGATGATCGGGTTGATGATGAAGCCGGCCCGCCCGATGGGCGCGGGCATCCGGTAGGTGCGGGTGAGGCCCTGGGTGTCCTCGATCGCCAGTTGCAACAGGGGCGGTTTGTAGAAAAAGGTGCGCAAGCGCCCGAGCAGCGAGGGGCGCAGGTCGATTTGCACCCACAAGGGCAGCTGGTTGTGCTCGGCGAGCGACCAGGGCTGGCCGACCGGAAGGTTCCGGCGCTCCAGCAGCCGGGGCGTTTCGGCGGGATCCACCGGGACGCCGGTCTTTTGCCAGAGCTGGAAGAATTTCTCGTTGAGGATGAATTTGTAGCGCTGCGTGAAGAGGTAGAGGACGGCGGAGTCGTCCATCGCCGGCAGCCGACCGTCGATGGAGCCGACCTTGAGCAGCACGAAGTCGGGGGCGCGGTCGGAGCGGTAGAAGTCGGCGTTCAGTTTCGCAAGCTCCGGGGTGTAGGCGGAGTAGCTCTGGAAGACCGGGCGCGGCGTATAGTTGAACCTGTTGTAGATGGCGCTGGCCTGATCGTAGCCGAAGACGTCGAGTGACCGGCGCCCCACGACGACCCGGGTGTGCGGCAGGTCATAGAGGGCCAGCTCGCGTGCCAGCACTTGGTCGTATTCGGCGTGCGTATCGGCGAGATGGGTGGCGCGCTGGAGGTTGGTCAGAACCCGGTTGCGAAAGATGTAATGGGCCGAGTCCACCAGCGCGGGGATGGCGTCGCGGATGCCGAACACACAGAGCACGCCGGCCCCAACCAAGGCCCAGCGCTTGATGCGCAGGAACGGCCCGGTCTCGTCCAGCAGCACGGGAAAGGCGGTGATGGGCAGCAGGGCGCAGTAGAAAAACCCCACCATGTGCCCGTCGGAACGCACAAAGCCGTGTTTCCAATTGAGATGGAGGAAGGCACCCAGGATCACGGCTCCGGCCAGACTGCGGGGGCGGTCCGGCTGGGTCAGCACGTTGAGCAGGATGTAGCCCGCGAGCACGGCGATCACCACCAGCGCCTTCCAGAACGGTTGGTCGGGGGTGATGATGCCCATCGCCTCTTGGTAGCCTTGGCTGACATGCCAGGAGTTGCGCAAGTAGGCCGGGAGGTTCAGCGGATTCTGTCCGCAGAGTATCCAGATGAGAAGGTATCCGCCGCCATACCAGGCGAGCAAGCGGACAGCCGAGCGCCGGTGGTGCCGCCAGAGGGCGAAAGCCGTGATTGTCACCACCGCCACCGCCGCCAGCATCAGGTTGGTGAATTTGGCCACCGACTGCGTCGCCATCATGAGAAGCAAGAGAGCGGAGCTCCAATGCCACGGTCGCTCCACGCGCCGCAGCAATTCAAGCGCGGCGAGAGCGATCATCAGCATGTGCAGTGCGTCCTCGTAGGTGACGCCAAACAGCACCAAGAAAGCGAAGTAACCCAGGCGCGCCCAGCCGGCCAGCCGTTCGCCCCAATAGAGGATGAGCGTCGCGAAAAAGCCGGTGGCGGTCACCTGCCAGGCGAGCAGGCTCCAGAACATGAGGCCCGAGTAGGTCTTGCCCATCAGGAAACCCAGCGGACCGTAGGTGAAAACGATGTCGCGGCCGAATTGCCGGCCATCAAGAAAGAATTTGCCGAGTGCCATGCGCCAGGAGGCATCGAGATCGTAACTCGGCTTGAGCGGGAAGGTGAAGATGCACGAGGCGACAAGCAGGAACAGGAATAGGCGTTCCAACCACAGCCGGACGGCGGGCTTGATCAGGGTTCTGGCTTGCGCGGACATGCGGCGATGATGGGCGGGGGGATGAAAACAATTAGCGAACAGTTTCTAACAAAATGTCCGACCAATAAGTCCAGTCGCTTGTGGCGTTTTCCGCCGGACCTGCCGTAATGACGAGTTCGAGTTCGCCTCCGGGGCCGGCGGGCAGGTCAAGGTGGAAGGATTGATGGGCCCGGTCGGCGGGGTCTTCGCGCGGGCGCAGCAGCCGGCGCAGCAACACCTGTTCGCCGCCAGAGGCCGGCCGCCAGCGGATGAGGAACTCGGCGCCATCGGTGGGGGCGGGATTGTCCGCCGCATAGGCCCCCGGCTTGAAGCCGTAGCCGCCGCGCAACCGCCCGCCCCCGGCGGGCAGGCGATACACGAGGGAGGCCGGCGCGTGCATGAAGTATTCAAGCCGGCCCTCGACGAGGGAACGATTCACGCCATGCGGCGCGCGGGCGCGGATCGGTTCCAGGCTGGCGGTGATCGCGCCGAGTTTCAGCGTGGCGGCGGTTTCGCGCGGCAACTCGACGGCGGCCGGTTGCACCTCGGCCCGTGGTCCCGGCGGGCGGCGCTGGAAGAGGCGGAAGCCCTGCGGCACAAATTGGCCGGCTTCCACCAGCTGATATTCCTCGCGGAGGAATTCCGCCAGTTGGGGAAAGGTGTCGGGCGGATACTTGTTCCACCAGCGGTTCGGGCCGGCGCTGCAATCGACCACAAATACGGGCCGCGCCGCCGCGAGTTCGCGGAGCAGCTGCTCCCGCGCGCCCGGCACGATGGCGTAGGCCGTGTCGCGGCCGGGCGCGGTGTTGGTCCAGGGAATCAGGCCGGAAAGGAATGAGGCATAGACAAACCGCGAAGCCGGCCGGCGGTCGGCAAACAGGTAGATGTCGGGATGGTAGCCCCAGACAAAGATGCGATCGTCGGGCGCGCTGTGTTCGCGGATGTAGGCGGAGACCCGCCACGAAGGATCGACCGGCAGCGGCGGCTGCCGGCGGGCAACCAGGACGCTGTGACCGAACTGCACGATGATGAGTGCGCCGAAGATCATCGCGGCCGGCTGAGTCCAACGGGCGAGACGGTGCTGCCGGGCCCAGCGGGCGAGGCCGTCCAAGCCCAGAGCGCAGAGCAGGCAGCCGGCCGGCAGGAACTGGATGAAATAATGATCGAAGCCGCGGCCACCGGCCGCCGCCCCCGCAAGGGAGGTGACCGACCAGGCCAGCACGTAGAGCAGCTTGGGGTTTTCCGCCTTTTCTGCGTTATCCGGTTGCCGCTGCAGAACGCGGAAGCAGACGTAACCCGCCGCGCCTATTCCGGCGGTCAGCACCAGCGGGTATTTGGCCCAGAGCAGTTGGAACGGCTTCAGCGCGGAGACCACACGCTCGGTGGCTCCGACCTCCGGTCCGTAGCATTGCAGGTTGTATTGCCAGGCGTAGAAATGGAAATCGGCCAGCGCGCCGTGAGCCGCGAAATACGCGAGCACAAGCAGCACCGGGGCCATAAATCCGGCGAGCAGCACCACCACCTTGACCCAAGGCGTCCGTTCGGTCAGCACAACGTAGGCCAGCATGGCCAGCGGCGCAGCGAGATCGAGCAGGGCGGGCTGCTTGGACAGAAAAGCGAGGCCGAACAACAATCCGGCGGCCGCGAAGGAACCCCGCCAGACAAGCCAGGCCGCCCCAGTGGTGAAGGCGGCGACGAACCACTCGGTGTTCAAGGCATAGGCATCGCCCGGATAAAACAGGGTCGTGGAGAAAACGGCGTAGAGCAGCGCCGCCCACAGGCCGGCCGCCGCGCCGCGCCAGGCGCGGCCGAGCATAAAGAGGCCGAAGGCCGTGGCCGCGATGAGCGCGGCGGCGAGGGCGTGCATCGCCCACACGTTGTTCTCCCCGGCCACCCGGAACAGCGCGGCGACGGCGTAATAGGTCAACGGCGTGCGCTGGTCGACGGCGTCGCGGTAGAGCACGCCGCCGTCGAGGATCGTGCGCGCGACGGTCGCGTGGATGGCTTCGTCCACATTCCAGACCTTGAAGTCAAACGTCGGCCAGCGGAGCCAGCACACGCCCGCAACCAGCAGGCCGGCCACGATCCACATTTGCCAGCGCGCTACGAGATTGGGTGGTGGGCTCACGTTTACTGGAAGTCCGGCCGACTCCAACAGGTCCAGTCCTTGGTCGTCGTGGCGCCCGGCAAGGTGCGGAAGATGAGCCGCCCGCTGGCATCGGGCGCGGCCGGCAGGTCGCAGTGGAAGTGCTGCATGCCCCGGTGCGCGGGGTTCGCCACGGGATTGAGCGTGGTGTCGAGCAGGGTGACTTTGCGGTCGCCGTTTTCCCAGACGATTTGGAAGGTGGCGCCGTCGGTCGGGTCGCCTTCGCCGGTGTAGGCTCCTTCCGGGAAACCGTAGGTGATATCCAAGGTGGTGGCCTTCAGCGGCACTTTGACGATCATGCGGCCGGGGGCGTGAACCAGGGTTAGCCGGTTGCCATCAAGGGTTTTTTGCGCGACATCAAAACCGCTGACGATCTCCACCAGGTCGGTCCGGTAGGACTTCAATTTGACGCGGCAATAGACGGTGAACTTGGAGTCAATCTCCAGGTAGCGGCGCCCCAAAACCCCAAGGCGGCTTATCTCATCAACTACGGAAAATTCCTTGGTCGGCGTGTAATGGGTGATCAGCAGGTCCGGCACGAGGTTGTTGATCCGCCGCGCCTCGTCCGGGCGCAGGACGAGCCAGTTGGGCTGGAGGTATTCGATCAGGGCGGACCAATCCAACCCGACCTGCTGGCGCGTCTGGACCATCTCGCGTGATGACATACCCGGGAAATCGTAGGTCTTCAGCTGGGAAAAATATCCGATGTAGCCCAGCGGCTCCATGAAAACGGTGTCACCTTTCGCGGCGTTGGCGTGGAGCCACTCGCCGATCTTGCGGCGGTTGCCATCCTCGACGTATTGCTGCTGCGCTTGGAGCTGCCGCGCCACCTGCCACGTGGTCCAGCCCGCTCCGGCCAGAAACAAGGCGGCGATTGCGATGACAACACGGCCGGCCGTTCGGCGGCCCATGGCTTGCAGCACCTGGGCCAGCAGGCTGCCGAGGGCGATGATCCCCAGCAGGGTGGTGGACGGCAGATACCAGGGGAAGGGGAAATACGGGAAATAACTGAGGTAGGCGTGCGCTCCGAAAAACGCGAAGGAGCAGGCGCGCGCCTCGGTTCGCAGGAAAGGCAGCAGCCAGAGCAGCGAGATGACAACCGCCACGCCGCCGCCAATCTGGCCGAGCCACGCCGGCCAGCCGCCGATCATGTGATAGGCCGGCAGGAAAGTGCCTTTCATCGAGCCCATGTCGTCCCATGCCCTCATGGGCAGGTGCCAGATTGAATCAAGCAGGCCGGCCAACGTGTGCGGATCGCCGATGCCGCTCTTGGCGGTGATGGTGTGGGGCACGGCGGTGCCATAGTAGAGGTGCGCGGATACCAGCCACGGCAGATAGAGCGCCGTCGTCAGCAGGCCGGCCTTCAGGAACAGCCCGAGCAATTTCGTCCGTGTGGTGCCGCTTTG
This sequence comes from Opitutia bacterium, assembly GCA_016190985.1. Taxonomy (GTDB): domain Bacteria; phylum Verrucomicrobiota; class Verrucomicrobiia; order Opitutales; family Opitutaceae; genus Lacunisphaera. The sequence goes on along the minus strand of JACPPI010000011.1, from coordinate 134,276 downwards.
TTGGACGTCGTTGAACAGCCAGAATCCGGCCGCGATGAGTCCGATGTAGATGAAGCTGTCGGGGCGCGTCCACATGAGCCCGGCCCACGCGGCGCCGAGATGGCGCCATTGCGCCGGTCCCCCACCGAGGTGAGCCCAGAGCGCGTAAACCAGGAACAGGATCATGAACCCCGTCTCCATGCCGTTGATCGTGAAATCGATGATTTTGGCGTCGAGCGCCAGCCAGGCCACAAGAATGAACGACGCGACCGCCCCGTAGTTCTGCCTCTGTGCGATCCGGACCAGCAGCACGGCCGCCCCGCCCAGCGCGGCGGCGCACATCAGCCGGAAAATCCACAGCGCCGCCGGATCTGAGGAGTTGGCGGTCAGCAGGCTGGCGAGCGCGGGCAGCAGCACCCCCAGCGGCGAGGTGAACGTGTGCAGGCGGTCGCCCACGTTGTAGACCAGCCCGTGACCTGTCGCCAGATTCTTGCTGGAGCGGAACGTGATCCAGTAGTCCTCCCACGCATGTTGTGTGTAGAGGGCGAAAACCACCGCGACCGTAAAGACGGCCCAGAAGGCGGCCTTGGCCGGGCTGATGCGTTGGAAGATTGCGGTCATGCTTTTCGGTAAGTGCCTGAGTCCATGGCTGATTGCCGGGGATGGCGCCAAGAGGCAAGAGTGCTTGTGCCGGGGGTGTTCCTCGGGCGGCGACTCCGTTCCCCAGCGCATACTGACAGGACAATCCGGGACGGAAAACCCGCCATTTGCCCCCGCGAGCCGGTGGTGGCTCAAGGCTCCGCCAACAAATCCCGCCAGTAGCTCCAGGCCGCATTCAGGTTGCCCGAAGCCGGGGGGAGCGTGCGCAGGATCAGGCGGCCACCGGGCAGGGGCGGGATCGCGACGGACAGTTTTTGCGCGCCGCGATCCTCCGGCCGGGTCATCGGAGCCAGGTGGCGCCGGAAAAGTTCGCGCGCGGTCCCGTCGGATGCGCGGGCCTCCACGACAAAGACCACGCCTTCGGTTTCGTTCTTGGTGTAGGCGGCGCTGATGAGCCCGTATTCCGCCGTCAGCCGGTTCATGCCTTCGCGCCACTCGTAGACCAGGCTGGCCGGGGCGTGCGCCACCACGCAGTCGCGGCCGTCCTCGGAGCTGTTCAGGAAACCGAAGCGCCCCTCGGTGTCCGGGTGCGCCGGGATCTGCCCGCCGCGGAAACCGAGGGCCGTGCGCAGCAAATTGATGTTCAACCCGGTCCAGTAGGCGTGGGCGTTGTCGAGCCGGGCTCTGGGGTGCGCGGAAAAACGCAGCCGGCCCGCCACGGGCTGGGGCAGCCGGAATTGGAAGGACTGCGTGCCCCGGTCCGCCGCGCGGTGCGCCGGGTCCAGGGTTCGCTCCAGCACGCGGGCTTCCGTGCCGTCGGGCTTGACGAGGCTGATGACGAAATCGACCGGCGTGGTCTTCTCCTGCCGGAACCACGCGGTGTCGTGCAACCCGAAGCCGCCGGACAGCTCGTCCATGTCGGGGGTGGTGGCGAATTCTATGACCGAGGGCGCGGCGGCCACGGTGATGAAACGGCCGTTGAACTCGGTCTGCCGCGGCTCCGACTGCGATTCGAGCCGCAGCGGGAAAAAGGTTTTCCCGCCGGCCAGCAGCGCGAGGGGCGAACGCGAGGCCCGCAGCCACAGCCAGTAGCTCCAGTCGTAGGCGGCGTTCACATCCGGCCCCGGGGTCATCTGCAGGATGATCCGGCCCGGCCCGCCCTTGGGCAAGGGCGTGTAACCGACTGTCTGGCCCCGCGCGCGGCGGGCCAGCTCGCGGTCGAAATGATAGCGGTAGACCGTGCTGACCTTGCCGGCCGCATCCTCGACCTGCACCACCACCTCGACCCCGTCCGTGTGGTTGGGCGGCTCCCGCGCGAGGGCCGGTTCCTCGATGCCGTAGGCAAAGGCGAGCGAGCTCATGCCCGGCAGCCAGGGATAGACGATCCGCGAAGGAGGATGGGCGTCCCAATGCCCGGGATTGTCGGGCTTCAGCAGCATGGGGCCGCCGTTGAGGGTGCTCGATTCCAGAGCGGCGACGATCTGGCCGTCAAAGTCGAGCGTCGGGCCGCCGATGATCGCGCTCGGCCTGGTGGCCTGCAACTCCAGCGCGGCGCTCGCCAGCCGGGTGCCCTGCGGTCCGAGGGCCACGGCCTGCAGCCGCCGGACCCGGTCCGACCAGTCGGCGGCCGGGAGGAAAAAAACCACGGAGACGGGCGCCAGTGCCGCGCAGTTCAGGCGGCGGTAAAGGACGCCGTCCCGATACAGCTCCACGCCCGCGATCCCCGCCGGCGTCTGCACGGCGAGCTGCGCGGTCTCGCCGGCCTGGGCCGAGGCGACGCGGAGCTGCACTTCGCCGCTGACCGGCAGTCCGGCCGGCGCGGGCGCGGGCGGCACGGTCTCCATTCGCCGGAACAGCCAGAAGCCGATCGGTTCGGTCGCCGCCGTTTCCACCCGCGCGTAGTCCCGCTCGATCAGCGGCCAGAGCCAGGCCTGCTTGTCCAACGGGTATTTCATGAACCCCCGCTGCGACCGGCCGTCGGCGACGAGCACGGGCGGATGCGCCTTCCAGTCCGCCAGGAAACTGTCGCGGGCCCCGGGCACGATCGCGTAGTCCGTGTTCTTGAGCGGATCGAGGTTGGTCCACGGGATGAGGCCGGTGACAAAGGTGTTGTAGAGGAACCGGGTCGCCGGGAGCCGTTCGCTCATCGCGTAGACTTCCGGGGTGTAGCCCCAGACAAAGATCCGCTCGCGCGGGCCGGTGTGCCGGCGGATCAGTTCCGCGACGGTGTCCGAGCCCGGCTCGGGCAGGTCGAAGGCGCGGATGCGCGCCGGGATCGGCGCGAGCAGCCACGCGCTCAGGCCGGCCGCGGCCGCGAACGCAAGGGCCAGGCGGAGTGCTTTTCCGCCCGCCCAGCTGCGGCCGGCGTCCCAGATCCGCGCCGACACCCAGCCGCAGGCCAGGCTCAGCCCGGGGATCAACTGGATCGAGTAGTGCGTGAAGTTGCGGCCGCTCAGGGTGGTGGAGATCAGCCCGGAGGCGCACCAGCCGAGGATGAGCCAGGCCGGCAGGTCGAAATCCGCGGGCCGCCGGAAAAGGATTCGCGCCGCGCGCAGCAGCAGGACCACGGCGGCCGTCACGCCGAGCACCACGACCGCCGGATGGTATTCCCACGCGAGGGCGAACGGCACCTGCGCCATGCTCCAGCGCTTCAGCCACGGGACCTCCGGGACGTAGAGCGCGTTGTTGTAGGTCCAGGTGTAGTAGACGAGGTCGGCCCACGCGCCTTTGGCGGCGAAATAGATCCCCGTGGCGAGCAGCGGCGCGGCGAAACCAGCGAGCAGGGCCAGTCCCAGCCGAACGGTCTCTTTGCGGCGGTCGGGCCGGGCCCAGGCCCCGAGGGCGCCGAGCACGAGCGCCACGCCGAAGTCGAGGACACCGGGTTGCTTGGCGAGCACAGAGAGGCCGAACGACATGCCCGCAGCCGCGGCCCAGGCCGGCCGGCCCGAATTCCAGGCCGCGGCCAGCGCCCAGAATCCCGCGGTGGAGAAAAAGACCAGATACCACGCCGTGTGCGCGGGCATCGTGTCGCGCACCGAGGGCAGCATGAGCGCGAGCACGATGAACCACAGCGCCCCGGCCACGCCGGTCGCTTCGTCGCCGAACCGGCGGGCGGTCCGCCAGAGGAGCACGGCGGTGAGGCCGATCATCAGCGCCAGCACGGTGTGCTGCGCATACAGGTTCCAGTCGCCGGTCACCGCCGCCACGACCGCCTGCGCGTAGGGCGCCAGCGGATTGCGCTGGTCCACCGCGTCGCGATACGGCACGTCCCCCGCCAGGATCTGCTGGGCCATGGTGAAGGTCACGGCCTCGTCCACGTTCCAGATCTTTTTGTCCAGGCCCGGGGCGCGGAGCAACCAGGTGGCCGCGATGAGCGCCGCCGCAAAGAAAAACCGCCAGTGTTTCACCCTGGAACTCACTCGTGGGCCAGCACCGCCGCGCGGGCCAGATGGGCATGCCACGGCAGCACCCGCGTGGAATCGTAGAGGCGCAGCGCCTTCGAGTAGGCCGCCGGCGCGAGGGACTTGCCGCTGCGCTCCTTGGCCAGGCAGGTCCCCATCATCCGGGCGAGGCCCGCCGCGTCGCCGGGTTTCACCAGGTAGCCGTCCTGGCGCTGTCCGATCATATCGGCGATGCCGTGCACGTCGGTGGACACGATGGGCGTGCGGAACGCCATCGCTTCCATCACGACGCGCGGGAAGGACTCCTCGTAGCTCGTGCAGACGAACAGGTCCGCCGCCACGAAGTGATCGAACACCTCGCGGGTCTCGGGCACGAGGGTGACGTTGGCCAGCCCGAGCCGCGCGAGGTCGCGCTTGATCAGGTCGAGGTAGATGCCCGGCCGCGCGCCGACCATGACGAAGCGCACCGGCGGGCCCTCGCGGTGCCGGGGGTTGAAGAGGGCCGCGGCACGGAGGAAGATGTGCTGGCCCTTGCGCTCGCAGACCGTGCCGATGTTCGCGATCACGATCTCTTCGTCGCGGAAGCCGAGCCGGCGGCGGGTCGCCGCGCGGTCGTGGGTGCGGCGGAACCCGTCGATGTCGGCCAGCCGGATCCAGCTGGGCACGAGGCGGAAGTTGCCGCGGTCGTCGTCGGCGTAATAGGCGCGCGTCGCCGCGCAGAGGAACAGGCTCCGCGTCGCCGTGCGCAGGGCGTCGTGCACCAGGTGGTGCAGGCCGAGCGCAAGTTTGGTCTCGAAGGCCCGGAAGACCGACGAGCTCTCGTGGATGTAGAGCAACGAGGGCCGGTCGGCGCTGCGCGCAAGCTGCACGCCCCAGAAGCTGAAGAGGGTGTTGCACACGACGAGGTCGACCTGGTCCCAGTCCACCTTGCCGGCCAGCTCGGCGAGCTGGCGGGAAAAGGCGTCGTCATCGGTCGCGTGAAACAGCGGGCCGGGGTCGGCGACCGTGATGTGCGCGCCGAGCGCCTCAAACGGGGCGCGCAGCGGGCCGTCCTGCGCCGCGAGCACCTCGATCCGGCTGCCGGAGCGCGCCAGGTGCCCGGCGTATTCGAGCAGGAAGAGCGGGGCGCCCTCGAGGTTGAGGTTGTGTGTCAGCAGCAGCAGGCGGGGCGGCCCGGTGCGGGCCGTGCGGTCGGGCCCGCCGGTGCGGCTGCGGACCCGCGCGCCGTCCAGCCGCCAGTGGGCGCTGAAATACGGATCACGGTAGGAGGGAAAGCGCCGGACGAAGGCGATGTGCTCGGCCTCGTCGAAGGTCACTCCGCGCGTCGCGCTGCCCCAGTGCATGAGTTTTGCCTGCGGCGTGCAGATGACGCGGTGGCCGGCGGCCCGCACGCGCAGGCAGTAGTCCACGTCGTTGTAGGCCACGCCGAAATCCTGTTCGTCGAAGCCGCCGAGCCGGCGGTAGAGGTCGGTCCGCGTCAGCAGGCAGGCCCCGGTCACGGCCGACACCTCGCGTGCGGCCGCATGCCACGTGAGGCCGACGGTGCCCTCGTCAACCTTGGCGAAGGGTGTGTCGGCGAGCCCGCCATGCGGGCCGACGACGATGCCGGTGTGGTTGAGCGTGCGGTCGGGGTAGATGAGCTTGGCGCCCACCACGCCCACGTCGGGCTGCGTGAACCAGCCGGCCATCTCCTCGAGCCAGCCGCGCTCGAGCGCGTTGACGTCGTTGTTCAGGTGCAGGACCAGCGGCGTGTCGAGGTGCGGCAGCGCGGCGTTGACGAGCCGGGAATAGTTGAACGGCGCGGCGGCGTCCGGCGTCCGCACCACCGTGCAGCGCAGGTCGGTCCGCTGCTGGATCTGCGCGAGGTAGCGCAGCGCGTCGGGGTCGCGCGAGTGGTCGTCCACGATGACGAGCTTCACGTGGCGCCAGTCGACGGTTTCCTCCAGCAGCTCGACACATTCCTGCAGCAGGTGCAGGCGGTCGCGGGTCGGGATGACGATCGTCACCGGGAGTTTCTCAAGCCCGCCGGCGTTCCAGCGCAGCTGGTGGAAGCGCGTGCGGCGGTGGTGACCGCTCTCGGGCAGGAAGGGCTGGGCGGCCCACTGGCGGCGGGTGAGGGCGTCGGCGAGCGCGCGGCGCGCCTGGTCGTAGGATGGGTCGGCGAGGTCGAGTTCGCGCGGCGCGCCCGCCCAGGCATGGTGGCACACCAGCGGGATGTGCGCGACCTGCGCCGGGTCGAGCTTGTCGCCGAGGCGCAGCAGCACGTCGGGCCACGGCACGGCGGCGTAGCCCTCGCGGAACGAGCCGAGTTCGAGAAACCGTTCGCGGCGGACCACGCTCAGGTGGCCGGGGAACAGCCCGGACAGCGCGAGCGCGGGGCTCCAGTCCGGTTTGAAGTCGGGCTCGGTGCGCCGGCCGGCGTCGTCCATCCGGTCTTCGTCGGTGTAGATAAGTTCCAGCGCGGGTGCCGCCGCAAAACGCTCGGCGATCTCCAGCAGGGCGTCGGGTGCCAGCCGCGAGTGGCCGGGCAGCAGCGTGAGCAGGGCACCGCCGGACTGGTGGGCCGCCGCGTTGAGCGCGCGCACGACATCCTTTGAGCTGGCGCACTTTTCGGAATGGAAGCGCGATTCGCCGCGGTCCGGCGCCGGGGCGCCGACGAACCACGCCTCCCACTGCTGATAGAGTTGCGCCGACAGCGAGGCCCCGAGCGCGGCGAGCTGCCCCGGTGTGCAGCCGCGCGTGTCGACCAGCATCGAGATTTTCGGGGCGTTCGCGCCGAGCTGTTGCGCCGCGCGGGTCAGGACCTCGCGCAGGCGCGGCGTCAGCCGGCCGGCGGCCTGCCACGCGGCGTAGGGGTCCTGCTGCTGCGGATCGGGCGGGATGAGCGCGGGCGCCTCGCGGCGGTAGAGCGCCTTGGCGGCGTGGAAGGCCCGCCACTGCGCGCCGAGCGGCCCGAGTGAGATGTTCAGCCGGGCGGCGGCGTTGCGCAGGGCCAGCGCGCACTGCAGAAATTCCCCGCGGTCGAAGACCGGCAGCGGCCGCTCCCAGAGGTGGCAGGCGCGCGGATAAAAGCGGCGGGTGAACACGAGGTGCCGCGTGCCGTCCTCCAGCTCGGCGAACATCTTGATCACGGCCGGACCGGGCGCGGTCTCGTCGATGTCCAGCATGCCGAAGTATTGCGAACGGCCGGCCTGGGGGTGCTGCGGGAAAAGCTGCGCGGCCTCCTGGCGCTCAAGGCTGCCGTATTCGAACTCGTTCTCGACGTGCGGGTGCGTGCTGCCGATCAGGCGGACGATGCGCTGCGTTTGGTGGATGAGCCAGCCCTCGACGCGGACCTTGCCATACTGGGTGCCGCCGACGAGCTCGGGCCGCTCCAGTGCACCGAAGAACGGCGGGTTGGGCAGCGTGTCGAGCGGGACGGCCGCGCCCTCAAGGACGAGCTCGGCCGCGAGAGGGGCGAGATCAGCGGCCGGATCGGCCCGGCGCGCCTGCAGGAGGCGGTGGATATGGTCGGGCGCCAGCCGGGTCTCATAGCGGCCGCAGGCCGGGCCGCCGCGCGTCACCTTGATGGAGGTGCGCCAGAACTCGACCCAGTGGTGGCCGGCGTCGAGCAGTTCGAGGCGCAGCGTGCGGGCCGAGGCCGGCGGCGTGACCCGCAGCAAGAAACCGGCGTGGGGCAGCCCGGTGTAGCCGCGGTGCTGCTGTTCCACTTCGGGACGGGGCATCCCGAGGATGCCGGGATACGGGATGCCGTCGATGACGGCGCGCACGTCGGAGAAGACCGCGCCGACCTTCGACAGGAACCAGCCGCCGATCCAGACGGGTTCGCCCTTGAACACCCACTCGCGGGGCTCCTCCACGTCAAAGATATAGGCGTCGTTTTCGTTCACGGCTGGAGCGATGAACTAAGGCGGACGGCCGGCCGGGGCGCAAGCCCCGCGACACTGGGTTTAGTGACCACTATTGGTTGCGCCAAAGGGCGAAACTTTGGATCACCCCTCCGCCTGATCGGCTCCGGAAAAGGATTTGGGGTCTGCTGATCGCAGACCGGATAACCAAGCCTGCGATTAGCAGGCCCCCGGAAAGGCTCGTGGCGACGATCAGTCGCCACTGACCCCGTAGGATTCATCCCTTGATGAATCCCATTAGTGGTCAAAAAAACTCAGCCTAGCCGCGCCGCCTCGCGGGCGAGCGCGAGGTGCAGCGGCAGGGAATTGGCCTCGTGGAAGCGGCGCACGACCGCCGCGCGGGCCCGGTCGGCGCGGGTGGTGTCGCCGGCGAAGTGCGCGGCGAGCGCCGACTTCACCGCCTCGGCCAGCTGGTAGCGGTCGCCGGGCGGCACCAGCCAGGCCTCGTCGGGCGCGAGCATCTCGGCGATGCCGTTGACGTTGGTGCTCACGATCGGGAGCCGGAACGCGGCCGATTCGAGCAGGACGCGCGGGAAGGATTCCTCGAAGCTCGTGCAGACAAAAATGTCGGCCAGGCGGTAGAAGTCGTGGATCTCGCCGGTCTCCGGCAGGAACACGACGTTGTCGAGGCCGTGCAGTTCCGCCTCCTGCTTCAGCGAGTCGAGGTAGAGGCCCGGCCGGGCGCCGACCATGAACCACTGGATTTTTTTGCCGGGATAGGTGTGGCGCAGCTCCTCGCGCAGCAGCTCGGCCGCGCGGAGGTAGATGTGCTGGCCCTTGCGCTCGCAGATGGAGCCGATGTTGACGAGCAGCACGGCCTCGGGGTCGAGCCCGTGCTTGCGGCGGAGGGCGGCCTGGTCGTGCGCGGCGGCGAAGGCGTCGATCCGCGCCACGTCCACCCAGCTCGGCAGCAGGCGGAAATTGCCGCGGTCGTTGAGGTATTCGAAGACCGTGCGGGAGGAGTCCGCCGTGAACACGACGCGGGTGGCGGCGCGGAAGGCTTCCTCCACCAGCGGAAACAGCGCGGGCGGCAGGATCGGCGCGAAGAAGCGGCGGACGGCCGTGCTCTCGTGCACGTAGAGCAGCGCGGGCTTCTGCGCGGCCCGGGCGAGCTGCACGGCCCAGAACGAGACCATGGTGTTGGCGACGACGAGATCGGTTTCGTTCCAGTTGATCGCATTGTGGGAGCGAGCTTGCTCGCGACCGGGGGACTGCGCTGTCGCGAGCGAGCTCGCTCCCACAGTCAGATTCAGCGCAGCGGACAATTCCGCGGGCGAGGCGGCGGCAAAGGCCTTTGTGAGGTCCACGACCTCGACCGGCATGCCTGCCTCCTCAAAGACCCGGCGCATCGGGCCCTCCTGCGGCGAGATCACGCACACGCTGATCCCCGACTGACGGCCGAGATAGCGCGCAAGCTCGAAGATGAACCACGGTGCGCCCTCGAAGTTCAGGTTGTGCGTCGCGACCAGCACGCGCAGCGGCGAGTTGTCGGCCGGTGCGCTGGCGGTGACTGCCACCGGCCGGTGCGGTCGCACCGGGGCCGGCGCCTCGGCGCGGTAGGCGGACCAGGCTTCCTTGGCGGCGGCCATGAGCTTGGCGCCGTCCCAGGTCGGCAGGCCGTGACGCCGGGCCGAGGCCCGCAGCGCCCAGAGCGCCTTCGCGAAGGTCACGCGCGAGAGCGTCGGCAGCGGCGTGTCGGCGCCGGCGATCACGCAGGGCGTAAAGCGCCGGGCGAAGGCGAGGTGCTTCTCCCCGTTGTCCAGCTCGGCGAAAACCTTGAGCAGGGCCGGGGCGCTCTGGTTGGCCGGCAGGTCCACGTGGCCGCTGAACTGCGAATGCTCCTTGCCGGGCAGGTCGGTGAAGATGTCGGCGATGTCGGGCCGCAGCAGGCCGAGCAGGAGCGGCGACTCCTGCACCGCGTCGGCCAGGGCGGTGATGCGCCGGATCTTCGCGGTGCGGTGCGTGAGCCAGCCGGTGACGGACATGCGGCCGTAGCGCAGCCAGCCGGTCGTGGAGCGCGGTTCCTCGAGCGCGCCGAAAAAGGGCGGGACGGGCAGCGAGTCGAGGCGCTCGGCCAGCTCCGCCGACACAATCTCGTCGGCGAGAGCGGCCCACGGCGCGTGCGGCTGCTGGGTGCGGCGGCGCAGGAGCGGGGGCATCAGCGCGACGAGCCGGTCGGCCAGCGGAGGCGGGGCGGGGCAGGGCGCGGCGTCGGCGGCGACCGTGATCGGTTGCCGGAAAAACTCCGTCCAGTTGCCGGCGGGATCGCGGGCCTCCAATCGCAGCAGGGAGGCGCCGCGATGGGGCTTGAGCAGGAGCACGAAGCCGGCGTAGGGCGGGCCGGGCCGGCCGAGGAGCTTGGCATCCAGATCCGGCTTGGGCAGGCCGTGCAGCCCGAGGAAGGGCCGGCCGTCCACCCAGGCGCGCAGGTCGGTGACGAGGCGTTCCCGGCCGGCATAGATCCAGCCGCCGACCCAGGTTTTCCCCGCAGGGAAAGACCAGTCGGGCGGATGGATCTCGACTGCGAACTGCCAGCCGGCGGATTCAGGCATGGGTCACGGTAAGCGGGCGGCGGCCTCGTTGGCGAGGGCGAGATGCTGCGGCAGGGAAACGGTCTCGTCGAAACGGGCCGCCACCGTCGCGCGGGCCCGGTCGGCGCGGCGGGTGTCGCCGGCCCGGTGGGCGGCGAGCGCCTCGCGGATCGCGCCGGCGAGCCGGAGCGGGTCGCCCGGCGGCACCAGCCAGGCCTCGTCCGCGGTCACGATCTCGGGGATGCCGTTCACGTTCGTGGTCACGATGGGGAGGCCGAACAGGGCGGCCTCGAGCAGCACGCGCGGCGAGGATTCCTCAAAACTCGTGCACACGAGGAGGTCGGCCAGCCGGAGCCAGTCGAAGTTCTCGCGCGTCTCCGGCACGAACCGCACGTTGGGCAGGCCGGCGTCCGCCACCTGCTGCCGCAGGAGCGCAAGGAAGCCGTCCTCCCGCGCGCCGACCATCACGAACTCGGCCCGCCGACCCGCCGGCGCGGCCCGCAGTTCCGGCGCCAGCAGCTCGGCGGCGCGGATGAAATTGTGCTGGCCCTTGCGCTCGCACACCGTGCCGAGATTGAGCAGCACGATGGCGGCGGGGTCGATCCCGTGCTTGGCGCGGAGCGCGGCCTTCCCGTGCGCGGCGGCAAAGCGGTCGATCGCCGCGCGGTCCAGCCAGCTCGGCAGCACGCGGAAGTTGCCGCCGTCGCCCAGCCGGTCGAACACGCCGCGCGAGGCCTCGGCCGTGAAGACGACGCGCGTCGCGTCCCGGAAGGCGTCCTCCACGAGGTGGAACAGCGCGGGCGGCAGGAGGTCGCCGAAGAAACGGCGGACGGGGGCGCTCTCGTGGACGTAGAGCACGGCGGGCTTGCCGGCGCGCCGGGCCGCGTGGACGGCCCAGAAACAGACCATCGTGTTGGCCACGACGAGGTCGGTTTCGTTCCAGTTGATCAAACTGTGGGAGCGAGCTTGCTCGCGACTCGGCTGCGGTGCGGTCGCGAGCGAGCTCGCTCCCACAGCTGAATCCAGCGCGGAGTTGAATTTCTCCGCAGAGGACGCGGCGAGAGCCTTTGAGACATCGACAATCCCGACGGACATCCCCGCCTCCTCAAACGCGCGGCGCAGCGGGCCTTCCTGCGGCGAGATCACGCGGATGCTGCTGCCCGGCGTGCGGCCCAGATAGCGCGACAACTCGAGGACCAGCCGCGGGGCGCCCTCGAAGTTCAGGTTGTGCGTCGCGACCAAAATGCGCAGCGGCGCGGGCTTGAAGGGTTGTGAAGTCCCCGGCGCGGTGATCCGGCGGGCGGGCCTCGGCGCCTCGGCCTCGTAGGCCGCCCCGGCGGCCCGGGCCGCGGCGAAAAATTGCCCGGCCGGACCGGTGGCGAGGCCGTGCCGCCCGGCCGCGCTACGCAGCGCCCAGAGCGTGCGGGCGAGGGTCAGCCGGGAATAGGGCGGCAACGGACTCTCCGCGCCGGCGAGGATCTGCGGCATGAATCGCTGGGCGAAGGCGAGGTGCTTTTCCCCGTTGTCCAGCTCCGCGAAAACCTTGAGCAGCACCGGGCCGCCCTCGCTGGCCGGCAGGTCCGCCTGGCCGATGAATTGCGCGTATTTAGGAAGGTCGCCGAAGACCGAGCCGACGTCGGTGCGCGACAGGCCGTGCAGCAGGGTGGATTCCTGCACGGCGTCGGCGATGGCGGTGAGACGCCTGATTTTGGCGGTGCGATGGGCGAGCCAGCCGGTGACGGCGAGCCGGCCGTAGCGCACGCGGCCGGTGGCGGTAGGTTCCTCCAGCGCGCCGTGAAACGGCGGGTTGGGCAGGGAATTCAAAGGCACGGCCAGGGCGGCGGACACGACTTCGTCGGCGAGGCCCGCGAGCGGCCGGTCGGGATGCGCCGCATGCAGCCGGAGCAGGGCCGGCACCAGTTCGGCCAGGCGAGAGGCCAGTGGCCCGGCCGGCGGTTGTTCCGGCGCCTCGGGCGCAACGGTGATGGCCGTGCGCAGCAGCTCCGTCCAGCGACCCGCGGAATCGCGGACCTCGAGCCGCAGCCGGGTCGCGCCGCGGTGAGGGGTGACCAGCAGCACGAAGCCGGAATAGGGCGGCCCGGCCCGCCCATTGAATTTCTCATCCATCCCCGGCTTGGGCAGGCCCGGCAGGCCGAGAAAGGGCCGGTCGTCGATCCACACCCGCAGGTCGGTGACGAAGCGGTCCGGCCCGGCGAAGATCCAGCCCGCCAGCCACGACGCCCCGGCGGGAAAACGCCAGTCGGCGGGCCGGACCTCGACCTCAAACTGCCAGGGAGTGTGGGCGGGCATCGTGCTAAATCAGGGCAAGCCGCGCCCGGTTGTCCAACGTGCTCACTGGAGCGGCCAGCCGCCGGCGGTGGCGATGGCCGCGTCGATCTCCACCTGGAGGCGGAGGGTCTCGGCGAGCGCGCCGACGATGCGCGGATAGGTGGCGCGCTCGTCGATGGTGAGCTGCCGTCCCCGGCGGTCCTTGAGCCATCTCTCGCAGACCTGGTAGCCGCCGACGTGAAACGCCCAGACCTCGGGCGGGATGTTCTCGAAATGCTGCTCGCCGTTGATCCGCACCCGGCCCGGCTCGGAGCCCTGCGGCGGGGTGTAGGTGACTTCATTGACCGTGTCCGTGCCCTTGGCCGGAAAGCTGACCGTGTGTTTGTCGGTGGCGCGGAGCAGGTGGAGATCGACGAGGTCCTTGCCGAAACCGCAGAGCTGGCGGAAGAGCTTCAGGTTCGCCGTGAGCGGGAGGCGCGGGAAGTCTCTGCGGAGAAACTCGGCGTAGCGGGTGCGGTAGCCCGGCGCATGGAAGATCGCGTAGGCGTAGTGCAGCACATCCTCGGGGCCGAAGGTTTTCTTCCGGTCACCGGCCCCGAGCGGGATGAACCTCAGCTCCAGCTTCGCGGAAAACTCCCCGATGAATTTTGGCGCGAGGTTTGGCGTTGGACCGTCGCTCTCCTCGACGATGAGTTCGCCCAATCGCTTGCCGTTGGGATAGAGATAGAGCGGAAATACCGAGGAACCGTCTTTGATTTCGAGAAAGACGGCGGGCGTCGGCAGTGCGGAGGCGAAGGCGTGGCGCCAAGCGGCGGCCTTCGTTTGCCGAACGAAATTGAGAGCGAGATTGTCCAGGCCGACGAAGTGCTGTTTCAGTTCGCGGCGCGGACGATCCGCCAGTTCCTCGCTGAAAAAGCACCAGCGGTTGTCGAACGGACGATAGGATACCTCTTGGATTTTGCGCTCGGCTCCGTCGAGCGTTAGGGCACGGAGCGCTTCGCGCGCCCGCCCAAGCTTCCAATGCGCGCTGTCGGACGCGCCGTATTTTCCGGCCAGTTCGGCGTCGCTCGCCACTGCCTGGCGGAGTTCGATTAACCGATCCGAAAGCGCGTCGCGCGTGGCGGCGATCGCGAGGCCGTCGCGGTGGGTTTGGAATCCGAGCACGTTCACCGGCATCATCTCCGTGATTTTCCATCCGGCTTCGAATTCCACTTTAAGGCGAAGATCCTGTGGAATGAAAAGGTGGTGCGGGCTCTGCGGCTTGAGTGGAGTCCATTTCGTGTCGGTCACGTCGTGCGCGTCGAGCCACGCGTATTTGTCGGCGCGCTTGCCCCAGAGATGGGCGTGCCGGACTTTCGCCGGGCGCTTCTTGGTCCCGGATTCCACCGGGAGTTTCACGAAGATGCCGAGGGCGACACCCTGCTGGATGTCGAAGACATTGTTGTCGTCGCCGCCGTCGGGCGCGGTTTCCTTTCTCTTCGCGTTGCCGTGGAGGTCGACGAGCCAGATTTCGTCGAAGGACTGCATGAGCTGCTGGCGCATGCCGCGAAAAGTGGGATTGTCGAGGTAGCCGTGGTTGGTGACGAAGGCGAGGATGCCGCTGCCGGTCTGGTCCAGCCGCCATTGCGCCCAGCGGATGAACTTCACGTAGTCGTCCTGCAGCCACTTGGAGTTGCGCTCGCCGAGGGGCTTGCCGTCCACGAAGTAGTAGTCGCGCACCAGGCCGGAGATCCATTCGCCGTGGTTGGCGGAGTGGCCGGAGTAGGGCGGGTTGCCCATCACGACGAGCACGGGGAGCTTGGATTTGACGGCGGCGGCGGCCTGCGCCTCGGCGCTGATGGCCCCGGCGGGGCCGAGGAGCTGCTGGAATTTGTGGCCGGCGTCGTCGAGCGTGTTGGTGAGGAAAATGTTGAGCCGCTCGCCGGGGTGGAACTCGTAGGCCCACTGCTCGCGCCAGAGCTCGTCGAGGTCGCGGGCGGCGAGCTCGAGGCCGAGCTTGAAGTGGGCGACGGCGTAAGGCGCCATCAGCAGCTCGAAGCCGAAGAGCCGGGGCAGCAGGTCGCGGTGCACATAGCCGGGCCACTGGCCGGCGTCGTTGCGCTTCTGAAAGCGGCCGCGCACGAACCGGATGACGGCATAGAGGAAGGTCGCGGTGCCCGTGGCGGGATCGAGCACGAGCACGCGGTGCTGGCCTTGGGCGTCGCGCGACGCATCTTCGAGACCGGCCTTGAGGCTGAAGTGGGATTTCAGGAGGGCATCGACCGAGCGCACCAGCCAGCCGACGACGGGCTCGGGGGTGTAGTAGACGCCGCGCAGCTCGCGGAGCTTCGGGTCGTAGGCCCCGAGAAAAGTCTCGTAGAAGTGCAGCATCGGGTCGCGCGTCCCGCGCCGGCCGAAGTTTTCCAGCAGGGCGTAGACGTCGGTGAGCGACAGGGTCTGCACGATGTCGGCCACGAAGCCCGCAAACGGCTCGTCGTCGAGGCCGGGGCCGGTGATGAGATAGAAGAAGTCGCGCAGGAAGGGGTTGGTCTTGGGGATGTGCTTCTGCGCGGAGGCGCGGTCGAAGTGCTTGACGCCGCCGCCCATGATGCGGGCCGAGAAGAGCCCGTAGGCGAGCGTCTGCGCGAACATGTCGGCAAAGTCCGCCTCGGTGAGGTCGGGCAGCAGGGTCTGCTCGAAGGCGCGGTGCCAGTCGCGCAGCAGGGGCGAGGCCTGCCCGGTGCGGAAGGCGTCAACGATGAGGTCATGGACCAGGTGGGCGAGCGCCGCCATGCGCTCCGCGAGCGGTTCGGGCGCGCTGATACCCTCCGGGGTGCGCGCGGCGAACTCGCGGACGAGGGCCAGAAAGGCCGCCTGGCCCCCGGCATCGGGGATGAGCTTGCCGGAGGAGCCGACGTGCGCGAGGCGGGCGGTGAGCCGGGGGTTCTTTTCACCACCGACGAACCAGCGGAATTCCAGGTAGTCGGTGACCAGCAGATTGGGGAGGTGCCGCCGGTAGCGGGCGAGCTGCTCGGTGGCGAGGGCGTCGTCGAGCGAGAGGCCGAGATCCTTGGCCTCGATATAGCCAATGGAGAAATCGAACTTGAGGGTCGTGACAACAAAGTCGGGAGCACCGGCGGCGGAGCGCTTGGGCTCGTTGGTCGTGAGGGTGCCCGGGGCGAGGCTGTTGAAGAGCCCGACCAGAAACGGGCGGTAGGTGTGCTCGGTCGCCCGCCCGCGCTGCAAGGCGTTCTGGACCTCTTTCAGGTAGCGGGACAGCGCTTCAGCGGGATCGACGGCCTTGACCATTTGCGTCGGAGCAGAACGGGGATGGCGGCCAGCGGCAAGCGCGGAGCGGGCGGGGGCAGGTGAAAACCATGCCGACGGGTGATTGGCACACGGCGTGGTGTTGCCCCATCTCCGGGCCAATGGATTCCAATTAACCAACGCCAAAATGCGCGAAACTTGGCGTTGGTTAATTCTCCAAGGCGCTCGCTGGTTGCCCAGCGGCCACAGCACGGGCGCGCGCGGTGTGGCGGGGTAGCACGATGGTCGCAGCAAAGTGGGACTCGATGCGGGCGCGGGCGCGGGTGGCCAGCTCGCGGCCGGTGGCGGGATCGTTTAAGAGTTTTGCGAGGGCGTCGGCCCAGGCCGTCGTGTGGCCGGGCGGGACGAGCATCGCCTCGGTGCCGGCGCGGGCGGTCTCGCTGATGCCGGGGATGTCCGACGCCAGCAGCGGCGTGCCGCAGGCCATGGCCTCGAACACGACGCGCGGGGAGGATTCCTCGTAGCTGGAACAGGCGCTGACATCGGCCGCCACGTAGTAGCCGAGAAAATCCGGCGTCTCCGGATGCACCACGAGATTGGGCAGGGCGAGATTCGCGAGGATGTCGCGGAGAAAGTCATCGAACGGCGCGGTGCGTCCGCCGAGCAAAATGAACTTGGTGCGGGCCGCGAGTTCCGGGTGGCGGCGGTTGAAGAGATCGACGGAGCGCGCGAAGCTGACCTGGGCCTTGCGGTCGCAGACCGTGCCGACATTGGTGACGAGCAGTTCGCCGACCTTGATCCCGAAGGCGGTCCGCAGCGCCTCGCGCGGATGTGCGGAGCGCCAGGCGTCGATCGCGGCGACGTCCACCCAGCCGGGCGTGAGCACGGCGGTCCGCACCGGCCGGCCCGGGCCCGCGTGATAGCGGCGCGTGGCGTCGCTCGTGAAACTGACGGCATCGGCCAGCGCAAGGGCCTCGTCCGCGAGGGCCACGACGGCGGGATGCACGCTGCCGCCGTAGAAGGCGGACGGGCTCGTGCTTTCGTGGACATAGGACAGCACGCGCTGGCCGGCGGCCTTCGCGGCCTGCACGGCCCAGAAGGCCGTGAAGGTGTTCGTGATGACCAGGTCGGCCGTTGCGAAATCAAAGGTCTGGCCGAGCGCCGCGATCGCAGCCTCGGCGCCGACAGCGCTGTTGGCGCCGAAAACCGGAGTGGCATCGATGATCACGATCTTCGCACCACACGCGGCGAAGCGTTCGCGCAACGGGCCGTCGGCCGCGCTCACCACCGTCAGGGCCGCGCCGGAGGCGGCGTGATGACGCGCGAGGTCGAGCAGGAAGAGCGGGGCGCCCTCGAGGTTGAGGTTGTGGCTGGCAAGGATGACGCGCTGGAGCGGCTGGACCGCGCGGGCCGGAACCAGCGCGGGCGGCGGCGTCCGCGGCGCGGCCATCGGCCGGGTCGCGACGGATCGCAGGCGCTCGATCTCGATTTTCAGCTGGGCGTCCTGGGTCACGCCGAAGCCGCGCACGCGCAGCGCGCTCTGCCAGGCGGTGAGCGCCGCGGTGAAATCGTCGGCCGCCAGCGGCGGGTAGGGATATTTTTCCTCCTCGGCGTCGTGGCGGCGGGTGGTGCGGACCTGCACAAGGTGCAGCGAGCCGTCGGGCATCTCGGCGTAGAGCCGCAGGGTCACCGGATTGGGCAGCTGCGGCGGCACGTCGATGTGGCCCTCGTAGCCGGCGGTGGCGGCGGCGGGGTATTGCGGGAAGTGCGGGACGATGTTGGCGGTGGCGCGGCCGAGCGTGAGCGGTTGCAGCGCCTGCAGGTCGGCGGTGCCCCAGAGCCGCTTGATAGGCTCGGTCTTGTGGAAGATGTAACCCACGACCGGCAGGAGGCCGAAGCGGCTGCGGTTCACGAGGGCCGGCTCGTCGGCGTGGCCGATGAATGGATCGGGCGGGTAGAGCTGGTCCTGGCCGACGGGCAGGTCGGCGGCGAGTTCCGCCGCGAGCTTCACCCACGGGGCGTCGGGCCGCGTGCAGCGAGCGCGCAGGAGGAAGTCGAGGCCGCGGCCGAAGTCGTGCCAGCGCAGCGGCCGCGGGGGCGGCGGCTCGGCGGCCGGGGCGGTGCGGTCCGCGACGCGATAGGTGACGGTCTGGAACGGCGTCCAGCGGCCTTCGATTTCCAGGACCTCAAGCGTCACCTCGATCGCGCCGGGCGGCAGGTCGACGGCGAGGGAGAATTCCGCGAGGGCATAGGGCCGGCCGGTCTTGAAATGGGCGGCGAGGTCGGCGCGGGGCCGGCCGTGGATGCCGGTGAAGACGCGGCCGGCGACGCGGGCGCGGACGTTGGTGAAATGGCCGCCCGGCTTGGGCCAGACCCAGCCGCGAAGCAGGTGCGGTCCCGGCGGCAGCGCCGCGCCGGGCGCCGGGGTCTCAAGGTGGCTGAAACTGAAGGGGGTCTCGTGCATCAGGCTCCAGTTTCTTGATTTGTCATTCTGAACGCAGTGAAGAATCCAGCAGCATAACCGCCAGCGTTCGTTACGATGGATCCTTCGCTACGCTCAGGATGACAAGGCATGGGTGAAAGTGCCTCACCCCAGCCACGCCTCGCGGACGACCTGCAGGTGGGCGGGCAGGGCGCGGGCTTGATGGTAGTGGCGGGCGGCGCGGGCGTAGGCCATCGAGAGCATCTTCTGATTGCCGGCGCAGTGGTCCGCGAGCGCCATTTTGAGGGCGGCGGCGAGCTTGAAGGGGTCGCCCGCGGGCACGAGGTGGGCCTCGTCGGTGTTGGTCACCATCTCGGGAATGCCGTTGACGTCGGTGCTGACGATGCGCGCGCCGAAGACCATCGCCTCGAGCAGCACGCGCGGGAAGGATTCCTCGAAGCTGGTGCAGACGAGGATGTCGGCCAGCCGGTAGAAATCGTAGATGTCGGGCGTCTCGGGAAAAATCCTCACGTCGTGCAGGTTCATCAGCTGGATGTCCTCGCGCAGCGTCTCCATGTAGAGGCCCTCGCGGGCGCCGACCATCACCCACTCGATTTTTTTGCCCGGGAAAAGCGTGGGCAGCTCCTTCTCGAGCAGGTCGATGCCGCGGATGTAGATGTGCTGGCCCTTGCGCTCGCAGACGGAGCCGATGTTGACGACGAGCACGGCGTCGGGGTCGAGGCCGTGCCTGAGGCGCAGGGCGCGCTTGTCGTGGGTGGCGGCGAATTTTTCGATGCGGCCGAAGTCCACCCAGCTGGCCAGCGTGCGGAAGTTGTCGTTGACGTTCAGCTCCTCGTGGATGTCGCGGGTGGCCTTGGCGGTGAACACGACGCGCGTGGCGAGGCGGAAGGCCTCCTCGACGGTCTCGTGCAGCGGCGACGGCAGGAGCGGTGTGAAGAAGCGCTTCACAACGTTGCTCTCGTGGATGTAGAGCGCGGAGGTTTTGCCGAGATGGGCGGCGAGATGCACGGCCCACCAGGTGAGCATGGTGTTGCAGACAAAGACGTCCGTGTCGTCCCAGGTGCGCGCCGCCGCGAAGGCCTTGAGCGCGACGGCGAAGCCCGCCGGGTCCTTCGCGCCGGTGAGCGGGGCGACGTCCCAGACCTCGACCCTGAGGCCGGCTTCCTCGAAACGCTGGCGCAGCGGACCTTCCTGCGGCGACACGACGGTGACCTGCAGGCCCGGCTGCTCGGCGAGGTAGCGGGCCAGCTCGAAGATGAAGATCGGGGCGCCCTCGAAGTTGAGGTTGTGCGTGACGACGGTGGCGCGGAACGGCCGCGCGGTCTGCGCGTAGCGGTCGTGCCAGGGGTTGAGCGGCAGGTGGCGCGGCGGGAAGTCGAGGGCCTCGCTGATGAAGGGATCACGGGCCTGGCCGTGGCGGGCGATATACTCGACGTGCTCGCGCTCGGCGTAGCTGTTGCCGCGGGATGCGCTGCCGACGTGGCGCAGCACGGCTTGCGGCGACCACACCGTGCGGAACCCGGCGGCGCCGGCGCGCAGGCAGTAGTCCACGTCGTTGTAGGCGACCTGGAGCCTGGCCTCGTCGAAGCCGTTAAGTCGCCGGTAGAGGTCGGTGCGGGTGAGCAGACAGGCGCCGGTGACGGCTGCGACGTTGCGCGCGGCGTGCGGGAGGAAGAGGTAGCCGAGGTCGTCGTCGGACTCCTTCTCGAAGAGCACGTGGGCGAGGCCGTCGCCGCGGCTCAGGCCGATGCCGGCGTGGTTCAGCGTGCCGTCGGGATAGAGGAGCTTGGCGCCGGCGACGCCCACGCCGGGGACGGACATCCAGCCCACCATGTCCTCGAGCCAGCCGGGGGTGAGGGCCTCGACGTCGTTGTTGAGGTGGAGCACGAGCGGGGTGTCGGCGCGCGCGCTGCCGAGGTTGACGAGGCGGGAGTAGTTGAAACCTTCCGGAGTGGCCGGAGCTTTCACGACTTCGAGTCGCAGATCGGTGCGGGATGGCAGCGAGGCGAGGTAGGCCAGCGCATCGGCGTCGGTGGAGCTGTCGTCCACGACGACGACCTTGACGGATTCCTTCGGCGTGGTGCGGGCGAGCGAATCGAGGCAGGTGCGCAGCAGGTCGGCGCGGTTCTTCGTCGGGATGACGATGGTGACGGGATTCTCGCGCAGAAGGTCCGGGCTCCACTTCAGCTGGTGGAGGCAGAGCGCGTAGTTTTTGGCGAACTCCGGCAGCATGGGCTCGGCGCGCAGGCCGCGGCGCGCGACGGCCTCGGCGATGCCCTTGCGGGCGGCCTCGAAGAGGTAGCCCTTCTGGTCGCCGCGCGTGGCCGTGCTCTCGGCGTGGGCGCGCCAGTGGTAGCCGACGAACGGCACATGGATCACATCCTGCGCGTCGATCAGCTCCCAGCAGCGGAGAAAGAGGTCGATGTCCTGCGCGCCGTTGAACTCGGGCCGCAGCCCGCCGGCTTTGGCCACGATGTCCCGGCGGATGACCGCGAGGTGGTGCGTGTAGTTGTGGGTGAGCGCCATCTCGGGGCTCCAGCCGCCCTTGAACTGCGGGTCAAAGCGGCGGCCGGTGTCGTCGATCTTGTCCTCGTCGGTGTAGAGGTAACCGGCGGTCGGGTGGCGGGCGATGGCCGAGGCGACGTGGAGCAGCGCGTCGTGCGACAGCAGGTCGTCGTGATCGAGCAGGGCGACAAAGCCGCCGGTGGCGACCTCGAGGGCCGAGTTCGTGGCGCGGGCGATGTGGCCGTTCGACGGGCGGAAAACGGGCTTGATGCGCGCGTCCTCTTTGGCGGCCTCCTCAAGGATGCGGCGCACGTGCGGCTGCGGCGAGGCGTCGTCGGCGATGCAGAGCTCCCAGCGCGGGTAGAGCTGCTGGCGGAGGCAGTCGAGCAGTTCGCGAAGGTATTTCTCCGGGGTGTTGTAGGCGGGGACGATCACGCTGATGAGCGGGCCGCCGGACTGCGCGAGCGCGGCCGCGTCGGCCGCGAGGACGGCGCGGAGGCGCGGGGTCAGGCGGTTGTGCCAGCACCAGCGGGTGTAGGGGTCCTGGTCGCGGCGGCGCGCGATGGCCGCCGGGATTTTTTTCTTTTCGCCGCGGCTGAGCGTGGCGGCGAGGTGGTCCTGCAGGCGCTTGATCTCGGCGTGCGCCTGCGGCCAGCTGTCGAATTGGTAGCGGCCGAGCGGGACGCCGCGCAGGAAGGCGAGGACGACCTTCACGAACAGCCGGGTCCGGTAGACTGGGATCGGGCCGGAATGCTCGTCGCGCCGGTCGAGATACATGCGGCGGGCGAAGGCGAGGGGGCGTGTGCCGTCGCCCGTCTCGGCGAAGATCTTCAGGTTGGCCGGATTCGGCGTGTCCCGGCGGATGTCAACGAGGCCGTAGTAGCCGGACTTCAGCGCGTTGGCGTGGTCGGTGCGGTGGGAGGCGACGTCGGGCCGGTCCTTGGGGTAGACGAGGCGGTTCTCCGTGAGGACGCCGGTGGTGGCGCTGAGCTGGCTGATCTGGCGGCCGACGCCGAAGACCCAGCCGGTGAGGCGGAACTTGTCGTAGCCGGAGTTGATCCAGTAGCCGGGGTTCTCGATATGGCCGATGAAGCGGTCGCCGATGACGACATCGCTGGTCGGCGTGAGGACGTCGCGCAGGACGGCGTCGGTCTCGCGGCAGAGCTCGCCCCAGGAGGCGCGGTGGAAGTGGCGGTAAAGGTGGTGGAGGGTCTGGTAGACGACCGCGGCGCGCAGGAGGCGCGGCGGCTTGGTGGCGCTGGCGGGCAGGGCGGAGGTGTCGAGGGCGGTGCGGAAAAACTCCCGCCACGACGTGCCGTCGTGCCAGTCGAGGGCCAGTTCCCGGGCGCCGCGCCAGACCACGACCCGTTGGATGAATCCGGAACGCCTCGCCGCCAGCGAGCCGCCGTGGGCCGACTGCGCGTCGGGCCGCTCCAGGCCATAGATTCCAAGGTAGGCCCGCTTGTCGACCCGGGCCCGGAGGTCCACGCAGCGGTCGGTCTCACCGGGGTAGAGCCAGCCGACGACCTCGAGGCCCGCGACTTCCGGCCGCCACGAAGCGGGACTGTCGATGTGGAATTTGGGCGCGGCCGGGCTGCTCATGCAAGGGCCCGAATTAAGCGGCGGCGGGTTGTCTCAGTAAAGCTTGTTCCCTGAGGGTGCCTGATTAGCTATTCCTTCGGAGGCTCGGGAGGCATTTTGCCGATTCCTTCCTTTCCCTTCCAGATTCGCCAACCACGGTTAAACATATAGATGCTTCCGATCAAACCTACAACTCCATGCAAAACAGCATTGATAAATGATCCTATCGCAAGCTGGGCAGAATTTTCGATGCCCATTTGGATCAGCGATGCGAACAACAGGACAACCGCACTGCCTCCCAAGAAAAACACCAGTGCCGCCAGTTTTTGAGAAATATTATTTGCACTATTCATCGGATGCGAGTTGTCGCAAATCGGGCTAATAAATCCATGGTGGGATTCACCGGATCTCAATCCGGCCCCAGTAGGCCCAGTCGTTGACGAGGTTGTTGGCCGGGCCGGGGGAAATCTTGAAGACGACGGGGCCGGTGAAGGGGCCGGCGCCGTCGAGCGAGATCTGCTGGGGGCCGCGGTCGCCAGGCGCCTTGACGGGATCGAGGTCGCGCTGGTAGAGGACGCGGCGCAGGCCGTCGGCGCGGAGTTCGAAGATGGTGACGCTCACGCCGTCGGTGACGGCGGTGGCGTCGGGCGCGTAGGCGGCGGGGTTGATCCCGACCTCGGCGGTGATGTGGGTGGCACCGGGCGGCGGCGTGAAGCTGATCTCCGAGTCGGAATGGGCGAGGATGACTTTGCGGCCGAGGCCGACGTCGCCTAGATTGAGGCCGAACATGCTGCGGGCGGCCGTGGGCCGCGGGCTCGTCATGGCAAAGTCGAGACCGGTCAGATCGTCAGGCTTGAGTTTGCCGGCGTTGGGATCAGCGGGCGGCTGGGTGTTGAGCGTCACGCCTGCAAAGCCGCGGTCCTTTAGTTTGGCCGCGGTGGCGGCGATGGCGTCCTCCGGCAGGTAAAGCTCACCCTCCACGCTGGTGGCGAAGGGCGCGGGCGAAAGGTTGAAACGCGCGGTGCGGACGCGGACAAACTCAAGGCGGTTGATCCGGCGCGGGGCGTGGCGGATGAGCATGCCCGCGATCTTGCGCGGCGGGAGTTTTTTTAGAATGGTGTCCAGCACGGCGAACTCCTCCTCGCGGCCGCCCGGCACGGAGATGGCGCGGCGTTGGGCGTAGTAGGGCATCTGCGCGCTCCAGTCCCAGCCGTAGATGAGGATGACGCCGTCGGGCGGCACGCCGGCGCGGATGACCTCGGCGAGGCCCGGCGGAGGGGGCGGCGGGTGGCGCAGATACTCGGCGTAGCCGCGATGATAAAGCAGCAGTTGGCCGCCGAAGAACAGGAACAGCACCAGCGCGCGCGCGGCCAGCGGCAGCCTCAGGTTGTCCCACACCCCGGCGAGCAGCACCCCGGCGCCGAAGAGCAGCAGCAGGGCGTTGGCGCAGTAATAGTAGTCGTGGTGGTGGAAGAGATTGGAGAACAGCAGCAGGCCGCCGAGGAAGAACCCGGCGCACCAGGCCGCGACGCGGCGCAACGGGGCCGCGGCCAGCGCGGCGCCGAGCAGCAGCACGGCCAGCGGCGTCTCGCCGAGGACGAAGTTGCTGATGTTGCTCCAGGCGGCCGACCAGAATTCCCCGGACAGACGCTGTTCCCAGGTGCCCCAGTTCCATTTGACGAGTTCGCGCGAGGTGAGGAAGCCGGCGAAAGGGTTGGAATCCTTCACGCGGTCGGCGTGTTTCACCCACCACCACGCCACGCCCAGCGCGACCAGCACCGGCGCCGCCGCCAGCGCGGCGCGCCGCCAGTCTCCGGCTCCCCCCGGCTCGCCGCGTCGCCAACCGGGCAGCCAGAACCGCAGGAACAGCACCGCCCCCGGCAGAAGGAAGACGAGGAATGTCGTCGGCTTGGCCAGCGCGGCGAGCACGGCCAAGACCGCCGCCGCCGCACCCCAGCGCAGAGAGTCGTCGCGCACCGCGCGGCCGAGCGCGCAGAGGAACCACGTCGAGAAACCCAGCGCGGTCGTCTCGATCATGAAGGTGCGGGCGTAGAAAAGGTAGGTGGGCGACGCGAGCACGGCGGCGGCGACGAGCAGCCGGCGCGACGGCGCCAGGCCGAAGAAGCCCGCGAGGCCATAGACCGCCGGCAGCGTTGCCAGGAAAAAGAACAGGCTCAGGGCGCGCGCCGTGCCCTCCAACGGGGTGCCGAGCGTGTTGCTCGCGGTGGCCACGAGCCACTGGTAGACGGGGAACTCCATCGGGATGGACCAGGGCGGCCCGAAGAGCGGCAGCTCGTAGTCGAGCTTGTAGCCGGCCGCCTTGATCCAGTAGGCGGAGGTCGCGGTCTGCAGCTGGCGGAATTCGTGCCGGTCGAGGAGGCTGTTCTGCCAGCCGCGGGTGGTGAGCCACAGGGTCAGCCCCAGCATGAACGCGAACAGCCAGACGAGCGGCTTGGCGGGCGCGGCGGAAGTCGGGGCGGAGTCGGCCATGGGGTTCAAGGCGCGGCGTGCTGGGCCACGGAACGGCGGATGCCCTCGTCGAGCGAAACCAGCGGCCGCCAGTCCGCTGCGGCGGCGAGGCGGCGGTTGTCCAGCCGGCTGTCCTCCACGTCCCAGGCCGGAGCGGGCTGGAAGGCCAGGGTGATTTTCTTGCCGGTGTGCTTTTCGACCAGCGCGATCACCTCGCGGACGGTGTGCGATTCGCCGGCGCCGAGGTTGAAGGTGCCGGTCAGCCGGCGCGCCACGACCGCCTCCACGGCGGCGAGGAAATCGGTGTAGTGGAGGAAATCCTTCCGCGCGTGGCCGTCGCCCCAGAGCGTGAGCGTCTGGCCCTCGACCGCGCAACGGATGGCGTGGGGGATGATGCCCTGCACGCGGCTCCGCGGCACGGGATAGCCATAGGGATTGGAGATGCGCAGGATCGCGCAGGGCAGGCCGTGTTGCGCGGCGAAACGCTCGATGATCTCCTCGGCGGCGCGTTTGCCCCGGCCGTAACGGCCGATGGGGCGGCAGGGATCGTCCTCGCGGCTGGGCCGGCCGGGGGCGTTGCCGTAGACGGCGCCGCCGGTGGAAAAGAACACGAAGTGGGGCCGCGACTGCTCCGCCAGCGCGGCGATACCGGCAAGGAGTTTTTCCAAGGCGGGCAGATCGTGGCGCGCTTCCGCGCCCCGGTCGCGCTCCGAGGTGGCGGGCAGGGTGCTCCAGGCCAGGTGCAGCAGGGCGTGATGGTTCGCCAGCTCCGGTTCCAACCGGGCGAGATCATGGAAGCCGTCGCCGCCGCCGCGCGAGTAAAGCGTGACCGCATGTGAAGCGCATGCGCCGTTGCCGGCGCCCTGTTGCGCCCTGCTGGGCGCACGGGGTTCGTCCCGGCCGTCGCCTGGCGAAGCTGCCGGCCCGGTGTTTGTCCCCGGACCTGAGTCCTTCGGCTCAGTCCGAGACAAATGCTCGGCGAGCAGCGCGGCCAGCCGGCCGCGGCCGCCGGTCACGGCGATGCGAATTGGCGCTGGGGCGTCGGGTCGCATGGCTCAGGCGGCGGCCAAGGCGCCGTAGAACTTGGCCAGCGCTTCCGCGGTGCGCCGCCAGCTGAAGTGCTGCGCCGCATAGGCGGCCGCGCCGCGGCTGAGCCGCTCATACAGCGCCTGGTCGGCGCGCAGCGCGCGCACGGCCCCGGCGATGCCGGCCGCGTCGGCGCGGTCGAGCACCCAGGCGTCCACGCCGTGGCGGAGGGTTGTGCCGAGATTGGTGCGCGGAAGGATGACGGGCCGGCCGAGGGCGAGGAACTCCGGCAGCTTGGACGGGAAGCGGTAGTCATTGAACGCGTCGGGCTCACCCGGCTGCACAAAGATGTCGGCCAGCGCCATGAGCGGGGCCTGGTGCCCGTGGTGCAGCATCTGGCCGAGTGACAGCACGAAGGGCGCGACCGCAGCAGCGATGTCGCCGAGAAAGTCCACCTGGTCCAGGCCGGTGCGAAGCAGTGTGACCGGCGTGCCGGCGCGGTTGAGCTCCAGCACGGCGGCATACAGTTCGCGCATCTCGGCGGCGTTCGAGGCGTGGACATTGCCAGGATAAAAAAGCACCGTGGTGTCCGGGGCCAGCGAGAGGGCGGCCCGGAAGGCGGCGGGCACCGGCCGCGGGTAATAGTGGCGCTCGTCCGCCGCCGGTGGAAGGGTGAGGCAGGGCTTCCCCGCCGGCACAAACTCGCGCAACCGGTCCATGATCACGGTGACGCCATCGCATTTGGCGAGGAAACCACGGCTGAGACGCGGGTGGGACTGGTCCGCGGAAACCAGGCGGGCGAGCTCGGCGTCGGGCAGCGCCGCGATTTCCGCCCAGGGGCGGCCGAGCGAGAGGGCGAGGATCTGCTGCTCGTTGTCCTCGAGGTGGACGATAAGGCGCGACTGGTGGCGCGAGCGGAGTTTCTCGGCGAGCACGCGGACGTTTTCGCGGGTGGTCCAGGCATGGATGATGTCGGGCCCAAGCCGGTTGGCGAAGTCCGGGTCGTTTTCCGCCATGGCGTGGGTCAGGCCGCGGAAGGCCGGCCGGTCGTGGTGACGCAGGGTTTCGCGGTCGCGGGACACCGCCACCGCGCAGGCGTGGCCGGCGGCCGCGAGTTCATTGGCCAGGGCCGCGACATGAAGCGCGTGATTGGAGGCAAAGCTGCCCGGCAGGATGAACAGGATGTTGAGCGGGCGGTCCGTGCGTGCGACCGGTCCGGGCGCGAGGACCACGCGGTCATCGGCCAAACCGATGCGCGCCGCGGTGAGGTCGAGCTCGGGCTCGTGGTTCTCGTCGGTGGCCACGCTGAACGACACCTTGGTCGCGGCGACGACCTCGCGGCCATCGGCCAGTGTCGCCCGCACCCGGACCGGGCCGTGGCCGGCGACGAGAAAATCCTCGCTGCTGAAACCGGTGGCGCGGGCGTGGGCCACGGCGGGAAAGGCGGCGGCGACATCGGCGCGCGGCCGGCCGGTCACGCAAGTGATGCGGCGGTGCCCGTAGCGCAGGCTCAGTTCCCGCACCGGCTGCGCGAAGTCGAGGGCCCAGCCGCCGACTTTCACGCGGTCACGCAGCACGCCTTCGCTGATCGGCGTGTCGAGCACGGCGATGAAGGGCGGAGCCTCGGAGGCGACGGTCAGTTGTTTGAAAACCACCCAGTCACCGCCCGGCATCTGCGCCTCGAAGCGGGCCAGGTGCAGTCCCGGGGGCAGGGTTCCTTCCAGCGTGAAACCGGAGTCGGGCGCGGCGGGTTCGCTGGGGAGCAGCCCGGCCACGTCGGCGCGCGTGACGCGGGAAGACATCGGCAGCGTGCCCTGGCCGAACACCAGCCGCACCGGCGGCGGGGCCGGTTCGCCGGCCACGAGGCACCAGCCGGCCAGGGAAATGCGGCCGCCGGGCGCGCGCAACGGGCGGGGCGTCTCGATCTCGCCGTGCAGCACCGGATGACTCATGGCTGGCCGCCGAGCCGGCGCAGCCACGCGGTCCACCGCCAGCTGCGCGAGGAGGTGAGCCCACGAAGCTCGGATTCCAGCCGCGTGATGGTGTCGTGGCTGCGCGTCAGCTTGCCGGTCGCCTCCGCCAGCGCGGCGCGGGCCTCGGCGAGGGCGGCGTCCGACTGTTGCTGCAACTGCCGCAATTGCGCGGACTGCTGCCGGGCCTCGGCCAGGATTTTTTCCAAATGGGCCGTCTCCTCGAGCTTGCGATCGGCCAGCGACTGGGCGCCCGACAGCAGGCCTTCCAGTTCCGCCAGGCGGGGCGCGAGGGTGTCGCGCGCATCCTCCAGCTCCATGATCCGCACCTGCGCGAGGATGAGCTGCTGGCGCAGGCGCAGCACGAGGTCGGACGACTCCGAGGGGGCGGACTTCATGGGTGACACCAAGATGAAGGCGGCCCCCGGGGGGAGTGAAGCCTATTGTCGCACCCGGGCCGCCCCGCTCAGAGCCGGTAGCCGGCCGAGGCGGCGTCGTTGGCGAACATCTTCACGGTGTCGAGCGACAGCGCGCCGAGGTCCATGCCGAGGAGCTTGGCGGCCTTGGCGAGAATGTCGTGCTGCACGGTGACGATGTGACAACCGCTTTGCTCGGCCTGGATGATGTTCAGCACCTCGCGCACGCTGGCCCACAACAGCTCGGCCTTGGGCTGGCCGGAGAGGATCTTGCGGCTCTCGCGCATGATCGGCATGGGATCGACGCCGGTGTCGGCGATGCGGCCGGCGAAGATCGAGACCACCGACGGCACCTTCGGGTCGAGCGCGGCGGCGACGGCGCGGACCTGCTCGATCGTCAGGATGGCGGTGATGTTGAGCTGCACGCCCTGGTGCGACAACTCGCGGATGAGCGGGATGGAGGTCTCGCCGCGGGAGTTGGTGATGGGGATCTTGACGTAGACGTTCTTGCCCCAGCCGGCGATCTTGAGCGCCTGGCGCTTCATCTCGGGGAAGTCGTCGGAGAACACCTCGAGCGAGATCGGCTTGGCCGTGACGGTCCGGAGGATGTCGCGGGCGAAGGCCTCGTAATCCTTGATCCCCGCCTTCTTCATGAGGGTCGGGTTGGTCGTCAGGCCCCTGATGTAGGGCTGGGCGTAGAGGCCGAGGATGCCGGCCTTGTCGGCGCCGTCGGCGTAGATGTGGATCTGGAGGGACTGCAGCGAAAGCATGGAAGCAGTCAGCAAGCCGCTCCGGACCGGGCAAGGATAATTCCCACGGCCTCGCCGAAACCGCGGACGGTGAAGTCGGGCTTCGAGCGCAAAGGCTCGTCGTAGCCCCGGTCGACAAAGATGGTGCGGCAGCCGGCGTTTTTCCCGCAATCCACGTCGCGCCAGCGGTCGCCGACCATCCAGCTGCGGGCCAGGTCGAGCCCGAGGGCATGGGCGGCGTCGAGCAGCATGCCGGGCTCGGGCTTGCGGCGGCGGTTCTCCGGGTGGGCGCGGCCCTGGCCGGGCGCGATGCAGACCTCGATGCGGCCGAGCCCGGGGATCAGTTTCAACAGGTGCGCGTGCATGGCCTCGACCGTGGCCGGCGACTGCGTGCCGCGGCCGACATCGGGCTGGTTGGTGGCGACGACCAAAATGTAACCCGCGGCATGCAGCTGCCGGCAGCCGTCGGCGACGCCGGGCAGCAGGGTGAACTCGGCGACGGTGGCGGGCGGGCAGGGCTTCCCGTCCCGCACGACCGGCGCGTTCAGCGTTCCGTCGCGGTCAAGAAAAACGGCGGGCCGCTTCGTCATGATTGGGCGCGGCTCAGCGCGTGCTTTCCCACTTGGTCTGGTTCACCTTGAGGTCGGGGTGGGAGACAAACAGATGCCAGACGACGGCCTGGAAGGCCTCGGAGTGCGGCGTGATGTTGTTCGCGTTGACGACCGGGACGAGGACGCAGGCGTCGGCGACCTTGGCGGTGTGGCCGCCGTCCTTGCCGACGATGCCGAGGACGCGGGCGCCGACCTGCTTGGCGAACTGGAGCGCCAGCACGAGGTTGGGTGAGACGTTCTTCTCCAAGTTGCCACCGCCGACAGAAAGGATGAGCAGGGTGTCCTTCGCCGTGAGCCGCGAGCCGCGCAGCCACTCGACGAACACGCTGGCCCAGCCCTCGTCGTTGGTGCGGGCGGTGAGCTCGGAGACGTTGTCGGTCGGGGCGTAGCACTCAAGGCCGGCGATTTTGCGGAAATCGTTCACGGCATGCGAGGCGTTGGCCGCGCTGCCGCCCACGCCGAGGATGAAGAGCCGGCCGCCGCGCTCGCGCGTGGCCCGGAGCTCGGCGACGCATTTCTCGCAGTCGGCGGCGTTGAGTTTGGAGACGATCTCGGCGGTCTCCTTGAGGTGTTGGACGGAGTAGGACATGTGGATTCAGACGCCAGCAGAACGTTTTCGGAGGAGTTGGTCGAGTTCGTTCAGGCCGGCGGGCGAGCCGATCTCATAGAAGCGCTCCTTGATTTCGTAGCCGGCCAGCTCGCCGCGGCGGCAGAGGTCGGACTGGACGCCGGCGAGGTCGACCACGGCGTCGCGCGGGCAATCCGCGAAGGCGGCGGCGCGAAAGACGCCCAGGCCGTAGTCGATGTGACGCATCTGCGGCGGCTTTTCCCTTTTGGAGTAGAGCCTGATGCGGCCGTCCTCGAACCACACGTTGCTGGAGTCGTAGGCCTCGCGGTTCTCGAACACGGTCATGAGACCGAGCCGGCCCGCAGCGAGAAAGGCGCGGCCCACGGCCTGGTAGTCGATGGGCAGGTAGGAGTCGCCGTAGAGGACATAAAAGACGTCACCGAGCCGCGGCAGCGCGCGGATGAGCGCGCCGCCGGTGCCGAGGAGCCTGGGGCCGTCGAACGAGTAGTCGAGGTGCACGCCCCACTTTGCGCCATCGCCATACTGCGCGACGATCTGCTCGCCGAGATGGCCCACGCAAAGCACGACGCGGGTCAGGCCGGCTTTTTTCAGCAGGCGGAGCTGATGGGAAAAAAACGGCTCGCCCGCGACCTCGACGAGGAGCTTGGGGATTTTTTCCGTGACCGGCCGGAGACGGGTGGCGAGGCCGCCGGCGAGGATGGCGACAGGAAAAGCGGGAGACATGGGAAAGCGGAAAATTGGGGAAGCGGGAAACCTCTCAGCGGCCCTTGGCCGTGCGGTTGATGGTGGTGAAGATCGCGAGCAGCTGGCGGGCTTCATCGGCCAAGGCGGTTACTTGATTTGTATCGCCGATCCGGGCCTGGCGACAGATTTCCAGCCAGTAATCCGCCTCGGCAGCTTCCTTCTGCGCTATGCCAGTCTTATGAATGAAATCGTCCCGTGATTCGGCGCGGTTCGCCTCGCGATAGTTCGCTCCGATCGAGGTGGCCGAGCGCAGCAGCTGGCGGGCCATGGCCTTGGAGACCTCAGTGCGATCAGGGGCTGAAACAAACCGGACCACGGCCACCGAGAACGCCAGGGTGCGCTCCTCGGGATCGTTTTTGCCGGCGCGGTTTTCCATTTTCTCGATTCCCCGCCTTTTCGATTTTCGACAATCAGTTTTGCGTCACGACCTTGGTGCCCTCGAAATCGAAGCGGAAGCGGACTTCCTGCAGGCCTTTCTCGCGCATGGCGTGGCGGAGCCTCGTCTTGTCGGCCGCGTAGAACATGAGGAAGCCGCCGCCGCCGGCGCCGATGAGCTTTCCGCCGAGGGCGCCGTGCGCCATGGCGTGGTCATACCACTCGTTGATGCGGTCGTTGCTCATGCCGGAGCTGCGGGCCTTCTTGCGCTGCCAGTGCACGTCCATCAGCCGGGCGAACTCCTCCAGGTCGCTGCCCTCGAGCGCCGCGAGCGACTGATGGCCGAGGTCCTTCGTGAAATGCAGGTTGTCGAGCATCGCCTGGTTGTTCTGCTTCGACTTGTCGTTCTGGTCCTTGAGGATCGCGGAGGCCGAGCGCGAGTAGCCGGTGAAAAAGAGGAGCAGGTTGTCCTCAAGGTTGAAGAGGGTCTCCTCGGAGATTTTGCAGGGGCGGTATTCGACGCGGCCGTCCTGGTGGAAGGTGAAGGCGGTGATGCCGCCGACCGCGGCGATATACTGGTCCTGCTTGCCGACGGGTTCGCCGAGGCGGTCGATCTCGATGTGGCAGGCCTGTTCCGCCAGCTCGGCCGGGGAGATGAGGTGCTTGTTGGCGGTGTGGAGGACCTTGAGCAGCGCGGTGGTGAAGCTGCCGGAGGAGCCGAGCCCGGTGCCGCCGGGGATGTCGGCCATCGAGGTCAGCTCGAGCGAGCGGCCGTCCATGCCCAGCAGGCCGAGAGCCTCGCGGATGATCGGGTGCTCCAGCTGCGCGGCGGTGGCGACG
Source organism: Opitutia bacterium (assembly GCA_016190985.1). Taxonomy (GTDB): domain Bacteria; phylum Verrucomicrobiota; class Verrucomicrobiia; order Opitutales; family Opitutaceae; genus Lacunisphaera. Next base: position 102,004 of record JACPPI010000011.1, on the reverse strand, counting down.
CGCTCGAGCTTGGAATACTTGACGATGAGGTCGGGCACGAAGGTGCGGTGCAGCGTGAGGTAGACGTATTTGTCGAGCGCCCCGGCCACGAGAAAGCCGCCGTGCTCGCGGTAGTAGGAGGGCAGGTCGGTGCCGCCGCCGCCGAGGGAGATGCGCAGAGGGGAGCGGGTGATGATCATTTTCGATTTTGGATTGCGGATTTTCGATGGGCCCGAACCAGAGTGCCGGAAACTTCGCCTAGAGACTGGCTGTGCTTACCGGGAAGCCGCTGGTGTGATAAATCGATTCGATGATTTCGAGGATGCGGATGCCCTCGCGCAAGCCGGGACTGGGGGCGCGGCCGGTGCGGATGTCCGCCTCGAAGGCGTCGAGCTCGAGCGCCCAGGACTGGTCGCCGGCCGGAAAATCCCAGACGGTGCTCTCAGGCGGACCCATTTGCGGCAGCATCTTGTAATAGGCGCATTTCTCCGGGCCGTAGCTGCCGCCGAGGCCGTCGAGGGCGATCTTGCCGTCGCGACCGTAAAGCTCGAGGGAGAACAGGTTCTTCCATTCCGTGCAGCTCACGTGCAGCCACGCGGTCTGGCCGCCGGCGGTGCGGAGCGAGAGAAAGGCGTTGTCGTCGACCGGCATCTTCCAGAAGGAGGTCGTCGCGTGGCCGTCGAGCCGGGTGAAGTCGCCCAGGAACCAGCCGGCCAGGTCGATCAGGTGCACGCCCTGGTCGATGAGTTCGCCGCCGCCGGAGAGGGCGGGATCCGCGCGCCACTCCTTCTCGTAGCCGAGGCGGCCGCCGTGGCCGTAGCGGCCGCGCAGGAACATCAGGGGGCCGAGCACGCCCGAGTCGACGAGCTCGCGCGCCTTGAGCAGGGCCGGATGAAAGCGGTGGTTGTAGCCGAGGCGCGCCTGCACGCCGGCCTTTTCCGCGGCGGCCTGCACCACGCGGAGCTGGGCGGCGTTGAGCGCGCCGGGCTTTTCCACAAGCACGTGCTTGCCGGCGCGCACGGCCGCGAGCGCGATGGGCGCGAGGGCGGCGTTGAGGGTGGCGACAATGACGGCTCCAACCGCCGGATCAGCCAGTGCCTGGGCGTAGTCGGCGATGGCAGTCGCGCCGGGGCGGGTTTGGGCGAGGTCGCTGGCGCGGGTCGGATCGAGGTCGCACGCGTAGCGCAGCCGGCCGGGCTTGAGGCTGGCGGCGCGCTTGCGGCCGATCAGGCCGCAGCCGACGATGGCGTAGTGGAGCGGGGCGCTCATCACTTCTTCGGCCGGTCCTCGGGCACGATCCGGCGGAGCGTGTAGACATCGCCGGCCGCGAGGGCGCGGAATTTAGCCTGATCCTTCCACGGATCCCACTGCGCGCTGATGAGCTTGCCCGTGAGGCCGGCACTTTCGGCGCTGGCCAGCCAGACGCAAAGCGCGGCGGCGAGCTTCGGGTCGGCGGCGCCTTCGTCGGACCATTTCTTGTTCTTGGCAAAGAAGTCCGCGCCGGCCTTTTCCGGGCCGGCGGCGAGCACCTGGGCGGTCATGCGGGTGCGCAGCGCGCCGGGGGCGACGGCATTCACGTCGATGCGGTCGGCGCGGTATTCCTCGGCGAGCGTCTCGGTGAGGCGGACGACGGCGGCCTTGGTGGCGGCGTAGGCGGCGAAGCGCGGCATCGGGTTGGTGGCGCCGCCGCCGGAGATGTTGATGATCTTGCCGGCACCGCGCGGCTTCATGGCGCGCACGGCGTGCTGGCAGACGAGGAGGGTGCCGGTGACGTTGACCGACCAGGCCTGCGTCCAGTCCGCGAGCGCGACGTCCTCGGTCGGCCCGATGGGCCCGTAGATGCCGGCGTTGTTGACGACGGCGTGCAGCGGGCCGAACTGCGCGGCGCGGGCGAAGAGCGCGGCGACACTGGCGGCATCGGAGACATCGCAGGCGAGGCCGGCCAGCTGCTGGCCGGGCTTGAGGCCGGGGACCAGCGCGGCCTGGGTCTGGGCGACATCCGCCGCGGTGCGGGCGCAGAAGACCACATTGGCGCCCTCGGCCAGGAAGGCCTCGACGATGTGGCGGCCCAGGCCCTGGCTGCCGCCGGTGATGAGGGTGTTTTTTCCGGAAAGTTTCATGGGCGTCCGACAGAGAGATAGACAACGCCGGTGACGGGAGCGACCGCTTTTTCAACGAGGCGGTTGGCGTCGATCACCACGGGCCGGGCCATGGTCGCGAGCAGGGCGGGCCAGGGAAGATCGCGGAGTCCGGGCCACTCGGTGCAGATGACGACCGCGTGGGCGCCGCGGAGCGCCTCGGCCGCCGAGGTGGCGAGAGGCAGATCCTGATGTTCGGCGTCGGCGGCGCGGATGAGCGGGTCGAAGGCGCGAACCCCGATGTTCACCCGGAGCAAATCGCGGCAGAGCGCGACGGCCGCGCTGCGGCGGAGCGTGCTGGTGTCGGGCGTGTAGGCCAGGCCGAGCACGGCGACGAGCGGCGAGGGCACGCCGGCGAGCGCGGACTGCAGCTTGCGGAAGGCCCAGCCGCGGTGCCGGTCGTTGCTTTCCTTGATGGCGGGGATAAGCGCGAGTGGGATGGCTCGGTCCGCGCCGAGTTTTGTCAGCGTCACGACATCGCGGGCCAGCGTGCCGCCGGCGAACGGGCCGCCGGGCGCGAGATAGGCGCGCGGGCCGATGCGGGGATCGCTCTTCAGGCCGGCGGCGACTTCCTGGGCATCGGCGCCGACCGCCTCGGCCAGCGCGGCGACCTCGTTGATGTAGGCGACGGAGAGGGCGAGAAAGGAGTTCAGGGCATGCTTCACCATCTCGGCGGACTCGGGGCGCATCCACACCAGCGGGGCGCCGAGCGGTGTGAGGAGCTGTTCCAACGTGGCGCGAGCCGCAGCCGGCGCGCCCACAATGATGCGGGCCGGTTTCTCGAAGGCCTCGATAGCCTTGCCAAGCCGAAGATTCTCGGGCGAGCAGGCAAAGCGCAGTGCCGGATGCAGCTTCGCCAGTCGCGCGCAGGTGCCCACGGGCAGCTGGGAGGAAATTAACACGACGGCGCCCGGTCGGAGGATCGGCAGGACACGAGCGAGACGGGTGTGCACCCAGCCGAGGTCGGAGCGGTCGTCGGCATCCACAGGCGTATCGTAACAAACCCAGACCAGGTCGGCGGCTGCGGCGGCGGTGACGTCGGTGGTGAAATCAAGCCGGCCGTGGGCGAGGCCGGTGGCGATCAGGGTATCGAGGCCCGGCTCGTGCAACGGAGCGCGCCCGCCCCGCAGGCCGGCGACCACGGTTTCGTCAAGGTCAAGGCCGGTGACGCGATGGTGCCGCGCCAGGCAGGCGGCGGTGACGCTGCCAAGGTGCCAGAGGCCGAGGATGGTGACCTTCATGGGCGTGTGATAGGCACAGCGGGCCGTTGGTAGAGGGACAGTTTGCGGCCAAAGAGGGCAAAAGTGCCGGCGCGCTGCAAATGGCCTTCGCACCACTCCTTCAGCTGCGGGTATAGGCGGCGCATCTGCTTGTCGTAAGGCCAGTGCCCATCGCCGGCCATCTCGTCGGTGAGCACGACAAAGTCGCACAGCTTCATTCGGTAAAGCATCGCCTCATCCTTGTCCTCCAGGATGCTGTTCGGCAGTTGGATCACAAAGCTGATCCACACCTTGTGCCGCTCGTAGCAGATGACCTGGAGGATCTGGGCGTCGAGATAGTCCACGATCTGGTCGACCGCAATGGCCGGGTTGGCGGCCGCTCGGTCCCGCGCGGCGGCAAAGATGCGGTCCGCGATCTGGTTGACGGTGCGGGTATCGATGAGAAATTCCGAAGAATGAGGTGAGCGGAGCTGGCGGGTGGTGAAAAACCAGCCGCCCGCGCCGACCGCGGCCACGGCCAGCCCGACGGGCACGACTTTGATCCACGCAGCGCGGTTCGGGATTTCACACCGGCGCCACAGGAAGGACCAACCCAGCAGGACCAGGAGCACCGCGCCCGGCACGAGCACGCCGAGCACATACTGGGATTTCTGCGGGTGCGCGCACAGCACCGCGGCAGGCAGCAGGATGAAAGCCAGGGCAATGAACAACCAGTCGCGCTCGGTCCGGCTCGACGGCTGCCGCGGCCGGTCCTCGGAGAGCGCCACGAACGGGAGGGAGAGGATCGCCGCGACCGAGGCAAAGAACCAGCCCAGGTGCATGCGGCCGAGATGGCCAAAGACAAACTGCACCGAACGCCAGATATCGAGTCCGGGCAGACGGGCGGCACTTTCCGCCCCGGTGACGTGCCCGACCCAATAGTAGGTGTAGATGGCCGTGCGGTTGAGCCAGAAAACCGGCAGCGCCATGGTCGCGGCGACAAGCGCGGCCAGTCCGAGATTGCGCAGGCGCGGCCCGCGGCTGTCACCAAAGAGGATCCAGATGGCGCCGGCGGGCAGGATGAAGGCGAAGTAGGCGCCGGTGATGAATCTCTCCAGCAGCGTCACGCCGGTCGCGACACCGAGGGCAATCGTCCAGCCTCTCGAGCGAAAACCATCGCTCAGGAGGGCGGCCACGGAGGTCACGCCCATGAGGCACATCGCGGCGTGATCGAGCCGGAAGTCCACGGCGGAGCCGGGTTCGCCGGCCCAGGCCCAGGCCACGCAGGGCAGCAGACCGAAGGCCATCCAACCCAGGGCGCGGGAACCGGTGAGCCGTGGAAGCGCGAACAACAGCGACGCCTGCCAGGCGAGAAAGACGAGCATGTTCAGGCTGAGGGCGGCGCTGCGGGAGGCGGCGCCCACGAGCTTGAAGACCAGCAAGGCGCAGGTGTCGTGCAGGGTGCCCTGCAGGGCGGTTTTCGTGAGGGTGAATTTCAGTCCAGCGAGCAGGCCGTGGACTTGGGTGTGCTCATAGGCGGTGTAGGCCTCGCGGAGATACTGGATCTGGTCGTTCCAGCGCGGGTAAATGCCGGCGTGGTGGCGCGAGGTCATGCGGTCGAAGAGAAGGAACTCCGCCAGCATGAGCAGGCCGGCGGCGAGCCACAGCCAGCGATCCAACGATGCTCGCGGGGCGGCCGTCATTTGCGCCGTTCGTAGACCCAGCGGTTGGCCTCCAGCCAGCGCAGGGTGCGGATGATGCCCTGTTCGATCGTGAGCTTTGGCTTCCAGCCGGTGGCGTTGATTTTTTTCGTGTCGAGGAAGATGAAGGGGTTGTCGCCGATCCAACCCCGGTCGCCACCGGTGTATTCGAGCCTCGGCTTCAGGCCGAGCGCGGCGCAGATATGGCCGATGCTCTGATTGACCTCGACATATTCCGGCGTGCCAAGGTTGTAGACCTGCGTGCGGTGCTTCGCACCCTTCGCCGTGGCCCGGCGCGCCACGTGCAGCATGGCGTCGACGCAATCCTGCACGTAGAGGTAGCTCTTGCGCTGCTGGCCGTCGCCGAGGATGCGCAGGCGGTCGGGATGCTCGACCAGCTGCCGGTAGAAATCGAAGACGTGGCCGTGGGTGTAACGCTCGCCCAGGATGGAGACGAAGCGGAAGATGTAGGCTTCGTCGAGCTGGCCGCCCTCGGCGTAGGCGGAGAGCAGGGTCTCGCCTGCGACTTTGCTGGCGGCGTAGAGGGAGGTCTGCACCGGGAAGGGCGCGTCCTCGGGCGTGGGGATCAGGGTCGCCTCGCCGTAGGTTGACCCCGTGGAGGAAAAGGCGATGCGACGCACGCCGTTGGCCCGCATGGCCTCGAGGACGTTGAAGGTCGCGAGGGTGTTCTGCTCGAGATCCTTCCTCGGGTGCGCCCAGCCGTCCTTGATGTCGGCATTGGCCGCGAGATGAAAAACGAAGTCGGCCTCCTTCATTGCGGTGGTCAGCGCGGGCAGGTCGAGGTTGTCCCCGCGGACCAGACGGAAGCGTGGCTGTTGGAGCGCGGCCTCCAGGAAACGTTCCTGCCCGGTGGAAAAATTGTCCCAGCCGGTGACGGCGATGCCGTCCGCCAGAAGACGGTCGGTCAGGGTGGAGCCGATGAAGCCGGCGGCACCGGTGACGAAGGCGTGTTTCATGCGGCGCGGGGTTTCAGGACGTAGCCAAGGCAGAGGTTGCAGAACACAAAGGGAAGGAAAGGCAGGGGGAAACAGGCGCGGCGCTCAACGGTGAAATGCGGTGACAGCTCGGCGAGAATCTCCGGGACGAGGTTGATGTGTTCGCGGCCGTAGAACTCGACGTAAGGTGCGGTGAAATGGCGATACCAGACCCGCTGGGCTGAAAGCCGGCGGGCCAGGCCGTAAGCCGGGCTGCCCTCGGTCGGGATGACGATGAGGAGGCGGCCGGTGTCCTTGTTGAGCAGGCGGTGCAGCTCGGCGAGGCAGGCGGGCAGGTTCGGCAGGTGTTCGAGCACGTGGATGGCGAGGATGCGGTCGAAATAACCGTCGGCGAAATCCATGCGTTGCTGGCAGTCGCCGACGACGGTCTGGATCTGCGGGTGGCGTCGGCGGATGTCGGCGGCCATGTTCTCGCGATACTCGTTGCAACAGTAGCCCCGGGTCTGCTCCGGCGTCAGTTTTTCGTATTCGAGGTGCTCACCGAGGCCGGCGCCGATCTCCAGCGTGGTGCGGAAGCCCGGGGGGGAGTGCTTGACCGGCCACGTGTGGTTGAAGCGCTCGACGAGGCCGTAGCGGGAGCGGCCGGCCAGCTCCTCGTGCCAGAGCTTCATGAACCGGTCGCTGCGGGCCTGCTGCTCGGGGGTGAGCGGCGGCAGGATTTTCGGCCACTTGGCGGTCGGCATGGGCGGGGTCACCGGCGCGGCTCGAACCCGATGGACTGATCGACGATGAACCTGGGCCGCCCGCGCACTTCCTCGTAGATGCGGCCGATGTATTCGCCGAGGATGCCGACGCTGATCAACTGGATGCCGCCAAGGAAGGAGACCAGGATGACGAGGGTCGGGTTGCCCCAGAGAATCGTCCAGCCCATGAGCTTGTAGAAAAGGTAGATCGCGGTGAGCAGCAGCGAGCCGCCGGCGATGATGAACCCCATGATGGTGGAGAGCTGGAGCGCGTAGGTGGAGAAGCAGAAAATGCCGTTGGAGCCGATGCGCAGCGAACCAAGGAAACGGTTGTAGTTCGTCTCCCCGGCGTGCCGCGGCGGCCGGTCGAAGGGGAGCAGCGTCTGCCGGAAGCCGACGACGGCCACCATGCCGCGGAGGAAGCCGTGGGATTCCTTGAGCTTGACCAGCTCGTTGACCACCCGGCGGGACATCAGGCGGAAATCGCCGGTGTTGGGCGGGATCTGCACATCGGCGATCCTGTTGATGATCTTGTAGCCGATAATGGAGACAAATTTCTTGAGCCGGGGCTCTCCGGTGCGCTGGCGGCGCTGCGGCAGCACGATATCGAAGCCATCGCGCCAGCGCGCGACCATGGCGGTGATGAGCTCCGGCGGGTCTTGCAGGTCAACGTCCATGACTATGACGGCGTCACCCCGGGAGTATTCGAGGCCGGCCAGCGTGGCCATGGGCTGGCCGACGCGGCGGGAAAACTTCAGGAGCTTGACGCGCCCGTCGCCGGCCCGGTGCTGCAAAATGATCTCCTCGGTGCGATCTGGGGAGGGGTCCATCGAGAAAATGATCTCATAGTCCGCCGTGACCGGGGCGAGGACGGGCCGCAGTTGGCGGAGAAATTCCGGAATGTTCTTCTCCTCCTTGTAGACGGGGACGATGATGGAGAGCAACATGATGCCTTGTTATGGGGAAATTGCAGTCGGGCCCATCAAAAAGCGCTGAACATCTTCGATATGATCCACCCGGACATACACCCCGCCGCCAATCGCAGGCGCGGGAGATTTTAGCCACAGGCAATACTCCTCATTCTCGGCCAGTTCCTTAACGGCGGAGGAAGCGCAGCCACCCACAAAAACGAGAACAGGCTCATGAGAGGTTAACCTGGATTTCTGCTCTGAAAATACCGCAGTGAAGCGCGGGCCATAGTAGTTCGCGTTTGCGAAAGCCTCCGCCACGTCCCCCATGTCAATGGGTGAAAGAGTCGCTGAACGTTTGAAGAGATGGGCCTCCTCCGAGTAAACGCCGAAGGCGCGATCTAACAGGACCAGCTCTTCGGTATACTTGCGGGCAGCCGGTAAGGTTTCGCCCAACTGGGAATAATACCACCTCATCAGGGGCAGGTTCTCGGATCGGGATAGAATGCCCAGGCCAAGAACAAGGATTGCCGAGGCCAGCCCGGGTCCGATTTTATATCGAGTGTGATAATACACAAACAGGACAATGGCCTGCGGGCATAGATACCAATAGCCTGCGGCCATAAAATTCATTTTGAATGCCGATATCGATATGAGCAGGCTCAGTGAGATGGCGATGGCCGCCAGGATTCTTGGCCAATGGAAGGAGTGTTTAAGGATAATCCTCTCCGCCTCAATGAAAGCGGGCAGGACAGAAAATATGATGAGGAACGCAAAAGCCGGGATGCGCACATAGTGGATCATCATTTGAAACGGCGCACTACTTGGGGGCATGGGCGATTTCGCGCTAAAAAATCCAAAGAAATATCGATAATACATTGAGGCATCCGAATGGAACCAGACCACGATGAACAACGCGCATGTGGCCAGGGTATAGCCTAAGATCAGGAGATAGATGCGGATCAGTTCGCGGATTCGCAGTGCATCCTGATGTTGTTCCATGATAAGCGGAATCATGAGGGCCACCGGATATATTCGCCAATTCGTGCTTAAAACGAGGGCGATGGTGAGGTATGAACAATGTCGGAGCAGCCTAGCTCCGCAGGTGCGTGCCTGTGTTGTATAGCAAAGATAGGCAAATATCAGGAGGGTAAATGCCGTGGAATCACTCCTGCCGATGCAAGTGTTCCAATGTCCTATGTCGTGAACAGCAATCAGCATCGCGCCACTCAGACACAGTGAGCTGATCAGGGCGACGATGGTCGGAAATTTTCTCCGACTGTGAACAAATATCGCCCAACATGAAATCGCCGGAAATAGTAGGACAAAAACCCTGAGGATATATTGCGGCTCCAGAAATCGGAATGCCCGGATCAAGTTGCCCTTGATGATGTGATCAAAGATACCGTGATTGGCATTGGCATATGCAACTTTATCGCTCGCAAAAATATTTACCCCATAAGATTGCGCCAAGGCATGCAACCACATGGATCCCTCGCGCCATTCCAACTCGATGGGGTAGGAGACAAATCGCCAGAGGTATTTGTAGATGGCGACATAAACGGCGACGGAGAGGGCAAATGCCGCGAAATAGAACAACCTCACCAGTGTTCTGGGCGGCTGAAATGGCGAGGCTTTGGGGAAATTCATGCGAAGGCGGATAGCAAAGGAGAGCAGTTCGGGATGAGGAATGGACCTGCAAGTAGCAATCGGGACCTGCTCGGGCTGTCGGGAGCATCAGGTGCTACCGGACGGAGAACGGGGGTGGCGCGGGGAGATTTCACCCGAAGTGAGATGCGCACGCCAGGAGCCGGATCGGAATAGCAAATGATGTGGTCGCCGACCTGGCGTCGCTCGACTTAGATGCGGATCTGCGTCTGGCCGATAGGCGTGACCGTGATCGGAAGAATTTTGCCAACCAACGCACCGTTGGCTTTGCCGCTGTCATATATTGCTCCTTGTCAGTCGGAGCATGAGTCCAGCGGGAGTTTTCAACCGAAGATTCATGCGGATCAAGAAAGCAAAGGGAGAAAGTCAGGGGAAGCGGAAAAGCGATGCGGGGCGCAATTTACCGATTGAACTGGGCCTTTCCGTAGCCCTCATTTTCAGGCGGGGAACCATGAAACTGCTCCATCGAATCCTTCTCCTTCTCCTGGTGGTGACGCTGCCAATGCGGGCGGCCGTGAACCGGGTGGTCCGCATCGAAGCGCCGGCCGAGGTCGTCGCCGGGAGCACGGTCGAAGTCACGCTCATTGCCCGCACGGATGCCGGCGACGGCGAGCAGATCGGGTTTCTTCACGCCGAGTATTCCATCGACGAGGGCCGGACCTGGGCCCAGTTCTGCATCGCGGAGAACTGCGGCGCCGAAGTGTTCCGCAAAGCCAGCTTCGCGGTCAGCGCGAAGGGAGGGAAGGCCATTGTGCGGGTCCGCGCAGCCTTCCGCGGCGGCGTCGCCGGGGACGTCGACTATCGCGGTGGCGCCATTCAATGGAGTGACAGCTGGCAGAAGTGGCGTTGGCCCCCGGCGAAGTATGCTGTTGTCAACGTGACGGCCGTGAACCGGGCGATCAGCATCGAAGTGCCGGCCGAAGTCGCCCCCGGAGGCGCGGTCTCAGTAACCGTCCACGCCAGCACGGACGCCAGCGACGGCGAGCAGATCGGTTTCCTACATGCCGATTATTCCATCGACGGGGGCAAGACTTGGACGCAGTTCTGTTACACAGAAAAATCCGGCGCGAAACTGTCCCGACAGACAGTCTTTGCGGCCAATGCGAAGGGTGGAAAGGCCATTGTCCGGGTCCGTGCTGCCTTTCGCGGCGGCGGCGCCGGGGACGTCGACTGCAAGGGTGGCGCCATACAGTGGAATGACAGCTGGCAGAAGTGGCGTTCGCCCGCTGCGAAATATGCCATCATCCAGGTGTCGAACTCCCTGGTAGCGGCGCCCATGCGGGCGGCCATGAACCGAGCGGTCAGCATCGATGCGCCGGCTGAGGCCTCCGCCGGGAGCACGGTCTCGGTCACCGTCCATGCCAGCACAGACGCCACCGATGGCGAGCAGATCGGCATCGTTCATGCAGACTATTCCGTCGATGAAGGACTGAGCTGGACCCAGTGCTACTACGCGGAGTTGTGTGGCGCGGAACTGTCGCGCCAAGTCAGCTTCGCGGTCAACGCGAAGGGTGGGAAGGCCATTGTCCGGGTCCGCGTTGCCTTCCGCGGCGGCGGCGTCGGGGACGTCGACTACAAGGGCGGAGCCATTCAATGGAATGACAGCTGGCAGAAGTGGCGTTCGCCCCCGACGAAATACGCCATTGTCTACTCGCCCAGGTCCTGATGCCTTTTCGGTGGAGGTCCAAGTGATCGGACGCGCGTTCCGCGCACCGCCGCCTCAATTCGCCCTCAGGCCGAGGCTCCAGGCAAACGCAAGGAAGGCGCTGCGTCGAAGGTAACGCATGAGCAGCGGGTGGTGCTCGATCTCGTGCGCGGGAAAGGCGCGGCCATGGGTGCGCTCCCGCAGCCGGGTGATCTCGCCCTGGCCGGTGCTGTGCATGAAGGCGGCGGTCTTCTGCGCGGCATGCGCCCGGAAGCAGGCGAGGAAATAGGGCACGCGCACGATGCGGGCGCCGGCGGCTTGGAAACGCAGGAGCAGGTCCCAGTCGATGGCGAATTGAAACGAGGTGTCGAGGCCGCCGGCCTTCTCCCAGATCCGCCGGCGCCAGAACAGGGTTTCCTGTGGGACGAAATCATTCAGCCGCAGCACCTCGGCATCATGCGCGGGGAGGAACCAGCGGGCGATTTCGCGCGACTCCTCGTCCACCACGATGCGGTGGCCGTAGAGCACGTCGACCTCGGGATGCAGCGCGAAATAATCCGCAACGAACGCCAGCGCGCCGGGCTGGTAGTAGTCGTCGGAGTTGATCCAGGCCATCACATCGTCGGGCCCGCCGGAGGTCTGCGCGAAGCCGCGGGCGATGGCGTCGGCCTGGCCCTTGTCAGGCGCGCTGGACCACGCATGCAGGCGCGGCGCTTGTTGCCGAATCAGCTCGGCGCTGCCGTCGGTCGAGCCGCCGTCCTGCACGACATACTGGCAGCTCACGCCCGGCTGCTCGTCCAGCACGCTCCGCATGGTCTGCCCGAGGTAGCGGGCCTGCTGGTAGGAGGGGGTCACGATGGACAGTTTCGGCCGGGCGAGACCGCGTTTGGGAGCGGGAAAAGTCTCGTTCCGCACGGAGCGCGGCGGATGGGCCATGTGCGCGGGCATCTGGAAAAACATCAGCTCCGTCCAGTCGCCCCCACCAAGCCAGAGCGGCACGAAACGGTGTTTGATGCGGACGGTGCGCTCCAGCACGGTCGCCCACGAGCCGTCGGCGAGACGGGCCTCGATCACAACGTGTTGGCGGCCGGAGGGCAGGGTGCCGCGGATCTCGAAACCGGTGTCTTCGTCCGGCGCGGCGGGAAGCGCGGCCTTCACGTCCGGTCGCGGCAGCCCCACAACACCGTCCAGTGTGCGATCCGCGGTGCGGAGTCGGATGCCGGTGACGGGCGCGCCGCCCGGCTCGAAGCACCAGCCGCGGATGATGACGCAGCGTGAGGGGTTTGACCAATCGGCCGGCTGGTCGATGTAGGACGCGAGGGGCATGAAAGCGCGGACGGTGCCACGAAACGCCGCGATTAGTCAACCAAGGGGCCCGGTTCGGGGTGGCAGCAGCAGGGCATTGATGCCGCCGCCCGGCGTAATGGTCCGGCGCAGTTCATCCGCACACGGGGAAATGGTCCGGCCGGTGTTGACGTTGGTGAAACAATAACCCAGGCCGTCGAGGAAGCGGATGAAGTCGTCGAACTCGCGAGCCTTGACCCCGGCGTAGATGAAGGGGGCGATCTCCACGACGATCACCGGACGGAAGCGGGCCAGGGTTTCGCTGAAGCCCTGCAGGACGGACCACTCGTGGCCGTCCACGTCGAGCTTGACGAAGTCGATGCGCGTCACGCCGGCCCGCGCGCAGAAATCGTCGGCGGTGACGGCGGCGGCCCGGCTGCTGTCCTCCGCCCGGCCGTGCCAGGCATTGGTCTCGCCGCTGTCGGCCACCGGCCAGCTGGCGGCGACCGTGGGTGGCGTGGTGACGGCGCGGTGGGCCACCAGGAAAAACTGCTGGAGCGAAACCCGCTCCGCCAAAGCCGGGTTGAGCGCGAGGTTGGCGCGAAGCTTGGCGCAGGCGAACTCCGTGGGTTCAAACGCGAAGACCCGCCCGGTGGGACCGGCGAGGCGAGCAAAGTGCAGCGTGTGGGCGCCGATGTTGGCGCCGATGTCGAAAACCACGGCGCCCGGGCGGATCAAGGGCGCGTAGGCCTTGATCGTGTGGGGCTCGTAGGCGCCGAGCAAATAGATGGAGAGGTCGATGCCCTCGTTGAGATCCAGCTCCCAGTTGAGGCCATCGCGCCGGCAGCGCACCTGCATGCCCAGGCCGAAGAGGCCCCGGGCGAACCGGAGGAGTCGGTTGAGCTGGCGGGCGATGAAGATCTTCTGACTGACGGAAAAGGCGGGCATCGGTTGAGCCGGCGGCTCAGACGAACTTCAGCTTGCGCGCGGCGAAGAGCACCATGCGCAGCAGCAGCCAGCCGTGGCTCCAGCGCTGGATGTTGGTCGTGCCGTAGGTGCGCTCCTTGTAGCGGATGGGCACGTCGGCGATCTTGAGGTTGAGCTTGGCGGCGCCGAAGAGCAGGTCGAAATCGCCGAAGGGGTCGAAGTCCCCGAAGTAGGCGCGGTTGGCGGCGATGCGCCCGTAGTGGGCGCGGCTGAGGGCCTTGGTGCCGCAAAGGGTGTCCTTGACCGGTTGGCCGAGCAGCCAGGTGAAGATGATGCCGAAGGCCTTGTTCGCGCAGAGGTTCAGGAACTGCATGGCCTCCTCGTCCATCGGGTAGACGAGGCGCACGCCGTTGGCGAACTCGGCGCGGCCGCTCGCGAGCACGTCGTAGAACTTGGGCAGCTCTTCCGGCGGCATCGTAAGGTCGGCATCGAGGATCATGAGGATGTCGCCGGTGGCCGCAGCGAAGCCCAGGCGCACGGCGTCGCCCTTGCCCCGGCCGGTCTGCTGCATGATCCTGATGTCCCGTGCCGGGAACTCGCGCTGCACGCGCTGGATCTGGGCCCAGGTGTCGTCTCGCGAGTGGCCCTCGACAAAGATCAGTTCGGTGCCCGCGCCCATGGCGGGCGTGCGGGTGACGGCAGCCTCGATGTTGCCCGCCTCATTGCGCGCCGGGATGATGACGGAGACGGTGCGGGCCACCGCCGGCCGCGGCCGGGCCGGCCGGGCGACGCAGAATACCGTCAGACAAAACCAGCCCACCAGCGGCGCCAGGAACCGGTTCAGGATCACGTCCAATCCGAGGCACCGGACAGGCAAGAGGAGGCGGAGTTGGCTGAACACCGGCTGCCAATCGGACAGTTGGAGCAGGTTGCGCACGTCCGCCGTGCTGATCCAGCTGCTTTGCGGTTGGGAGGAGCGCAATCCCAGCCACCCGGCAACGGCCAGAACCGGGCGCCAGACGGAGGAGAAGCAATTGAAGACAAGGCGCGTATTCCCGTGCGATACGGTGTGCAGGCGTTCGAGCATCAGCTGCACATCCGCCGCGAGGTTCAGGGTGTCGGAAATGATGATGCAATCAAATTTCTCTTCCAGCTCCAGCAGCTCGCCGGCCTGCACATGGAACTCGGCGGCTGGCAGGCGGGCCCGGGCGGCCTCGATCTGCCGGGGCGACAGGTCGATGCCGACCTTCCGGGCGGCCCGCACCCGGGCGAGCAGCTCGCCCGCGCCACAGCCGATTTCAAGGACCGAGGCCTCGCCTGGAATGAGCAGGTTGTAGTAGTGAGCCAGCAACCGCCGGTAGCTGCGCGCCGACCAGGTCAAATCTGCAGGAGCCGCCTCGTAGAAGTCGCGGATCTTGTCCAGGTGCTGGCGGGTCAGGGCGCTCGCTGTAGGCATCACGAAGCAACCATACGGGGCGCGTGGTCAGGGTTTCGAGAGAAAATCAGCCATACCGCATGTTGCAAGGCCGAGCCCGGGCGGGCGGTGGCATAGGGTGCCGGGAGGTAGCGTTCCAGGTGGGGGCATCGCAGCCAAAATGTGGCTGAAAACAGCCAGTTATTTTGCGTGTTCTTCGAGGAGAACATGCGGCCAGAGCGGTCACTGCAGGCCCGGTCAATCGCGGCTGAAGACCAAAATCCGCGAGTCAGACAACACCGACCGGCCGTCGACGGAATACATCGGGATTTCCTGGAGATGGGGGAAGCCCTGGCCCAGCAGGGCGGCCTCCAACGCCCCTCGCTGGGCCAGTGAGACAGCGCCCTCCAGGTAGATCACCCGCCGGGCTTCGCGCAGGTCGGTGTATTCCAATTCGCCCAGCAGGACCTGGCGGTTGGCCATGGGCAGCTGGATCGTAAGAGTCGCGCGGAAGATGTAGTCGTTGGTGAGCATCACGTCGTCCGGACGGATTACCCGATTCAGATCCCGCGTCCATGACTGCCAATTGGACACATTGTTGAAGCCGGTATCGAGGTAGGGGTCCCGGCAATAGCTGCGGGTTTGAAAGACCGCCGAACCCGCCGCCACCGCCAGCAGCAAACAGGCCACCGCGGCAAACAATGACCGCATTGCGCGGGGCTGCGCACTATCGCGCCGCCGTGTCCAAAGCCAATTGAACCCGAGAGCGATCAACCAGGTGAGGAAAAAATAATGAATGACAAAATAGCGCGGCCAAAGGGAGAGGTTCTCCACCCGCAGCGCATAGCCGATTTGAAACGCCAGGGCGGCTAGGCTGCAGAGCAGCACCAAGCGTCCGGACCGCCGGTCGTCGTCGTCAATGGCTCCGGATTTGCCCAGCCCCAAGGCCGCGCCTGGGCCCAGCGCTATGCCGCCCAGCCAAAGCCAGAACAACAGGTCGGTGAAACCATGCTGGCCGGGCAAGTGTCCGGCCAGCACCAGGTGAAAGCCGGTCGACAATTGGGACCACAGCTGCGAGGTCTCGGTGCCCCAGCGACCGACATCGGCCTTCTGCGGGTTGGCGAGCAGATAGGGCACGGTGACGGACAGCACGATGAGATAACTGAGGGCCAGATGCGCGTAGAAGCGGAGGCGGCCGCCTGTTCGCCGGACCAACAGGAAAAGCCCTTGCGCGATGGCCGGAAAGACCACCCAGCTTTGCAGGTAGAACCCGAGGGTCAGCAGGACACCATAGGCGGCGAACCAGGCAATGTCCCGCCAGGGTCGCTCCAGCCGGCGCGCATCCAGATGAAGCACCAGCCACGTGGACCAGATGTAGAAGGCGACCCCGGCGATATACTCGCGGATCTGCAGCACATGCATGAAAAGGTAGGCGTTGAACGAAAACAGCCCGAGCAGGAACAGGCGCGGGACGAGTTCCCAGGCGCGCGAAAGCGTGAGCAAGCCGAGCAGGCAGAGGGCGAGAAACCCGATGCCGACGGAACGGAAAAGAACCAGGTCATGGCTTCCGGTCACGCGCATCAGGGTGTTGAGCAGCAAAAGATAGAGCGGCTGGTAGGCGCAGTGGCGGTTCATGTGCAGCACCTGGCTCCACGTGGGCGCCGGCGACTGCGCGCCCGGGGTATAGCCGGCGCCGCCGTTGACAATGGCCAGCCGCATGCCCTCGTCGGTGCTGATGATGCCCTTCCGGTTGATCATCGCCCCGTAGCAGACGAGGATCAGCACACAGGCGGCGAACAGGATGAATCGTGTCGCCCGATGGGAGGCTGGCGTCATGGGCGGGTGACTACAATCAATGCATGCCGCCAATCAATGCCGATTGTCCGGGTTGGCCAGGTAGGCCTCAAGCGCGCGGACAAACTGCTCCCGGTTGCCGTAGTGTTCCCGCATGATCCGCAGGTAGGTGGGCGTGTGGGCGTCGTGGTCAAACAAGAAGGTCACCGAGAAGTTGTTCAGCGGCAGCATGGCGTCGTCCTGATAGTTCGTGTATTTCAGATGGGTCCGCCGATGGGCGGTCAGCAGAAAGCTCGCGACCACGCCGATGACCGCCACCAGCGCCAGCCGGCGGCGCCAGGGGCCCCATGTTTGCTCCGTCCACTCCGCCAGCTGATGCAGGCCGAGCGCCCAGATCAGCAGGAAGGGCGCTTGCGCGAAGAGGCTGTATTGGGCGAGGAAATGCCGCTTGCTCAACAACAGTGTCAGGCCCACGCCGCCGGCGAGCAAGAGCACGAGGAAAGCCTTGAGCCGCGAGGGCACCCGCGGGACGAAGAGCAGGGTCGCGACGAGCACCGGGGTGGCGAGGAAAAGAAAGGCGTCCTGCCGGACAAAGATCAGAAAGACTTTGCCGACCTCCGGGTTGGCGGCGTGGATTCTGACCATTGCCGCCGGGTCGGCCAGCAGGTGCAGGGTGCGCGCGATGTAATCCAGTGCGGCGGGTTCCGGCTGGATGGAACGCAGCAGCAAATATCCGACCGGGAAGGACGCGAGGGCCCCGGCGCCCAGCAGCGCCAGTTCACGGGACCGGGCGAGCAGGAACCGCCACACCGGGTGGCGCCCGGGCCAGAGCGCCAGCACTGGCAGCGCGCCAATCGCCACCGCGGCAAACCGGAGCCGGCCCACGGCCACCGCGCCGAGCTCATCGTCCTGCAAGGCGGACAGCCGGAACAAGAGCCCCAACACGCCAACAGCGGCGGCGGCCGGCAGCAAGCCGCGCCAGAAGCCGTCTTCCTCCGCGCGGGGGGAGGCCGGGACCGGCGCGTTCTTTCCCGCGGTCAGCGCGGCCAGCCAGCACCAGCCGTAACCCAGGACGAGGTAACAGACGCCGGGCAGCTTCGCGAGCGCGGCGAGTCCGCCGAAGAAGCCGGCCAGCAAAAGCCAGAGGTGGTTCCGCAGCCAGGGACCAGGCAGGGTGCCGCGCCACGTGCACAGAAGGGCCAGCACATTGCCGAAACCCACGCAGAGCAGCTCGGGCCGCGTCAGCAGGCCGTGGAAAAGCAGGCCGGAGCTGCCACCGAGCAGGATCACGGTCAGGCAAGCCGCCGCGGGGCGGCGCGAGACACTGTAGGCCAGCGCGGCGGCGGCGAGGATGAACCCCATGACCAGGATCCGGCTGTGGGTCCGGCCGGCGCGGATCAGGGCGGGGATTTCCCGCAACGGGTCGGCGCTGTCGCCGAATTTTTTCAGGTTCCAAACCGGCAATTGCCCGAGGAAATGACGGGCGCGAAAATCCAGCGCCAGAAGGTATTTCATCGGCACACCCGGTTGGTCGATGAGGTTGGGCGACAGGCCCGAGTTGAGGGCCAGCGCATCGGCTGTGTTCTGGCTATTCATGTCCAGGTTGCGATACCACGGGTCGCGGCGGGAAATGGCCCCGAGGCTGAACCACGTGAGGACCAGCACCGCCAGGGACAGCAGGACAGCCGGCCACCGGCCAGTCTGGAGCGGGATGGGGCGGGGCGTGTTGTCCGGGGGCGTCATGGCTTTTTGAAACCCTCCAGGCGGATGTTGCGATACATGAAATAATATCCATCGGGTGCCGGCTCCGGCTTCAGGATGGTTCGGATGGAGCGACCTTCCGCGCGGCCATGCACTTCGTAATGTTCCCGCGCGCCCTGTTCGAGAGGGACGCGGATTGCGGTCACATGTTTTTTCACATCCGGGTATCGTTCGAGGTAATCCAGCCAGTCAGGCTCGTTGTTGAGGGGAGCATCCCGGAATTCCAGGACGTTTGCCCCCGGTTGGGGTGTGAGCTCGAGGGTCTGGTCCAGCCAGGCGGTGTGGTCGTCGATGCGGTAATTTTTCACCCGCTGCCCGTTGAACAACACATCGAGGGCGGCTTTCCGCCGCACGTTCAGGCGGACGCTGAAGGCGAGCTGCAGGCGCTCGAATCCACGCGTCGGCGGAATGGTGATCACGGAAGCGGGCTGCCTTTGCCAGCGGAGATAAGGCAGGTCCCATTGGGGGAACGGCCCCTCGACCGGGAGCAGACCCTCGACGACGAGGGCTCTGGGATCCTTGGACAGGACGACATCGGTCACGAAGATCGAACTGGTGCTGGTGGGCAGGCTGGGGTCGATCGGCGGCTGGTCTTGGTCGTGGGAAGGCAGATAGGCGATGGTGGTGGAGCCCAGCTCGGCGCCGGTGGCGGCAGCGAGCACCCGAAACACGAGCTGGTCAAAAGGCGCGGTGATCTGGGCCGTCGCGGTCCCGTCGGCGTCGAAGGAGGCCACCGGCACACGGCCACCCTCGCGATCCGCCGCCAGCACGACCAGCCGGGCGTGATCCTCGGGGTTAAGCCCCGCGACCCGGAAGCGGATCATGGCGGGCCGATCCGGCGCGGCGTTCGCGTCCTCATGGTAGAAGGTCACCAGCACGCTTCTGTTCGTCGTGATCGGGGCGGTCCGGCCCGCCAGCGGCCCGAGGCCGAGGTAGTCGCGCGCGGCGGGCCTGCGGCCGATGGTCCCGAGGAACTCCACTCCTGCGGTGGGCTTGGCCGGCACGGCAATCAGGGTGTAGGAGGGCAGTCGGGCGGGATGAAGGTAGGCCGCGTTGCGTGACTCGGTGGCGCGGGAAAAGAGGTTGTAGGCGTCAGGTTGGGTCTCGCGGCAGGCTGTGAAACGCTGGTGGCGCCCCTGCACCATGAACGGCAGGATGCGCTCGTCGGTTCCATCCGTGTCGATGTTGATGCGGGACTGGCGAGACAGGTGATGTTCCAGCAGCAGGGGCAACGAAGGCAGCGCCGGAGGCGCGAAGGCGGAGTTCAGGAGCGGGAGCAGCGGCCGATCATTGTTCCGGAGCAAATAGATGGTCGAGGACCAGGCGGCGGCCAGCGCCACCACCAGGATGAGCCAGCGGCCGGCGCGGACCGACTCGAAGAGCGCGGCCAGGCCCGGGCTCAACACGAGCAGCACCGGCAGGAAATCCCTGGCCCCGGCCATTCCACCCCACATCAGCAGGACGGTGGCGAGAAACCAGCCAAACCCGAGCCATGCCAGCCCGCCCGCCGGTCCGGCCGGATGACGCGGCCGAATCACGGCCCAGGCGGCCGCCAGCAGGAACAGGGGTCCCGTGAAACCGAAACCGACACAGTCTTCATTCAGCGCGAACAACGGCGGCGGGGTCGCCGGCAGCGGCCAAAATCCCAGCCAGGCGGGGACGACGGGGTCGGGCAGTTTATCAACCACAAATGAGAAATAGGCGCCGATCCAGCCGGGATTCTCCAAGAAGTTGATCAGGGCGAAAGGCAGCAACAGGCCGCCGATCAACCAGCCCGCTCCCACCCAGCCACGACTTCCGGTGGGCGCAGCCGGGCGCGCCTGGGTGAAAAAAAGCCCGGCGGCCAGCACGCCGCCGAGCAGCACGTTCAAATTGCTGCCCGCCGCCAGGCCCAGCGCCAGGCCCGCCAGCACCGCGTGGCGCGTGCGCTGGTCCCGCCGCCACCGCAGGCCGAATACCAGCGCACAAACCAGGGCGGTGCCGGCCGGGAGTTCGGTGGTGAGGGAAACGGCTTGCGCGACCGCGGGCGTCGCGGTGAGCACCAGCCCGCAGGCGACGAGGGAGGCGTTGGCGCCGAGCGAGGCCAGGCGGCAAAGCCGGTAGACGCCGACGCCGGCGAGCGCCCACGCCGTCAGGTTGAGGAAATTCAGGCATTGCAGCGGCGCGGCGTAGACCAAAGCCGGGAATTGCAGCAAGCTGTGGTTGAAGGGCAGGTGGGTTTGCCGGAGATCCGCCGCGTCGAAATGCGCCAGGTTGCCCTGCCCCAGATAATACAGGGCCCGCGGCACCTGCCAGGCGAGCGCATCCGGATTGTTTGGCTGATAGACGCAGGCAATCGCGCCGCCGGCGACCGCCAGGGCCACCAAGATCGCGCCGAACGCGATGAGCAGCAGGAGGTGGGGCCGATCGGTCGGTCCTTCCGGGTCGGCCGGCTCATGCGGCAGCCTGGCCACCAGCAGGCAGGTCAAGCCCCCGAGCAGCAGGGAAACGCTCAAATGCCACCAGGGATCACCGAGCCGTCGGGCCAGCGAGAGCAGCAGGCCGGTGGCCACGAGATTGCCCCAGCCCAGCAGCGCGGCCGCCAGGAGCTGATCCGCCGGCCGGGCCGCCAGCCGCCGGGCCGCGCCGAGCGACAGCCAGAGCAGACCGAGGTTGTGGGCGAGGAAGAGGTCCATGCTCGCAGGGCGGCTCCGGGCGGAAGGCTAGGAAGGGGGCCGCCGGCGGAGGACGGCAAAACTGTTCAGGCCCGCTTGGAAGGTTCGGTAGGTCTCGAGGGCGAAACCGTCGCGCGCCGCCAAGGCCTGGAGATCGGCCCGGTTCCAGTAATGCCTGTGGTCCGCGACCTCGGGGCCGGAGATGATCCTGAGCTTGAAGGCCAGGAATTCCAGCAGGGGCTTCGACGTCGGTGCGGGCGTGGTCAGCAGCACGCTGCCGCCGTCCTTCAGGATGCGGTGGAACTCGCGGAACAGGACGCTGACCTGGTCCAGTGGGATGTGCTCGAGCACGGCGAGGATGGTGACGTGGTCGAAGGTGCGGTCGGGAAATTCGAAGCGGTCCCTGAAATGGAAGTCCTGTATCTCAAGGTTCGCCGCCGGCCGGCCAGGGGTGGCGTCATAGTCCAGGCCGATGCCGAGCTTGAGATCCTTTTGCACGGAGCGGAGGAACAGGGCCTGGTGGCCGCAGCCGAAATCGAGGATCGTGGCGCCCGGGGTCAGGAAGCGCCGGACGATGCGCGAACGCCAGCGGCAGATGAACAGGTCGAGCGCGTTGAAATCCTTCGTGCCCATGCGTGCGACGCGCCTCGCTCAGTCCGCCCGGGGGATGCGCTTGATGACGACGCGCTCAAGCTCGAGCAGGCGCTGGTTGACAGAGCTGAGCACGAGGCCGAGGGCCAGGCTGAGGCTGGCCAGCATGAAAGTGGAGATGGCGAGGATCGCGCTGGCGCGGCTGATGACGCGGTGGTGCTCGACCAGCTCCCAGGCGGGCAGGGCGCCGAAACCGAGCGACACCAGCAGCAGCGCGATGCAGAGGGAGCCGAAGAGCGTGAGCGGCTTGTAGGACCGCATCAGGAGGAAGAGGCGCAGCAGGACGCGGATGCCGTCGGGAATGGTGCGGAGCTTGGAGAAGCTGCCCGACGGGCGCTCACCATAGGGCGCCTCGATCTCGCGCACGACGGCGCCGCGGTAGAGGCTTTGCACCGTCAGCTCGGTCTCGACGTCGAAACCGCGGGAGGTGATCGGGATCGAGAGCGCGCACTCATGGGTGAAGGCGCGGTAGCCGGAAAAGATGTCGGAGATGCTGGCGCCGAAGATCCGGTTGATGATCCAGCAGACCATCTGGTTGCCGGCGACGTGGAACTTGCGGAAGGACTTGTCGCTGTATTGCTGCAGCCGCGCCGCGACAGTCATGTCGGCATCGCCGGCCAGGATGGGGGCGAGCAGGCGGTGCACCGCAGTGGGGTCGTAGGTGCCGTCGCCGTCCACCATCACCATGATGTCTTCCTGGATTACCTCGAACATGGTGGCGACGACATGGCCCTTGCCCTGGCGCTTCTCGCGGATGACGGCGGCCCCGGCGGCGCGGGCGCACTCGGCGGTGCGATCAGTGCAGTTGTTGTCGAAAACATAGATCTTGGCCGCGGGCAGCTCTCGCCGGAAGTCCGCGACCACCTGCGCGATGGTCTTCTCCTCCTGATAGCAGGGGATGGCGACCGCTATGCGGGGAGTGGATGAAACAGTCGGGTTGGCCATGGTGGCGGGGAGAGCCTAAAAAGAGGCCGGTTTGGCCCGGTATGTCCACAGTGATTTAAGAGCGGAGGCCGCTCCGCGTCAGGGCACCTTGATGAGAGCCAACCGGTGGTGCCGGACAAAGTCCGCCAACCGGGACAGTGCTTCGGTGGCGCCGGCGATCAGGAGGGTCGCGCCGGCGCAGATGAGCACGATCAACTCGGGCAATTGCCGGCAGGCGGCCAGGGTTTCGGGGTAGCGCCAGGCCCCGTGGTAGAGAACGAGGATGTGCCAGAGGTAGATTTCCAAGGTGTAGCGCCCGAGATAGGCGAAGAGGCCCGTCCGCAGGGTCCAGCCCAAGGTGATTCCGGCCGCCAGACCGGCGACCATCGCCAGGTCATAGACGAGCATTTCCGGCCGGACGTAGGCGAAGTCGAGGCGGTTGAACTCAAAATTCTGCCCCACCAACGCGCGGTCGGAGAGTTGGAGGCCGTTCCACGCCATGGTGACCGTGGCGACCAGCAGCGCAAGCCCGGCACCGACTGCCAGGGTCCGCCGTGAGACCAGGCCCGCGAGGCTGCGGAAGTGAAGCCCAGCGAAGAAATAGAAGACCCAGAAGAGCGCGTTGGGCCGGCCCCACACATAATAATTCAGAGTGCCGCGGTAGCACAGCAGCCCGAGGGTGACATGCAGGGCCAGCAGCAGGCCGGTGAGCAGCAGGGCGCCGTGCGCGGGGCTGAGCGCGGGAACGAGGCGGTTGAGCCAGCGCGGCAGCGCCTTGAGCGCCGGCTGCAGGAAATACAGCTGCAGGATCAGCGGGATGAAATACAGCGTCGGCTCGACGCCGTAGAAAAGCACATGCTGCCAGAGCCACGTGAACTTCGCGCCGATGTCCGGCAGCGCCTGCCACGCGGCATAATGATTGAGCAGGAAGAACGAGGCCAGGCTGGCGAGCGCATAGGGCAACCCGATCCGCCAGAGCCGGCCGCGATAGTAGTCGCCCAGTGAAACCGCCTTGGACGAGGTCCCCGCCAGCAGGCCGGACAGAAAGAGGAAAAGCGGGACGGCGAAACCGAACACCTGGTTCAGCGTGAGGCCCAGCCAGAAGGAGGGACTCCAGGCATGGATGTCGGTGGTCACGAAGCTGCCGGCGAAATGCACGCAGACGACGCCCGCGATGCTCCAGCCCCGCAACGTGTCGATGTAGGCGTTGCGGTCCGGGGCGGGCGTCGGCGGGGTGGCGCTCATGGCTTGCGGAAACCCTCCAGCCGCAGGCTGCGGAAGACATAATAGAGCGGCTCGCCGGCGAGCGTCTCGACCCGGCGCTGATGATATAGCGCGCGGGTCTCTTTCTTGCCGAACGTTTCGTAGTGTTCGCGGGCGCCCTGCGCGAGCGGGATGCCCTGCGCGACCACGTAGGCCTTCACGTCGGGATAGCGCGCGAGGTAATCCAGCCAGTCCGGCTCGGTGCCGACGGCCACGTTGCGGAACTCGATCACGTTGGGGCCCGGCCCGGGACGGAGGGTGAGCTTGTGCTCCGACCACGCGGTGCGGTCCTGCAGCAGGCAGGCCTTCACCAGCTCGCCGTTGAACACGATGTCGACGGCCGCGGCGTCGCGCGCCTGCGCCCGCAGGCTGAAGGACAAGTCGAGCTGCTCCAAGCCGGCGATAGCGGGAAGCTCCAGGCGCACCACGGGCGCCCTGGCCCAGCGCACCAGGGGCAGCTGCCATTGGGCATAGGGACCCTCGGGGACGCCGAGACCCTCGCTGACGACCAACGTCCGAGGTTCGGAAGTAACCAGTTCATCGATCATGATGGTCGCGGGATTCATCGGCGCCTCGATTTCCGGCGGCAGGTCACGCGTCAGATACGGCAGGTTGATGGCGCCGAGTTCCCCGCCGTCAGCGACCGACTCCACCCGGATGGTGAAGCGGCGGAAGGGCCGGGTGACGGAGGCGGGGGCCTGGCCGGTGGCGCTGAAGGTGGCGAGAGTCGCGCTCGTCCCGTCGGTGTAATCCACGCCGACGAGCAGGCGGGCCCGGTCAGCCGGGTTGAGGCCGACGACATCAAGGCGCAGGTGCATGTAGCGGTTCGGCTCCCGTGGCGCATAGGAGAAGATGACCATTACGTTCCGGTTTCCGCCGGTGGCGCCCGTCCGGTCGGCATGGGGCACCAGGCCGTAATAATCCAGCGCGGGCTGGCCCTGGTTGATCGTGCCGAGAAATTCCACGCCGGCGGTCCGCTTGGTCGGGACCGTCACCACCGTATAGGAGGAGAGCTGCTCGATGTTGCTGTAGGCGACCTTGCGGACGAAACCCCAGTGGGAATAGACGTTGTAGGCGGCCGGGTCGGGCCGGGCGAAGGACGTGAAGCGCTGGCCCCGACCGTGCGTCATGAGCAGAAAGATCCGCTCGTTGCCGTCGGTGGAGTGGACGTTGATGCGGGACTGTTCAGCGAGACGCTGCACCATGAGCGGGGGCAGGGCGGGCAGGGCGGGCGGCGGCGGCTGGCCGGCCCACAACGGGGCGTAGGGGCGGCTGGTGTTCTGGAACAGGTAGATGCCCGTCAGCCAGAGGGTGCACAGCGCAAGGCCGGCCACCAGGTTGCGGAGGAGGCGGCTGAGCCGCGGCTGGTCCCAGCCAGCCTGCAGGACGGCGGCGACGCAGGGACTCATCACGAGGATGGCCGGCACGAAGTAGCGCTGGTTGTAGAGCGACCACTTGTTCAGCAGGAAGTAGGTGACGAACCAGCCGAGGCCGACCAAGGCCAGCCACACGGCGGGAGCCGGCAGGCGGCGCCAGCGCACCAGGCAGAAGACCGCCGCGAGCAGGATGGCCGGGCCGGTGAAGCCGAACCAGACGTGATCCTCGTTCAGGTCGGGGGGAAAAAGATACAACGGGGAAAAGGCATAGGCCTCGTTCCAATGGGGGAAGATGGTGCGCGCCCCCCAGGTGTTCAGCTGGGCGGTGAACTGCAGGTCGAAGGTGAAACGGTGCAACGGCTCGAGAAAGAGCTGCACCAGGTAGGCGGCGCCGGTCTGCCGCGCGCAGGCGAAGGAGAACGGCCGGTTCAGGGTGAAGTCGTAGGTCCTGTTGATCCACTCGCCCTTCTCCGCGAGGTTGATGAGGGCGAACGGGGCGGCGAACAGGAAGGCCAGCAGACCGGGGACGAACCAGGCCCGCACGCCGGCGAGGAATGCGCGGGTCTCGCCGCGCCGCCAGTGCCCCCACGCCAGGCCGAGCACGATCAGCGCGGCGGCCGGACCGAAGAAGACCACGGTGAGCTTGGAGCCGGCCGTCAGCCCGGCTGCGAGGCCCGCGAGCAGCGCATCGCGGGTCTGCCGGGATTGCCGCCACCGCAGGGCGAACACCAGCGCGGCCAGCAGGCCGGCGGCGGTGGGCAGGTCGTTCGTGGTCGCCGTGGCCTGGGCGAGCACCTGCGTCGCCGTGACCGCCAGCCACGTGGCGGTGAGGGCGGCGTTGGCATTATAGGCACAAAGCCGGCACAGGCGGTAGACGGCCAGTCCCGCCCCGGCCCAGGCCGCAAGATTGAGGAAGTTCACCACCTGCAGCGGCGGGCTGTAGATGAGGCTGAAGAGCTGCAGCAGGTTGTAGTTGAACGGAAAGTAGGTCTGCCGGGGGTTGCCGGTGTCGAAGTGCGCGAGATTGTCCTGCCCGAGATAAAACATCGCCCGCGGCAGGTGGTAGGCGAGCGAGTCGTAGTTGT
Organism: Opitutia bacterium; assembly: GCA_016190985.1. Lineage (GTDB taxonomy): Bacteria > Verrucomicrobiota > Verrucomicrobiia > Opitutales > Opitutaceae > Lacunisphaera. The sequence continues at coordinate 75,935 of JACPPI010000011.1, read as the reverse complement.
TGGGCAGGTAGGTGCCGGCGATGCGGATGCTTGCGTAGGCGATCGGAGCCAGAGTCAGGATAAAGGCCGCGAGCAGGAGCGGGCTGGGCCGGTCGCGGCCGGTCTCGCCGACGGCGGGCGCGGGCTCCGGCGCAATGCGGCGCAGCATCAGCCAGGTCGCGCCGGCCAGGCCGAGGGAGGTGCGGAAAAACCAGGCCGGGTCGCCCAGCCGGTGCAGGCAGGAAAGCAGCAGGCTGGTGACCACAAGGTTGCCCCACGCGACGAGGCCCATGGCGAGCAGCCGCTCCGCCCCGCCGCGCAAGAGCGACCGGGCCGCCCCGAAGGAGGCCAGGAGCAGGACGAAGGTGTGCGCGAGGTAAAGGGCCATGCTAGCGTCCGCCGCTCAGGGTTAGGTAGAGGGCGCAGCAGCCGAAACAACCCATGAACCGGCCGTGGCCGGCGTCGGCCCATTCCTCCGCGGCTTGCCGGACGCCCAGCTTGCCGGTGGCGTTTTCCGGATTGAGGAAATCGTGCACGAGCACCGGCGTGCCCCGTTTGAGATAACCACTGAGCGTCCGCAGGTCGGCGGCCACGCCGGCGTAGGTATGATCGCCGTCAAGGAAGACCATGGTGGGGGTGATGGTCCAGCGTTGGACGAAGTCCTGCAGCACGCCGTGGAACAAGTGGCAGTAATCGCCGATTTTTTCCGTCGCGAGCGTGGCGCGGGTGCGGGCAATGGAGTCGGCGTCGATGTCGATGCCGTAGAATTGCGGCCGCAGGGTGCGGGCGGGATTGGCGAGGGCGCCGCGGAGCGCGACCGTGGCCGAGCGGCCGCCGTAGGTGCCGATCTCCAGGATCACGTCGCCGGCGTGATAGCCCATCTCGTAGAGCTTGAAGGAATCTCCGGGAGCCTGCCAGCCAGGCAACCGGGAGGTCTGTTCGTAGATCTGCGCATGCTCGTTGTTCAGGAAGACAGCTGTGGCGGGCCAGGAGGGATAATGGGCCCCGTTGTCTTTCCAGTCGTTCACGTGATAGCTGATGGTCGGAGGATTGAATCCGGTTCCCGTCTGCACCAGTCCCATGAGAAAATGATGCCAGCGCAATTCGTGCATCCACATGGAAAAACGGCTGACGGCATACTGCCGGGCCCAGGGTGCTGCGATCTGCATGAAACGTGCATCGCCGAGCATGGCGCGGATGGCGGTGACGGCCCCGGCCGTGTCGCCGTTGGGCACGAGGCGGCCGGTGATCTCGTTGCGCACGATTTCGTCGACGCCGCCGGCGTGGAAGGCCACCACGGGCAGGCCGCAGAGCTGGGCTTCCATCAGCGTCTGGCCAAAGGCTTCCTCCGTGGCGGTGCCGAGGAAGAGATCGGCCGCCTGGTAGATTTCCGCGAGCTTGGATGCTGCAAGGTGATAACCCAGGCCGATAAGGCCCGGGATCTCGTCGGCATTGTGCCCGAAGGCGGCGAAGGCCACCTCATCCCGCAGGGCGGCGATGATCGCGGCCAGTTCCCGGCAGCCTTTGCGGGGCTCCTGGAAATTCACGGCGGCGCACAGCACAACCGGTTTGTCGAGGGGCAGGCCGAGGCGTTGCCGCGCAGCCAGCTTGTCCCCGGGCTTGAAAACAAACTCGTCGGCGCCGAGATGGATCGCCTCGACCGGCGGGCTGACGGGCAGCGCGGTCCGGAACATGCGCTTGTTCCAATGGCTGTTGGCAACCACCTCGATGCCGCGCGGTCCGCCGAAGATTTCCCGCCGGAGCTGCCAGGCGCCGGCGATCAGGGGCGGCGCGAGCCGGGGATACTGGTCGGCGGTCGGGCAGGTTTCGTTGCAACCAGAAAGATAAAGCTGACACGCCCCCGGATAGGCGCAGCGGCCGGTGTAGAGATAGGCATCGTGCAGGAAGGTGATCACGCGGCAGCCGATGCCGCGCAGGGCCGGCAGCAGCTGGAAGGGCCAGCGCGCCGCGTGCAGGTTGCCGACAATTGCGATCTCCGGGTTGAAGCGCGCCACCTCCATGAGCAGGCCGGCGATGACGGTGTCGTCGGACATCGTCCTGCCGCCCTCCAGGTCGTTGACCTCGTGCACGCCGAGCCAGAGGTCGCGGTCGATGGGCCGCGTGCCGACGTCCTCCAGCTTCACGTTGCCGGTAGCCCAGGCGAGCACGCCGACCTCGATGCCGAGGGCGAGCATGGCCTCCACCTGCCGGGCCTGCGCGATGCCCGCGCCGTATTGAAAACCCACGTCGTTGAGGAAGAGGATGCGCCGGGGCAGGTCGCTGGTGCGGCGTTTGTCGGGGACGAGATTCATCATTTGGTTCCCGCGGATAGGGTGGACTCGCGGTGGGCCTGGTTGACGGCGCGCAGCTCGGGCAGGAATGGCAGGTTGGCGCCGCCGGTCTTTTGCTTTCCGTGCTCGCGGAAAATCGCGAGGATCTCCGGCAGGGCGAAGATGCGCGCCCCGGCCTTGGCCAGGCGCACCCACAGATCGTAATCCATGCTGTAATAAAGATCCTCGCGCAGCTTGCCGCCGGCGCGGTCGAACACTTCGCGGGTGAAAAACACCTCGGGTTGGTGGAAGAACCAGCCTTTCTGCCAGCAGTTGTCGAGATCGAGCAGGTGGTCCAGCCGCAGGCGGTCGATGCGGCCGAAGGGGAGGTAGGAGCGATGGACGTGGTGTGGTTTGGGCTCCAAATCGACCACGCGGGCGCATCGCCCCGCCACCATGTCAGTTTTGTGCAATAGGAAAGTCTGGCCCACGGCATAGAGGCTGCCGGGCGCGAGCCGGTCGTCGCTGTTGAGCCAGGTCAGGATGCGGCCGGTCGCTCGGGCGAAACCTTTGTTCAGCGCCTCGGACTGGCCGCGATCCTTTTCGCTGACCCACCACTTCAGGCGGTCGGCATATTTCTTGATGATCTCGACCGAGCCGTCCGTGGAGCCGCCGTCGACGATGATGTATTCGAGGTTGGGATAATTCTGGTCCAGCACCGAGCGGATCGTCTCCTCCAGATAGGCGGCCTGGTTGTAGCTGACAGTTACCACGGAGATCATGGGCCAGGGCGCGCCTTGCGCGGAAACCGGAGGGTAGGTGTCCTGCGCGCGCAAGAGCGGCCACTTGATGCGCAGCTCGTTGGTCGGCTGGTGCGGTCCCAGCCACTGGGCCGGTGGCCGGTGGCAAAGCAGGAAGCCGGGGGCGAGGGTGGTCTGGCCCGGCGCGGCTGGCAGCCAGGTCTGCGCCGGGGCGTGTCCGCCGATCAACAGCTTGTGATGCGGTTGGAGGCGCCCGATCAGACAGGGCAGGAGGAGCGGGGCATCTGAGCTGTCGAAAGCCACGGCGTCCGCTTCCGCAAGGCCGGTATCATAGGCCGGGTTGCCGGTGAGACGGTGCTCGCGCACGCCCCACAGCTGGTAGTGGTCCCAGCCGCTCGGCAACAGTCCCCGGGCGACGGCGTCGGCGACATCGGGATTGGCCTGAAGATAGAGCTTCTCGTTGAAGAGGCTGTCGAGCTGGCCGAGCCATCCCCACAGGTCTTCCTGCCAGAAGTGAACCGCCCCGCGCGGGATCCGGGGCTTCCTGGGCGCGTCGGCCAGGCTCTGCGCCAATCCCGGAGGCGCGGAGAAGACCTCGATGATGGTGCCGTGGGCCGCGAGCCAGAGGATCTGCGGGAGCAGGCCGGGGTGGTATTTCGCGACCACGAGCCGGCGGAGGTGGCGGCCGTAGCGCTCCAGCGAGCGGCCTTGCGGTTCCAGTCGGATCTGGAGTTCCTCCTGCCGGGAAGCAGCGGTGGCGGGCGTCAGCCGGGTCACCTCGGCGGAGAGGCTGGCGATCTGCGCGTCGCGATCGGCGGCGACCTTGACGTGGGCGGCGATCTCGGCCTCGAGGGTCTTGAGATAGGCCACGTTGCGCTCGAGGTCGGCGTAGGCTTCATTCAGTTTATCCTGGTAGAACGCAATGGTCTTGAGGCGTTCCGCGCGATCCCGTTCCGAGATCTGCAGGAGTTCATTGAGCCGCTCCAGTCGGGCGGTGGGCGTATTCTTCCTTTCCTGCCAGAGGGTGAGGCGGTCGAGGTCGAACTGCGGCCGCAAGGCGCTGACCGGCAGGTCCGCCGGGGCCGCGTAAGGCCGGGGATGCACCGGGCCCGGCACCATCTTGCCGTGCAGGAGAGGTTCCTCGGGCAGGTTGAACTCCGCCAAGCCCCACGACGGGCCGTTGAGCGCCACGGGCAGTTCGCCCCGGCGCATGGCTTCGACCACCGGGCCGAGCACCTCCCACTCGGGATTCAGGATTTGTTTCTCTTGGAGGCGCGCGAACAGCTTCTTTTCTCCCTCGGGCGTCCAGCCCGAGCCCAAGCTGTGTTCGATATGAAAACACACGCACGGCGGCAGCAGCGCGACTTCCTCAAACCCGGCATAGTGCGCGGCGACCAGGCCGAAGCTGTCGATATTGAAGGAGAAGGCTTCGAACTCGGCATAGCCGTGAATTGCGGCCCAGCCTTCGCGGGAGAGCAGGGTGAAATCTCCGCAGGCGTTGGTGTGGAGATGCGAGATGGCGAGATCGCGTCGGGGACGCACGGACCACAGTTCGTTTTCCTGCACCACGGTGATGCCATCGGTGGTAGGGCAGGTTGCCTGGTCGGGGGTGCAGTGGCGCTTGAAGAGCTCCTCACCGTAGAGGTGTCGCACCAGCTCCTTGGGCTCGGCCCGGCGATTGTTGCGGACGGGATGGGTCCAGGCGTAGTCCAGGATCTCATCCAGGGAGGACTGGCCGGAGATGCCGCTGTGAATGTCATAGCGGTCGACGCGCAGCATCTTGGTCGGATCCAGTTGTTGCTGCCCGATGTGGCGCATGAGCTCGTCGGAAAAGATGATGTCGATGTTGGTCGCCAGGATGAATTTCCCGCGGGCGCGGCGGATGCCCGCGTTCTTGGCGATCATCTGATAGAACACAATCCGATCGGCGTATTTGACGCGGTCATGCAGCACGGCCGGCACGGTGATGACCCTCGCCTGGCAGTTGGAGGCCTCGGGAGGGAGCTGGAGCACGCCGGCCAAGCCCGGCCGGCCGGGAACGGGATTCCAATCGACCAGGATCAGCTCGGCCGGCAAACGGTATTTTTCGCACTGCCGGGCGAAACAGTTGATGAAGATCTGAGTGCGGACCAGCGGGTCCCCGCCGTGGTCGTCATTGCGCGACGCGGCGACGACAGAGAGATACGGGGTATTACCGGGAGAAAGACTCATGACAGGACTCCCCAATGTGCGGGTGCTCGGACAGTTGTAAAGTCTCGCCTCGGTCCGATCCGCTTGGACCCCCAGGTGATCAAGCGGGGAAGTGGAAAGACTCAAGGGCGGCGATGACAGAGTCCTGCTCTCCCGGGGTCATCGTGTTGTAGAAGGGGAGCCGCAGCAGGCGTTCGCTCACCCCTTCCGTTACCGGGCAGTCGCCTGGTTTGCCACCCCAGCGGCTGGCATATTCGGAAAGGTGCAAGGGCAGGTAGTGAAAGACGGCCAAGATGCCCATGGACTTGAGGTGCGCAATAAGTGTGGTCCGGGCCTCAACGGAGGGCAGGATCAGGTAATACATATGCCAGGCGGGTTCACAATGCGCCGGCACAATCGGCCGTCGGACGCCTTGTTGACTGGCCCAGGGGGCCAGCGCGACATGATAGCGATTCCAGAGAGCCCGGCGTTTCGCTTGGATGGCGGGCCAGACCTCGAGCTGTGCGTAGAGAAAGGCGGCCAGGACATCGCTCATCACGTAGCTGCTGCCCAGATCGACCCAGGAATATTTGTCCACTTGGCCGCGGAAGAACCGAGCCCGGTTCGTGCCTTTTTCGCGAATGATCTCGGCGCGCTCGGTGTAACGGAGATCATTTATCAGCAATGCACCGCCTTCTCCGCAGGTGATGTTTTTCGTTTCATGGAAGCTCTGGGTCGCGAGTGCACCCAGCGTGCCGAGCCAACGGCCCTTGTATTTGCCGAAAAGGCCGTGGGCGTTGTCCTCGATCACGGCAATGCTCCGGGGTTGGGCGATTGCGTTTATCGCATCCATCTCGCAGGCGACGCCGGCATAATGCACCGGGACAATGGCCCGGGTGCGCGGCGTGATGAGCGCGCCGAGCTTGGTCTCGTCGAGGTTCAGTGTGTCGGAGCGGATGTCGCAGAACACCGGCTTCGCGCCGCGGAGCACAAACGCGTTGGCGGTGGAAACGAAGGTGAAGGACGGGACGATGACTTCATCGCCGGGCTGAATGTCCAGCAGCAGGGCGGCCATCTCGAGTGCGTGCGTGCAGGATGTGACGACGAGCGCCCGCTTAACTCCGAAGGTTTGTTCAAGCAGCGTCTGGCACTTCAGGGAAAAAGCCTGGTTCCCGGCGATCTGGCCGACCGTGATGGTTTCCAGGATGTATTTGAGTTCGCTTCCCTGCAGCGCGGAACGGTTGAACGGAATGAAACCGGCCGGGAGGGGAGGCGTGGCTGACATGGCGGGCCGTGAGCGGCGGGCTAGCACGTTTCCTGGATGATCGCCTGCGGCAGACCCAAGGAGGCGAGGTAGATCTTGGCGAGCAGGCTCGCGATGGCCAGCAGCATGAACATTTGAACGGCCGCCCCGGAAATCAGCACGATGGTTTGCAGTGGGAGCAGTTGAACCTGATCCGACAGGGCGGAATGGGTCTCGATCATGTAAGCGACCGTGCCAAACGCCAATAACACCCACCCGGAGGCCAGCAGGAACAGCAACCGCAGCGAATACGGGCTGTAAGTGGCGATCACGGTCAGGGCGAGGGACAGTCTCCGGAGGAAGCTGTAGCTCGATTTTCCCACCGGCCTCGGTTCGAAGCGCACCTGGACACTGGTGATGCGATCGGTCACCCAGGCCAGGGCGAGATCCAAAAAGCCAAAGGACACATGAGGGTTCGTGAAGCGATCGCGCAAAGCGGTGCGCAGCGCCCGGAAGGCGGTGATCAGGTTCACATGGCGCACTCCGTGCAGGTGCCTGACCACTTCCCTGATCCCCCGGGAAGACAGATTTCGGGCCCATCCTCCGGGGGCCGTGGCCGAGCGCCCGTAAACGAGGTCGATGTTTTCGGTCAGGCCGGCCAGCAGCGTGGGGATTTCCTCGGGCGGATGCTGGAAGTCGTCATCCATGGTGATGGTCCGGTCGAAGCGCGCCGCGCGGATGCCGACGAGGGTGGTGGCGTGTTGTCCGCTGCGTTTGGCCAGGTTGATCCCGCGCACCCACGGGTAGTGCGCGGCGCATTGGCGCACTGCCGTCCAGCTTTCACCGTCCTGCCCACCGTCGCACACGAGGATCACCTCATGGGCGGCGGCACATTTTGGCAGGACCTCCGCCAGCCGCGCGGCCAGTTGGGGCAGGCCGGGCGCGCTTCGGTAAACCGGGATGACGATAGACAGTCCCGGTGGCAGCGGATGAAGGGCGGAATTCAAACGGAAGGAGGTATCGAAGTGTGGAAGGTCAGGATGAGGTGCGGTCGTTAATCCATCGATGAAAAGAGTGCCGGGCATCAGCAATCCGCCAGAGCAGCCTGCCATAACCATGCTGGACGGGATAGTTATTGATATGGGTCGGACCCTCCAAGCAATCAATCTTCCCCTCATAGAGCTTCATGCCCGCATAGGTCAGCGCGCCGAAAATACCCTGCCCGGCATAATCGGGATGCACTGCGCCCAAGCTGTAATGGCCCACCTTCACCGGAAGGTGCCGTTCGACGGCGGAAGGGTTTTTCCAGATGGATATGCCGACCACCCGCTTTTGAATTTCGGCGACGAGCATGGCATCCGACCAGCCCTTGAACGAGGCTTTGACCCATTGTTCATAAACCTGGCTGACCCGAGCCCGTGGGAGCCGCTCATCGGCGTGGTAGCGGCCGAAGTGTTTTTCAAAGGCGACTCTGGCCAGGACGGCGAGTTGCTCCTCGTCGTTGGGCTCCGCGGGCCGGACGATTCCGGCAAATGGCTTGGGTGGGGGGATGGTCGCCAGGGGATTTTTGCGATAGTCGTAGACGTAGTCCAGCAGCGTGTCCATCAAGCGGAATTCCGCGCGTTCGAGCGCGTGGATGGCCCACATGTCGTCGGTATGGACCTTGCATAGCAGGCACTCGGTCCCGCGTTGCCGGGCCCAGTCAATGGCGTGGGCAATCAAGGCGCGGATGGCTTCGGCGCTACTTGGGGCATTCAGGTTGACCTGTAGAAGTTTGAGCACCCCCATTTTTCTCCCGAAAAGTTCGGTTTCCCACGGGTTGTCCGTGCAGGAAATCGTTCCGACGCTCAGGCCGCCGCTCCTTACCGTGAAGAGGGTGCTTTTCGCGTCGGCCGCGAGGTGGACGCCTTCAGCGGCCTGAAAGTCTCGGAGATCATGTCGGGCGAGAAAACGATAGGGTGAATACCAGCCCACGGCTGGGTTGGAGGCCGCCATCCGGATTTCATCCGCCGTCGGTTTGCTGATCTCAAATTGGCTCATCGCGTTGGTCTTTTCCTTGATGGAACCCGTCGGCTTGAAGCGAACCCGGTGGTCTATGCCGAGCGCGAATCGAAAGGAGGGCCGCGCCCGGAGCCGTTGTCAAAGAGAACTTTACTTAGCGCTGGGTGCCGGCATGGCGGGATCAATGCGATAGGCTTTCATCGGAATGGGTGTGCGTCCCGACGGCAACTCCAGCGGCCGCACCGAAGGCCCTTTCGTGAACGTCGGTGTGGGTTTGTCAGCCGGCATGATGAAAATGACCGCTTGGGGCTGGGCGCCCTCTCGGAGGAAGCGACGATAGTCGGCCACGATCATTTCCCTCTGGCTGGCGATCCAATCCAAGCGAGCATTGCGGTTATGCGTAATGGGGGCCCAGAAATCGGCCTGATTGTAGAGTAATCCGCCCAACATGAAACGATCCTGCCAGTTTGGATTCTGTGGATCGGTGATCGCGGCGAACCGACCGGATAGCTCCTCGGGAGATACACCGGTGAGCATCAGGTAGTGATAGAGGGCCGCTCGGGGGGCGGCACTATTTCCCGGGACGTCCTGGGGATCCTTAAGGCGATCGATGGGTCGCGTGAACGTCATGTCGCGCGCGATCACATAGTTTGGCCGGCGCCCCAAGCGCACGGCCAGGGTGTCGGTTTGAAAAAAATCATCGCAGGCAATGAGTTCAGCCGTGACCGGCAGGGATTTGAGCGCCAATTCATAGGACCGGCCCAGGCGGTTTTCCGCCAGATAGTTTGCGTAGCTGGCCTGTTGGCTGCGCACGAGAATCCCGCCCAACAGCAGGCAAGTGGAGATCGCCCCGACCAGCGGGAGCCACCGCGGCCCGGCCCCGGTGGGAGCGGCCACCGAGGCCGGCCGGATGCAAATGGCCGTCAGCAGCGCAAGGGCGCCGATCTGCGCAAGCCCGAAATTCTCGAAATTCGCGAGATGGATCATCCAGCCGGTCACCAAATGTTGATTGGGCAGGCACGCCGGAGTAAGTCCCAGAGCCAGGGCGAACCAGTGGACGGGCTGCAGCGGCCCGCATTTTCGCGCCAGGACCCAGCCGACGGCCAGCAATCCCAGGACGGTGCTTATCATTACTACCGGGAGGCGCGAGGGGAAAAGCAGGCCGCCGCCTGCGAACTGCCGGGCGGCAAGCAGCGACAGGCCGATGCAGGTCGCAAAGCAGGCGACGCCGACCGCCCCGATATTGCGGGCAAACCGGGGATGGGGTTTCATGGCAAAGGCCGCGAATAGAAAAAAGACGGCGCTGACGGTCAGCGCGCAAAACAAGTAGCTGGCGCCAGCGAGCGCGCCCAGCGCTGCCAGCCATCCCCAGGAGGGCGGGCGGGTCTGGGCCGCGAGCAGGATGCGCAGAACCAGGCCCAGGGTGATGAACATAATGATCCACGAGGCCTGCGGTTCAGGCGTGCGAAAGAGCCAGAAGGTGGAAGTCTGATTTCCCAATTGCACGATTTCGGCCAGGTTTTCGCCCGCAGCGGCGATCCGCTCCTGCAGGAAGGTGTGCAGTCCCGGGTAGGGGATGGAGGTGCTGCGCAGGGCGCAGCATTCCGCTGAAATTAACACGAACAGTGCCCCCGCCACCATGCCGGCCGCGCTACGAAACAAAGGCCGGACCAAGTAGCAGGCGGCCAGTGTGGCGCCCAGGGGGAGGACAAAATCTGCGAGGATCATGGCCTGCTGTGTGTTGGCTCCGGAAACCAGATACAGGCCGTGCATGACCAGGTCGGAAAGACCGCGATTGAAACTGAACCCGCTGAAGGCGAGCCCGCCATAGTAACCCTCGTCGTAGGAATTGTAGAACCAAGCGAGGCTATGCAGCTCCAGGCTCCAGCGGAGATGCGGGTAAAGCCCGCAAAGCCCAACTCCGGCAGCCGACAGAAACGCGACCCAGCCGAATGTGGCGGGCGAAGCAGCGGTTGGACAGGAGGGCGTCATGTTCTTGAATGACGGAATAGCGCCGCCGGTGCCGGCCGCCAGCTAATCCCACGCTAGGCGATCAGTCCGTCCAAAGTGACTTGAGCCCGGCTAATTCGGCTTCAGCGTCGCGGGACAGTCCGACCGGCACGTAGCAGACGCGGGGATCGCTGGAGAGGTGCTTTAGGCAGCGCCAGAAATCGATGACGGTGATGGCGGGCCGCCCCCGTAGCAGCAAATCGGCGGTCAGGGAGGTGTAAGACTTGTCGGTCGTGGCAACGAGCACGACATCGGCATCCTTCAAGGCTTCCTCTAGTGAGTCGGTGACGAGGGCGGTCAACTTGAGGGCTACTTCCGCATTGGAGGCGGCCAGATTGTCGTGACCGATGACGCGGTAGCCTGCCTCCGAGAGAGCACGACACAGATAGATGCCGGGGGACTCGTCGATTACATGGGAGAGCGGCTTGTAGGCCAGACCCAGCACGGCAACGTTGGCGCCCTTGGGCAGGTGCGGCTGCAGTTTCTCGACGTAACGTTTCGACAGGCCGCGGTTGTAGTCGTCGTTGGTCTTGAGCAGGCTGCTGTCCACCCCGAGTTGTTTCCCCATGAAGTTCAGCGCGACGTTGTCGCGCGGGAAGCAGGGGCCGCCGAAACCGAAGCCGCCGGTGAGGTATTTCCGGCCGATGCGCTTGTCCATGCCTAGGGCGTCGGAGACCACGTCCACGTCGCCGCCGGGCAGGTGCTCGCAAAAGTCGGCGAGCATGTTGGCGAAGGAGATCTTCATCGTCACGTAGCTGTTGACGGCGATCTTTGCCAGCTCGGCGTTCTCGAGGCTCATGCGCTTCACGGGCGCGTTGTTCTGGGAGACGCGGTGGTGGACCTCCTCCAGCAGGTCGCCGGAACGCCGGTCGAATTCGCCGAGCAGGTAGAAATCGGGGTTCAGGAAATCGCGGATGACGCTGCCGAGGGCGATGAACTCGGGGTTGTAGCACAGGCCGAAGTCCGGGCCGCATTTCTTGCCGGACTCCTGCTCGAGGATGGGCAGCAGGCCGTGGCGGGTGGCTCCCGGCAGGACCGTGCTGGTGAGCACGATGACGTGGTAGCCGGATTTCTTCCGCAGGGCCTGGCCCAGCGCCTTGAAGGCAAACTTGGCGTATTGGAGAGTGAAGGCCCCGCGCTCGTCGCTCGGTGTGGGCACGATGACGAAGCTGAGATCGCTGCCGAGCACGGCCTCCTCGGTGCTCAGGGTGGCGCGGAGACGCTCGCGGTTGGCCGCGATCATCTCGCCCAGCCCGGTTTCTTGCACAGGGGCGCGGCCGGCGTTGACCGCATCAACCGCGTGGCGGTTGACGTCCACGCCGATGACATTGAGGCCGCGCGAGGCCAGGCCGGCAGCCATGCTGCCGCCGAGTTTACCGAGACCGATGACAGAGACGTTCTGAATCATGAGGAATCAGGATATTAATTTGGCGGTAATCAGCGTGTGCCAGCCGAGGGCCTGTTCGAGGGCCCGGAACATCTCCTTGGGCATGGCCTTGAACCAAGGCTGGAGTTCATACTCATACTTCACGTATTTCTCGACGATGTAAGGGAAGATGTGCTCCTGGCGGATATCGGTGATCGTGAACCCCTGCATGAGCTTGCGCACCTCGTCATGGGTGTAGGTGAAGGCGATGGGGCAGCCGGACTGGGCCTCGGGCTGGTCGAAACCGGCCTCGATGAGGATGTTTTTCCAGGAATTCCTGGCGTAAAGCATGAGCCGGAATTCGGACTGCGGGCCCATGAATTTGCGCACCTCCGCGACGATCTTTTCCGGATGGGGAGCGTGGTGGATAACGCCGAACGAATAGACGAGGTCGTAGGTTTCCACGGGCACCACCTTCGACAGCTCCTCGGCATTGCCCGAGTAGAAGCGGCCCTTCAGACCGTAAACCTCGAAACGCTTGCGGGCGAGCTTCAGCGATTCATCGGAGAGTTCCACCGCCGAGTAGTCGGCTCCCGCGCGGGCAAAAGACACGGCAGCCGTGCCGAGACCGCAGCCGATCTCGAGCACCTTCTTACCCTTCCATTTCTCGAACTCCGAGAAGGCGGGGATATGCGGCTCGACCATGTATTTCCGGGCCTCGACCTGATCGAAATACTCGCGCGTGCCGACCTCGGCGGTGCCGTGCCGCAGGTTGCAGGGGCGGCGGTTCCAGTAGTCGCGGACACTGTCGAGCGAGGCGGGGGTGCTCATGGTCAGCTGATGTTGACGACCGAGTCCTTGGACTTGCCGGACTTGATCTGGTCGTGGATCCAGGCGTAGGTCTTCTCCATGCCGGCGCGCAGCGGGATGGAGGGCTCCCAGCCAAGCGACTTGCGGATGAGGGTGTTCTCGGAGTTGCGGCCGTTGACGCCCTTGGGGGCGGAGAGGTTGTAGTTGCGCTTCAGCTTGGTGCCGGCGATGGACTCGACGAGGTCGACGAGCTGGTTGATGGAGACCTTCTCCTCGCTGCCAAGGTTGATCGGGAAGGCGATGTTCTCGCTGCGCATGATGGCCTGCGTGCCGTGGAGGCAGTCGTCGATATACATGAAGCTGCGGGTCTGGTGGCCGTCGCCCCAGATCTCGATCTCATGCCTGCCGGACAGCAGCGCGGTGATGACCTTGCGGCAGACCGCGGCGGGGGCCTTCTCGCGGCCGCCGTCGAAAGTGCCGTGCGGGCCGTAGACGTTGTGATAACGGGCCACGCGGGTGATGAGGCCGAAATCCTCGGTGAAGTGGCGGCACATGCGCTCGCTGAAGAGCTTTTCCCAGCCGTAGCCGTCCTCGGGCATGGCGGGGTAGGCATCGGCCTCGATCAGGCCGGTGATGTCCGGATTCGTCTGCTTGTCGTGGGCGTAGACGCAGGCGGAGGAGGCGTAGAAGAAGCGCCGCACCCCGTGCTCGCGGGCGGCCTTGAGCAGGTGGGTGTTGATGAGCACGGTGAGCATGCACAGGGCCTTGTTCTTTTCGATGAAGCCCATGCCGCCCATGTCGGCGGCGAGGTTGTAGACCCAGAAGGCGTCCTTGGTGGCGGTGCGGCAGGCGGGCAGCTCCTGCAGGTCGAGGGAGAGATTCTCGACGCCGTCGAAGCGCTGATACCAGCGGTCCAGGGGCTTGAGGTCCACGGCGCGGATGCGCTTGTGGCCCTGTTTGAGCAGGTCTGCGACCAGATGTCCGCCGATGAAACCACCGGCACCACACACCACGATGAGCTTATCTTTCATGAAGGAGGAAGTTGAACCGCGTTAATTGCGACCGCCGCGCGCGGGAGTCAACCGTGCTTTCCGCGCCGATGAAGCGACGGGCGGCGGGCGGGAATAGTCAGTCATTTTTTGATGCCGAGCAGCAGGTAGCTGGGGTCGATCCAGAACAGGGCAGAGCATTGCTGATCCAGTTCCGACCGTAGGGTTTCGATGGCGGCGGTCACGCCCTGCACGGCCGGCGCCGCGGCAATGACGTCGGGTAGTGGGCAAAAGTCATGCCAGAGCATCAGGCCTCCGGTCCGTAGCAAAGGCAGCGCTTTGCGCGTGTCGCTGATGACAACCTCCGCTTGGTGTCCGCCGTCGATCAGCACGCTGTCAAAAAACCCGGACGGGTAGGCGGCGGTGTCCCAGATACAGCTGTCGCAATAAATCTGGCAGACGCGGTGCCCCAAGTGCTTTTCCCGATAGAGGCGGCCGATATAAGACGCCGCATCGGTGCGATGGTAGGTGCGCGGGCCGGCCTCGTCTTGGCCGAAGTTGACCCGCATGGCGCCAGAGGGGGATTGCGACTCGTCCGTCACCCGTTCGCCGTAAGCCCAGGAGCCGTCGAACTTGGCTTCACCGTCCGGCAGATTGAGCGTCCAGACGGTGGCCGCGCATGACTCCAAGCACAGGCAGGTGCCGAAACCCTGCCAGGTGCCGAATTCCAAATGGCGGCGCGGCTGATGCTGGCGGTAAAGGTAGGAGAAGATCGGGGCGTCATCGCGTTCCATCTTCCAACCAGCCAGAGTCTGCGTCGAGGCGGACGGCGGCGGAGTATCGCACTGTAGCAGCCGGCCGAGTTCGGCCAGCGGGAGGTGGGGGACTGGGCTCATGAGACTGGATGCTTTAGCGCGGTGATTTCCACCGGGCGGTCAAGATGCACAGGCCCGGACAAGGGCATCGCCGGGCAAGTGCGCACTTCGAGTATAGCAGCTTCCTCAATCACATCCCAGAGCACTGCGTTGCCAAAATCGTAACGCCCGTCGGTATGCACCAAGCCGTTCTTGAAGCCGAATGTCGCCACATGCAGCACGTATTTCTGATGGTGCAGCGGCAGCGGCAGGGTCGTGCGCGCCACGAAACGCTGGCCGGCCGGACCATCCATCCTTCGGCGGATGGTGACATCCTGCGTGGCGATGACCGGATTGCCCTTCAGGTCGCGCAGGAGGAAGGAAATGACGCACTCGGTGGCGACGGGTTGTTTCACCTCGATGAGCACCCAGATCGTCACGGTGTCTGCATACTCGAACATCGTCGCCGGTTCGCCGGCGGGATTGGTCATGACGACATTGTTGATGCTGACATGCCCGGTCCCGTAACGCGAACGTTCGCGCATGGCGGCGTAGGGGGCGTTAGATGCAAACAGGGCCGCCGGGGCTTGGACCTGTTCCGTGGCAACGGACGCTGCTGGCGGGTTGTAGATAGGCGCCTTGGACCGATTTTCCTCCGCGCCGTTCAGAACGACGCCCTGCTCCTGCCAGCAGAATTTCTCGTATTCGCGGGCTACTTGTTTGGCCTCGCCCCATATTTCGGGGCGGCCGTTTTTCAACCACAGCGCTCGCGAGCAGATGGAGCGGACAGTGCTAAGGTCGTGAGAAACGAAGAGCAGGCTCACGCCCTTCTCGATCAGCTGGCGCAGCCGCCGGAAACACTTCGCTTGGAATGGTGCGTCGCCGACGCTCAGGGCCTCGTCGACAATGAGGATGTCGGGGTCCACGCAGGTGTTCACGGCGAAGGCCAGGCGCATCATCATGCCGCTGGAGTAGGTCTTGACCGGTTGGTCGAGGAAATCGCCGATATCGGCAAATGCAGCTATTTCGTCAAATCGGCTTTCTGTTTCCTGCCGGGATAAACCCAGCACGGCGGCGCTGAGGTGGACATTTTCCCGGCCGGTGAAGTCGGGGTTGAAGCCGGCGCCCAGCTCGAGCAACGCGGCCACCCGGCCGTTGACCTCGATCGACCCGGCGGAGGGTTGCAGCGTGCCCGCGATGAGCTGCAGCAGCGTGCTTTTGCCCGCGCCGTTGCGGCCGACGATGCCCACCGCCTCGCCGCGTTTTACCTCGAAGCTCACGTCGGTCAGGGCGAAAAAATCCCGGTAGCCGGCGGCGGCGCGCCGTTGCAGACCGCGCCCCAGGCCGCCGGGCAACAGCCGCCCCGTCTCCGCCAGCAGCGGGCTGAACAGGCGCTGGGACGGATCGGTCCAGATGCGGTAAGCCTTGGACAAGTGATGCGCGGTAATGGCGTTTTCGGCAGGCATGGGGGCTCAGATCACGTCGGCGAAGGCGGGTTTCATTTTGTGGAAGGCAAGGTGGCCGAGATAACAGGTCGCGAGACTGACGGCATACAGGTAACCGAGGTGGTGGTAGTTGAGGGGGCGGTTCCAGAGCGCCGCATCGCGCGCGAGCTCGATGGCGAGGAGGATCGGGTTGAGGCGCATGAAGGCCCAGGCGGGGGCCGGGATTTTCTGCGCGGAATAAAACACCGCGCTGGAAAACATCAGGGCCATGGTGAGGAATTGCATGATCTGCCCGATGTCCCGCAGAAACACCCCGAGGGCAGAAATGAGCCAGGCGATGCCCAAGCCCAGCAGGATGAGTGGCAGGATGATGACGGGCAACCACAGGATTCCGGCCGAAAAATGTGCGCTGAAAATCGCCAGGCTCAACAGCACCAGTCCGAGGCTGATCAGCATGTGGAAAACCGCCCCGCCCACGTTGGCGGCCGGCAGGATTTCGAGCGGGAAGACGACCTTCTTCACGAAATTGGGGTTGCCCACGATGAGGCTCGGAGAAAGGCCCAGCACTTCGGACACGAAATGAAACAGGGTCAGGCCGAGAAAAATCCCCAGCGCATAGTCCACGCGCGTCTCCCCGGGCAGAATGCCGAATGTGCCGCCGAAAATGTAGCCAAACACCAGCACGTAGAGCCCGAGCATGAGCAGGGGGTTGAGGAACGACCAGACCAGCCCCAGGTGGCTGCCTTTGTGGCGCAATTCCACGTTGCGCAGCGTGAACTGCCAGAGCAGCTCGCGGTGCGTCCACAGGTCGGCGGCGAAGGGCAGGATACGGCGCAACATCAGCAAAACAGCGGTTGATGGCTGGAGTCTTGGGGATTTGGCCGCGCAAAGGCTATTAATAAATTAGGCGTGCGGTGCTGCGGCCTCGTTGTCATTCATTTCCTGATTGCCAAGGCCCGGCCTTTGCTGCGGCCTCTTCCCTCCTTATCTCACCATGAAATCCCTCAAGATACTCTCCGCCCTCCCGTTCCTTGCGGGTGGAATTATCGCGGCGGAGACCACGGCCAGCGGGCTGGCGTTGCCGGAAAAAATCCTCCCGCAACTGGAGCCGGTGCTCCAGGCCGCCGTGCAGCAATCCCCGCGCATGATCAACCGGGCCCTGGATCTTGAGATCGCCGAAAACAACCGGCTCCAGGCCCGGGCCAACCTGCTGCCCAATGTCGGCGGCTATGCCAATTACTTCGAAGCCCGTGACACCCGGGCCGATCTGTCCGGGCGCCTGAGCGTCACCAAGGTTTATTATAACTTCTCGATCAGCCAGCCACTGTTCCACTGGGGTGAACGACGCAATAATGCCCAAATGGGTGAGATTCAGGCCAGCATCGCCAAGGGGCAGTATCGAGACGGTTACCGGGCCCTGGCCCAGACTCTGCGGGGCGACTTCATGCGGCTGATCATCCAGAAAGCGACGGTCAAGCGCGCCGCCTTTTACGCCGAATACACCAAGAACCAGCTGGCGAAGGAGGAGGTCCGCCTGAGCCAGAAGGTTATCTCCGAATTTCAGATTTTCCCCGTGCGACTGGCCGCCGAGCAGGCGCAGATCGGCAGCGAGCGGGCGCGCTTTGATTTTGAGATGGCCAAAATATCCTTCGCCCGTCTGTCCGGCCGCCCGCTGATGTCGGACGACGCCATCCCGGAGGCCATCCAGCCTGTCCCCTACGAAGCCGGCGCTTATGAGCGTTTGCTGGCCGGTTACCTCAACCAGAAGGACCTGCCCACGGCCGAAGCGGTCACCCTGCGCAAGCAGCTGGAAAACGAGGCCCTCAACTGCGCCAACCTGAAGACCCGGCTGCGCCCGAAGTTCAATCTCGTGCTCGGCACCAGCCAGGATCAACAAAGCTACACCATCAACGTGGCCCAGAAATACCGCTTCAATTCGTTCTTCGGCGGTGTCTCCGCCAACTGGACCATCTTTGACGGATTCTCCTCTCAGGCGGCGGTGCGCAACGGGCTGGCCCGGCGCCACCAGATGGAAAACGATTACAAGGATCTGACGGAGCGCCTGACCCAGCTGGCCCAGACCCAGGCAAGGCAGGTCGACTTTGCGGCGCGCAGCATGGCCATCCTCGACCGGGCCGTGCTTTCCAGCGAGGGAAACCTGAAGACCAAGCAGGATGATTTCGCCCGCGGCGTCAGCTCGGAGGACGAGGTGAACCTCGCCCGCCTGGCGCTCATCGACGCGCAGATCAACGCCTACAACGGCCGCAGCGACTGCCTGTATCGCACCGGGGAATTTCTCGGCACCATCATGGAAGATCCGGTGGTTGCAAACCTGACCGCAATGAAATGAGCCAGCCTCCGAGAACTGCGCCGAACTGGTCCTTGCGGCTGGCCGTGGTCGCGGCCGTGCTGGCCGGCATCGGCTACGGCGTCTCCTATTTGCTGCGGCCGGTGGCCCTGGTCGCGGCGGCCGTCATCGGCAAATCGGTGCGCACGGTGCCCGGCACGGTGGAGGTGAAGGCGGAATTCATCATCGAGCTGAAAAGCGAGGTCGGCGGGCGCGTCAGCTCGAGTTCCCTCGATGTCGGCCAGCGGGTGTTCAAGAACGACGTCCTCGTGCAGATCGACACGGGCGACGTCGACCTCGACATCGAGCGCATCAGGAACGAGATCACCGCCGCGAAGCGCAAGGTTGAGCTGGGCTCCACCCTGCGCCCCGAGGTGCTGAACGCCCGGGACACGCTGGACAATCTCGACCGCCAGACCAAGGCCGGCGCCTATCCCGCCGCCGAGTTTGAAAAGCAGAAGCGCCTCTATCAGCAGCTGGAGCAGCGCATGGAGCTGGATGAGGTCAACAACCGGCTCGTGCTGGAAAATTTCGAGAACAGCCTCCGCGTCAAGGAGCGGGAAAAGTCCAAGATGACCATCATCGCGCCCTCCGACGGCGTGGTCACCTCCGTCACCACGCGGGTGGGGGACCTGATCGGCAGCAACTCGCCCATCGCCACCATCATCGCGGTCGGGCGCACCATCGAGGCCAAGATCAGCGAGGAGAACTTCGCCGCCATCAGGCTCGGCCAGAAGGCCACGGTGCGCTTCCTCACGTTCGGGGCCGACCAATACAACGCGGTCATCTCCAAGATCCTGCCCTCCGCCGATGTGGCCACCCAGCGTTACACCATTTTCCTCGACCTCGCCCTGCCCGAGGGCCGCGTGCTCCTGCCCGGCCTCACCGGCGAAGTCCTCATCATCATCGCGGAGCGGGCCAACGCCGTCATCATCCCCCGGCGGGCGCTGGTCGGCGAATACGTCTACGTGGTCGAGGGCGGCCGGCTTGTGCGGCGCAAAGTGACGAAGGGTTACGAAAGCCTCAACCAGGTCGAGATCCTTGGCGGCGTGACCGCCGGCGAGTCGGTGGTCGTCGAGCAGCAGGACCGCTACCGTGAAGGGGAACGCGTGCGCGCCCAGGTTCTGCCGAACTAGGCCCGCCGGGCCCGCGCGCCGTGTCCAACAACCTTCGCATCGCCCTCCGGTTCCTGACGGCCCGCAAGCGCTCGATGCTGATGAGCCTCGCCGGCATCATCTTTGGCGTGGGTTTCTTCATCGTCACCCAGGCCCAGACCAGCGGGTTCGAGCAGTTCTTCATCCGCACCATCCTCGGGACCAACGGCGCCATCCGCATCGAGGACAAGTTCCAGGACACCATCTTCGCCATGGCGGCCGCCGGCCACAACCCCGAGGCCAGCAAATTCGAGGTCGGCTCGGACCGCTCGGCGCGCAAATACATCGCGGGCGTGGAGGACCCCGCGCTGTTGACCGAGGCGCTGCGCAAATTCCGCAACGTCGCCGGCGTTTCCACCGTGGTCGAGGGCTCGGTCATCGCCGACAGCTCCTTCAAAAACGATTCGGCCAAGGTCTACGGCATCAGGTTGGACGATCACCTCGCGGTGTCCGACCTCGCGGCGCAGGTCCTGCGCGGCGGCGGCAGCCTGGAGGATTTTCGCAACACCCCGCAGGGCGTCCTCATGGGCAAGGTGCTGGCCGACCGCTTGCAGCTGGCGGTGGGTGATTCGTTGATCCTGCAGGCCGGCACCGAGCAGCGCCGCTACCGCGTCTCGGCGATCTATTCCACCGGCGTCAGCGACATCGACCGGGTGCGCATCTACCTGCACCTCGGCGAGGCGCGCTCGTTGCTGAAGAAGGCCAGCGGGGCGTCCTTCATCCAGGTCGCCCTGTTCGATCGCGACCGGGCGCCGCAGGACGCGTTGCAGATGGAAGCGGTGCTCCGCCACAACACCAAGAGCTGGCAGGAGCGCGAGGAGAGCTGGCTCCAGGCCTTCAAGGCCCTGCAGATTTCCGCCGCGCTCACCGTCTCCACCATCATCCTCATCTCCGGCCTGGGCATGTTCAACACGCTCGCGATGATCGTCATCGAGAAGACCAAGGAGATCGCGATCCTGCGCTCGATGGGCTACACCCGGCGCGACATATCCCGCATCTTCATCTGGCTCGGCGCCATTGTGCTGGTGATCGGCACCATCGGGGGGTGGGGGCTCGGCGCGGGCGTCACCTATGCGGTTTCGAAGACCCCCATCCGCATCCGCGGCATCTTCTCCGCCGACAGCTTCCAGGTCTCCTGGAATATCTGGCACTATGCCGTGGCCACCATCACCGCCGCCGTGGTCGTCATGACCGCGGCCGTCATACCCGCCCGCCGCGCCGCGCGGTTGGAACCGGGTGACATCATCCGCGGCACCTCCCAATGAGCGCCCCGGTCCAAAGCAGTCCCGGCCTCGCCCTGCGCTGCGAGAATCTCCACCGCTATCTGGGGCAGGGGGAAGGCCGGGTGCATGTGCTGCGGGGGGTGTCCTTCGAGGCCCGCAGCGGCAACGTGACGGCCATCGTCGGTCCCTCCGGGTGCGGCAAGAGCACGACGCTCTACCTCCTCGGCCTGCTCGACCAGCCGGACGACGGCGCCATCTGGATCCGCGGCCAGCTCATGTCCAACAGCGGCGATCTCGCGCGCACGGCGGCGCGCTGCGAGCACATCGGCTTCGTCTTCCAGTTCCACTTCCTGATGCAGGAGTTTTCGGCGCTGGACAACATCATGATGCCCATGCGCAAGCTCGGCCGCCTCACCGAGGAGCAGATGACCGGGCGGGCGCAGGCTTTGCTGAAGGACGTCGGGCTCGGAGACAAGGGCCACCGCCTCGCGACGCAGCTCTCCGGCGGCGAACAGCAGCGCGTGGCCGTCGCCCGCGCCCTCGCCAACCAGCCGGCCATCATCCTCGCCGACGAGCCCACCGGCAACCTCGACGTGAAGAACTCGGGCCTCGTCTTCGACCTGCTCACCCGGCTCGCCAAGGAAAACGGCCAGGCCGTCGTGCTGGTGACGCACAATCCCGACATCGCCCACCGTTGCGACGAGATCAAGCCGATGCGCGACGGGGAATTCGTCCCTTGAGCCGGGCATCTCGCGCGGACTTTCGTGATAAGCCGGAAAAATTTCCGGCCCGACATCGCTAATAAGCTCCCGGCGGGCGGGCTGGGCGGAAATTTTGTTTTACATTGGCGAAAGGGCTTCTTTCCCTAGCGGGGATTTGAACCGCACACACCACGAGAGTCCGGATTGTTCGCGTAAATCATTCTTCGCCAGATTGGGCGGCATGATGGTTGCGTTCGGCCTTGTCCCGGCCGTGTTGGCCAAGTCGGCGGCGGCGGCGAAACCCGCCCCGGTTTCCCTGCGGCCCGAGGCCCGCGCCGTGCCGCGCCAAGCCGGCCGCTGCTGACCCGTCATGTCGAAGATTTTCCCGAAATCCGCCAACGCCCTGCCGCTGCAGATCGTGATTTTTCTCGGCGTGCTCGGCGGCGTCGCGACGGCCGGAATCACCTACTACGCCACGCCCGCCTACCTCCGCGTCGGCTACCAGCCGGTCCAGCCCGTCCCGTTTGAGCACAGCCTGCACGCCGGCCAGCTCGGCCTCGACTGCCGCTATTGCCACGCCGCGGTGGAGAAGTCCGGCACATCGAGCGTCCCCGCCGCGCAGACCTGCATGAACTGCCACAGCATCATCAAGCCCGCGAGCCCGCTGCTCGAGGTGGTGCGCCAGAGCTACGCAACCGGCGAGCCGGTGCCGTGGGTCAAGGTCCACCAGACCCCCGACTACGTCTACTTCAACCACTCGGTCCACGTGAACCGCGGCGTCAGTTGCGTCGAGTGCCACGGCAAGGTCAACGAGATGGCCACCGTCTACCACGACCAGCCCCACAGCATGAGCTGGTGCCTCGACTGCCACCGCGACCCCGCCGGGCGCGTCCGCCGCCCCGAGAACGTGTTCAACCTCGACTCGAAACGCATCGTGGACGCCGAGGGCGCGGCCAAGGCCAGGGAATTCGTCGATCTCGCCCGGATCAAACCGCCCACCAGCTGCTCCGGCTGCCATCGCTGATGAAACGCAAATTTGATCATTCCGCTCCCGCTTCCCGCGCCCCCGCCGGTTTTCCGCTGGATGCCATGCCTGCGTCCACTGTGGGTGACACTCAATCTACTGTGCCTACAAAAACCGGCCCGAAATACTGGCGCAGCCTCGACGAGCTGGCCGACACGCCCGGCTTCCGCGAGCACCTCGCCCGCGAGTTCCCCGAGGGCGCGTCGTCAATGGACGGCGTGGACCGCCGCCAGTTCATGAAGCTGATGGCGGCCTCGTTCGCGCTCGGCGGCATGGGGCTCGCCGGCTGCCGCCGCCCCGAGGCCCACATCCTGCCCTACGGCAAGTCCGTCGAATACACCGTCCCCGGCCTCCCGCTTTATTTCGCCACGGCCATGCCGCTGCGCAAGTCGGCCATCCCGCTCCTCGCCGAGACCCACCAAGGACGCCCGACCAAGCTGGAAGGCAACCCGAGTTACCTCCCGCACGGCGGCGCCAGCTCGCTCCTCGCGCAGGCCTCGGTCCTCGACCTCTACGACCCCGAGCGCGCCACGGCGCACACCAAAAAGGACGGCGACACCCTTTCCACCGCCCAGGTCAACGACCTGCTCGCCCGCATCAGCAAGACCTACGCCGGCAGCGGCGAGGGCCTGGCCTTCCTCGCCGACGAATCCGCCTCGCCGACCCGCGCGCGCCTCGTCGCCAAACTGAAGGCCAGGTTCCCCAAGGCCATCTGGGCCGAATACGAGCCCGTGCAGGACGAGCCGCCATTGGCGGCGGCGCAGGCCGCCTTCGGCAAAAACGTGAAGCCCGTCTACCGCTTCGCGCAGGCCAGGCGCATCCTCTCGCTCGACGCCGATTTCTTCCACGCCGAGTCCGGTTCGCTCTACTACGCCCGCGAGTTCGCCAAGGGCCGCCGCGTCGCCAGGCCGACCGACCCGATGAACCGCCTCTACGTGGCCGAGAGCGGCTTCTCGCTCACCGGCAGCATGGCGGACCACCGCCTGCGGCTCGCGAGCAGCCACATGCTCGCGCTCACCGCAGCGATCGGCGGGCACGTGCTGGGGACAAACGATTTTGAATCATTGGCCAAGGGCCTCGAGGTCAACGCCGCCTGGGTCGAGCAGTGCGCCAAGGATTTGCTGGAACATCGCGGCGAATCGCTCGTCGTCGCCGGCGCCCACCAGCCCGCCGCCGTCCATTGCCTCGCCTACGCGATGAACGCCAGGCTCGGCAATTTGGGCAAGACCGTGGATTTCGTCGAGGTGGCCGCGCCCGCCGCCTCGACCATCACGGCCCTCGCCACCGCCATCAAGGCCGGCGCGGTCAAGACCCTCCTCGTCCTCAACGGCAACCCGGCCTACAACGCGCCCGCCGACCTTGATTTCGGCGCGCTGCTGAAGTCCGTGCCGGAAGTCATCCGCTACGGCTACTACCGGGACGAGACCTCGGCCCTCGCGGGCACGCATCTGGCCGCGACGCATTATCTCGAGTCATGGGGCGACGCCCGCACGGCCGACGGCACGATCGTGCCGGTGCAGCCGATGATCATGCCGCTCTTCAACGGCCTGATGGAGGCCGAGCTGCTCGCCCGCCTCGCCGGCGAGGAGCAGACCGGGGCCTACGAGCAGGTTTTCATCACGATCGGCAGGCTCACCGGCGGCGACGCGAAAAAGGCGTTCGAGAAATTCCTGCACGACGGCCTGCTCGAGAGCTCCGCCTACAAGCCGGCGGCGGTCGCCTTTGACGTGCAGCGTTCCGGCGCCGCCTTCGCCCGGCTGCCCGCCTTCACGGCGCTGTCGCTGAACAACCTCGAGGTCCGCTTCACCACCGACCACAAGATGGACGACGGCCGTTTCGCCAACAACGGCTGGCTGCAGGAATGCCCGGACCCGATGACGAAGATCTCGTGGGACAACGCCATCCTCGTCAGCCCGAAGCTCGCCGCCGAGTTGGGCATCGTGCCCGCCGGCAGCCTGCTGCAGGTCGCGCGCAAGGAGGAGGCCGATTTCTACCAGGGCCGCGAGAACGCCCGGGTCTTCGAGGTCACGCTCAACGGCCGCAAGATTTCCGGTCCGGTCCACATCCAACCCGGCCTGTCGAACTACACCGTCGTCCTCCCGCTTGGCTACGGCCGCACGCAGTCGGGCCACATCGGCACCGGCGCAGGCTTCAGCGCCTATCCGCTGCGCGCGAGCGACGGCCTGGCCTTCGCCACCGGCGCGAAAATGACTCCCACCGGCGAGCGACGCCAGCTCGCCAACACCCAGGAGCACTGGTCGATGGAGGGCCGCGACATCGTGCGCGAGGCCAATGTCGATGAGTTTAAGGAGAACCCGAAGTTCGTTGCCGGCATCGGCATGGAGTCGCACACACCGCCTGTGCTGGGCAAGGACGCCGGCAAGGATCCGGCTTTCATCGCGACCACGACCCCGCGCGGCAACTCGCTCTACGAAACCCCGAATTTCGACGGCATCCACCAGTGGGGCATGTCGATCGACCTCAACACCTGCATCGGCTGCAACGCCTGCGTGGTGGCCTGCCAGGCCGAGAACAACATCCCGATCGTCGGCAAGGAGCAGGTGATGCGCGGCCGCGAGATGCACTGGATCCGCCTCGACCGCTACTACTCGGACGGCCGCGCCGACGCCGCGGCCTTCGGCGCCGAGGGCAACAAGATACTGCCGGAAGACCCCCAGGTTTCGATGCAGCCCATGACCTGCCAGCACTGCGAACTCGCGCCCTGCGAGACCGTGTGCCCGGTCAACGCCACGGTCCACGACGACGAGGGCGTCAACGTCATGGCCTACAACCGCTGCATCGGCACGCGCTACTGCGCGAACAACTGCCCCTACAAGGTGCGCCGGTTCAATTTCTTCGACTTCAACAAGCGCTCGCTCGACGCCCTCTACCTGGGCCCGCTCGGCCAGCAGGGCGACATGCCCGAGCTGGTCAAGATGGTGAAGAACCCCGATGTGACCGTGCGCATGCGCGGCGTCATGGAGAAGTGCACCTACTGCGTCCAGCGCGTGCAGCAGGCCAAGATCGCGCAGAAGCGCTCGGCCGGCGCCGGCGGCGATGTCGTCATCCCCGACGGCACGATCAAGACCGCCTGCCAGCAGGTGTGCCCGGTCGAGGCCATTGTCTTCGGCAATATCAAGGACGAGCGCAGCGCCGTCTCCCGCGCGAAGCAGCAGGACCGCGACTACGCCGTCCTCGGCTACCTCAACATCCGCCCGCGCACGACCTACCTCGGCAAGCTGCGCAACCCGAACCCCGCCATGCCCGACTACGCCGCCCTCCCGTTCAGCCGCGTCGAGTATAACCAAAAAAACCACCCGGCGCACGGCGCCGGCCACGGCGCTGACCAGCACGAAGCCAAGAAGGGAGGACACGGCTGATGGGCGCGCACGCTTCCGATCATCCGCCGGGCCTGAGCCTGCCGAACGGCGCTCCCGCCATCCTCGCCGAGGTCAAGCCCGTCGTCATCCCGCGGCGCGAGCTCGTCGAGCACGGCCGCGACTTCCACTGGATCACGGAGAAGATCTGCGGCATCGTCGAGGGCAAGACCCCCGTCTGGTGGTGGTGGTGCTTCGGCCTCGCGGCCATCGTCGCCTCGTTCACCGTCTCGGGCCTGACCTACCTCGTCGCCACGGGCGTCGGCGTCTGGGGCCACGCCAACCCGGTCAACTGGGCGTGGGACATCGTCAACTTCGTGTTCTGGATCGGCATCGGCCACGCCGGCACGCTCATCTCGGCCATCCTCTGCCTGCTGCGCCAGAAATGGCGCACGTCCATCAACCGCGCGGCCGAGGCCATGACGATCTTCGCGGTCGTCTGCGCCGCCATCTTCCCGGTCTTCCACGTCGGCCGCATCTGGTTCGCCGTGCTCCCGGGCTGGCTGTTTCCGTTCCCCAACTCGAACGGCATCTGGCAGAACTTCCGCTCGCCGCTGGAGTGGGACGTGTTCGCGGTCTCGACCTACGGCACGGTGTCCGTGCTCTTCTGGTATGTCGGCCTCATCCCCGACCTCGGCACGATGCGCGACCGCTTCACCGCCGCGGGCAATCTTTTCAAGGCGCGCATCTACGGCTTCTTCGCCATGGGCTGGCGCGGCTCCAACCGCCAGTGGAGCAACTACGAGATGGCCTACCTCATCCTCGCCGGCATCTCGACACCGCTGGTGCTCTCGGTGCACACCATCGTGTCGTTCGACTTCGCCGTGTCGCTGATCCCCGGCTGGCACACGACCATCTTCCCGCCTTACTTCGTCGCGGGCGCCATCTTCTCCGGCTTCGGCATGGTGATGACGCTCATGCTGCCCCTGCGCGCCATCTACCGGCTCGAGGACCTGATCACGCAGTATCACATCGACTGCATGTGCAAGATCACCCTGGCGACGGGCACCATGGTCGGCTACGCCTACTCGATGGAGTTCTTCATCGCGTGGTATGGCGCGAACCCGTATGAGGGCTTCGCGTTCATCAACCGCGCGTTCGGCCACTACGCCTGGGCCTACTGGATCATGATCGGGTGCAACGTCATCACGCCGCAGTTCTTCTGGTTCAGGCAGGTGCGCGAGAACACCACGCTGGTCTGGATCCTCTCCATCTTCGTCAACGTCGGCATGTGGTTCGAGCGCTTCGTGATCATCGTCACGTCGCTCGCCCGCGACTTCCTGCCGTCGAGCTGGGGCTATTACTCGCCGTCGGTGGTCGAGATCTTCACGTTCTTCGGCACCTTCGGCGTGTTTTCGTTCCTGTTCCTCCTGTTCATCCGCTTCGTCCCCATCATGCCGATGTCGGAAGTGAAGGCGGTCATCCCCGCGGCCGATCCCCATGGATCGTCGAAACACTAAAGGAGCCGCCGCCATGAACCAGACCTACGGGCTCATCGCCGCCTTCGACACCACGCCGGACCTTTACCATGCCTGCGAAAAGGTCCGCGACGCCGGCTACTCGCAGTGGGACGCGCTCACGCCGTTCCCG
Organism: Opitutia bacterium; assembly: GCA_016190985.1. Taxonomy (GTDB): domain Bacteria; phylum Verrucomicrobiota; class Verrucomicrobiia; order Opitutales; family Opitutaceae; genus Lacunisphaera. The sequence goes on along the minus strand of JACPPI010000011.1, from coordinate 48,622 downwards.
GTCCACGGCCTCGACGCCGCCATGGGCGTGCGCCGCTCCAAGGTGCCGCGCTTCTCCCTCGCCGGCGGCATCACCGGTTTCGTCACCGGCATGAGCTTCATCGCCTGGCTCGGCTGGGTTGAGTATCCGCTCGTGGTCGGCGGCAAGCCCATGTTCAGCCCCATGTTCGCCTTCCCGGTTTCTTACGAGCTGACGATCCTCTTCACCGCTTTCGCCACCATCGGCGGCATGTTCCTGCTCAACAGGCTCCCGATGCACTATCACCCGGTGATGAAGGCCCCGCAGTTCGTCCGCGCGCTCGACGACCGCCTCTACATCGTGATCGAGGCCAACGACCCGAAATACCACGCCACCGCCACCCGCGACCTGCTCGCGAAGATCGGCGGCAAGGACATCACGGAGCTGGAGGCCTGACATGCGTTTCGCCTACTACACCCTCGCCTTCACGGTCGTGCTGCTCGTCTCCGTCATGGGCCTGCGCGGCCTGCGCTCGCCGCGGCCGCCGATCGAGGTGTTCCCCGACATGGACCGCCAGGCCAAATACAAGCCGCAGGCCGGGTCCAAGTTCTTCGCCGACGGCCGCGCCGACCGGCCGCTGCCCGCCGGCGCCGTGCCTTACGGCCGCGACGGCACGAAGGCCGACCCCGCCTTCCTCCGAGCCGACGATTTCCGCTACGAGGGCAAGCTGGCCGATGACGGCTTCGGCCGCGGGTTTCCGGCCGGCGTCGAGGTCACCGAGGTTTTTGTGCGCCGCGGCCAGGACCGCTACCAGATCTACTGCGCGCCCTGCCACGGCGCGCTCGGCGACGGCAACGGCATCACCAAGTCCTACGGCATGCTCACCACGCCGACCTACCACGACGACCGCCTGCGCGGCATGGCCGAGGGCGAGATCTTCCACACCATCACCCACGGCAAGAACACGATGATGTCCTACGCGGACAAGCTCTCGCCCGACGACCGCTGGGCCGTGGTCGCCTACGTGCGCGCCCTCCAGCGCGCCGCCCATGGCAAGCTCGACGATGTCCCGGCCGAACTGCGCGGAGGACTGAAATAAAATGAGCGCTCCCGCTTCCAGTCCTGCTTCCACCGCCGCCTTGGCGAACAAGTTCCTCATGGCCGGCCTCGCCGGCCTCGCGGTCACCGCCCTCGGCCTCTTCGTCGCCGAGCCGCACGGCGTCGCCCTGTCCTATCTCGTCGGCGTCACCTACTGGACGGCCGTCGCCATCGGCATGCTCATGCTGGTGATGATCCACCACATCTTCGACGCCGGCTGGTCCACCGTCATCCGCCGCCAGTTCGAGCACGGCCTCTCGGCCTTCAAGTGGCTGTTTGTCCTCTTCCTCCCGCTGCTTATCTCGGCGTGGGTGAAGCCCGGCTTCGTGTGGCCCTGGATGGACCTCGGTCACGCGCTGCACGGCGGCGGTGGCACCGTCGGCACCGACATCCTCTACCAGAAGAAGGCGAGCTTCCTCAACGTGAACATGTTCACCGGCATGACGGTGGCGTTCTTCGCCGGCTGGATCTGGCTCTCCGCCCGCCTCCGCCAGGCCTCCTTCGCGCAGGACAACGACCATGCGCGCCGCCATGGCCATCGGCGTCGTCATCACCTGGTGGCTGCTCGCCCGCGGCGACTACAAGGGCATCTTCAACACCAACCAGCTGCACTGCCTCACGGCCCTGGCCTTCGCCTTCGTGGTCTTCTGGGCCTATGTCACCTTCTCCCAGTATTTCCTGATCTGGAACGCCAACGTGCCCGAGGAGACCTTCTGGTATAACATCCGCGAGCACGGCGACTGGCTCTGGGTCGGGATGCTCCTGCTTTTCGGCCACTTCTTCCTGCCGTTCTTCGCCTGGCTGCGCTATCGCAACAAGGCCGAGATCAGGCCCGCCCTCCGGATCAGCCTCTGGATCGCCGTCATCATCCTGGTGGACCTCTGCTACAACGTGCTGCCCGCGCTCCGCGACGGCCATGATGATCCCCAGCCCTTCCTCTCACTCAACCTGCTCTGGGTCGCCACCTCCGTCATCGGCGTCGGCGGCATCTGCGCCTGGTCGTATCTCCGGAGTTTTCCCACGGCCAAGCTGATCCCGATCCGCGACCCGCGCATCGTCGAGGCGCTCACCCACCACGACGCCGCCGCCCCCGAACCCGGCGCCGTGCCCGCCGCCCACTGAGCCATGAGCGATTCCGCCAATTTATCCTTCCCGCGCCGCACGCCGGTCTTCACCACGGTGCTCGTGCTGCTCTGCTTCACCGTCTTCGGCTGGCTGGCCTGGAAGGTCTACGTGCCCCGCGCCTACACCGTGGAAAAAGTCGAGGGCGTCCGCACCCCCGCCGACCGCAAGGCCCTGCTCGTCGAGAAGCTCGCCGCCGACCGCGCCGCCGCGACCGGTTACGCCTGGGTTGATCAGAAGGCGGGTGTCGTCCGCCTCCCCATCGGGCGCGCCATCGAACTCACCGTCCGCGACCATTCCAAGAAGTAAGACCTGCCGATGAATTCAACCGCCCCCAACCGCTCGGAGCAAATCGAGATCGACGCCTCGGCCAGGTGGCCCGTGCTCGTCTTCTTCGGTTACGCGCTGGGCTGGCTCCTGGTCGGCGGTGTCATGCAGCTGGCCGCCGCGATGCAGTTGCACCAACCCGGGTTCCTGAGCGCCTGCGAGTGGACGACCCACGGCCGCCTCGCCCCCGCCGCGCAGAACGCCCTCGTCTACGGCTGGGGCATGAATGCCGCCTTTGCGTTCGGCCTCTGGCTCATGGCCCGGCTCTCCGCGACCACGCTGCGCCACGGCGGCTGGCTCTTCGTTGCCGCCAAGTTCTGGAATACCGGTGTCGCTCTCGGCGTCCTCGGCATTCTGGGCGGCTATTCGACCTCCTTCGAACTGCTGGAGATGCCGCGCTACGTGAGCCTGCTCCTCCTCACGGCCTATGCCCTGATCGGCGTCTGGGCCGTCACCACCTTCAGCATCCGCAACACCGAGAATGTCTACGCCTCGCAATGGTATCTCTTCGGCGCGGCCTTCTGGTTCCCGTGGCTCTACGCCCTCGCGCAGGTCATGCTCTTCAAGGCGCCCGTGCGCGGCGTGCTCCAGCCCGTCGTCAACGCCTGGTATGCCCACGGCCTCTACAACCTCTGGTTCGTGCCGGTCGCGCTCGCCGCCGCGTATTACTTCCTGCCCAAGATCCTCGGCAAGCCGGTCGCCAACTACTACCTCGCGCCGCTGGCCTTCTGGTGGCTGGCGATCACGTCGGCTTTCGCCGGCGGCAGCCGCCTGATCGGCGCGCCGGTGCCGGTGTGGATCCCGACCCTGGGCATCGTGGCCAACATGCTCGTCGTGGTCGGCGTCGTCATCGTGGCGCTCAACCTCTTCGGCACGCTGTCCGGCCGCCACGCCGCCGCCCGGAACAGCCTGACGCTCCGTTTCATCATCATCAGCATCACGAGCTTTGTGCTCGCCGCGGCCATGAACCTCGCGCTTTCGATGCGCGGTTTCGCCGTGACCGCGCAGTTCACCATGCTCGACGGGCTGCGGGACTGGCTGACCTTCTACGCCTGTTTCTCGACGGCGATGTTCGGCGCCGCCTATTTCCTCCTGCCGCGCCTGACCGGCAAGGAGTGGCGCTCGCCCGCGCTCGTGAAGGCGCACTTCGGCGCCACCGCGCTGGGCGTGCTGCTCATGGTCGCGGGCCTGACCTACGCCGGCTGGTCGCAGGGGCACATGCTCAATGACGCCGCCGTGCCGTTTGCCGCCATCACCAAGGCGATGGCGCCCTGGTTCGCGCTGCGCAGCGCCGTGCTGGCCCTGCTGCTGGTCGGCCACGTGGCGTTTTTGATCAACTTCATCTGGATCGCCTGCCCGATCAATTCGCAGGGCACCGCCGCCGCCGTTTTCCGTGTTCCACCTGATCTCTCAACCGAGGCCCACGCACCTGCGGGCCATAGCCTGAAAGGCGTCGGCCCATGAAAAACGGCCTGACCCTCTTCCTCGGCGTCTTCGCCACGCTCGCGCTTTCCTGGGCCGGCCTCCTCCTGACCGCGCACCGGCAGATCGGCGGGCTCGGCCAGTTCAAGGATCCGGCGGATGAGACGCTCTATCCGCAGCCGCTCTCCGGCCTGGCCGACCAGGGCCGCCTCGTTTATCAGGACCTCGGCTGTGTCACCTGCCACACGCAGCAGGTCCGCCACGAGGGCTTCGGCTCCGACCTCGCCCGCAAGTGGGGCGAGCGCGGCAGCTATGCCCGCGACTACATCCGCGACCAGACCGTGCTCATCGGTCAGAACCGCCTCGGCCCCGACCTGCGCAACGTCGGCGCGCGCCTCGGCGAGGCCAAGCCGGCGGAATACGCCGAGTGGTTCTACAAGCTCCTCTACGCCCCGCAGTCGGTCGCCAAGGGCACCAACATGCCGGCGCATCCGTTCCTCTTCGACGTGCATCCGGTCGCCGGCCGCCAGCCTTCGGCCCACGCCCTCACGTTGCCCTCCAAGTTCGCGCCCGGTCCCGGCCTGGAGGTCGTGCCGACGGCGCGGGCCGTCGCGCTGGCCGCCTATCTGCAAAGCCTGAAGGACTCCTACGACTATCCCACCGAGCGCAGCCGCAACGCGCCCGCGCCCCACAAGGAGGCAGGCCACTAAGATGAGCGCGAACGAACCCCATCTCCGCGTCGAGCAGTCCGCCGCCAGCGACGACAGCATCCAGCAGGTGCATGCCCGGCTGGTGGCGGCCAAGCCCGAGAAGGCCGGCGGCTATTCCAAGCTTCCGCTCGTGCTGCTCGGCCTCATGTGCTCGGCCATTTTCTTCGGCTCGATCTACCTCGCGCACTATTCGCTGCGTTTCGACCCGCTGGTCTACAGCGAGCACGCCAACCGCGAGAAGCCCGGCGCCGTCAAGGTCGTCGCGCTGACCCGGGCGCAGATGGGCAAGAAGGTCTTCGACACCACCTGCATCGCCTGCCACCAGGCCAACGGCCTGGGTGTCCCCGGCCAGTATCCGCCGCTGGCCGGTTCCGAGTGGGCCACTGGCAGCGAGGCGCGCGCCATCCGCATCGTGCTGCACGGCCTCAACGGCCCGCTCACGGTCAAGGGCGTGGAGTTCAACAACGTCATGGCCCCGCTCGGCGCCGCGCTGAAGGACGAGCAGATCGCCAACGTGCTGTCCTACGTGCGCGCCTCCTGGGGCAACGCCGCGCCCGAGGTGTCGCCCGAGGCCGTCGCCAAGGTCCGCGCCGAGACCGCCAGCCGCGCCACCTTCTGGACCGCCGCCGAGCTGCTGAAGATCGGCAACTGAGTTGCCTGTGGGAGCGAGCTTGCTCGCGACAAGATCAAGGCCGGGCGCTCGCCCGGCCTTTTGTTTTGGGATGCCTTGCTTTGCCGGTGGCGTGCCGGCCCGCCACGTTGCGCGCCCGCGCGCAACCTGCCGTCGGCTGCGCTCGCTTACCCCCGTTTGAACATGCCGCCGATGTCGGGCATCTCGAATTTCTGGTAGCCGGCCGGCGGGCTGAAGAGCGAATCGGGCAGGCTGCCGGGCTCGATCTTGGTCGCCTCCATCTTGAAGGTGTCCTTGCCCTTGGCGTCGCGCGTGATCACACGCAGCGGAAAACCGCCCTTGCCCTTGAGCGCCTCCTCCCACTTGGCGCCGCCGCCGCCCTTGCGGCCACCGCCGCCGAACATGCCGGCCATCGGGTTGCCGCCGCCGCCACCGCCCTGGCCCAGGCCCATGAACGCGCCCAGCCCCTCGGCGGCCCACACCTCGGTGACGGAGCCCCTGTCCTTCACGAGGATCTGATTGCACTTGTAGCCGAGGATGGTCTCGGTCTTGCCGGTGACCTCGACGTCCGCCGTGCCGTCGCCCGCCTTTTCCATGGCCTGCTCGATGGGCTTCTTGATCGGCATGACCATATACATCTGCTGCTCGGGCATCAGCATCAGCACCTCGAGCTTGTCGAGGTCCATGAGGCTGGTCATCTGGTGGCCCTCGGCGTTCATGTCGGTGCGGAGCTGCCGGCCCTTCATGGAATAGTCGAGGTTCATTGCCTGGCCCTTGCCGGCGGTGATGGCCAGGCTCACTTTTCCTTCGAAGCCGCCGGCGGCGAAGGCCTGGACGGCGGTGAGCAGCGCGCCCACGGCGAGAAAACGGGATAGGGTGTTCATGCCGCGCAGCCTGACAGCCCCGCGCCCCGACTCAAGCCGCGGTTGAACGGCGTTGCCACGTCCGGGGAGGCGGGCGATGGTCTCGGTCGTGAGCATCTCCCCGCCAGCCGGTGACAGCGCAAACACCATGCGATTGCCCCTTTGGGTCGCTGCGGTGGTGCTGACGGTCTGGTGGGCGTGTTTTCAATTTCCCGCCATGTGGGTGGCCACGGGGATCGGCGAGGCGAACCGGCCGTTCATGGATCTTTATGGCATCCTGGCCGCGTGCGACGCCGCGCGGGCCGGGGTGGATCCGTTTCTGCCCAACAATTTTGATCCGTATCACCGGCCCCATGTCTACACCACCTGGTGGCTGGAACTCGGCCGCCTCGGCCTGACGCGGGCGGACACACGCTGGCTCGGGGCCGCTCTTCTCGGGGTGGTGCTGGTGACCGCGATGGTGATGGCGCGACCGCGCAACTGGAGCGAGGGTGTGGCTCTCGCGCTGCTGCTGCTTTCCCCGGCGTTCCTGATGGCCGTGAACCGGGCGAACAACGACCTGGTGGTTTTCGTGCTGATCAGCATGGGGCTCCTGTGTTTTCGTTCCGAGCGATGGACAGCGCGCGCCGCCGGGGTCGGGCTGTTCGCCGTCTCGGCGGTGCTGAAATATTATCCGTTGGTCACGCTGGTGGCGCTGCTCGGCATCCGTTCGCGGCGCGGATTCATCGCCAGCCTCGGGCTCTATGGGTTGGTGCTGGTGCTGGCCTGGCCCGGGTTGGAGCCGGGGTTGAAAAGCGCGGCTCGTTTCATCGCCCGTCCGGAATGGCTCTATGCCTACGGCGCGCCGGTCCTCCTGCGCAACCTGGGTCTCACAGGCACCATTGGCTGGCTGGTGCCGGCGGGGCTCATGGCGTTGTGGGCCGGGGCCGGTGCCTGGCGGAAATGGACACCTGGCGCGCGCGCGGAGACGCCGGTCGGGCAGAACGCCGAGCGGGAGTTTGTCCTCGGGGCCGCCATGGTGTTGGGGCTGTTTTTTATCGGTTCCTCCTACGTCTACAAACTGGTGTTTGCCGTCTGGCTGCTGCCCTGGCTGTGGCTGAAACGCGGAGACTCCATCGATGGTCCGCGGGCCCGGAGAATCTTGGTCTTGCTGCTCGCCGTGGTCTGGTTCGAGGGCGTCATCGCGGTGCTCCTGAACCTGCTGGTCGGGCCGCACTCGCGCCTGCTGGCGGGCACGTGGCTCAAGGGCGCGCTGACGGTCTCCCAGCTCCTGACCTGGGCCTGGGTGGCCTGCCTGCTGCGTGTGACCCTCGGTCTGCTCGGGCGGCAGGCGGGTGCGTGGTGGCGGCACGGCCGGCCGGCGGCGGCGTGAAACGGATTGCCTTGCGGGGCGCGCCGGGAATCCTGCGCCTATGCCCAGCGAGTTCAGCCTCACACGCCAGGTGGAGTTCCATGAGACCGACATGGCCGGCATCATGCATTTCACGAATTTCTTCCGCTGGATGGAAGTGTGCGAGACGGCCTTCTACCGCTCGCTCGGACTGCCGCTGATCTCGTTCGTGCCGGGGCAGGTGGTGGGCTGGCCGCGGGTGAACGTCAGCTGCTCCTACCGCGCGCCGTTGCGCTTCAACGACACCGTGGAGGTGAAGCTCTTCGTGAAGAAGCTCTCCACGCGCTCGGTGACCTATGCCTTCCACTTCCGTCGGGAGGGCGCGCTGTGCGCGACCGGCGAAATCACCGCGGTCTGCGTGAAGGCGGACGCCAACGGCGGAATGGCCGCCCAGCCGATCCCGGCGGAGGCCCGCGCCCAACTGCAGGAAGCGCCGGCGTCGGCTTGGGCCGGCTGATTCTCCGGCCCGGCTCCCGGCCGGGGTTTTTGTCAACTAATAGTTGACCAAAACGGCAGGCGGCTGATGTCAACTAATGGTTGACATAGGGTCGCGGGGTTTCGGAGTGGGTGGCCCGTGGCCGCCGGCGGGCGGGTCAAGAGGAATAGGGCGGGGCGGAATCGCCCTTGGCGGCGAGGGCGAAGATTTTCACGGCCTCGGCCTTGCCCTTCACCTTCACCTCGCCGAGCGGGCGGGCGGGCGGGCGGGTCTTCATCGCGGCCAGGGTCGCCTCGCTGACGATGATGGGCGTGGCGTAGGCCGGATCCTTCGTCAGGCCTTCCAGGCGCGAGGCCAGGTTCACGCCGTCGCCGACGACCGTGTAATTGAGGCGGGTCTTCGAGCCCATGTTGCCGGCGACGACGCGGGCGGTGTTGATGCCGATGCCGAAGGCGAGCGCGGGCTTGCCCTCGGCGGCGAATTCGCGGTTGAGGATGTCGAGCGCGCGGGCCATGTCGCGCGCGGCGGCGATGGCGCGCTCGGGGGCGTCGGGGGCGGCCACCGGCGCGCCGAAGAGCGCCATGATCGCGTCGCCGATGTATTTGTCGATCACGCCGCCGTGCTGTTCGATGATGGCGCTCATGCGGTCGAGGTAGCGGTTGAGCAGCGCCAGCACGTCGGCGGGCGGCAGCTTCTCGCTCCGGGTCGTGAAGTCGCGCAGGTCGCAAAAAAGGATCGTGACCTCGCGCTCCTCGCCGCCGAGCTGGAGGTCGGAGTGGAGCAGCTGGGCGGCGATCTCGGGCGACACGACCTTGCCGAGGAGGTCGCGCACGCGGTCGCGCTCGGCGAGGCCGTCGGTCATCTGGTTGAAGGCCGTGGCGAGCTGGCCGAGTTCGTCCTCGCGCGGGAGTTCGATGCGCCGGGTGTAGTCGCCGGCGGCGACGAGCTTGGTGTGGGCGGCGAGCTGCTGCACCGGCTGGCTGACGCCGCGGGCGATCCACAGCGCCGCCAGCGTGGCGGCAGCGAGTGCCGCAAGGGAGATGTAGAGCACGATCCTTTCCAGCTCCCGGGCCGGGGCCAGCTCGGCGGTCAACGGGCGCTGGAGGGCGATGCGCGCGGGGGCCTCGCCGAGCAGATCCAGCGGCTCGAAGAGGGTGACGTAGGGCTCGCCCCCGAGGGTGAGCATTTCGCTGCCGAGCGCGGAAGTGTGGCTGGCGGTCATGTGCCGGGCGACGGAGTCCGCCAAGTCGGGCGGAAGGGTCGTGGAAAGCACGCGCAGATTCGGCTCGTCGGGATTCGAGGTGAATGAGACTTCGAGCCGGGTGGCGTTCTTGACGGCGTTGGCGAAAGCCGTGTCGATCGGGTAGGCGAGGCCGAACCACGCCACCACGCTGGGGTAGGGGGCGTAGAGCGGGACGACGACCAGCACGTGAAGTTTTCCCGCGAGGTAGGAATACCCGCTGGCCTGTTCCTGGTCGGCCTCGGTGGCCTGGCGGATCAATTCACCGAAGGGACCGACGTTCTCGGCACCGAGCACATCGTCGGTCATGGCGAGCAGTTCGCCCTCGGGGGAGAGCAGTGAGATGACAGGCGCCTTCACGCGTTTGGTGTAGCTGAGCAGGACGGAGCGCAGGGTCTTCCGGTCCACCGGATCCTGCATCAGCAGCGGCTTGATGCCCGCGTCGGCGCTCATGACCTTGGCGCTGCCGGCGAGGAACTCGATGCGCTCGCTGAGGTTCTGGCGGAAAATATTCGCGCCGATCCGCAGGTTCTGGTCGATGTGCTCGATGGCGTTGTGGCGGTTGGCCCGCGTGACGAGCAGGTAGACCGCCGTCTGCACGAGCGCGATGAGCCCGACCAGCAGGAGCAGCAGCTGCCGGCTGAAATGGCGGAAACGGAGGAGGCGAAAGGCCACGGTGGTCAGCGGTAGCCGCCCGTCTTGGTCGCGCCGCCCCGGCGGATGCGCTTGTCGGCTTTCAGGGTGAGAGTGAAGTCGCGGGTGGCGGCTTCCGCGGCCCCGAGCGTGATTTCCTGCGTGACCAGCGCCGCCAGTCGCGGATGCCAGAGCTCGAGCCGGTAGCGCCCGGCAGGCGCGGCGAGGGTGGCGAGGCCGGCGGCGTCGGTCTTGGCGAACCACGGCGTCGGCACCACCACGATGTAGGCCAGCATCCAGTCGTGGATGTTGCAGCCGAGGGTCACGAGGCCGGGCACATCGAAGACGAACGACTCGTTCTGGCCCGGGTTGTAGAGCGGCAGCTCGAATTTCTTGGCCTTGGAGAGCGAATAGACGTGGTGCTGCACCGTGTCGGTGTTGGGGAAAAGCACGCGCGCGCCGGCCTGCACGACGGTCACGTAGGCCGAGAATTCCTGGTTCTGCTGGCCGATCGACGCGGTGGCGCCGGTCGCGGGCGGCACGGCGCCATCCAACGGGATGAGCGAGACGACCGCGTCGGCCACCGGCTCGCCTTTGGGGCCTTTGGCCGAGATCGCGAGTTCACTCGCCGCGCTGGCGCCGGCCAGTGCAACGGTGAGGGCCAAACCGGCCTGGATGCTTCGAGATTTCATGGCTGGGATTAAAACTGATGCACGAGGCCAAGTCCCCAAGATTCGGTGGGGTAGCGGACGCCGATTTTATTGACGACGAAAGCGCTGCCGTAGCGGAGTTCGGCCGTGGTGTTTTCGGTCAGGACGCGGGACAGCGCGAGGGACCACAGGTCGAGATCGGCCTCGACGTTGTAGGAGACCCAGTCCGGCCCGTAGAGGTGCGTCGCCACCCACGGGCGGGAGTTGTAGTAGGTGGCGACGACCGGCCCGAGGCCGCCGCTCAGGGCCTGGCTCCAGACGGACGGCGCGGCGTTGGCCACGACGTCGCCGCTCAAGCGACCCGCGCTGCCGCTGAGGCTCCAGCGCCCGCTGATGTCCCAGGTCGCATCCACCGCGAAGGAGCGCTGGCGGAGGTCAAAGATCGCGCTGCGCGCGGCGTGGTCCAGCCACAACGCGGTGACGCCGGCCTTGAGGGCCGGGGTGAAACGTTTGGCGAAGCGCAGGCTGGCCGCGGCGGTCCAGCCGCGGTCGGCGGCGAGACGGGCGGCCTTGTAGGTGAGGGCGGTGTCGAGCCGCAACACCGGGGCGAGCGGGCCGAGGCCGAATTTGCGTTGCAGGCCGAGGCGCGCGCCGGCCTTGAAATGATCCGTGCGCTCGTAGTCGGGCACACTGAGCACCGTGGCCTCGGCTCCGGCATGCAGCAGCCAGTTGGAGGAAAGCTGCTCGTGCCGGCTGGCGGCCAGGTTCAGTTCGTAGGTGGCGGCGTCTTTGCGGTTGGGCTCGGCGGAGGTGCGGCTGAGGTTGTCCACCCAGCTGGCCGTGCCGGACGCGGTGACGGTGAAGTTGCCGAGCCAGCCGGCGGCGGGCGCGCGCGTCTGGGCCGGCGCGGGGCCGGCGACAAGGAGGGCGAGAGCAACTAATCCGAGGCGGCGGCTCATAGCAGTGGTTCCAATACACGCCAGACGGTCTCGGCGACAATTTTGTGGCCGGCGGCGGTCGGATGGATGCCATCCGCCTGGTTGAGGCCCGGCACGCCGCCGACCCCTTCCAGCAGGAAGGGAATGAGGGCGGTTTGGTTTTCCCGGGCGAGATCGGGATACATCGCGGCGAACTGCCGCGTGTAATCGGCGCCCAGGTTGGCCGGCATCTGCATGCCGGCCAGCACGACCTTGGCGGCAGGATAGCGCGCGCGGACTCGCTTGATCATGGCGTCGAGGTTGGAGCGCGAGCTTGCCGGGTCTATTCCGCGCAACCCGTCGTTTCCGCCCAGCGCGAGGACGAGGATGTCCACCCGTTGCCGCAGGATCCAGTCGAGCCGGCGCAGGCCGCCCGCGGTGGTCTCCCCGCTCAATCCGGCGTTGACGACCCGCCACGCGCGGCCGCGGGCATCGAGTTTTTGCTGGATCAGCGCCGGGAAGGCCTCGTCCGGGTCCACGCCGAGGCCGGCGGTCAGGCTGTCGCCGAAAAAGATCAGGGTCTTCGGCTCCGCCGCGCCCAGCCCGGCGACCAGCCACAGGCCGAGAACGACCGCCCGCCACGTTTGGCTTTTGCGCTTTGCGGGAATTTCAGTCTGCTTCAGGCCCATTTGGAGAAAACATGACTGGCGAAACTATCCTAAAAGTCGAGCGCCTGACCAAGACCTATCCCACCGCGGCCGGCCCGCTGACCGTGCTGCACGAGGTGTCGTTCGCGATCATGGCCGGCGCGACCTGCGCCATCGTCGGCCCCTCGGGCAGCGGCAAGACCACGCTGCTCGGGCTCTGCGCCGGGCTCGACCGGCCCAGCGGCGGCACCGTGGCGCTGGCGGGCCGCGAGATCGGCGGCCTCGACGAGGACGGCCGGGCGCGGATCCGCAACGAGGCGGTCGGCTTCGTGTTCCAGAACTTCCAGCTCGTGCCCACGCTCACCGCGCTGGAAAACGTGCTGGTCCCGCTGGAGCTGCGCGGCGAGGGCGGCGGCGAGGGCGAGGCCCGCGCCCTGCTCGAGCGCGTGGGCCTGGGCGCGCGGCTCGACCATTACCCGGTGAAGCTTTCCGGCGGCGAGCAGCAGCGCGTGGCGCTGGCGCGGGCCTTCGTCAACCGGCCGCGCATCCTCTTTTGCGACGAGCCGACGGGCAATCTCGACGGCGACACGGCGCACGCCATGGTCGAGCTCATCTTCGGCCTCAACCGCGAGCGCGGCACCACGCTCGTGCTCGTGACCCACGACCTGGAGCTGGCGCGCCGCACCCAGCGCATCATCCGCCTGCGCCACGGCGCCGTGGCCTCGGACGAGCTTGGGACCGCATGAGGCCATGAGTTTCATCCTGAAAATGGCCTGGCGGGACACGCGGGCGAGCCGACGCCGGCTGCTGCTCTACTCGCTGTCCATCGTGCTCGGAGTCGCCGCGCTGACGGGCATCAGCGCGCTGGGCGACAACCTGCGCGGCGCCATCGACAGCCAGGCCAAGGGCCTGCTCGGGGCCGACCTGAACGTGACCGGGCGGCGCGAATTCACCGAAAAAACAATCGCCCGCCTGCGCGCCACCGGCGGCGAGCTGGCGACCAGCATCGCCACCAACACGATGGCGGATTTCGGCAACGGCGGCCGCCGGCTCGTCTCGCTCACGGCGGTCGAGGGCGGGTTTCCGTTCTACGGCGAGGTGGAGACCGTGCCCGCCGACGCCTATGCGCGGCTGCGGGAACCAAACGCCGCCATCATCGAGGAAACGGCGATGACGCAGGCCGGCCTCGCCGTGGGCAGCGAGATCCGGCTCGGCGCGACGACCTTCACGATTGTCGGCGCGTTGAAGAAATATCCCGGCCTCTCGCCGTTCACGTCGATGTTCGCGCCGCGCGTCGAGGTGTCGATGGCCGCGCTGCGCGGGACGGGCCTGCTGCAGCGCGGCAGCCTGTCGCAGCACAACGCCTACCTGAAGCTGCCGCCCGGCGCGGACGCCGAGGCGCTGAAGAAGACGCTGCGCGACGAGCTGCGGGGCGAGCGGCTGGGCTTCACGACGGCCGAGGAGCGCAAGGAGCAACTGGGCGACGCGCTGAAAAATCTGTTTTCGTTTGTGAGTCTCGTGGGTTTCCTGGCGCTTTTCCTGGGCGCGGTCGGCGTGGCGAGCGCGATGCATGTCTTTATCCGGCAGCGGCTGGCCACGGTGGCGGTGCTGCGCTGCCTCGGGGCGAGCGTGCGGACCAGTTTTGCCATCTATCTGGTGCAAGGGCTGGGCCTCGGGCTGGCCGGCAGCCTGCTGGGCGCGGGCCTGGGCCTGTCGCTGCAGGCCGTGCTGCCGGCGCTGCTGAGGGATTACGTGCCGTATCAGATCGCGTTCGCCGTGTCGTGGCGGGCGCTGTTCACGGGCCTGGGCGCGGGCGTGGGCATCAGTGCGCTGTTCACGTTGCTGCCATTGCTCAATGTGCGCCGCGTGGCGCCGCTGCATGTGCTGCGGTCGGGTTTCGAGGACGATTTTGTGCGGCCCGATCCGCTGCGCTATGCGGTCTATGCGGCCATCGGCGCGGCCATGTGGGCGGTCGGCGCGCTGCAGATGTCGAGCTGGCGGCTGGGCCTGGCGTTCAGCCTGGGGATGATCGCCAGCTTCGCGGTGCTGGCGGGCGTGGCGGAGCTCATCATCTGGGCGGCGCGGCGCGTGCGCACCGGCGGGCTGCCCTACACGTGGCGGCAGGGCATCGCCAACGTCCACCGGCCCAACAACCGCACGGCGCTGCTGATGCTGTCGCTCGGGCTCGGCACGTTCATGCTGCTGACGCTCGCGCTCACGCGGGCGTCGCTGCTCGCCAAGCTCCGCGGCCTCGACCTCGGCGAGCGGCCCAACCTGATGTTCTTCGACGTGCAGGCCGACCAGATCGACCGGCTCAAGGAAATCGCCCGGCGCGAAGGCGTGCCGCTGGCCAAGGTCACGCCCATCGTCACCATGCGGCTCGGCGCGCTGAAGGGCCGCACGGTGGAGGAGATCGGCGCCGACAAGGCGAACACCGTGCCGGCCTGGGCGCTGCGGCGCGAGTATCGCTCCACCTTTCGCGCCGCGCTGGACGACACGGAGCAGGTGACGGCGGGCAAGTTCGAGGGCGCGGCCCCCGCCGGGGAGGCGCGCGCGCCGGTGTCAGTCGAGGCCTGGCTGGCCAAGGACCTGCAACTGGGGGTGGGTGACGAACTGGATTTCAACGTCCAGGGCGTGGTGGTGAAGGCGGTCATCGGCAGCGTGCGGCAGGTCGACTGGCAGCGGATGCAGACGAACTTTTTCTTTGTGTTTCCCCCGGGGCCGCTCGATGGCGCCCCGGCCACCTACGCCGCCGCCACGCGCACGGGCAGCACGGACGAGGCGGCCCGGCTGCAGAAGGCGGTGGCGAAAGAGATGCCCAACGTGTCGGCCATCGACCTGGGTTTCATCGTGCGCCTGCTCGACGGCATCTTCACCAAGATCGCGTGGGCGATTTCCTTTCTCGCCAGCTTCACCGTGGCCACGGGGGTGGTCGTGCTGGTCAGCGCCGTGCTGATGGGCCGGCACCAGCGCGTGCGCGAGGCGGTGTTGCTGCGCACGCTCGGGGCGCAGCGCCGGCAGTTGCGGCAGATCATGCTGGCGGAATACACCGTGCTCGGCCTGCTGGCGGCCGCGACCGGCGGCGGCCTGGCCGTGCTGGCGAACGGGCTGCTCGCGAAGCTCCTCTTCAAGGTGTCCGCCGTGCCGCCGTGGCCGTGGCTCGCGGCGGCGGTCGTGATGGTGACGGCGCTCACCATCGTCACCGGCCTGCTGGCCAACCGCGGCGTGAGCGGGCATCCGCCGCTGGAAATCCTGCGGCAGGAGACATGACGCCCCGGCTGCTCACCTTCCATTACACGCTGCGCGACGCGGCCGGCCGCGTGCTCGACACTTCGCGCGGCGGCGAGCCCATGCCCTGCGTGGAAGGCGCGGGGCAGATCATCGGGGGCCTGGAGGAACCGCTCCGGCAGATGACGGCGGGGGAGAAGCGGAAGGTCGTCGTGCCGCCGGAGCGCGGCTACGGGTTGCGCGAGGCCGACCTGGTGCAGACAGTGCCCAGGAACCGGCTGCCGGTGGCGGACGTCAGGGTGGGCGAGCAATTCCGGACCGGACCCGACCGCCAGGCGCCGGTGGTGACGGTCGTGGCCATCGAGGGCGACGAGGTGCTGCTCGACGCGAACCATCCGCTGGCGGGGCAGGAGCTGCATTTCGAGGTGGAACTGGTGGCCGCGCGCGCCGCCACGCACGCGGAGTTGCAACAGGCGCGGAACCCCGCGTAATCTGGCGCACCATGAAAGTCCTTGGCATCGACATCGGCGGTTCGGCCTTCAAAG
Source organism: Opitutia bacterium (assembly GCA_016190985.1). GTDB lineage: Bacteria > Verrucomicrobiota > Verrucomicrobiia > Opitutales > Opitutaceae > Lacunisphaera. The sequence goes on along the minus strand of JACPPI010000011.1, from coordinate 32,805 downwards.
GCGCGCCCGTGGACACCAGGACCGGCAAACTGCTGGCGGAACGACACCGGGTCGAGGTCGGCTCGCCGTGCCCGACGGCCCAGGGGCTGGCCGCGGCGCGGGAGATCGCGCGGCATTTCAAGTGGCGCGGCCCGGTTGGCATCGGTTTCCCCAGCGTCATCCAGGCCAACCGCATCGGCCTCGTCGGCAACCTCGGGCGCAATTGGGAGCACAAGGACGGCGCGGCGCTGTTCGGCGGGGCCACCGGCCGCCGGGCGCGGCTGTTCAACGACGCCGACGCCGCCGGCCTGGCGGAGATGAAATTCGGGGCGGGGAAGGGGCAGCCGGGCGCGGTGCTGATGCTGACGCTGGGCACGGGCATCGGCTCGGCGCTGTTTTTCCAAGGCCGGTTGATGCCCAACATCGAGTTCGGGCACATCCCGTGGAAAGGGAAGCCCATCGAGCGCTTCGCCTCGGCCGCCGTGCGCAAGCGGCGCGGCCTCGGCTGGCGCGAGTGGGCGCTGCGCGTGAACGTCTTTCTCGCCGTGGCCGAGCGCCTCTGCTCGCCGGAGCTGATCATCATCGGCGGCGGCGTGAGCAAGAAGTCGGACAAGTGGTTCAAACACCTCAAGGCCCGGGCCCGCATCGTGCCGGCCAAATTGCACAACGACGCCGGCATCGTCGGCGCCGCGCTGGCCTGGGAGCAGGCCGGCCGCTGAACGGCATGAACGCCGGCCTTGATCGGGTGACACCACGGGCGATCTTGGGCTTGGTCCCGCTTGTGATCCGCCAGATTATCGCCGTGCGGCCCAGCGGCCTTGTTTCTTGAGAGACCTGACGTCCTTATTCCCCTTCTGATAGACGGACTATTGGGAACCGGCCGATTACCACTCATCCGGGCCCGGCGTCCGCTCATCAAATCTGGGTGCAACTTTGGGCCGGAACCGGGTGTTTTGACCCCATGGCCAGCACGACCCGCCTCCCGCCGCCTTTCGTCCCCGCCACCGGGGCTTTTGCCGCTGAAACCGCCCGGCTCGTCGCTCTGGTGTTTCCCCGCGCCGCCACCGTTGCGGCACTGCGCCCGTTCGCAGTTGTCAGTTGTGTTGCAGAAGGGCCCATCGGGGCCCTTCTGTGTTTTCCGGACCTGGCAGGAAGCGCCGCGGAGTAAGCGCTGGCCAAGCGCCTTTCTTTTCGTCCAATCTAACCGACCAACTGTCCCCCCATGCCTGCACCTACGAACCCAACCGCCCCCGCCGCGCCCCGGAAGAAATCCCGCCGCAACCTGTTCATCCTGCTCGGGGTCGCGGCCGTGACCATCATCGCCCTCGTCGCCTACGGCGCCACGCGCAAGAAGGAGGCGCCCATCAGCGTCACCGTCGAAAAGGCGGTCGTGAAGACCATCACCCACCTCGTCACCGCCACAGGCAAGGTGCAGCCGGAGACGGAAGTGAAGATCGCCCCCGAGGTCTCGGGCGAGCTCATCGAGCTGCCGTTTCAGGAAGGCCAGCGGGTCAGGAAGGGCGACCTGCTCGTGCGCATCAAGCCGGACACTTACCAGGCCCAGGTGGAGCAGCAGGAGGCCGCCCTGGCCTCGGCCCGCGCCACCAGTGTTCTCAGCCAGGCCCGCCTCACCAAGGCGGAGCTGGACTTCAAGCAGGCCCAGGAACTCTACGGCAAGAAGCTCATCTCCGAGGCCGATTTCAACGCCGCCACCGCCAACCACAACGTCGCCCGCGCCGATTACGATTCCTCCCTCGCCCAGATCCGCCGCACCGAGGGCTCGCTCAGCCAGGCCCGCGACCTGCTCGCCAAGACCACCATCTACGCCCCCATGGACGGCACCATCAGCTCCCTGACCAGCGAGGTCGGCGAGCGGGTGGTGGGCACGAACCAGTTTGCCGGCACCGAGGTCATGCGCGTGGCCGACCTCGCCAACATGGAGGTGCGCGTGAAGGTCAACGAGAACGACATCATCAACGTCAAGATCAACGACACCACCGCCGTCACCGTCGACGCCTTCCCCGGCCGCCGCTTCAAGGGCCAGGTCTACGAGATCAGCAGCTCCGCCCTGAGCCTCGGCGGCGCCGGCAGCAACCAGGCGGCGCTGGCCGCCTCCGCGTCCGACGAGGTCACCAACTTCCTCGTCAAGATCAAGGTCCTCGATCCCGACACCAAGCTCCGCCCGGGCATGAGCGCCACCGTGGACATCGAGACCCAGACGGTGAAGGACGTGGTCGCCGTGCCCGTGCAGAGCGTCACCGTGCGCGCCGAGGGCGGCAAGACCACCGAGGAGCTCCAGAAGCAGAAGGCCAAGGAGGCCAAGGAGCGTTCCGGCAACGACCTCGAGGTCGAGCAGGAGCGCGACTCCGCCAAGCGCACCGCCGAGAAGCTCCGCCGCGCCGTCTTCATCAAGCAGGGCGACAAGGTCGTGCTCCGCTCCGTCGAGACCGGCATCGCCGACAACTCCTCCATCGAGATCAAGAGCGGCGTCAAGGCCGGCGAGGAGGTGGTGTCCGGCACCTACGCCGCCATCAGCCGCACCCTGAAGGACGGCAGCAAGGTTCTCATCGAGAAGCCCAAGAAGGACGACAAGAATTGAGCGCGCCACGGTCCCCCGCCATGAGCCCCGCTCCCAGCACCTCCGCCGCGCCCCGCGCCACCCGCGCGCCCGGCGCCACGGTCATCGAGATCGACGGCGTCACCAAGCTCTACAAGATGGGCGCGGAGACCGTCCACGCCCTCCGCGGCGTGTCGCTCAATGTCCGGCGCAACGAATATCTCGCCATCATGGGCCCCTCCGGCTCCGGCAAGTCCACCCTGATGAACATGCTCGGCTGCCTCGACACCCCGACCAGCGGCCGGTATTTCTTCGGCGGCAAGAACGTCTCCACCATGACCGACGACGAGCTGGCCGACATCCGCAACCGCGAGATCGGGTTTGTGTTCCAGACCTTCAACCTGCTGCCGCGCTCGACCGCGCTGGCCAATGTCGAGCTGCCCCTGGTCTACGCCGGCCTCGGCTCCACGGCGCGCCGCGAGAAGGCGGGCCTCACGCTCGCCAACGTCGGCCTCGGCGACCGCATGGGCCACAAGCCCAACGAGCTTTCCGGCGGCCAGCGCCAGCGCGTGGCCATCGCGCGCGCCCTCGTCAACAATCCCTCCATCCTCCTCGCCGACGAGCCCACCGGCAACCTCGACTCCCGCACCGGCGAGGAGATCATGCAGCTTCTCGAGGAGCTCTACGCGCAGGGCAACACCATCATCGTGGTCACGCACGAGGAGGACATCGCCCGCCACGCCCGCCGCATCGTCCGCCTGCGCGACGGTCTGATCGAGTCCGACGTCAGCCAAGCCTGATCTATTTCATACAACTGGATGGCTTCGGGCCACATCCTCCACCCCCGCTCAACATGAACCGCCTCCTCTACGAGTTCACCGAGTCCGTCCGCATCGCCTGGACCCAGATCCGGGCCAACAAGATGCGTTCCGTCCTCACCGCCCTCGGCGTCATCATCGGCATCGTGGCCGTCACGCTCATGGGCACCGCCATCCGCGGCATCGACACCGGTTTCCAGAACAGCCTCGCCATGCTGGGCGAGGACGTGCTCTACATCGAGAAATGGCCGTGGGGCCCCGTCGAGGACTGGTGGAACTACAACAACCGTCCGCGCATCCGGCCCGAATACGCCGAGCGCATCAACCGGGTCATCGCCGGCACGCCCAACTCGCTGCTCCAGATCGCCGTGCCCGTGCTCACCCGCGGTTGCTCGGTCAAGGTCGGCGACGCGAAGGTCAGCGGCGTCTTCACCATCGGCACCCTGGCGGAATACGCCCGCCTGATCTCCGCCGACTACAAGGAAGGCCGCCTCTTCAACGAGGCCGAGGCCGGCTCCGGCCGGCAGGTCGTCGCGCTCGGCCACGACGTCGCCGAGGCGCTCTTCCCCGGCCGGTCCGCCGTGGGCGAGACCGTCATGGTCAACGGCCAGCCCTTCGAGGTCGTCGGGGTTTTCGCCAAGCAGGGCGAGTTTCTCGGGCTCTTCAGTTTCGACAACCAGGCCGTGCTTCCGCTCACCGCCTTCCAGAAATATTTCGCCGGCCGCCAGGACGCCTCGATCCGGGTCAAGGTCACGGACAAGCTCCGCCTCGCCGAGGCCAGGGAGGAGCTGACCGGGGCCATGCGCCGGGTGCGCGGCCAGCTGCCGGGCGAGCGCGACAATTTCTCGGTCAACGAGCAGGCGGCCTTCAAGGCGCAGCTCGATCCCGTCAAGCAGGGCATCGCCATGGCCGGCCTGTTCATCACCGGCCTGTCGCTCTTCGTCGGCGCCATCGGCATCATGAACATCACCTTTGTCTCGGTGAAGGAGCGCACCAAGGAGATCGGCACCCGCAAGGCCCTCGGGGCGCGCCGCCGCACCATCCTGCTCCAGTTCCTCATCGAGGCCGTCTCCATCTGCCTCATCGGCGGGGTGGTGGGCCTGCTGCTGACCTATGGGCTCGTGGCCGGGGTCGGCGCGGTCTTTCCCTCGTTCCCCATCGTCTTCTCCTTCAGCCTGGTCTTCGTCGGCCTGGCGGTGTCGGTGGCCACGGGCATCGTCTCCGGTTTCGCCCCGGCCTGGGGCGCCGCCCGCCTCGATCCGGTCGTGGCGCTGCGTTACGAATAGCACCATGCGGCCCGCCGAAATCATCCGCATGGCTCTGGGCTCGCTGGGCGCGAACAAGCTCCGCTCGGCTCTGACCATGCTGGGCATCACCATCGGCGTGTTTTCGGTCATCGGGGTCATGACGGCGGTCTCGGCCCTGCGCGGCTCGATCGAGCAGGGCATCAGCTTCCTCGGCTCGAACATCTTCCAGTTCGCCAAATGGCCCATCAATGGCGGCAGTCCCCAGGGCCGCCGCAAATACGAGCTGCGCCGCGACATCACCCTCGAGCAGGGCCTGCGCTTCATGCGCCTGATGGAAGGCTCGGCCGACATCATCTGCCTCAAGACCTTTGAGCAGCGCCGCGGCGGGCAGGCCTTCTACAACGGGCGCAAGACCCCGCCGGGCCTCACCTTCGGCGGCACCAACGAGCATTTCCTCAGCGCCAACCAGTTCAGCATCGACCTCGGCCGCAACCTCACGCCGGACGATGTCGACCTCGCCCGCCCCGTCATCCTCATCGGGGCCGACGTGCGCAAGCGCCTTTTCCCCTCGGAGGATCCGATCAGCAAGGTCATCAAGTTCAACGACCACACCTACACCGTCGTCGGCGTCTTCGCGGAGAAGGGCAACCAGTTCGGCCGCAGCGGCGACAGCATCGCGATGGTCCCCATCACGCGGTTTTTGAATGACTATGGCGTCGAGGGCCACACGGTCAACATCGCCACCCAGGCGCCCAACCAGACGGTCTACAACGCCCTGATGGACCGGGCCATCACCGCCATGCGCATCGCGCGCGGTCTCGCCCCCGAGCAGGAGAACGACTTTGAGATCTATTCCAACGATTCGATCATCTCCATCTTCGCCAGCGTGGCCGACGTGGTGGCCGCCGGCTCGTTTGTCATCTCCGGCATCGCGCTGCTCGCCGCCGGCGTCGGCATCATGAACATCATGCTCGTCTCCGTGACCGAGCGCACCAAGGAGATCGGCATCCGCAAGTCCCTCGGCGCGCGGCGCAAGTCCATCCTCACGCAGTTCCTCCTCGAGGCCGTGGCCATCTCGCTCGCCGGCGGGCTGCTGGGCATCCTGCTGGGCGTGGTCGGCGGCAACGCCATCGCGATGCTGCTGAAGGCCGGCGCCATCTTCCCGTGGCAATGGGCGTTCATCGGCCTGGTGGTCTGCTCCGGCATCGGCGTCGGCTTCGGATTCTACCCGGCGTGGAAGGCCGCCCGCCTCGACCCCATCGAGGCCCTGCGCTTCGAGTAATTGCGGATTGCGGGCCTCCGCGCGGTCGGCCTTCATGGCGGGCAGGTGAAGATTCTTTTCAGTCTCAATCCTTCGCTGAAGCGCGAACTGGCGCCGGGCGATCGCCGGCTCTGGCTGCTGCGCTCCGTCGCCCTGCGCATCGAGCGGCAGTCCGACCCCGTCTGGCGGTTCGAGGTTTTCCACCGGCGCCTGCTCATCGCGCTGGCGGGCCTGGCGGCCGCGGGCTGGCTGGTGGCCGTCACGGCGTTGTTTCTCTGGCTCGACCGGCAGCCGCACAACCAGGTCGGGTGGTTCGACCTCGCCGCGCCCTGGCGGTGGCCGGGCCTGCGGGAAAAACGCGGCGACACGGCCATCCTGACGGCCACCGATGACCTCAAGGCGCGCGACTACACGAACGCCTTCTACAACCTGCGCGCCGGGCTGGCGCGCTCGCCCGGCAACGTGGAGGGCCGCCTGCTGCTGGCCCAGTTGATGATCGGATATGAGCCTGCCCGCGCGGTCGCCCTGCTGGAAGAGGGCCTGCCTTTCGCCCGCGACAACCCGAAGCTGCTGGCCGGTCTGCTCGGCTGCTATGGCGCGCTCCAAACCCAGACGCACGGGCTGGAGGTGGTCACCGGCCTGCTGCAGCCCGCCCGGCCCGGGGTGATGGCCCCGGAGGCCCGCTTCCTGCTGGAGCGGGCCCGGGTGGGCTTTCTCCTGCAACTCGGGCGGCTGACCGAGGCGGAAGCGGCGTTTTCTTCGATCATCCCGCCCGCGACCCCCACTGCGCAGGCGGATTTGGCGGCCTTGCAAATCGAACTGTTGTTGCGCACCGGCCACCCGGCGGACGCGAAAGCGATCTCTGACAGGATGCTGGCGGCGCCGGCGGTCGGCGCCGGCGCCTGGCGGCAGGCCGCGGAGATCGCGGTGGCCACGGGCGATGCCGACGCGCTGCTCAGCGCGCTGCGCCACCTGAAAGCGGAGATCCCCGACAAGCCCGGCGCCTACCTGCTCGCCTTTCAGAGCTGGCACCGGATGAAACGGTTGAGCCACCGCGATGCCGCCGAGCAGGAATACTACCGGCTGTTCCGCGCCCACGACGGCGCCTTGCAGGCCCTGGCCGCGCTGGCCGTCAACCTGGACCTGCCGGAAGTGGTGTCGCGGATCCGCACCATGGCCACCTCGGCGCGGCTGAGCCCGTTCGCCTTTCAGGTGCATCAGACGGAGCTGGCCCTGCGCCACGGCGAGGTGGAGCAGGCGGTCCGCCTGCTGGGCGGGTGGGAAAACACCATCGACACGCTCAAGGTGCCGCAGCGCTTTCATCCCGAGTTCATCAAGCGGCTGGCGCGCACGGCCTTTTCCGGCACGCCGGATCAGGTGGTCTACCTGCTGGCCCACCTCACCGCCGCTCGCGGTCAGGCGCAACTGTCCGCCTGGCAGCTGGCCGTCACCGTGCTCGAGAAATCCGGCAACCCTTCCGGCGCGGCCGAGGTGGTCCGGGCCGGCCTGCAGATGTATCCGCTGAGCGACCCGCTGCTGGTGGCGCAGAAACGCCTCGCCGAGGCGCTGGCGGCCGCGCCCGCCAAGGTGCGGACCGATGACGAGCCGGCGGTCGCGCTCGTCCTCCTGCCCGCCACAGCCGGCGAAGCCCGCCAGCAGTTGGACGAGTTGCTGCAAAAGGATGCGCTCGGCGCCGCGCGGGACCTGGCCAAGGCCATCCGCGCCCAAAAACCCGCCTGGTTCGCCCAGATCGAGGCGGACCTCGCCGTGCGCGAGGTCGAGCTGGCTTATCTCACGCTCGACCAGATCGCCAGCCGCACCGCCGCGCGCTCCTGGCTCGACCGTTACCGGAGCGAGGCCGATGTGCTCCAGCTGGTCCGCGTTGTGCAGCGGCTGGTGGCGCGCGGCCGCCCGGGCGAGGCCCGGCTTCTCGCCGGCGAGATCGCCGCGGCCCCCGGCGCGGCCGCCGCGGTGAAACAGGCTTTGTCGGAATTCAAGCTGGCGGATGATCTGGCTCCCACCGTGGTGAGCCAGGCGGTTGCGCTCGCGGCGCTGGACCGCAACATTCTTGTCCAGGAGTGGGCGCAGGCGGAGCGCCTCCTGAAATATCTCCACGACAAGCCCCCGGCCTGGCTGGCGGACGGCGCCGCGGAGGTGAAGGTCCGCGAGGTGCAGGTGCGCCTCGGGCTTGACCAGCGGCCGCGGGCGCTGGCGGCCCTCAAGGAACTCGTCATCAAGGGCGGGGCGTCACGCAGCGCGGCCTTCAAGCTGGTGCGCGATCTGGCCGCGCGCGACGAGCACGACCACTCCGTCCTGTTGGCGCGTGAGATCGGCCGCCTGCTGCCCGACGACCCGGCGGCCGCCCGCCTGCTCCGGGAGGCGGAAACTCCGCGTCCCACGGGGCCTTGAACGTTTTGCGGGCCACGCGTTCCACCGATCACGCCTCCGCCGGGGTGAAAAGCAGGCTGTCGGTCGTGTAGCCGGCCAATCGCAGGGTGGCGGTGTGGCGCAGGCCGATTTTTTTCAGGACGTTCATCGAGGCCGTGTTGCCGGGCGCGGTGATCGCCACGATCCGCTTCAGGCCCAGCACGGTGCGCCCGTGGCGCAGCGTGGCCTGCGCCGCCTCGGTGGCGTAGCCGTGGCCGCCGAACTGCGGCAGGTAGGCGAAGCCCACATCCACGTCCTCCAGCGTGTCGCGTTTCAGCAGCCCGCACATGCCGATGGCCGTGCCGTCCGCCTTCAGGCTCACGTGAAAGAGCCCGAAGCCGTGCTTGGCGTAGCTGGCGAGCGGGCCGTGCCGGAGATACTGCGCGGCGTCCTCGAGGGTGCGGACGTTCTTGTCGCCGATGAACCGGAGAAACAGCGGCTCGTTCAACAGGTGGAGGATCAGCGGTGCGTCGTCCGGTGTGAAACGACGCAGGACCAGGCGCTCGGTCTCGAAAATCTTCATCGCAACAATGGGCCCTTGGCAGCCGCCGGCTTTGCGGAGGCTGATCACCCGCGGCGGATCTCGGAGCCCTTGAAGCGGATGATGCAGCGGTAGACCTTCTTCTGGCGGCAGGCGATCTTGCCCGTCTTCAGGTCCACGCTCTCGGGAATCTCGATGCGGTGCACGTCCACCACGGCATGGTAGCCGCGCTCGGAAAAGATGTCGATGAGCATCGCGAGCGCGAGCGGCTCGTCGAAGACCGGATCCTCGCTGTTGATGTTGGCGTGGCCGGAGAGCGCGTGCCGGGTGATGATGGGCATCATCTTCTTCTCGATCAGCGTGACGACGCGCTGGAAGACCTCGGGGTGGCCCAGCTCGTAGCCGTCGAGGCGCTTCACCAGTTCCTGCCGGGCGTGGATGATGATCTCGCTGGCGAGCGGGAGGGTGCGCAGCCGGTCGTAGGTGCGCGGGTCCAGCTCGAGGGAGCTTTGATACTCGAGCTCGCCGAGGATGTTCTGCTCCACCTCCGGGATCGCGCCTTCGCCGTTGATCAGGTGGTAGTGGAAGACGTCCTTGAGCGAGAGCAGGGCATCCCAGGTCTGCTCCTTGAACACCTGGTAGCGGCGGCGGGCCAGTTTCTCGTCGAAGTCGGTGGCGCGCTCCTCCTGCAGCACGCCGTGCCCGGAGCGGCGGACCTCCTCGTTGTGGGCCTTGGACAGCCGGCCGCGCTTGAGCTGGCGGGCCACGCTCTCCTTCTCGTCGATGAAGAGGACCACGATCTGCATGACCGGCTGGCGGAAGTGAATGGCGAGCGGCGTGCCGTAGAACTCGCGCCAGAGCTGCGTCATTTTCTCGTAGAGCATCTTCAGGCACTCGACCTGCACCTTGGTGCGGGGGAAGCCGTCGAGGATGACGCCGTCGCGGTATTCGGGCTTGAGCAGCCGGCGCAGGAGCACGGCCAGCACCTCGCGGTCGCCGATCATGTGGCCGGCGTCCTTGAGTTTTTTCATCTCCGGCGTGTCGAGGAGCTGGCTCATCACGATGGGCGCGCAGGTCAGGCCGCGGGTCTTGGCGATGAAGCCGGTGTTGGTGCCCTTGCCGGCGCCGGGCGCGCCGCCGAGGAGGATGATCTCCTTGGGGAAACGCAGGTGCTGGCGGCCGAAGTGCGCCTCCAGGTCGTCCCAGATCGGGTCGAAGATGATCCGGGCGTCCTTGATCTCCAGCTCGGCGGAAGGCAGGGGCGCGGGGGCCGGGCTGGCGGCGGTGGTTTTCGGGGCTTCGCTCATGGCAGGGTGCGCGGAGCCTAGGGGCCGGCTTCAACCCGAGGCGACAAAATTTGCTCCCGCCCGAGGGGAAATGCTCTCTTCGGCCTAGGCGGATAATACGAGATGGCTCAGCTTCCCTTGCGGGGCAGAACGCGGGCCGGGGTTTCCATCTGGCCGCGGGTGACGCCGAGCTGGTTGATGAGTTTCAGTTCGCGCCACAGCTCCGCGCCGCTGATCGCGCCGGCGAGGAGCTGGCGGTAGCGTTCGACGGTGCGCGTCACCTCGTCGGCGGGCTCGGCCAGGAATTCGATGCGGAAGCTGCGGGCGCCGAGGGCCATCAGGCGCGCCGCGTATTCGGCGCCGGTCTGGGCGCGGGAGTTGTAGACGGTGTTGCGGCAGCCGGCGTCGGCCTTGAGCGGATGCTCGGCGCCCACGCGGTCGCGCAGCGCCACGCGGTGGGTGTCGCAGGGCCGGCCGCAGTCGCGGTAGTCCTTGCCTTGCGACAGGAACGCGCAGAACACGCAGTGCTCCATGTGAAACATCGGCATGTGCTGGTGCAGCGTGATGTCGAACCACGCGCCCGGCGCGCTTTGCAGCAGCGCCTCCAGCTGCCCGATGTTCAGGTCGTAGGAGGCGGTGACGCGCTCCAGCCCGTGGCGGTTGATGAAGCAATCGGCGGTGAGCGGGTTGGCGACGTTGAGCGAGAAATCGCCGCGCACGCGCCGGCCGGCGAAGAATTGCAGATGATCGTAGTTGCGGACGAGCCAGCCGTCGGCCTCGCACGACAGCACCTGCTTGATGATCCATTCCTCGCCGGGCTTGAAGACGCGTGGGGCGGCGACCCAGATGCTGGAGGAAAGTTGAGGGTTGAGGGCTGAGGGTTGAGAGCCGGAAGCAATGCCCGCCTGCAGTTGCCGGAAGCGGACGACGGTGTCGCGGTAGTGCTTGGGGTTCTCAAACTCGCAGTAGATGGTGCGGGCCCCGGCGGCCCACGCGGCGTCCAACTGGTGCGGCTCGCGGATGACGACGATCAACTCGGCGGTGGCGGCGGCCGGGGCAGGCGGGAAAACAGGCAGGGTGAATTTTTCAGCGAACTGCCAGCGCTGGGGGACGGCGCGTTGGGCCTCCAGTTCGGCGGCGACACGCCGGCGCAGTGCGTTCAGCTCCTTGACCGGCAGGATGACGTCGCCTTCAAGATGGTTTTGCAGGGTGCCGAGCTGGAACGGCGTGCCGCCGAGCCGGCCGAGCTGGTCGGTGAGGCGCTCGGTGGTGAGCGGCTGTTTCTCGGCGTTTACCAAGGGCAGCGCGGACTCGGCCTTGGTCACGTGCCCCTGCTCGTCGCGGGCGAAGAGGGTCAAGGGCGTGCCGACGGCGCCGTGCACCTCGAAGTGGATGTCGCGCCGGAAGCGGATCTGCTCGCCCTCAAAGGTCGCGCGCACGCGGCGGTCGAGCGCGGGATCGTTGGTCTTCCAGACGCGGTCGCCGACATGGACGCGGCCGAAATCGATGTCGCCCTCACCAAAGCGCAGCTGGGTCTCACCCTTGTGCTCGTCCACATAGTAGATGCGGCCGCCTTCCTCCTTCCCGTCGGGCCGGCCGGCGTCGAACACGATGCCATCGCCCGGCTTGGCGGGTCCGGCCAGCTTGAGGGTGACGCTGGCGGCGCCGACCCGCGTCACCTGGCCGAGGTAGACACCGCGCTTGGTGCCGAAACGAGCGTGGGCGAGTTCCTGGTTGTGGATGCCGCGGAACCAGCCGGGGTAGAGTCCGCGCGAGAAACCCATCTCAAGATCGTAGAGCGATTGCTGGCGCACGGCGTCCATCACGCGGTCCTCCGGCGCGGGTGCCGGGCCGAACACCTCGATCATCACTCGATCGAGCGCCTGCCGGTAGACACGGGTTATATTGGCGACATATTCGGGGCTCTTCAACCGACCCTCGATCTTGAGCGAGGCAACGCCGGCGCGCACGAGGTCGGGCAGCACGTCGAGGCCGGAGAGATCCTGCGGACTGAGCAGATAGCGGCGATCGCCGAGATCGACGGTCTTGCCATCAGAGACGAGCTCGTAGGGCATGCGGCAGGCCTGAGCGCATTCGCCGCGATTGGCGGAGCGGCCGCCGAGGGATTCGCTGGTCAGGCACTGGCCGGAGTAGGCGACGCAGAGCGCGCCGTGCACGAAGACTTCCAGCGGGAGGGCGGTGCCGGCGGCGAGCTGCGCGGCGCGGATGGCGGCGATCTCCTTGAGCGAGTTCTCCCGGGCGAGCACGACGAGGTTGGCCCCGAGTGCGCGGGCGAATTCCACGCCGTCGGCGCTGGTCACGGTCATCTGCGTGGAGGTGTGGATCGGGAAATCCGGCGAGAGCGACCGGATGAGCCGGCAAATGCCGATGTCCTGCACGATGGCGGCGTCCGCTCCGGCGGTGATGATGGCCTTCAGGTAGTCGGTCGCGGCGGCCAGCTCGTCGGCAAAGACGAGGGTGTTGAAGGTCACGTAGCCGCGAACGCCGCGCCGGTGGAGGAACTCCATCAGCTTGGGCAGGTCGGCGACGGTGAAGTTCTTCGCCCGCATCCGGGCATTGAAGCGCTCGAGGCCGAAGTAGATGGCGTCGGCGCCGTTCTCGACGGCGGCCTTGGCGCATTCCCAGTCGCCGGCCGGCGCGAGCAACTCCGGCCGCACGGGCGCGGCGCGCGGCGTGGGGGCGGATTCGGTTGTGGGCGCGGTCGGCATGGCGGTCAGGCGGCGGCTATATCGGGCGACGGAGGCGGCACGGCGGCTTTTTTCGGCGGGCCGGCGACGTGCGGCGCGGCGGCCCGGAGTTGATAGGCGAAGAGCAGGGTCAGGATCAGGAAACCGACGGCCACGTAGCTGACCATGGGCAGGCCCAGCAGGTGGCCGGCGCTGTCCCGGGTGACAAACCAGCCGGCGAGGATGCTGGCGACCGCGTTGGAGGCCAGTTGCAGGGCGGAGATGATGCTCATGAATCCGCCGCGGTAGCGGGCCTCCACGGCGTTGGTGATCATCGTCATCGCCGGGGCGTAACGGCCCGACATGGCGACCATGAAGAGTGCCATCATCACGCTGGCGATCAGGACAGAGGACGGCCTCAGCCGCATGACAACCAAGGTAACCACCATGGCACAGGCCGACATGATGACCAGCAGGCGCAGGCGGTCCATGTGATCGCTCAACCACCCGATGATCGGCGTGCTGATGGCGGTGGCCACGCCACCGACCGCGTAGACCACCGGCAGATCGGTTCGCTCGCTGAGGCCGACGTTGGCGACGAACGACGGGGCGAGAAACGGCATCAGGACGCCGCCCGCCATGCCCAGCATGGTGCCGACGGCGAAGGCCCGGTGATGCACGCCGTGGGTCATGATCTGCTTCATCTGCTGCCAGGGCTCGTGGCCCTGCACGGCGGTGCGCAGGTGCGGCAGCGCCAGCGACCCGAGGAGCAGGTTGGCCACCGCGCAGCCCGCGAGCAGGAAAAAAGCGGCGTGCCAGCCGAAATGGCCCGCCAGCGTGAGGCCGGCCGGAATGCCAAGGACCGAGGCCACGGGAAAGGCGGCGGTCACGATGCCCATGGCGCGGCCGCGCCGGGCCGGCGGGATGAAATCTCCCACCATCGCCGTGACCAGCGAGCTGGCCAGCCCGCCGAAGGCCCCCGCGGCCAGCCGGGCCAGGAGCAGCATCTGGTAGCTGGGGGCCAGGCCGCAGGCGAGGGTGGCGAGGCCGAAGCCGGAGTAGAGCGCGAGCAGGGCGCGCTTGCGGTCGAACTTATCGAGCATAAACCCGCCGGCCAAGCCGCTCACCGCGGCGGCGATGCCGTAGCACGCCACTAGGCGCGAAAACTGCGCGGGCGTGATCTGGAAGGCCGACATGAGCTGCGAGCCCAGCGGCATCATGATCATGAAATCCAGGATGTGCGTGAACTGCACCGCCCCCAGCACCAGCAGCGTGGCGCGCTCGCGCCCCGGCGGGAGGTGATGGTGGGTGGCGGTGGCGGGCATGAAGAGTCAGGATTTCAGGGAATCATTTCGGGCGCAACCCGGCTTGCGGCCGGCGGGGCCGGCGGCCGGAACGGCGGCGCCGAGTCGGAAACGCGCACCGGGCCGACCACCTTGCGCGCGAGTTCGGCGAACAGCGCCGCGCCTTTTCCCGGTTGCCGCCGCCGGTGCCGCACGAGGGCGATGTCGCGCGAGGGCTGGACCGGGCCGGTGAACTTGCGGAAGACGAGGCCGGCGGGATCGGTCGCGCTGCGGGCGCTTTTGGGCAGGACGGTGATGCCGAGTCCCATAGCCGTGAGAGATTTGGCCGTGGCCAGCTGGCTGCAACGGTGGCTGATGCGCGGTTCGAAATCGTGGCTGCCGCAGAAATGCTGGATTTGCAGCGTGAGGCTGGAGGCTTCACCCAGCAGGATGAAATGCTCCTCGCGCAGCGCATCAAAGGTGACGTGTTCCGCGTGGGCGAGCGGGTGCTGCGCCCCCACGGCCAGCCAGAGCGGTTCGCCGTAGAGTTTTTCGATGAGCAACCGGGGCTCATTGAAGGGCAGGGAGATCAGGGCGCAGTCCAGCTGTCCCTCCAGGACGGCCTCGGCGAGAGGGCGGCGAAAATCCTCCTGCGTGTGGATGTTGAGCTTGATGTCGCTGGCGCGGCAATGGGCCAGGACGGCCGGAAAGAAAAAAGGCGCGACCGTCGGGATTGCGCCGACGTTGACTCGGGGTCCGTCGGTGGCGTTTTCCTTTAGCTCCTGCAAGGTGAGATCGGCCTCACTGATGATCCGTCGGGCGCCTTCGCGCAAAGTCCTGCCGGCCTCGGTCAGCACGACCTTGCGGCCAAGCCGGTTAAACAGCTTCTGGCCAAACTCCTCCTCCAGGTTCAGGATTTGCTGACTCAGCGATGGCTGGGAGATAAAAGAGCGCTGGGCGGCTTTGGTAAAGTTGCCTGTCTCAGCGACAGCCAAGAAGTAACGCAGTTGGTATATCTCCATAGTTAAAAACAATGAATCTGATAGATACTAAGTATTTCAACTATTGCAAGCCGTGCCGTATACTCCGGTCAGCACCAAATCATGTGCCCGACCAGCCAACCAAGCAACCACCCAATCTTATGAAGACCAACACCCTCCATCTCACTCTTACCGCCATCACCGCCAGCAGTCTGGCCCTGATCGCCGTCACCACCATCGCCGTCACCGTCAGCTACCTCGCGGTAGCCATCCTGTTCGCGGTGGCGGTTGTGGACTACCGTCAGGGGCCGCGGAACTACGCCGCCCGGTAAGCGCCGGATTTTAGTTCAGTGTCAGTGTGTAACAGAGGCCGGGGCGAACCCCCGGCCTCTTTTAATGTCTGCATCCGGCGCCGGCCGGCCTTAGCTTAGACAGAACATCCCCGCTGTGACGCTCTTCAGGAAACAACCCAAGACGGATTGCATGGAGGCGACATATGAACGCAGCACCTGGAAACAGTGGCTTGAAGCCCACGGCCCCAAGCTGCTGCTGTGCGCCCGCCAGTGGACCCGCTCCTTCGCCGATGCCGAGGACGTGGTGCAGGAAGCCTTCGTCCGCTACTGGCGGCACCAGCGGCATCTGCCGGGCGATCCGCAGGCCCTGCTGGTCACTTCGATCCGCCGCGCCGCGCTGGATCATGCCCGGCGGCAGGCCCGCCGCGCCGCGCGCGAGGAAAAGGCCGACGGCGGACTGGAGGAACGCGACTGCGCCTTTGAGCCCCAACCCGGCGAAGACGCCGGGCGCCGCCAGGAGATCGAGGCCGCACTGCAACGCCTGCCGTCCGTCCAACGCGAGGTGCTCGTGCTCAAGATCTGGAACGAACTCACCTTCGGGCAGATCGGCGCGACGCTCGAGATCCCGGCCAACACCGCAGCTTCGCGCTACCGCTATGCGCTGGCCGCGCTCCGCAAGGAATTGAAGCCCGCCCACCATGGATAACTCTCTCGACGAACTTGAAACTGAACTGAAGGCGCTGCAACCGCGCCGCGCGGCGCCCCTCTGGCTGGAGCAGATTGATCGCGAGCTGGCGGCGGAACTGCCGGCCACGGAGCGCCCGCGCTTCACCACCGCCACCAACCTGAACTCGTGGAAATGGCTCGGCTGGCGCACGGCCGGCCTCGCGGCGGCCCTGGCCCTCGTGGCGACGGTGGCCCTGATCACTCTCCGGCCGGCTCGCCAGACGACCGCTGCACCCACCCTGGCGGCGACCAGCACCCCGGTTCAACCGGTTGCGGTCTACGAGCCCACCAAGGCGACCAATGTCCTCTACGACCTCAAGGACGAGGGCGAGGTGAAGGTCGAGGGCGCGGCCCCGGCCCGCCAGGTCCGCGCGCGCTACGTCGACACCTACACCTGGAAGAATCCGCGCAATAACGCCTCCATCAAGTGGACCGTGCCGCGCGACGAGGTCCGCGTCGTGCCCGCCAGCTACAACCCGAATTGACCAGCTCCCATCTTGAACCCTTATCCCCTATGAAAACATACCGCAAATACCTGCTGCCGGCCTTGGCCGCAGCCAGCCTCCTGCCTTCCGCTTGGGCGGCCGAAAAAGAAATCACCATCCGCCGGCTCGACACGGACGGTTCCCGGCATGGCTTCGCCACCAGTCACGGCGGCGACAAGATGGAGAAAGAAAAAGTCGCCTTCCTCGGCGTCGAGACGGCGCCGGTCGGCCGCACCCTCGCGGTCCAGCTCGGTCTTGCGCGCGACACCGGCCTTGTTGTCACGCATATCGCCGACAACAGCTCCGCCGCCGCGATCCTCAAGGAGGACGACGTGCTCGCCAAGCTCGACGACCAGGTGCTGGTCAACCAGCAGCAGCTCGGCGTGCTGGTGCGCGCTAAAAAGGAAGGCGACGAGGTGAAGCTGACCGTCATCCGCGGCGGCAAGGAGACCTCCGTCAAGGCCAAGCTCGGCAGCCATGAGGTGCCCAAGATGGCGTCGGGAGGCTTTTTCTTCCAGAATGGCCCGGGCGGCATGGGGTGGAGCATGGCGACACCGTTGGGCAGCCTGGAGCGGCTGCGCGACCTGCCCGGGATGGGTGCGGATGAGGCCAAGGACATCCTGCGCCTCATCGGTCGCGATCGCGTGCGGATCCAGACCGGCCCCGGTGTGCACATCATCCGGCGCGGCGGCAAGGGCTCCACGATCCTCGATCTTCCCAACAGCAACATTTCCTACTCCGACGACGACGGTTCGATCGAGATCAAGTCCGACGACGGCAAGCGCGAGCTGACGGTGAAGGACGCCAAGGGCAAGGTGACCTTCCAGGGGCCGATCAACACCGAGGAGGAGCGCAAGAAGCTGCCGCCCGAGGTGGTGAAGCAGCTGGAGAAACTGGACAGGGACACGATCAGCTTCGAGGCCGGTGACAAGTTCGAGCACGAGGTGGTGCCGTTGGAGCCAGCCAAGACGAAGATCGGCCGCGAGCTGGGCCGGGAGCCGGGCCGGAAAATTGGCCGCTCGTTCCGTTCCTTCTGATCAATTTGGGGCGGCCGGAGCCGCGCCCGTGTGTGCAGCGCATCGGGGCGACGTGCCAACGTCGCCCCGGTTTGCCTTACATCGGCTCCTCGTTGGCAAAGCGCGGTGTGTAGTTGGTGAATTTCAAAAGCAGGTAGGTGATCAGCCAGCCACCGATGCCGCCACCCAACAGGCCGATCAGGGCGGAGCTGCCGACCGATTTTGTGAGGAAACCGTTGGCGGCGCCTCCCAGCAGGCCGAAGAAGCCGCAAATCAAGCCGTTGACCATGGCGATGCGCTTCATGCTGCCGCGTTGGGTCTGGCCCGGGGCCAGCATCAGCCCGTATACGGCGCCACTCACAACCGTGACAATCCCGCTGCCAACGGCCTGCCGGACAGGGCCAAAACTATTCTGCGTCCGGGTTGTGGCCTGCTCAATGACGCTGTCCGGCAGACCTGCGGTCGTCATCTTGGCCGTCTGATATTGGATCATATATTCACTGAACGCGGTGTTAACATATGAGAAATGCACATAGGCATACAGGGAGTTGAGCACGCCAGCGACCAGACTGATGAGCACGGCTCCGCCAAAGGCGCTGCCGTAGCTCATGCGCTGATCGGGCCTGGTCTCCCGCTCCTCCTTGACGCCAAGGTAGATGATGACGAAGGAGGTGATGGCCAGGAGCCATTGGAAATGAACCCCGATGTCCAGGTGCTCGGTTTGGAGTCCGGTGAAATAGAGCAGCAGCGAGAAGAGGGTGACCGCTACCGCGTTGATCAGGCCGTAAAGAGCGTAGTTTTTCATGGCGCGGTTCTTCTCCCGCCTGCCGGCCCTGATGACAAGCTGGCAATGACGGACGGCTGGCCGGCTGGATAAACGGCTCAGCGGTTGTCGCCGTCGAGCACGCGGCCGAGGCCGCCGAGGATGGAGCCTTCCTCGCGTCCACCGCGTCCGGTCTGCGGCGCGGCGGCGACGATGCGGCCGGCCAGGCGCGAGAAGGGCAGGGACTGGAGCCAGATCTTGCCCGGGCCGCGCAGCGTGGCGAAGAACAGCCCCTCGCCGCCGAAGAGCGCCGTCTTGATGCCGCCGACCAATTGGATGTCGTAGTCGACGGTCGGCTGAAAACCGACGATGCAGCCCGTGTCCACGCGCAGCGTTTCGCCGGGGGCCAGCGTGCGCTCAAGCAGGGTGCCGCCCGCATGGATGAAGGTCCAGCCGTCGCCGGTCAGCCGCTGCATGATGAAGCCTTCGCCGCCGAAGAGGCCGGCTCCGAGCCGTTTTTGGAACGCGATGCCGATGCTCACGCCCTTGGCGGCGCAGAGGAAGGAATCCTTCTGCACAATCAGCTCGCCGCCCAGCTCGGCCAGGTTGACGGGGATGATCTTGCCGGGATAGGGTGCGCCGAAGGCCACTTTCTTTTTTCCGCCGCCTTGGTTTTGGAAGACCGTCATGAAAAGCGATTCGCCCGTGAGCAGGCGCTTGCCCGCGCCAAGCAGCGCGCCCATGAGGCCGGAGTTCTGCGGCGAGCCGTCGCCAAAGATCGTCTCCATGGCGATGTGCTCGTCCATATACATCATGCCGCCGGCCTCGGCGACGACGGCTTCCTGCGGGTCGAGTTCGACTTCGACAAACTGCATGTCGTCGCCGTGGATGTGGTAGTCAATTTCGTGCATGGAGTTCATGGGAAGGCGCTGAAAGAACCCGCATCATTGCACAATAGTCGCGCGGCCTCAGCAGGAATTATCGGGCTTGAGTGTAACGATGGTCGCGCCCCAGCCGCCCGAGGTCTCGTCGCCCTGGGCGAAACCCGCGATGCCGGGCGCGCGCCGCAGGTAGGCGTGCACCGTCGCCCGGAGCGCACCGGTGCCCTTGCCATGCACGACCCGGACGCGGTGGAGGCCGCGCTGCCGGCAGGCGGCGAAATAGTCGTCCAGCAAACGGGTGATCTCCGCCGGGCGGAAAGTGTGCAGATCCAGCTCGCCCGTGATCGGCAGGGCGACGGGGGCGTCGGATTCATCGGCAGGCACGCCGCCATCTTTGCCGCTGGTCCGGGCCGGGCGACAAAAAACCCGCCTCTTGCGAGGCGGGTTTTTGACACACACACACTAGCAAAGAACACACTGACAACCAAAATTCAGGATTTTGCCTGGCGGAGCGGGATCAGTGGCGTGGAGGCATACGCCGACCGGTTCTTCAGGACGGGCAGCTCCGCGGAGAGGTCCATCGGCGTGCTGGCCTTGGCGCGCAGGGCATCCAGGCTGGCGTTGAGCCGCTGCTCGGCCAGTTGATGGCGCGGGGCGTCGACCACGTAGGTCGGCAGGGCGATGGGTTCGGCTTGGGGCTGGTTGGAAGCGGCGCTGGCACCGGAGGCGAGCACCGCGAAAAGGGCGAGGGTGAGGAGCGAGTTCGTTTTCATGGGAAATGTTTTGTTGCCCTACATACACGCAAGGCATGTGCCAAGTTGCAGTCCGCAACGCAAGTGACTGCCGGCCATCCGATAGGAATGTTCTTCACGTTTTTCGCTCCGGGCCGGCACGGCCGTGGCTATGCGAAGATGAAATCATCCGTTCCCGCGAATGGGAAAGTCCGGGGTCATGCATGACCATGACTTCCGTCCGCGCCGCCACGCTCGCCGGGAAGCAGTGTCCGGTATTCGATCATTCCACAAACCCGGCACCTCATGCTCAAACTGGATCACATCACCAAGCGCTACGGCGCACTCACGGCCTTGGACGACGTTTCGCTCAACATCGCGCCCGGCGAGTTCTTCGGTCTGCTCGGCCCCAACGGCGCGGGCAAAACCACGCTCATGTCGCTGGTTGCCGGCCTGCGGGCGCCGGAGGCCGGCGGCATCACGCTGGATGGCAAGCCGGTCACCGCGGCCGATCCGTCCACGCGGGTTTCGCTCGGGCTCGTGCCGCAGAGCATCGCGTTGTATGAGGATCTGAGCGCCGAGCAGAACCTGCGCATCTTCGGCGAACTCTACGGTCTCCGCGGCGCCGACCTGCGCCAGCGCATCGACGAGGCGCTGACGGCGGTGCAACTGGCGGACCGCCGGCGGGACCAGGTGAAGACTTTCTCGGGCGGCATGCAGCGCCGGCTGAACCTGGTGGCGGCGCTTCTGCACCGGCCGAAGCTCCTCCTGTGCGACGAGCCCACGGTCGGCATCGATCCGCAGTCGCGCAACGCCATCTTTGATTTTCTCGAGGCCCGCGTCCGCGACGGCCTGACCGTGATCTACTCCACGCACTACATGGAGGAGGCGACGCGGCTGTGCTCCCGCATCGGCGTCATCGACCATGGGAAAATCCACGCGTTGGGCACGCTGGAGGAGCTGCTGGCCCGCCTGCCGTTCCAGGAGGAGATCAGTTTTCCCGCCTCGCCCCTGACCGCGGGATTGGCGGCGCGACTGGCCGCGCACGGCGAAGTCACCACGGGTGGCGACCAGCATCGCTTTCACCCGGCCCCCGGCTTCAAGAATTCCGCCTTCTACGCGCTGACCGAGGAGCTGGAGCTGTCCTCCCGCCTCTTCATCAGCGAGCGCCCCACACTGGAGGCGGTCTTTCTCCACCTCACCGGCCGCAGCCTCCGCGAATAAAGGACTCCCATGCGCATCATCCTCACCCTTCTCCGCAAAGACTTCGCCAACTTCTTCCGCGACCGGGCGGCGGTCAGCCTCACCTTCCTGGTGCCGGTCGCGCTCATCTACATTTTCGGCCAGGTCTTCGGCCTGAACCGCAAGGACACCGGCCCGACCGGCGTGCGCCTCGCGGTGGTGAACCAGAGCGACAATCCCGCCGCGCAAAAACTCGTCGACGCCCTCAAGGCGGAGAAATCGTTCCGCGTCCTGACCAACCGCGTCAACCCCGACAAGTCGGAGCGGCCGCTCCGGGAGGAGGATCTGCGGCCGATGATCCGCAACCGCGAATTCCGCTTCGCGCTGGTCATCCCGGCGGATGTGATCGCGAGCAAAGGCATCGGCCTGCACCTGAAGATCCTGTCCGACCCGCGCAACGAAATCGAGACCCAGACGGTCAACGGCCTGCTGCAGAAGGCGATATTTTCCAACGTGCCCCAGCTGCTCGGCCAGTCGTTGCAGGCCGGGGCGAAGAAATACCTCGGCGGCGAGCGCCTCGAGCAGTTCAACGGCGCGGTGGCCGCGGCCGTGACCAAGGCCTTTGGCGGCGACCTCGATGAGACCAAGCAGGCCTTGGCGTCGGGTGATTTTGGCCTGGGGGCCGTCGCAGACGCCGCCACGCCCGGTGCGGCCGCGACGCCGACCGATTTCTTCTCCCGCATCGTGAAGATTGAGAGCGAGCAGGTCGTGGGCAAGGACGTGAAGAGCCCGGAGGCGACCCGCGTCGTCGGCGGCTGGGCGATGATGTTCCTGCTGTTTGCGCTCAGCGCCTCGGCGGCGGCGTTTTTCGACGAGAAAAAGGCCGGGCTCTTCCAGCGGTTGCTGTCCGCGCCGGTGCGGCGCTCCCATATCCTGTGGAGCCGGTTTCTCTACGGTGTGCTCCTGGGGTTGGTCCAGCTCACCGCGCTGTTTTTTGCCGGCCGGCTGCTCTACGGCATCGATGTGCTCGGCAATTTCGGCAGCCTCCTCGTCATCTGCACGGCGGCGGCGGCCGCGTGCACGGCCTTCGGCATGCTGCTGGCGTCCATCGCGCCGACGGCGGCGGCGGCCAACGGGCTCGCGACCTTCCTGGTGCTGACGATGAGCGCGACCGGCGGAGCGTGGTTCCCGGTCAGCTTCATGCCGGAGTTCATGCAGACCATCGCCAGGTTCACCCTGGTCTACTGGTCGATGGAAGGCTTCTCCCAGGTGCTGTGGGCGGGGCAATCCTTCCTGCAAATCCTGCCGACCGTCGGCATATTGCTCGGCATCGCCGCCGGAGTGATGGCGGTCGCCGTGTGGCGGTTCAACCGCGGACCGCTCTTCGACTAACCCGCGGCGGGCGGCGGGGCCGGCTTGTCCGGCGCGGCCTGCGGGATGGTCCCGCCGGGGGGCGCCGGCGGGTGGGTGGGAAATTTCTTGGGCTGCTCTTCCTCCATGGCGCGGCGGACCTCGTCCTCCACGCCGCTCGCGGCCTTCCTGAATTCCCGGACGGATTTGCCGATGCCGCGGGCCAGCTCGGGCAGGCGGTTGGCGCCGAACAGCAGCAGGACGATGAACATGATCATCATCAGCTCGGGGCCGCCGATGCCCTCGATGAATGCCAGCGGAAATATCATGGGGATGGAATGTTGAGACCCGGTGGGGGAGATCCGACGTTTAGCCGATGGTGATCTCGACGTAGAACTTCTGCGTCTGAGCCGGGGCGACCGTGTGGAGGCCGACCTTGGTCTCGGCCGCATTGGGCGGCCCCATCCAGGGCTCGATGCAATAGTAGGGCGCCTTGTCGTCCGCCGTCCAGGTGACGACGGCCAGATCATGGGCCGGGCTGTTGGCCATGCCGCTGCGGAAATGCAGGCGGTTCCCCGTGGGCACCTCGGTGAGCGCGAACACCTCGCGGCGCAGGCCGGTGTGGACGAGGTCGATCAGGTTGGCATTGGCGAGGGTTTCGCGGGCGCTGACGCGCGTGAAGGGCGCCAGCCCGCCGCGCTCGTCGCGCTGGAAATGCCTGGTCGCGGTGGTCTCCAGCAGGTAATCCTTGCGGTAACGGCCGGCGCTCCAGGGCAGGGTGAGGTAGAAATGATGCCCGGCGGACCAGGGCATGGGAATGCTCCCGAGGTTGGTCAGCTGCAGCTCGACGAACAGCCCGCGCGGATCGAAGCGATAGCTGACGACGAACTCGTAGTCGTAGGGGTAGGCGGCCTTCGCCGCCTCGTCGGGCACGAATTGCGCGGAGAAGCCGCCCTCGTCGAGGCGGATGGTGCGGAACTTGCCCTGCCGGGCGAGGCCGTGCATCGGCATCGCCCGGCGGACGCCGTCCGCGGCCCGCCAGTGGTGGATCTCGCCCTGGTCAAAGCTGCGCCCGCAGAAGGGGAAGAGGATCGGATTGCCGCCGCGCACGCTGGCGATGGCGTCGAGGTTCTCCACCTCGGGCCAGTAGATGATGTCGCGCACGCTGCCGTCGCCGAGCGTGACGCTCCAGTTCATGAGCCGGGCGCCCATTTCGGGCAGGGCCAGAAAGGAGGAGGGTCCGACCTGCCATTTGAAAATTGTGTGCCCGAGATACGGGATGCGTTCCATGGAGGCTGTTGGTAGAACAGAAAGCCGCCGCGTTCCAATACAAAGTCAGACAAATTCTTGAGGCCTTCCTGCAAGGCGAACCGGAACGCCGCTCTTTCTCCGGCACGACACCCGGCCCTCGCCCAAGGCGGCGGTGTCTGGCAAGCCCGGTGGACCGTATTTATGGCGTGAGCAGGCTTGGCGCGGAAATCAGGAGTCATTCGCCGAACAAAGCAAGGACGGCTCGCTCGTCTTGGGGGTGGAGGTCGCCCAGCTCTTGTTTGAGGGCTTTGGCCAGCACGAACCGCTCGGCGTCGGTGACACAACGCACGGCGGCTTCAATTTTTGCCAAGGTGCCCCGGCCCAAATCCCAGCCGAGCCCGTTGCATTTTGCTGCCAGCGTCTCCTGAGTCAGCTCACGGGCGTGGCGCAGCTTGCGCACTTGTTTGCCTATGACGTTCTGCGGTTGCTGCGGCCTGCTCCGTTTTCGGAATTTGACTATGGCCGAAGGAGCCGGCTCTTGGTGGAGTTTGCCGCTCCACGAAACAAGGTGAAACCATGAATTCCGCAACTTTACCTCGCATTGCGATCGCAGGCTTCTGTCTTCTGTCCGGCTACGGCTGTGCAAGCTTCAGTCCTCGTCCCATAAAGGAGATGGCCTTTTTTAAGCGGGCTCAGATAAAGAGCGACGGCGCGGTGTCGGTCACCGTGGCCGTCCTGAGTGCGGCAGAAAGCAAGGAAGCCTTTGGCGTTGATCTGGCCCGCAAGGGCATCCAGCCGGTCTGGCTGAAGATCGACAATCGTGACCAGATGGACTACAGGCTGCTGCCGGTCAGCATCGACAAGGACTATTTTTCTCCGCTCGAGGCATCATGGAAAAGCCATTTCAGGTTTTCCTGGTCCCGAAACAGGGAAATGGACGACCACTTCTACAGTCAACAAATAGACCTCCATGTTCCCCGCGGCGCGGTCTCCTCGGGATTTCTCTTCACCAACCTCACGGAGGGATCAAAAGCGGTCCTTGTTGAACTCCTCGGATCCCGGCAGAAGAAGACCTTCAGCTTTTTTCTGACAGTTCCGGGAATACGCCCCGATCACATGAGCGTGAACTTTGACGCGATATACTCCACGGATCAGATCCTCTCCT
The DNA here is from genome assembly GCA_016190985.1 of Opitutia bacterium. GTDB lineage: Bacteria > Verrucomicrobiota > Verrucomicrobiia > Opitutales > Opitutaceae > Lacunisphaera. The sequence continues at coordinate 7,956 of JACPPI010000011.1, read as the reverse complement.
ACGACAGCGAAGCGGAGTTCCGTTCGGCTCTCGAAACCCTGCCATGCTATGCGACCGATAAGGAAGGCAAGGCAACCGGTGACCCGCTCAATCTTGTTGTCATCGGAGGTGAGGGCCAGGCATGGCACGAACCGTGGCCTGCCTTCGTCGCAAGGGGATGGCATGAGACGGAAACAGTCTATGGCGGTTCTGAATGGAAAACCTTCGCCTCCTTTGTCTTTGGGGGCCAATATGAATATTCGCCCTTCAGTCCTCTTTATGTCTACGGCCGCCCCCAGGACATCGGATTTCAGAAGACCAGGGCCACGATTCGGGAGAGAAACCATCTTCGCCTCTGGCTCGCCCCGCTCCGCTTCAAAGGCAAGCCGGTGTGGGTCGGGGCGATCAGCCGCGACATCGGAGTGCGTTTCACCCTTAAGGCCTGGCCTCTCGTGACCCACAAGATCGACGCCGACGTCGACAACGCCAGGGAATATCTCGTGCAAGATCTCCTCTACTCGCAGCATGTCGCCAAAATCGGGCTTGTTCGCGGAGTGGGCGTCTCGACTCCGTCTGCGCCACGGAGGAACCTGACCGGAGACCCCTTTTTCACCGATGGCTTGCGTGCGGTCTTTATGATGACGTCCCAGTCCACGTCTCTTACCGAGGTCGGATACTTTTTGGACTGGGAGGAAGCTGGGCCGAGGTGATGCCGGGATGCGACGGCGGGGCAAGGGCTTTTTGATCACTGCTACGCCGCCATGCCCGCCGCCTTTCCACGCCACGCCCGGTGATATCGATGTGCTCGGACTGCCAAAAATGACCGTGAAGCCGCCGCCGCGCCCGCGCCTGGACCATAGCGGCATCCTTGGCCCGAAGGCGTTTAATGAAGAACTCGCCCGGAAAAATCTCAGCGTGCCCGACCGCAGCATCCTGAACAGGCTCATCCTGCCGGGAGGCGTTTCGCCGGCGGCGCGTGCCCGGAAGGAATACAACCCGGCCCGGGAAAAGCAGTTCATGAGCGATGTCCTCACCATTGCCCGGGCCGCCGCCGTCACCGATCCGGACAACGCGGAAGCCTTGCGCAAGGCGGCCGCCAAGCCGTGAGCGCTAATTCTTGCCTGGAGGCGGGGATTTTGAAAGAAGAAGGCGGATTGTAAGTTCGCGGTGCTTGCGTGCGGGCCGGAGAAGCGTAAGCTGCCCGCCTGATGTTCAAGCAGACAGCCCTTCTCGCCGCGTTGCTCCTCGGTGCGCTGGCCGGCACGGCCGCCGAGCCGGCGGCTGCGCCGCCGCCGGGCAAAAAGACCGTGGTTTACGTCATTCCGGTCAAGGACGAGATCAACAGCCCCACGCTCTACATCCTCCGCCGCGGCCTGAAGGAGGCGATCGCGCAGAAGGCCGACGTGGTGCTGCTCGACATGAACACCCCCGGCGGCGCGCTGGATGTGACCTTCGACATCATGGAGGCGCTGGACAAGTTTCCCGGCCGGAAAATCACCTTCGTCGACCGGGAGGCGATGTCGGCCGGCGCGTTCATCTCCGCCGTGACCGACGAGATCTATTTCGCGCCCAACGGCGTGATCGGCGCCGCCGCCCCCGTGCTCTCCACCGGCGGCGACGTCGACAAGACCATGAAACAGAAAATCGTGAGCTACCTGCGCGCGCGGATGCGGGCCTCTTCCGAGGGCAAGGGCTATCGCGGGCAGGTGATCTCGGCCATGATTGACGAAGACTATGAACTCAAGATCGGCGACAAGGTGCTGAAACCCAAGGGCGAGCTGCTCTCGCTGACCGCCACCGAGGCTTTGGAAAAATACGGCGAGCCGCCGCAAGCCCTGCTGGGCGCCGGCAAGGCGGCCGACCTCACGGCGCTGCTCACCGGCAAGTTCGGCGCGAACAACTACGAGGTGCGCCACTTCGAGATCACCTGGTCCGAGGAGCTGGCGCAATACATGAACAAACTTTCTCCCATCCTGATGGGGCTCGGCCTGCTGGCGCTCTTCATCGAGTTCAAGACCCCGGGCTTCGGCTGGCCGGGCGCGGTCGGCATCGCGCTGCTGGCGCTGGTTTTCCTCGGCAACTACGTGGCCGGCCTGTCGGGGCATGAACCGGCGCTGCTCTTCGCGATCGGCGTCATGTTGGTGGCGATCGAGCTGGTCTTCTTCCCCGGCCTGGTGGTGGTGGCGCTGACCGGCGTGGTCTTCATGCTGGGTTCGCTGGTCTGGGCGGGGGCGGACTACTGGCCCGGCCAGCCGCTGAACGTGAATTTCTCGGGCGACATGCTGATGCAGCCGGTGCTCAATCTCGGCCTGGCGCTGGTCATCGCCATCGGGCTGTTTGCGGCCTTTCTCAAATTTCTGCCCAAGACGTCGCTCTATCAGCACCTGGCGATGCAAGGCGCATCGGGGGCGCCCGCGCAGCTGGCCGGCGTCGCGCCGCAGGCGGCGGGCGCGCTTGAGGGCCTGACCGGGCGGCGGGGTGTCGCGGTGACCGGCCTGTTTCCCAGCGGCGAGGTGGAGGTCGACGGCCGGCGCTATCCCGCGAAAGTCAGCCTCGGTTCCGTGAGCGCGAACACGGCCATCGTGGTGAAGGGGCGCACGGATTTTGGCCTCATCGTGGAGAAGGAGAACCGCGCATGACCACGATCATCACCCTTTTTCTGGCCGGCGTCTTGCTCCTCGCTCTTGAGGTCTTTGTTCCCGGCATCGTGTTGGGAATCCTCGGCGGCCTCGCCATCGTCGCCGGGGTGGTGATGGCCTTCAGCCTCTACGGCATGGACGGCGGATTGATCGCGCTGCTGGGCGGCGGCGTGCTATTGGGCGCCACGTTCTACGTCGAGTTTGTTGTCCTGCCCAAGACCAGATTCGCCAGGAAACTCTCGATGCACGCCACGGTGGACGGCACCAGCCAGCCAGTGGTGGCCGATCTGAACGCGATCCTGAACCAGGCCGGCGAGACCGCCACGGCGCTGGCGCCGAGCGGCTATGTCACCGTGCAGGGCCGGCAGTATGAGGCCTTCTCCCAATCCGGCTATCTCGCCAAGGGCGTCCCCGTCCGCGTGACCGGCCTCGACAATTTTCGTCTGATCGTAACCAAAAACCAAACCTCCTCATGAGCGGATTCACCATCACTGTTCTCGTCATCGTCGGCATCTTCGGCCTGTTTGTCGCCGGCCTCGTCTTCAGCCTCGTCGGCGCCTTTGTCCGGGCGTTGTTTAACGGCGCGCCCGTCGGCATCTCCAAGCTCATCGCCATGAAGCTGGCCAGCATCCCCTACGGGCTCGTGGTGGATGCCCGCATCACGGCCGTGCGCGCCGGCATCGAGCTGAGCGCCGACCAGATCGCCTCGCACTTCCAGGCCGGCGGCAACGTGGTGCCGACCGTGCAGGCGCTCATCGCCGCGCAAAAGGCCGGCATCGAGCTGAACTGGGACCGCGCCTGCGCCATCGATCTGGCGACCAAGGGCTCCGGCAAATCCGTGGTCGAGGCCGTCCGCACCTCGGTCGACCCCAAGGTCATCGACTGCCCCAATCCCGAGGGCGGCCGCACCACCATTGACGGCGTGGCCAAGGACGGCATCCAGGTGAAGGTGAAGGCGCGCGTCACCGTGCGCACCAACCTCACCCGCTTCGTCGGTGGCGCCAAGGAGGAGACGATCATCGCGCGCGTGGGCGAGGGCATCGTGACGACCATCGGCGCGGCGGAGAGTTACAAGCAGGTGCTGGAAAATCCCGACAGCATTTCCAAGACCGTGCTCGCGCGCGGCCTCGACGTCGGCACCGCCTATGAGATTCTCTCCATCGACATCGCCGACGTGGACGTGGGCGAGAACGTGGGCGCCAAGCTCCAGGAATCGCAGGCCGAGGCCAACAAGAACATGGCCCAGGCCCAGGCCGAAATCCGCCGCGCGGCCGCCGTCGCCCTTGAGCAGGAGATGAAGGCCCGCGTGCAGGAGATGCAGGCCAAGGTTGTCGAGGCCCAGGCCCAGGTGCCGCTCGCCATGGCCGAGGCCTTCCGCACCGGCCGCCTCGGCGTCATGGACTATTACAAGATGGAAAACATCCAGGCCGACACCGGCATGCGTTCGTCCATCGCCCATCCCGAGGGGAAGAAGTGAAAAGTAACAGGGATCAAGTGACAGGATCAGGGCAGGTGACAACGCGGTCACTCCGGTCTCTTGTTACTTGGTCCTTGGTCTCTTGATACTTTCAACATCATGGACTGGGTTCTCGATCATCTTCAGCTCATCATCGCCATCGCCGGCTCGATCGCCTGGTGGCTGAGCAAAAACCGCAAAGGGGCGGGGGAGGAAGAGGCCTCGACTCCCGAGGCGACCTTCGACGATCCCGAGTTGGCCGAGCGCACACGCAAGATCCGCGAAGAGATCCAGCGCAAGATCGCCGAGCGAGGGCGCGGCTATGCCAACGAACAACCGGTGCGGCCACAGGTTGAATCTGACGAACCGCCACCCGTGATACGCGAAGTGGTGGTGACGCAAGGCACACCGGTGCGACGTGCGAGCACGGTGCATTATGAGGCCCAGCGGCAGGCGGAAATCCTGGAGGAGCAGGCGGCGCTGGCTGAGAAACTGGCGGAGGCACAGATGATGAAGACCGCTGCCTTGAAGCGGGCGCAATACGAGGCGGCGACTGCCGATCACGCGTCAGATGCCCGGGCGCTCTCCCGCTCCACGGTCTTGGATGATTTACGCGAGCCGGCGGCGTTGCGCCGGGCCTTCATCCTGCGCGAGGTGCTCGGCCCGCCCGTGGCGCTGCGGTGATTGAGTCTTGGTTGTGGGCGGGTGCCCTCACCCCGCGAGGCATCAGGTTCAACTGCGCGGAGGTGCTGGCGGGGGAGCGGCGTTGCGGCGGCGTTCGATAAGCGTCCCGCCAGGACGCTCGACGGGTTTGGACGGAGTCGACTTGGGCGTGGGCTTGTTGGGGTCGTCGCTCGCCGGGTAGAGCAGGTCGATACCCATGAGGCCGTTGCGAATAACGGTGATTTCCTTGGCAGGGTCGTATTCGAGGTTGGGCGACTGGTCGGGATTTAGATATGACTCAATCCAGTATTCGCCGCCGGAGCCCATGATGGTGAAGCGGCCGTAGTTGCCGTTGTCGAATTTCACGAAGTAGTCGAGCGGCTGACCGGGTATGCGCATGTAATACATGCTGGACTGATAACCGTCACTGGGCGCGACAAAGGCGAACGGATCAGTGCGCTGCTGGATGCCTCCCTTTGGCACAACCATTTCCAACCGGCGGACAGGTTTGCCCTGCCGGTCGAGTTCAGCCGTATCGACTCCCTGCAAGATCACATAGTCGGGTTGGTCGCGCCGCCGCGAGTGGTCGTAAAGGCTGAAGCTGCGCGCATGCCCATCCTCTTTGGTGAACAGGACACGTTCATCCTCTCGCACCAGCTCGGCGGCCTCGCCTTTCTTCCGGAGCCGGAAAATCTCAGACTTGGCGGGATCGGGTTTGAAGTCCGGCCCGCGATCATTGCTAGCGTAAGTAAATCTACGTCTTGATTCGCCAATTTCGTAATAACCTGGATGCGCTACCTTCACGTCCAGATACTTGCCGCGGATACCTGATATGGTAAAACGACCCCCCTGATCTCCTTGCAGTTTCCTTTCCCCATCAAATGAGCCATCAATGCTGGCATATAAGACCGTGGGAGCACTGACTTGTAGGTCTTTTTCATCAAGCACGATACCGTAAAATGTGATGGGCGTATTGAAATCACGTTCATCTTTATCCGCAAGTGCCTGCCGCTCACGCTGCCGTCTGGCCCTGTATGCTGCGTCTAGGGCTTTATCTTCATCAGACACTGTTGGGTTTTGCTTTGTAGAAGAATTCTGCTGGGCACCAGTGTTCGTTTTATCTGAAAGCTGCGAATTACTAACCGTAGAGCGCGAAGCCAATGGAGGAGATAAATTGTAGCGGCTAATGCCTAGCCATATGATGACGCCAATAAGAACTAGCCCTACTAAAATTATGATATACTTTTTCATGGTGAGGGCGCAGGCACAACCGCATCGACGATGGTTCTATAGAATCCTATCAATTGCCGTTGTATCGGCCGGTTGAATTGGGCGCTATGTTCATCACTAGCTCCGGTGAATCCGAAGGGCTGAGCGTTTAGATTCAATCTGTTGGATATGATACCCAAGGGACTGCCGGTAGCAGTGTAGCCAGTCAACGATTGTGCCCCGACGGCCTTGGTGCGCGAGCGGGCGATGAAGCCAAGCGATTCATGCACATCAGTGACTTCTCTGAGAAGTTTCTTGCTACTGAAGAGTCCAGCGAGGCCGTCGAGGTATGCATATTCTCCTTTGCCGGTTGGATCATACGGTTTGGGATTGCCCCGATAAAATGGACAGGGGTTGAGGGGATGGTTGATGGTTAGTTTTGGTTGGCCTCGAAGTCGAGGGGGGATTGGTAGCCGAGGGCGGAGTGGAGTCGGGTGCGGTTGTAGAAGCCCTCGATGTAGGCAAAGATCGCCGTGGTGGCCTCCGCGCGGGTGGCGAAGCGCCGCCGATAGACCAGCTCCAGTTTGAGCGTGCTCCAGAACGACTCCATCGTGGCGTTGTCGTAGCAGTTGGCCCGGCGGCTCATGGAGGCCACGAGCTGATGCCGGGCCAGTTCGCTGCGATAGTCCGCCGAAGCGTATTGGACGCCCCGGTCCGAGTGATGGATCAAGCCGGGTGCAGGCTGGCGTTGCCGGATCGCCATGAGCAGGGCGGCCAAGGGCAAGGCGGTCGCCAGGTTCGACCCCAAGGCCCAGCCGACCAAGCGGCGGCTGAACAGGTCGAGCACCCCGGCCAGATACAGCCAGCCCTCGTCGGTCGCCACATAGGTGATATCGGTGCCCCACGTCTCGTTGGGTTTGGTCGGGGGCGCGGCCGTCGCGAGCAGATTGGGCGCGATGGGCTCATCATGCCGGCTGTCCGTCGTCACGACCCGGTAACGTCGCGGGGACCGGCCCTGGATGGCCTCCTCCCGCATCAACCGGGCGATGCGTTTGCGTCCGACCGGCTGCTGGAGTTCCCGCAGGATCCGCGGGCTGCCATAGGTGCCACCGGAAGCGGCATGCGCCTGCCGGATCTGCGGCCGGAGCACGGCATCGGCTTGGGCCCGGGTGCTGGGCGGACGATCCCGCCAAGCATAATAGCCACTGCGGGAGGCTTCGAGCACCGCGCACAGACCGGTGATGGGGTGTTCGCCGCTCAGGCTCTGGATCCGGGCATACCTCTGGGCGGCGGTTCGGAGAGGAGGCCCGCGGCTTTTTTTAGGATGTCACGTTGCTCGGTCAGGCGGACGACTTCCTGCCGCAGCCGCATGATCTCGGCCGGCAAAGCATCCTTGCTGGCGGGCAGGCCAGCCGGCCCGGAGGACCGGGCCAACTGGCCTGCCCGCCTCCACCGGTAGAGAGCATCTTCTTTGATGCCCAGTTCCTGGGCGGTCGTCTGCGCCGACCGGCCACTGCTCTGCCAAAGGCGCACCGCTTCCTGCTTGAACGCCTCGTCACGTCGCTGGCGCGTGGCACCAGCCGCTTGGTTGGTCTTCATGGTTGAGTCCTTTATTTGGCTCAACGCTCTGTCCGTCAAATCGGGGCAAGCCTAGACGGCCGGCGCGTCTCCTTCTTGCTTGAACGTCGCATTGCCCACGAAGTGATCAAGGGGCGGTTGGCTCCCAGCGAGGGGGCCGGCTTCGATCTCATCGATCCAGCTGGCCACAAGTGGGGGGTCCGCAGCATTTCCAAGGGAGGAATCTATTTCTGCCCGAGCTACATGGTCGGCTCCGGTTGCAGCTTCGACGAACCGGGCTTCCTTGCTAAACTATTGAGATTCGCCTAATAGCCTGACGTTAAAGGCAAAGCTCAGATTGAACCCAGCAGGCCCGGATGATCCGCGGCCGGCGGCGCATGCGGCGCAGGGCCCGGGTCGCGTGGAGGCTCAACTCCCAGCCGTGTTCGACGA
>JACPPI010000032.1 GCA_016190985.1 Opitutia bacterium | reverse complement strand
TCGCCAACCCCAAACACCGCGACCACCACGAACTGCTGGAGTGGCTCGGCGAGCCCTACGACCCCGCCGCCTTTGATCCGGATGCGCTCAACGGCCTGCTCAAAAAGCTCAAACTTTAGCCACCCCTATGGGATGGCTGTGAATTTGAATCCATCCGTGCCAATCAGTGAAATCCGTGGTTAACCCGCCTTCAGCTTATCCCGTTCGGCCAGGAGCTGGGCGGCGATGCTGAGGGCGATTTCGCGGGGGTCGTTGTCGCCGAAGGGCAGGCCGACAGGGCAGAAGAATTGCTTCGCGCGTTTGGCCGGCAGGCCCGCCGCGATCATTTCTTTCCGGAGCACGGCGGCCTTGGCCTTGCTGCCGATGACGCCGACAAAGGGGAAATTCCTCTCGGCCAGCGCGCGCTGGAGGACAGGGCGGTCAAAGGAGTGGCCCTTGGTCAGGCAGAGGAGGAAGGCGTGGTCGGGCATGGTGGGCACGAGTTCCTCGGGCAGCTCGCTATGCAGGTAGCGGGCGTTGCGGGCGCGGGGCAGCCGGTCGAGCCACTCGCGGCGCGGGTCGACGATGGTGAGCTGGCAGGCGAGCGGGGCGAGCACGGGCACGAGCGCCTGGACGACATGCCCGGCGCCGAAGATCCAGATGGGCCAGGCGGCCCCAGCGCCGCCCCCGGCGTGCGGCTCGAGATACAGTTTCACCGAGCCGCCGCAGGTCATGCCGACGTCGGCGCGCAGCGCCCAGTTGACGAAGCGCGGGGCCTGGCTGCCGGCCGTGAGCATTTCCTGCGCGAGCCCGATGGCCTTGGCCTCGACCTTGCCGCCGCCGACGGTGCCGGTGTGCAGGCCGGCCGGGGTGACGAGCATCTTGGCGCCCGCGTCCTGCGGCGTGCTGCCGAGGGCCTCGGCCAGGAGGACAAACACAAAGGCCGTGCCCTCGGTTTCGAGGGCGACCAATTGTTCGTAGAAGCCGGCTTCGCTCATGCCGGAAAAACTGGCCGGGCGTTGGGCCGCGCGCAAGCTCACTCCCCGAGACTCAATCTTTGAACGAGGTGCGGCGCCACTCCTGCCAGCGTTCGCGGCCGGCGAACATCGGCACGGAGTCGGCGACGGGCGTGTCCTTCACGAGGATGAAATAGCGGGCGAACAGCTCGTCGGCCGCGCCCCAGGCGAAGCCGTAGGGCGGGCCTTCCGAGAGGACGGGTTTCTGGTAGTAGAAATAACCGAGCAGCGAACCCCGGTATTTCAGCAGGCTGGCGATGCGGGCGCGGTAGACCTCGCGCCGGTCGGGCAGCAAGGCGCAGATGAAGGCGCGCTCGTAGACGTAGTCGAAGGAGTTGGGCGTGAAGTCGTGGGTGAAGAAGTCGCCGAGGATGATGCGGCTGGCGAGGGCGGTGCCGTTGAGGCGGCGGGCGCGCTCGACGGCGCCGGGCGCGAAGTCGATCGCCGTCACATCGTAGCCGGCCGCGGTGAAGGCGCGGATCTCGTGCCCGAGGCCGCAGCCGGGGATGAGCACCTTGCCGCGCGCCTGCGGGTTCGTGCCGGTGTCCTTGCGCTTGAGGAATTCCTTCAGGTCGCCCGGCACGCCGTCGAAATCCCACGGCGTGTTCACGCTGAGGTAGCGCGAACTCCAGAATTCCGGGTGGTCGGGGGGGATGTCATCCGTCATGGCGGGAGGCGGAGGAACAGAGGGCCGAATCGGGCGCGGTTAGTCAAGACCGACGACGGGCGCCAAGGAATCCTCGGCAGGTGGGTGCTCAGATCAGCCCCAGCTTCATTTTTCCTTCCTCGGAAATCATGCTCTGGTTCCACGGCGGCTCCCAGGTGATGCGCACATCGGCGTCGGCGACGCCGGGGACGAGGAGGATCTTGCCCTTGGCGTCCTCGGCGATGGCCGGGCCCATGCCGCAGCCGGGCGCGGTGAGCGTCATGGCGACATCCACCTTGTGGCCGCCGTCGTCCTGTTTGGAAACATCCATCGAGTAGACGAGGCCGAGGTCGACGATGTTCACGGGAATCTCGGGGTCGAACACCCTGCGCAGCTGGGCCCAGATCGCCTCGGGGTCGGGCGCGCCGTCGGGCAGCGTGGCGGCGGTGACGGTCTGCACGGCGACAGTCTCGCCGATGGCGTCGGCGTCCTTGCCGTCGAGGCGGTAGAGGCCGGTGTTGGTCTGCACGGTGTAGCTGCCGCCGAGCACCTGGTGGATGAAGACGGTGTCGCCGGCGAAGAGCGTGTGCTTGTCGCCGCTGGGGATCTGGGTGACGGTGACCTCGCGGGTCAGGGTGCGGTCGCGTTTGTCGGTGGTCATGGGAGGAAGGGAAGAGTGATTGCACGGATAATGCACGGATGAGACAGAAGCAATCCGCGTTCATCCGCGTAATCCGCGGAGAATCTCAGGTCTTGAATTTCTCGCGGATGATCTCGGTCAGCCGGTCGTGCAGCTCCTGGTGCTCGATCCGGCCGAGGACCTCCTCGAAGAAGCCGAAGACGAGGAGCTCCTGCGCCTGGGCGGCGCGGATGCCGCGGGACTCGAGGTAGAATTCCTGCTCGCGGTCGATGCGGGCCGAGGTGGCGCCGTGGGTGCAGCGCACGTCGTTGGCCTGGATCTCGAGGCCGGGGAGCGAGTTGGCCTCGGCCTCGTCGGAGAGCATCAGGTTGCGGTTGCTCTGGTAGGCGTCGGTCTTCTGCGCGTCGGGATCGACGACGATGAGGCCGGAGAAGATGGTTTTCGCCTGGTCTAGGAGCGCGTTCTTGTAGAGCAGGTTCGAGGAGGTGTTCGGCGCCTGGTGGATCTGGAGCGTGCGCTGGTCAAACTCCTGCGCGCCGTGGGCGACGGTGAGGGCCAGCATCTCCGAGTGCGCGCCGGGCGCGGACAACTGAGAGAAGCTCTCGTGCCGCGCCTGACGCGCACCGGCGTGGAGATTGAGCGACAACACCTTCGCGTCGCGCCGGGCGACGGTGGCGTTGAACTGGAAGGAGAGGGTTTCGCGGCTCCAGTCCTGCATGGCGAGGTAGGTCGCCTGCGCGCCGTGGCCGGCGTAGAGGTCGTTGCCGCCGACGGCGAACTGACGTTCGCCGAGTTGAGGGTTGAGGGTTGAGGGTTGAGAGTCAGAGCGGAAGAAATCAGCCACCGTGACTTTCGAGTTCTCCTCAGCGATGACGAGGGTGTGCGGGAAGACCGCGGCGCCGGGGCCGGAGGCGTAGTGGAACACGCCGACCGGCAGCGTGGCGGTGACGCCCTTGGGGACGTAGATGAAGGCGCCGTCCTCGAGGAAGGCCTCGTGCAGCGCGGCGAACTTGTCGGAGCCGAGCTTGGAGGGCTGGGCGAGCAGGTGGGCCTTCACGAGGTCGCCGTGCTTGAGCAGCGCATTCTGCAGCGTGTCGAAGATGATGCCGGCGTCGGCGGTGCTGGCGTCGAGCGGCTGCGAGGCGACGAGCCGGTTGTTGGCGAAGACGAGGTGGCCGGCCCCGGTGACGCCCAGCTCGCGGTGTGCCAGCTGGTCGAAACGGACGGGGGCCGGCAGGTTGAAACCCTCGAGCGTGAGCGTGGAGAGGTTGGAGAAGCGCCAGCCCTCGTTGGTGCGCGGCGGCATCGGGGTGGCGGCGAAGCGCGCGTAGGCGGCGCGCTGGCGCTCGAGCCACCAAGGGGGGAGGTGGGCGACGCGGGCGAGGTGGGCGTCAAAGGCTTCGCGGGTGAAGGAGCCGACGACGGAGGCGGGGGCGGGAGTGGAAATCTGTGCCATGGCTTAGATCTTTCTCTTAATCGTAATCTTACTCGTTCTCCCGGCCTTGGTCGTTCGGATCCCGGAGGAGAGAACGAGAAAGATTGAGAGAAAGAGAACGATTGGTTCAGCCCACGCTGCCCTCCATCTCGAGGTCGATGAGGCGCTTCAGCTCGACGGAGTATTCCATCGGGAACTGGCGGGCGAGGTCGTTGATGAAGCCGTTGACGGCGAGGCTCATGGCCTGCGCCTCGGTGAGGCCGCGCGACTGCATGTAGAAGATCATGTCCTCGGACACCTTGGACACGCTGGCCTCGTGCTGCGTGGCGTTGCGGTCGCCGCGGACGGAGATGGCCGGGTAGGTGTCGGTGCGGCTGTTGGTGTTGATCAGCAGCGCGTCGCACTCGGTGTTGTTCTTGCAGCCCTTGAGGTGCTTCGGGATGTGGACGACGCCGCGGTAGGTGGAGCGGCCCTGGCCGACGGAGATGGACTTGGCGATGATGTTGGACGTCGTGTTGTTCGCGGCGTGGATCATCTTGGCGCCGGTGTCCTGGTGCTGGCCGTCGTTGGCCAGCGCGATGGAGAGGACCTCGCCGCGGGCGCGCTCGCCCTTGAGGACGACGCCGGGGTATTTCATGGTGAGGCGGCTGCCGATGTTGCAGTCGATCCACTTGATCTCGGCGTCCTCGTGCGCGACGCCGCGCTTGGTGACGAGGTTGAACACGTTGTTCGCCCAGTTCTGGACGGTGATGTATTGGATCTTGGCGCCCCTGAGCGCGACCAGCTCGACGACCGCGCTGTGCAGCGTGGAGGTGGAGAACTTCGGGGCGGTGCAGCCTTCCATGTAGACGACCTCGGCGCCCTCGTCGGCGATGATGAGGGTGCGCTCGAACTGGCCGAAATTCTCGGCGTTGATGCGGAAGTAGGCCTGGAGCGGCTGGGCGACCTTCACGCCGGGCGGCACGTAGATGAACGACCCGCCGGAGAACACGGCGCTGTTGAGCGCGGAGAACTTGTTGTCGCCGGTCGGGATGACCTTGCCGAAGAATTTCCGGAAGATCTCCGGGTGCTCGCGCAGGCCCTCGGTCGAGTTGACGAAGATGACGCCCTGCTTCGAGACGATCTCCTTGATGTTGGAGTAGGCGGCCTCGGAGTCGAACTGGGCCTCGACGCCGGCGAGGAACTTGCGCTCCTGCTCGGGGATGCCGAGGCGCTCGAAGGTCCTCTTGATGTCGTCCGGCACCTCGTCCCAGCTGCGCTTGGGCTTCTGGCCCTGCGAGAGGTAATAGCGGATCTTGGCGAAATCGATGTTCTCGAGGTCCTTGGTCGCCCAGTGCGTGGGCATGGGTTTGCTGAGGAAAGTTTTCAGCGCCTTGAGGCGGAACTCGAGCAGCCACGGCTCCTCCTTCTTGACGGAGCTGATGTAGCGGACGGTGTCCTCGGTGAGGCCGGTGCCGGCGTCGAAGGCGTAGTCGACCTTGTATTGGAAGTCGCCCTTGGTCTGGTCGATGCCGGCGACGGGGTTGGCCGCCGCTTCGTCAGTGAGGGTGGTCGCGGTGTCGGGGTCGGAAAGTGGCTTCATGGCAGATTCTTTGGTGTCATCCTGATCCCGCAGTCGCGGGAGAAGGGTCCAAAATGATGTTCGGTGGCGGTTGTCGTGCTGGATTCTTCGCTGCGCTCAGAATGACAGGTTGCGGGGATTGGTTTTTAGGCCGTGGCGGGGGCGAGCTCCTGCTTCACCCAATCGTAGCCCTTGGCCTCGAGTTCGAGGGCGAGGGACTTGTCGCCGCTCTTCACGATGCGGCCGTCCCACATCACGTGGACGTGGTCCGGCACGATGTAGTCGAGCAGGCGCTGGTAGTGGGTGATGAGGAGGATGCCGGGCGGGTTGGCGGCGGCGCGGATGGAATTGACGCCCTCGGCGACGATGCGGAGCGCGTCGATGTCGAGGCCGGAGTCGGTCTCGTCCATCAGGGCCATCTTGGGCTCGAGCATGGCCATCTGGAGGATTTCGCAGCGCTTCTTCTCGCCGCCGGAGAAGCCGTCGTTGACCGCGCGGGAGGTGAACTTCCGGTCGATCTTCAGGAGGTCCATCTTGGCGTAGAGCCGCTTGTAGTAGCCGGTGGCGTCGAGTTCCTCGCCCTCGGCAAGGCGGGCTTGCACGGCGGCGCGGAGGAAGTTGGCGATGGAGACGCCGGGGATCTCGCTCGGGTATTGGAAGGCGAGGAAGAGGCCGGCGCGGGCGCGCTCATCGGGCTCCATGGCGAGGACGGACTGGCCGTCGAGCAGCACGTCGCCGCCCGTGATCGCGTAGTCCGGGTGGCCGGCGATGGCCTTGGCGAGCGTGCTCTTGCCGGTGCCGTTGGGGCCCATGATGGCGTGCACCTGGCCCGGTTTGATCGTCAGGTTCAGGCCCTTGACGATGGGCTTGTCGCCGATGCTGATGTGAAGGTCCTTGATTTCGAGTTGGCTCATGGGGGAAAGTTGAGAGTTGCGGGCTGAGAGTTGAGAGATAGTGGAAAACTGGATCCTTCGCTTGGCTCAGGATGACGCTTCGCGTCAGTTGGTGGCGGCCTTGCCCCGGAAGGTCAGATCGATGCTGCGGGCGTCGAAACCGGCGGGCAGGACCTCGTGCAGGCGGGCCATCAGGTCGGGCGGCAGGTCCACGTCGTGGATCTGGCCGGTGGCCTCGTCGTGAAAGTGCGCGTGCTCATGCAGGTTCGGGCAATAGCGGGTCGGCGCGCGTTCCAGGTTCACCTGGCGGATGAGGCCGCATTGCACGAGGGTTTCGAGGCAGTTGTAGACGGTGGCGAGCGAGATGGTCGGCAGCTGCGCCTTCACCCGGGCGAAAATCTCGTCGGCGGTCGGATGATCGCGCTTGGCGAGGATGACCTTGAGCACGACCTCGCGCTGCGGCGTCGGGCGCACATCGCACTCCTTGAGGCGCTGGCAGAGCGTGGCGTGGTTCTCGGTTTCGGGTTTCATGGCGGCAGCCCGACAGAAGGAACCGCAACCGGACCCGGTTTCAAGTGAGAATTAGAATAATTCTAAACCGCGCCGCAGGCCGCTGGCCTGGGCTGCTTTGCGCAGGCACAAATCATTTCCGCCAGCACCAATGCCACGGCTCGTAGCCGATGCCGTGGCGGTTGCCGCGCGGATAGGACAGCCGGAAGCCAAAACGCCGCGCGTGCCGCGCGAGCCATTTGAACTCCCGCGTGCGCGCAAAACCCGCATCAAGCTCGGGATGGCGGGCGGACGCGATGTCGAGGGCGCGGCCGGTGTGGTGCTCGCTGCAACCGGGCGCGGCGACATAGCGCAGCAGATCGTCAAGCGGGCGGCCCTGGGCGAGATTCGAGCGGATGATGCGGGTCTGCCGGGCGATGCTGCGGAAACCGGAGACGGGCAGGAGCCCGATGCCATCGGCGGCCGCGGCGGCCCGCATCCGGCGCCAGGCCTGGGCGGCGCGGGGCGCGAGCCGGACGACGCGGCCGTTGCTGTTGCGGCCGACGGCGACGAGCGAGCGTGCCTCGCGTTGCAGCGGCAGGCGCCGCGTGCGGGCGTAATCGGCCGGGATGCCGAATTTCGCCCAAGTTTTCTTCAGGGCTGGATTCATCGGTTTGGTGGCATCGCGGGCAGGGCGCACCGGCCCGGCGCGCCGCGGCGGAGCGGGTCGCTCCGCCCTGCCATAAAAAATCAGCCTCCTTTCGCGGCGAGCCAGCGCTCGGCTTCGATCGCGGCTTGGCAACCCATGCCGGCGGCGGTGATGGCCTGCCGGTAATGGTGGTCCGCGCAGTCACCCGCGACATACACGCCGGGCGTCTTCGTCTTCACCTGGCTGTGGCCGGCCGGCGCAAAGTAGCCCTGATCGTCCGTGTCCACGGCGTCCTTGAACGGCGCGGTGTTCGGCACGTGGCCGATGGCGACGAAGACGCCCTTCACCGGCAGCACCGACTCGGCGTTGGTCTTCAGGTTTTTCACCCTGAGGCCCGAGACGGCGCCCTCGGGCACGCCGAGAACCTCGACCGGCACGCTGTCCCACACCGGCACAATCTTCGGGTGGGCGAGGGCGCGGTCGGCCATGATCTTCGAGGCGCGCAACGAGTCGCGGCGGTGGACGAGGAAAACCTTGCTGGCGAAACGCGTGAGGAACAGCGCCTCCTCGGCCGCGCTGTCGCCGCCGCCGATGACGACCACGTCCATCTTGCGGTAGAACGCGCCGTCGCAGGTCGCGCAGGTGGTCACACCCTTGCCGCCGTAGAGTTCCTTTTCGCCGGGGATGCCGGTGAGGCGCGGCGAGGCGCCGGTGGCGACGATGACGGTCTTGGCCCGGATCTCGCGGTCGGCGAGCTTGAGCGTGTAGGGCCAGGCCGCGGTGTCGAGGCCGGTCACGGTGCCGTTCTCGTAGCGCGTGCCGAATTTCTCCGCCTGCTTGCGCAGGTTCTGCATCAGCTGGAAGCCGTCGACGCCCTCGGGGAAGCCGGGGAAATTCTCGACCTCGGAGGTCGTGGTCAGCTGGCCGCCGGGCAGCACGCCCTCGAGGACGAGGGGCGAGAGGTTCGCGCGGCCGGTGTAGATGGCGGCGGTGAGGCCGGCGCAGCCGGTGCCGACGATGACGACGTTTTCAACTTTGGCGGACATGGGAAAGGAGCGCCCAACTGAGCCCAACATTTGTCCCGGCGCAACCCCGGAGATGGGCGTGGGCCGAAAGAACCACGTTGCCGGCCGCACCGGCTGCGCCCTACCTTTGGCTCTCCCCATGACCGATGCCGCCACGCTGCACGAGCGCCTGTTCACGATCGACACCCACATCGACACGCCGACGGCGCGGCTGATCCGCGACGGTTGGGATTTCGCCGCGGCGCACGACTTCACGGCGGACGGTTCGCAATGCGACCTGCCCCGGATGCAGGCGGGCGGCCTCGACGCGCTGGTGCTGGCAATCTACACCGGCCAGGCGGCGCGCACGCCCGAGGGCTTCGCGCTGATGCATGAGCAGGCGGTGCGGATCTTCGAGCGCACCCACGAGGTCATCAAGCAAAACGCCGCGCGTTGCGGGCTGGCGTTGACGGCGGCCGACGCGCGGGGGCTGAAGCAGGAGGGCCGGCGGGCGTTTTTCCTCAGCATCGAGAACAGCTATCCGCTCGGGCGCGACGCCGGCCATGTGGCGAAATTCCACCAGCTCGGGATGCGCATGCTCGGGCTGACGCACATGCTCAACAATGACATCGCCGACTCCTCCACCGATCCGCGCGGGCCGGAGTGGGGCGGGCTGAGCCCGCTCGGCCGCGAGGTGGTGGCCGAGTGCAACCGGCGCGGCGTGGTGGTCGACGCCTCGCACGCCTCCGACGCGGCGCTGCGGGATCTGCTGAAAGTTTCCCGGCGCCCCGTCATCCTCTCGCACTCGGGCTGCCGCGCCGTGTGCGACCATCCCCGCAACATCGGCGACGACCTGCTGCGCGCGCTTGCCGCGCAGGGCGGTGTCATCCAGATCAACGCCCTGCCCATCGCCGTCGTGCCGACGAAGGACGACGGCCGCGCCGCCGCGTATGGCGCCATGCTGCTGCGGCTGGCCGACAAGGTGCCGACGCCCGAGGTCAAAGCCTGGGCGAGCGGCGAGTGGGATCGCTTGGAGAAGGCCTACCCGAATCCGGCGGTGACGATGGACGACTATGTGCGGCACATCGAGCACGCGGTCGCGGTGGCCGGCATCGACCATGTCGGCCTCGGGTGCGACTTCGACGGCGGCGGCGGCTTCCCGGGACTCAACAGCGTCGCGGACTATCCGAATCTCACTGCGGCGCTGCTCGCGCGCGGCTGGACCGAGCCAGCGCTCGCGAAACTCTGGGGCGGCAACTCGCTGCGGCTGCTCATTTGACCGCCTTTCACTGCAAAGACTGACGAGACGCGTCGATTAAAACCACGATGCCCTGTAGCCGTTTGATACAGTGCATCGTTAGGCGTCGGGTCTTGGCAAATCATCGGCATCCTCAAGCTGCTGACTCAGGCAAATCACGTAGCCATCGGGGTCGGTAATTTCAAACTCAGCCAAGCCATACGGCATTTGCTCCAATCTGCGCGTCACAATGCCACGCGCACTGAAAGCTGCGAAAACGTCACGAAAACGCTCACCTTCGCGCCGCAGGTAAACGTCCCAGTCATACTGGCGCGGTGCGGGACGTGCCGGTGGCAAACCTTGGCGCAGCATCAACTCGACCGAACCTTGCCGAAGGATGGCAAACTCGAACGGTGGCTTCGCCGGGAATGGGTCGCCCACAAAAGCAAGCGTGCCTCGATACCACTCGACGGAACGCGCCACGTCTGCCACTCGCAAAACCGGAACTGCTATTTTGACCGCCATAGTTTGAGGCGGTTTGTGGTCGTCCCACAAATGCTAGCCAACCGGACCGTGCCGTATTACTTATTTCGGAGAGCAGTCAAAGCAAGTCGCATCCCGTGAACGGGGGATGCGGATTTCGTGCCGGATTGCGGTTTTGGCAAAACAACCATTGCGTCGACTACTCCGTCACCAGCTTCAGGCCGTTGTGCATGAGGCGGGCGACAGTCACGTCGTGCGCTGATTGCAGCCGCGAGGTGCGCTCGTCTGACTCGGTTGGCTCAGATTTCGAGCCTCAGCGCAGCCCTTGCAGCCGGGCAATCGCACCTCGTTCATCCGGCCAGAAGACATCGTAAGAAACCTTCTGCCGTTTCATCTCGAGCCCAAACTTATCGAAGTTCGCCTTGGCCTCCGCCAAGCGGCCCATATCCAGGTAGATCCAGGCCCGCCGGAAATACACGATCGCATACTCCTTCGCCTGCAAGGCCCTCTCGCAACAGGACAGGGCCTTATCAAACTCTTTGCGACGGCGCCACAAGTCGGCGTAATGCTGAAGCACCCAGGGCAGGTATTCATCCCATTTTTCACCCTTCGCGAGTTCAATCGCGGTCAGATGGTCCTTCTCCGCCAAATCATACTGGCCGATGGTCCCCAGCAAGTAGCCTCTCAGGCTGCGGGCCTGACCGTAAGCAGGGGCAAGCTCGATGGCCTTTGAAAAATCGGCGATGCCGTCAACATTATCGCCGAGGAATCCCTTGATGCCGCCGCGGCTGAAATAGGCGAAAGCGAGTTGTCCTTTGGTTAGGTCGCCCGCCTGGATGGCTTGCGAATAAGCCAGCAGGGCTTCGTTCTGGCGCCCCGCCTGCTCCGCCGCCTGACCTTGCTTGAGAAGGTCGAGTCCGGCCGCCCGGGCCGCAACCACACATGCGAAGAGGGCAATGCAGAGGTAGGATGAGACGCGAATTTTCATGGAGGCGGGCATTGAGGTTAGGGGCTTAGGCCTGACGATCCAAGTTCAACGAGGGCGGCCGCGTGGCGCGGTCACTCCGTCACCAGCTTCAGGCCGTTGTGCACGAGGCGGGCGGCGGTCACGGCGTCAGCGCCCGCGGTGGTGACGAGGAGCAGGCTGGCGGCGGCGATGTTTCTGGCGTCCACGCGGACGACGGTCGTCTCCAGGCTCATCTTCACACCCTTGTCGTTGGTGATGGTCGAAAAGTAAGTGAAGCCCTTGCAGCCGGAAATCTCGGCGGGTTTCTTGTTCTTGAAAGCGTCGGCCTTGGCCACGCCGAAGGCCTCGGTGGCGATCTTGTCGAGGTCATCGGTGGACTCCGCCACGATGATCACGAGGCCGGTCGTGCGGGCGGGGTTGAACATGATGAGGTTGCCGGCGGTGTCAGGCTCGCGGGACCAATTGTCGGGCAGCACAAAACTGAAGGCCGGGGAGCTTTTTTCGGGATGACGGACATCGCGCGCGCTGACGGCCGGCGGCAAGAAGAGCGCCGCGAGGATGAGGAAAACCGGGAGCGATTTGCGCATGGGGTGGGCCGGGTTGAGGGCGAACCAGCCGTTGTCCTGCCGCGGCACCAGGTCAACCCCTGAAAACGGCCCGGCTTTTTCCCGCGACCGGGATACGCCCGTTTCGATTTTGAAATTTGCGGACGAGGCGCGGGTCGCGCGGCGAAAATTTCCCCCGTTTGCCTGCAACCAGTAGCGACCTCGCGGTGTTGTTGGCACGGGCATTGCAAAGTGTCCGCCACACCCGCGCTGACAAAAGACATACGCGATCGCCCCGGGATCACCCCGGGGCACGCCGCCAAACCCCAAGCTCCGCTTCCGCGGAGTCCTCTCCCCATGAAAACAAAATCCTTCGTCATCGCGGCCGCCCTTCTGGGTGGCTTGCTGTCCTCCGCCTCCGCCTTCACCCTGGTCGCCCCGGCCGCCGCGCCGGTGAAATTCCAGGCGCCCGCTCCCGCCGAGATTGTGACCCCCACGGACCTGCCGCCCAGCTTCAAGGGGCAGACCGTGGATGTCGCCTTCACCGTCGATGCCAACGGTCAGGTGAGCAATGTCCGGCTGGTCCGCGCCACCGACAAGTATCTCGCCAAGAGCCTCGTCACCGCCCTTTCCCAGTGGAAGTTCACGCCCGCCCGCAAGAACGGCGTGCCGGTCAGCGCCAAGGTGCTGCTGCCGCTGCAGCTGGTGGAGTCGTAAGCGCCGGTCCCAGGCTCGCGGATGATTTCCGTCCAAGCCGCATGCCAACCATTGGTTGACATGCGGCTTTCGCGTGCGGTGCTCCGGCTTGAATCGGAACTGTGGGAGCGTGCTTGCACGCGACGGTCGCGACCGAGGCCGCTCCCCCAACACCGGTAGGCCGCGCGCCCGCCCTCAGAGCCGCGCGGCCGCGGCGGCGTTGGCGCGGACCTGCGCGGCGTCCTTGCAGCCGGGGATGACGGCCGTGACGGCGGGGTTTTTCAGCACCCAGGCGAGCGCCCACTGCGACATCGGCACGCCGGCGGGGACCTCGGTGGCGGCGATCTGCGCGACCTCCGCCAGCACTTTCTCCTGCCGCTCCTTCGTCCAGGTGGCGCGCACGTCGTTGGCGGGGAACTGGTGGCCGGGCCGGTATTTCCCCGACAGGAAGCCGCTGGCGAGCGGCACACGGGCCAGCACGCCGAGGTTCTGCCGGGCGCAGGAGGGGAACACGGTCTCCTCCGGCTCGCGCTGGAGCCGGTTGTAGATGAGCTGGATCACGTCCACGCCGACGGCGGTCGAGCGCTCCACCTGGGCGGGGCCGACGCTGGTGCCGATGGAGTTGCCGAGGAAGCGCACCTTGCCCTGCCGTTTCGCCTCGGCGGCGGCCTCCCACATGCCGGGCGTGGCGAACTCCGCGTCGCCGCCCGAGTGGAACTGCAACAGGTCCACGTAGTCGGTGCGCAACGCTTGCAGCGAGGCGTCGAGCTGGGCGAGCAGATCGGCGGGGCCGAAGCGCTGGTCGCGTCTGAAATTTCCGTGGAAGTGGTGGCCCCATTTGGTGGCGATGATCCAGTCCTTCCGCGCGCCGGGCAGGGTCTCGCCGATCAGGCGCTCCGACAGGTGGTCGCCGTAGCACTCGGCCGTGTCGATCAGGTTGATGCCGCAGTCCCGGGCGGCGGCGAGCACCTCGCGGGCGTCGGTGGCGGTGCAGGTGCGGCCCCACTCGCCGCCGAACTGCCAGGTGCCCACGCCGACGACGGAGACGCTCAGGCCGGTGCGGCCGAGGATGCGGGTTTTCATGCGGCCAACATGGCCGCCGGGACCGGCCCTGCAAGATTTCGCATTCACCCTTAATCGCCCCTTGAATTTCCCGGCGGTCCCGGCAGCGTCATGAACAATCCCCCATGAGCGCCGACCCCGCCAGCGCCGCGGCCGATCCCGCCGCGCGCATCCCGCGCCAGATTCCGTTCATCATCGGCAACGAGGGCTGCGAGCGCTTCAGCTTTTATGGGATGCGCAACATCCTCACGGTGTTTCTCGTCTCGTCGCTGCTGGCCCACCTGCCCGAGGGCGACCGGGCCGGCGCCGCCAAGGATGTCTTCCACACCTTCGTGATCGGCGTGTATTTTTTCCCGCTGCTGGGCGGCTGGCTGGCCGACCGGTTTTTCGGCAAATACCACACCATCTTCTGGCTGAGCCTCGTCTACTGCGCCGGCCAGGCCTGCCTCGCGCTGTTTGTGGACAGCCGGCCGGGCTTCTACACGGG
Organism: Opitutia bacterium; assembly: GCA_016190985.1. Taxonomy (GTDB): domain Bacteria; phylum Verrucomicrobiota; class Verrucomicrobiia; order Opitutales; family Opitutaceae; genus Lacunisphaera. The sequence goes on along the minus strand of JACPPI010000032.1, from coordinate 25,288 downwards.
CCTCGCGCTCATCGCGCTCGGCTCCGGCGGCATCAAGCCCTGCGTCTCCTCCTTCGTCGGCGACCAGTTCGACCAGACCAACAAGCACCGCGCCAAGGTCGTGTTCGACGCGTTCTACTGGATCATCAACTTCGGGTCGTTCTTCGCCTCGCTGCTCATGCCGGTCTTCCTCAAGCAGCTCGGGCCGGCCGTCGCCTTCGGCATCCCGGGCGCGCTGATGTTCGTCTCCACCGTGATCCTGTGGGCGGGGCGCAAGCAATACGTGCTCGTGCCGCCGGCGCCGCCGGACCCGCACTCGTTCCTGCGGGTGTGCCGCACGGCGCTCATGTCGGGCGCGCCGGGGCAGGTGCTCGCCGGCGCGGGCGTGCTGGTGGCGGTCGCGGCGTTCGCGCTGCTGCCGGGCTTCGGGAATTTCGTGAAGGCCGCCTGCCTCGCGCTCGTGGCGCTCATCGCCTTCGGCGGCCTCGGCGTGCAACGCCAGCTGGCCGGCGCGCGGGGCGCGCATCCTGACGAGGCGGTCGAGGGCGTGCGCGGCGTGCTCCGCGTGCTCGTGCTCTTCGCCCTCGTGACGCCGTTCTGGTCGCTTTTCGACCAGAAGGCCTCGACGTGGGTGCTGCAGGCCGACGCCATGACCAAGCCCGCGTGGTTCCAGTCGTCGCAGATGCAGGCGCTCAACCCGGCGCTGGTGATGCTGCTCATCCCGTTCAACAATCTCGTGCTCTTCCCCGCGTTGAAGCGCGCCGGCTACGAGATGACGGCGCTGCGGCGCATGACGCTGGGCATCGCGTTCTCCGGCGCGGCGTGGGTTGTGGTCGGCCTGATGCAGGTGGTGCTCGACGGGGGCCATGCGTTCTCCATCACCTGGCAGGTGCTGCCCTACGCGCTGCTCACGCTCGGCGAGGTGCTGGTGTCGGCCACGGGCCTGGAATTCGCCTACAGCCAGGCGCCGCAGGCGATGAAGGGCGCGCTCATGAGCTTCTGGCTGCTCGCCGTCACCGTGGGCAACCTCTGGGTGCTCGTCGTCAACGCCAGCGTGAAGAACGCCGCCGTCACCACCTTCATCGCCTCGACCGGCTTCGGCGTCACGGCCTTCCAGATGTTTTTCTTCGCGGCGTTCGCCTTCGCGGCGGCGGCGGCCTTCGGGCTCGTGGCCCGGAGCTACCGCACCCGGGATTATTACCGCGCCGCCTAGACCTGTCTTCCCATGCTGTTCTTCAAGCGCATCCTCAAGCAACCCGCCCCGACGCCTTCCGCCCCGGCGGTGGAGCGGCGCAGCAAGGTGCGCTATGCCGTCAGCCCCGCCTTCGCGCTCAAGGCCGTGCTCAGCTTCATCGCGCGCGACGACACCGGCGCGCCCATGAGCGACACGCGGCAGGGTTGGAACTGGAAAGGGCGCCTCATCGACTGTTCCGAGGAGGGCGTGCGCATCCAGATGGGCCCCGGGCTGAAGATCGGCCTGGGCGACCCCTGCGACCTCAAGCTCGCGGTGGACGACTACGCGCTCACCTTGCCGTGCCATGTCATCAACGTCACCGGGCAGCCCGAGGGCACGCTGTTCGGGTTGCAGCTCGATCCCGTCGAGGCGTCGCTCGAGCGCGCCTACCGGCAGCTGCTCGAGGTCATCGCGCTCGGCTCCACGCTCAAGCTCCAGCCCAAGGCGGCGAAGCCCGACGCCTCGGGCTACCTCGTGGAGGTCTATGCCAGCGACCGGGCCTCGCGCCTGACCGTGTGGCGGCACCCGGCCGACGAGTCGCTCGCCGCCTTCGAGTTCCAGCTCAAGGACAACCTCGTGCGCGGCGTCGTCGGGCAGTCGGTGGAGTTCCTCTCCGACCTGGACGGCACCGGCTCGCGGCCGGCCTCGACGGAGAAATGCCTGGAAATCGGCCGCCTCTTCACCTGGGTCGTGCCCAACCTCGCCGCCGCCGTGCCCGACGACGTGCGGAGCTACCTGAAGCACTGCGCGTTCTGAGCGCAACGCAGGCTCGCCGCGCGGCGGCGAATCTGTCTTCCTCGCGGGCATGGGGCGCATCATGTCATCCGGGGTGCTCGGGCTCGCGTTGCTGGCGGGCGTGATCGCCGCCGAGCCGGTGCGGATCGGGTTCTTCATGTCGCTCACGGGCCGCGACGCCTCGTTCGGCGACGTGTCGCTGCCCGGCGCGCGGCTGGCGGTGGCCGAGCTGAACGCCGCCGGCGGCGTGCTCGGCCGGCCGGTCGAGCTGCTGGTGGAGGACAACCGCTCGCTCGCAGGCGAGTCGGCCACGGCGGCGAAGAAGCTCATCTCCCGCGGCCGCGCGGCCGTGCTGATCGGCGAGTGCTCCTCGGCCCGCACGCTGGAGGCCGCGCCGATCGCGCAGGCCGCCGGCATCCCGCTCATCACGCCCGCCGCCACGAGCCCCAAGGTCACGCAATTCGGCGACGCCATCTTCCGCGTGTGCTTCATCGACCCCTTCCAGGGCGATGTCATCGCCGCCTTCGCCCGCCGCCGGTTGGGGCTGAAGCGCGCCGCGCTGCTCATCGACGCCTCGGCGCCCTACTCGGTGGGGCTCGCGGAATATTTCGAGAAAACCTTCAGGGCCCTCGGCGGCGAGATCGTCGCCACGCAGAAATACAACGGCGCCGACACCGACTTCCGCGCCCAGCTCACGGCGATCCGCGCGGCGAAACCCGACGCGCTCTTCCTGCCCGGCTACTACGTGGCCGCCGGGCTCGTGGCCCAGCAGGCGAGGCAGCTCGGCCTCACCGCGACGCTGCTCGGCGGCGACGGCTTCGAGGCGCCGCAACTGCTCGAGATCGGCGGCGCGGCCATGGAGGGCGTGTATTACTCGACCCACTTCGCGACCGAGAACACCGGCGCGGCCTCGCGCGCCTTTGTCGCCGCCTACCGGAAACAGACCGGCCACACGCCCAACGGCCTGTCCGCGCTCACCTACGACGCCGTGAAGCTCGCGGCCGACGCCATCACGCGCGCCGGCACCACGGAGCCCAAGGCCCTGCGGGCGGCGCTGGCGGCCACGCGGGATTTTCCCGGCGTCACCGGCCGCACGACGATCAACCCGTCGCGCGACGCCGACAAGGAGGCCGCGATCATCACGGTGAAAAACGGCCGGCTGACCTTCGTCGAGACGATCCGGCCCTGAGGCCGAGGGGTGCCCGGCCTGCTTCCGGCCTCAAGCCGGCCGGGCAACGAGCCGAAAGGAGGGAGACAGTTTACTCCCTCATGGTCTCGGCTCTCCAACTCCACCTCAGTGGTTGGTGGTCGTGGCTCCTTGGCCGGCGACGTCCCGCGTCCGCCCCGCCGATGGGGCCGCCGCCGTCGGCCGCGGCCGCCGCATCCGCCCCGGTCGTGGCGCCGGTCATGCCCGCCGCCGAGACCCGCCTCGAGGCGGACCACGCGGAACTGACCCAGACGCTGCTCGCCACCGTCGGCCTGCCGGCCGCAGGCGTTCCGGTCCCGATCGAGGCCGACCCGGGCCGGCGGGAACGCACGCTGGCGAAATTGGAAAACCTGCGGCAGATCCCGGCCTTGCAATCGCTGGCGTCGGGCTTTCTCAAGGCCACCAGCCGCGACGAGGCGTCGCTCGACGAGATTGTGGCGGTCGTGCAAAAGGATCCGGCGCTGTGCGTGCGGGTGTTGCGCATGGCCAACTCGGCGTTCGTCAGCCCGGCGCAGCGCATCGAGGACATCATGGCGGCGGTGCAGATGCTCGGCGTGCGCCGGGTGCGCACGCTGGCGACGGCGCTCTTCACCATGCGCGACTCGCACAGCGTGGCGGCGGGCTTCGATTGGAAGCACCTGTGGATCCACGGGCTCGCGACCGCCGCCGTGGCGGAGGAGCTGGAACAACGGCTCGGCCTGCCCGCCCAGCCCGGACTCCACCTGGCCGCGCTCATGCACGACGTGGGCAAGATCGTGCTCTCCACCACCGAGCCCGAGGCCTACCGCGCCGTGCTGGTCGAGAGCTGGCAGGGCGGCCCGCGGCTGGAGGCGTTGGAGGAGGCCCGGCTCGGCGTCGGCCACGGCGAGGCGGGCGAAATCTTCGCGCGGCTCAACGGCCTGCCGGGCGAGATCATCGCGGCGATCGCGCACCACGCCCGGCCGGAGCAGGCGGAGGCGCACCAGTTGCTCGTGGCGCTGGTGAGCGTGGCGAATTTCACCTGCAAGACCTACGGCCTCGGCTTCAGCGGCGCGCGCCTCGACGAGGCCGACGGGGATTTTGAGACGCTGCCGGCGTGGCCGGTGATCGCGCGGCACGGCGGCGGCCGGGCGGACCCCGCGCGGTTGGAGCAGCAGTTGCGGGCCTTTGTCGCGCAGCTCAAGCCCGAGCTGCAGAGCCTGACCGAGGCGGCCTGATCCCGCCGCCCCCGCGGGCGCGGCCGTCACTTCAGCGCGGTGACGTAGACGCCGCCGTCCTTGAGTTCGAGCGTGACGATTGTGGGCTCGCCCTTGCGGTGCGCGGCCTTGAGGGCCCGGGACACGCGGACGTAGTTGAGGTGGTAGGTCGTGCCGCTCCAGAGCGGGCCGTCGTAGGATTTGGAAGTCATGAGAGCGCGGCGACCGTCGTTCGGTTCCTCGGGGCCGACGAACTCGATGCGGTATTCGCCGCTCAGGCCGTCGGGCCAGGCCGCCGGCCGGTGCTCAAAGGTGCGGGTGGTGGCGCCGGATTTTCTCAGCGCCTCCGCCTCGTCGCGGAGCTGGAAGGCGAAACGCGTGGCGGAGTCGGAGACGAACGTCTCAAAGATCCACCCGCAGCCCGAGAGCAACAGGGCGGCGGCGAGCAGCGGCAGCAAGAGGGCGCGGCGCATGACCGGCAGCATGACGGCGCAAAGGCCCGCGGCAAACCGATTGTGCCTCGACGCACCCCGGCCGGGCGGTTTTATTCGGCCCCATGGACTGGGACGAAATCTACCGGAAGGGCGAGGTGTTCTGGAACAAGGGCGCGCCGTCCCCTCCGCTGATCCAATATCTGGAGCGGCACCCGGTGCGCGGGCGCGCCCTGGTGCCCGGCTGCGGCCACGGCCATGAGGTGGCGCTGGCGGTGGAGCACGGGCTCGACGCCCTCGGCCTCGACATCGCGCCCACCGGCATCGCCGAGGCCCGCGCGCGGTATCCGCACATCGCGGAGCGCTTCGTGGTCGGCGACGTGTTCAACCCGGCGCCGGAGCTGCGCGGCGCGTTCGACCTCGTTTTGGAGCACACCTGCCTGAGCGGCCTGCATCCCGCGATGCGCGGCGACTACCGGCGCGGGATCGACCTGATGCTCAAGCCCGGCGGCCTGCTGATCGGCGTGTGGTTCATCAGCCCGCACCTCGATCCCGGCGAGGAGGGGCCGCCCTTCGCCTTCCCGGTGCCCGAGCTGACCGCGCTGTTCAAGGACGGCTACGAGATCGTCGAGGATTATGTGCCGGACGTGGCCTTCCAGTCGCGCGAAGGCCGGGAGCGCCTGCGCGTGCTGCGGCGCATGGGGTGATTAGTAGATGATGACTATCTTTCACGCATAGCCTGTGTGCGCCGCCGACATGCCATGACGACCTTCGCCACCTCCCGCGAAATCCCGGCGTCGCCGGAGCAGGTCTTCGCCGCGTTCACCGATCCGGTCCGCCTCGCGCGCTGGTGGGGGCCGGCGGGCTTCACCAACACCTTCACGCTCTGCGAATTCAAGCCCGGCGGACGCTGGGTCTACACGATGCACGCGCCCAACGGCGGCAAGCATCCGAACGAGAGCGTCTTTGCCGAGATTGTGCCGGCGTCCCGGGTCGTGGTGCAGCACATCTCGTCGCCGCGTTATCGCCTGACCATCGGGCTGGTCGCTTCGGCGACGGGCACGACCGTCTCGTGGGAGCAGGTTTTTGAGGACTCGGCCTTCGCCGAGCGCGTCCGCCATATCGTCGTCCCGGCCAACGAGCAGAATCTCGACCGGCTCACGGCGGAGGTCCTCCGGCCGCCCGGTGCCTGAGTCCTTGGTAGTCTATTAAACTACCAACCCCCGGTGCGGGCCGGAAATTTGTAACGTATTAATTGACGAATTATCGGGGTTCAAACCGCGACGGCGGACCGGCTCAGTCAAGACCTAGGATTGCCCTGATTTGGCGGACAGTGGGTTGGCCGGTGCAGCGGTTGCGTAGCGACTCCAAAGAAGCATCCCGCGGCGCGACCCCGTTTGGCTCGCGCTTGATGTGGAGGTGCTTGATGGGCCGGGGCCGGCGATAACGGGGGAATCTTTGAACGGTTCGGGGCCGAAACCGTCTGATATTCGCATACCCCCATGATCAGCATGCTCTTTCCGGCCCTGTGCGTTGCCCTCGTCCTGCTCGTCGTGGTGGATTGCCAGGCCTGCGGTCGCGAGTGAACGATCCCCAATTGTCACGCTTAGCGCGAAGCCGATTGGCTGGCACACGCGGAGGCGCGGCGGGCGGGCGGATTGGTCCTTACTGGGACTTGCGATCGCGATAGAGGTAGAGCGCCGCGCCGAAACCGAGGGCACCGTTAACCACCGTGTCCACCCAGTCCATGGTGCCGGGCGTGCCCAGGAGCGTCTTCACGTCGAGGTAAAAGCAGAGGAGTCCCGCCACGGCCTGGGCGGCGAGGATGGCGGTCCGGCCGGGCGACTTTTCCGCGTTCCGGCCGACGGCGCACATGACGCCCGTCGAGAGGGAGAAGACGCCGAGGAAGCGCAGCATCCACTGGCTCAGCTCGGTGGAGGCCGCGGCAAAGCCGTAGACCGAGGCGACGTTGTCGGGCGCGAGAAAATACCAGGCGCCGTAGAAAAGGTTGATCAAGGCGGCGAGGGTGAGGAAGACCCGGACATTCATGGGGTTCGAGGGGTTGGGGGTTGCATCCGCGCCAGGCACAGCGGGGTTGCCCATGATTTCAACCGGCATGCGACGGATTCGACAAGAGGCAATTGGCGCGCCGGCCTTGGCTCGGCTGAACTGCACACTGCCAAGTCTGACCCGATTCGGCTCCCATGCTATAAGTCCGGCTTGGCTTTGCGCCCTGGCAGGCCGTCGTAGATGGCATCAGTGGGATTGTCCCAGAAGGCAAAGGTCGGCTCTGAGCTGAGGCGGACTCCGTCCCTTGCCGATTTAGCTCTGACTTTGTCCAGGTTGGGCAGGGGAGTTCCGTTCAAATCCTTAATGTTGGCCTGGTAGCCTTGCGGGTCGAAGACCGGTGCTTTGGATTTACGGTGGCGTTTCATGGCCGGGTGAGACGATGTTTCCAGTAGTTTGGTTCCCGGCGGAGGTGCATGACAGCGAGGATCCAGATGTCGTCAGGGCGCTCGACGTAGATGATGCCGTAGGGGAATTCGCGGGTGAAGTGCCGGCGGGCGGGCTTGCGGATGAAGCGGAAGGTGCCGGGTGTCTGGCAGGCTTCGGCGATCAGGCGCTCGACCTCGTCATAGAAGCGACCGCCCAGCTCCGGCGTGATCGAGGCGTAATGTCGGACCGCCTCTTCATATTCTGCATCAGCCTCGGGATGGAGAGCATGCGGTTTCACTGCCGGCCCAGAATTTTCCGCATTTTGGCCGCTACCACATCACCGGGTATGAGCTTCACCTTACCACTCTCTATTTCAGCAAGCCGGCGCAGGGCCTCGTCGCCCCAAGCTTTTTCGATCTCGGGGTCGGGGTTCTTGGCACTGTCAGAGATCAACTGCTCGATGAGCTCGGTGCGCTCCCCGTAGGGCAACTGGCGGGCCTCCTCGACGATTTCACTGACCTTGCGCCTCGGCATGTGGGGAATGAAGCCGCAAGAAGGGCGGAGGTCAAACCCGGGTTCGGCCCGAAGGTGTAGCATATAGCGGCCAGACCCCATTGGCTCGTGAGAGAAACTGCATCGGTGGCCGCCGGAAATGTATAACGCATTGTATTACACATTTCCCTCGGCGAATCGGCCGGGGCCGGACGGTTCGGGGCAGACGTCGGGCGTGACGACCTTTGTTTGGCTGGACTACACACTACAAAGCCAGACCCCATTTCGGGACCCAACTGGGCTTTAGTGGCGGGGTAAGTCTGAAGGGCGAGGATTGGCGCGCGATGAACCGTCGGGTCTTAACTCGGCCATTGTTGCAATCATCAGTCGCTTCCCGCCTTCGCCGCTTTGATACCAAGACTGAAATAAGCGCATGGTATTCAGGGCCGGACCAAACATTTCGAAAGTGCATTTCTCAAACGAACACCTCTCTAGCCAAAATGGCATACTTCCATCGTAAGTTATTCTACATTCCTCGAACTTGCAGTCTTCGTAGCGAATACCTCCAAGTTTGATTTCCTCACGATGAAAGGTCTGGCCTTTTAATAGTGGTCTTTCGTCGACCGCTTGAGTCTTGGGTGGAGCCGCCGCTTCCATTGTAAACAGTCGCTCAAATAGTCTTCGCAACCAGCCCAACCTAGAATTCTTTGTGGTCGAGATGACAGTCTTGGGTCTGCGTGGGGCAGTGGGTTTTAATATGTCGTCATTTAGAGGTCCCAGCGCGTTCAGAGTCGCAGAAATTATTTGGGCTAGAACGAACAGCAGTGGTGTTTCGTAGGCCCCGTCATTAATCCGAATGCCCTTTTGCGCCCATGTAAGATTTACGAGTGACTGTTCTTTGGCATCGCGAACATGATCGAAATGAGCGCCACCCTCCTTGTTTGCACAAATGGTGACGATGTCACGAGCAGTATAACGATACCCAAGAAGCCAAAGACATGGTTGTGCGAGAAATTGATCTAGCTTTCCGGTGCTTTCCTCGCTCCCAAAACCGTGAACCACTAGCTCAAGTTCGTCAGGCTCTTTGGCAAGTGTTCGGACCGGGAAGAGCAATTTTACTTTGCGAGATCTGTTTGCCTGTTGAAGAACGCCGTTGGGCTCCAGTAGGAGTTGTCGCAGAGCGACCGATGATCGCGTCAGCGAATAAGTGCTGGGCTTACTTTCGATCTCTTGCAGATCTTTGAACATCGCGATAAATAATTTCTCAATGGTGTTCATAATCTCTAAAATACTTTACCAGCCGTAGCTACGCTTGATCCGCAGCTCTTCGTAAAGACTATCGTCCAATTCTGTCAGGAAGCGCGACGGAGTTAACATCATGCCGCCGGGGCCGGCGCGGGTGGCGACGCGGGGATAGCTGATGTAGAGTTCGTTCTTGGCTCGGGTGACGGCGACATAGAAGAGGCGGCGTTCTTCCTCGACGTCGCCGGCTTCGATCGAGCGGCGAGTGGGCAACTGGCCGTCGGCGGCTCCGATGAGGAAGACGACATCATACTCGAGGCCCTTGGCTTGGTGGATCGTGGTGAGCTTGATGCACTCGGCGTTGGGATCGACCTCGCGCTCGCTCGTCTCGCCGTTGAGGAGCACGATCTGCGCGAGCAGGTCCTGCATCTCCCCGAAGCGGGAGGCGAAGCCGACGAGGGCCTTCAATTCCTCAAGGCGGTCGAGGTAGTCGGCGTAGGCGCCCTTCAGGTAGTCGCCATACCAGCCTTCGATGGCGACGGTGACGGTGTCGGTCGGCTTTTGCGTGTTCATGGCGTCGGCCACCTGCACGAGCGAGGCGCAGAACTGCTCCCACTCGGGCTTGGCGTCCTTGGCGACCTTGCTCTTCACGTCGTCGGTGGCGAGGACATCAATGAAGTTCTTCTGCATCAGTCGCGCGTGGTCGCTGGCGGCCGCGTGGATCTTCGACGCGCCTTTTTCCCCGACCTTGGGCAGGAGGACGGCGATGCGCGACCAGGCCTGGGTGTCGGCGGGGTTGTAGACGAAGCGGAGCAGGGCGACGAGGTCGCGCACGTGCTGGCGCTCGAAGAACTTCACGCCGCTGGTGATGACGTAGGGGATGCCGGCGCGGGAGAGGGCGAGCTGCATCTCGAGGGCGAGGAAGTGCGAGCGGTAGAGGATGGCGATCTCGTTGGCGGAGACGCCGTCGTCGTGCACGAGGGAGTGGATGCGCTTGAGGATGAACTCGGCCTGCTCGCGGTCGTCCATGCACTGGACGACGTAGGGCTTGATGGAGTGCTTGCGGGCGGAGCGGAGCTCCTTGTCGAAGTGGCGGCCCTTGGGTTGGGCGTTGAGCACGCCGTTGGCGAAGGCGAGGATCTCGGGCGTGGAGCGGTAGTTGACCTCGATGCGGTGAATGACGGTGCCCGCGTGGCGGTCGGGAAACGTCATGATGTTTTCAAAATCGGCGCCGCGCCACGAGTAGATGCACTGGGCGTCGTCGCCGACGGCCATCACCTGGTGGTGCGCGGCGATGCGGTCCACGATCTGGGCCTGCAGGGTGTTGGTATCCTGGTATTCGTCCACGAGGACATGGCGGAAGCGGCTGGCGAAATACGCGCCGACCTCGGGCGCCTCGGTCAGGAGCTTGAGCCAGAGCTCGAGGAGGTCGTCGTAGTCCACGACGGACTGGTCGCGCCGGGCCTTCTCGTAGGCGGCGGCGAAGGCGGGCAGGCGGTCCGTAATCTCGCCGTATTGCGGGAAGTTTTTCGTGACGGTGTCGCGGATCGAGCGCTGGGTGTTGCGCGCGAGGGAGAGGACGCTGAAGAGCGGGCCGGGCCGGGGGTTGGTTTTGTCCTTGAAGAAGAGCTTGTCCACCGACTCGACCGACTGCTTGAGGAGGGTTTCGGACTCGTCGGCGTCGAGGATGGTGAAGTTCTTCGGGAGCTTGATGGCGTCGCCGTAGATGCGGAGGGCGCGGTTGCCGAGGGAGTGGAAGGTGCCGCCCCAGAAGCGGGCCGGCTCGATGCCGGTGAGGTCGTGGACGCGGTGGAGCATCTCCTTGGCGGCCTTGTTGGTGAAGGTGAGGAGGAGGATCTCGCCCGGGCGGACACCCTGGGAGAGAAGGTAAGCCACGCGGTAGGTGAGGGTGCGGGTCTTGCCCGAGCCGGCGCCGGCGAGCACGAGCAGCGGACCCGGCGCGGCGGTGACGGCGGCGAATTGCTCGGCGTTGAGCTGGGCCTTGAAATCGATCGCGGGGATCGACATGGGGCGCGGGCCGGTGGTGGGCAGTTCGAAATCCATGGATTCAGAGGTCAGAGCACAGAGGACAGAGGCAGGAGGCAAAAGGAAAAGGCGCGCGTTGCTGGGGGAGCGAGCTTGCTCGCGAAGTTGCCGGTGAAATCGCGAGCAAGCCCGCTCCCACATGAGAACCTGGAGGATTCGGGCCTTGGCAGAAAATCCTAAGAAAAACGCGCCGGGGTCAGCGTGCGCCACCTGCAATCAACCCGCCCTGAGGCCGGGTTTCACCACCGTTGTCCGTTGCTGCAGCGGCGCTCTGCGCGCGCCGCCACAGGGGACGACCTTAGACCGTGATCAGCTCCTTCTCCTTGTGGGCGAGGTGGGTCTCGATGTCCTTGATGGCCTTGTCGGTGGCGGCCTGGATTTCCTTCTCGAGGCGCTTGTGTTCGTCCTCGGGCAGCTTGGCCTTCTTGACCTGCTCGAGCACATCGCGGCGGACGTTGCGCACGTGCACGCGGCCTTCCTCGGCGAGGCGGTGGGCGGTCTTCACGAATTCCTGCCGGCGTTCGCGCGACAGATCGGGGAAGGGCAGGCGGATGACGTTGCCGTCGACGATCGGGTTGACGCCGATGTTGGCCTGCTGGAGGGCCTTTTCGATGGCGCGGGTGAGGCTCTTGTCCCACGGCTGCACCTGGATCAGGCGCGGGTCGGGCGTGGTGATGGCGGCGCAGGCCTTGAGCTGCTGCGTGCCGCCGTAGGCCTCGACCAGGATGCCCTCGACCATGGCGGGCGAGGCCTTGCCGGTGTGGAGGGTGGAGAACTCGTGGAGCGTGTGGTCCACGGATTTCTTCATGCGGGTCGTGGCGTCGGTGAGGAGGGGGTGGGACATGCTGGTTGAGAGTTGAGGGGTGAGAGTTGAGAGTGAAAAACTAGGTCCTTCGCTGCGCTCAGGATGACGTGAAGCGTGTCAGTTGTGCACCAGCGTCCCGATCTTCTCGCCCTTCACGGCCTTCAGGATGGCGTGCTCGTCGTCGAGGTTGAAGACGAGGATGGGGACGTTGTTGTCGAGGCAGAGCGAGAAGGCGGTCGAATCCATGACGTTGAGCCGCTGCCGCAGGGCGTCGACGAAGGTGATCTCGTCGTAGCGGGCGGCGTCGGGGAATTTCTTCGGGTCCCTGTCGTAGATGCCGTCGACCTTGGTGGCCTTCATGATGATGTCGGCGTGCAGCTCGGAGGCGCGGAGGGCGGCGGTGGTGTCGGTGGAGAAGTAGGGGTTGCCCGTGCCGGCGACGAAGATGACCACGCGCTTCTTCTCCAGATGGCGCATGGCGCGGCGCATGATGAACGGCTCGGCGATCTGGTTCATCGGGATGGCGGACTGGACGCGGGTCTTGACGCCCATTTTTTCCAGGCAGTCCATGATGGCCAGGCCGTTGATGACGGTGGCGAGCATGCCCATGTAGTCGCCGGTGGTGCGGTCGACGCCGCGCTTGGCGCCCTGCAGGCCGCGAAAGATGTTGCCGCCGCCGATGACGACGCAGACCTGCACGCCGAGGTCGTGGATTTCCTTCACCTGTTCGCACATCCGCTCGAGGGTGGCGGCGTCGATCGGCTCGGTGCCCCGGCCGCGCAACACCTCGCCGCTCAACTTCAGGACGATGCGCTGGTATTTGACGGCAGGGGTGGCTTTGGTCGGCATGAAGCGGGATGAAACCGAGCCGCAAAAGCGGCGTCAATGCCCGAGATGGCGGGACTGCCCGGTGGGACAAAGTTTTGACAGGGCCGGGGGCGGGCGCAGGCTGGGCGCATGAAGTTCGAGCATGTCGCCCTCAACGTCCCCGAGCCCCTCGCGATGGCGCGCTGGTATGTGGAGAACCTCGGCCTGACGGTGGTGCGGAAGGCGGAGGGCGCCGCGCGCCACATCCATTTCCTCGGCGACGACACGGGCCGGGTGTTCCTCGAGCTGTATTCGAACCCGGTGGCGCCCTATCCCGACTACGCGGCGGCGCACCCGCAGGTGCTGCACGTGGCGTTCTACACGCCCGATGCGGCGGCGGTGCAGCAGCGGCTGGTGGCGGCGGGCGCGAAGCCGTTTTCCGACGACAGGCTGGAGGACGGCACGCGGCTGATCGTCGTGCGCTGCCCGTGGGGCGTGGCGCTGCAACTGGCCCAGCGGGCGAAACCCTTTCCGGGCTTCTGAGCGCGGGTCGGCGGACGGCTCAGGCTGCCCCCGGACAGTCAAGACCGCGCGGCACCCGACAGTGAAGCCGTCGTCCCAAACCGCTTGTCAACTATTGGTTGACATCAGCGGGAGGCACGTCGGGCGCAACGCTCAGCCGGTGTTTTTCAAGCCGCCGGCGATGCCGTTGACGGTCAGCTCGATCACGCGGCGCGTGGCCGCCTGCTCCCGCGCGCCGAGGCGGCCCGAGCGCAGGCGCCGCAGCATCGCCACCTGCAGGTGGTTGAGCGGGTCGATGTAGGGGTTGCGCAGCCGGATGGAGTTGGCCAGCACCGGCTCGCGCTCGAGCAGCCGCGACTGGCCCGTGACGGCAAGCACGAGCCGCCCGGTGCGGTGGAACTCGGCCTCGATGCGCGCGAAGATCCGGTCGCGCAGCGCGGCATCCTCGACCAGCCCGGCGTAGAGGCGCGCGATGCCGAGGTCGGCCTTGCCGAGGGTGAGCTGAGTGTTGTCGAGCAGGGTCTGGAAAAAGGGCCAGCGCCGATACATGGCGCGGAGGAGCGCGAGGCCGCGGCGCGACCGCGCCACCTCTTCAAGGGCGGTGCCGAGGCCGAACCAGCCCGGGAGGTTGTAGCGGCTCTGCATCCACGAAAAAACCCACGGGATGGCGCGCAGGTCGGCAAAATTGCGCGGGCCGGCCGACCGGTAGGACGGGCGCGAGCCGAGCTTGAGCCCGCCGATCTCGTCGATCGGCGTGGATTGCTGCCAGAAGCGGAGGAAGTCCGGGCCGTGCACCAGCTCGCGGTAGGCGGCGGCGCTGGCGGCGCTCATGGCGGCCATGGCGCTGCTCCACGCGGCGGGCGGGCGCGTGCGCCGGCCGCTCGCGCGGTGGATGCCCAGCAGCACGCCGTAGGTCATCTGCTCCAGCACGCGGTGCGCGAGGTCGGGGTCGTGATAGCGCGTGGAGAGCACCTCGCCCTGTTCCGTGACGCGGATGCCGCCGGCCGCCAGCCCGGCCGGTTGCGCAAGGATGGCCTTGGCCGCCGGACCGCCGCCGCGCGCGATGCTGCCGCCACGGCCGTGGAAAAGCGTGAGGGCCACGCGGTGCGCGCGGCAGGTGGCGGCGATGGCGTCCTGCGCCTCGAACAGCGCCCAGTTGGCCGCGAGGTAGCCGCAGTCCTTGTTGCTGTCGGAATAACCCAGCATCACCTGCTGGCGGCGGCCTTCGCGCGCGAGGCGGCGCGCATACTGGCGGTCGCGGAACAGCTCGCGCAGGATGCGCGGCGCGGCGCGCAGGTCTTCCAGCGTCTCGAAGAGCGGCGTGACCGGCAGGCTGACGCCGGCGGCGGTCTGGAGGAAGACCATCTCCAGGATATCGGAGACGTCGGCCGCCATGCTGATGATGCAGGTGCCGAAGGCGTCGCGCTCGCGGGCGACCCGCAGGCCCGCGAGGGTCTCGCGCGTCTCGGGCGACCAACTCGCCTGCGGGGCCAGCGGGCGGCGCGTGCGGGCCAGCGCGCGGTGCAGTGCGGCGCGCTTGGCCGGCTCGGGGAGCGCGCCGTAGCCGGGCCGGCCGAGCAGCTCGGCGACAACCCGCGCATGGACGGAGGAGTGCTGCCGCAGATCCAGCCGCGAGGTGCGCAGGCCGAAAATCTCGAACGAGGCGCGGGCATCGCGCAGTTCGCCGTCGCGCAGCGCGGCGCCGCGCCCGGCGGCCAGGCTGGCGTCGATGACATCCAGTGTCCGGTCGATTGCGGCCGTGTCCGCCGTGCCGGCCGCGAGGCGCTGCCGCAGCACCTGGAGCAGCAGGCGGTAGGGTTCGTGCGCATGCCGGAGGCGGAGGACGGACCAGTCGGGCAGGGCGCGGCCGAGCTGCCGGGCGAGCCGCGGCACGGCGGGCGCGATGCGGTCGCGGTGCCCCGCCACGGTGAGCGACCACGACAGCGCACTGAGGCGGCGGAGCAGTTGCGCGCGCGCGAGGTCGCGGTGCGCGGCCAGCACGGTGCGCGTGACCTCGGCCGTCACGAAGGGATTGCCGTCGCGGTCGCCGCCGATCCACGAACCGAAGCGCAGCCAGCGGCGCGGGGGCCGGACGCCGGGGTAATGCTCGTGCAGGGCGGCGGCGAAATCCCGCGCCAGCTGCGGCAGCACGGCGAAGAGCGTGCGCTCGAAATACCAGAGGCCGGTGGCCGCCTCGTCGGTCACGGTGGGCGGCGCGGGCCGGCCGCGGTCGGTGAGCCAGAGCGAAACGATCTCGCGGACGAGGGCGGCGTTGCCGGGCAGCCCGCCGGGCGGAGTGCGGCGCAGCAGCGCGGCGAGGCCGGCGAGCTTGGTGAGGATGGTGCGGCGCTTGGCCTCGGTGGGGTGCGCGGTGAAGACCAGCTCGATGTCCATCCGGCCGACGAGGCGCTGCATCGTGCGCGGGGTGACGCCGCCGGCCTTCAGCGCGGCGATGGCGGCGGCGATGGATTCCTTGCGCGGCCGGCCGGCGGAGCGGCGGGAGCGCAGCAGGCCGATGCGGAAGTTTTCCTCGGCGAGGTTGACCAGCTCGAAGTAGAGCGTGAAGGCCATCGCCTGGTGGAGTGCAGCGGCGGCGGGCAGTCGGGCAACTATCCTCGACAGCGTGGGCGTGGCGGCCGGGTCGCCCGCGCGCGCGGCCTTGGCGAGCGTGCGGAGGCGCTCCACGGTGGCGTAGGTGCGGCGGCCCTCGAGGCCGGCGATGACGCGGCCGAGCACGGCGCCGAGCGCGTGGATCTCGCCGCGGAGCGTGGCAAGCTGGGCGAGGGCGCTGGCGGGCTCGGACATGGCGGCAAGGTTGGCCCGGTCGCCCCGGCGGCTCAAAGGGTAAATGCACCCCGCCAGCGTCATACGCGGCCATTCGCTTCGCTCGGGGCTGCGCCCTCGACCTCCGGTCGATCCTTCTCTCTCCGCTGCGCTCCGGTCGTCGAACCAAGGTTCTCATCCATGTCCGGTGGCCAATTTGCTCAACAAAATTGGCTGCCCGGCATGGATTCGAACCATGACTAGGCGAGTCAAAGTCGCCTGTGCTACCATTACACCACCAGGCAGTAGGAGCGGCCGAAAGAAGCCCCCGCTCCCCGGCGGGTCAAGGGCCGAAATTCCAGGTCGGGCTTGTCGAAAGGCCGGGATTCGCAAGGCTCGGCGCCATGCCCGCCAAGCGCGCCTTCGTCTACATCCTCCGCTGCGCCGACCGCACCTTCTACATCGGCACGGCCAGGGACGTGAAGGCCCGGCAGGCCGCGCACAACGCCGGCCGCGGCGCCAAATACACGCGGCCCCGGCGGCCCGTGCGTGTCGTCTGGGCGGAGGGACCGATGAGCCTGACCCGCGCGCTCCGGCGCGAATACCAACTGAAGCAATTGACGCGCCCGCAAAAACAGGCGCTCATCCGGGGCAAACTCACGGTCAAGCCCCCGCGCTGACCCCCATGCTTTTCTTCAACAAACTTCTCCCCGTCTTCCTCCTGCCCACGGGCCTCGTCGCCCTGCTGGTGTTTTGGGCGCTGTGGCGGAAAAAACGCTGGCCGCTCGTGGTCGCGCTGACCGTGCTTTACCTCGGCAGCATTCCCTTTGTCGGCGCCCGCCTGCTGGGCTGGGTGGAATCGCGTTACCCGGCGGTCGCCGTGGGTCAGGTCGAGCCGGTCGACGCGGTCGTGGTGCTCGGCGGCATCCTCGGCCCCAAAGCAGGGACGGACTTCGTGCCCAATTTTCTGGAAACTTCCGAGCGCTTCGAGGCGGGCGTGGCGCTGTGGCAGGCGGGCAAGGCGGGCCGGCTGGTCTTCACCGGCGCGCGCATGGAGTGGAAGGACGCCGCGACGACCGAGGGCGACGAGCTGAAACGCATCGCCGTGGCGCGTGGCGTGGCGGCGGACCGGATCATCGTCACGCGCGAAGTCCAGAACACCGCCGACGAGGCCGCGGCGGTGGCGGCGTTGATGAAGACCAACGGCTGGAAGCGCGTCATCCTCGTCACGACCGGCTGGCACATGCCGCGCTCGG
Organism: Opitutia bacterium; assembly: GCA_016190985.1. GTDB lineage: Bacteria > Verrucomicrobiota > Verrucomicrobiia > Opitutales > Opitutaceae > Lacunisphaera. The sequence continues at coordinate 8,158 of JACPPI010000032.1, read as the reverse complement.
CCCGCCAGTTCAAGCGGGCCGGCGTGGACTGCGTGATCTTCCCGGTCGACTTCCGGTTTGATCCCACGCGCAAGATGACGGCGATCGACTTCGTGCCGCGCGGCGAGGCCTGGCAGCAGACGGAGACGGCGCTGCGCGAGTGCTACGGCTACCTGTTCTACCGCTTTTTCCGCTGAACCACGCCTAGGTTGCGCCAACGGCCCGGGCAAAGACCGCGCCCATGCCCTCGGCGCGGAGCAACCGCGCGAGAGCTGCGCTGCGCACGCCCGATCGGCAGGCCAGCACAAGCGGACCAGCGGCCGCCAGTTCGCGCAGGCGCAATACATCCCCGGCCAGCACGCACTCGGCGCCGGGGAACCCGGCGCGCGCAGTTTCGCCTGCTTCCAGCAACCATGCCGTCCGAACGGGGCCGAGGGCAACGAATGCCTCCTCAGTCAGGATGACATCCGGCCGGCTGGGAGTGCGGTCCGACCGGATGATGGCCGGCTGGCCGCAGACAGGACACGAAGGATTGGCCGTGCGCTCCACGGCGAGCACCGACGCGTCGAGCAGGTTGAGCAGGCGGGTGTGGCGGAAATCGGCGCCGGGCGTGCGCAGGATGAGCTTCAGCGCTTCGGCGGCTTGCATGACGCCGAGCACGCCGACGGTCGGGGCGAACACCGGGCCGCTGGCGCAATCGCCCGTGGCGTCGAGTTCGGCGGGCCTGTGGGCCGGCCACTGGCAGTGCAGGCAGCCCGGCGTGCCGGGAGCATAGACCGTCAGCTCGCCCTCGAAGCGGTGCACCGCCGCCGACACGAGCGGCACGCCGGCGGCGCGGCAGGCGTCGTGCAGCAGGAAACGGGCGGTGAAATTGTCGGTGCAGTCCAGCACGGCCGTGCGCCCGGCGACCAGCGTCCGGACGTTCAGCGGTGTCACCCGGGTGGCGAACGCTTCGATGCGCGCCAGCGGGTTATGCGCCTTCAGCCGCGCGGCGGCGGCGGTGGCCTTGGCGACGCCGACCTCGTCGGCCGTGAAGAGGATCTGGCGGTGAAGGTTGGAAAGCTCGACCAGCCCGCCGTCCGCCAGGGTGAGCCGGCCGAGGCCCGCGGTGGCGAGATAGAGCGCGGCGGGGCAGCCGAGCCCGCCGACGCCGACGACCAGCAGGCTGGCGGCGGCGAGTGCGGCCTGGCCGGCGGCGCCGACCTCGGGCAGGGCAATCTGGCGCGCATGGTAGGTTTCGGGCGAGAGCCGGCTTGTCGCCGCCTCGGCCGTGCAGTTCACCCATTCGGTCGCGCCATCAGGATGATGCTCTTTTTTCCAGACGGGCAGACGGCGCTTCAGTTCCTCGATGACCTGCCGGCAGGCAAGGAAGGCGGCCGCGCGGTGCGGCGCGGCCGCACCGATCCAGACCGACAGTTCGCCGACGCGCAGCCGCCCGGTGCGATGCACGCAGCAGACACGGCAGCCAGGATAGTCCTGCTCGACCTCGGCGATGATCGCCTCGCCCTCGAGCCGAGCATGCGCGTCGAAGGCTTCGTATTCCAGTTCGGTGACGGGACGGCCGAGATGGTGGTTGCGCACCCAGCCCTCGAACACGACGAGCGCCCCGGCGGCGCCGTGCGCGAGCCGGGTGCGCCATGCGGCGGAGTCGATCGGTTGGTCGGCCAGTTCAAACATGGCAGGTCAGCCCCCGGCGACGGGCGGAATGAAGACGACGTGGTCGCCCGCCTGCAGCGGCGTATCCATCGCGACATAGCGGGCGTTGACGGCGACACGCAACAGTTCCGCTGGCAGGGTGAGTCCGCGGCAAGCCTGCAATTCCCGGTAGAGCTCGGCCGGCGTGCGGGCCGCGGTCTCGACCGCCAGCGTGGAGCAGCCAGCCTGCTCGCGCAGGGCGGCGAAAAACTGAAGCTGCAGGAGGCGTGGAGCGGTCGGATTCATGGCGAAAGTTCAGCCGCCGATCTCGGACATGCCGCGCGTGGCGGGGATGAGGTGCTGATCGAGGCCGTGGCCCCACGGCTTCTCGAACACCGCCCGGCGGATCGCGGCGGTGATCTCGCCGTCGTCCGCGCCGCCGCGCAGCAGCGGGCGGAGGTCGACCTCGTGGTCGCGCAGCAGGCAGAGCCGGAGGACGCCGTCGGCGGTGAGCCGCAGGCGGTTGCAATCGGAGCAGAACGGCTTGGTGACGGGACTGATGAAGCCGAGGCAGCCGGGCGCGCCCGGGATGCGGTAGAGGCGCGCCTCGCCGTCGAGCCGGCCGTTGTTCACCAGCTCGAGCGGGCCGTAGGCGGCGCTGAGCACGTCGCGCAGCTCGGCCTCGTCGACCATGCTGCGCTGCTGGAACGCGGCGTTGTTGCCGAACGGCATCTGCTCGATGAAGCGCACCTGCCAGGGCTGCGCCAGGGTGAAGCGGGCGAGCGCCACGACGTCCGCCCGGTCGTTCGTGCCGCGGGAGACGACGGCGTTCAGCTTGATGCGCAGCCCGGCCCGGGCGGCGGCGTCGAGTCCCGCCAGCACGGCGTCGAGCCGGCCCCAGCGCGTGATGCGGCGGAATTTCTCCGGGTCGAGCGTGTCGAGGGAAATGTTGACGGAGCGCAGGCCGGCTGCGCGCAATGGCGCGGCGAGTTTGTCGAGCAGCACGCCGTTGGTGGTCAGGCCGACGGTCTCGATGCCGGGCGACTGCGTGGCGTGGCGGACGAGCGTGACGAGCGAGGCGCGCAGGGTGGGTTCGCCCCCGGTGAAACGGATCTTGCGGAACCCGACCGCGCCGCACAGGCCGATGAGCCGTTCCAACTCGGCATCGGAGAGGAGCTCCTCGCGCGGCCGGAACGTCATGTGTTCGGGCATGCAGTAGACGCAGCGCAGGTTGCACGCATCCGTGAGCGAGATGCGGAGGTAGTCGATGTCGCGGTTGTAGCGGTCGAATGGCATGGGCCGGGCCCGGCGTTAATCAGCTGCCGGCTTCAGGCCTTCACAACTGAAAAACGGACCCCCGCCGCGCGGAGGGCGCAATGCGCCGCGACCCCCGCGACGAGCCCGGTGAGGTAGCCGTGGGGGGCGAAACAGCACAGCAGCGCCACCGCGGCCGCGAGTGCAAGCCCTGCCGGCGCCGCCCTCTGGTCGCGGAGCAGGAGCACCAGCACCGCCGCCTCGAACAGGAGCACGGCGCCGAGGACCGCGGGCGGGAAGGCCTGCGCCAGCGTGACAAATGCGCCGCTGAAGAACAGGCCGGCGCCGACCCACAGCGCGCCATGAATCACGACCGCGCCGCCCGAGCGCGCCCCGAGCGCGTAGTAACCCGCGAGCCCGCCACACCCGTGGCAGACCGGGATGCCGCCCAGCCACGGCACCAGCAGGTTGAGCCCGGCATACGTCAGTCCAATGGTGCGCAAGGTGAACTCGCGGCCGGGAAACAGGTCGCGCACCGTCTGCTGCGTGGCGATGAGGGAATTGGAGAGCGACAGGGGCAGCTGCGGCAGCACGAGCAGGGTCAGGGCAGCCGCCCACTGGTCCCACGGCCAGGGAGCCGGGCGCGGCACGACAAAACCGAAGCCGGGCCCGACCGTGCCCCAGTCAACCCGATACACGGCGGCCCACACCAGGGCCGCACCGACCACGAGCAACGCGCCGGGCAGCCGGTGGGTTTTGCGCATCAGCCCCAGCAGCACAAGGGCGGCGACCGCGGCGATCCAGCCCCAGGCGCCGCCCTCGCGGGCCACGAGGTCGGTGGCGGTGCGCGCGAGCGAAAGCCCGAGCCCGGCCTGCACGCCGCGCACGACGCACGCCGGAATCGCGCGGCCCAGCCAGTCGAGCGCCCCGCCGGCCGACAGGCCCAGCATGATGACGCCGATCAAGAGCCCCGCCAGCTGTAGCAGCCCGCCCGACGCCTGGCCGGCGATGACGACCACGGCCATCGCCTTCAGGGGCTGCACCGGCATGGGCAGCCCGTAGAGCAACCCCGTCGCGATCTGTGCGAGGCCGAACGCCACGAGCACGCCCGCGCCCGGGAGATTGGTCGCCTGCAGGATCGCCACGATGATGGGCAGCGAGGTGCCGATGTCGCCGAACGCGCCGGCCAGCTCGCGGCGGTTGAACTGGATGTTCGGCGACAAGCGCAAGCGGGCGCCGGTCAGGCCGGCGGCGGGTGCAGGGCCGGTCGGAAACCCGCGATGTGGTCCAGGGCCTCGGCGATCGCGGGCACGAGCAGCGGCAGGCATTCGCCGATGGCGCGCGGCCGGCCGGGGAGGTTGATGATGAGGGAGCGGCCGCGCACTCCGGCCGTGGCGCGCGAGAGAATGGCGGTCTTTGCTTTTTCATGGCTGCGCAGGCGCATGATTTCGCCGAAGCCGGGCAGCTCCTTTTCCAGCACCGCCCGGGTCGCCTCGGGCGTGATGTCGCGCGGGGCCGGGCCGGTGCCGCCAGTCGTGAGGATGAGCGGGCACTGCGCCTCGTCGGCGAGGTGCCGGAGCGCGGCTTCCAGGGCGGCGCGGTCGTCGGGCAGCAGCACGCGCGTCCATTCGAGCGGTTCGGCGAAAAACTGCGCCGCGATGCGCTCGATCTCCGGCCCGCTGGTGTCCGCATACACTCCGGCGGTGGCGCGATCACTGAGCGTGACACGGGCGATCTTCATGCCTTGCGCTTCTCCACGACGCGGATGCCGCCGATGCTCATGGCCTGGTCCACGGCCTTGCACATGTCATAGAGCGTGAGCGCGGCGACGGACACGGCGGTGAGCGCCTCCATCTCCACGCCGGTCTTGCCGGTGGCGCGCACCGTCGCGCGGACGACGATGCCGTCGGCCTCGACGGTGAAGCCGACATCGACCGACGTGAGGGCGAGCGGATGGCACAGCGGGATGAGCGCACTTGTGGCCTTGGCCGCCTGGATGCCGGCGATCTGCGCGACGGTCAGCACGTCGCCCTTTGGGAGCGCCCGGGCGCGCAGTTGCGCGATGGTTTTCAGCGAGCAGGTCAGCCGGCCCTCGGCCACCGCGGTGCGGTGCGAATCGGGCTTGGCGCCGACATCCACCATGCTGGCCCCGCCGGTGGCGTCGAGGTGGGAAAAAGCTTTGGGCGCGTGGCTCATGGGCAGGGGATGAACTCGACGAATTGACCGGTCGCAAAACTGCCGGGCGGCGGCGGCACGGGCAAGAGTGCGTTTGCGCCGACCAGTCCGGCGCTGTCGCCGGAACTGGCGAGCGGGAGCGGCGTCAGGTCGTAGCCGCCCTGGGTGATGACCGCGCGGCACGGCCAGAAGGTCTGGCGGGTGTCTGGTGGCGGCACGCGGCCCTCGGCCAGCCGGCCGGTCAGACGGGCGGGCGCCGCGCCGGCGCCGGTTTGCAAGTAATCAAGCAGCGGGGCGATGAATAGTTGGAAGACCACCCAGTGTGACACGGGATTGCCGGGCAAAACAAAGGCGAGCTGGGCGCCGCGGCTGGCAAACACGAGCGGCTTGCCGGGGCGGAGATTGAGCGCGTGGAAATGCAGGGTGTAACCAAGCGCCTCAAGCAGCGGTCGCGCAATATCGAGATCGCCCACGCTCGCGCCGCCGGAAATGAGCAACACGTCGTGCGCGGGCAGCGCCGCGACGGCGGCTTGCGCGGCAGCCAGGTCGTCGCGCACGCGCGTCTGCCCAACGAGCTCGTTGCCCAGACGGGTGAGCAGCGCGGCGATGAGCGTCGAATTGCTGTCGCGGATCTGCGCGCCGGTGGGCGTGCGGTCGGGCGGCACGAGTTCGTTGCCCGTGACAAGGTGGGCGCAGCGCGGCGCCCGGGCGACCTCGGGTTCGCCGATGCCGGCGGCGGCCAAGGCGGCCAGCTCGGGCGGGCCGAGCCGCGTGCCGGCCGGCACCACGATGTCGCCGCGCCGGCGGTTCTCGCCGCTGCGGCGGATGAAGTCAGGACCGTCGTGGCGCAGAACCTGGACGGAATCGCCCGTGCGCACCACATCCTCCTGCTTGACGACACAATCGGCTCCGGCCGGGACGGGCGCGCCGGTCAGGATGCGGACGCATTCGCCGGCGCCAAGTATGCCGGTGAAGGCGCTGCCGGCTTCGGCTGCACCTATGACACGCAGCGCGCGGCCCGCGTCGGTCCGCCGCAGGGCGTAGCCGTCCATGGCCGCGGCGTCGAAGGGTGGCGAATCCGCGTCGGCGCGGGCGGCGGTGCGCAGGACCCGGCCGAGCGCGTTTCCCAGCGGCAGCCGGACGGTCCCGGTCGGCCGGGCGTGGGCCAGGATGGCGTGCCAGGCTTCGTGGACCGGGATCATTCGCGGGAGGCAGACCGGCGTTTCGCGGCCGGTTTCCTTTTCGGGGCGGGCTTCGGGATGATGAACGGCGTGTAGAGCGCGGCGAATTTTTTGGGAAAGCGACCCGTAAGGCGGGTGCCGTCGCCGAGCGACTCCCGTTTCCGGACGTGGCCGACTTGGTGCAGCCGGGCCACGACGTCGTAGCGGCTGTGCGGGACGAGCAGATCGGCCGCCTCGGTGTCGTCGGTGGCGAGGGCTTCGCAGTGGCGGAGCAATTCGCCGAGGCCGGCGCCGGTGTGCGCGCTGATGAAGAGGGCCTCGGGGTGCTGGGCGCGGAGCCGGGCGAGGGCGTTGCCGTCGAGCAGGTCGGTCTTGTTGAAGACGGTGAGGGTGGGGCGGTCGGCGGCGCCGAGTTCGCCGAGCACGGCCAGCGTGGTGGCATGGTGCTGGTCGACGTTGGGGTTGGCGGCGTCGAGCAGGTGGATGAGGAAGCCGGCGACGACGACCTCCTCGAGCGTGGCCTTGAAGGCCTCGACGAGGCGGTGCGGCAGGCGGCGGATGAAGCCGACGGTGTCGGTCAGCAGGAGGGTGCGGCCGTCGGGCAGCACGAGCTGACGGGTGGTCGGGTCGAGCGTGGCGAAGAGCTTGTCGGCGGCGAGCACCTGCGCGCCGGTGAGCTTGTTGAGCAGGGTGGACTTGCCGGCGTTGGTGTAGCCGACGATGGCGGCGCCCGGCACGGGCGTGCGCTGGCGCCTGATGCGCTGGGTGGCGCGCTGGGAGATGACCTGCGCCAGCTCGGCCTTGAGCCTGGTGATGCGGTTGCGGACGAGGCGGCGGTCCTGCTCGAGCTGGGTTTCGCCCTCGCCGCCCATCTTGCCCTTGCCGCGCTGGCGCGAGAGGTGGGACCAGGCGCGGGTCAGGCGCGGCAGGGAATACTCCATGCGGGCCAGCGCCACCTGCAGCACGGCCTCGCGGGTCTGGGCGCGGTCGGCAAAAATCTCGAGGATGACCTCCTGCCGGTCGATGACGGCGAGGCCGGATTCCTCCTCCCAGTTGCGCTGCTGGGCGGGGGAGAGCTCCTCGTCGAGCACGATGACGTCGGCGCCGTCGGCCTTGGCGCGGGCGATCAGCTCGGCGGCCTTGCCGGTGCCGATGAGGAATTTCGGCTGCTGGCGGTCGCGCAGGGTGATGAGGGTGGAGTGGGTGATCGCGAGGCCAAGGTTTTCGACCAGTTCGTTCAGCTCGGTGAGCAGCTCCGCCCCTTCGCCGGGCTTCATGTCCGGCGTCTGCACGCCGACGAGCAGGGCGCGGGTGGCGGGTCGTTTGCTTTCGAGGAAATCGGCCATGGCCGGTCCCTCAGTAGCCGGCGCCGGGGGCGAGTCAACCGCCGCCGCCGCAAATCTCCGCGCCGCATGACACGGGGCGCATCTCACTATTTTGCAAAATCAGAGCAGTCAGTCGGGTTTCCCCCCCCCTCGTAGGACTCCCTCGGAGCTGCAAGAAACTGAGATGCGCCCATGACACGGTCCCGGTGCATGCAGACTGGACAGACGCGCCCGCGCGGCGCAAACTGCCGCCAGTCGGTTCATTTTATTGCGCCACCCCATTTTGTCCGCGGGGGTGGCCACGCTGGAAAAGTTGCAGAAGCATAGGGGATGTAACTCGCTTTTTCCGTGGCCGCTTCCGCGGACATTTATTGCGGGGCGAGGAGGAACGCGGCCTCCGGGGGCGTTTTCAGGACGCGGAACAGCAAAAACCCGTCCAGAGGCCGGGTTCCACCCGACGAATGCAGCACTGGGACGCTGCCGGCCAGATTGTCGCCGCCGGTGGGACAAGCCGCCCCGGCGGCACAGGCCGGCGCGGGCAAAAAAATGACGGCCGCCAAGGGGAAAGCCCCCGGCTGGCGTTGGAACACGCCATGCAGGAAAGAAGAT
>JACPPI010000031.1 GCA_016190985.1 Opitutia bacterium | reverse complement strand
ATATCCACAAGGCCCTCGATCAAATGAACGTGCAGATCCATCATGTGCTCACCGACATCACCGGGGCGACGGGGACCGCCATCTTGGAATCGATCCTCGCCGGGCAACGCGATCCTGCGCACCTCGCTTCGCTGCGCGACAAACGCGTCAAGGCCGATGTCGCCACGCTCACCCGGGCGCTGACCGGAGACTACCGGTCCGAACACCTCTTCTGCCTGCAACAGGCCTGCGCCGGCTACCGGTTCGCGCGCGAACAGATCGTGGCGGTCGAAGCGGAGGTCCACCGACTGCAAGCGGCGCTTGCTCCCGCGGGAGAGCCGACGCCACCAGCCGTCCACGCCGCCAAGCCCAAGCGGCGGCGGGAGGGCGGCAAGAACCTGCCCGGATTTCCTGTCGCCGACTTGCTCCAGCGCATCTGCGGCGTGGACCTCGGCACCATTCCCGGCCTGAGCGCGGCGACGTTGCAAGGCCTGTGGGCAGAACTGGGGTCCTCGCTCGCCGCTTTCCCCACCGCCAAGCACTTTGCCAGTTGGCTGTCGCTGTGCCCGGACAACAAAATCAGCGGCGGCAAAAAATTAAAGGTCTCCACTCGCGCCTCCGCCAACCGCGTCGCCGGCATCCTGCGCATCGCCGCCCAAGGCGTCGGCAACGCCCACAACGAACTCGGGGACTTTCACCGCCGGATGCGCGCGCGGCTCGGCGGCGCCGCCGCCATCACCGCCACCGCGCACAAACTCGCCCGCATCTTCTACGCCTGCCTGCGCGACAAGAAAGCCTACGAACCCTCACGGCACGACCTCAACAACCCGCTGCGCCGCTCCAAAGCTCTCGCCAAACTCCGCGCCAAAGCCAAAAATCTCGGCTTCCAACTCGTTGAACTTCAACCCGCCAATTGATGTTTCTTGAGAGAGCCTGACCCTATCTCATCCCTATCTCATCCTTTGATCCTATCTCATCCTTTGGGACGATTTACAGAATCTCAACCTTCCTTCGCTATTTTGCCCAGATGGATATCCGGCCTGCTGCAGTCTCCGCCCGCCGCCCCTATCTGTCTTGATTATTTCAGCGGAGCCCCGTCGATGGGGCAAAATTTCCAATCAGGCCCGAAGTAACGGTGTGTCGAATCCTTGGTGCAGATCAAAAGCGCCTCGTCGCTTTTGAACAACACTTGAACCCGAATGCCGGATTGCTCGGCCAGGTTAACTTTAAAGTCTTTTCCCACGGTCTTCCCGATCAGGGATATCTCGGTTGCGCCCTCTCTTCCCAAGCGTGATTCAATCCGCTTACCGTCGTTAAGGTTGATGGCCACGTCTATCTCATATTCGTGAATGTTCTCCTGGGAAATGACACCTGTGGCGGTGAAGGTTGCAGCAACAATGCTCGCGAAGGGGATTTTCCGGCCATCACCCAGCGGAACATAGTTACGTTGGGCATCACTCCACCACGTGTTGGTTGTGAAAAGCTGACGCAGCGAGAATTCCGAAACAGATACAGGCGCATTTGACCCCACGGTCACCTTGACGCTCGGACCGGCCGCAGCAAATGCGCTGCAAACCATGACCAGAATCACCAAGGGGGCGAAAAGAAAACTGAGGCGTGCTTGTTTCATGCGCTGCGTTTAACTGCCATAATTCACGATCAAGCGGCCATCAGGCCAGTTTCGCGCCTTTCGCCTTGGCGGCGCGGATGAGGGCGTCGGCCATGTCGGACGGCGTGACGGCGCACTCGATGCCGCATTCCTTGAAGACGGCGATCTTGGCGGCGGCGGTGTCAGGCGAGCGCATGGGTGCTACTCCAGCGTTTGGCGGCGGCGCGAAAGGCGGCTTCGTGTTCCGGCCAGTCATGCAGCGTGGCCGGGTCGAAATCGGCTCCGGTCGGCCAGACCACCGTGTGAACCTCGGGGTCAAGCCGAACTTGGGCAAAGACCGCCGGGTCGCGCAACGGCCCGTAGAGGGCGCCGGCCAAAATCGATTCGAAATTGATCGTGCGCACCAAGCCATCGGCGAAAATCAGACGCAGCGAGTAAGGTGCGCTCAACTCAAACGACGAGATGCGATGGATGGGATGGTTCATGGCGCAGGTCTATTGCAGGGGAGTTATCGGCGCGGGACTGCGTCCATCTTGAAGAAGCTGCCAGTCGGCCTGCAGTTCGAGCTGATGCAGTTCGGCCCATGCCTCGACCAAGCGTTGCTGGCGCTGGGGAAGGGAGCCGGCGATTTGGGCGACCGGTGAGATGGAGAAGACGGCGGTGTGCTCTTGGTAATAGGCATGAAAGTGCGCGACGTGATGGCGCTCGCCGGGTTCGGCAAACATGCGAATGATAATGCCATAAAAGCGCGAGAGTTCAGGCATGACAATTAGCCCACCTGCACGCTATGCGAGTCAGGTGGTGGCGCAAGCCCGGAGGAGGCAGGGCCAATACCGAGATCAACTCACGCCAGCTTCGCGCCGCGGGCTTTCGCGGCGCGGACCAGCGCGTCGGCCATGTCTGACGGCGTGACGGCGCACTCGATGCCGCATTCCTTGAAGACGGCGATCTTGGCGGCGGCGGTGTCCTCGGCCCCGCCGACGACGGCGCCAGCGTGGCCCATGCGGCGGCCCGCGGGAGCGGTGGCGCCGGCGATGAAGCCCGCGACGGGCTTCTTGCAGTTCGCCTTGATCCAGCGAGCGGCCTCGACCTCGGCGTTGCCGCCGATCTCGCCGATCATGATGATGCCCCAGGTCTCCGGGTCGTCGTTGAACATCTTGATGACGTCGAGGTGCGACGTGCCGTTGACCGGGTCGCCGCCGATGCCGACGGAGGTGGTCTGCCCGAGGCCTTTCGAGGTGAGCTGGAAGACGGCCTCGTAGGTGAGGGTGCCGGAGCGGGAGACGACGCCGACATGGCCCTTCTTGTGGATATAGCCGGGAGCGATGCCGATGCGGCAGCCGCCGTTGGAATCCTTGCCGGTGCCGGGCGTGACGATGCCGGGGCAGTTGGGCCCGATGAGGCGGGTCTTGCTGCCGAGCATGGCGCGCTTGGCGCGGATCATGTCCCTGATCGGAATGCCCTCGGTGATGGCGACGCAGAGGTCGAGCCCGGCGTCGGCGCACTCGAGGATGGCGTCGGCGGCGAACGGCGGCGGCACAAACACGGCCGAGGCGGTGGCCCCGGTGGCGGTGGCGGCGTCGCGCACGGTGTTGAAGATCGGGACGCGGTGCTCGCCGTGCTCGAAGAACTGGCCGCCCTTGCCGGGCGTGACACCGGCGACAATGGCGGAGCCGTAGTCGAGGGAGAGCTTGGTGTGGCGGCCGCCGAACTCGCCGGTGATGCCCTGGACGAGGACCTTGGTTTTTTCGTTAACAATAATAGCCATGGGAATGAAGAGGTTTACACGAAGGTCGCGAAGAGAGCGAAGAAGAGGAAAGCCGAACTTTGCTATCTTTGCGTCCTTGGTGTGAGAAAAATTTGGCTAGGCGACGAGCTTGACGATCTTCTGCGCGGCGTCGGCCATGGTGTCGGCGGACTCGATCTTGAGGCCGGATTCGGCGAGGGTCCGCTTGCCGGCAGCGACGTTGTTGCCCTCAAGGCGGACGACGAGCGGGATCTTGAGGCCGAGCTCGCGGGCGGCGGCGACGACGCCCGTGGCGATGGTGTTGCAGTCCATGATGCCGCCAAAAATGTTCACCAGGATGCCCTTCACGTTCGGGTCGGTGAGGATGATGCGGAAGGCGGCCTGCACCTGGTCCTTGGAGGCGCCGCCGCCGACGTCGAGGAAGTTGGCCGGGCTGCCGCCGTAGTGCTTGATGATGTCCATCGTGCTCATGGCGAGGCCGGCGCCGTTGACGAGGCAGGCGATGTTGCCGTCGAGCGCGATGTAGGAGAGGTTGTATTTCGAGGCCTCGATCTCCTTGGGGTCCTCCTCGTTGAGGTCGCGCAGGGCGACGATCTCGGGGTGGCGGAAGAGGGCGTTGTCGTCGAAGGACACCTTGGCGTCGAGGGCGAGCACCTTGTGATCCGGCGTGGTGATGAGCGGGTTGACCTCGACCATGGCGGCGTCGGTTTCCCAGAACATCCTGTAGAGCGAGTCGATGAGCTTGACGGCGTTCTTGAACACATCGCCGGTGAAGCCGAGCTGGAAGGCGAGCTGGCGGGCCTGATAGCCCTGGAGACCGACGGCCGGGTCGACGAAAACCTTGAAGATCTTCTCCGGCGTGTCGTGGGCGACCTTCTCGATCTCGACCCCGCCCTCGGTGGAGGCGACGATGACCGGGAGCGAGGTGTTCCGGTCGAGGAGGATGGCGAGATAGTATTCCTTCCGGATGTCGCTCGCGACGGTGAAGTAGACGGTCTGCACCTTGCGGCCGGCGGGGCCGGTCTGGGCGGTGACAAGCGTGTTGTTGAACATCCGGTTGGCGTAGTCGAGCGCCTCGGCCTTGGTCTGGGCGAACTTCACGCCGCCCTTGAAGCCGTCGGTGAAGGTGCCCTTGCCGCGGCCGCCGGCGTGGATCTGGGACTTGACGATGAGCGGGCCGTCGTGGCCGAGGGTGGAGAGCGCGGAGTCGAACTCCGCCGGCGTGCGGGCGGCGACGCCGCGGGGCACGGCGACGCCGTATTTCTCGAACAAAGCTTTGGCCTGATACTCGTGGATATTCATGGGGGAGGAGGCGTAGTTTTAGCCACAAAGCCGCGCGAAAGGACATCAAAAAGATGCCTCCTTAATGATCAGGCAACACATCCCGGCGCCAAGCGCCACCTCTCTTGATAGAGGGGATCAAATCTCCGGCACCGACAATCCCCCCTGGAGAGGGGTGTCCACCAGGGCGGGGTGTGTCATTTTCAGGGCGGGATTGCCTTTGGCCCGGCTGGTCGCAACATGGCGGCCATGCAATCGCACGAGTTGCTCAAGGAGGTGCTGAAGAAAACCAGCGCGAAACAGATCTCGGCCGACATGGGGCTCTCCCTGTCGCTGATCTACAAGTGGGCCGAGCCGCCGCAGGACGAGACCGGCAGCGGCGCCAACAACCCGCTCGACCGCATCGAGCAGCTGCTGCGCATCACCAACGACGAGCGCATCGCCCAGTGGGTCTGCGAGCGGGCCGGCGGCTTCTACATCCACAACCCCAAGGCCAAACCGCATCCCTTCCAGCTCATCCCCTCGACCAACAGCATCGTGCAGGAGTTCGCCGACATGCTCGGCGTCATCGCCGTCGCGGCGGCGGACAACCAGATCACGAAGGACGAGGCCAAGGCCATCCGCCGCCGGTGGGAGGATCTGAAGACGGTGACGGAAGGCTTCGTGCGGAACTCCGAGGAGGGCAACTTTGCCAAGCTGAGGGACGAGGCGGAAAAATCCGCCAAGTCGGAGGGGTGAGGTAGGGCGGATTATCCATAATCCGCCGTGAAGCAGCAGACGCCGGATGACGGCGCGTTAGGGATAACGCGCCCTACCTGATTCAAAACACCGATCGCTTGCGGCCTATTTTTTCAACTGCGCGGGGATGAAATCCTCGCGGACGGCCTTGGCGAGCAACTGCGGCGGCAGCAGGCCCTGGCCGATGATGTAGTCGTTGAAGGTCTGCCGGTCGAACTTGGGCCCGAGGGCGACCTCGGTGGCGGTGCGCAGCTCCATGAGTTTCAGGTAGCCGTAGAAGTAGGCGGTGGCCTGGCCGGGCGCGCGGAACGTGTAGCGGTCGACCTCCTGCCTGGTCATGGCCTCGGAGAGGCCGACGTCCTGGGTGAGGATGTCGTGGGCGCGCTCGCGGGTGATGAGGCCGAGGTTGAGCATCGGGTCGAGGAAGGCGCGGGCGGCGCGCTGGAGGCGGGCCTGCAGGGCGAAGAGCTGGCCGGCGAGGGGCTCGTAGGGTTTCAGCTCGGCCTCGGCGTAGAGGGCCCAGCCCTCGACGTTGACGCTGTTGAAGGCGAAGAGGCTGCGCGCCTGCGACACGCCGCGCTCGACCATGGCGGAGAACTGCAGCTCGTGGCCGGGCCGGCCCTCGTGCGCGGTGAGCGTCCAGGCGGCGGCCCGGTGGGTGAAATCGTCATAGCCGTCGGTCTTGGCGCCGTCCTTGGCGGGCGGGTTGCCGGTGGTGAGGACGAACTGGCCGCGCTCACCCTTGTTGTTGATGAGCGGCGGCGGCTGCATGTGCGGCGCGGGCTGGGCGGCGTTCTCGGCCTCGGAGGCGAGGCGCATGATCATGGCGCGGCCGGGCAGGGTGACGATGCGCTCGCGGCGGATGATGTCCTCCACCTGCTTGATGATGCCGGCGTAGCAGGACTCGACCTGGTCCTTGGGGAGTTGGTCCTGCTTGATGACCTCGCGGTAGTCGGTGACGGCGAGGCCGTGCTCCTTGGCGACGAGCGGGGCGAGGGCCTGCATCTCGTTGCGGATCTCGGCGAAGGAGGTGAGCGCCTTCTGCATCAGCTCCTGCGGCGGGATGTCGAGGCCGACGTTCTTGAGGTTGTCGGCGTAGATCTCGGCCGGGAGGCGGAAGTCGGTGCGGGCCCGGGGCAGGGCGGTGGCGGCGGCCCAGTCGTTGTAATCCTTGAGCTGCTTTTCCAAGGCGTCGAGCGCGGCGGGGGCGCCGTCGAGCTGCTCGAGGCCGTATTTGGCGTAGAGGCCGCGGATGCCGGCGGTGTAACGCGCGGTGTTGGCGACGGCCTGCTGGATGCGGTCCTGGAACGAGCCGAGGCGGGCGGGATCGGCCGCGGCCTCGTTGTAGCGATCCTGGGCGAGCTGCGTGATCGGCGTGGCGCCGGGCACGAGGCCGGTGTAGAGCTTGAGGCGGGCGAGGGCGGCGGGCCGGCGCGCGGCGTCGACCTGGTCCTGCAGCAGGCCGAACTGGCCGAAGAAGACCAGCTGGCCGACGTCGACGAACGAGGCGAGGTGCTTGCGCTGGAGCCGGGCGGTCTCGAGGTTGTCGTTGCAGGACTGGATGAGGATCTCGAGGTCCTGCCGGACGAGCGGATCGGTCTCCACGAGCAGGCGCCTGGCCAGCTCGTCGCGGGCGCCGATGACCGCGGCGTCGGAGCGTTCGTTGATGCCGGGCTTCAGGTCGGCGATCTTGTCGTCGAAGCCCGGTATGCCGGTGGCCGAGGCGCCCTCGGGCTGGAAGTGGTTGGTCGCGTCGAGCACGACCTTGGCGTTGGCGTTGCTTTTCTCGATCCAGGCGGGCGTGTCGGCGGTTCCGGCGCGGGCCGCGGGGAGGAGCGGCGTGCCGGCGAGCAGGAGCGCGGCGGCACGGATGTGGGCGGGGAGGCAACGGTTCATAGGGGAAATGGTGGCCAAGAATTGGCCTGTCATTCTGAACGAAGTGAAGAATCCAGCGGCACGAACGCCGGCGCGGATCATACTGGATTCTTCGCTACGCTCAGAATGACAAGCATCGGTCTGATTCAAACAGTTCACTTACGGCACGTGCCGGGCGAGGAAGGCGGTCTGCGCGGCGGCGAGCTGCCCGAGGCCCTGCTGGGCGAGGGCCAGGAGCTGCTGGAGCTGGGCATGGGAGAAGGTGGATTCCTCGCCGCTGCTCTGCACCTCGACGAACTGGCCGCGGCCGGTCATGACGACGTTGGCGTCGACCTCGGCGTCCTTGTCCTCGACGTAGTTCAGGTCGAGCAGCACCTCGCCGCCGAAGATGCCGACGCTGACGGCGGCGACGGAATCGGTGAGCGGGTTCTCGGAGATTTTTTTTGCGTCGAGCAGCTTCTGGATGGCGAGGCGGGCGGCGAGATAGGCGCCGGTGATGGAGGCGGTGCGCGTGCCGCCGTCGGCCTGGAGCACGTCGCAATCAACCCACAGGGTGTGTTCGCCGAGTTTCTCGAGGTCGAGCACGGCGCGGAGGGAGCGGCCGATGAGGCGCTGGATCTCGACCGTGCGGCCGTCGATCTTGCCCTTGGTGATGTCGCGCGGCTTCCGGTCGAGCGTGCTGTAGGGCAGCATGGAATACTCGGCGGTGAGCCAGCCGCCCTTGACGCCCTGCTGCTTCATCCACGAGGGCACCTTGGCCTCGATGGTGGCGGCGCAGATGACGCGGGTGGAGCCGAAGCCGATCAGCACGGAGCCGGAGGCGTGGGGCGCGATGTTGGCCTCGATGGCGAGGGGGCGGAGTTGGTCGGCGGATCTGCTGTCGTTGCGGGCGGGCATGAAAATCAGGTGGAGGTGGGAGGGGCTTTAGGCCCCGATGGGAGGAGTGGCGGGATTTCCGAGTCGCGGCGCAAAGCCGCTCCCGCAGGCTCCCGAAGGCATCAGGCGGAGTCGGCGTCGGCGGCCTCGCCCTTGCCCGCAGCCTCGAAGGGCGGCTTGAAGGCGGCCTTGGGGCTGTGGGTCTTGGCGGCCTCCTGCTCGGCCATGTGCGCGATGAGGCGGTCGTTGAAGGTCTTCGCGGGGTCGTGGCCCATGTTCTTGAGGGCCTGCACGAGGGCGGCGACCTCGACGAGGCGCGCGATGTCGCGGCCGGGGCGGACGTAGAACTCGATGTGCGGCACCCGGACGCCGAGGATGTCGTAATAGTTTTCCTCCAGCCCGGTGCGCTCCTCGATCACGTCGGGCGTCCACGTGCGGAGCGAGACGACGAGGTCGATGCGCTTCTCCAGGCGGATGCTTTTCACGCCGAACATGTCGGCGATGTTGATGATGCCGATGCCGCGGCACTCCATGTAGCCGCGGTTGAGCGGGCGGGAGCTGGCGGAGAGTTCGCGCTCGTCGAGGAGCTTGATGCAGGTGAGGTCGTCGGCGACGAGCGAGTGCCCGCGCTCGATGAGGGCGAGGGCGCACTCGGATTTGCCGATGCCGCTGTCGCCGCGGATCATCACGCCGATGCCCTTGATGTCGAGAGTGGTGGCGTGCTCGGTGCCGGAGGGGGCGAACTCGTTGTCGATGCACAGCGTGGCGAGGTTCACGAAGTTCATCGTGATCATCGGCGTGCGGAAGATGGGCAGCTTCATCTCCTGCGAAACGGCGAGCAGCGGGTGGGTGGCGACGTAGTTGCGCGTGAGGACGATGGCGGGGATGCCGCGCTTCACCATCTCGCCGAAGGTCTCGATCTGCTGGCGCTGGGAGAGGGTCTTGAGGTAGGTCATCTCGGCGGCGCCGAAGACCTGGAGGCGTTTGTTCGCGAAATACTTGAAGAAACCGGTCAGCGCGAGCGAGGGGCGGTTGATCGAGCCCTCCTTGATGAGGCGGTGCAGGCCGGCCTCGCCGGTCACGAGCTCCAGGCCGAGTTTTTGCCGGTAGGTCTCGTAGAAGTGGGCGACGGTGATGCCGTGGATGGCTTTGGTGGGCATGGGGGCGGGGAAGCGAAGAGCTTTAAGCTGTAAGCTATAAGCGAAGACTCCGAGGGCGGAAGCTTAAAGCTTTCAGCTTACCGCCTGCGGCTTTTCTCACATGTTGAAATCCTGGCCGAGGTAGAGTTCGCGGGCCTGGGGGTCGTTGATGAGGTAGTCGCCGGAGCCCTCGGTCATGACCTTGCCCTTGTGAATGATGTAGCCGCGGTCGACGATGCGCAGGGTCTCGCGGACGTTGTGGTCGGTGATGAGCACGCCGATGCCGCGCTGCTTCAACTGGAGGATGATCTTCTGCACCTCGGCGACGGAGATGGGGTCGACGCCGGCGAAGGGCTCGTCCATCAGCAGAAACTTCGGCCGCGTGACGAGGGCGCGGGCGATCTCGAGGCGGCGGCGCTCGCCGCCGGAGAGCGTGTAGGCCTTCTGCTTTGCGAGGTGGCCGAGGCTGAGCTCGTCGAGGTGATGCGTGACGAGGGCCGGGCGGTCGGCCGATTTCACCGGCAGGGTCTCGACGATGGCGAGGACGTTTTCCTCGACGGTGAGCTTGCGGAAGATCGACGCCTCCTGCGGGAGGTAGCCGACGCCGAGCCGGGCGCGGCGGTGCATGCGGAGGCCGGTGGCGTCCTGGCCGTTGATGAAGACGCGGCCGGAGGTGGCGGGCACGAGGCCGACGACCATGTAGAAGGTGGTGGTCTTGCCCGCGCCGTTGGGGCCGAGCAGGCCGACAATCTCGCCGGCCCGGACGTGGACATTGACCCCGTTGACGACGGAGCGATGGCCGTAGACCTTGACGAGCCCCTCGGTGCGGATGGCGGCGACAGCGGCTTCCATGCTCAGGGCTGTTTCGGCGCCGGCGGCTTGTCGACGCCGAGATCCTTGACCGGCGGGGCGGTGAGGATGGGCTTCTCGACCTCCACCTTGCGCTGGCCGCGGAGCAGGGTGATCTTTTCGCCGGCGATGCGGGTGTTCTGGTCGTGGTCGACGACCACCGGGGTGCCGGAGAGGACGACCTTCTCCTGTTCGGGCAGGACCTCGGCGCGGCCGCAGGCGGCCTCGCGGTCGCCCTGGACCATGTGGACGTTGCCGGTGGCGAGCATGGAGCGGAACTTGTCGAGCTTGCCGAGGGTGGCGGACTTGTCGCCGCTGCGGATCACCACCACCTCAAGGTAATCGCAGGTCAGCCGCATGTTGGTGCCGGTGACGCGCACGTTGTCGCGGAAGGTGATCTTCGTCTCCGTGTCGGTGCTGACCATCTCGCCCGGGCCGTCGCTTTCGATGACGGTGGATTGCAGCGAGGCGGACTGGGCCACCCCAAGGGAGGGCAGCAGGGCGGCGAGGGCGAAGAGGAGGCGGAGTTTCATTTCAGGTAATCCTTGAATTCGGCGCGGAAAGATACGCGGACGTTCCGGCCAATGGAAACCTTTTTGGCCTTGTGCTCGTAACGCCAGTTGCGCCCGCCGGCCTCGAACTGGTCGTTGATGACGCGGATGGTCCCGGGGCCGGTGATGAGGGCGTCGGCGGGTTGCACTGCGGCCGTGGGGCTGAGGATCAGGGTGTCGACCTTTTCGTCCGCCCGGCCGGAGAAGACGGAGAGCGTGAGTTCCTTGATATTGATCAGGTTTTCGCCGGCGACACGGGCCTCGGAGCCGCGCACCAGCCACGCACGGTGGCCTTCGGGGGTGAAGGCGGGCAGGCGGAAGTTCACTATGGGCGCATCGGTCGAAATCTGGGTGTTGGCCGCGAGCATGGCCGCAGCAGGCGCGAGCAGGAGCAGCAGTTGCTTGGCGGGGGATGGCACGGCGGGTTACTGACCGCGGTTGGCCAGGATATGTTCACACACTTCGCGCACGGCGCCGCGGCCGGCGGGGCGGGCGGGCACGTAGCGCGCGGCCTTGAGCGCGGCGGGCATGGAACCGGCGGGCGCGACCCCGAGGCCGGCCCAGGCGATGGCGGGGGCGTCGATGTCGTCGTCGCCCATGTAGCAGACCTCGGCGGGCGTGAGCCGCAGCTGGCTGACCAGCTCCTGCAAGGCCATGAGCTTGTCGGTGCGGCCCTGGATGACATGGGGCACGCGCAGCTCGGCGGCCCGGACGGTGGTGGCGCCCGAGGCGCGGCCCGAGATCCAGGCGACGGCGACGCCGGCCTTGTGGAGGCGCACGATGCCCATGCCGTCGAGGATTGAGAAATGCTTGGTCTCGGTGCCGTCGCTGGCGATGGCCACGGTGCCGTCGGTCAGCACGCCGTCCACATCCATGGCGAAGAGCCGGAGGGCGGCCCACTGTTTCTTGGAAATGCTGGCGCGGCGACGAGGCATGGAGCGAAGCCGAGATTCTGCGCTGCGCGCAGAATGACAAGTGTGAAGCTAGCCCAGCCACGCCGCGATGGCGTCGACGATCTTGTCCTTGCTCGGCCGGTAGGCGGCCTCGAGCTCGGGGGCGAAGGGGACGGGCAGGTCGAGGGCGGCGATGCGCAGCGGCGCGGCCTTGAGCGAGGCGAAGTGCTCCTCGGTCAGGCGCGCGACCAGCTCGGCGCCGAAGCCGTGGGTGCGGCGCCCCTCGTGGAGGACGACGAGCCGGCCGGTGCGGGCCAGCGAGGCCTTGATGGCGTCGAGCTTCAGCGGCGCGAGCGCGCGCAGGTCAAAGAGGTCGAAGGTCTTCTCGTATTCGCCCGCGAGGTAATCGCAGGCTTCGCCCGCCAGCAGCACCATCTCGCCGTAGGTGACGAGGGTGGCGTCGGCGCCGGAGCGGAGTTTCGCCGGCTCCCAGATCGAGCGGTAGCTGGCGTCGAACTTCACGGGATGTTTGCCGCGGCGGTAGAGTCCCTTGTGCTCGAAAAGGATGACGGGGTTGTCATCCTCGTAGGCGGCGAGCAGGGCGTTGAAGGCGTCCTGCGGGTTGGACGGGTAGAGGGCCTTGAGGCCGGGGAAGGAGAGGAAGGCCGACTCGAGTTCCTGCGAGTGGAAGGAGCCGAAGGTGAGGCCGCCGCCGCAGGGGAAGCGGAAGACCACGGGGCATTTCTGGCCGGCGCGGAAGTGATAGGTCGCGGCGTTGAGGACGATCTGGGTCGTGGCGTCGGTGGAGAAATCGGCGAACTGGAACTCCTCGATCGGGCGGTGGCCGTTGGTGGCGAGGCCCAGCGCGTAGCCGGTGCTGGCGGATTCGCAGAGCGGCGTGCTGAGCACGCGCGGCCGGCCGAAAACCTGGACGAGGCCCTCGGTGACCTTGAACGCGCCGCCGTAACTGCCGATGTCCTGTCCCAGCACGATGGCCTCGGGCCGCTCGGTGAGGATTTTGCGCAGGCCAAGGGTCAGCGCCTGCGCCAGCGTGAGATTTTCGATTTTCGATTCCTGATTTTCGATTGAACCGACCGAAGGAACCCACGGCATCGGTGGGGAATGCGGGGCGAACAGATCATCCTGCATGCCTGCGGGAGAGACCGGGGGCAGGGCGAGCGAGACCTTGAGGGTGGCCTCGGTGAAGGCGGAGATTTCGGCGTCGATGGCGTCGAGCGCGGTGCCGTGGCCGGCGGCGGCGAGGGTGGCGCGAAATTTTGGCAGCGGATCCTGGGCGAGGATGGCCTCGGCCTCGCCGGGCTTCATGTAGTCGCCCGTGTCGTAGGCAGCGTGGCCGCGGAGCCGGAAGGTGTGGGCCTCGATCAGCAGCGGCCGGCCGGTCGCGCGGGTGCGTTCGATGGCGGCGGCGAGGGTCTGGAGCACGTGCGCCGGGTCGCTGCAATCCATCGAAAAACCCTCCATGCCGTAGCCCTTGGCGCGCTCAAACAGGTTGGACGAGACGAACTGCTCGCAGACCGGGGTCGAGTAGGCATATTTGTTGTTCTCGATGACGAAGACCACCGGCACGGACAGCACGGCCGCGAGGTTCAGCGATTCGTGGATGTCGCCGGTGCTGGAGGAGCCGTCGCCGAAGAACGCGAAGCCCACGGCGGGCTGGCCGAGGCGGCGCTGCGAATCGGTGCCGCCGATGACGTTGGACAGCATGATGCCGAGATGGGAGATCATCGGCAGGCTGCGGTGGGCGGGATCGCCGTGGTGGATGTTGCCTTCGCGGGCCTTGGTGGGGCTGCCGCTGTTGGCGAAATACTGGCAGAGGTGGTCGCCGAGGTGGCCGCTCCACACGAGATGGCCGCCGAGGCCGCGATGCGAAAAGGAGATGACGTCGATCGTCTTGTCGGCCAGCAGCGCGAGCGGGACGATGAGGGCCTCGTTGCCCTGCCCGCCGGTCACGGTGCCGCGGATCAGGCCCTGCCGGAAAAGGTCCAGGATCCGGTTGTCGGCCGTCCGCGACAGCTGCATCCACGCGTAGACTTGCAGCAGGTTCTCGGGCCGGCCCGCGTCGGCGGGCCTGATGTCCCGGCGGGCGAACCGCGCCGGAGTGGAGGGGAAATTCATCCGGGCCAAGTTGCGTTCCGGTGGCGCGGGCTTCGAGGAAAAAGTTCGGAGGACGAACGGGCGGCGGGTGATTGATGCCTTTGGACTAATCCGCCACCGGCCGGGAGATCCGGTCGACCTGGGCCATGACCTCGGGGGTGAGGCGGGGCAGGAGGTCCAGGGCCCCGAGGTTCTCCCGCAGTTGCTCCACGCGCGAGGCGCCGAGGATGACGGTGCTCACGTGCGGATTTTTCAGGCACCACGCGAGCGCGAGGCGGGGCAGCGTCGTGCCCAGCCCGGCGGCGATGCCGGCGAATTGCTTCACCGCCGCGATCTTTTTGTCGGACCCCGGCCCCGTCAGCTGGTCGCGCAGCCACTCGAGGCCCGCGACGTTGAGCCGCGAATCGGCCGGGATGCCGCTGTTGTATTTGCCGGTGAGCAGGCCGCTCGCCAGCGGCGACCAGGTGGTCGTGCCCAGGCCGTGCTTCGCAAACACGGGGCTCAGCTCGTTTTCAAACCGGGTGCGGTGAAAGAGATTGTAGTGCGGCTGCTCCATCGCGGGGGCGTGGAAGCCGTGGCGGGCGCAGAGCGCGCAGGCCTCGGTCAGCTCGGCGGCGGACCATTCGCTGGTGCCCCAATACAGCACCTTGCCCTGCGTGATGAGGTCGTGCATGGCGCGGACGGTCTCCAGGATCGGCGTGTTCGGGTCGGGTCGGTGGCAGAAAAACAGGTCGAGATGCCCGACTTGCAGCCGGCGCAACGCCGCGTGGCAGGCCTCCGTGACATGCTTGCGGGACAGGCCCGCCTCGTTGGGGCCGTCGTGCTCGGCGCCAAAAAAGACCTTGCTGGAAACCAGGAAGCTGCCGCGCCGCCAGCCGGATTTCTTGAGGATGTCGCCCATCACGACCTCGGCCTGGCCGTCGGCGTAGCCCTCGGCGTTGTCGAAGAAGTTAACCCCGGCGTCGTAGGCGGCGTGCATCAGGTCGCGGGCGACCGGGTCGCCGACCTGGCTGCCGAAGGTGACCCAGGCGCCGAAGGAAAACGCGGAGACTTGCAGGCCAGAGGAACCGAGGCGGCGGTAGATCATGCTCATGACCGCGCAGCATGTGCCGTCCCGCCGGAAAGTCTAACGCGGAGTGCGGGATTCCTGCGGGCACATAAATCCTCGCGTGGCGCGAAGTGGTGACGCGACCAGGCTGACGTGTTCAGCCGAGCTTGGGCAACGCGGCCTCGATGGCGGCGCGGTGCGGCTCAAGACGCGGCGGGAGCGAGAGGATGGCGCCGAGCTGATCCAGCGGTTCGTCGATGGCGAAGCCAGGGCCGTCGGTGGCGATCTCGAACAACACCCCGCCCGGTTCCCGGCAGTAGATGGATTTGAAATAGGCGCGGTCGATCACCGGGCTGACGGACAGGCCGGCCTTCAGCAGGACGTCGCGGGCGGCGACTTGGGTGGACTCGTCCGGCACCCGAAACGCGACGTGATGGATCGTGCCCGCGCCGTTGAGGCCGCGCGGCAACGCGGGATCGGTCAGCAAATCGACATAGGCGCCGGGGCCGCCTGAACCGGCGCTGTAGCGGGCGCGATATCCGGACTGGCTGGCGAGTTTTAAGCCCATGCTGTCCGTGAGGACGCGCGCGGTCTCAGTGCCGTCACTCAGCGCCAGCGTGGAGCTGTGGAAGCCGCGGATGGCAAACCCGGCCGGCACGTCCTTGGCTGGGACGGCGGGGCGGGGGTCTGCTTCGCTGGTGGCGAGCAGTTCAAGGCGCAGGCCGTTGGGATCGGCGAAGGGCAGCACTTTGTCGGCAAAGCGGTGCGCAACGGCCTGGTGTGGCACGTCGAGTTTGCTGAAACGTTCCTGCCAGAAGGGAAGGGACTTGGCCGGCACGGATAAGGCCGTCGCATAGGCCTGACCCGTGCCCGGGCGTCCACGGCGCAGGCCGGTCCACGGAAAGAAAGTCAGGATGGTTCCCGGCGAAGCCGCATAGTCGCCGTAGTAGAGGTGATAGGTCCCGGGGTCGTCCTGGTTCACCGACTTCTTCACGAACCTCAGTCCGAGCACACGGGTGTAGAAATCTAGATTCTGGCGCGGATCAGACGCGATGGCGGTGATGTGGTGGAGGCCTGAAACCCTGGCTTTCATAAACTTTGATATCGAAATAGAAGCGCCGCGGAAGAAATCAGCTGCGCAGCCCGATCTTTTTGCAGAGACGGCTGAGATCGGAGAGCTCGGTGCCGGAGAGGGCGCTCATTTCCTGGGTGATGTTGGCCGCAACCTTGGGGAACAGCGCGGTGATGAAGGCCTGGCCCTTGTCCGTCAGCCGCACCACGACGTAGCGCCGGTCGGCGGGATCGCGCTCGCGCAGCACGAGCCCGGCTTTCTCCAGATTGTCGACGACCAGAGTGAGATTGCCGCCGCTCCGGAGCAGTTTCTCGGCGAGTTCGCTCTGACAGAGTGGCCCGATATGGTGGAGCGCCTCCAGCACACCGAACTGGGTGATCGTCAGCGATTCGGGCAGCACCGCGTGGACGCGGGTCGCGACCGATTCGGCCGCTCGTTGCAGCTTGATGAAGCAATTCAGCGCATTGATCTCTTCCGGCGGGCCGCAGTGTCTTGTTCCCATTGGGAAAGACGCTGCCGACCAGTGCTACGATATCAAATTAATTGTGGTCGCGCCCCGAGCGACCGTTCTAAGTGCCTAGACTGCATCGATCTTCTGAATTCTTGTCAGGTGGCGCCCGCCCTCGAATGGCGTCGAGAGCCAAACGCGGACGATCTTGAGTGCCTCCTCCTCGGTGATCGTGCGAGCGCCGAGCGAGAGGCAGTTGCCGTCGTTGTGCGAGCGGTTCCAGCTGGCGACCTGCTCGTTCCAGCAGAGGCCGCAACGCACGCCTTTCACCCGATTGGCCACGATGGCTTCGCCGTTGCCGGAGCCGCCGAGCACGATGCCGCGCTCGACCTCGCCGCGCGCGACGGCCTCGGCCACCGGACGGATGAAGTCGGGATAATCGCACGCCGCATCCGAGGTCGTGCCGCAATCCCGCACGGTGTGTCCCTCGGCCAGGAGCATGGCCTTGATCTTTTCCTTGTAGGCGTAGCCCGCGTGGTCGGAGCCGATGGCGATGGTGGAATTTTTCATGCTCTGATTTCAATCAACCACGGATGGCGCGGATTATCACGGATAAAGTTTCAGTGTCATTCCGGGCGAAGCGAGGAATCCAGAGTTTCGTCCAGTGCGTTCGTCATGCTGGATCCTTCGCTGCGCGCAGGACGACAGAGTGCAGGTCTTCCCCGGCCTGCCCAGTATCCCGCCTTGGCGAATGCTTCGGTAGACCGGGTGACAGGGCCAAACTTCAGTTGCCCGCGTCAATCACGCGCAGGAACGCCGCCGTGTCGGCGAAATTGGCAAACACCGCGGTCGGGGCCTGGGCTGACAACTCGGCCACGGTGTAGCGGCCGGTGGCGACCCCGATGGTGCGGGCCCCGATGACCTTGCCGCACTCGATGTCGTGCGGCGTATCACCGATGATGAAGGTGTTGGCCGGGTCGAATTCCACGGCGTGCCGCTCCTTCGCGCGGCGCAGCGCGTGCGGGCCGAGGTCGTTGCGGCGCGGACTGTCGTCGGCGAAAGCGCCGAACTCGAAGTAATGCCAGACCCGGTAGTGGGTCAGCTTGAGCTCCGCGCCCCGCCGCAGGTTGCCCGTCAGCAGGCCCTGCGCGATATCCTTCCGGTGATGCAGCAGCTCGAGCAGTTGCAGGACGCCCGGCAGCACCTGGCCCTGGCGGCCATCCCGCAATTCAACGGGCAGCAGCTCTAGGTAGGTCTCAAGGTAGTCGTGGGTGTTCTGCGGCGTATCCGGTAGCCCGACGTGCCGGAAGACCTCCCCGGTGATCCACCTGTCCGTGCGCCCGGCCCAGTCGATCTGACCCAAGTCGCACGACACGCCGAAACGCTTGGTCAGCGCGCGTTCCATGGCCCTCACACCCGCGCCGTGCGAGACGATGAGGGTGCCGTCGATGTCCCAGAGGATGAGTTTTTTCACTCCCCGAATGAGACCATGAAACACGCGAAACACACGAAAGAATTCACCCTCTTCCCTGATCCGGACGGACGGCCCAATCGGTTGGTAGTTTAATAGACTACCAACGATTGGACCGGGTTACTCCGCCTCGGCGTTGGCGGTGGTCGCCGTGCGCATGGCGGTAAAGGCGGTGCCGCCGAGGATCAACGCGGCCCCGATCGCCTCGTGCAGGGCGAAGCGTTCGTGGAAAAACACCATGCCGCCCACGGCGATGCCGAGCGGCACCAGCATCTGGAGCAGCGAGCCCTCCGCCACCGGCAGGTCGCGGAAAGCCCGGGTCATGGTCAACTGGCCGACCCCGGCGGCCACGCTGGCGGCGAAAATGATGGCCCAGGCCGGGCCGGACAGCGGCTGGTAGGTGAGGACCGCCGGCACCGCGCAGATGAGCAGGCCGTAGGCGCATTGCGCGGAGTAGATGGTCGAGGTGTGCTCCGTGGCGTGCAGCTGGCGGATGGTCACGACGACATAAGCCGACAGCAGGGCCGAGACCACCGCCAGCAGATCGTAGATCCCCGGCGAGCCGCCGGTGGAAAAAACATTGGTCAGCAGGCCGATGCCCGCGAGCGCGGCCACGCCGCCGGTGAGCACCGCCGGCTGCAGCTTCTCCTTCAGCATCCACGCCGCCAGCAAGGCGCCCCAGATGACGTAGGTGTTGCCGATGAAGGTGGCGCGGCCCGCGCCGAGCTTCACCACGGCTAGGTAGGTGATGTAGACGCCGATGCCGCCGACCAGGCCGCGCTCCATCAGCTTGCCGTTGCGCCAGAGGTGGCGCGGCTGGAACTCGCGGCGGTAGATTGCGCTGATCATGCCGAGTCCCACGACAAACCGGGCGCAGGACACGAGCCAGATGTTCACCACGCCCAGGGTGCCCAGCGCGCGGACGAGCAGCACGGTTGCCGTGAAACTGGCGGCCGACAGCAGCATCAGCAGCAGGGCGCGGCGGTGGGTGAGGTGGGCGGCGGACATGAAGGAAAAAAAGACCGCGCCGTCGCGGCGCGGTCAAGGATCGTCAGGCTGTGCGGACCAAAATCACATGCCGTGTATCCGCCTTCGTCTCGCAAAGCGGGACTGCGGCGAGACGAGTGGCCGATTTACATCCCGTGGATGGCGCTCTTGCTGACGGCGAGGCCGGCCTCCTTGATCGCCTCGCTCATGGTCGGGTGGGCGTGGATGGTGCGGCCGAGGTCCTCGGCGCTGCCGCCGTATTCCATGTGGGTGACAACCTCGCTGATCAGCTCGCCGGCGTTGGCGCCGAGGATCTGCGCGCCGAGGATCCGGTCGGTCTTGGCGTCGGCGATGATCTTCACGAAGCCGTCGGTGGCGTCGGCGGCGATGGCGCGGCCGTTGGCCGCGAAGTTGAACTTGCCGACGTTGACGGCGCGGCCGGCGGCCTTGGCGGCGTCCTCGCCGAGGCCGACGCTGGCGACCTCGGGGTGGGTGTAGACGATGGCGGGCACGAGGTCCCAGTTGATGTGGCCGGCCTTGCCGGCGATCCACTCGGCGACGGCGGCGCCGTCCTCCTCGGCCTTGTGGGCGAGCATCGGGCCGGCGACGACATCGCCGATGGCCCAGATATTCTTGACGGTCGTGCGGAGGTGATCATCCACCTTGACCCGCTTCTTGTCATCGAGTTGCACGCCGGCCCGGTCGAGAGCGAGGCCGTCGGTGTAGGGACGGCGGCCGACGGAAACGAGCACCTTGTCGGCGGAGAACTCCAGCACCGTGCCGTCGCGCTCGGCGGTCAGCACGCCCCGGGCGAAGCCCGTGACCTTGGCGCCGACCTCGATCTTGAGACCCTGCTTTTGGAGGAGGCGGGTGAAGTTGCGGACAATGTCATCGTCGTAGGTCGCGATGATCTTCGGGAGGAACTCCACGACGGTGACCTCGCTGCCGAGGCGCGACCAGACGGAGCCCAACTCAAGCCCGATGGCGCCGCCGCCGACCACGACGAGTTTCTTCGGCACGGTCGGGAAAGCGATGGCGTGGTCGCTGGACACAATGGTCGAGCCGTCGAACTTCATGAACGGCAGCTCGACCGGCGCGGAGCCGGTGGCGATGACGATGTTTTTGGCGGTGAGCTCGGTCGTGCCCTGCCCGCCCTTCACGGCGAGGGTGGAGGGCGAGGTGAACGCAGCCTCGCCGGTGACGACCGTGACCTTGCGGCCCTTGGCGAGCAGGGTGAGACCGCCGGTGTTCTTGGCGACGACCTCGTCCTTACGCTTGAGCATGGTGGCGAGGTCGATCTCGACCGAGCCGAACCTGATGCCGTGGGCGGCGGCGTGGGTCCGGGCGAAGGCGACATGCTCCGAGGAGTGGAGCAGGGCCTTGCTCGGGATGCAGCCGACGTTCAGGCAGGTGCCGCCGAGGGTGGCGCGTTTCTCGAGGAGGGCGACCTTGAGGCCGAGCTGCGCGGCGCGGAACGCGCACACATAGCCGCCGGGGCCGGCGCCGATGACGATGAGATCGAAGGATTGGGAAGACATGAGATTAAATCGTTCTCGTTCTCTTACTCATTCTCTTTCACGAACGGCTCGAAGGAGAGAACGATTACGAGAAAGAGGAAGAGAAAGATTTTATCAGACCCCGACGACGAGGCGGGCGGGATCCTCGAGGGCGTTCTTCACCGCCATCAGGAAGGTGACGGACTCCTTGCCGTCGACGAGGCGGTGGTCGTAGCTGAGGGCGAGATACATCATCGGGCGGATGACGACCTGGCCGTGGAGGGCGACGGGCCGGTCCTTGATGGTGTGCATGCCGAGGATGGCGCTTTGCGGGGCGTTGATGATGGGCGTGGCGAGCAGCGAGCCGAAGATGCCGCCGTTGGTGATGGTGAACACGCCGCCCTCGAGGTCGGCGAGCGCGATCTTGCCGTCGCGGGCGCGCTTGGCGGCGTCGGCGATGTCCTTCTCGATCTCGGCCATGCTCTTCTTATCGCAGTCGCGGATGACCGGGACCATGAGGCCCTTGTCGGTGGAGACGGCGACGCCGATGTCGTAATAGTGGTTGGAGATGATGTGGTCGCCGTCGATCTGGGCGTTGATGCCCGGGACCTCCCTGAGGGCGTTGACCACGGCCTTCACGAAGAAGGACATGAAGCCGAGCTTCACGCCGTGCCGCTTGACGAAGTCGTCCTGGTATTTTTTCCGCAGCTCCATGATGCCGGACATGTCGGCCTCGTTGAAGGTCGTGAGCATGGCGGCCTCGTGCTGGGCGGAGACGAGACGGCTGGCGATGGTCTGCCGGAGCCGGGTCATCTTGGTGCGGGTCTGGCGTTCTCCCGGCGCGCGCGGGGTGGTCGCCGCAGCCGGGGCGGGCGCCGCGGGCGAAGGAGCGGCGGGCTTGGCCTCGGTGGCCGCGAGCATGTCGCCCTTGGTGACACGGCCGGCTTTGCCGGTGCCGGCGAGGGAATCGGGGTCAACACCGGTCTCGGCGGCGAGGCGGCGGACGGCGGGCGATTGCCCGGCACTTTGCGCGCCCTCCTGCGCTGAAGCTACGGAGGGTGCTGCCGCCCCGACAGCAGCAGCAGCAGACTCGTCGATGGTGGCCACGACCTGGCCGATCTTCACATCGGCGCCCGCGGCGACCTTGAAGGTGATGCGGCCCGCGGCCTCGGCCGTGCCTTCGGAGGTGATCTTGTCCGTCTCGAGCTCGAACAGCGGCTGGTCTTTCTTGACGACGGCGCCGTCCGCCACGTGCCACTTGGAGAGCACGCCGGAGGTGATGGATTCGCCCATCGGGGGGATTTTGACTTTAATGGCCATGGAGAATTCGGGGCTGGGGGTTAAAGGGTGAAGGCTTTCTTCAGGAAGGTGGCGAGTTGCAAGCGGTGCAGGGCGAGCAGGCCGGCGGCGGGCGAGGCCGCGGCGTCGCGCCCGGCGTAGACGGCCTTGCGGCCGAAGATTTCCTCGAGCTGCGGGGCCATGAACGACCAGGCGCCCATGTTGGCCGGCTCCTCCTGGCACCAGACCAGGCGCGCATCGCGGCCGTAGGCGTCGGCGATCCGGGCCAGCCGGTCCCGGTGCAGCGGGTAGAGCTGCTCGACGCGCACGAGGGCGGTGTGCGCGACCTTGTGGCGATCGCGGTGGTCGCAGAGATCGTAATAGACCTTGCCTGAGCAGAGGATGACACGTTCGGCCTTCGGCGTGCCGGCGGGATCGTCGATGATTTCCTGGAACGAGCCCGAGGTGAAATCCTCCAGCCGGGACACCGCGGCGGGGTGGCGCAGGAGGGACTTGGGCGCCATGATGACAAGGGGTTTCTTGAAATCGCGCTTGGTCTGCCGCCGCAGGGCATGGAAGAGCTGGGCGGGGGTCGTGAGGTTGGCGACCTGGATGTTGTTCTCGGCGCAGGCCTGCAGGAAGCGCTCGAGACGGGCCGAGGAGTGCTCGGGGCCCTGGCCCTCGTAGCCGTGGGGCAGGAGCAGGGTCAGGCCGGTGCTGCGCTGCCACTTGGACTCGCTGCTGGTGATGAACTGGTCGATGACCACCTGCGCGCCGTTGGCGAAGTCGCCGAACTGCGCCTCCCAGAGGCAGAGCATGTCCGGGTAATCCATCGAGTAGCCGTAGTCGAAGGCCAGCACGGCGGCCTCGGAGAGCAGGGAGTTGTAGACGCAGAAATGCGGCTGCTTGTCGGCCACGTGGTTGAGCGGCGTGTATCGCCCGCCGGTCTCGACATCGGTGAAGACGGAATGACGGTGGGTGAAGGTGCCGCGCTCGCAGTCCTGGCCGCTGAGGCGGATCGGCATGCCGTCGAGCAGGAGCGTGCCGAAGGCCAGCGCCTCGCCCATGCCCCAGTCGTAGGGGCCGCCGTTCTTATGGGCCTCGGCCCGGCTGTCGATGAAGCGCCTGATCTTGGAATGGACCTTGAAGCCGTCGGGCACCGTGGTCAGGGCCTTGACCACCCGGTCGAGCGCGGCGGCGCTGACGGCGGTCGTGACCGGGGCGTGCGTGTAGTCGGGCTGGAAGACGGCGGTGGAGCCCTTGAAGGGGGCGCTGGTGTCGGTGGCCGCCTTGCGCTTCTCCGCCTTGGTGGCCTCGCGGGAGCGGGCCTTGCCGAGGCTCTCGTCGAGCGCGGCGGAATACTCGGCCTTGATCTCCTCGCCCTCCCCGGGGGTGAGGCTGCCGGCGGCGATGAGCCGCTTGGTGTAAAGCGCCGATACATGCGGATGCGCCGCGATCTTGCGGTAGAGCGCGGGCTGCGTGAAGGACGGCTCGTCGGTCTCGTTGTGGCCGTGCTTGCGGTAGCAATACATGTCGACAAACACGTCGCGCTTGAACTGCGCGCGGAAATCCACCGCCAGCTGCGCCACCATGCAGACGGCCTCGGGGTTGTCGCCGTTCACGTGGAAGATCGGGGCCTCGATCATCTTCGCGATGTCGGTGCAGTAACGCGTCGAGCGCGAATCCTCCGGGTCGGTGGTGAAGCCGATCTGGTTGTTGATGACGAAGTGCAGCGTGCCGCCCGTGCGGTAGCCGGGGAGCTGGGAGAACTGCAGCGTCTCGGCCACGATGCCCTGGCCGGCCACGGCGGCGTCGCCGTGGATGAGCAGCGGCATGACCTTGCGGCGCTCGACGATGTCGCCGCGGATGCGCTGGCGGGCCCGGGCCTTGCCCTCGACGACGGGGTTGACGATCTCAAGGTGCGACGGGTTGGCGGCGAGCCGGACCTCGACCTTCCGGCCCGAGGTGGTGGCGAGGATGGACTCGTAGCCGAGGTGGTATTTCACGTCGCCATCGCCGGCCACGGTGTCGGGGATGTAATTCTCGGAGAACTGCTCGAAGAGCAGGTCGAAGGACTTGCGCATGACGCTGCACAGCACGTTCAGCCGGCCGCGGTGGGCCATGCCCATGACGATCTCCTCGATGCCGGCGCCCGGACAGTGGTCGATCACGGCGTCGAGCGCGGCGATGATGGTCTCGCCCCCCTCGAGCGAGAAGCGCTTCTGGCCGACGTATTTCGTGTGGAGGAATTTCTCGAACAGCTCGGCCTTGTGCACACGCCGGAGGATGCGAAGCTTCTGCGGTTTGGTGAATTTCGGCTGGAGCCGCGTGGACTCGATGCGCTCCTGCAGCCAGCGGCGGGCGTCCTGGTCCTGGATGTGCGCGTATTCGACGCCGACATCGCCGCAGTAGGTCTGCTCGAGGAGCGCGATCAGCTCGCGCAGCTTCATCTGGCCGCCGCTGAAACTGTTCCCGATGTCAAAGGCGGTCTCGAGGTCGGATTCGTCGAGGCGGAACTGCTTGAGCTGGAGCTTGGGCGAGGCCGGGGGCGGGCCGCTGAGCGGATCGAGATGCGCCTGAATGTGGCCGATGGCGCGGTAGGCGTTGATCAGGTAATAGACCCCCGACTGCCTGGTGCTGTCCACGACGGCCCCGGCGGGGGCGCCGGCCGGCGGCTGGCCGTTGCTGCCGAGGGTGAAGCCCTGGAAAAACGCGCGCCACGTCGGATCGACCGAGTCGGGGTCGTCGAGCCAGCGCTGGTGGTATTCCTCGATCACGCCGGCATTGGCGCGCGCGGAAACAGAGACGGGATTCATGGGAAGGCGGGTTTTTTTGAAAAACGGATCACGGCTTGCCTATCACTTCGCGCAATAGTAACCGTGGGAAGTGAAGCGGAACAGCGGAGCCCAATCGAGACAAGTTGATTCAGGTTCCGAGGCGGCGGATGAACGAAAAACACCTCCCGGACAGCCGCCCCGTAAGATACTTTAATGCGAGACCTCGAAATGCCCGAAGCCAAAATCAAAGCCGCGCTTATCCGGTTGCACGCCGGCATTAAGAACACTGACGGCCCGGCCATCTCGGCCGCCCTGACCGAGATCGAGGCGCTGCAGGCGGAGCATGGACCCGCGCTGGACGACCGGCTCCGGCACTTTCTCGCCGGCCGCAGCTACGCCAAGGCGCTGGCCTGGCTCGGCGGCGGCGACGAGTTGGCCGCCAAGCCCGCCTCGCCGCCCGGCGGCTGCGGGCAGCAGTGATCAATTTGGAACTCAGGAAATCGGGAATGAAATCCTCCGACAAAATATCCACGGATGGCGGACAGAGTCTTGGACAGAATCCCTTCGCGACCTTGAATCCAAGCGGCCTGCCCCAAGCATCGGCATCCTCGATCCGCAACCCACAAACCACAGTCCCCAATCCCAAGTCCCGCGGCCGCGTGGACATCAAGCGCACGACCGCCGGGCGCGGCGGCAAGACGGTGACGCTGGTCACCGGCTTTGTGGGCATCGGCCTGCCCGAGAAGGAATCGCTCTGCAAAAAAATGCGCAGCGCCTGCGGCTGCGGCGGCACGGTGAAGGACGGCGACATCGAGATCCAGGGCGACCAGCGCGAGAAGATCGCCCAGATTCTCACCAACGCCGGCTTCCGGCCGGTGTTCGCGGGCGGCTAGCGGCCGACTTTCAGCAACTCGTCCCGCGTCCAGGGCTCGTGCTTGCCGGTCTGTTGGCGGATGCGGGTGACGGTTTCGGCGGCAATCGGGCCGCCTGTATTCCCCCATTCGTGCCGGATGTAGGTCAGCACTTGGGCGATCTTCCCGTCGTCCCAGTTGAAAGGCGACCCGGCCAACTGTCCAAACCCGGGCATGACGGCGCCATTGTAGTCCTTGCCGGAAACCGTGATGGGCCCCTGCAGGCCGTGCAGCATGATCCGGATCAACCGCTCCTCGGAACCGTTGACCCACTCGGAGCCGGCGAGCGGCGGGTAAACCCCGGCCAATCCTGCGCCCCCGATCCCGTGGCAAACGGCGCAGGCCCCGCCCGTCAGATACAGATCCAAGCCGGGGGAGGCTGCGACCGCTCCCGGGGGTTTGGCGGGAAGCGCACCCGATGGGGAAGCCGGCACGAGTGACTTCTGTTCCGGCGAACGCCGGCCGAAGGCCTGGATGCGATCGGTGCCGACGAACACCGTGTCACGCACGATCAGAGGTTCGTTGTATTTGCCGCTGGTGTGGAGCGCGCCCTCGGGGCTTCGCCACAGTAGCTTCAGCGTCAGGGCATCCAGCGCGTAAAGCACCGGGCGCGGCGGATTGTCCCCGATGAGGAGCGCGGTTCGCGCGGCGTTTTCATCGAGCACCCAGACAATGCCCTCGCGGCCGGCTTGGCTGCTGACCACCGGTGAGCCGGGATTCCCAAAGACGAGCGACAGCTCGAATTGATCCACCTCGAGGTAGGCGGGCTGGCCGGGTGTGGTCACGATGCGCAGGCGGGCCAGGCACGGAGCGGTGGGAGCGTCGGCGTCCTCGGCGACCTTCGTCTGCCCGGTGACAAAAAGAAAATGGCGTCCCTCGGCGGAGCGGAAATACGCGGGGACGCTGCGGCTGCGCGCCTTGTCGATGGCGCCCTTGGTTTCCGAATAGGGGCCGAAGACATTGAGCGGGCCGCGCCGGCCGAACTGCGGTTGCGCGGCGGGCGAGAGCAGGGAGGCGTCACTCGCGGAATCGTGGCCGACGGGCGGCCGCTCCACCAAGCCGCCGGGCAGATGCGCCCGGTCCAGCAGGTAGACGTTCCCCTGCTTCCCGCCGATGGCCATCAGGTGCGGCGTGGCCGTCTCGCCCGCGTCCAGCGCGGGGATCAGGCAGGCGCCGCCGCTGCCGAGGTCGATGTCGGCGTTGGCCGTGTCGCCGTAATTGAAGGGCGTGTAGGTGCCGCGGAGCACCAGCCCGGCGGGCGAATCGCTGAATTGCAGGACCGACTGAGTCCAGTCGTATGGCTGAACCTTCAGGCTGTTGAAGTTGGCGCCGGTCCCGACGAAAATATTTCCCTGCGGATCGATCGCCGGGCCGCCCGCGCCCCAGACGCCGCCCGCGGTGCGATGCGGATAGCGCACGGAGGCGAACGCCGAGGCGATGCGGGGCGACGCGCCGGTGTCGATTGCCACCAGCCAGCCAGTGATGGCCTCGCCGAACGTCACGTAGAGGTGCGAGCCGTCCGGGCTGAGATTCAGGGCACCGCGCTGGATGGCGAAAAGCGCCCGCGGCGGGCCGGGCGCAACGGGCTCGGGCGGCGCGTTGCGGTTGACGCCCGGCGCGGCCAGGGCGCCGGCATCGATCGCGACCGGCCAGCCGGGCAGAATCCGCCCGCTCCCGACGTCGAGGGCGAAAACCTGCCAGGCCTGCGCGCTGGCGCAGCTGGTGACGTAGAGGATTTTTTTCACGGGATCGATCACCGGCGTGCTCATCACTCCGATGTTGATGCCGTCGAAGGTGGGTTGCGCGAGCCGGGCCAGCCAGGTGCGCCAGAGGATCGCCCCGGCCGGCACCTGCGGGGTGGCGAAGGCATTGATCGCATAGACGAATCCGTTGCTCGTGGCCGCGAAAACGACGCGGGACCGGGCCGCCGGGAAGGAGGGGGAATTCACCGCGACGTCGTCGAGGTAGAGCGGCGTGGCATAGAGGCGCGGGGGCCGGCCGTCGAGCCAGTCGAGTTGGGGCGATTGCCAGAGTTCACCGAAGGAGTCGCCCGCGACGTCTCGCGGCGCCAGCCCCGGTGCGTCGTCGATCCAGCCGGTGCGCATGGCATTGCCGTGGAAGGTGGGCACGTCGGCGGCAGACGCGTGCAGCCATGTCACGCAGAGGCCGGCGAGGAGGAGGGAACTACTTCGCATCATAGCCGACGGCCTCGCGGTAGGCGGTGGAAAACGAGATGCTCAGCACCGCGTCCTCGGTGCCGATGTTGGTGGCGTTGTGGAGCACGCCCTGGGGGATGGACACCGTGTCGCCCGCGTCCATCTCGACCGAGACTTCATTCATCGTATGCCGGATCCGGCCGCTGATGACGTGCAGCACCTCGTCGCAGTTGGGATGAAAATGCCGGGGATTCGACTGGCCGGGCTTCAGGCGGGCCACGCCGGTGGTCATCGTGCGCGAGTTGCCCAGCTCCGCCGATGCATACCAGCGCAGCTCGCCCCAGGGATTGGCGATGACCCGGTCCTCGGCGTGGCGCACGACCGAGGCGGCCGGGACCACCGGTTCCACGATGGCGATGCCGCCGCGCGGCACCTCGAGGTGGGCGGACCACGCAATCGCGTTGACGAGCAGCTGGCGCATGGGGGGCATGGCCAGCGCACTGAGATAATGCAGGCCGGTGAAACCGAAGGCGCGTCCGCCGGCCGGGCGCTCGAAGGCCCAGGCCACGACATAATCGGCGCGGGGCGGCGGCGCGGCATTAGGGGCCATCGCATCGCCCGAGGTGGGTGCGATATTGGCGGTGAGGATCGGTGTGAGGCGGCCCGAACCCCGGGCAAAAATGAGCGTGGGATAAAATTCGTCGCTATACGTGAATGCGGCCACGCCGGCGGAGACGGGATGGTCCGGGTTGACGGGACGCAGCGTGGCGCTTTCCGTCGTCCGGTCGAACATGCCGTCGCGTTTGGCCCCGAGCCATTCGACCAGCGGCACGGTTCGGTCGCCCGCCGGGAGGGTCGAGGCCTGGTGCAGCGCGACCAGGCCCGCGCCGGCGTCCATCGCTTTTTGCAACGCGGCGATCCGCGCCGGCGCAAGCAGCGGCTCGGGTTTTTCCATGACCCCGTCAAGATACAGCACCACGGCCGAGGCGTTTTGCAGCACGCCCAGGTCGTCGGGAAACCCGACGGGATAGGTGAGGATATCGGCGCCGGCAAAGGCCGGGGCCGCGCGGAGCAGGGCGGCGAGGTAGGGAATGCCGTTCGGAAAATCGTGCATGCCCGGCCCGTGGCTTTTCTTCCCGCCGATGAGGACGATTTTCTTCGGTGCCGCCGGCGCCTTCAGGCTGCCCACCGCCAAGGCAGGTGCCGGCGGGACCGGCTGGGCACTCGCGGTGAGGGCGAGTCCGGTCAGGAAAACCAGCAGCCTGGCATAAGGGAGGGTGAAGCTCCTCCTGTCACCGCGGGGCATCATGAATAAGGGGCGACTCCATTCAGGCAAACGTTTGCACCGGGCTAACTCAAGTGCAATCCCTGTCCTGGTCAGGCCGCCAGGCCGGCCGCGAGCGCCAGCGCGCTCTTCGCGCGGTTCATGATGTAGAGATGGTAGCCCGGTGCGCCGTGCGCGAGGAGTTCGCGAATCTGGGTGACGGCCCATTCGTTGCCGACGGACTCGACGATCTCGGGCGCGTCGCCGGCGGCCTCGAGGCGCTTGATGAGTTTCTCCGGCAGCGAGGCGCCGCACATCCCGGTGAAGCGCTTGATCTGCTTCAGTGACAGCACGGGCATGATGCCGGGCACGATCGGGACCGTGATGCCGCGGGCGCGGCATTTTTCCACGAAACGGTAATAGGTGGCGTTGTCGAAGAAGAGCTGGGTGGTGACGAACGCCCCGCCGGCGTCGACCTTGCGCTTCAAGTTGTCCAGGTCGGAGTCGGGCGAGGCGGCCTCGGGATGCTTCTCGGGATAGCCGGCGACACCGAGGCAAAAGCCCGGGTGCCGCGCCTTGAGCAGGGCGACGAGTTCGCTGGCGTAGCGCAGGCCGTCGGTGGCGGCCTGAAACTCGGCCGAACCCTTCGGGGGGTCGCCGCGCAGCGTCATGATGTTGCGGTAACCGTCGGCGTGTAGCTGGTCAGAGATGACGTTCAGTTCCGCGCGGGAATGGCCGACGCAGGTGAGGTGGGGCATGACGGTGCACGCCAGTTCCGTCCGGAGCAGCCGGCTGACCTGCGCCGTGCGCTCCCGCGTGCTGCCGCCGGCGCCATAGGTAACGGACACGAAATCCGGCGCGATGCGCTTCAGCGCGATGGCGGTCTGGCGCAGGGCCTCGACCCCGGCCTCGTCCTTGGGCGGGAAAAACTCCAGCGAGCGCACGGTCTGCTGCGTCGCGAATTTTTCCGAGATGGGCCGGTCGGGGGTCATGGCGCCCAATCCATTGCTGGGCTTTCCGCACGGCGTAAAGCGCGGACTGCGTCTTACTTTGGCAGGGCGGTTGCGACGATGGCCTCAAGGATCACGTGCGTGTCGGTTTCCGCCACGGTGCGGAGGGTGAACCAGGGCGCCCGCCACCGGGCGTGAGTCGGCACGAATCCGGCAGTAGCGCCGGTCTTGCCGAGCACAAGGTAACGCAAGCCGGACTTTTGCCAGCGCCGCGCGATCTCCTCGGGTGGAAGTTTTTCATCGAACAACCACGCGACCTCCGGGCTCCACAGCGGCAGCACCTCGGTGCCGATAGGGCCGAGCACGCGCGGCAAACCCGCGTGGTCGGACACGATCCGGCGGCGGTCGGGGAGGGGCTGGAGTTTGGCCAGCAGCGCCTCGTTGACGCCGCGGACCACGGCCGGGAACTGCCCGGCGGCCTGCGGCCAGTCGCGCACGGCGATGTGGTAGGGATTCTCCGGCAGCGCGAGGGTCTTGGGCAGCGACTCCAGCACCATGAGGGCGACGGCGGCGGCCAGCGCGCGTGACGCCGCCGGGTGCTGCACGGCAAAGCCCAGCCCGTAGCTGGCGATGAACACCAGCAGGGCCAGCGCGGGACTGAGCACGCGCAGCGAATAAAACAGCCCGCCGGCGGTGTAGGCCACGGAGGCGAGCCAAAGTCCGAAGCCCAGCACCACAAAGACGGCGACGAGCCGCGCCTCG
Organism: Opitutia bacterium; assembly: GCA_016190985.1. Classification (GTDB taxonomy): domain Bacteria; phylum Verrucomicrobiota; class Verrucomicrobiia; order Opitutales; family Opitutaceae; genus Lacunisphaera. The sequence continues at coordinate 111,056 of JACPPI010000031.1, read as the reverse complement.
CGCAATCGCTGCACGAGCAACATGACCAGCGCCGCCACGCCCGCCACGGCCGGCAGCGCCCAGAGCAAAAGATAGCGGCCGAGCGACAACCAGTTCTCCCCCGAGGCCAGCGCGTGGCTGGACGGACCGCGCAGGGCGTCGTTCCAGGCGGTGAAGACCGGATTCACCGCAAACAGTCCGGCGACATTCAGGCTGTAGACCGGATTGCCCGTGAGCAGCCAGACTCGCAGCGGCCAGGCGAGCGCCACCGGCAGGGCGATCAGCGCCAACAACCAGATCTGTCGGCGAGGCGCTTGCAGCCAGATCAGCGCCGTGATCGCCACGACCGGAAAGATCACGCCGTATTCGCGGGTGCTGGCGGCAACGGCGGCGAAAAGACCCGCAAGCACGGCCCAGAGATTGCCATCCCTGTCGCGCAGATGATGGAGGCTCCAGACCAGCCCGGTCACGGCGAGGGCGATTAGGCCCGTTTCCTGGCCCAGGGTGACGGACCACGTCAGCAGCGGGCACGCCGCCGCGAGCAGCACCGCGCGGCGCGCGACGGCCTCGCCGCCCCAGCGGCTGGCCAGCCGCCAGATCAATTCGTGCACGGCGAGCAGTTGCAGGGCCACGACCGGCGAGGTCCAGAGCGGCTGCTTGCTGCCGGCGCACGCATAAGCCCAGGCGTAGAGGCTGGCGAGGCCCGGCGGGATGCTCTCGGCCCAGAAGTATTTCACGAAATCCGCGCCGCTCCTCGGCGGATAAAAATCCAGCGAACCGAACCGGAGCATCTGCTCGGCGAGCCAGCTCCAGCGGAAGGTGACATCCGGCCCGTTCAGCGGTTGGAAACCCAGCCGCCAGGCGACGACGAGCCAGAACGCGCCGTAGAGCGGCAGCCACCAACCCATCTGCGCGAAGCTCGCGAAGGAGGAGCTGATCTGCGTCTGGCTCGCGCGGGCCGGCACGAGCCGGGCGAGCAACGTCACGAGGGCGAGAGCGGCGGCGAGGGTGAGCAGGGAGATGACGGCGCCGGTCCAGGCGAAGACCAGCACGGCCACATAGAGCGTGGCGGCGGAAGAAGCGAATGCCGCCGCCAACGACCACGGCAGCCGCAGGGCGCGCAGCAGCATCGAGCCCGGCAGCAGCAGGCCGGCGAGAAGGAGAGCCAGCCGGACCGGGATTTCGGCGTAGGGGGGCAGGTGCATGCTAATGGTAACTCCAGACAATAAGACTGTCATTCTGAGCGCAGCGAAGAATCCATGCGTTCGTGGCTGATGTCATGTTCGATGCCGTGGATTCTTCACTTCGTTCATAATGACAAACGTGAGTGTTAATTGGCGGCGGCCTCGCGGGCCTTCTCGGTCTTCAGGCGCAACTGGCCGCAGGCCGCGTCGATCGCGTGGCCTTTTTCACGGCGGAGCGTCACGGAGACGCCGCCGCGGTCGAGCACCGAGGCGAACTTCTCCTGCCGCGTCAGGCTCGGGCGTTTCCACGGCAGGCCCTCGACGGTGTTGTAGGGGATGAGGTTCACGTGGGCGTGCAGGTCGAAGGCGATGTCGCGCAGCTTCGCGGCCTGGTCGGGCGAGTCGTTGACGCCCTCGATGAGGATGAACTCGAGCGTGACCATGCGGCCGTGTTTTTCCGAGAACTCGCGGATGGCGGGGATCAGTTCCGCGAGCGGCCATTTTTTGTTCACCGGCATGATCTGCTCGCGGACCTCGTCAGTGGCGCCGTGCAACGAGATGGCGAGACGGAGGCCGAGCGGCTCGTCGGCGAGCTGCCTGATCCGCGGGACGAGACCCGAGGTGGAAAGCGTGATGCGGCGCGCGCCGAACCCGAGACCCCACTCGGCGTTGAGGATGGTGAGCGCACGAATGATGGCGTCGTAGTTGTGCAGCGGCTCGCCCATGCCCATGACGACGAGATTGTCGAAGGACACCAGCTCGGTCCGGGCGCGCGGGGTGCGGTCGTCCTCCTGGCGGCAGACCTGGATGAGCTGGTGGACGATCTCGCCGGCGCTGAGGTTGCGCTTGAGGCCGTCGAGGCCGGAGGCGCAGAACTTGCAGCCCATGGCGCAGCCGACCTGGGTGGAGATGCAGATGGTCTTGCGGGAGTTCTCCTGGCCGACCCCGAGCTGCGGCGCGCGGATGATGACGGTCTCGATCAGCGACCGGTCGGCGAGTTCGAGCAGAAGCTTGTCGGTGACGTCCTCGGATTGCCTGGTCAGGACGAACTTGGTCGGCTCCAGCTCGAAGGTCGCGGCGAGCCACGCCCTGAGCGGCCGCGAGAGGTCGGTCATCTCCGCCCAAGTGCGGACGCGCTTTTTGTAGAGCCAGGTCAGGATCTGCCGCGCGCGGAAAGCCGGGTGCCCGTGCTCCGTGAGCAGCGCGGTCAGCGAGTCGAGGGTCTCGCCGTAGACGGTCGGCAGGGCGGGGGTGAACTTCATGAAACCGGTTGAGAGATGAGAGCTGAGAGTTGAGTGAAATTGCCGGGGAGCAAAGTCGGACGTTGCTGTCCAACTCTCAACTCTCAACCCTCAACTCAGCCCTCCCGCCATGAACCTCATCCACCGGCACATCTTCGCCAACGTCGTCGTGACGTGCGGGGCGGCCGTGGGGCTGTTCGCCTTCGTGCTGATGCTGGCCAACGCGCTGAAAGACCTGCTCGGCTACATGCTGCAGGGGCAGATCGAGGTGGACACGTTTTTCCGGCTGATCGGGCTGCTCGTGCCCTTTGTGGTCTCGTATGCGCTGCCCATGGGCATGCTCTCGGGCATCCTGCTGGTGCTGGGCCGCATGTCGTCGGACCGGGAAATCACGGCGTTGCGCTCGTCGGGGATGAGCGTGGCGTGGCTGTCGGCGCCGATCCTCTGCTTCGCGCTCATGGGCGTGACGCTGGCCGCGCTGGTCAACTTCCAGTTCATGCCCACGGCGCGGCTGGCCTACCAGCGCGAGCTGGCCGGGGCCGTGCGCACCAATCCCCTGAGCTTCATCGTGCCGAAGACCTTCATCCGCGACTTTCCCGGCGTGATCATCTACGTGGGCGGGAAGCAGGGCGACTTGCTCAAGGACATCTGGATCTGGGAGCTCGACAAGCAGAAGCGCGTCGTCAACTCGGGCCGGGCCGCCCTCGGGTGGGTGCGTTTCGACGAGGCCAAGGGCAAGCTGGTGCTGAGCCTCGATTATCTGCGCGCGGAAGTCCACGACCGCAAGGATCCGGAGGATCCCGCCAAGCTGCGCAGCGGCGGCGCCACCGACCACGCGACCTTCGACCTCCTGCTCGACAAGCTCACCGGCCAGCAGACGGTCAAGGTGAAGACCAAGTGGCTGACCTTTTCCCAGCTGGTCGAGGAGTGGCGCCGGCTCAACCGGCCCGATCCGGCGGTGCCGGCCGCCGAGCGCGAGCGGCAAAAGATGCGCGTCCAGATCACGATCCACGAGAAATTCGCCACGGCGTTCTCGGTGCTGTCGTTCGCGCTCGTCGCGATTCCGCTCGGCATCAAGGTCTCGCGCAAGGAGACCTCGGCCAACCTCGGCATCGGCCTGCTGCTGGCGCTCGGCTATTATTTCGTGACCATCATGGTCGGGTGGTTCGACAACATCCCGGCGCTGCGCCCCGACCTGCTGATGTGGCTGCCCAACGTCGCCTTCCAGAGCCTGGGGCTGTGGATGTTTCACAAGGTGGACCGCGCATGAACCGCCGATCCTCAGCGGGCATCCGCCTGTTGCCGGCCGGAGGCGTGATTCCCGGTAACTCTCCCGCCCAATCACCGTCTCTTGGGGTGTGCCCATCCTTTGCACAACTCCATGGCTGAAGAACCGTTCGACCTCGTCGGCTGTCTGGCCCGCGTGCGCCAGCGCGACCAGGCGGCGTCCCGCCAGCTCGTCGAGCACCTCTACCCCCTGGTCAGCCGCATCGTGCGCGCCCATCTGCCCCGGCGGGTCGCCGAGGAAGACCTCGCGCAGGACATCTTTCTGAAAATGTTCACCCGCCTCGACCAATACCAGGGCACTGTGCCGTTCCCGCACTGGGTCTCCCGCATCGCGGTCACGACCTGCATCGACCAGCTCCGCGCCCAGAAGCGCCGGCCGGAATTCCGCTGGGCCGACCTGTCGGAGAACGAGGCCGAGGTGCTGACCAACGTCATGGCCGACGAGCGCGACGTGCTGCCGGGCGACGCCCTCGCGGCCCGCGAGCTCGTCGACAAGCTCCTCGCCCAGCTCAAGCCCGACGACCGCCTCGTCATCCGGCTGCTCGACCTCGAGCAGAAGTCCGTCGCCGAGGTCAGCGCCCTCACCGGCTGGAACCAGACCCTGGTCAAGGTGCGCGCCTTCCGCGCCAGACGGAAATTGCAAAAACTCTTTCAGGAACTACAGAACAAGGAGAAGTCATGAACCGATTCGACTGCCAATGGCAGAAACTCACCGCCCTCGCGCGCCAGGCCCCCGCCGACCCGGGGGCCGACACGCCGCATGGCTTCGCCACCCGCGTGGCCGCCCGGGCGGCGGCGCTGCCCGCCGCCACGCCGTGGCGGGCGTTTGAGCGCTTCGCGTTCCGGGGGCTGGTTGCGGCGGCCGCGTGCTGCCTGGCCGCGGTGGCGTTCAACTATTCCGAGTTTTCGGCCGACCCGACCGACAGCTACGTCAACAGCACGGCCGACTCCATCGACGAGTTGCTGGACATCTCCTGAGATGAACCAGCCCTGGAAGGTCGTCGTCGTCCTGATCGGCATCTTTGTCGCGGGCGGGGTGACGGGCGGACTGGTCACGCTGCGCGTCATCCGCGAACGGTTCAACAAGCGGCCGGTGCCGGAGGAGTGGGCGCCGCGGCAGCTCAAGCGCCTGGTGGACCGCCTCGCGCTGACCCCCGAGCAGCAGGAGCAGATCCGGCCGATCGTGCGGCATCACATGGAGCAGTTGAACCGGCTGCGCACCCAGTCGCTGGCGGACACCCAGATGCGGGTCGAGATCATGCAGCGGGACATCGCCCAGAAACTCACGCCCGAGCAGCGCGCCAAGTTCGAGCGGATAAACCGCGAGTTGCGCGAGGCGCGCGAAAAACAGGAGCGGGCGCGGCGGGCCAACGGCGGCCGGCCGCCCGGCGAGCGTCCCCCCGGCGACCAACCGCCGCCGCCGCCGGACAAACCGCCCGGCAACTGAGCCGAGATAGTTGTGGTGGAACCGGACCTCCGGGCCGGTTTTCTTCAGGCCTTCAGCCCGTCCGTCCTGTCGTCCGTAGCCTTGGCGAAGGATGAAGGCCGGGCTCCACCTTTTCAGAGCCGCTTTTATTTTGGTTGCAGGAGGAGGGGCCCGACCTACGTTCCGCCCTGGCCAGGCGCCATGCATGGGGCAGGCGCGTGAACCCCGCCAGGGCCGGAAGGCAGCAACGGTGACGACGTCCTCCCAGTGCCGTGGAGTGCCTGGCCACTTTGTTTTTCAAAGGCTGAAGGGCTGAATAACCGAAGAGCTGAAAGAAAATGGAAACGCGGGCTGGATTTTTCAGTCCTTCAGCCTTTCAGTCCTTCCGCCCTCAATGTCCTCCGCCTACCAAGTCATCGCGCGCAAGTGGCGCCCCCAGACCTTCGACGATGTCGTCGGGCAGGACCACGTGGTCCGGACACTGAGGAACGCTATCGCCCGCAACCGCATCGCGCACGCCTACCTGTTCGTCGGCCCGCGCGGCACGGGCAAGACCAGCACGGCGCGCATCTTCGCCAAGGCCCTCAACGTCACCGGCGGCCCCAAGGCCGACTTCGACGTCAACGACCCCATCGCCCAGTCCATCGCCGACGGCTCCTGCCTCGATGTCATCGAGATCGACGGCGCCTCGAACAACGGCGTCGAGCAGGTGCGCGAGCTGCGCGACACCGTCCGCTACGCCCCGGCGCAGGGCAGGTTCAAGGTCTACATCATCGACGAGGTGCACATGCTCTCGACGGCGGCGTTCAACGCCCTGCTCAAGACCCTCGAGGAGCCGCCGGCGCACGCCAAGTTCGTCTTCGCCACCACCGAGGTGCAGAAGGTGCTCCCGACCATCATCTCCCGCTGCCAGCGCTTCGACCTGAAGCCCATCCCGACCGAGCTGATCGTCCAGCGGCTCAAAAAAATCGCCGTCACCGAGAAGATCGAGGTGAGCGACGCCGCCCTCGGCAGCATCGCCCGCATGGCCGACGGCGGCATGCGCGACGCCCAGTCCATCTTCGACCAGATGATCTCCTTTTGCGGCAACGAGGTCACCGAGGCCGACGTGCTCGATGTCTACGGCCTGGTCGCCGCCGACAAGATCGCCGCGCTGGCCGCCGCGCTCGCGGCCGGCGACCACCGCAAGATCGTGGAGATCGTCGACGAGTGCGACGAGAACGGCCGCGACCTTTACCGTCTGCTCGTGGACGTGCAGGCCAACGTCCGTGGCGCGCTGCTCGCGGCCATCGCCAAGGACGGCGGCAGCGACGCGCTCGGCACACCGATGACGACCGAGCAGCTCACCCGCCTGCTCGACGGCCTGCGCGAGGGCGAGAACGGCGTGAAGCACGGCCTGTCGGAGAAGATCAATTTCGAGGTCGCGCTGCTCAAGGCCGTCGAGGCCAGCCGCGCCCGCGCCATCGACTCGCTGATCAAGGAGATCGCCACGCTGGCCGACCGCCTCCCCGCCGACGGCTCAAAAAAAAACGACTGACGAAGACGGCTGAGCCGCCACAGAGGGCAGAGGACGAGGCGCCGCCGAGCGTCATCGCGGCCGATGCGCCTGTCGGGCCGTCGACCGAGGAAGAAGCAGCCATTCTTGCCGAACAGGAGGCCTTGGTGCCGGCTCTCAACCCTCAGCTCTCAACCCTCAACCCGGAATCCGATCCGGATTCCCGCCGTGACCTGCCCCCGATGGACGATCTGGTGAAACGCATCCCGGCGCCTGTCCGGTCCGCCGTCGAGGAACTTTTCCGTGGTCGGTTCGTGACCGTGAAGCGGTTTCCCGCGAGCGACCTGAAAGCCTAATTCCCGTCTCGCCTCGCCGCGCCGTCCGCCCCACGCTGCCGCTCCGAGATGCCCGAGACCTTCGCCCTCAAGCCCGCGCACAAGGCCGTCCGCGCCTACTACCTCGCTCTGGCCCAGCTGGCCAACGTCGGCGCGAAGCACGAGACCGCCCTCCGCGAGGCCTGGCACACCCTGATCGAGGCCGGCGCCGGCCCGCTCCACTGGACCCTCGTCCGCGAATACGCCATCGCCCGCAAGGGCGCAGCCCCGCTCCGGCTCGACGGCGCGCTGCTCGACGAATACCGCCTCGTCCACGGCTGCCTCGAGGCCAAGGACGATGCCGACGACCTCGCCGCCGAGATGCGCGCCAAGCTCAAGCTCGGCTATCCCGCGAAAAACACCCTCTTCTGGCAGCCCCGCCGCGCCCTCCTCGTGCAAAACGGCAAGGTGGCGCTCGATTACTACATCGACACGAAGCCCGAGCAGCTCGTCGAGGTGCTCCGCCAGTTCTTCTCCTATGTCGAACCGGCCCACGACGACTGGGAGCGCGCCAGCACGGAATTTCGCGACCGCGTGGCCGAGCTGGGCCGGAGCCTGACCACGCTCATCCGCCGCGCCCGCGGCACCGAGGGCACGCAGCCGGTCAAGAAGTTCGCCGCCGCCTTCACCGATTTTGCCGCGCTCTGCCGTGCCGCCATCAACCCCGGCCTGGCCGACTCCGCCATCGAGGAGATGCTGATCCAGCACCTCCTCACCGCCCGGCTCTTCACCTCCGTCTTCAACAACCCCGACTTCACCCGACGCAATGTGATCGCCGTCGAGATCGAGAAGGTGATCGCCGCCCTCGCCACCGGGCACTTCGACCGCGCCGACTTCCTCAGAAAGCTCGACCGCTTCTACCTCGCCATTGAGAGCGCCGCCGCGACCATCGACGATTTTTCGGAAAAGCAGAAGTTCCTGAACACGGTGTATGAGCGCTTCTTCCAGGGCTTCGCCGTGAAGGTGGCCGACACCATGGGCATCGTCTACACGCCGCCCAGCATCGTCCGCTTCATGATCGGCAGCATCCGCGAGCTGCTGAAGAAGGAGTTCGGGAAAAACCTCGGTGACGACGGCATCCACTTCCTCGATCCCTTCACCGGCACGGGCAATTTTCTCGTCCACCTGATGCGCGAGCTGCCGGCCGCCGCCCTGAAGCGCAAATATGCCGGCGAGCTTTGGGCCAACGAGATCATGCTGCTGCCCTATTACATCGCGGCACTGAACCTTGAGCACGAGTATTTCGACAAGACGGGCGCCTACGAACCCTTCCCGGGACTGTGCCTCGTGGACACCTTCGAGCTGGCCGAGCCGCACGGCGAGACCATGGAACTCACTCTCGACCTGACCAAGAATACCGAGCGGGTGAACGCCCAGAAGAAGGCCCCCATCCGCGTCATCCTCGGCAACCCACCCTACAACGCGAACCAGCAGGACGAGAACGACAACAACAAGAACCGGAAATACCCGCAACTTGATCGCCGAATAAAAAATACCTACGCGGTTGATTCTACCGCTACGTTAAAGAGCAAACTTCATGACCCGTATATAAAGGCAATACGTTCCGCCAGTGACCGTATTGGGGACGAAGGGATAGTGGCCTACATAACCAATAACGGCTATTTGCGGGATTTGGCGACCGATGGTATGCGCATGCATCTCGCGGCAGACTTTGATGCCATCTACTTGGTGAATCTTGGGGGTAACGTCCGCAAAGGGCAAACGGGATCCGGCAATGTCTTTGGCATCCAAGTTGGTGTCTGCATTGCTCTCTTCGTTCGCCATCCTCAAAAAGTGCTCAAGAAGCGGCAGGCTGTGATCCGCTATATTGAGTTGGATGATGATTGGTCAGCCGCCCGAAAGCTGGATTGGTTGGATGAGAAGGCACACGTCGGTTCAGTCAAATGGCGCATTCTAAAACCGGACTCACGTAACACTTGGGTTCGCGACGGTCTGAGTGATGAGTTTGATGGACTAACGCCGATTGGCAGTAAGGAGGCGAAGGCGGCCGATAGTTTGGACGCTAACACGATTTTCCGCACCTACTCACTTGGCCTCTCCACCAATCGCGACGCAATCGTTTATGATTTTGAACAGAAGCGACTCGCCAAGCGGGTTGAGGATTTCAGTCACGCTTACAACGCCGAAGTCTTACGCTGGAAACACAAGGGCAGACCAGATGACATAGACAACTTTGTCCGTTACGAAAACATTAAGTGGAGTCGAAACTTGAAGAGTGAGCTGAAGCGGGAACGGTTTCTTCAGTTTGATGCTGATTTGATTCGGCCCGCGCTCTATCGGCCATTTACGACAAGAGAACTCTATTTTGCAGACATTGCAGTAGATGAGCCAAGCAAGACAGGTGGCTTCTTCCCAAATAAGAAGAGCGCAAGCGAAAATAGCCTTCTCTGCGTAACTGACGCTGGCTCAGAGAAGCCGTTCATGGCTCTCGTGTCCAATTCTGTCACCGATCTGCACATGGTTGGATCGGGTGCGAGCTGCCAGTGTTTCCCGCTCTACACCTACGACGCCGACGGCGGGCACCGGAGGGACAACGTCACCGACTGGGCGTTGGAGCAGTTCAAAGCGCAGTATCCCAAGGCGAAGATCACCAAGAAGGATATCTTCCACTACGTCTATGCCGTGCTGCACCATCCGGCCTACCGGGAGAAATACGCCGCCAACCTCCGGCGCGAGCTGCCGCGCATCCCCTTCGCCCCCGATTTTCAAGCCTTCGCCAAGGCCGGCGATAAGCTGGCGGCCCTGCACACCGGCTATGAATCGCAGAAGGAGTTCAAGCTGAAGCGTGTCGAGGCCAAGGGCGTGAAGCCCGACTGGCGCGTCGAGCGGATGAAGCTCTCCAAGGACAAGACCAAACTCGTCTATAACGACTGGCTGACACTGACGGGCATCCCTGCCGCCGCACACACCTACCGGCTCGGCAACCGCAGTGCCCTCGACTGGGTGATCGACCAATACCGGGTCGAACGCGCCAAGGACGATTCCGACACGGTGGTCAGCGACCCCAACCGCGCCGACGACGAGGAGTATATCGTCCGTCTCATCGGCCAGGTCGTGACCGTGAGCGTGGAGACGATGAAGCTCGTCGCCGCGCTGCCGACGCTGGGCGATGGCAAGAGCTCCGCCGGCTACACGCAGGCCGAGATGGACGCCGCCCACCATTACACGGTCGAAGAGAAGCCCGCCGGGGAGTAGGTCCCCATCCGCCAAGCCGACACCCGCCATGGACACCCGCATCGCCCTTTTTCAGAGAAAGGAAATCCGCAAAACGCTCCATGCCGGGGAATGGTGGTTCGTCTTGGTAGATGTCGTCGCGGCCCTTACCGACTCCGCCAATCCCTCCGGTTACCTGAAGGACATGCGCAAGCGGGATGCGTCTTTGGCCGAGGCCCTCAAAGGGGGGGGGCAATTTGCCCCCCCCCTTTCGCTGGAACTTCCCACGGCGGGCGGCCCTCAAAAACTGACTTGCTGGCACACGGAGGGCATCTTCCGTCTGATCCAGTCCATTCCCAGCCCGAAGGCCGAGCCGTTCAAGCGCTGGCTCGCCAAAGTGGGCTATGAACGCGTGCAGGAAATCGAAGATCCCGAGCTGGCTACCAAGCGCACCCGCGCCCTTTACCGGGCCAAGGGTTATTCCGACGCCTGGATCGAACGGCGCATGCGGAGCATCGCCATCCGCGACGAGCTGACTGACGAATGGAAGAAGCGCGGCGTCAAGGAGCAGCTCGAATATGCCATCCTCACGGCCGAGATATCCAAGGCCGCCTTCGGCCTCACCCCCTCCGAATATGCGGCGCACAAGGGTTTGAAACGACAGAATCTCCGCGACCACATGACCGACCTGGAGTTGATCTTCTCGATGCTCGGCGAGGCGGCCACGACGGAGATAACCCGCACCAAGGAAGCGCAGGGTTTTCCGGAGAGCAAGGCCGCCGCCAGTGAGGGCGGCACGGTCGCGGGCAACGCCCGGCGTGAACTGGAAAAGAAGTCGGGCCGCAAAGTGGTCAGCCGCGAAAATTACCTCAATGCACCCGAGTCGGCCAAGCGCCTGAAGCGCGGTGAGGACGCCTGATCCTTACCCCAGCCACTCCGAGCCGACGGGTGGCAGGCCGTGATGGGGGCGGGTGTAGAGGTAGGTTCGGGCCGAGGCGGCGAGGGGATTGGGCGCGAGCAGCACATCGGCCCGCTCGTAGAGGCCCTCGTCGAGCCCCTCTAGCCGGTCCAGCTCGGCCAGGCAGGCGTCGTCCACCACCCAGAGTTCGCCGGCCACACCGGCCGTGTCGCCCGGAGCGCGCACCATGCCCGGGCAGTCGCCGAGCGAGTAGAGCGTGAAGCCCGGCTGGGTGCGGGCCGGGCCGAGAAACTGCTGCCCGGCGAGGAAGGCGTGGTTGGCGCCGCCGCGCTTCAGCGTGCCGTAGACAAAGACGCGGGTCATGGGGGAGGATTCGCCACAAAAAGCCCAGAGAGTGCAAAAGCAGAAATGCGCGGTCACCGTGAAATACAGCTCATCAATGTCCGACTGTCATTCTGAGCGAAGCGAAGAATCCAGAATGATGTGCGCTGGCGGTAGTCCGACTGGATTCTTCGCTTCGCTCAGAATGACAGAGAATGATGTTTGCCCATCACGGCGCCAAAGCCTCGACGACGAGGGCGGTGATGTTGTCGTGGCCGCCGCGCTCCAGGGCGGCGCTGACAAGTTGCTGCGCCAGGGGGGCGGTGTCGGACGAGCGGATGATTTCCTCCAACTGACGGTCCCAGAGTTCCTGCGTGAGGCCGTCGGAGCAGAGCAGGAAACGGTCACCGGGGGCGCAGGACACGGCGCCAAATTGCGGGTCGATGAACTGGTGCCCGGCGCCGAGGGCCTGGTTGAGCACATTGCGCAACGGATGTTCGCGGGCCTGGCGCTCGGTGATCAGGCCGCCGCGGCGCAGCCAGCCGACGTGGCCGTGGTCGTGTGTGAGCTGGCGCAGCCCGCCCCCCCGGGGCAGGTGGTAGATGCGGCTGTCGCCGATGTGGCCGAAATACAGCCAGCCGGGCGTCAGCCAGGCGAGGCTGAGAGTGGTGCCCATGCCGAGGCATTCCTCGTAGGAGTGGCCGAGCTTGAGCAGGTCGTAGTGGATGGCCTCGAACAGCTCGCGCAGCGTGGCGTCGTAGCCGCTGGCCGGGCCGGGCACGGTGAGGCGGAAGCCCTTGGGCAGCAGGCGCGTGATCTTGTCCTTGGTGATGCGGCTGGCGAACTCGCCGGAACTGGCGCCGCCCATGCCGTCGCTCACGGCGAAGACCAGGTCGGTGTGGACGGCGGCCGCCTCGCCGATCTTGCCGAGATAGCGGACCTCGCGGCCGTCGAACTCGAGGGCGAGGAAGGTGTCCTCGTTGTTGGGCCGGACCCGGCCGGGATGCGTGAGGCCGGACCAGCGGAGGGTGGGGGCCGGGGCGCGGGGGCCGCCGGGGGCCTCGTCCAGCAGGGCGGCGAACTCAAAGTCGATGATGCAGAACCGGCCGTCGGTCTTGCGGTAGGTGATGTTGCGGATCTCGGGGTCGTCGTGGCGCACGCCGAAGGTTTCCAACTCGGTGAACAGCTCCCGCAGGCGCTCCGGGTTGACCTGGTCCACCCGGGAGCCGCAGTTGGTGGTGACAATCCTGAGGCCCGGTTCGTCGACCTCGAGGAGGCGGGGGACGAATCCGCAGCCCCGGGCCTCCAGGTGCCGGAGCACGCGCACCTCGTTCTCAAACCGGGCAAAGGCCTGCGGGCCGCGGAAGGTCTTGTGGACCAGGCCGTCGTAGCCGATGCGGACCAGGGCGCGCTGGGTGTTCTTGACCTCTTGCATGGTAGGACAGGGGCGACGATTCAGTCCCGACGGCTGGTGGCAAGAGCGGGCTGGGCCCAGAACCGGGTCCGGCTGGGGCCGCCACCTGTAAAACCCGGGTCATGCCGGGAAATTCTCGTTGCTTCTGGCATATGAGGTGCTGATTTGGCCGACAGTTTTGCGAGCCGGACCGCAGCAAACCCTTTGCTGCCATTGGCTCAATCAACCCCTCCCAAATCCAAAAACATCATGGCCAAATACAAACTGGAATACATCTGGCTCGACGGCTACACGCCGCTCGCGAGCCTGCGCAGCAAGACCCAGATCAAGGAATACGCCTCCTTCCCCAAACTGGCCGAACTGCCCGACTGGGGCTTCGACGGCAGCTCGACCCAGCAGGCCGAGGGCAAAAGCTCCGACGTGGTGCTGCGGCCCGTCGCCGTGTTTCCCGACAGCACGCGCAAGCACGGCGTGCTCGTGATGTGCGAGACCTATCTCCACACCGGCGCGGCGCATCCGTCCAATTCCCGCGCCACGATCCCGGATGATCCGGACACCTGGTTCGGCTTCGAACAGGAATACTTCTTCTACAAGGACGGCGCGCCCCTCGGCTTCCCGAAGGACGGTTTCCCCGCGCCGCAGGGCCCGTATTACACCGGCGTCGGCTACAAGAACGTCGGCTGCGTCGCCCGCGAGATCGTCGAGAAGCACATCGACATCTGCCTCGACGCCGGGATCAACCTCGAGGGCATCAACGCCGAGGTGGCGAAGGGCCAGTGGGAGTTCCAGGTCTTCGGCAAGGGCTCGAAGAACGCCGCCGACCAGCTCTGGGTCGCCCGCTACATCCTGGCCCGCCTCTGCGAGAGCTACGGCATCGACATCGAGTGGCGCTGCAAGCCGATCCTCGCGCCCTTCCAGCAGCCGCTCGACTGGAACGGCTCGGGCATGCACTCCAACTTCTCGACCAAGCATATGCGCGAGGTCGGTGGGAAGGCCTACTTCGAGAAGCTCATGGCCGCCTTCAACCAGTTCCGCGACGAGCACATCGCCGTCTACGGGCCGGAGAACCATCTCCGCCTCACCGGCCTGCACGAGACGCAGTCGATCGACAAGTTCAGCTACGGCGTGGCCGACCGCGGCGCCTCGATCCGCGTCCCGCACAGCTTCGTCAAGGCCGACTACAAGGGCTACCTCGAGGACCGCCGTCCGAACTCCGCCGCCGACCCGTATCTGGTCGCCGGCCGGATCCTCAAGACGATCCTCACCGTCCCGACCAAGTAAGTTCTCGCGAACCTGCTTGCTTTCGACGCCCGGCCGCAAGGCCGGGCGTTTTATTTTTTCTCGCAGCGCGCAATGGATCCTTCGCAGCGCTCAGGATGACGCGAAGGAGAACGGGCTCCCGTTCCGTGTCATTCTGAGCGTAGCGAAGAATCCAGCAGAAGCTTCGATAGTATGCCGCGCGGCATGAGAGCTGATGGATTCTTCACTGCGTTCAGAATGACAGTCGGGGCGCAAAAAAGCCGCGCCTCGCGGCGCGGCTTGAAACTGGAGGTGGCGCGCTTGCGCGCCACGACGTGCGCGAGCGGACGACCTACAGCGCGGCCGTGTAGTTCTTCTCGGCGGCGTCCCAGTCGACGACGTTCCAGAACGCGGCGATGTAGTCGGGGCGGCGGTTCTGGTAGTTGAGGTAGTAGGCGTGCTCCCAGACGTCGAGGGCGAGGACGGGCTTGCCCTCGAGGCCGGCGACGGCCTTGCCCATGAGCGGGCTGTCCTGGTTGGCGGTCGAGCCGACGGCGAGCTTGCCGCCGTTGACGACGAGCCAGGCCCAGCCGGAGCCGAAGCGCGTGGCGCCGGCCTTGGCGAAGTCTTCCCTGAACTTGGCGAAGCCGCCGAGCTCGGCGTCGATGGCCGCGGCGAGTTTGCTCCCGCTGCGCGGGACGCCGCCCTTGCCCGGGCCCATGATGGTCCAGAAGAAACTGTGGTTGCTGTGGCCGCCGGCGTTGTTGCGCACGCCGCCGCGGATGGCCTCGGGCACCTTGGACAGGTCGGCGATCAGGGCGTTGACGTCGAGTCCCGCCAGCGCGGGATGGTCCTTGAGCAGGTTGTTGGCGTTGGTGATATAGGCCTGGTGATGCTTGCCGTGATGGATCTCCATCGTCTTGGCATCAATGTGCGGCTCGAGGGCGTTGGGGGCGTAGGGCAGTTGGGGCAGTTCGTAAGCCATGATCGTGGTGGGTTGGAGGAGTGGGATCAAAGGTGCACGCGTTGGCGGTCGCGTCAACTGCTGGAGTGGGCGCCAGTCAATCTTCCTGCCGTTTGAGCTGGAAGTAGGCGCGGATCAATTCATGGCAGGGTTTCTCCAGCACGCCGCGCGTCAGCTCAAGGCGGTGGTTGGAGCCGGGCAGGGCGTTCAAGTCGGTCGCGCCGCCGAGGCAGCCCATCTTGGGGTCGGACACGGCATAGACCACGCGCTTGAGCCGCGCCATCAGGCTGGCGCCGGAGCACATCGGGCAGGGTTCCTTGGTCACGTAGAGCGTGGCCTCGTTCAGCCGCCAGTCGCCGACCGCCTTGGCGGCCTGGGTCAGGGCGAGGATCTCGGCGTGGGCCGTGGGGTCGCGCGTGCTGTCGCGTTGGTTGTGCGCGGCGGCGATGATCTCGCCCCCCAGCTCAATGACCGCACCGATCGGGACCTCGTCCTGCTTCCATGCGTCGATGGCTTGGTTGTAGGCCAGCCACATGTAAAAGTCGTCGTCCCGCTGCAATTGCGACGGGAAGACTTTCTCGAACGGGCACGGTAGGGACGGACGTTGCGGCGGCTCGGTCATTGAGGGATTGGGCTGGGCCAGAGGCCCGCCCTCCGTAGCTCCGCAGGAGCGAAGGAGGGAAAGCCTTGACTACGGAGGGGATTCCCCAGTTACAAGGGGCTTTTATTAGCACCACCTGCATGACCAAAACCGCTCCGCACACCACCTCCACCCATGTCTGACAGCAAAGCGATCGAAGTGGAGGGCAAGATCATCACCGTCCTGCCAGGGACGATGTTCCGGGTGCAGCTCGACAACGGCCACATGGTGCTGGCCCACATCTCGGGCAAGCTCCGCAAGCATTTCATCAAGATCGCCGCCGGCGACCGCGTGAAGATGGAGATGAGCCCCTACGACCTCGACAAGGCGCGCATCACCTACCGCATCCGCGACACCAACGCGCCGCCGCCCGGCCCGCGCCGGCCGCGCCGCTACTGATCGCAGGGTCGGTCATGAAAAGGCAACGCGTCACGATACAGGACATCATCGCGCGCGCGCCCAGGGATTTTCAGGAAGACATCGGGTCGTTTGTGAACACCCTCGCCATGGAGCGGGGCATGTCGGCCAACACGGAATTCGCCTACGGGCGTGACCTGGTCCAGACGGCCGCGCACCTGAAAAAACATGGCGCGGCCAACTGGCGGAAAGTGACGGCCCGGCACCTCACCGCCTGGTTGCATTCCCTCAGCGACCGGGATCTGTCCGCGTCGTCGCAGGCGCGCAAATTGACGTCCGTCCGGATGCTCTACCGGCACCTGGTGGATGGGGAGCACGTGATGGAGATCAACCCGACCGCCTTGCTCGCCGGCCCGAAGATCCGCCGCAAGCTCCCGCAGACCCTCTCCGCCGGCGAAATGCAGAAGCTCCTCGCCGCGCCCACCGGCGCCGACGCCTACTCCGTCCGCGACCGGGCGATGCTGGAGCTGGTCTACTCGAGCGGCCTGCGCGCGAGCGAGATCTGCGGGCTCACGCTCCAGCAGGTCGATTTGGAAAACGGCTTCGTGCGCGTCTTCGGCAAGGGCTCGAAGGAGCGCGTCGTGCCGCTGGGCGAAAAAGCCCGCGACGCCGTGCAGGCCTACCTCGGCTCCGGCCGGCCGCGGCTCGTGAAACCCAGCACCGGCAGCGAGCTGTTCATCACCGAGCGCGGCAAGGCCATGTCGCGGAAAACCCTCTGGGTCATGGTCAAGACCGCCGCGCAGCGCGCCGGCCTCGGGCAATCCGTCAAGCCGCACCTGCTGCGCCACTCCTTCGCCACGCACCTGCTCGGCGGCGGCGCCGACCTGCGCGCCATCCAGGAGATGCTCGGCCATGCCAGCATCGGCACGACCCAGATCTACACCGCCGTCGAGTCCTCGCGGTTGCTGGATCAGCACGCGAAGCACCACCCGCGCAACCGTCGGCCGGCGGACAAAGTGGCGAAGCTCTGAAATGCGGGCTTTCGTCGGGCCGGGTGGTTGGCGTAGATTGCCCGCATGAACGAAGTCCAGCTCCACGCCGAAAACGTCCGTCAGGCCGCCGCCAGGATCACCGCCGCGCTCGGCGGGCTGAAACCCAGGCTCGCCCTCATCCTCGGCACCGGCCTCGGCGGGCTGGCGCGCCTGGTGGAAAACCCCGTGGTCATCGCCTACACCGACCTGCCGGGCTTTCCGCTGCTGACGGTCGCCGGGCACGCGGGCCAGCTGATCATCGGGAAACTCAACGGCGTGCCCGTCATCGTGCTCAACGGCCGCAAGCATTTCTACGAGACGAGCGACGCCTATCCGCTGAAGACCATGATCCGCGCCATCAAGGCGGCGGGGGTCGAGACCCTGTTCCTCTCCAACGCCGCAGGCAGCCTGCGCATGCACATCGGCGTCAGCGAGCTGATGCTCATCACCGACCACATCAACTTCCTCGGCCTCAACCCGCTCGTCGGGCCCAACGACGAGAGTTTCGGCCCGCGCTTCGTGCCCGTGTCCGACGCCTGGGACCCGGTGTTGCGGGCGACCATCAAGACCGTCGCGCAGCAGCAGGGGGTCAAGCTGCACGAGGGCGTCTACGTCGCCTTCCGCGGCCCGTCGTTCGAGACGCCGGCCGAGATCCGCATGGCGCAGGGCTGGGGCGCCGACGCGGTCGGCATGTCGAGCGTGCCCGACTGCCTTATCGCGCGGCATTGCGGCCTGAAGGTGGCGGGCATCTCCTGCATCACCAACATGGGCGCGGGCCTCTCCGACGAAAAGCTGTCGCACGCCCACACCATCGAGATGGCCGCGCGCGGCGCGGGCGCCTTCGAGAAACTCGTGCTCGCCGCGGTCAAGGTGCTCTGAGCGCTTTCCGGGGCCGGAAGCGCGTGTAATTCTTGCGCCCGCCGCCGGGCTTCCTTGATACTGCGCGACCGCCATGGCCAAAACCCGCGTCGAAATCGTCCAGGAAACCCTGCTCGGCTGGCTGGCGTCGGCTCCGCCGCCCGCCCGGCTGCTGCCGCCCGACGCGCCGCTGTCGCCGGACACGACGCTGACGGCGCGCGCCGCGCTGGACATCTTCGAGGACCAGGTCACCAGCCGGTTGCTCGACGTGGCCGCGCGCGAGCTGCGCAAGACCAACCAGTCCTTCTACACCATCTCCAGCGCCGGGCACGAGCAGAACGCCGTCGTCGGCGCCCTGCTGCGGCCCGATGACCCCTGTTTCCTGCATTACCGCTCGGGCGGGCTCGTGATGGCGCGTTCACGGGTGGCGGGGGCGGGCGACCGGATCCTCGACGGCGTCCGCTCGTTCTGCGCTTCGGCCGACGACCCGATCTCCGGCGGCCGGCACAAGGTCTGGGGCAGCAAGCCGCTGTGGATTCCGCCGCAGACGAGCACCATCGCCTCGCACCTGCCCAAGGCCTACGGCCTCGCCTACGCCCTGCGCCGGGCCCGGCGTCTCGGCATCGCCAACGGCCTCTCGGCCGACTCCATCGTGCTCTGCTCCTTCGGCGACGCCTCGGCCAACCACGCCACGGCGCTGACCGGCATCAACGCCGCGCGCTATGCCGTGCGCCGCGGCGGCGACGCGCCCATCGTCTTTTTGTGCGAGGACAACGGCATCGGCATTTCGGTGGAGACGCCCGCCAACTGGATTCACGACAACTTCAGCCGCCAGCCGCACCTCGCCTACTTCGAGGCGGGCGGCACGATGGACGAAATCTGGAACGGAACCGCCGCCGCGCTCGGCCACTGCCGCCGCACCCGCAGCCCGGTTTTCCTGCACCTGCACACGACGCGCCTGTGGGCCCACGCCGGCACCGACGTGGAGACCTCCTATCGTTCGCTGGAGGAAGTCGAGGCCGCCGAGGCGCGCGATCCGCTGCTGGCCAATGCCAAGCGGCTCGTCGGACTGGGTGCGGCCGCCCCGGCCGCGCTGCTGGAAATCATCCGCTCCGTGCAGGCGCGCGTCGACGCGGCCTGCGTCGCGGTCACGCGCGCGCCGAAGCTGACGAGCGCCGCGGAGATTGTCCGGCCGCTCGCGCCGTTCGATGCCGCGGCCATTCGCGCCACCGCCCAGGTGCAGGCGACGCCGGCGGCGCGGACCGGGCATTTCGGCGCCACGCTGCCCGAGAAAGTCACGACGCCCCTCAAGCGCACGCTGTGCACGCACATCAATTCCGCGCTCGCCGACGAAATGCTGCGTTTCCCCGAGATCAGCCTGTTTGGCGAGGACGTGGGCCGGAAGGGCGGCGTCTACGGCGTCACGCAGGGCCTGCAGAAAAAATTCGGGCCGCACCGCTGTTTCGACACGCTGCTCGACGAGACCACCATTCTCGGCCTCGCGCAGGGCGCGGGTGTCGCCGGCTTGCTGCCCATTCCCGAGATCCAATACCTCGCCTACATCCACAACGCGCTGGACCAGCTCCGCGGCGAGGCCTGTTCGCTCCAGTATTTCTCCAACGGGCAGTTCGCCAACCCGATGGTCGTGCGCGTGCAGGGCCTCGCCTACCAGAAGGGCTTCGGCGGGCATTTCCACAACGACAACTCGATCGGCGCCCTGCGCGACATCCCCGGCCTGCTGCTCGCCGTGCCCTCGCGGGGTGACGACGCGGCCATGCTGTTGCGCGGGCTCGTCGCCACGGCGCGGGCCTGCGGACGCGTGGGCGTGTTCCTCGAGCCCATCGCTCTCTACCACGAGCGCGATCTCCACGCCGACGGCGACAACGCCTGGCTCTTCGACTACCCGACGCCCGACCGGCTCCTTTTGTCCGGCGAGCCGGGCATCTATCATGAAAACGCCAAGGACCTGCTCATCGTGACCTATGGCAACGGCGTGCGGCTTTCCCTGCGCGCCGCCCGGCGGCTGCAGGAGCAGGGCGTGGCCGCCCGCGTGCTCGACGTGCGCTGGCTCAACCCGCTGCCGCTGGACGCCATCCGCCGGCACGCGGCGGAGTGCCGGCGCGTGCTCGTGGCCGACGAATGCCGCGCGACCGGCGGCGGCATCGCCGACGCGGTTGTCGCCGCGCTCGCCGAGGGCGGCTACGGAAAGCCGCTCGCCTCGGTCCGCGCCCTCGACACTTACATCCCGCTGGCCGCCGCCGCCAACCTCGTGCTGCTCTCCGAGCAGCAGATTGTCGACGCCGCGCAGGCCGGCGCCTAGCCGAACATCAGCCGGCAGATGATGACCGAGGCGACCACGCCGATGAAATCGGCGAACAGGCCGGCGGCCACCGCATGCCGCGTGCGGCGGATCGCCACCGAGCCGAAATAGACCGCGATGACATAGAACGTCGTCTCCGTGCTGCCGAAGATCGTGCCCGCCATCCGCACCGTGAGCGAGTCGGGCCCCAGGCGTTGCGCCAGCTCGGTGAACAGGCCGGTCGAGGCGCTGCCGCTCAACGGGCGCACCAGCACGAGCGGCAGCAGGTCCGGCGGGAAGCCCAGCGGGGTGAGCAGCGGGGCCAGCAGACTTTTCATCGCCTCGATGCCGCCGGCGCCGCGAAACATCCCGATGGCCACCAGGATCGCCACGAGAAAGGGGATGACGCGCAGCGCGACGCCGAAGCCTTCCTTCGCGCCCTCGACGAATTCCTCGTAGACCTTGACGCCACGCGCCGCCGCGTAGGCCGGAAAGAACACGAGCAGGCCGGGCACGGCGAGCAGCGACAGCGTGCCGATGGCGCGCAACGCGATGGGCTGCGCCGAGGCATCCTCCCCGGCCGGCGGCGCCACCTGCGCGGGGAAAATCCGCGCATGCACCCCGGCGGTGGCGGCGTGGAAGCCCGCGGGCGCGAGCACCTGCCAGAGAAACAGCGCGGCGAAGAATCCGACCAGCATCGCGAGCGCGGCGCGGCCCCACGGCGTCAGCGGGGCGGGCTCGGCCGGCACCTCGGATTCGGGGGCGAGCGCGGCCTCCGTCGTCGCCGCCGCGGCTGGGACGGACTCGGGGCGGATGCGGAAGCCCGGCCAGCTTTGCAGCCATTTCACCGCGGCGACGCCGGCCACGGTCGAGCAGATGGTGGCGAGCAGGGCGGTGCCGACGATGGCGGCGGGGTCCTGCGCGTGCTGGGTGGCGAGGATGGCGATGGCGGTGGTGGGCAGGAGCTGGATGCTGCTGGTGTTGATGGCGAGGAAGGTGCACATGGCGTTCGTCGCCGTGCCGGGAATCCGGTTCAGGGTCTCGAGGTCGCGCATGGCGCGCAGGCCGAGCGGGGTGGCGGCGTTGGCCAGGCCGAGCATGTTGGCCGCCATGTTCATCAGCATGGAGCCCATGGCCGGGTGGTCGGCGGGCACCTCGGGGAAGAGCCAGCGCATCGGGGCGCGGAGGGCGCGGGCCAGCTGCTGCACCAGGCCGCTGCGCTCGGCCAGCCGCATGACGCCGAGCCAGAGCGCCATGATGCCGGCGAGAGGCAGGGCGATCTTCATCACCGCCGTGTCCGCCATCTGGAAGGCCCCGCTGGTGACCTCCGCCAGACGGCCGGTCACCCCGCCGATGAGCACGGCCAGGGCCACAAGTCCGAGCCAGAGGTAGTTCAGCATCGGCGGCCAGTTAAGGCGGCCGCCAATTCAGCGGCGAGCGAAAACCGGGCGTGCCTGACCGCTCACGCACTCTCGGCGTAAAGCTCGCGGCCGATGAGGAGGCGGCGGATCTCGTTCGTGCCGGCGCCGATGTCGTAGAGCTTGGCGTCGCGCAGCAGACGGCCGGCGGGGAATTCGTTGATGTAGCCGTTGCCGCCGAGGCACTGGATGGCCTCGAGGGCGACCTTCACGCCGCACTCGGAGGCGTAGAGGATGCAGGCGGCGGCGTCCTTGCGCGCGGCGCGGCCGAGGCCGGCGTCGAGCGTGCGGGCGACCGAGTAGCTGAAGGCGCGGGCGCTTTGCAGCGCGACATACATGTCGGCGATCTTGCCCTGCATGAGGCCGAAGGTGCCGATGGCCGCGCCGAATTGTTTCCGTTGGTGCACGTAGGGCAGCACAAGGTCCATGGCCGCCTGCATGATGCCGAGCGGGCCGCCGGAGAGCACGCAGCGCTCGGTGTCGAGACCCTTCATCAGGACGCGCGAGCCGCCGTTGACCTCGCCGAGCACGTTCTCGGCGGGGATGACGCAGTCCTCGAAGACCAGCTCGCAGGTGTTGGAGCCGCGCATGCCGAGCTTGTCGAGTTTCTGGGCGGTCTTGAAACCCTTCATGCCGCTCTCGACGAGGAACGCCGTCATGGCCTTCGAGCCGTGCTCCTTCGCGGCCGTGCGCAGGTAGACGATGAGCACGTCGGCCTCGGGGCCGTTGGTGATCCACATCTTCGTGCCGTTGGCGATCCAGTGGTCGCCTTTCTTCACGGCGGTGCAGGCCATCGAGCCGACCACGTCGGAGCCGGCGCCGGCCTCGGACATGGCGAGGGCGCCGACGAACTTGCCGGAACAGAGCTTGGGCAGGAAGCGCCGCCGTTGCTCGTCGTTGCCATTCAGATAGAGGTTGTTGACGCAGAGATTGGAGTGCGCGCCGTAGGACAGGCCGACGGACGCGGAGGCGCGGGAAACCTCCTCCATCGCGACGAGGTGGGCGAGGTAGCCCATGCCGGAGCCGCCGAATGCCTCGGGCACGGTGACGCCGAGCAGGCCGAGCGCGCCGAACTTCCTCCACATGTCGGCGGGAAAATCGTTTTTGTGGTCGATGGCGGCGGCGCGCGGGGCGACTTCGCGCGCGCAGAGGTCGCGCACGGTGGCGCGCAGACCGTCGATTTCTTCAGTTAGCCGGGGTTCAAGCATGGGATGGGGCGGTGGGACTAGAAAGCCCCGGCGGGCGGACTTTGCAACCTTGCGCCGGGACCGGGCTCCGAATTACGGCAAAAGCCGTAGGCCCGGCCGGTCGGCCCGGCGTTTGCTGTTTTCAACGGCCCGCCCGTCGGCTAGACGTTTCCGATCATGAAGGATGTGCAAGAACTCCAACGCCGGGCGTCGCCGGCCCCCAAACCCCAATCACTCGCCTGGGACGGCGCCACCCTCTGGATGGGATCGATCGGGACGCAGCGCCTCTACGCCCTCAACCCCGCGACCTGGACCGTGGGCTGGGAAACCGCCGCGCCCGGCAACCCCTGGGGCATGGCATCCGTCGGGACCGAGCTGCGCGTCATCTGCGGCGAGACGGACGAGGACAACCGCGTCATCCGGCGCTGCGTGCCGGGGCAGGGCTTTGATCCGGGTTTCCGGATCCCGTGCCCGGACCTCACCGGCGCGCAACTCGGCTGGGACGGCCAGCGCCTCACCGTGAGCCAGTGGTATCCAAAAAAATTGCTCACCCTCGGCGCCGGCGGGAAAGTCGAGCGCGTGATCCAGGTGCCGCACGGCATCTGCGGGCAGGTGGTGGTCGACGGCTGCTTCTATCTCGTCACCACCGACGCGGAGGAAACGGCGGAATACTGGCTCACCCGCGTGGACCCGCGGCCGGCCACGCCGCGGATCGACGATCTGGCGCGCATCCCGTTCCAGGCCCGGGCGCTGGCGTTCGACGGGAAGAATTTCTGGACCAATCACCGCGCGCAAAACCAGATCGTGTCGTTCGCGCGGCCGGATTAGCCGGTCCACTGCCGGGCGTTGTAGAACATCTGCATCCACCCGCCTTCGCCAAGGCTTCGGCGAGGCAAGCGGCGGGATATCAGCCGACCCAAGTGCGTGCATTATAGAACATTTGCATCCAAGGGCTATCTTCCGGCCACTCTTTCGGGGCCCAGCTCATGCAGGCGGAGCGAAAAACGCGCTCGGGATGCGGCATCATGATCGTGACGCGGCCGGTGGTGGTCGTCAGCGCGGTCATGCCGAAGGGCGAGCCGTTGGGGTTGAGGGGATAGTGTTCCGTGACGTTGTGCCGGTTGTCCACGAACCGGCCGGCGACAAGGCCGGAGTCGCTGAAGACCTGCGCGGCGTGGGCGTCGGCAAACTCGGCGTAGCCCTCGCCGTGCGCGACGGCGATCGGGATGACCGAGCCTTCCATGCCACGGAAGAACAGGCTCGGGCTTTTCTCAAGCTGCACGCAGACGGAGCGGCCCTCGTAGCGCTCGGACAGGTTCTGCACGAAGCGCGGCCAGAGGTCGGCGCCGGGAATGATGGACTTGAGGTTGCTCATCATCTGGCAGCCGTTGCACACGCCGAGGCCGAAGGTGTCCTCGCGGGCGAAGAAGGCCTGGAACTCGGCCCGGGCCCGCTCGTTGAACAGCGCGCTCTTGGCCCAGCCCTCGCCGGCGCCGAGCACGTCGCCGTAGCTGAACCCGCCGCAGGCGGCGAGGCCGCGGAAATCCTTCAGGCTGATGCGGCCGCTGAGGATGTCGGTCATGTGGACGTCCACGGCCCTGAACCCGGCCCGGGTGAAGGCCGCGGCCATCTCGACCTCGCCGTTGACGCCCTGTTCGCGAAGCACGGCCACGGAGGGCCGATCTTTTGACACCAGGGAAGCAAAGTTAGCCAAGGGTTCGGAATCAGGCTTCGCTGTCTTTGCGTCCTTCGTGTGAATAAATCCGGGCCAATCGGAAGTGATGACCGGGCGGATTCCCGGGTCATCCCGATCCAGCCGGAGCGCGTGCTCCTGGTCGGCGGCCACGGGATTGTCGCGCATCCGGGCGATGCGGTGGGTGACGTCGGACCACCAGCCGCGCAGCGTGACAAGGCTCTCGTTGAACAGCTCCTGGCCGGACTGCCTCACGCGGAGGGCGAAATGGGGGTTCAGCGTGCCGAGGCGGGACACGCAGGCCTTGAGGCCGTGCTCGCGCAGGGAGAGATAGACCTCGTCGAGATCCGCTTCGCGGACCTGGATGACGGCGCCGAGTTCCTCGTTGAAGAGCGCGGCGAAGGGGTCGTGCCGGTGCGGAATCTCAATATCCACGCCAGTATGGCCGGCGAAGGCCATCTCGGCCACCGTGGCCAGCAGGCCGCCGTCGGAGCGGTCGTGGTAGGCGAGGATTTTCCGCTCGCGGCCGAGCAGCTGGATGGCCTTCCAGAAATTCCTGAGGTCGGCGGCGCTGTCGACATCGGGGGTGGCCTCGCCCATCTGCGAGACGGTCTGCGCGAGGATCGATCCGCCGAGGCGGTTCTTCGACCGACCGAGATCAATCAGGAGCAACACCGAATCATCCACCTGCTGCAACTGCGGCGTGAGCGTGCGGTGGATGTCGGCGGCGGCGGCGAAGGCCGAGACGATGAGCGAGACCGGCGCGGTGACACGTTTCTCCTCCGGGCCGTCGTGCCAGACGGTGGACATGCTCAACGAGTCCTTGCCGACGGGGATCGTGATGCCCAGGGCGGGGCACAGCTCCATGCCCACGGCGTGCACGGCGGCGTAGAGATCGGCGGCGTCGCCCGGGACGGCGGGCGCGGCCATCCAGTTGGCGGAGAGGTTGACCTTGCCGAGGTCGCCGATCTGGGCGGCGGCGAGATTGGTGAGCGCCTCGCCGACGGCGAGCCGGGCCGAGGCGGCGGCGTTGTTGACGGCGACCGGGGTGCGCTCGCCCATCGCCATGGCCTCGCCGGTGTAGACGTCGTAGCTCGCGGCGGTGACGGCGCAGTCGGCCACCGGCACCTGCCACGGGCCGACCATCTGGTCGCGGGCGATCAGGCCGCCCAGCGAGCGGTCGCCGATGGCGATGAGGAAGGTCTTGTCCGCGACGGTGGGGTGGGAGAGGACGCGGCGGACTGCGTCCGCAAGTGACAAGTTGCCAAGTTCCAAGGGAAGAAAGGGACGAACCAGCGTGGTCTCCGAGCGGTGCATGCGCGGCGGCTTGCCGAGCAGGACGTCGAGTGGCAGGTCGATGGGCGTGTTCTGGAACTGCGGGTCCGCCACCACGAGGTTGCGCTCCGCCGTGGCCTCGCCCACCACGGCGAACGGGGCCCGCTCGCGTTCGCAGAGCCGGCGGAACTCCTCCAGGCGGGCGGCGGGGACGGCGAGCACGTAGCGCTCCTGCGACTCGTTGCACCAGAGTTCCAGCGGGGACATGCCCGGCTCGGAGTTGGGAAGTGCGCGGAGGTCGAACCGGCCGCCGCAACCGCCGTCGTTGACCAGCTCGGGCAGGGCGTTGGAGACGCCGCCGGCGCCGACGTCGTGGATGAAGGAGATGGGGTTGTCGTCGCCGAGCGCCCAACAGCGGTCGATCACTTCCTGGCAACGGCGCTGCATCTCGGCGTTGTCGCGCTGCACGCTGGCGAAGTCGAGGTCCGCGCTGCCGGAACCGCTGGCGAGGGAGCTGGCCGCGCCGCCGCCGAGGCCGATGAGCATGGCGGGTCCGCCAAGGACGACGAGCTGGTCGCCGGGGTGGATCTTTCCCTTCTGCACGTGCCCGCCCCGGATGTTGCCGAGGCCGCCGGCCAGCATGATGGGCTTGTGGTAGCCCCGCCACTCCGTGGAGGGGAGGTTTGAGGCGTGAGACGTGAGGCGTGAGGTGGCCACCGGCACCTCCTGCTCAAAGGTGCGGAAGTAGCCGTTGATGGCGGGGCGGCCGAACTCGTTGTTGAAGGCCGCGCCGCCGAGCGGGCCCTCCAGCATGATGTCGAGCGCGCTCACGATGCGGCCGGGCTTGCCGTGGTCCTTTTCCCAGGGCTGCACCGCGCCGGGCAGGCGGAGGTTGGAGACGGTGAAGCCGACGAGGCCGGCCTTGGGCTTGGCGCCGCGGCCGGTGGCGCCCTCGTCGCGGATCTCGCCGCCGGAGCCGGTGGCGGCGCCGGGGTAGGGCGAGATGGCGGTCGGGTGGTTGTGCGTCTCGACCTTGCAGAGCAGGTGGATGTCCTCGTCGTGCGCGGCGTATTCGCCGGTGCGCGGGTCGGGGAAGAAACGGCCGCCGCGGCTGCCGGCGAGCACGGCGGCGTTGTCCTTGTAGGCCGAGAGGATGCCCTCCGGGTGCAGCTCGTGGGTGTTCCGGATCATCTGGAACAGCGAGCGGTCGCGCGCGGCGCCGTCGATTTCCCAGGTGGCGTTGAAGATCTTGTGGCGGCAATGCTCGGAGTTGGCCTGCGCGAACATCATCAGCTCCACGTCGCTCGGGTCGCGGCCGAGTTTGGTGAAGGCGGCGAGCAGGTAGTCGATCTCGTCCTCGGCCAGGGCGAGGCCGAGGTCGCGGTTGGCGACGGCCAGCGCGGCGCGGCCGGCGGCCAGCACCGGCACGGTGTGGAGCGGGCGCGCGGGCTCGTGCTCAAACAGCAGGGAGCAGGTCTCCAGGTCGCCGAACACCGCCTCGGTCATCCGGTCGTGCAGCCGGGCCTGCAAGGCGCCGAAGTGGGCGGCGTCGAGCGTGGTGAGGGGGAACGGCAGCGACGGCAGCCCGGTGTCCACGGTGTAGGCGGTGACCCGCTCGATGCGCCGGACGGCGGCCAGGCCGCAGATGCGCGCGATATCGGTGGCCTTGGACGACCAGGGCGAGATGGTGCCGGGGCGCGGGGCCACGACCTGCACGAGGCCGCTGAGCCGGGTGAACTTCCGGCGGGGGCCGTAGGTGAGCAGCTGCTCGAGCAGCGCGCGCTCGGCGGCCGTCAGTTCCCGGGCCACATCGACCACATGGTAGAACTGGGCGTTGATGGCCTCCACCGGCACGCCCGCCGCCAGCAGATCCTGCCGCAGCCCGGCGAGGCGGAAGTCGGAGAAGGCAGATGAGCCGCGGAGGATCAGCATGGGCGAAGCGCGCATACTCGCGAACAATCCCCCGCCGTCAAGGGGACGCCGCGCGGCCGTGCGGCATACTTTCGGGCCGGGGCGGAGAAAGCCGTTGACGAAACCAACGCGCTCGGCGGAATGAACGTCTTTAATGCCGTGACGAGCCCAAACCGCCCATCGCCCCCGCCATATTTGTCTGCCGGGCGCAGTGTTGGCGGACGCCGGAGGGAGAGGAAATGAGCGAGTTCCTCACCCACGAGTGCGGCATCGCCCTGGTCCGGCTGAAGAAGCCGCTGGCCCATTACCAGGAAAAATACGGCACGCCGCTCTGGGGCTTCTACCAGCTGTTCCTGCTGATGGAGAAGCAGCACAACCGCGGCCAGGACGGCGCGGGCGTGGCCTGCGTGAAGTTCGACGTGCCCGCCGGCGAGCCCTACATGTTCCGCGAGCGCAACGTCGAGACCAACCCCCTCGACAACATTTTCCAGTCCCTGCTTGCGCGCTACAACGCGCTGGTCGCCGGGGGTGAAATCCACCCCGAGTTTCCGCAGACGGCGAAGCAGCGGTTCGATTTCTGCGGCGAGCTTTACCTCGGCCACCTGCGCTACGGCACCTCCGGCGGCTACAACCTGAGCGCCTGCCACCCGTTCTTCCGCCGCAGCTCCTGGCCGACCCGCAACCTCATGCTCGCGGGCAATTTCAACCTCACCAATACGGCCGAGCTCAACGACAGCCTCATCGCCATCGGCCAGCACCCCATCTTCGCCACCGACACCCAGGCCATCCTCGAGCGCATCGGCTTCTGCCTCGATGACGAGCACGAGGAGATCTACCGCCGGCTCCGCGCCCAGAGCCTGCCCGGCGCCGAGATTTCCCTCCGCCTCAACGCCGAGATCGATCCTGCCCGCGTGCTCCGCACCGCCTCGGCCAACTGGGACGGCGGCTACTCGCTCGTCGGCGTGCTGGGCAACGGCGACGCCTTCGTGACGCGCGACCCGTCGGGCATCCGGCCCTGCCACTGGTTCGAGAACGACGAGGTCGTGGCCTTCGCCTCCGAGCGCGCGCCGCTCTGCACGGTGTTCGACCTCGAGGCCGCCGACGTCCGCGAGGTGGAGCCCGGCTGCGCCGTGATCATGAAAAAATCCGGCCGCGTGGCGCTGGAGCGCATCAAGCCGGCCCGGCCGAAGACCCAGTGCGCCTTCGAGCGCATCTATTTCTCCCGCGGCAACGACGCCGACATCTACCGCGAGCGCAAGGCCCTCGGCGCCGGCCTCGCCGACCCGATCTGGAAGTCCATCGGCGGCAACCTCGCGAAGACCGTATTCAGCTTCATCCCCAACACCGCCGAGGTCGCGTTTTTCGGCCTCATGAGCGAGCTGCGTTTCCGCCGCCGCGCCGAGGTCAAGCAGACCCTGCTTGACGCCGCCCGGGCCGGCAAGGTCACCGAGGCGCTGGTCGACGACCTGATCCTCAACAACTGGCCGCGCGGCGAGAAGATCGTCACCAAGGACGTGAAGCTTCGCACCTTCATCAGCCAGGAGAAGTCCCGCAACAACCTCGCGTCGCACGTCTACGACGTCACCTACGGCGTGGTCGAGCCGGGCGACACCTTGGTGTGCGTGGACGACTCGATCGTGCGCGGCACGACGCTGCGCCGCTCCATCCTGCGCATCCTGAAACGGCTGCACCCGGTGAAGATCATCATCGCCTCGACCGCGCCGCAGATCCGCTATCCCGACTGCTATGGCATCGACATGTCGGAGATCGGCAAGTTCATCGCGTTCGAGGCGGCCATCACGCTGCTCAAGGAGCGCGGGCAGGGCGCCCAGATCGAGGAGGTCTACCAGCTCTGCCGCGCCGAGCTGGCGAAGCCGTCCCCCGAGCCGGTCAACCACGTGCGGAAAATCTACGAGCCTTTCACGGCCGGGGAAATCTCCCGGAAGATCACCGAGCTGGTCTCACCCAAGCCGAACGGCTGGCACGGCGGGATCGAAATCATCTTCCAGTCGGTCGAGAACCTGCACAAGGCGCTGCCGCACCACACCGGCGACTGGTATTTCACCGGCAAATATCCGACGCCCGGCGGCTACCGCGTCGTGAACCAGGCCTATGTGAATTATTTTGAGAAGGCGGAAGGCAGAAGCTATTGAACCACGAATAGACACGAATGGACACAAATGCCCCAATCCCGATCCAATTCATTCGTGTGAATTCGTGTCCATTCGTGGTTTCCTAAAAATGTCTTTGTCCTACGAATCCTCCGGCGTCCGCTACGACCAGCTTGATGCGTTCAAGCGCGCCTGCCAGTCGGCCGCGCGCGGCACGGCCCACGAGCTCGCGGCCCACGGCTACGCCGAGCCGGCGACGACCCGCGGCGAGAGCGCCTACCTGATCGGGGCGGCGGACCACTTCCTGGCGCACGTCGAGGAGGGGCTCGGCACCAAGAACCTCGTGGCCGATGCCGTCTACGCCGCCACCGGGAAGAATTTCTACCGCGAGATCGCCATCGATACCGTGGCGACCATCGTCAACGACCTCATCACCTGCGGCGCGCGGCCGATCTCGGTCGCCATGCACGCGGCGGTGGGCGATTCCGGCTGGTTCGCCGACGCGGCGCGCATGCAGGCGCTGGTCGACGGCTGGGCCGAGGGCTGCCATCGCGCCGGCGCGGTCTGGGGCGGCGGCGAGACACCGACGCTCAAGGGCATCGTCGACCCGAAGACCATCGTGCTCGCCGGCTCGGCCATCGGCAAAATCGAACCGAAGTCCCGCCGCATCACGGGCGAGGTGCAGGACGGCGACGCCATCATCTTCCTCGCCTCGACGGGCGTGCAGACCAACGGCCTCAGCCTCTGCCGGCTCATCGCGGAAAAACTGCCGCAGGGCTACGCGACACCCATCGGGCACGGGGACCACCGCACTTATGGCGAGGCGCTGCTCGCGGCGTCTGCCATCTACGTGGATTTCGTGGTCAAGTGCCAGCAGGCCGGTGTGAAGCTCAACTACTTGGCGCATGTCACCGGCCACGGCTGGCGCAAGCTCATGCGGCTGGAGGAGTCCTTTGTCTACGAGATTGCGGAGCCGCGCGAAGCGCCGGCGCTGTTCAAGTTTTTGATGGAGGCCGGTCCGATCGATCTCCGCGAGGCCTACGCCACCTTCAACATGGGCGTCGGCTTCGCCGCCTACGTGGCGCCGTCGGCGGTCGAGGCGACGCTCGCCGCCGCCAAGGCGGCGGGCCACGAGGCCTGGGTCGCTGGCACCGTGAAGAAACAGGGCGGCCGCAAGGCCGTCACAATCCCGTCCCTCGGCCTCGCCTACGGGGCGGACACGCTCCAAGTGCGGTGAGGCAAGTCGCGAGCAAGCTCGCTCCCACAGGGGATCACGAGTCGCGAGCGAACTCGTTTGGCCGGGATCGATTGTCTTGTTGTGGGAGCGAGCTTGCTCGCGACTCTCAGGGCAGATCAGCTAACCAAGCCGGTTCTGGTCGCCCATCATCCAGCAAGGGCAAAAACCATTCCCGGTCCGCGGTCTCACAGGTAAACCAAGGCCATTCAGTTCCCGCGGGAACAAGTTTCGCCCGGTAGGGATTCAGGAAAATGTAGAAGAAATAGGGCAGGAGGTCCTCCTCCGGTCGAACCCGGCGGTCAAAATAGCCGGCCTGCCATGACAACCCCTCGACCCGCAGGGCCGACGTCGTGCGGGACTTCAGTCTCGCGACGGCCCTGGACAAAGTGAGTTTGGCGCCAAGCTCGACCAGCAGGTGAACATGGTCGGGCATGATGGTGCCGCAGCGCAGGGTGCAAACCCCGTCGGCCTTCAGCGCGTGCCATTCCTGACGCACGATACCCGGTATCATTCCCTCGGTCAGTCCCGCCTTTTGTCCGGTCGTGCAGTAGGTGAGAAAGTAAAGCGCCCCGGCCTGCGAGAACCGGCCCTCCCGGAGTGCGCGGTAGCCTTTGGTCGGATCGTGGACCATGGATCGATCACTAAGCGCCGGACTGTCGCGAGCAAGCTCGCTCCCACAGGGGATGAATCATTTGTGGGAGCGAGCTTGCTCGCGACTCTTCCCAACTCACCCACCAAAGCACTCCAAATATTTCACGCCGGCGCCGGTGTTGAAGAGGACCACGGATTCCTCGGGACGGATGGTTTTCGCCGCAAGGAGGTGCTTGAGGGCGGCGTAGGTGGCGGCGCCCTCGGGGGCGACGAACAGGCCTTCGGCCGCGCCGACCTCGCGCACGCTGGCGATCATCTCGGCGTCGGTGACGGCCACCGCGCCGCCACCGGATTTGCGCAGGATGTCGAGCATGATGAAATCGCCGATGGCCTTCGGCACGCGCAGGCCGGAGGCCTTGGTCGCGGCGCCGACATGCTCGGCGGCGAATTTCTCGCCGGCCGCAAAGGCCCGGACGATGGGCTGGCAGCCACTGGCCTGCACGGTGAACATGCGCGGGCGCTTCGGGCCGATCCAGCCCAGGCGCTCCATCTCATCGAAGGCCTTCCACATGCCGACGAGGCCCGTGCCGCCGCCGGTCGGGTAGATGACGACATCGGGTAAAGTCCAGTCGAGCTGCTCGGCGAGTTCGTAGCCGAGGGTCTTCTTGCCCTCGACGCGGTAGGGCTCCTTGAGGGTGGACATCTCGAACCAGCCTTCCGCCGCCTTGCGCTTGGCGACCTCGGCGCCGCAGTCGGTGATGAGGCCGTTGATGAGGGTGACGTGGGCGCCCAGCTCGCGGCACTCGATGACGTTGGCCTTGGGGGTGTCCACCGGCATGAAGATGTGGGCCTCGATGCCGGCGCGGGCGGCGTAGGCGGCGAGGGCGCCGCCGGCGTTGCCGGCGGAGGGCGCGGCGAGTTTTTTCAGGCCGAACTGCTTCGCCATCGAGACGGCCGTGGCCATGCCGCGGGCCTTGAAGCTCTGCGTCGGGTTGACCGACTCGTCCTTGATGAAGAGTTGCGCGAGCCCGTGCTTCGAGGCGAGGCGGGGGGCGGGGAGCAGCGGCGTGAGGCCCTCGCCGAGGGTGACGATGTCGGCGTCGGAACGGACGGGCAGCACCTCGCGGTAGCGCCAGAGGGATTTCACGCGGGTGGCGAGGGCGGCCTTGGTCAGGGTGCGGCCGGCGGCGGCGAGATCGTATTGGGGGTAGAGCGGCTTGCCGCAGGCGGTGCAGACATTCTGCGGGACGGAGGCGTCGTGTTCCTTGGCGCAAGCGGTGCAGGCGAGGTGGGTGAGGTGCACGGCTAGAGCAGAGCGGCTATGCGCGCCGGATGCAGGCACAAAAAAGCCGGCCCGGGTGGGCCGGCTGGAAAGAGGAGCAGGGCGTTATCAGCCCGAGCGGCTGACCGTGGTGTTGTCGATCGGCTGCGGGGTGGGCGGCGGTGGGGTGTCTTTCACCGCCTCCTTGGCCGCCTCGTTGTTGTTGATGATCGTCTGGACGGCGGAGCTGATGCTCGGGGCGCTGGCCTGCACCGCGGCCTGGATCGCCGCCGCCGCCTCCGGCGCGGCCTGAATGATGGTGGTGATGATGCTCTGGGCCTCGGCGGAAGTCGTGCCGCCGATGTTGTTGGCGGCGGCCACGGCGACCGTGGCGGCCACGATCGCGAGCTCTTGTTTGGTCAAGGCCGCGCCTTCGCCAGATTGTTTGGAGATGGGAGTCACGACACCATCCACGCTCAACTGGCCGCCCGAGATGCTCACCTGAGCGCCGTCAGTGGGCGAGGTGAAGGAAACAGTGCCGTTGGCGACAGTGATGCGGTAGGTCTGGTTATTGTAGGTGACGGAAAACACGGTGCCGCGGGCGGCGGCCACGCCCTTGGGGGTGCGGACGCTGTAGTTGTTCACGCTCTTCTTGGCGGGGTTGAGCTTGGCCACGAGATTGCCGCTCTTGAGGTCGAGGGTGGTCGTCTGCTTGGTCACCTGGCCGCCGGAGGACGTGATAGAGGTTTCCGCGACGGTGACCTCGCTGTTCTGCGTGACGACCGAGGTGGTGTCGCCGTGGGTGACGAGATAGGCGTCGGACTTGTCCCCCGTGGTGAGGGTGGTGCCCTGCGGCAGTTGCATGCCCTGCGTCACGGTCACGCTGCTGCCGTCGGGCAACACGGCGGTGACATTGCCGGAGAAGCGGGCGATGGTGGCCGCAGCGGCCTGCGTCTGGGCGAAGGCTGCGGAGGTCAGAGTGACCAGGCCGACAAAGAGGGAGACGAGCAGTTTGCGTGTATTCATGATTAAAAAGGTATCGGGGAGCTGGGAGCTGTGTTCGTGCAATAAATTCGCAGTTTCGCGCCGCAGAGCAAGTCCTGAATTAAACGAAATAGGAATGGCCGAAGGCGGATGCCGCTGGGGGGCAGGGAGGTTACGCGGGTTCCTGGACTTTGGTGGGATTGACTCCCTTCTTCTTTGGCCACGGATGGCCCGGATGGATACGGATTAATACCGACTGATCCGTGACCATCCGCGAAATCCGTGGTGAAAGACCTGAACGCTGGGGGCGACTGTCGCGAGCAACAGCCGTCGCCCAAGCAGCTACGGCCGGACAAGAACTCACTCCCCCCAGGGTTGGCAGAGTCGCGAGCAAGTTCGCTCCCACAAAGACAAAGCCGGCGTTGCGCCGGGGATGCTCACTTCTCCTTCATGATGTAGACGCCGCCCCAGTCTTCCGGCGGCGGGTTGACCAGGCAATCGCTCACCAGGTCGATGTAGGCGAGGGAGGGGTTGGCGTTCACGCCGGGGGAGACGCCGGGGCGCAGGGGTTCGAGCAGCTCGCTGCGCTTGAAACACTCCAGCGCGCCGGCCCAGTCGCGGGCATGGTAGCGGGCGAGGCCGTCGGCAAACACGGCGAGGCACTCGCGCGTCCGGTCGGTCACGTCATCCTTCAATCCGGTCAGCTCGTGGATGGGCACGGCCGACGAGCGGCCCTTGACGACGATGCGGCCGAGGGGGCGGAACACGATGCGGTCGCCGCCGTGGGTCTCGCAGGCGATTTTCGTCGCCTCGGTGCACATGCTGAAGGCGCCCCAGCTTTTCGCGCCCGACTCCATGCGGGCGGCGAGGTTCACGTCGTCGCTCGTCATGGTGTAGTTGAAGCGGGTGCGGCTGCCCATGTTGCCGACGACGGCGTTGCCGGTGTTGAGGCCGATGCGCGAGCGCATCTGGCGGACGGTGAGCGGCCACTCCTCGCCCTGGGCCGTCCATTTCTCGCGGAGCCGGCCGAGCGCGCGCTGCACGCGCAGGGCGGCCACGCAGGCGCGGTAGGCGTGGTCCTTGACCGGGATGGGCGCGCCGAACATGGCGACGACGGCGTCGCCGATGTATTTGTCGAGCGTGCCGCCCTCCTCCTGGATGATGTCGGTGCAGACGGTGAGGT
This sequence comes from Opitutia bacterium, assembly GCA_016190985.1. GTDB lineage: Bacteria > Verrucomicrobiota > Verrucomicrobiia > Opitutales > Opitutaceae > Lacunisphaera. The sequence continues at coordinate 76,003 of JACPPI010000031.1, read as the reverse complement.
ATTCGTTCAACAGCTCGACGAGGCGCGCGGCGGTGACTTTTTCGGAAAAGGTCGAGTAGCCCTGGATGTCGCTGAAGTAGGCCGTGATCTCCTCGGTGTGGCCGCCGAGCTGCGGCTGCTGGCCGGACTTGATCAGCTGGTTGACCACCGCCGGCGAGAGGTAGGCGCCGAACATGCCCTTCATCTCCTGTTTGGCCTTCTGCTCCTGCATGACGCGGCGGCCGATGATCACGAATTGCAGCGCGCCGAAGCCGGCCAGCGGCGCCACGAGTTCGAACCACCAGCTGTGCATCGTCCATCCCCACAGGCAGAGCGCGGAGTAGCTGACGGCCCCGAGCACCGCGCCGCCGAGCAGGGTGAGCACCGAGCGGTCCGCGAGCGCGAACAGCCCCGCGTAACCGAGCACCAGCGCCGTGCCCCAGATGAGCCACGCGGGCACCCGGCGCGCGTAGTCCTCGGTCAGGATGCTGTTGATGATGTTCAGGTGGATGAGCGGGGCGGGGGTGAACTCGGCCCGGGGCGACGGCGTCGAGTCGGCGTTGCCGGTCTCGAACAAGCCCACCATCAGGATGGAGCCCTTGAGGTCCGGCGGCGGCGCGGCGGCGGGATCGGGCTGCACGTATTTCGCATACAGGCCGAGCAGCAGCGCGCGGTAGCCCAGGGTCGGGAAGACGGATTCCGCGTCCAGCGCCTCGTAGCGGTAGTTCAGGAGGATGCAGCCGCGGCGGTCGATGGGGATGCGGAGCGTCCGCTCCTTGGTCGGCAGGTAGATGGCGTCGCCCACGCGCACCCGCACGGCGGCGGCCGGCACGTCGTAATACCGCATGACGGTCGCCAGCGAGAGCGACGGGAAGTAATTGTCGCCGATCTTCACCACGAGCGGCGGCGTGCGGGGGATGCCGTCGGAGCTGACCACGCGCTCGTCGCCGTATTTGGGCACGTCGACATGGCCGTAATGGCTGACCGCCCGCAGCACGGGGATCGGCAGCGCCGCGAATTTCGCCGCCACGAATCCGCTGGTGTCACCCTCGACCTGCGTCAGGGGCTGGGTCAGGACCGGCGCCGAGGATTCCGCGGCCTCGGTGGGGAAATCGCTGCGCACCGCGCCGGAGACAACCTCAAGTCCGCGACTGCGGGCCGCCGCCACGCCGTCGGCCATGGCCTTGTCGCTCGCGGGATCGCGCTCGGAGGTGATGAAGATGTCCATCGTCAGCACGCGCGCGCCGGCGGCGGAGACCAGCTCGATCAGCTGGCCGTGCCACTCGCGGGGCGCGGGCCAGGCGACGAGGTTCTCCTCGGTGTCGTCGTCGAAGAGCACCAGCTTCAGCCGCGGGTCGGGCGGGCGCTGGAAACCGGCCCGGTAGCGCGTGCGCCAGTCCAGGGTTTTCCACTCGAACTGCTGGAGGGTGTCGGTCTCGTTCAGGGCCGCCGCCAGCCCGAAGCAGACCAGGGGCGCCCACCAGAGCTGCCGGAAAGTCTTGCGGGCGGGGCTGAACATTGCGGCGCATCATGGCCGGTGGCGCGCGGCCTAGCCAAGCGATTTCTGGGGGAAGGAGTGCTTGTGTGGGAGCGAGCTTGCTCGCGATAGCCGAGTCGCGAGCAAGCTCGCTCCCACAGTTTAATGCCTCAGCGCGGGGCCGGTTGGGGTGGAACGCGCTGACCCCAACGCGTTGTTGCTGCTTAGCGCGCTGAGGTCAACGCGCTCCACCTGGCAATCCCTCACCGGCGGTGCCAGCTGCCGCGCGACAGGCCGCCGGATCGGGGCCGGGGCGGATGAGCCTGGCCGTGGCCGTGGGGAGCGGGCTGCTCCGCCCTGCCCTCTGCGGCTTGCGGCGCCTGGCCCTGGGCCGGGCGGGGATGATGTCCGCCGCCGTGGCCTTGCGGGGCGCGCTGCTGCTGTTGCTGGGCGCGGCGCGGGTCGACATAGCGCGGCGCGGCGGGCAGGCCGATGCTGGGCGCGGAGTGATAGTTGAAGCCCTCGAGCTTGAGCTGCGGCACCTTCTGGCCGATGAAGCGCTCGATGGCGCGGATCTCGCCGGCCTGCTCGGGCGTGGTGAGCGTGAAGGCGTCGCCCACGGCCTGCGCGCGGCCGGTGCGGCCGATGCGGTGCACGTAATCCTCGGGGTTGGCCGGGATGTCGTAGTTGATGACGTGCGAGACGCCGGCGACATCGATGCCGCGGGCGGCGATGTCGGTGGCGACCATCACCTCGTATTTGCCGGACTTGAAGCCCTCGAGCGCCTCGACGCGCTGCGACTGCGAGCGGTTGGCGTGGAGGACGGCGACGGAATGGTTGGCGGCCTTGAGCTTGCGGGCGATCTTGTCGGCGCCGTGCTTGGTGCGGGAAAAGATCAGGCAGCTGTGGAAGTCGGTCTTCTCGAGCAGCGCGATGAGCAGGTCGAACTTCTTGAGCTGCGTGACCGGGTAGAACGCGTGGCTGACGGACTGGTTGACGGTGCGGGCGACGCCGATCTCGACGCGGGCCGGGTTGCGCAGGGCGAAGCGGGCGACGTCCTCGATCTCGGGCGGAATCGTGGCGGAGAAGAACAGCGTCTGCCGCTCGCGCGGGCACAGGCCGATGATCTTCTTCACGTCCTTCACGAAGCCCATGTCGAGCATGCGGTCGACCTCGTCGAGGATGAGGATCTTCAGCGCGTCGAGGCGGAGGGTCTTTTCCTGGAGGAAATCCATCAGGCGGCCGGGCGTGGCGATGACGATGTCTGTGCCGGCCTGAATCTCGCTGCGTTGCCGGCCGTAGCCGACGCCGCCGTGCACGACGGTGGCGCGGAGGTCGGTGAAGCGGCCGAAGTCGCGGAAGGCGGTCTCGACCTGCGCCGCGAGCTCGCGGGTGGGCTCGAGCACGAGCACGCGCGGGCCGCGGGCCTCGTGTTTGCCGAGGCGGGCGAGGACGGGCAGGGCGAAGGCCGCGGTCTTGCCCGTGCCGGTCTGGGCCGAGCCGATGAGGTCGCCGCCTCCGAGCACGACGGGGATGGCGCGGAGCTGGATGGGCGTCGGATCGGTGTAGCCCATGGCCTTCACACCGTTCAATAGGGCGGGCGTGAGCCCGAGCTTGGAAAATGGCATAGCGGGCCATTAGCCGGGCAAAGGGCGCCTGACGCGAGGTAATTATGCCTTATTCGTGGAGGCGGGACCATTAGTCCCGCGGGATATAATAAGCGCAAGGCCTCGCGGGACTGATGGTCCCGCCTCCAATTCAAACTTTGGGCTCTCTTTTTTGGCGGACGACACCACAGTGGCAGACATGGAAAAACGCCCGTTCAACGAGCTCGGCCTCTCGCCCGAGATACTGAAAGCCGTGGACAAGATGGGATTCGAGGAAGCCTCGCCCATCCAGACCGCGGTCATTCCGCACGGGCTGGCGGGCAAGGACGTGATCGGCCAGTCGGCCACGGGCTCGGGCAAGACCGCGGCGTTCGCCATCCCGGCCATCGAAAAGGTGGACGTGAAGATGCGCCAGGTGCAGGTGCTCGTGCTCTGCCCGACGCGCGAGCTGGCGGTGCAGGTGGCGGAGGAGTTCGGCAAGCTGGCGTTCTTCAAGAAGGGCCTCATGGAGGTGCCGATCTACGGCGGCCAGAGCTACGAGCGGCAGTTCCGCGCGCTCCACGCCGGCGCGCAGGTCGTCATCGGCACACCCGGCCGCGTCATGGACCACATGGCGCGCGGCACGCTGAAGCTCGACGCGCTCAAGGTCGTCGTGCTCGACGAGGTGGACCGGATGCTCGACATGGGTTTCCGCGACGACATCGAGCACATCCTCAAGTCGGTGCCCGCGGAACGGCAGTGCCTGTTCTTCTCGGCGACGATGCCGCGCCTGATCCAGGACCTGATCAAGCGCTACACCCGCGACCCGGTGTGGGTGCGCATCGAGGCGCACGCCCAGAACGCGCCGCAGGTCGAGCAGATCTATTTCGAGGTGGACCGGCGCTCGAAGATCGAGCTGCTGACGCGCCTGATCGACCTGCACGACTTCCGCTTCGGCATCATTTTTTGCAGCACCAAGATCATGGTCGACGAGCTGGACGAGCACTTGCACGCCCGCGGCTACTCGACGGACCGGCTGCACGGCGACATCACGCAGGCGCAGCGCACGCGGGTGATGGACAAGTTCCGGCGCCGCGGCTTTGAGTTTCTGGTCGCGACCGACGTCGCCGCGCGCGGGCTCGACGTGGACGACCTCGAGGTGGTGTTCAACTTCGACCTGCCGAACGACGCCGAGGACTACACGCACCGCATCGGGCGCACCGGCCGCGCGGGCAAGCAGGGCATGGCCTTCACCTTCGTGGCCGGCCGCGAGCTCTACAAGATGCAGAACATGATCCATTTTGGCCGGCTCAAGATCCGCCGCGAGCGAGTGCCGTCGATGGACGAGGTCGAGGAGGCCAGGGGCAACGTGTTCTTCGAGAAACTCCGCGCCACGCTGGAGGAAAAGAAATTCCGGGCGCACGACCAGATGGTCCAGCGGCTGATCGAGCAGGGCTACACCAGCACCGACGTCGCGTCCGCCCTCATCCACCTGTTGCAGCAGGGTTCGGGCGCGGACGTGCCGCCCGCCAAGGGGCCCGGCACCAAGGCCGAGCGCATTGCGAAGAACGAGGCGCCGAAAGCAGCCAAGGTGGAGCGCGCCGACCCCAGCGCGTTTCCCGCGAAGGCGACTTCAGCCAGCGCGCTGGGGTCGGCGCGCTCCACCCATGGAAAGCCCTCCGGCGACAAGTTCGCCGCGCAGAAGCGCGGGGGCTTCGAGCGCCAGGCCCGCACGGGCCGCGAGCCGGGCTTCACGACGGTGACCTTCAACATCGGGCGCGCCCAGCTCGTCACGCCGGCGGACCTCGTCGGCAAGATCGCCGGCGTCACCCGCCTGCCGGCCCAGGTCGTCGGCGCGATCGACATCCACGAGGAGCACACCAATGTCGACGTGGCCACCGAACACGCGGCGACGGTCGTGGCCAAGCTCGCCGGCATCCGCGTGAAGAGCCAGTCGCTGAAGCCGGTGCTCGCGCCGGGCGTGGAGTGAGCGCGGGTTGATTTTGCTTTCCTGTCATCCTGGGCCAAGCGAAGAATCCAGCCGCTTGGCCGAGACCGGACTGGATACTTCGCTTGGCCCAGGATGACAGGCACAACGACTTTATGAATCATCGCGGACTCTCCCCCGATCACCTGACTGCCGGGGACGTCGTGCGGCTGCTCAGGCTGGAGCCGCTCGACCAGGAGGGCGGTTATTTCCGGCGCACGGGCGGGTCGTCGACGATTTTGCCCGGCGGCAAACGCGCATGGTCGACGATCCATTCGCTGATCACGCCGGAGGGGTTCTCCGCATTGCACCGGCTGGCGACGGACGAGATCTGGTGCTTCCACGCCGGCGATCCGCTCGAGTCGTTGCGGCTGCGGCCCGACGGCACCGGCGAGTGGGTGAAGCTCGGCCTGAATCTCGCGCATGGCGAGCGACCCCAGGATGTGGTGCCGGCGGCGACCTGGCAGGGCACGCGGCTCGCGGCGGGCGGGCGCTGGGCGCTCGTGACCTGTGTGGTCGCGCCGGAATTTGTGTGGGGTGATTTCGAGCTGGGATCGCGTGAGACGCTGGTCGCGTCGCACGCCGCGTTTGCCGCTGGCATCCGGGCGCTGACACGGGTGGTGCCGCCGGCCGGGAAACTGTAGCGGCGGTCTGCGGCCGCCGTCGATGATCCCGAGTGATTCACTCGGCGGGGTGGAGCGCGCTGCCCCCAGCGCGCTTTCATCAAGGCAAGCGTCTTGAGGTCAAGCCGCTCCACCTGTGGCGGGATCAGCCGCCGAGGCTTGTGCACTCGTCGCGATCCCGCCCTACACACAAGTGGCGAGCGTCTTGACAGGGGGAAGCTGCGCCAATATCCCAGAAGCCCGTTGTCCATGGAAGCCGCCCTCGATCAGCCGGTGCTCGTGCTCAACCGCCTCTGGCAGGCGGTGAACGTCATTGGCGCGCGCCGGGCCTTCGCCCTGCTGGCCCGCGAGCACGCGCAGGTCGTCCACCAGACCGAGGATGCGTTCCGCACCTACTCGCTGATGGATTGGATCGACTTCTCGGCCTACAATCCGCCGCTCGACGCGTTGGAGACGGTGCGCACGGTCAACCGCAGCATCCGCCTGCCGCGCGTCATCCTGCTGACCTTTTTCGACAAGCTGCCCTGCAAGGAGCTGAAGCTGACGCGCAACAACGTCTTCGAGCGCGACGACGAGAAGTGCCAGTATTGCGGCCGCGCCTTTGAGCGGGAGCAGCTGAACCTCGACCACGTCATCCCGCGCCACTACGGCGGCAAGACGACGTGGGAGAACATCGTCTGCTCGTGCATCAAGTGCAATTCGCGCAAGGCCAACCGCCTGCCGCACGAGGCGCACATGCGGCTCATCCGCAAGCCGGTGCGCCCGAAATGGCGGCCCGTCATCTCGCTCGTGCTCGGCAACCACAATCACGAAAAGTGGAAGGACTTCCTCGACGTCGCCTACTGGAACGTCGAGCTGGAGGAGTGATTTTCCTGGGGGAGCGAGCTTGCTCGCGACATTGCGTGCTGAGTCGCGAGCAAGCTCGCTCCCCCAGGATTACGTCCGATAATCCTCGCGGACGGGGCTGAAAATATCGAGCACGCGGCAGGCGGTGAGGGTTGTGCCGCCGTGCATCACGCCGCCGGGGATGAGCGCCACCATGCCGGGTTCGAGCACGGTGATCTCGGCGCCGACGGTGAACTGGAAGCGGCCCGCGATCACATAGGTGACCTGTTCGTGCGGATGCTGGTGCAGCGGGACGGTAAGGCCGGCCTCCAGCGAGACTTCGCCGATGGTCAGGCGTTCGAGGTGGGCGTAGTGACCGCGGACGGCGCCGCCAAAGATTTCCTTGGCGGGCAGGGAAGCGAGGGTGGTGAAGCTCATGGGGATTTTGGACGCCTGCTTCCCGATGAAAGCCGGCCGGGCTCAAGGTAATTTGTAACGTATTAATTTACAAACTGGATCGGCTCATCCGGCGGACAACGGCAGCGTGATGCGCATGGTGGTGCCGTGCGGGCCGGTGTGCAGCAGGGTGAGTTCGCCGTGGTGGTCCTGCGCGATGCGCTGGGCGATGGCCAACCCGAGGCCGGTGCCGTCGGTGCGGCCAGACAGGAACGATTCAAAGATGCGCGGCCGGATGGCATCGGGAATGCCGGTGCCGGTGTCGGCGACATCCACGCGGACGACGCGGCCCGCCCCCGATGCTTCCACCGCGCAGGCCACGGTGAGCCGGCCGCCCTGCGGCATGGCGTGGAGGGAATTGAGCGCGAGGTTGAGGATGACCTGCTGCAACTGGCCCTTGTTGGCGTCCACGGCCAGCGCGCGGTCGGGCGGGGTGAAGGCCAGATCCACGCCGGCCTGGGCGAGCTTGGCGCGGAGCAGGACAAACGAGTCGTCGAGGATTTCCGCCAGCGTCCAGCGCGAATGCAGGGCGGTGGGGGCGCGGACGAAAGTGAGCACGCGGGAGACGATGTCCTCGAGCTGGGTGATTTTCTCCGTGATGACCTGGAGGTCGCGCCGGCGCGGATCGTCGGTCGGAAAATCCACCCCGAGCGCGCCGTGCAGGAGCTTGATGACGGTGAGCGGATTCCGGATCTCGTGGGCGATCTCGGCGGCGAGCAGACCGAGGGAGGTGAGGGTCTCGTTTTTGCGGAGAACCTCCTCGGTCTGGAAGACGCGGGCGTAGAGGCGGGCGTTCTGCAGGGCCACCGCCGCGAAACTGGCGAGGGCGGTGAGGAGGCGTTTCTCGTCGTCGCTGAAGCGGTGGGGTTTGTCCCAAAAGACCGACAGCACGCCGGTGGGTTTCTCGTCGATCACCAGCGGCACGGCCAGGGCGGAACGGAGCGACGGATCGCGCGGCAGGTCGGCGGCCTCGCGGAAGCCCGGGCCGTCGATGTGCTGAAACTCGGTGGCGCGACCCGCGCGAATGGCGGCGGTGAGCAGCGAGGCGTCGGCGGGCACGGCCTGATGCTGGAGAAAAACGGTGGCCTCCGTCCCGCCCGCCGCCGACCAGGCCGCGAGCCGCAGCGCGCCGCGCGCCTCGTCGTAGTCGTGCAGCAGGCAGAGCCGGGCGTTGAACAGCGCGCGGCCGCTGTGGGTGAGGGTCGAGTTGAGTTCCCCGGGTTCCAACTGGGTGACGAGCGCGTGGCCCAGCTCGACCAGCGTGGTGAGCTGCGTGGAGTTGGCGCGGAGCCGCTCGTATTGCCAGAGGCGGTGCAGCACGGCGCCGGCCTCGGCGGCAAAGCGGGCCAGGCGCGCGAGGTCGGCGGCGGTGAAGGCGCCCGGCCGGTCGGCATCGAGGTTGACGACGCCGATGATGTGCCCGTCCACGGCGAGCGGCGCGGCCATCTCGCACCGCACGCCGGCGCGGGCCGCGATATACCGGGACTCGGCGGCGGTGTCCGCGACGAGCAGGGGCTGCCCGTGCAGGGCCACCCAGCCGGTCACACCCTGGCCCGGCTTGAGGGCGAAATCCCCGGTGCCGGGCGGCAGGCCCTGCTCTTCGCAAATCTCCAGCAGGCCGGTGTCGGGGTTGAGCAGCGCGAGCGAGCCGCTGTCGGCGGGGAAGGCGGCCATGATGGTGGCGAGAATCCGGCCTTGCGCGGCGGCGACCCCGGTGGCGCCGGTCGCCAGCGAAACGAGGGCGTAGAGGACAGCCAGGTCCTGCGGATCATCGGTGCTCATCGGCGCCAGATGAGCAGGATTGGGACGGGTTGGGGAGAGAAAATATGCACGTTCGGCAGGTGGAGCGCGGCCTCCGGATGCGTTTCCCCAAGCGCGAATCCTGGAGCGCGTCCGGAGGCCGCGCTCCACCTGCAACCAATTCAGGCCGGCGCGGTGATCGCGCGCAGGGCGTCGCGCAGCTCGTGCAGCCTGGCCTCGTCCACGGGGCCGGCCCCGGGCTGTTCGGGCTCGATGTAGAAGGTGTCGATGGCGACGCTGCGCTCGGTGTTGATGCGGGCGAAGGTGGTGTCGAAGCCGTGGTCGGAGATGGTCTTCACCAGGCGGTAGAGCAGGCCGATCTGGTCATGGGCCTGCACCTCGACGATGATGCGGTTGAGCGACAGCTCGTGATAGACCTCGACCAGCGGGGGGAAGGAGGCGGGCAGCTCCGACGCGGTGGCGACGTAGCGGGTGGCCTCGGCGAATTTCTTCGCCTGGGCCGCGATGTCGGGCAGAAGCTCGCGGTTGTTCATCAGGGCCTCGTCGACGGTGCGGGCGAAGGTGTCCATGGCCTTCCGGTTCTGCACGACGCCGCGGCCGGGCTCGATGATGTGGAAGGTGTCGATGGCGATGTGGTCGCTGCGGGTGGTGATGCGCGCCGAGAGGATGCTGAGCCCGGCCACGCTGAAGGCGCCCGCGAGCTTGTAGAACAGGCCGGCCCGGTCCCAGGTGACGACATGCACCGTGGTGTAGCTGCGGTTGAGGTCGTCCTGCCACTCGATGACGGGCCGCAGGGAACCGAGGGAATCGGCGGCGGAGATGGAGTGGAGCAGCCGGTTGACCATCCGGATGTGCAGGCGGATCTCGTCGGCCTCAGCCTGGATGAAATAGCGCTCGGGCAGGAGACTGAAATGCGCCGTGATCTCGTCGGGGCTGATGCCGGGGATGGTCTGGGCGATGAGGGTCTGGCGGGTCATCTCAATGCGTTCCTGGAGGCGGGTGTCGACCTGGTCCCCGAGGGTGAGGCGCTCCAGCGTGGTTTCGAACAGGCGGCGGTGGAGAGAATTCTTGTAGCCGTTCCACAGGCCGGCGGCGGTGCCGCGGGCGTCGCAAAAAGTGTGGACGTAGAGGTAGCGCAACTGGTCGGGCTGCTGCGCGAGTTCGGCGAAGGTGGCGGAGGTCTGGGGGTCATCCAGGTCATGCTTCTGCCAGAAGCGTGCCATCATGAGATGGTTTTTGATGATAAAGTTGACGGTCTCGCGGCTGCCCGCGTCGATCCCGAGGCGGTCGAGCACCGGGCCGGCGAGGGCCAGGCCGGACTCGGCGTGGCCCTGGATGCCCTCGCTCTTGCCGATGTCGTGGAGGAGGAGAATGAGGTAGAGCAGGGCGGGGGTGGAGGTCTTGCGCAGCTCGGCGCGGTAGTGCTCCGCCACGGGATCCGCCGCCGTGAAGATGGCGTCGAGTTCGCGGATGGCGTTCAGCGTGTGGATGTCGGCGGTGTAGCGGTGGTAGTATTCGTGCTGCACGAGGCAGGTGAGCGGCGCGAACTCCGGCAGGAATTTCCCGAGCACGCCCAGCTCGTGCATCAGGGCCAGCGGGGGATGCACCTGGCCCGCCTCCTCGAGCAGGGTGCGGAAGCTGAGGTTGGCGTCGGCCGAGGCGATCACTTTTTTGGTGATGAGCCTGAGCGAGCCGCGGATGAGCGCGGCGAGGTCCACGTCGGGCGCGCAGCCGAGCTGCTGGCAGTGGCGGAAGACGCGGATGAGGCGGACGGGGTCGTCCTTGAAGACCGCAGGCGTCTCGGCGGCCAGCTCGCGGCCGCGCAGGATGAAGCCGTCGAGCCGCTTGGTGCGGTCGGCGCGGCGGGCCAGGAGCAGGTTTTTCAGCGAGCCGACGAAACCGGGGCCGCCGGCGATCGTCAGGGCGAGGCGTTGCTCGATGATCTGCGAGATGCGGCAGATGGCCTGCGCGTGGCCGTAGTAATCCTGCATGAACGCCTCGACGCGGGCGAGGAGGACCTTTTCGGTGTAACCCAGGTTGGCCGCGAGCACGGGCTGGGTGTCGAGGTTGAGCACATCCGTGGGATGCTTGCTCATGTAATGGAGTTCGTTGCGGACGCGCAGCAGGAACTCGTAGCCGTGCTGGAAGGCGCGGAGCTCGTCGGGCTGGAGGTAGTGCTGCTGCTCCAGCTCCTCCAGGCGGGTGATGCCGAGGCGCACCCGGGCCATCCAGAGGGCGTTCTGGTAATCGCGCAGGCCGCCGACGCCGTTCTTGATGTCGGGCTCCTGCATGAAGACGGTGTCGCCGTGCTGGGCGCGGCGCGAGGCCTGGTCGGCGAGGCGCGCGGCGATGTAGGCCTTGGGATGGTCGGCGAGGTAGTGCTTGCGGTAGGCGGCGGCGAAATTCCCGTAGAGCGGCTCCGCGCCGGCGATGAGCCGCGACTCCAGCAGGGAGGTCTTGGTGCGGATGTCGCGCCCGGCCTCGGCAAAGACCTCGTGCAGGGTGCGCGAGGAGTGGCCGACCTTCAGCCGCAGATCCCAGAGCGGGTAGAGCACGCTGTTGGTGAGGTGCTCCTGGAATTTCCCGAGCCCCTTCACGTCGGAGGGGTAGAGGAACATCACGTCGATGTCGCTCAACGGGCTGAGTTCGCCGCGCCCGTAGCCGCCGAGGGCGATGAGGCAGACGGGGGCGGGGGGCTCGCCGTGGTCCTTGCGCCAGGCCGACAGCGCGGCGGCGAACAGCGGCTGGAGCAGCCGGTCCATGCGGGCGGCGAGGGCGTGCGCGATTTCCACGCCCGTCGCGCCGGAGTTGTGGAGGTGCTGGATGCGCTTGCTCTCGGCCGCCAGATAGGCCTTGCAGGCGGCCAAGCGCTCCGCGACGGAACTGTCGTCCGTGAACACGGGCTGCTGGCTGGCGGAGGTGCTGGCGCGCGGGGGCATGGGAGGGGTTTACATGAGCAGTGCAACCCGCCGGGGAAAAGCTGGAAATGCGCCACTCGCGGCCCAAAGCGCGGAATAAATAATCTGGTTGACGGGCAAATCGCGGCCCGGATACTCCGCCTCTCTTCCGCGGGAGTAGCTCAGTTGGTAGAGCACCACCTTGCCAAGGTGGACGTCGAGAGTTCGAGTCTCTTCTCCCGCTCCATTTCGAGAAAGCGTCTAGGATTCACCCTAGGCGCTTTTTCGCGCCGGCGCCAGGCGGGGCGCCGGCCCGGCCCGGCCCGGCCGGCGGCCGCTCAGACCGCGCGGTCGGTGAACTGGCGGAGGCCGCCGGGGAATTCGATCGTCTCGGCTTCGGGCGGGCTGGAATCAAGCAGGCAGTTGATCGCCGCGAGCTGCCGGCGCACTTCCCCGGCGCATTGCTCGAGCTTGGGCACGGTGAGATGGAGCGGCTGGAGCAGCCAGGCGTCGGGCGCGGGCGGGCTGATCGCCTCGGGGGCGGCCAGCGCCATGGTGCGGACCCATTTGGCGGCGTGGAGCAGGCAGGCCAGGCGCTGGTAGCCGGCGGTGCTGCGGGGAAAATACTGCCAGCGGATGGGCTCGGACATCGAGAGGGGGAAGTCCCAGTGCCGGAGCAACGAGGCGCCGGTCTCGGCCTGGGTGAAGCCGAGCAGGGCGCGCTCGTGTTCGCAGGTCTCGCGCGGGAAGCCCTGGCTGACCAGCCGGCGGCCGGGGTGGTTGCGCTGGATCCACTCGTCGATCGCGAGCAGGCCGACGCAGTGCAGCAGGCCGACGGTGTAGGCGATGTCGCGCTCCTCGCCGGTGAGGCCGGCCAGCATTTCGGCGGCCAGGGCGCAGGCGACGGACATGCGCCAGAGCTCGTCGGGCTCCATCCCGTAGGCCCCGAGGGGCCGCACCAGCACCTGCGAGGCGACCGCGTAGGCGACGAGTTCGTAGACCTGCGTGTAGCCGACGCGGTTGACGGCCTCGTCCACCGTGAAGCAGCGCACGCCCTTGCTGTAGTAGGCGCTGTTGGCGGTCTGCAGCACGCGGGCGGAGATGGCGGGGTCGAGGCGGATCAGCGCCACGATCTCGCTCATGGAGGAGTTGCAGTTGGTGAGCAGCCGCTTGAGCCGGGGCAGCACCTTGGGCGCCGAGGGGAGGTGGCGCAGCTCGCGCACCACCTGATCGGGCGTTAGGAGAGCGGACGGAAGACCGGCGGGATGGGGGAGCATGGGGGCCACTCCCTTATCGGTCCGGCGCGGGAAAACTTTTGCGGGAAATACGCGGCCATGGCCCGGGAATTCCAGTCAAGGGCGGGGCTGGCCGGGCCGATTGTCTGGGTGGGGGAAACCGCCCATGCTTCTGCCTGTCACCTCGGGCCCGCAGCCCACCAAGGAACAATTTTTCACCGCCCTGACTGAGATTGAGAATTTCAGCCCGGCGCCGGTGATGCTGGCCAATGCCCAGAAGATCCTGCGCGACCCGCAGGCCAGTGTCGACCGCATCGCCGCGCTCGTCGGGGGCGACGCGGCCCTGGCGGCGGACATCATCCGTTGCGCCAACAGCGCCTATTACGGCGGCGGCCGCTGCCACAGCATCGCCGAGGCCGTGCTGAAGATCGGCCTGCGTGAAACGATCCGCCTGCTCAATTGCGCGGTGGCCCGGATCGTCAGTGGCCGGGATCTGGACCACTACGGCATCGACGGCGCCGATTTTTGGGCGGAGAGCCTTTTCAACGGCCTGTTCCTGCAGTCCCTGGCCCAGTTCACCGGGCAGGCCGACCCCGAGGTGGCGTATCCGGTCGGGCTGCTGCGCTTCATCGGCCGGCTGGCGATCAACCAGTCGATCAAGAACCTCCGGGGCGGGCAGTATTGGGTCGGCGCCGAGCCGGTGGCGGAATGGGAGCTGGCCACCGTCGGCCTGGTCCAGGCCGATGCGGCGGCCATGTTGCTGAAGAAGTGGCGCTTTTCCGAAACGATCGTGGCGGCCATCGCGGGACAGGATGCGCCCGCCCGGCTGGCCCCGGGCAACTGGCTGGCCGAAGCGCTGCATTTTTCCACGGCGCTGCTGCCGCAGGGAGTCGGCCGGCCGTTTCAGCCCACCGCCTCGCTGACGTGGACCTCGGATCCCTTCAGCGCGGAATTCATGCGCCGCTACGGCCTGACCTTCGGGAGCGTCGAGGCGCTGCTCGGGCGGACGGGCGAATCCTTCGAGCAGATCAGCCAGTGGTTCGGCACCTGACGGCAGATCTCGCGGCCGGGCGGTTCAGGCCCCCCCGGTCCGGGCGTAGATTCTCCGGAGCATCGCGGGCGGCGGAGCCGGCGTCGGCGCGGCCCCGGTCTCGCGACCCCGGCTGAGGCTGGCCCGGAGCAGCAACTGCTCGTTCTCCTTGTCGAGTTGCAGGATTTGCAGAATGCGGCCGCGGATCTTCTCGACGAGTTGTTTTTGGGCGGAGCCGGCGACCGGCATGGCGCGGAGCGACGCCAGGCTCAGCTCCAACCGGGCGAGCAGGGAGCGCTTGCGCTCGAGCAAGGCCGGCGCGGGCAGGCGGCCGTGCTCCTTGAGCTGCCGGTTGTCCTCCAGGGCGAGTTCATGCAGCTCGTTACAGACTTGGAGGTGTTGCGGGAGGGTTTCCGGAGTGGTCATGGCTGGGAGGAGGGCCCGGGTTCTTGGGCGGGTTGGCGGCGGGCGGCTTCGGGAGGGCCGCGACGCCGCTGGCGAAGATGGAGGCCAGTTGCCGGTCGGTGTGGTCGGACCACTTGAGCTGGTCGAGGCGCCACGCGGCCATGCGCGCCAGCTCGGTCGACTCGGCGCTGACGGGCGACTTCGCGCCGTCGACGATGCCCTGGTAGGCGGTGATCGCGAGGTCGGTCTGCCGCAGGCGCTCGTGGCAGAGGGCGATCTGGTAGGTGATGGGCAGGCGCCAGCCGGCGTCGGGGGACAGTCCGGCCAGGCCCTGGTAGACCGCGAGCGCGTTGGCCGTGTCGCCGTTCTGGAAAAAATCATTGGCGAGCTGGTTGCCGGTGCGGCGCTGCCAGTAGGCCCAGGCCTTGGGATCGCCGCCGGCCTGCTGGGTGCGGAGCAGCTGCAGCGTGGCCTCGAGCGCCTGCTGCTGGCGGCCGAGGGCGCGCAGCGAAAGGGCGAGCAGGTAGCGCGCCTCCGGGCCGTGCTCGTCCTGCGGCCATTGCTCCAGGTAGGAATTGAGCGCGGTCACGGCGCCCTCGTAGTCCTTGCCGAGGTGGAGGGCGTAGGCGGACTTGAAGTGGGCGCGGGCCCGGTCGGCCGGGGCGAGGTCGAGCAACCGCAGGCGCGTGTAGAATTTTCCCGCCTCGGCGAAGTTGCCCAGGAGGAAATGCGTCTCCGCGATCTCAAACTGGGCGGTCTTGGCCAGCATCTGGTAATGCGCGAAGCCCTCCTCCGGCAGCTTGATGGTGGAGTTGATGACGCTGTAGAAGCGGGCGATGGCGAGCTGGCTGGCGCCGAGCGCGCGGTGGGTGCGGCCGAGTTCGAGCAGGGCGTCGGGCACCAGGCCGTCCCCGGGATAGTCCTTCAAGAAGCGCTCGTAGATGGCGGCGGCCTTGGTGAGCGCGCCCTGCCGGCGGTGGACGCGGGCCAGGCCGAGCAGGGCGGGCGGCAGCTCGGCGGGCCCGGCGGCGCGCGAGGCCAGGATCCGGCGAAAGGCGATTTCGGCGGCGGCCCAGTCCCCGCGCTCGGTCAGGCTGAGGCCGACTCTTTGCAGGCCGGCGAGTTCGCGTGGCGCGGCCTCGGTCTCCGGGGGCGGGATATTCGGGTTCGCCGGCTGAGCCGCGTGGCTGCTGGCCGGGTGCTCCTCAGGGGAGTGATTTGATTCCGGCGCGTCGCCGGCGCCAGGTCCCGTTGTGGCGAGGGCCTGAGGCCCGGCCGGATCTTCGGGCCCGGAGGCCGGCGGCGGGGCGGCCTCGGCCTGATGCGCCGGCGGCGCCGCGCCGGCGGGCTCGCCCTCGTCGACGGCCACGGCGTCGGGATCGATGTTCGGTGGCGGCGTCTGCCCGGTCAGGCTGGAGCAGGCCCAGCCCAGGCTGGCGAGCAACGCGCACAGGCGGACCGGGGTCGGGCACGGAGGAATCATTTTTGCTGGTAGGTGGCGGAACTCGGCGGCACGGGGCCGGGCGAGCGGACCGGATTGTTGGTGCTGCCGGGGAATTGAAAGAAGGGGAGGAAATCCTCGGGGCGCGGCGCGGGCCGCGTGTCATCCGGGAGGATGCCCGAGGTGGGGTCCGCGGGTTTGGCGGGAGCGGGGGGCGGTTCGGCGACCGGAGCCTGGGCGACCGTCGCGGGTGCCGGGAGTGCAGGTATGACCGACTCCCGGTTGGTGGCGGCCACCGTCTGGACCGGCGCCGGATCGGGCGGAGCGTCGGCCGTCGGTTTGGTCGTGAGATCGGGCGGCGGGGGCGGCGCGCCGAAGCGCAGCGGCACGGCGCCGATGACCGTCAGGTAGGGGGTCGGCTCGGTTTCGCGGATCGAGGCGCCGCTGGCATCCTGCCGGGCGGGGAGACGGGAGCGGGCGTGGGCGTCGGCCAGGCCAGGGGTCAGGATCGGCTGAAGCAGCAACAGCGAGAAAGTTTTCGCCAGTGTGCGGAGCCGCCCCGTTTGACGAGGTGCGGAAAGATGGTTCATGTCCGTTGCTACGTTCCATGGGGTTGGATCGTCGAGATTCGCCCTGACATCCCTATCCTTCGGACCGCGCTGGGACTTCTGAAGCGCTATTCGGGGCCCGCGGTCCCGGCCGGGGCCCTGTCCGCCCGGCTCAATACTTGATCTGGCCGTGGGACAGCTTCTCGCCCAGGCGCCGGGAGGCGCGGTCGAGCGAGACCAGCATGGCTTCTTCCAGCAGGCTGGGGGTGAAATTCCACTCCAGCAGCAGGTGGCCGTTGACCTGGAAGAGAAAGCCGTCCTCCGAGATCCCCGGGCCCATGCTGGCGGCGACGAGCCGGCCGGCGTGGAGGTGGACGAGGAGGGGCAGGGCGGGGGCCGGCGCGCTGCTGGGCCGGTGCTGAAACTCGGCGGTCGCGACCAGGTTCTCCGGAAAACGCCAGGCGCGCAGCAAGCGGGCCCCGACCTCGGCGTGCTCGTAGCCGAGGATTTCCTTTTCGGCGGCTTCCCAGGTGGCCTGCCGTTGCGTCTGGCAGGCGCGGATGAGCGGGAACCAGGCCCCGCAGGAATGCGCCAGCGCGAGCTTGCCCAGCTCGTGCGTGAGGCCGGCGGTGTAGGCGACCTGGGGATCCACCTGCGTGGTGATCTCGGCCAGCACCTCGGTGGCGATGGCGCAGCACAGCGCGTGGCGGCAGAAATCACTGGCCTCCCAGTTGCAGCCGCTGTGCTTGTCCACCGGCCACCGGCCGAGCAGCGCCAGGGCGGCCAGCCGGTAGATTTCCTTGGCGCCGAGCCGGAGGATCGCCTGCTCGACGGTCTCCACGGCGTTGCCGCCGCCGAAAAAGGCGGAGTTGGCGAGGCGCAGCGTGGAGCTGGCGAGCGCGGGGTCGATCTGGATGATGCGGCTGATCTCGCCGGTCGAGCTGGACTCGCTTTGCAAGGCCTCGGACAGCCGCGGCAGCAACGCCGGGGAACAGGGCAGGCGCAGCGCGGCGAGGCACACGTCGTCGATCGAGGGGGGTGGCGTGGGGGCGGGCATCGGGGTCAGGCGGCGTGCAGCAGGGAGTTGGGGTCGAGGATGAGGGCGATGTTGCCGTCGCCCAGGATCGCGGCGCCGGACACGCCGGGCAGGCCCTGCATGAAGGCGCCGAGGCTCTTGATGACGACCTCCTGCTTGGAGATCATCTCGTCGACGAACAGGGCCGACTGCCGGCCGTTGTTCTCGACCACGACGATGATGCCTTCCCAGGGGTTCTCGGAATCGGCCGGCACGCCGAAGCGGCGGTGGAGCCGGTGGAGCGGCAGCAGTCTGCCCCGCACCTCGACCAGCTCGCCCCGGCCCTGCACGGTGGTGAGGGAGTCGCGCGCCGGCCGCAGCGCGACCTGCACGGAGGTGCTGGGCAAAATGAACCGGTCGGCGCCCACCCGGACCACGAGGCCGTCGATGATGGCCATGGTGAGCGGCAGCTTGATCTTGAAAATGGAACCCCGCCCGACCTCGGAGGAGATCTCGACCTTGCCGCGCAGCTTCTGGATGTTGCGCTTCACCACGTCCATGCCGACGCCGCGGCCGGAGACGGCGGTGACCTTTTCCGCCGTGGAGAAGCCCGGGGCGAAGATGAGCGCGAGGATCTCGTCGCGGCTGAGCGTGGCGTCGGGCGCGATGAGACCTTTTTCCACCGCCTTCTTACAGATGCGGTCGGGATCGATGCCGCGCCCATCATCGCGCAATTCGATGACAATGCACCCGCCCTCATGATAGGCGTGCAAATGGACGGCCCCGGTCTCGGCCTTGCCCCGCGCGCGGCGGTCGGCAGGCAGCTCGAGTCCATGGTCCATCGAGTTGCGGACCATGTGGACGAGCGGGTCGCCGATCTCCTCGACGACGGTGCGGTCCAGCTCGGTGTCCTCGCCGCTGGTGGTGAAATTGACTTTCTTGCCGAAATCCCGCGCCAGATCGCGCACGAGGCGTTCCATTTTTTGGAAGGTGGGCTTGATCGGGATCATCCGCAACGCCATGGCCGTGTGCTGCAGCTCCTTGGTGATGCGCGTGAGCTGGCCCACGTTGCGCAACAGGGCGCTGTCCTGCGAACCGCTCTGCCGGGCGGTCTCGATAAGCTGGCTCTGCACGATCACCAGTTCGCCGACGACATCCATGAGCGAATCGAGTTTCTCGGTGCTGACGCGGACGGTGGCGCCCGGACCGGCGGCCTTGCCCGGGGCCGGAGCGGCGGGGGCGGGCGCAGCCGCATTTGCCGGTGTGATCGGCTCGTCTGCGGGGGCGGCGGCGGGGACCGGCGGGGCCACGCAAGCGGTCGCGGCCGGCGCCCCCGACGCCAGACGCCGGACGGCGGAGATGAGATGACTGACCGGTATGATCTGGTCGGGGAGCCGGCCTTGTTCAAGGGCCAGGCCCACCTGCGCCACCTGCGCCTGCAACGCGTCCCGGCTGCGGAGGATCTCGGTGATGATCGCGGGATTCAGCACCAGCTTTTTGCTGCGGGCGAGATCGAGCAGCGACTCGACCTCGTGGGCGAGCTTGTGCATGGGCATGAGCTGGAGAAAGCCCGCATTGCCCTTGATCGTGTGGAAGGAGCGGAAGATGGAGTTGAGCGCCTCGTCGTCCGCGGGATGCTGCTCGAGCGCCAGGAGGGCGGCCTCGATCTGCTGCAAGTGCTCCACCGCCTCGGCGTGGAACTCGGCCAGCAGCTCGCGGTTCTCCGCGAGGTTGAGGGTGAGGAGCGCGTCGATCGAGGGCGGGGCGGCCGGGGCCGGGGCGGCGGCGGGTGCGGCCCCGGCCGCTTGAGCGGTCGGGCCGGCGCCCAGCTCCGGCATGGCGCGGCCGGCCTGAAGCGCGCCGCAGGCGGCGGGCAGCCAGTCGATCAACCGGCGGAGCCGGGTGATCGCGGCGTCGTCAAACGGCTGCGCCAGGTCGAGCAGCTGGTCGAGGGCGGTGTGGACGGCCTTGACCGGTCCGCTCAAGACGGGTTCACCGGCGCAAAGTTCGCCGATCTGGCCGAGGAGGCTGTAGGCGGGGATGAGGCCGTCGTCGCGACCGGCTTGGGCCAGGATGGATTCGGCGGCGAGGCGGTTGACGGCGTCGGAAAGCGCCGGGAAGGATTCCGGGGAAATGGACATGGGTGCCGGTGGGGCGGGGTGGTTGCGGGGAGTATCGTCACGGGGCGCGGCCAACTTGAGCGCCGGGCCGGGGAATTTCACCCGGACTCCCGGCGCGGCTGCGGGCGGGTCGGATTCTGAAGTATGCCCTAAACCTTTCCCGGCCCGCGCCGAATACTCAGCACACCCCGACTCAACTCCTCGCTCCGTCATCCCCATGGCATCCGACTCCGCCCCGGCCATCGGTCAGAAAATCGCCCTCGCCGCCATCTTGGGCGGCGTGGGGCGGGCCTGCCCTCCGCCGGGGGCTTCCCCGGCAACCCGACAAAACCTCCCCACCGCCTCATGAAATCCCGCCTCAAACCCATTCTCGCGGCCGCGCTCCTCGCGGCCGCTCTCCTTCCCGCCATCGGCCAGACGGCGCCCGCCCCGTCCGCCGCCGGCGCCGCCGAGCCGTTCGAGGGCCTCATGCGGCGGATCGAACAACTGGAGGCCAAGGCCCGGCGCGTGGACGAACTCGAGAGCCAGCTCAATGCGCTCAAGGCGAGGGCGGACGAACCCGCCGTCGAGGCCGCCATCCCGGTGGAATCGTGGCCCAAGGTCCAGATCCAGGTGCTGGGCCACGTCAACTACCGCTTCAGCGACCTGAAGAGCGAAAAAAACTCTTTCCTGCTCGGCGAACTCGCCACCGTCACCACGGTGAAACTGAACGAGCAGGCCGGCGTCCTCACCGACATCCACCTGACCTCGACTCCCGAGGGGCTGGTGGTCGAGCTCGGGCGGTTGTATGCCAGCTACCAGTTCAACGACAATTTCAAGCTCGATGTCGGCCGCTTCAACACCGCGATCGGCTGGTATAACAACTTTTACCACAACGGCAGCTACTACCAGACGGCCGTCGGGCGCCCCGCCATGCAGGAACTGGACGACATGGGCGGCGCGCTGCCCTTGCGCAGCAACGGCGTCGCGCTCAGCGGCGAGATCCCGTCGGGCAAGCACGGGCTGAGCTACACGGTGGCGGTGACCAACGGCCGCAAATACTCCTTCGACGACGGCGAGGCGACCGCGATCGTCGACGACAACGATTTCAAGGCGGTCAACGTCCAGCTCCGCGCCAAACCCGAGTGGACCCCCAACTGGAGCTTCGGCGCTGCAGGGGCTGGACATGCGCGAGGCCTTTGGCTGCGTGATGACTGACGTCGGCCGCCGTCTGGAGCAGGCGGTGCGGTCGTTGTTCCATGGCGCCGCCGCCGCTCCTCGTCAGGAAATAGGCGTCTCCGTCACCCGGAACGGCCGGCCCGCCCAGGCCCTGCTGCTGTTTTCCTGCGCGGGCGTCGAACAGGCCGGCGGGAAGCGCGCCTTGGTGTGCCTGCAGGACGTCACCGCGGCGAAGCAGGTGGAAGCGCAGCTCCGCCAGAGCCAGAAACTGGAGGCCATCGGCACCCTCGCCGGCGGCATCGCCCACGATTTCAACAACATCCTCACCGGGGTCATCAATTTCACGGCGCTGGCGCGCGAGGATTGCCCGCCGGCCCACCCCCAGATCAGGGAGTTTCTCGACGAGGTGCTGGCGGGGGGCCGCCGGGCGAAGGATCTGGTGCGCCAGCTCATGCTCTTCAGCCGCAACGACACTGGCGGGCAGGAGCCGGTGCGGCTCCAGCCGATAATCCGGGAGACGCTCGCCCTGCTGCGCTCCACGCTCCCGTCGACCGCGAGCATGGAAACCGACATCGCGCCCGAGGCTCCGGCGATCCACGGCAATCCCTCCCAGCTGCACCAGGTGGTCATGAACGTGGTCATCAACGCCGCGCAGGCGCTCGAGGGCCGGGTGGGGCGGATCACGGTGCGGCTGGCGCCGCAGCAGCTCACCGCGGCCGAGGCCGCCGCGCTGCCCGGTCTGCGCCCGGGACCGCATCTGCGGCTGGAAGTGGCCGACACCGGCTGCGGCATGGACGAGGCGGTGATCGCGCGCATCTACGAGCCGTTCTTCACCACGAAGGAAGTGGGGCAGGGCACCGGGCTCGGCCTCTCCGTCGTGCACAGCGTGGTGCGGAGCCACGGCGGGGCCATCGCCGTCAGCAGCTCGCCGGGCGCCGGCACGACCTTTGGGATCTACTTTCCCCTGCCCGCCGCCGCCCCGGCCGGCCCGGAGCAGGGAAGGGCCGCCATACCGGAACAATGAGCACGGCCCCATGAAGCGCAGAAGGCACAACAGGTTTTGGAGAGGCGCAGGCTGGCCGCGTCCAACGATGATCGATCCCGGGCGGGCGTAGCCAGACGGCGCTCCGGCCCGGGAAATCCGGTTTCCGGACAGCTTCCAGCCTTAAACGACGTTTTCCAGGATGAATGCTCTGCTCAGTTTCTCACGGTGGGATCGCGCCGACCTGGCCGGGCTGCTCGCGCTGGTGGCGCTGGGCTTGATCGGCCACGCCCTGTTGCAGCGCCATTGGACGGGCCGCACCCGGATAGCATGGGCCCTCTGGCTGCCCTCCGTGGTGTTGTTTGCAGCCGGCGCCTGGCAGGCCGATCGCGCGGGCCGGGCGGCGGGGGAGCACGTTCTTGGCCTCCTGCGCAAGTTCCCCCCGGCCTTCGCCCGGGAGATGGAAATGCTCGGGCACGCCCGGATCACCCTGGAAACTGCGCCCGACGATCCCCTCTACCTGGCCTTGATCGAGGCCGAGAAACGCTGGCTGCAGCTGTTCCCCGAGGCCCATGACATCTACACGGTGCGCCGGCGGCCCGACGGCAAGGTGGTGATCATGGTCGATTCCGAAACCGACTACGACCACGACGGCACTTACGACGGTCCGGGCGAGCAACGCGTGGCCATCGGCCGGCATCTCGGCGAAACCACCGGCGAATTTGCGGACCAATTCTCCGGCCGCGAGGGCGCGGACCTGACGCCCAGCCATGACGCCGCCGGCTCATGGATCACCTTTTGGGCGCCCATCTTCGGTCCGGACCGCCAGGTGGAGGCCGTGCTCTGCGTGGATTATTCCGTCGCCGCCTATGACGCCTCGATCCGGCAGGCGCGGCTCTACGTCTTGTTCGGGACCGGCGCCTTCCTGGTCCTGTTTTATTTCAGCGGCGCCATCATCGTGTCTCTCCGCCACAATCTGGGCGCGGCCCGCCGGGCGGAGCAAGCCCTGCAGAAGAGCGAGGCGCGGTTCCGCGCCCTCGTCGACAACAGCGCCGACGCCATCCTGCTCCTCGACCGCACCGGCCTCATCCGCTCGGCCAATCCGGCGGCCGCCCGCCTGCACGGCTATGCGCCGGCCGAGCTGCCGGGCATGAACATCCGCGAGCTGGACACGCCCGGGGACGCGCAACTGGCGGCCGCCCGCCTGCGCCGGCTGGTGGCGGGGGAGACGCTGACATTCGAGGTGGAACACCGCCGCAAGGACGGCACGACCTTCCCGCTCGAGGTGGCCGCCACCCCGATGCAGCACGGCGACGAGGTGGTCATCATCTCCAGCCAGCGCGACATCACCGGGCGCAAACACGCCGAACAGGCGTTGCGCCAGCGCGAGACGGAGTCGGTCCGCTTCAAGTCAGTGCTCGATCAGACGCAGGACTGCGTCTTCATGTTCCGGCCGGAAGACCTCCGCTTCGTTTATGCGAACGACGGCGCGAGGCGGCAGGTGGGCTACACCGAAGCCGAGCTGCTGGCCCTCACGCCGCCGGACATCAAGCCGGAGTTCACGCCCGAAAAGTTCCGCCGCCTGGTGCAACCGCTGCTCGATGGCACCCGGGCATCGCACACCTTCGAGACGTTGCACCGCCACAAGGACGGACACGATGTCCCGGTGGAGATCGTCTTGCAGTTCGTGCAGCCGGCGGAGGGTGAACGGCGCTTCGTCGCCATCGTGCGCGACATCACGGAGCGCAAACGGGCCCAGCACACCGTCGCGGAATCGATGGCGTTGCTGCGGGCCACCCTCGAATCGACCGCCGACGGCATCCTCACCGTGGGCGCGGACGGCAAGATCCAGTCGTTCAACGGGAGGTTTGCGGAAATGTGGCGGATCCCGGCCGACATCATTGCCGCACGGGACGACAACCAGGCGCTCCAGTTTGTGCTCGGCCAGCTGGCGCAACCCGAGGCGTTCATCGAGAAGGTCCGCCATCTCTACGCCCACCCGGCGGAGGCGAGCTTTGACACCCTGGAGTTCAAGGACGGCCGCACCTTCGAACGCTACTCCCGGCCGATGTTCGTCGAAGGCCGGCCGGCCGGCCGCGTGTGGAGTTTTCGCGACGTCACCGAGCGCCACCGGGCCGAGGAGGCGCTGAGGCAGGCCCACCGCCGCGCGTCGACGCTGGCGCAGCTCGGGCGCGAACTGGCCGAGGCCGCCACGCCGCGCGCCGCCGCGCTGGCCATCCTGGAGGCCGCGCAGCACCTCCTCGGCTGGGACTGCGCCTGGCTGCATTTTTGGAACGAGGAGAAGCAGGTCTTCGAGGACCCGGTCAATTTCGATTTGGTCGAGGGCGAGCGCCGGGAAATCCCGTCCGAAACCGTTTATCCCCGCGCGCCTTCGCCGCTCATGATCCGGGTCATGCAGGAAGGGGCGCAGATGCTCCTGCGCGAAAACGAGGACGAGAAAACCGAGGGCCTCCTGCCGTTCGGCACGGGCCGCCGCTCGCTCTCGCTGATGTTCGTGTCCATCCGCCGCTGCGAGCGCCCGCTCGGCATCGTCTCCATCCAGAGCTACCGGCGGCGGGCCTATGATCAGGCCGGACTCGAATTGCTGCAGACCCTGGCGGACCACTGCGCCGGCGCGCTCCTGCGCCTGCAAAGCGCCGCCGCGCTGCGGGCGAGCGAGGAGCGCTTCCGGCTGGCCAGCCAGGCGGTGTTCGATGTCATCTGGGATCAGGACGTCCTGGCCGGCACCATCTGGTGGAACGAGCACTTCCAGCCGCTTTTCGGCCACAGGCCGGAGGAGACGGGGGCGGATTGCTGGCGCGACTGCCTGCACCCCGACGACCGGGCGCGGGTGGTGGCGGGCGTGCGGGCCGCGTTGACCGGCAACGGCACGAGCTGGAGCGACACCTACCGCTTCCGGCGCAAGAACGGCTCCTACGCCTTTGTCGAGGATCGCGCCCACATCATCCGGGATGCGGCCGGCCGGCCGACGCGCCTGATCGGGGCGATGCGGGATGTCACGGAACGCAAGGCGACGGAGTTCGCGCTGCGGGACAATGAGGCGCGCTTCCGGGCCCTCGTGGAAAGTGTCTCCCAGGGCTACTATGTGACCAACCACCGCAGTTTGTTCACCTACTGCAATCCCGCGGTCCTGGCCGTGGTCGGCCGGACCCCGCGGGAGCTGCTGGGCACCTCGGTCTTCCGCCTGGTCGCCGCAGAGGACCGCCCCCGCGTCATCGCGGCTTTCCGGCAATGGGCCCAGGACGGCTCCACCGAGACGGCCATCGATTTCCGCCTCACCACCGCTTCGGGGAAAATGCTCTGGGTCGAACAGACCACCAACTTGGTGCGGAATCCCGCGGGGCGGCTGGTGGAATCCCGCTGCATCGTGCGCGATGTGACCGAGCGCAAATCGGCGGAGAAGGTGATGCGCGAGAGCGAGGCGCTGTTCCGCGGCATCTTTGAGGCCAGCCCGATCCCGATTTTGCTCTCGACGGCGCCGGAGGGCCGGCTGACCGACGCCAACGCCATGGCCCTCCGGCTCTTCGGCTACAGCCGGGAAGAGGTGCTGGGCCGGACCACCGGCGAACTGGGCCTGTGGGCGAAGCCGGGGCAGCGGGAGGAGTTTTTCCGGCGCATCGCCGCGGAGAAAACGGTGCCGGTCTACGAGGCCGTCATGCGCACGAAGGCCGGCGAGGAGCGGGTCATGCTCTGCACGGGCACGCTGCTCATGCTGGCCGGGTCGGCGCGGGTGCTGGCCTCGGCGGTGGACATCACCGCCGTGCGGAAGATCGAGGCCGAGCAGGCCGCCATGCAGGAGCGCGCCCTGGTGGCGCAGAAACACGAGGCGCTCGGCACGCTGGCCGGCGGCATCGCCCATGATTTCAACAACATCCTCACCGGCGTGCTCAACTATACGCAACTCGCCCAGTCGGACTGCCCGCCCACCCACCCGCAGATCAAGGAGTTCCTCGGCGAGGTGCTGAAATGCGGCCATCGCGCCAAGGAGATGGTGCGCCAGATCCTCCTGTTCAGCCGCGCCGAAAGCGCCGAGCGCAGGCCGCTGATGCTCCAGCACACCGTGCAGGAGGCGCTGGCGCTGCTGCGCTCGACGATTCCGGCGACCGTGGCGATCAAGGCCGACCTCGGCCAGCCCGTGACCGTGGTGCACGCCAATGCGACCCAGATCCACCAGATCGTGATGAATCTCGGCATCAACGCGGCCCACGCGATGCAGGAACAGGGCGGCACTCTGACCGTGAGATTGCGGCAGCAGTTGGTGGACGGGGCGCTCGCCTCCGAGTTGCCCGACCTGAAACCCGGTCGGCACCTGTGCCTGGAGGTGAGCGATACGGGCGCGGGCATGGAGTCGGCGGTGATCGCGCGCATCTTCGAGCCGTTCTTCACGACCAAGAAAGCGGGCGAGGGCACGGGGCTCGGCCTCGCCGTGGTGCAGAGCGTGATGCGCACCCATCAGGGCGCGGTCCTCGTGCGCAGCCAGCCGGGCCAGGGCACCACCTTCGAGCTTTTCTTCCCCGTGCCGCCGGCGTTGCCGCCGGTGGCGGTCGTGGTGGCCAAAGATCTGCCGCACGGACGCGGCCAGCGCATCCTGCTGGTCGATGACGAGCCGACCGTCGGGAAATCCATGAAGCTCCTGCTGGAGCGGCTGGGCTACAAGGTGACGACCTTCACCAACCCGGCGCACGCGCTCATCCGGTGGGAGGCGGCCCCGGATGATTTTGCCGCCCTGATCGTCGATTACCAGATGCCGGCCATGACCGGTCCTGTGCTGGCCAACAAGCTGCGGGCCGCCCGGCCCGGGCTGCCGGTGTTCATCATGAGCGGATTTGCCGGCACCCACAGCCCGGAAAAACTGCGGAGCGAGGGTTTCACGGATTTCCTGCACAAGCCCGTCGACCTGCACGAGCTGGCCAGAGCATTGGCCGCAGCGCTGGCCTGAGCGGGATGGCAGGGCGCGGCCTGGCTGCGCGCCCTGCCGCACCGGGCAGACTTGTGCCGCCCTCCGGGCGCGAACGCGCCTTGCCGCCCCATCGGGAAAAAGCGCGGGCGGCGCGACTGGCGCACCGCCCGCCGGCACCCCAACACACCCTGACAAAAATTTCCCGGTGGCGCAGGGGCGCAGACGGGCCGCGCCCTCCGGCCTCAGGCCGGGACCAGTTGCGCGGCGGCGGCCTTGCCGAGGTTGGCCTTGGCCTCGTCGATCGATTCGTAGAACTGCCAGTTGCGGGTGTCCTCGAAGCCCTTGCATTCCGTGATGATCTGGGCGTTGCCGACCAGGGCGAACTGGAGGGAGAGCTCGCGGCAGGTCTGCATGGCCTGGAAGAGCAGTTTGATCACCCCCATGTGCAGGTTCTTCAGTTCGTGGATGTCGATGATCATGCGGGACAGGCCGGCGTCGACCGCCTCGGAGAACTTCGGCTTGAGATAGTTGGCCACCTCCCCGAGGACGGAGGGCGAGCAGTTCTCCGGGAGGCGCATCACGAGAAACCCGGGCTCGATCTTAAAGTAGCGCTCCGAGGTGTCGAGGTTCATGGCCTTGCAGATCTTGCCCTCCAGGTCGCCGAGATCGATCGGCTTGGTGATGAGCGCGGAGAAGCCGAGAGTCTGGGCCTGCTGCTGCTGGCCGGTCTCGGTTTTGACGGCGAGGGCGAAGATGGGGGTATACTTCGTCTTGATGCTGGCGCGCAGGACGCGGAAGAGCGAAAAGGCGGCCTCCTCCGGCAGCGACAGGCTGACGAGGATCAGGTCCGGCGGGGTCTTGGTGCAGAAATCGAGGGCCTCGCCCTGGGTGCTGGCGCCATGGACCTTCCAGGGCGTGTGTTTCAGGCCTTCCTGGATCTGCGCGACGATGGCGGGCTTGTCCTCGACCACGAGGATGGTGGCGGGATCAAAGATGGACTTGGCCTTGGCGGCCTGGTCGGTGAGCGGCTTGAGGTCGATGATGCGGCCGACCTTCTCGATGAGCACCTCCTCCTTGAAGGGCTTCACGAGGTAGTCGCGCACGCCGATCTTGGCGATCTTGAGCACATTGTCCCGGCCGCCCTCGGCGGTGAGCATGATGACGGGGATGCCCTTGAGCTGCGCGTCGGACTTGATGCGGGTGAGCATCTCCACGCCGTCCATCACGGGCATGGTGATGTCGAGCAGGATGACGTCGGGCGAATCCTTGGCGGCGACGGCGAGGCCCTCGACGCCGTTGCCGGCCTCGAGGATGTCGCAATCATAGGATTTGAAGGCCTTCCGCACGATGATGCGGACGGTCTTGGAGTCATCGACAGTGAGTATTTTGTAGCGCATGGCGGGAGGGTGGGGATCAGTCGTTGCCCTTGAGCAGGATGTCCACGGCGACCTTGTGGCCGGTGGATTCGAAGTTGTAGACGTAGCGGGTGGTGCTGCTGATGGGCTCGATGGAAAAATTGCTGCCGCGCAGGATGGAGGGGATGGTGAGCATGCAGGGGTAACCGGCGTCGCAGAGGCCGTTCTTGAAACTGCCGACCGTCATGTTGGTGATCTCGCCGATGGCGTCGTTGACCGCCTCGTCGCCGGCCTCCATGGCCTCGGCTTCGCTCAGGCCGAGCAGGTGGCAGGTCGTGAGCCGCGCGAAAGGCTCGTCGAGGCAGAGGTAGATGAGGCCGTTGATGTCGCCCAGGAAGCCCACCGTGCCGACCACGAACGTGGTCATGCCGCTGGCCGGGCCGGGGGGCGGCGGCGCCATGTCGTCGCGGCGCGACATCTCCGTCACGCTGACGAAGGTCGGGATCCGCCCGAGCATGGTCTTGAAGACATCGCTGACGGCGCGGTTGATGTTCTCACGGATCAGGGTTTCGGTGATTACGGCGGCAGCGGGCATGGTGAGTCGGGGTGAAGGGAGGCGCATCTGCTGTATCGGCGCGCCGCCGCCCGACCTTAGCCCTATTCTCGGCGCGCGGAAAGAGCGCGGCCCGCCGCCGCCAATTCAGGCCTCGCCGGCCCCGACTTCCGCGTCCACCGGGTCGCCGGCGGCGCGGTATTCCTGCAATTTGTTGCGCAGGGTGCGGATGCTGATGCCCAGGAGCTGCGCCGCCTGCGTGCGGTTGCCGCCGGACTGGCGGAGGGCGACGCCGATGGCCTGTTTTTCCAGTTCGGCGATCGTGCGCACGCCGCCGGCGCCGTCGGTGAGGGTCACGCCGTCGGGCGTGTCGCCGGCCGAGACCAGCGCGGCGGCGTAATCATTGGGCGGGGCCGCGGCCGGCGGGAGGGGGGGCGCGGCGGCGAAGTCTCCCGGCAGGCCGAGGGCGCAGGCCGTGACGGGCCGGCCCGCCTCGGTGAGGATGACGGCGCGCTCGATCGTGTTCTGCATCTCGCGCACATTGCCGGGCCAGCGGTAGGCGGCGAGCGCGGCGCGGGCGGAGTCGGCGAAGCCGTTGACCTTGATGCCGTGTTTGCGGGCGCAGCGTTTCAGGAAATGCTCGGCCAGCAGCGCGACGTCCCCGCCGCGCTCGCGCAGGGCGGGCACGTGCACGGGGAAGACATTCAGCCGGTAGTAGAGGTCCTGCCGGAACTCGCCCTTCTCCACGTGGCTGAGCAGGTCGCGGTTCGAGGTGGCGAGGATCCGGACGTTGACCTTGATGGTGCGGTTGCCGCCCACGCGCTCGAACTCGCGCTCCTGCAGCACGCGCAGGAGCTTGGCCTGGAGGTTGAGGGGGATCTCGCTGACCTCGTCGAGGAGCAGCGTGCCCTGGTTGGCCAGCTCGAAGCGGCCCTCGCGGCGCTCCGTGGCGCCGGTGAAGGCGCCGCGCTCGTGGCCGAAGAACTCGCTCTCGATGAGGTTTTGGGAGATGGCCGCGCAGTTGACCTTGATGAACGGCTGCTGGCGGCGCGGGCTGGCCCGGTAGATTTCCCGGGCGATCATCTCCTTGCCGGTGCCGCTTTCGCCGGTGATCAGCACCGTGGCGTCGGTCGGGGCCACGCGCTCGATCATCTGGGCGAGGCGCGCCAGGGCCGGGCTGCGCCCGATCAGGCCGCCTTCCTCGGCGCCGTCGGCGTCGCTGAGGTAGCGGTTGACCTGCAGCAGCTGGCTGTAGGCCTGGGCCTTTTTCAGGATGATGTCGATCTGGCCCGGCGAAAAAGGCTTCAGCACATAGTCAAAGGCGCCGGCCCGCATGCAGGCGACGGCCGACTCGATGGTGCCGTAGCCCGTCACCATCACCACCAAAGGCCGGTGGGGGAACGTCGCCACGCGCTCGAGGAAGCCGTGGCCGTCGCCGTCCGGCAGCCGGAGATCCAGCATCATCAGGTCGAAGCGGTCGGTGGCCAGCAGGTTTTCGGCCTCGGCCAGCGTCTGGGCGCTGTGCACCCCGCATTTGTGGCGCCGGAAGATGTCGCTGAGCAGGTTGCGGACGATCGGGTCGTCTTCGACGATCAGGATTTTGTCGAGAGTGAGGGCCATGGGGACAACGGGCAGCAACGGCTAGACCGTCGGGTGGCTTGATACAATCAAAACCGTGCTCGGGGACGTCGTGCGGCAACTTTTCCCAAAACCGGCTAAACTTCCCGGCATTCCGGCCGATAGGGCACAGGGTTGAATCCAGACGCCATGTCATCCCGACTTCTCTCCCTGCTTTCGGAAATCGAGCGGGCGCTGGTCGCCAACGACCCGACTCCGGGCGGCGGAACCTGGGACACCCTGCGGCTGGTCAATTTTCGCCTGGGTCTCGCCCGGCTCACCCTCTCCATCCGCTCGCCCGCCCGGGTCACCAGCGCGGCGGGTTCGATCCTCGTGCAGGGTTTCAATCTGGCGGACGGATCTTTTTGTCTGAAAGCCAACCTCGCCTGGCAGGGCACGGAGAACAGCACGGTCCACGCCGTCTACTCCAAGCCCGAGACCAACTGGCGGATGGAGGCCGGACAGATCGCCGACAAATGGCTCGACGGCCGCACGGCCCTGAGCGAGGCGGGCCCGGCCGCGACCGCCACGCAGGCGGCGTCCGCCGGCGCGATGCCGATGGCCGCCACCGGCTGAGACCGAGGTCCTTTGACTTGTGGACTTTGGCGCGGCTGCGCCGGCAGGGACGGACCGACGGGCCGTCCGCGATTGTCCTGACGGCGCACAGCGATCGCGCCCTGCCCATCGCATGCTGTTCCATAGTCCAAGTCATCGGGACGTTGGCATGAGACGGACACAGGCAGTTGAAGCCCCTTTCAGCCGGAAGCGGCCGCACCAGAAGGTGGAGCGCGTTGACCCAACGCGCTTGAGGATGTCCGCTCGCACACCAGCGGGTTGAGGTCAACCCGCTCCACCTTGAACTGCATCGCTCCGGCTCAGACCAGGCCCTGCAGCATGGAGGGCAGGCGCTGGAGCGAATTGGCGACATGGGCCCGGGCCAGCGCCGTCTCCTTGCCATCCCGGCCGTAGAGAATTTCCCAACCCGGCAATTTCAGCCACGAATCCGGCTCGACCGGCGCGATCGTCTCAAAGCCGCCGGAGATGCCGGCATGGCGCGCGAGATGGTCGGCGACCTGCACCGCCGCGGCGAACATCTGGTGGCGCGGCGCCTGGTCGGGCTCGTTGTGATAAAGCACCGCAAAAGTGATCTCCTCCGAAAGCTGGTGGCGCGCCAGGTAGTGGGCGCCGATCCGGGCGTGATCCCAGCCGATCAGGTCCTGCTCCAGGCTGCAGACCGCGGCCGGATCCGCCGCGGTCGTCCCCATGATCTGCCGGGTCTCGTCGGGAAACGCGTAGGCCATGACGACCTTGCCGACGTTGTGGAGCAGTCCGGCCAGGTAGTCGGTGTCGTCGTCCACCGTGACGCTGGTGGAAAGCAGGATTTCGCGGGTCAGCGCCGCCGTGCCGATGCTGTGCCGCCAGAGTTCGGTCCAGGGGAGGGGCGCGTCGCCCGCCGTGCCCGGATGCAACTGCTGCATGTCCTCGATCACCGGCGTGGCGGTCGACAGCTCGCGGATCTGGCGGAGGCCGAGGAAAAACACCGCCTCCTCAATGTTGCTGATGCGGGTCGAGTTGCCGAAATACACCGAGTTCACCATGCGCAGCAACCGGGCGGAGAGCGACGGATCCCGCCGGATGATCTCCGCGATCTGCGAATTGAGGCTGTGCTCGGAGTTCAGCAGCTGGCGCAACGCCCGGTTGATGGTCTGGAGCGAGGCCAGCTTGGGGCACGCGCCCAGCCGGCGCTCAATCTCCTCATCGCCGTAGGGGCGCGTATGCTTGTCCGAAGCGTGGGAGGGCAGGATTTCTTGCATAGGAGGGAGGGCCGGGTTCGCGGACACTTGAGCCGGGTGGTGTCTACCTTCATCGGCCATATCGCCGGCGGCTTGAGCCGCTTTTGCCTCAAGCGCGGGCGCGGTGTGCCGATCACGCGGGAGTGATCCCGTGCCCGCTTTCCCACCCGGCGACCGCCCAGGCGCCGGGTGCTGCCGTCGTTGTCCGCTGACATGTCGCCGGCGCAAGTCCAGTCGCTGCTCAACCAGGCCGTGGCGCACCACCGGGCGGGCCGGATCGCCGCGGCCGAGCAGATTTATCAACGGCTGCGCTCCGTCGCGCCGGGGAATTTCGATGTCCTGCACCTCTCCGGCCTGGCCGCCTACCAGGCCGGCCGCATCCCGGCGGCGGTCGACCTGCTGGGCCGCGCGCACGCCGCCGCCCCGCGCGACCACGTCTGCGCGATGCGCTTCGCGCTCGCCCTGCTCGCCGCCGGCCGCCCCGCCGAAGCCGAGGCGCATTTCCGGCGCGCCGTGCGGCTGCGGGCGGATTTTGTCGAGGGTTGGGAAAACCTGGCCTACTGCCTGAAGGCCCAGGACCGGCTCGCCGAGGCCGTCGCCTGCCACGAAAAAGTCGCCGCGCTCCGGCCGGACTACGCGCCGGGCTGGTATAACTTCGGCCTCACCCTGAGCCTGGCGGGGCGCTCGGCCGAGGCGCTGGCCTGCCACGACCGCGCGCTGGCCGCGGACCCGAATTGCGCTCTCGGCCGCTTCGGCCGCGCGCAGGCGCTCCATCAGTTGCACCGCATGCCGGAGGCCGTCGCGGACTATCGGCGATACCTCGCCGCGAACCCGCGGCACCACGAGGCGCACAGCTACCTGCTGTTTGCCCTGCACTCGATCGGGGGAATATCCCGCGGCGAACTGTTCGCCGCGCACGTGGCCTATGGCCGGTCGGTCGGCCAATGCGCCGCGCGGCCGCTGCCCAATGCGCCCGAGCCGGGCCGCCGGCTGCGCCTCGCCTTCCTCTCGCCCGACCTGCGCACGCACTCGGTCGCCTATTTTCTCGAACCGCTGGTCGCCCGCCTCGACCGCACGGAGTTCGAGGTCTGCCTCTACCACGATCATTTCCGGGAGGATGAAGTCACCGCGCGGCTGCGCGGCCTCGCCGACATCTGGCGGAACTTCCTCGGCCGGCCGGGCGACACGGTCGAGGCCGCGATCCGCGCGGACGCCCCCGACATCCTCATCGACCTCGCCGGACACACGGGCATGACGAACCGCCTGCCGCTTTTCGCGCGGCGACTCGCGCCCGTGCAGGTGACCTACCTCGGCTATCCCGACACGACCGGACTGCCGGCCATGGACCACCGTTTCACCGACGCGGTCGCCGATCCGCCGGGCGAGGCCGACGGATTTGCGACCGAGCAGCTCATCCGTTTCGCGCCGACCGCCTGGGCCTATGCGCCACCGGCCGAGGCGCCCGCGGTGCAGCCGCCGCCGGCGCTGGCGCGCGGCCACATCACCTTCGGGTGCTTCAACAATCCGGCGAAAATCACGGAGCCGATGCTCGCGCTGTGGGCCCGCATCCTCCAGGCGGTGCCCGGTTCCCGGCTGTGTCTCAAGGGCTCGGGTTTCGGCGAGCCGGCGCAACGCGCGCGCTTCGCCGCCGGGTTCGCCCGCGCCGGCGTTGCGCCGGACCGCATCGACTGCCTGGAGCGAACGCCTGACACCCGTTCGCACCTCGCGGGTTATCACCGCGTGGATGTGGCGCTGGACACCTCGCCCTACAACGGCACCACCACCACCTGCGAGGCCTTGTGGATGGGCGTGCCCGTCGTCGCGCTGGCCGGCGACCGGCACATGGCGCGCGTCAGCGCCAGTCTGCTCGCGGCCTGCGGCCATCCCGAGTGGGTGGCCGTGGATGAGGAAAATTACGTCGCCGCCGCCGTGCGGCTCGCGGGGGACCGCGCCCGGCTCGCGGAAATCCGCGCCGGATTGCGCGACGACCTGCGCCGCAGCGCGCTGCTGGATCACGCCGGCCAGGCGAGACGATTCGGCGACGCCTTGCGCGAGTGCTGGCAAGCCTGGTGCCGCCGCTCTCCCCGCGCGGCGCCGCTCGGAGCGATGGCGGCTGCGGAATAATTTGCCGGTCCCGCCCGGGCCAATGAGCCGTCGGGTTGGGAGAAAATTATTCCGCGAAATTAACTCTATTATCGCGCTAGGCCCCAGCGAGTAGCAGTGACCGGATGGTTGTTGGCCTGTGCTTTGCTCTTTGGGCGCCATGCAACCACCATCGATTCCGGTGAGCTTCCCGTGGTGCCTGTCATCGGCGCGGCGCCCGTCTGATCCGCACAAGAGTGGGAGCGGTCCCGCCCCGGTCTCACGTTCGTGCGCCCGGACCGCGGCGCTGCCACCGCGCCCGCCGCGCCGGTTCCGCCGCGTGCTGGCCTTTTTCCGCTTCTGACCGCCGCCTTGTCCCATGAGCACCGTCACAGCCGAGCCCTGTTCCCTTTTCCGCCCGCCGGCCGGGCCCGCCGAATTTCTCGAGCCGTTGAAACTCGGCTTGGCCGCCTCCCGCGAACAGCCCGCCGATCCCGCCGTCACGGCCGAGTTGCGGCAGACCTGCCACGCCGCCGCCGCGGCCATCGCCGAGCTTGACCCGGGGCGGAAGCAAGGCGCGGAACTTGACGCCGTCCGCGCGCTGCTCACGGCCGTCGCCGCTTCCGGCGTGTCGGACCGGCCGGTGAGCCACGAGGAAATCACCCTGGCCGGCGAATTCGCCGGAGAGAAAGGCTGGCCCGGCCTGCTGGCGGCGATGCTGCTGGCGCCGGCGGCCCAGTGGACGTCCGCGCCGGCGCTGGCCGATGTGCCCCGCTGGCTCTGGGCCGATTACGTCAGTTACCTGTTTCATGTGCCGCAGGGATTTTGCGCGGTGGGGCAGGCGGAGGCCTACGCGGCCCACGGCCTTCGCCGGCTGGAGGAACTGGTGCGGATCGCCGAACCGGCGCGCGGCGCGACCGCCGTGCGGGCCGCCTTGCACGCCTACGCGCAGACCGCCAACAGCATCCCGCTCTATTTTGCGCCGGGCTCCCTGCGGCGGCACGCGGAACTGCGCGGCCGGCTGCTGCGCCTGCTGTTCGGCGTGCGCGAGAATCCGCCGCTGCTGCCGCTGCCCCGGGACGGCCGGCGGCTGCGCGTGGGTTTCGTCAACCGGCATTTTTCCCCGCAGACGGAGACCTACACGACGCTGCCGAGCTTCGAGCGGCTCGACCCCGAGCGCTTCGAGGTGCTGCTCTTCGCCCATCACCGGACCAACACGCCGCTCGAGGACTATTGCCGTCAGCACGCCCGGAGCCTGCAAATCCTGCCCAAGGATCTGCCGGGCCAGCTGACGACGCTGCGCGCCGCCGCGCTCGATGTCGTCGTGTTCGGCACCAACGTCACGGCGGTGGTCAACGAGGTCACGCAGCTGGCCCTGCACCGCGTCGCGCCGCTGCAGGTGGTCAACAACTCCTCGTGCATCACCTCGGGCCTGCCCGAGATCGACCTCTATGTGTCGGGCACGCTGACGGAATCGGCCGGCGCGGCGGGGCATTTTTCCGAGCGGCTCGCGCTGCTGCCCGGCCCGGCCCACGCCTTCAACTACGACGCCGACCGGCAGGAGCCGACACAGGGATTCACCCGCGCGGCGCTCGGCCTGCCGGAGGACGCCCTGGTGTTCGTGTCCGCCGCCAACTATTTCAAGGTCATCCCGGAGATGCGCGCAACCTGGGCGCGTCAGCTCGCCGCCGTGCCCGGGTCGCGTCTGCTGCTGCATCCCTTCAACCCGAACTGGTCGTCCGATTATCCCGTCCGGCGCTTCCGGGCCGAGATGGAGCAGGTGCTGGCCGCGCAGGGCGTGGCGGCTTCGCGCCTCGTGCTGTCGGCGGCGCGGTTTCCATCGCGCGCCGATGTCAAGGCGCTGCTCGCGCTCGGCGATGTCTATCTCGACACGTTTCCGTTCGGCGGGGTGAACTCCCTCGTCGACCCGCTGGAACTCGGCCTGCCGGTCGTCGTGTGGGAAGGCGACACGATGCGCTCCCGCATGGGGGCGGCGCTGCTGCGGCAGCTCGGTCTCGGCGAATTGATCGCCACGGACGAGGCCGGCTACGCCGCGATCATCGGCCGGCTGGCGGCGGATGACGCCGCGCGCGCCAGCCTGCGCGCGCGCATTCGCGAGGCCATGTCGGCCCGGCCGCTTTTCCTGGATCCGCTCGCCGCCAGCGATGCTTTTGGGGAATTGCTGCTCACCGCCCATGACGAGCTGGTGGAAAAAGGCCCCGAGGCGTTTCGTCAGACGAAGCAGTCCATCACCCCCGCCCAGGTGGCGGGCGGCGACGGTCTCGGCGCCACCGTGGGCTATCTGCTCGAACTGGGCATGACCGACGAGGCCGCGCGCCAGGTGCAGCAGCAGCTCGCCGCCGATCCCGCCTCGGTTGAGGCGCGCCATTGGATGGGGCGAATCCTGCTGGCCCAAAACCGCGTGAAGCGGGCCGGGGAATACCTGCTGGCCGCGATTCAACGCGGCACCGCGCCCGCGCCGGTCTGGCGCGATCTGGCCG
Organism: Opitutia bacterium; assembly: GCA_016190985.1. Taxonomy (GTDB): domain Bacteria; phylum Verrucomicrobiota; class Verrucomicrobiia; order Opitutales; family Opitutaceae; genus Lacunisphaera. Next base: position 39,656 of record JACPPI010000031.1, on the reverse strand, counting down.
TGGCCCTGCGCCGGGCCGGCAACCGGGACGGCGCCACCACGGCGCTGGAGACCGCCCTGCGGTTGGACCAATCGGATGCCGAAGCCTGGTTCCTGCTGGCGGAGTTCGCCTTCGAGTGCGGGCATCGGGAGATATTGCTGGGAGTCTCGCAAATGGCGGCGCGCCTGGCTCCCGGCGACCCGCGCACGGTCCGGCTCGCCGACGTGTGCGCGAAATTCGTGCCGCCCGCCGCCGTGCCCGCCGGCGCCCAGTCATGAAGGTCCCGCTGTCGCTCGAGCGCTATTTCGACTACGTGATCGCGGTGGAGGCGGAAAGGGCGGTCCGGGATTTCCTGACGGAGAACGGGCCCGCCATCCCGCCGCCCGCGATAGATTTTCACCGGGGCGAGGACGCCGCGCTGGAACTCTCGATCGTCCTGCCGGTGTGGAATCCGCAGGAGGCGCATCTCCGGCGCTGCCTGGAGAGCCTGCGGAAGGCGGATTTCAACGGCCTCAGCCACGAGATCGTCGTCAGCGACGACGCCTCCGCCACCCCGACCGCCCAAGACTGCTTGGCGCGCAGCGGCCTGCCGCAGGCGCACTACGTCCGCCAGGGCGCGAACCTGGGCGGCTTCGGCAATTTCAACTGGTGCATCGGCGCGGCGCGCGGCCGCTGGATCCACCTGTTGCACCAGGACGACTGGATCGAACCCGGATTCTATCAGGAACTGCTGCGCGGCGCGGCGGCGGAGTCGGGCGCCGAGCTGCGCTACTGCCGCACCCGGCTTTATTACGAGGAGCGCGGGGAAACCGGCGCGATGTTCGACGAGGCGCCGGAGGCGGGCATCCTGCCGGATTTTTTCCAGCGCCAGTGCGTTTCGCAGCGCATCCAGATCTCGGGCGCCATCATGGCGCGCGCGGCCGTGGCGCGGGTGGGCGGCTATGATCCGCGCCTGGGCACGGGCGGCGACTGGGAATTCTGGGCGCGGTGGGGGCGGAGCCACCGCGTGTTCTACAGCCCGCGCCAGCTGGCGACCTTCTCGCTCCACGGCGGCTCCTGGGGCAGCCGCGAGGAATCCCTGGCCGCGCACCTGCCGGTCCTGCGCCGCATCCTCGGTTACGTGCCGGTGGCGCGCCGCCGGGAAGTGGCCTCCGGTTTTATGGCCAGCCTGGTGGCGCGGTTGGTGGGCATCGCCCGGCGGAACAAACAGACCGGCCGCATCGGACAGAACCGCGCCGTCGCCGGGGCCTTGCTCACGGCGAGCAAGGACGCGGGCCTCCTGCCCGACATCGAAACGGTCCTGGCCAGCCTCAACTAAGACATGCGACCCCGGCGAACATCAACCGGCCGGCCTGACGGAGGTGCCCCGTGATCAGCGTCGTCATGCCCATCGCCTATGATTGCCGGTATGCCTACCGCTCGCTGGAGAAAATCTACGACATCGCGGACGAGGTGGTCCTCGGGATCGACCGCGACCGGATCAGCTGGTCGGGCAAACCGTTTGAATTCGACAAGGTGGAATTCCTGACGGCCGTCGCGGCCATCGACCGGCGCAAGATCGTCCGCCTCGTCGAGGATGATTTCCACTCGGAGCCCACGCCCATGGCCAACGACGCGGGCGAACGCAACAAGCTCTCCGCCCATTGCCGGCCCGGGCACTGGATCATCCAGATCGATTCGGACGAGCAGGCCGTCAACGCGAAGGATTTCCGCACCTGGCTGGCGCGGGCCGACCGGACTTGCGACGTGCAGGCCCGCTGGATCACGGTGTTCAAGACTTTTGGGGACAAATGTCTCGTCGCGAACGAGCCCGACGGGCGGGTCAGCGTCGGCACCACCGTGCCCGGCATCTACCGCTATGCGCGCGACACCGGGCAGCGCAAGCTGCCGTCCAACCTGCTGCTGCTGCACTTTTCCTGGGGCCGGACCCGGGCGGAGCTGGCGCAAAAACTCGCCAACTGGAGCCACTCGGCGGACTTTGACACCGGCCGCTTCCTCCAGCTCTGGGACACGGTCACGCTGGAGAATTACCCGCAGTTCCGGGATTTCCATCCGCTGCACCCGCCGCTCTGGAGCAGGCTTTCGCTCATCACTCTTCAGGCCGGTCAGCAGGCAACCGCCGCCGCGAGCGCCGGGAGCGCCGCGGTGCTGACAGCATGAAAATCGCGATCCACAGCAACGCCCTCGACCAGCGCGGCACCGGCAAGGTGCCCTGCGACTACGCGCGGGGTCTCCGTGCGCACACCGGCCATGAGGTGGTGATCGTCACCTCGGCCCTGAGCGCCAACGAAAGCCTGCCGCGGGTGGCGCGGGAATTTCCGGTGCTGACCTACGACCGGAAGATCGACCTTCATCCGCCGGGGGAGGTGCGCGCGGCGCTGGAGCAGGTGGTCCGGCGCGAGCGGATCGAGTTCATGCACCTGATCAAATACGGGCATGACGACGGCATCACCCCGGGCAACTGCGCCACCGGGGTTCACTGCGTCTTTGTCATGACGCAGCCGCATGGCAGCGTCTACGCCGGGGTCTCGGCCACGCTGGCGCGGAAATTCGGCCAGCCCCGGCACGTGCCGCACATCATCAGCGGCCTCCCGCCCGCGCAGGACCTGCGGGGCAGGCTGGGCCTGCCGACGGACGCGCTGGTGATCGGCCGCCACGGCGGGCTGGAGACCTTTGACCTGCCCTTCGTGCACGCGGCGGTGGGCGCGGCGCTCGCCCGCCGGCCGGACCTGTGGTTTGTCTTCCTCTCGACCCGGAAATTCCTGGAGCACGAGCGCGTCATCCATCTGCCGTGGGTGGAGACGGAGCAGGAGAAGTTCGACTTCATCCACGCCTGCGACGCCATGCTGCATGCCCGGGCGATGGGTGAGACCTTCGGGCTCGCGGTCGGGGAGTTCTCCGCCGCCAACAAGCCGGTGCTCACGTGGAGCGGGCGCGGCCATGCCGGCTACGACCGGGCGCACCTCGACCTGCTCGGCAGCAAGGCGCTGCAGTATCACCAGCAGGCCGACCTGGTGGGCCTGCTGGTGAAGCTGGACCGGAGATTTCTCCGCTCGATCAACTGGGATGTCTATACGCAGCGCTTCGGCGAGGCGGCGGTCATCCGCCAGTATCAGGAGGTTTTCCTTTCCTCCGCCGCGGCCCCCCTCGCGCCGGGCCGCCAGCTCGCCGCCATCCGGCCATGACCACCGTCGTCACCGCCAAAGCCGGGCGCTTCTTGATTTTTGCGAACGACGCCCTCGGGAAAGTCTTGCTCGCCAAAGGCGACTTCGAGCCGCATTTCCTTCAGATCGCGCGCCAGGTCGTGCGGCCCGGCGACCTCTGTCTCGATCTGGGCGCCAACCTTGGCTACCACTCGGTCACGCTGGCCCGGTTGACCGGTCCGGACGGGGTGGTCCTGGCGTTCGAGCCCCAGCGGCTGATTTTTCAGCAATTGTGCGGCAACGCGTTCCTCAACGACCTGCGCAACATCCACGTGTTTAACGCGGCGGTCGGGGCGGTGGACGGCATGGTCAGCATGGACGCCGTCGATTACGATCACGGCCAGGTGAACATCGGCGGCACCAAGGTGGGGCAGGGCGGTGACACGGCCGCCATGATGCGGCTTGATTCGCTGAAACTGGAGGCGGTGAAATTCATCAAGCTGGACATCCAGGGCTGCGAGGAGAGTTTCCTCACCGGCGCCGCGGCGACCATCGCGAAATCCCGCCCGGTCCTGTTCGTGGAAATCGAGGAGTATCTGCTCCGCTGCTTCGGCTCCGGTTCCGAACAGCTGATCAACCGCCTGCTGGCCCTGGACTATGTCCTGGTGCGGATCCTGAACGACTATCCCTGCGACCACCTGGCCGTGCCGGCCGAGCACGCGCACCTGATCCCCCGCTACCTGCAGGATCTGGACTGCCCCCACGCCCTCATCAAGGGCCGGTCCGCGCGCGTCCGGATGGACCACCCCGCCCATCCCACGGCCATCTACGGCACGCACGAGGTGATCCCGTAGGGCGTGGCCCGGGCCCGGGAAAAGCGAAGGCCCCGGCGGTGAAACCGGGGCCTGCTTTTCCAATGACTGTCGTCAGTCCTGGCAGCCGCGGGGCTGCGTTCTCAGAGCCAGGGCCTCCGCTTGGGGGTCGCCTCGGTCCGCCTTGTCCGGGCCGCCTTGCGGCGGCCCGGACTGGGCGAATCCAAACAACCACTGGGGAGACTATTACTGGATCAGTTTGAGCGCCGACTGCGCGCTCTGGTTGGCCTGGGCGAGCATCGAGGTGCCGGCCTGCACCAGAATGTTCCAGCGGGCGAGCTGGGTCGATTCCGATGCCACGTCGACATCCACGATGCGGCTGTTGGCCGCCTCGAGGTTGGCCTTGTTGGTGGTCACCAGCTCCTGGGCGAAGCCGAAGCGGCTTTGCTCGGAACCGTTGGTGGCGCGCATGGTGGCCACGTTCTGGATCGCCGTGGAGATCTGGGCCACGGTGATGCTGGCCAGCGAGGTCACACCCGTGGCCGTGATCACGCCGACACCGCTGCCGGTGCTGGTGAGATCGCGGGCCGCGATGCTGACGTTGGTGGCGCCGTCCTCGGTGACCGCGACGCTGCCGATGGCCGAGGAGCCGAACAGCGAGACGCCGTTGAACTTTTCCCCGGCGTTGGCGGTGAGCTGCGATTGCAGGGCGTTGAACTCCGCATCGTAGTTGGCCTTGTCGCTGGCGCTCTTGGTGACGTCAGAGTAGAGGGTCTTCAGTTCGCTGATGCGCTGAAGAACCTGTCCGCTGACTTTGAGAGCCCCGTCCTGGGTCTGCAGGAGCGAGACGGCGTTCCCGATGTTGCTCGCGACGGCGCCCTGGCGGACGGCGGCGGCGGACAACGTCATGGACACCGCCAAGCCGCCCGCATCATCGGAGGGGTTGACGATTTTCGAGCCGCTGGAGAGCCGGTTAAGGCTCTTCTGCAGCATCGCACTGGAAGCGGCGAGGTTGTTGGAGGCAACCGTCGCTGCGTAGTTGGTATTAATCACGACTGACATGGTATCTATCCTTGATTTTGCGACATCCGTCGTCGCCACGTATCCGGGGGAAGCGGCTCCGGATCGAGCCGTCTGCGGCGGAAGCCGCAAAGGGGGTTCACGCGGGGAGGCGTGAGGAGGAGAAAATTAAAGGGTTGGGCGGGAGGGAGGGGGGGAGGAACGCGGGGCCGGGCCTCAGGTGGGCGCCGGCCCCCGCGGGGAGGGCTTCTCGCGGTCAGCGCGGCTTACTGGAGAAGCTTGAGCGCGCTCTGGGAGCTCTGGTTGGCCTGGGCGAGCATGGCGGTGCCGGCCTGCACCAGGATGTTCCACCGGGCGAGCTGGGTGGACTCCGACGCGACATCCACGTCCACGATGCGGCTGTTGGCGGCCTCGAGGTTGGACTTGTTGATCGTCACCAGCTCGCTGGCGAACCCGAGGCGGCTCTGCTCGGAGCCGTTGGTGGCGCGCATGGTCGCCAGGTTCTGGATCGCCGTGGAGATCTGCGCGACCGACACGCTGGCCAGCGAGGTGACACTGGTGTCGGAAATCACGCCGACCCCGCTGCCGGTGCTGCCGAGGTCACGGGCGGCGATGGTCACCGTCGTGCTCCCGTCGTCGGTGACGTTCACGTTGCCGATCGCGGACGAGCCGAAGAGCGACACACCGTTGAATTTTTCCGCGGCGTTGGAGATCAGCTGGGCCTGCAGGGCCTGGAACTCCGCGTCGTAGTTGCTCTTGTCGCTGGCGCTCTTGGTGACGTCCGAGTAGAGGGTCTTCAGCTCGCTGATGCGCTGAAGGACCTGCCCGGTGACTTTCATCGCGCCGTCCTGGGATTGGAGCAGCGAGACCGCGTTGCCGATGTTCGTCGCGACGGCGCCCTGGCGGACGGCGGCGGCGGACAGCTTCATGGACACGGCCAGACCGCCCGCGTCATCGGCGGGGCTGACGATTTTCGAGCCGCTGGAGAGCCGGTTGAGGCTCTTCTGCAACATATTGTTGGAGGCGGCTAGGTTGTTCGCAGCCACGGTGGCCGCGTAGTTCGTGTTGATTACGACTGACATGGTATCTTCCTTGATGGTTGTTGCGACGTCCGTGTCGCGATTCGCCCCGTGAGATCGGCTTCGGGTCGCCGGCCCGTGACACTTGCCGCGGACAACTGCCCCTACGGCGCGCCGCGCGCCGAACTTAACGCCAACTTTCCGGTCCGCCGCGCGCGGTGAAATATCGCTTCAGAAAGACGCGGGCGGTCCGACAAAAACCGGGCGGCGGCGCGCCGGAAGATTTCCGGCGCCGGAGCTAAACTTCGCGGCCGCCGTGCCGATATTGCCGATGGCGTCCTTGTCGCCTCCTCCATGCCTGTTGATCTCTCTTTTTCCGGACTGGCTTCCAATTTCGACTGGAAGACTTTCGTCAGCAGCATCATGGCGACCCAGAATGCGCCGATCGACCGCATCAAGGCCGCCCAAGCGGCCAATGCGCGCAAGGTCTCCGCGCTGGGCGCGCTGCAAAGTTCGCTCACGACCCTGCAGGGCGCGGCGACGGCGCTCGCGGCCCCCGACCTGTTTGCCGGCCGCTCGGTCGCCTCGACCACGGCCAGCTCCACCTGGAGCGCGCAGGCCGGCATCGGCACGGCCAAGGGCAGCTATCAGATCGCGGTGAGCGAGCTGGCCGCGGCGGCCCGGCTCCGGGGCGCGCTCGACCGGGGCAGCGCCCTGCACACGGGCACGGATGTTTCCGGCCTGACCATCGCGACCCTGCCCGTGGCCACCGCCGTCACCGCCGGCACCTTCACCGTCAACGGCCAGCAGGTGACGGTCGCCCTCACGGACTCGCTGAGCCAGGTTTTCACCGCGATCAGCACCGCCACGGGCGGCGCCGTGACCGCAGGCTACAGCAACACGACGGACCAGATCACCCTCAGCAGCGCCTCGGAGATAATCCTGGGCGCGGCCAACGACACGAGCAACTTCCTGTCGGCGATGAAACTCGCCAACAACGGCACCGGCGCCGTGGCCAGCAGCGGACAACTGGGCGTGCTCGACCCGGCCGCCACCGTGGCCAACGCCCGCCTGAAGACCGCCATCACGGCCGTGGACGGCTCGGGCAACGGCAGCTTCACCATCAACGGCACGACCATCAGCTACAACGTCAACACCGACGCGCTCGGCGCGATCCTGACGCGGATCAACCAGTCCGCCGCCGGCGTGACGGCGGCCTACGACGCGGCGGGCGACCGCGTGACCCTCACCAACAACGTCACCGGCGACATCGGCCTGACCGTCAGCGAGACCGCCGGCGGGCTGCTGGGCGCGCTCGGCCTGACCCCGGCCGGCGGCGGCACGCTGGCGCGGGGCGTCAACGCCCAGTTCACCGTCAACGGCGGCGCGACGCGCTCCAGCACGGCCAACGCCCTCACCGAGTCCGCGCTCGGCGTGCCGGGGCTGAGCGTGACCGTCACCGCCAAGGAGACGCAGACGCTCAACGTCGCGGCCAACACGGCCGCGATGAGCACCGCGATCAACAAGTTTCTCCAGGGTTACAACGAGCTGCAAGGCACGCTCGACTCCCTGACCAGCATCACCAGCGCCAACGGCGCCGTCACCGCCGCGGTCCTCGCCAGCAACCGCGAGGTGCAGGAGTGGGGCTCGAGCCTGCGCACCAAGGTCTTTGCCGCCGTGCCCGGCCTCACCGGCGCGGTCAAGCGCCTGAGCGACCTCGGCATCGATTTCACCCCCGGCACCAGCCAGCTCGACATCGCCGACCCGGCGAAACTCAACGCCGCCCTCGCCAACACCCCGGATGATGTCGCCGCGTTTTTCCAGACCGCCTCCACCGGGCTCTCCGGCCAGTTCTCCTCCTACATCGCCAAGCTGCTGACCGATGACACCACGCAGCAGGCGGCCATCACCCAGGCGAACAAGGACCTCGACACCCAGATCGCCGCCATCCAGCGCCGGCTGGACCAGCAGCGGGCGCTGCTCACCGCCAGTTTTGTCGCCATGGAGAAGGCGCAGGCGCTGATCCGCAACCAGCAGCAGGCGCTGAACAGCGCCTTCAATCTCAATTCCAGCTCCGGCAACTCCGGCACCACGGGCCGGCTCTCCAACGGATGAAGCTCCTGCTTTCTGCTCAAGTGCGCCTGGCCGCCGGGCTGCTGGCCCTCGGGGCGGTGGCGCTGGCCGGCGGCTGCCAGTCGGTCCGGGAGCAGGTCATGGACAGGGTGCAGGAGCGCGAGTATTTCACTCCGGCCAATGTCAGCGCCGTGCCGCGGCTGCCCGCCACGCTGCGCCGCGTGGTGCTGGTCCCCTTCTGGGGGGGCGCGGCGGCGCCGCGCGAGACGGCGGCGGCGTTGCAGGCCGTGTTTGTCGCGGAGCTGCAGAAGCTGGCGCGCTTCGAGGTGGTGCAGTTGTCGCGCGAGGACTGCCTGCGCCGGTTCGGGGCGCCGGAGTTCGCCTCCGTGGCGGCGTTGCCGCACGATTTTCTGGCGGCGCTCGGCCGCTCCTTCGGGGCCGACGGCGTGCTGTTCGTGGATGTGACGAGCTACCGGGGCTACCGGCCGCTGGCGCTGGGAGTGCGGGCCAAGCTCGCGGCCATCGAGGACCCGCGGTTGCTCTGGTCGATGGACGAGGTCTTCTCGGCCGACGAGCCGGCGGTGGCCAACAGCGTGCGGCATTTCTACGGGGACAAGAGCGGGCCGGCCGTCACGCCCGCCGAGGCCTGGCCGGGCGCCTTGCAAAGCCCCGGCAAATTCGCGGCTTACGTGGCCGCCGCCACTTTCCACACCCTGCCGCCCCGGTGAACGGCGGCGTTGTTTGGGCTAAAGCCGGGCCGATTCCGGCCGATCACCATCCTAATCAACGGCGTTCCCTGTATCGGGGCATCCTGTCAGCGGCTGACCGTTCGCAACCCTGCAATCAATGATACCTTCCGCTTCCTCCTCCCCCGGTTCCTCCCGCGCCGACGCGCTGGCGGCGGCCGCCGCCAGCGCCGCCGCCGCGCGCGCCCCGCGCCCGCCGGCCGACCGGCTGCGTATCGACCAGGCGACCGCCTTGCGCACGAGCCTCTCGCGCTTGCCCGAGGTCCGGCCCGAGGTCGTCGCCCGCGCCAAATTCCTCGCGTCCGATCCGGGCTATCCCTCGGATCGCATCATCCGGCAGGTGAGCGCGGCCCTCGTCAACTCCCCCGATCTGTCGGAAGATTCCCCTTGAGCACCGCCACGCTGCACCCTGGGTTTGCGCGCACCTACCGGGAGAACGCCGTGCTGACGGCCAGCCCCGGCCAGCTGGTCCTGATGCTGTTTGATGGCGCCTTGCGCGCGCTGGCGCAGTCGCGCGACGCCTTCGGCCGCCCCGAGACCGACACCCGGCGCATCGAGATCATCAACCAGCAGCTGCTGAAGGCCCAGGCCATCATCGCCGAGCTGCAGGGCGGGTTGAACTTTGCCTCCGGCGGCGAGGTGGCCCAGACGCTCAACCGCCTCTACGATTACTACAACCGCCGCCTCCAGGAGGCCAACCTGCGCAAGCAGGTCGCGCCGGTGGAGGAAGTCGAGCGCTTGCTCGGCCAGTTGCGCAGCGGCTGGGCCGAGATGCTCGTGCAGCAAGGCGGCGCCGCGCCGGCCGAGCCCCTGCGGGGCGTCGCCTGAACCCCATGGAAACCGCCGCCCAGCTCGCCTCCCGCCTGTTGACCGCGCTCCAGGAGCTGGTCGACCGCGAGGGCATTTTCCTGCGCGGCGGCTATTATGATCTGGCGGCGGAGACCCGCGGGCGGGCCGACCCGCTGATCCGGCAACTGGTGGAGCTGGCCGGACAGCCGGGCCTCGAGGCGCACCAACGCCGCGTGGCGGCCCTGCAGGCGCGCTCCGCCGAGCACGAAGCCTTCATCAGCGGCAAGATGGCCGAGCTGAGCGCGGAGCTGCGGCGCATCGAGCTGGCCCGCCACCGGGCGGCCCATGCCGCCCCGGCCTATGCGCGCGACGCGGAGCGCGGGCACATCCGCTGGCGGACGGCGGTTTGAGGCGCCGCCGGCGTTTCGCCGCTCAAGTCCGGCCCGCGCGAACCGATCAACCTGACAGTCATGCCTCCCGCCACCAGTGCCGTTCCGCTCGAGGCGCTGCATCCCGCCACTCCCTTTGACACCCTGCTGGGCCCGTGGGCCCACAGCGCGGATCCGGCCTATTGCCGCGATCTGGACGGGCGGCTGCTGGCCGTCAACCAGGCCTTCGCCCGGAAATTCGGCCGCGCCGCCGCAGAGTGGCCGGGCGTGTCCCTCGGCTCCATCCTGCACGCCGACGACCAGGGTTCGCCCGCCACCGTGCCGGCCGAGCTGGCGCGGCCGCCCTACCGCACGGCCCGCGAGCACCGCTGCGACACCCCGCAGGGCTGGCGCTGGATCGCGTGGGAGAAAACCCCGTTGCACGACGCCGCCGGCGCCCTGGTCGGCGTGCGCGCCGTCGGGCGCGACATCACCAAGCAGCGCGTGGCGGAGGAGCAATACCTCAAGCTGTCCCGCGCCGTGGAGCAGTCCCCCGTGGCGATCGTCATCACCGACGCCGAAGGCCGCGTGCAATACGTCAACCCGAAATACACCGAGGCCTCCGGCCGCACGCTGGAGGACATCCTCGACGGCAACATCGACGTGCTGCGCGACGGGCACCCGGGCGAGGAATCCTTCCGCGCCATGCTGGCGGCGGTCCGCGCCCACCGCGAGTGGCGCGGCGAACTGGGCGGCCGCCGCGCCGACGGCCGCGTGGTCTGGGAATCCGTGCAGGTCTCCAGCCTGCTCGGCTCGGGCGGCGAGGTCGCCAACCTGCTCTGCCTCCGCGAGGACATCACCGAGCGCAAGCGCCTCGAGCAGGAGCTGCGGCAGGCGCAGAAGATGGAGAGCCTCGGCACGCTCGCCGGCGGCATCGCGCATGACTTCAACAACCTCCTCGCCATCATCAACGGCTACTCCGATTTCTGCCTCAACCACAACGTCGACCCCGCCCGGGTCCGCAAGAGTCTGCAGGAAATCCACCGCGCCGCCCAGCGCGCCAGCGGGCTCGTGCGCCAGATCCTGACCTTCAGCCGCAAGCACGAGGTGCGCTGCGCCCCGTTTGACCTCAACTCGCAGGTGCGCGAGCTGGTCGCGCTGCTCAGCGAGACCTTTCCCCGCACCGTCGGCATCGAGCTGCAGCTGGCGGACCAGCTCCCGCCGCTGCTGGCCGACCAGAACCAGGTGCAGCAGATCCTGCTCAACCTCTGCGTCAACGCCCGCGACGCCATGCCCGCGGGCGGCACGATCACGGTGACCACCCGGCTCCGCGCCGGGACCGAGAAGCCCGGCGTGCCCGGCGTCGACCCGGCGAAGACCTACGTGTGCCTCGAGGTCTCCGACACCGGCATCGGCCTCACCCCCGAGGTCCGGGCGCGCATCTTCGAGCCGTTCTTCACCACCAAGCCCGCCAACCAGGGCACCGGCCTCGGCCTCGCCGTCATCTACGGCATCGTGACCAGCCACAAGGGCTTCATCGAGGTCGAGAGCACGCCCGGTGCCGGCAGCACCTTCATCGCCGGGCTGCCCCTGTCCGTCGAGACGCAGGTCGTGCCCGCGCTGGCCGCCGCCGGGGAATTTCCCGGCGGCGCCGAGACCCTGCTCGTGGTGGACGACGAGGCCTCGCTGCGCCACCTGCTGGAGGCCACGTTCACCACCAAGGGCTACGCGGTGGTCACGGCGGCGACCGGCCTGGAGGCCATCGATTATCTCGGCCGCGCCGACCGGCCGCTCGACGCCGTGCTGCTCGACCTGAACATGCCCGGGGCCAACGGCCTCAAGGTGGTCAAGGTGGCCCGGCTCGCCCGGCCCGGCGTGAAGGTGCTGGTCCTCAGCGGCAACCTGACCGCCGAGACCCGCGCGCAGTTGGAGAGCCTCGGGCTGAAGGATTTTGTGCAGAAACCCTACGCGCTCGACGACGTCGGCCGCCGCGTGCGCGCGCTGCTCGACGGCCGCTGACACCAGTAGACACAGGATGCACGAGTGTGAGCGCCGTCGCTTGCAGTCGGCGCGGGGAGAGGCAGTGTTGCGGCATATGTATTACCTCACACTCCTGATTGCCGTCGTCAGCGCGGCCAGCTACCATCTTGCCATCAAGGCGCAACCGGCGGCGGTGAATCCGTTCCTGCCCCTCGCCGTGGCGTATCTGCTCGCCTTCCTCGTGTGCGTCGCCGGCCTGCTCCTGTGGGGCGAGGGCTCGCGCTCGCTGGCCGCGTTGCGGCCGAGCGTGCTCTGGCTGGCGTTGAGCGTGGTGGGCATCGAGGTGGGCTTCCTGCTGGCCTACCGCGCGGGCTGGAACATCGGCTACGCCGCCCTGCTGGTGAACGTCTGCTCCACGCTCGTGCTGCTGCCGGTCGCGCTGTTTTATTTCCGCGATCAGCTCAGTCCGCAAAAGATCGCGGGCGTGGTGCTGAGTCTCGGCGGACTGGCGCTGCTCATCGGCAGGTAGGCGGGCCGCGGCGAGCGGGGGCTTCCTCCGGCGCACACCTTCCGCAGCCCGGGGGAAAGACGAAGGCGCGTCTCGTGGCCGTGACGCTTCCCCTCGCGCGGGACGAGCGGGGCCCCCGGCCACTCCTTGGTAGTCTATTAAACTACCAAGGCATGGGCGCTATTCTGCGAGAGGGCGCAGAGGCTTTGGCCCGCTGCGGAAGCCTCGGCTGGGTGCAGGCTGGCCTATGGCGGCGTCAGACCAATTTGGCAGTCTATTGGACTACCAACGCCGCAGGAATTCTGCTAGAGACAGCACATGAGTTTAGGCTATCTGGCGCCGGTTCATCCTCGGTTGCGCCCGTATTTGGAAATCATCGAGTGGCTGACCGACGCGGCGGCCGAGTCGGCCCGGCGCACGGCTGGCAAATTCAAGCGACGTCCGCCCCAGCGCGGGCTGACCTTGCAGCCCGGAGCGGGCACCCCGCTGTGGAACGAACTGGTCAGGCAGGTGGCGCCCCTGCTCCGCAAGCGCGGCAGCAAGGTGCATCTGGCGCGCATCCTCGGGGTGCCAAAACAGCGTTTGCACGTGTGCCTGAAGGCAGGGACAGGCTGCCTCGACGCCGAACGCACCCTGCTGCTGACCGCGTGGCTGTGCGCCCGCCGGCAGGGACGTGAACTCGTCTGAGCGCGGGTGATGAAATCCTTGGTAGTCTATTAAACTACCAACGATCGGGCGGCGTTTGGCGAAAGACCGGAGTGGGGATGGGCGCGGGCGGCTGGCCCGGCCGTCACGCGGCGAGGGTGAACTGGCTGCCGCCGACGGGGGTTTTCAGGTCGACGGCGCCGGAGCCGACCTCGAGGTGCACGGTGCGGTTGATGGAACCGCCGACCTGCTGGTGGGTGACGGACAGGCCTTGGGCGCGGAGGATCTCCAGCGTCATGGCCGTGTTGCGCTCGCCGATCCTGAAGGGGTCGGAACCGGCGAGCATGCCGGCCCCGCCGACGACGAGGATGCGCACGCGGTGGCGCTCGGCCTTCAGGCCGGACATGGCGCGGAAGAGCAGGGGCAGGCCGGTGGTGGCGAACATCGCGGGCTGCTGCGCGGCCTTTTCGGCGGAGATGCCCGCGTCGGGCAGCATGAGGTGCAGCAGGCCGCCGACCTTGCCGACGGAGTCGTAGGCGACGACCCCGATGCAGGAACCAAGGGCGTAGGTGCTGAGGATCACCTGCGCGTTGTTGGAGACGGCCATGTCGCCCACGCCGATGACGACGCGCTGGACAAAGAGGGAGGATGCCGACGGTGACCCGGCCATATCAACGCGGGAACCGCGGGCGGCCGCCGCCGGGCGGAAAGAGGAGGGATCGTGGCATGGATGTGGTCGGCCCGTGATGCACCCGGGCCGCTCTAGTCTAACGACGCGCCCGGGCGGAAATTGAGCGCGGGCCGCGGATTTGCGGGCGGGGGGCTCAGATCTGCACCAGCAGCCGCTGCTGGATGGGCGTGATCTGGTTGTGGCTGCGGATCTTGGCGATGCTGGCCGGGGAGAGTTCGAGGCCTTCGCCGATGAGGAGCATGCCGTGCGGGCTGTAGATGCCGCTGGCGAGCACCATGCCGGGCTCGAGTTCGTCGAGCATGATCTCGCAGACCTGGCGCGGCAGGCGCGCGAGCTGCGTCACCTTGAGGAAAAGGCGCACGGCCTCGGGGTCGTAGGCCGTGCCCGAGCCGGCCATGATGGCGTCGAGGGCGTTCTGGCGGGACAGGTTGGACTCGACGAAGTCCACCGCGACGGCGAGGCAGCGCGCCGTCCACGGGATATGCTGGCCCGCGAGGCCGTCGGGATAGCCGAGGCCGTCAAAGCGCTCATGGTGGGCGCGCACTGTCTCGCCGAGCGCGGGCCGGGTGTCGACGAAGGTGGCCAGCGTCTGCGAGTAGATGGGATGGTTCTTGAGCATGGCGCGCTCGCGGTCGGTGAGGCGCTCGGGATGGCTGCGGAAGGCGCGGAACAGTTCGCGCGGGATGCCGATGAGGCCGAGGTCGCACAGCAGGGGCGCGGCGCGGAGCACCTGGCGCTCCTCGGCGGTGAAATGGTCGGTCTCGGCCATGCGGGTGCAGACCTCGCCGAGGGTCTTGGCCTGGCCGCCCAGCACCGGATCGAAGGTGTTGATGATGCGGCGGCACAGCTCCAGCGAGTGCTCGTAGGAGGTGGCCAGCTCGTGGTTGAGGGTGTCGAGCTGCTGGCGCTGGGTCTCGAGGTCGCGGACCTTCCCCTCGAGCGCGGCGTTGGCGGCCGTCAGCTCGGCGTTCAGGCGCTGCGCCTCGGCCGACAGCGCGGTGTTGTGCGTGATCAGCTCGTAGCGGTGGACGGCGTTGCGCACGGTGGCGGTCAGCTCCTCGCGCAGCCAGGGCTTGGCGATGAAGCGGAAGATTTCCCCGCGGTTGATCGAGTCGACCAGCGTGGGGAGCGAGAGCACGGCGGTGATCAGGATGCGCGAGGTGTGCGGCTGGAGCTTTTTGCTCTCAAAGAGAAAATCCAGCCCGAGCATCTCCGGCATGCACTGGTCGGAGATGATGACGGAGAATTCGCGCTCGGCGAGGATCGCCAGGGCCTTGAGGGGGCTGGTGACCGCGATGACCGCGTAATCTTCCCGCTCGAGCGTCGACTTCAGCGCGGAGAGGACGAAGGAGTCGTCGTCGACGATCAGGACGGCGGCGTGGGCGGCGGGCGCAGGGGAGGCACTCATGGGCGGGTGGCGGTGGCGAAGGGCGCCGCGGTGGCGGCGGCAAAATGCCGGGTGAGGTGGGCCGCGATCTGCGGCAGGGGCAGCTGGCGCTGGGCGGCGGAGTTTTCCCACGCGACGCGGGGCATGCCGTAGACGACCGAGGTGGCCTCGTCCTGGGCGAAGGTGGTGGCGCCTTTTTCCCGCAGGCGCAGCAGGCCCTCGGCGCCGTCCTTGCCCATGCCGGTGAGGACGCCGGCCAGGGCGTGCGGCCCGGCCCCGCAGTCGGCGGCGGATTTGAAGAGCACATCCACGGCCGGCCGCTGGTGCCAGACCTGCGGGCCGTCGGTCACGCGCACGCGGTAGCCGGCGCCGGCCCAGTGGAGGAGCAGGTGGAAATTTCCCGGCGCGATGAGGGCGACGCCGGGCGCGAGTTTGTCGCCATCCACGGCCTCGCGCACGTCGAGGGCGCTGGTCTGGCCGAGCCGGTCGGCGAAAGTCCTGGAAAAGACCGGCGGGATGTGCTGCACGATGGCGATGCCCGGCAGGTTCGGCGGGAGCCGGGTGATGACCTCCTTCAGCGCCTCGGTGCCGCCGGTGGACGCGCCGAGGAGGATGATGGCGCGCGGATCGAACGGCGCGAGGCGGGCGGGCGGCACGGCCGCCGCCCGGGCCGGCGGCGCTTTGGCGGGCGGGGGCAGGGCGCGCAGCGGGATGCCGGAGGCGGCCTTGACCTTGGCGACCAATTCGGCGCCCAGCTCGCCAAAGGAAAAGGAGCCGTGGGGCTTGGCGATCACATCAAAGGCGCCGAGCCGGAGCGCCTCGAGCGCGTGCTCCGAGCCTTGCTGCGAGAGGGAGCTCATGACGATCACCGGCGTGGGCCGGCGCTGCATGAGGATTTCCAGGAAGGTCAGGCCGTTCATGCGCGGCATCTCGATGTCCAGCGTGATGACATCGGGCTGGAGTTTCGCCATCAGGTCGCGGGCGGCGTAGGGATCCGTCGCGGTGCCGATGACCTCGAGAGCCGGGTCGGCGTTCAGCGCCTCGGCCGCCAGGCGGCGGACAACGGCGGAATCGTCGATGATGAGGACGCGGATCTTGGGCGGAAACATGGCGGTCAGGGGTGGGGGGCGCGCCGGTAGATGGCCGGACGCACCGCCTGCAGGGTGTGCGGGATGCCGGTGAGGCTTTCCGAGTGGCCGACAAACAGGTAGCCGCCCGGCACGAGGTGGCGGGTGAGTTTCTGGACGAGCTCGGCCTGCGTCTTGCGGTCGAAGTAGATCATCACATTGCGGCAAAAGATGACCTGGAACGGCGCGGCGAAGGGCGGTTCGCCCTCGAGCAGGTTGAGCTGCTGGAAACCCAGCCGGGCGCGCAGCGCGGCCTTGACGCGGTAGTTGCCCTCCTGCGGGCCGTGGCCCCGGTCAAAAAAGCGGCGGCTCCGCTCGGGCGGCAGTTTCGCGACCGCCTCCTCCCGGTAGATGCCGGCCTGGGCCCTGGCCAGGATGCGGTGCGAAATGTCCGTGCACTCGATGCGCCACGGCCAGGCGGAGGCGGAGCCCTCCTCCAGGGCCATCGCGATCGAGTAGGGTTCCTCGCCCGAGGAGCACGCGGCGCTCCAGATCTGGAAGGCCGGCCAGCGCTCCCGGGGGAGCCGCGCGCGCAGCTCGGGCAGGGCGGTGCGGGTGAGAAACTCGAAGTGCGCGATCTCGCGGAAGAAAAACGTGTGGTTGGTCGAGATCTCGTCGATCAGGTGGGCCAGCTCGTTGCCGTCGGTCTCGGCCTGCAGCAGCTGGCAATAGGCGCCGATGGAGGGGAGCCGCGTCGCGCGCAGGCGCTTGCCCAGACGGGCCGACACCAATTCGCGTTTGTCGGCGCCGAGGTTGATGCGGCTGTGTCGGTAGACCAGGCCGCGGATGAATTCGAATTCGGTTTCCCGCATGAGTCAGAGCGCTTTATCGGCACGATCGCGGCCAAATGTAGGCGCGGCGGTGCTTGGCCGGGTTTTTCGCGGGAAAAAAATGCCGGGCCCGGGGGCCGCGCCAGTGGCGGCCTGGGCGCTTCGCTGGCCGCACTGTCCCGTGAAAATTTTATCTCGCTGCACGGGAGCGGCTTCAATTCCGCGCAAAATTGCTGGCACGGCGGTTGCGATGGGCGTGGGGCAAATGGTCGATCCCATCTTCCAGTCCGACAATTACGTCCTGGCCGGAAAACTCCTCGACGCGGCGGTCGCGCGCCAGCAGGCCGTGGCGGCGAACATCGCCAACGCCGAAACGCCGGGCTACCGCCGGGTGGATGTCTCGGCGGATTTTGCGACCCAATTGAAGGCCCGCCTCGCCGCCGGCGACCTGGCGGCTTCCGCTTCCACCCTCACGCCCCGGATCACCGAGGATCCCACGGCGCATTCCGTCCGCCCCGACGGCAATTCCGTGGAGATCGAGCACGAGCTGCTCGCGCTGAACCGCAACGCGGTCGAGCACGAATACCTCACCGATATGATCAGCTCCAACATCAAGCAGCTCAAGGTGGCCATCACGGGCCGCGTCACCTGAACCGCCTTTTCCGCCCGCCCCCATGAACCTCATCTCCGGCATCGAGCTCAGCGCCAGCGCGCTCGCCGCGCAGAAAGTCCGCCTGGACATCGTGGCCCAGAACATCGCCAACGCCCAGACCACCCGCACCGCCCACGGCGGCCCGTATCAGCGGCAGGTGGTCGCCTTCGAGACCGAGCTGGTCCGCTCCCAGGGCACGGCTTCCGGCACCCTCCAGGGCGTGCGTGTCGGGCAGATCACCACCGACCGCTCGCCGGGCCAGCAGGTCTACAACCCCCAGCACCCCGATGCGTCGGCGGACGGCCTCGTCACCATGCCGAACGTCAACCTCTCGCAGGAGATGGTGGACCTGATCATGGCCTCGCGCACCTACGAGGCCAATCTCTCGGTCGTGAAAAGCGCCCGCCAGATGGCGACCCGCACGCTCGGGATCGGCAAATAGCCCGCGCCCGACCCTGGTCCATGTCCCCCCTCGGCCCCGTTTCCCCGCTGCTCACCGGCGCCCCGGCGCTCCTGAAACTCGACGCGCCGCCGCCCAGGCTGAATGCCGAGGCCGCGGGCTCCGTCGGGGGCGTGCCGGCCGAGGGCTTCGGCCGGATGCTCGACCGCCTGGTCGCGACCGTGGACGCCAAGCAGACCCAGGCCCACAGCCTCGCCCAGCAGGTGCTCCTCGGCGACAGCGACCAGTTGCACCAGAGCGTCATCGCGATGCAGGAGGCCGACGTGGTCTTTTCCCTCATGGTGGAGGTGCGCAACAAGCTCATCGAATCCTACCAGGAACTCATGCGCATGCAGGTGTGAGCCCGGACCTTGAACTCCCTTCATGAATAATTTCGCCAAATCCCTCCTCGTCCTCTGGGGCGAGCTCGGCCTCAACCAGCGCGTTTCGCTCGTGGTCGCGTCGCTCGCCGTCTGCGGCGGCCTGCTCGCGGTCGTCGTGTGGTCGCGGCGGCCCGACTACCAGCTGCTCTACGGGCGCATGAGCGAGAAGGACGCGGCGGCGGTCATCAGCCACCTGCAGACGCTGAACATCCCCCACCAGGTCACGGCCGGCGGCGCCGGCGTCATGGTGCCGCAGGACCAGGTCTACAAGCTCCGCATGGATCTCGCCGCCAAGGGCCTGCCCGGCGGCGACGGCGTGGGCTTTGAGATTTTCGACAAGGGCCAGTTCGGCCTCTCCGACTTCGTGCAGCGCACCAACTACCTGCGCGCCATCCAGGGCGAGCTGGCGCGCACCATCACGCAGCTGCAGGGCGTCCGC
Organism: Opitutia bacterium; assembly: GCA_016190985.1. Lineage (GTDB taxonomy): Bacteria > Verrucomicrobiota > Verrucomicrobiia > Opitutales > Opitutaceae > Lacunisphaera. The sequence continues at coordinate 20,686 of JACPPI010000031.1, read as the reverse complement.
GCCGCGCGCGTCATGATCGTGCAGCCCGAGAACCGGCTGCTGCTCACCGACCAGGGCGTCAAGCCCTCGGCGTCCGTCTTCATCGATGTCGGCGGCGCCCGGCTCGAGCCCGAGCAGGTCAACGCCATCCGCCACCTCGTGGCCAACGCCGTGCAGGGCCTGCTGCCCGACGCCGTCGCCGTCGTCGACAACCGCGGCCATGTGCTCTCCGACGAGCTGAAGCAGGACCCGACCCTCGGCACCGCCTCCAGCCAGATGCGCTACAAGCAGCAGGTGGAGGATTACCTCTCCCGCAAGGTCGAGACGATGCTCGCCGCGGTCATCGGGCCGGGCAACGCCGTCGTGCGCGTCTCCGCCGAGATCGAGACCGAGGCCACCACCTCCACGCAGGAAAAATACGACCCCGACGGCCAGGTCGTGCGCTCGCAGACCATCACCGAGGACGCCACCAGCTCCGCCGAGCAGCGCGCCAACGGCGGCGCGGTCGGCGTCAGCGCCAACATCCCGGAGAAGGCCGCCGGCAACGAGCCCATGGCCCGCCCGTCCTCCACCACCGAGCAGAACCGCAAGAACCGCACCACCACCTACGAGATCAACCGCGTCACCACCAACACCACGCGCAGCCCCGGCACGGTGAAGAGCGTCACCGCCGCCGTGTTCATCGCGGCGCGCGCCGCCGCCCCGGCCGCCGCCGGCGCGCCCGCCGAGGCCGCCCCCAAGCGCCCGCCCGAGGAGCTCGCCGCGCTCCGCCAGATCGTGCTCAACGCCCTCGGCCTCAAGCCCGCCCCCGGCCAGCCGGCCGAGTCGCTGGTCTCGTTGCAGGAAACCCCCTTCCAGGCCGCCGAGCGTTTCCCCGCGCAGATCGAGGCCCTCCGCGCCGAGAGCCGCTGGATGGGCTGGACCGAGGCCGCCAGCCGCTGGGCCGCCGTCGCGGGCGCCGCGCTCGTGTTCCTCTATTTCCTGCGGCTCATGGCCAGGCAGAAACCCGAGCCGGTCCCGGTCGAGGTGCTCGCCCTGCCGCCCGAGGCCATGGGCCGGGCGCTGCCCAACCGCAACGGCACCGTGACGCCCGAGATGCTCAACCACCTGATCCGCCAGAAACCGGCCAACATCGGCGCGGCGTTGCGCGACTGGGTCGCCGCCCCCGCGCCGTCCAACAAAAACTGACCTCCGCCATGGCCGACCTCAACTACGCCAAGCTCACCAAGCAGCAGCGGCTGGCCATCTTTCTCATCGTGATCGGCCCCGAGGCCGCCGCCGATGTGCTCCGCCAGCTGGACGACGCGACGATCGAGCTGCTCTGCCGCGAGATGTCCGCCTATCCCGTCGTGCCCGCCGCCGTGCAGCAGCAGGCCGTCGACGAGTTCGGCGGGATCGTCGCGCAAAGCATGGAATCCGCCCTCGGCGGCCTGGGCTATGCGCAGCGCACCCTGGAAATCGCCAAGGGCGACTACAAGGCCTCGGCCATCATCGGCCGCGTCGGCCCCGTGGGCACCTCGGTCGAGGTCATCAAGGACATCAGCGAGATGGAGGGCCGCCAGATCTACAACCTCATCAAGTCCGAGCAGCCGCAGACCATCGCCTTCCTCCTGTCCTACCTCGACACCGCCAAGACCACGGAGGTCTTCACGCTCCTCAGCCCGGAGCTGCGCGAGGAGGTCGTCGAGCGCCTCGGCACGATCGAGTCCACCTCGCTCGACCTCGTCTCCAAGATCGTGCGCTCGCTTGGCAAGCATTTCGACACCAAGGTGCGGCCGGCCTTCCACCGCAGCGGCGGCGTGCGCGCCGTGGCCGACCTGCTCAACCAGCTCGACAAGGAATCCTCCAAGAACCTCCTCGGCCGCCTCGAGGAGCGCAACGCCCAGCTCGGCGCCGCGATCCGCAAGAAGATGTTCAGCTTCGAGGACCTCAACCGCCTCCAGGCGGCCGATCTCCAGCGCGTCCTCCGCGAGGTCGATTCCGCCAATCTCGCCGTCTCGATGAAGTCGGCCAGCGAGGCCATCCGCGAAAAAATCTACGCCTCCATCTCCAAGCGCGCGGCCGAGAGCCTGCGCGACGAGATCGGCCTGCTCGGGCCCGTGCGCCTCAAGGACGTCGAGACCGCGCAGGACGCCATCATCCAGGTGGTCCGCCGCCTCGAGGAGGAGGGCGCCATCACGCTCGAAAACGAGTCCAGCGAAAGCCTCGTCGCCTGACGCCATGGCCCACACCAAGCTCCTCCCCTTCGACCGCCCGCTCACCGGCACCGCCACCGCCGGCCAGCCCGGCCGCCTCTACACCGAGACGGAATACAGCGCGCACGGCGAGGCCTCCTATCGCCGCGGCGTCGACGCGGCCCGCGCCCTGGCCGACCAGCAGATGGTCGACATCCGCTCCGAGGTGGCCCAGCTGAGCAACGGCGTGCTGCAGAAACTCGCGGCGGTCGAGGCCGGCCTGCTCGAGGAGCTGCGCGACCAGCTGCCCGCCCTCGCGCTCGACCTCGCCCGGCACCTGCTCGCCGGTTACGAGCCGCCGGCCGGGATCATCGCCAAGCTTTGCCGCGAGGCGCTCGACCAGCTGTTCCCCGAGCGCGAAAACCTCGAGCTGCTGCTCTGCCCGCGCGACGCCGATCTCCTCCAGGCCCTCAACCCCGGCTGGCGGGAGCGCTATCCCGGCCTCCGGGTGACGCCGGACCCGACGCTGCAGCCCGGCGACTGCCAGGTGCGCAGCCGCTTCGGCCTGACCGACGCCCGCCAGCAATCCAAACTCGACGCGCTGGCGCGCGCCCTCGCCGTCGCATGAGCCCCGCCGTCGCCCCGCTCATCGAGTCCATCCGCACGCAGGTGCGGCATCTGCCCACGGTCCAGCGGCTCGGCACGGTCACGGCGGTCACGGGCCTGATCATCGAATCCGACGGCCCCAACGTCGGCCTCGGCGAGTTCTGCCTGCTCCGCTCCCCGCGCGACAATTTCTCCGTGCAGGCCGAGGTCGTGGGTTTCCGCGAGCACCGCGTGCTCCTGATGCCGCTCGGCGAGATGGGCGGGCTCCACGTCGGCTGCGAAGTGGCGGCGCTCGATCGCCCGCCGCTGCCGGTGCCGGGCCCGGCGCTGCTCGGCCGCGTGCTCGACGCGCTGGGCCGGCCCTTCGACGGCAAGGGCCTCGTGCCGGTCACGCGCGGGGCCGTCGGCGCCAACCAGCCGCCGCACCCGCTGCGCCGGCAGCGCATCGCCACCGCCTTCGCCACCGGCGTGCGGGCGATCGACACCTTCGTGCCGCTCGGGCGCGGCCAGCGGCTCGGCCTGTTCGCCGGCTCCGGCGTCGGCAAGTCCACGCTCATGGGCATGATCGCGCGCGGCTCCGAGGCGGACATCGTGGTGGTCGCGCTCGTCGGCGAGCGCGGCCGCGAAGTGCGTGAGTTCATCGAGAAGGACCTCGGCCCGGAGGGCCTGAAGCGGTCGGTCGTCGTGGTCGCCACCTCGGATCAGCCCGCGCCCCTGCGGCTGCGCGCCGCGTTCACCGCCACGGCCATCGCCGAGGCCTGGCGCGCCGAGGGCAGGAACGTGCTGCTCATGATGGACTCCGTCACCCGTTTCGCCATGGCGCAGCGCGAGATCGGCCTCGCCGTCGGCGAACCGCCCGCGACCCGCGGTTATACGCCGTCCGTCTTCGCCATGCTGCCCCGCCTCCTCGAGCGCACCGGCGCCGGCGAGACCGGCGCCATCACCGCGCTCTACACCGTGCTGGTCGAGGGCGACGACATGAACGAGCCCATCGCCGACGCCGTGCGCGGCATCCTCGACGGCCACCTGGTGCTCTCGCGCAGCCTGGCCCATTTCAACCATTACCCGGCGATCGACGTGCTGGAAAGCGTCAGCCGGCTCGGCCGCGACATCTGCACGCCGGAGGAGATCGCCCTGGCGGGCCGCGCGCGGGAGAGCCTGGCGCTCTACCGCAAGAACGAGGATCTCATCTCCATCGGCGCCTACCAGAAGGGGGGCAACAGCGCGCTGGATGCGGCCATCGGCCTGCACGCCCCGCTCGCCCAGTTCACCCGCCAGTCCATCCACGAGCACACCGCGCGGGCGCAAAGCTACGTCCGCCTCAAACAGCTCCTCGCCCCATGAAAAGATTCCGCTTTCCCCTGCGGCCCGTGGCCGTGTTGCGCGCGCACCGCCAGGCCCGCGCCCGGGAGGCCTTCGCCCAGGCCGTCCACCTCTACGTCGAGGCTGAGCAAAGGCACGCCGCCGTCCGCGCGCGCCGCGAGGAACTTGAGACCGTCATGCACGACGGCCGCCGGGCGACCTTCCGCGCCGCCGACGAGATCGCCTTCTGGGGCGCCTACCGCCACGTGTGCGAGGAGGAGATCCGCGCCGAGCGCGCCGTCATCGAGACCCGCGCCGCGATGGAGACCCGCCGGGAGGAATATCTGGCGGCACACCGCGCCGTGAAGGTGGTGGAAAAACTGGAACAGAAGGCGCGCGCCCTCCACCGCCGGCTGACCGGCCGCGCGGAAATGGCCGAGCTGGACGAGCTGGCCGGGTTCCGCCGCGCGCGCCAGCCGGCCACCGCGAATTTCACATGAGCAAGTTCGCCAATCCCTTTGTCGCCGCCGCCTTCGCCGTGCTGCTGGGCGCCGGCACCGGCCTGTTCACCTTCTGGCGCGCCGCCGCCGGCGCGGTCGAGCACCTGGCCAGCCTCCGGCCGCACCAGGATGCCCTCGGCGCCGCGACCCGCGAGCGCGGCTGGAATTTCTGGACCATTGAGATCGAGAACCTCGCCAACGAGCTGAAGGACGAGCGGGACCGCCTGCGCCAGCAGAGCGAGCAGCAGGGCCACCGCGAGGCCCAGCTGGCCGCCGAACGCCAGGAATTGAACAAGGTGCGCACCGAGATCGAGGGCCTGCGCGCGGAGATCGCCGCCAAGGTGGTCGAGATCAACGCCGACGAGATGAAGAATGTGCGCACCCTCGCGCAGACCTACACCAACCTGCCGCCCGCCGCCGCCGTCGCGATCATCCGGGAGATGGAGGACACCATGGTGGTGAAGATCCTCTCGCTGATGAAGCCCGATGTCGTGGCCCCCATCTTCGAGCAGATGAGCCGCACGCCCACCGCCGACGGCACCCTGGCGCGCCGCGCCGCCGTGCTTTCCGACCGGCTGCGCCTCGTCCGCTCCACCAAGACCGCCACAAATCCCTGAACCCAATTTTCTCCGCCCACGGACCGGGCGGTCGCGCTCCACGGAGGGAATCGCGCCATGCAACTATCCCTTCCTGTCTTGAGCAACCCGGCCGCGGTCCTCCCGCCGCCCACGCCGGCTTTCATCTCCGCCGGAGATGAAGGCGCGCCCGGCGCGGCGGGCGCCCCTGCCGCCGAGGCCGGCGCGATGTCGTTCGAGGAATTCTTTTCCAAGGATGCACCGGTCCTCCCGGGCGGTGCCAAACCGGAGAAGTCCGGGATGGAGGACGCCGCGGCCGCGCTGGCCGCATCCTTGTGGCAGCCAGGCGCGCCGCCGGCCCCGCTGCCACCGGAAAGTCCGCCCGTCGCCGCGGCAGCCGTTCCCAACGCCGCCGGGCCGGCCACGGGCGGGGTGGAGGCCCGTCCGTGGGAAGGGCCGGCCATGAGCGACCCGGTCGGACAAAACCCAGCGCCCGGAATTCCACCAGTCCCGGCGTATGCGTCGGCCCAAGCGCGGCCACCGTCCGGCTTCGGCGAAATGCCCGCGGCCAGGGCCGGGACGCCGCCGGAAAACAATTTGCTGAAGCAGCCGCTCGCCGCGGTTGTGGCCGAAAAACCGGCAACCGCTCGCAAGCCTTTCTCGCCCGACCAGCCGCTGATCGAAGCACCCGCGCCAGTGGAGGACGAGTCTTCATTCGCTGCGACTCCGTCCGATGTCCGGCCGCCGGTCGGTTCGCAGAATATTCGGATCAGCCCGCCCGCATCCGGCAAGACCGGCGAGACCGGCGAGCCAGTGACGGAAAAAATTGCCGGACTTGACGGGCCATTGGCCGAGGCAGGCGCGAAAACGGTTTCCCCGGAAGAAAAAGAAATTCTAAGCGCTGCCCATAAGACAGTTGCCGCAGCACCTGCCCGGCTTGGCACCGCCGTTGCTGATTGGGTCCAGCCCATGCCGTCCGCTCCGTCCAGCCGCCCCAAGCCGATTCCGGTCACTCCGACCGAAGTGCCGGTCGCGGCGAGCGGTTCATTCAGCGCGCATCTGACCGTCGAAACGGCGGCGCCCGTCGCCACCCTGCGCGAGGTGCTGGCCACGGTCGTTTCCGCCGTCACCGCGCTCGAACAGCGCGCGGACATCCAGCCGAAGCATGTCGATTTCCACTTCCGGGTGGGGGACGAGCCGATGTCCCTGCGGGTGGAATTGAAAGCGGGCACGGTGCACACGATTTTCCAGACCGGGTCCGACGAGCTGCGCGCGGCCTTGAGCCGGGAATGGGGCGCCCTGGTCCCTCCGTCCGTCGCCGCGCATCTGCGCCTCGCCGATCCGGTTTTCCACGCGCCGTCGGATGGCGGGAGCGGCAGCACCTTCGGGTCGACGGGGCAGGGGGGCACGCCCCAGCGCGGGCAACCGGGCCCGGAGCCGCTCCCGTTCTCGCGGTCCGCGGCGCCCGACGAGACCCAGCAGCCCGAATCCCCCGCAGCCTCCTCCTCCGCGTCGCCCGGCCTCACGCTCCTCAACGCCTTCGCCTGATCTCCCCATGTCTGTCTCCGCCATCACCTCCGCTTCCGCCGCCACCAGCGTCCCCCCGCCCAAAATCGCGGCCGGGCCCAAGGTTCTGAACTCCGACGATTTCATGAAACTCCTGGCGGTCCAGTTCCGGAGCCAGGATCCGATGAAGCCGATGGAGGACACTGCGTTCATCGCGCAGATGGCGCAGTTCAGCTCGTTGTCGCAGACGCAGACGATGACGGCGGAGCTGGCCAGGTTGAGCGCCAACCAGGCGCTGGCCACCGCCAACAGCTACCTCGGCCGCGTCGTGACCGTCGGCGACGGCAAGGGCGGCAGCGCGAGCGGCACCGTCGCCGGCGTCGAGATCGGCCGCAACGGCCCGCGCCTGGTGGTCGGTGGTCTCGCCTATGATATTTCGGCGGTGCTCTCCGTGCAGCCCGGCACCCTTCCTCCTCCCCTCCCGGCCCCGGCCTCCGCCGGCGGATCCTAACCCGAACCCCTCCTCCCATGTCCCTCATCGGCACCCTCGGCAGCGGCGTCAGCGCTCTGCGCACCTTCATGAAAGGCCTCGAAGTCATCGGCAACAACATCGCCAACGTGAACACCAACGGCTACAAGTCGAGCAGCGCGTCCTACAGCGACAGCTTCAGCAACATCCTGCAGCGCTCCTCCCCGTCCTCCGCCACCGTTGGCAACTCCCAGGCCCTCGCCGTCGGCACCGGCGTCCGGCTCGCGGGCATCAGCTCGAATTACAGCCAGGGCTCCCTGCAATCGACCGGCAACGGCACCGACCTCGGTGTTTCCGGGGACGGCTACTTCCATGTGAAAAACCCCGTCGACGGCACCGAATACGCCACGCGCGACGGCAGTTTCCGGTTTGACGACCTCGGCTTCCTCGTGACCTCGCAGGGCTTCCGGGTGCAGGGACTCACCGGCGCGGGCCTCGGCGCCGTGGGCGACATCGTGCTCGGCGCGCCGCCGGCGGGCACGCAGCTCCAATCCGTCACCATCGACAAGGGCGGCAACGTGGTGGAGTTCTACTCCGACGGCACCTCGGCGACCAACAACCAGGTGCAGCTCCAGCGCTTCACCGACCAGAACGCGCTGGTCAAGGAGGGCAACAACCTCTTCTCCGGCCTGCTCGCCGCCGGCCCGGTGGGCGCGGCCGCCGGCAGCTCGGCCTTCCAGACGGGCGGGGTGAACGCGCCCGGCTCCAACGGCCTCGGCGCCATCCAGTCGGGTTCCGTGGAGCTGTCCAACGTGGATCTCACCGAGCAGTTCTCCAACCTCATCACCACCCAGCGCAGTTTTCAGGCGGGTTCCCGCCTGATCACGGTGTCCGACACGGTGCTCGAGGATATCGTCAACCTCAAGACCCGCTGAGCCCCGGCGTAGCGACATCCCATGGCCGCCAAAACCGAAACCACCCCCCCGATCCCGGCCGCCGCGGCGGCGGCGGCGCCGGCGGCCGCACCCGCTGCCAAGGGCGCGCTGGCCGCCTGGCTCCCCGTCATCGCCGCGGTCCTGCTCGCCCCGGCGTTGAGCTGGGCCGTGGCCGAATTCGTCCTGTTGCCGCGCCTGCAGAAAAAACTCACGGCGCCCAAGGCCGGCGAGGCGGCTGAGGCGCGCGCGGCCGCCCCCGAAGCCAAGGCCGAGGGCGGCCACGGGGCCAAGAGCGGCAAGGAAGGCGCCAACCCGGCCAGCTATGAATTTCAAAACGTGGTCGTGAACCTCTCCGGCACCATGGGCACGCGCTACCTCAAGACCTCCTTCATCGTCACGGGCGCGGACGCGACCATCGGCACCGTCTTCACCACGCAGAAGGCCAGGCTGACCGACATCACGCTCAACGTGCTGTCCTCCCTCTCGCTCGCCGACCTCGAGGAACCGGGCTCGAAGAACATCCTGCGCGAGAAGCTGGTGCTCGCCTACAACCAGGCGCTGGGCAAGCGCGTGGCCGAGCAGGTCTATTTCTCCGACTTCGTCGTCCAGTAGTCCCCGCCATGGCCGACGAACCGCCGCTATCCGCCCAAAGCTCCCTCGACCAGGCCGAGATCGACCGGCTGCTGGCGCAGGAGTCGGTGGCGGCGGCGCCCCGGCAGCACTTCGTGTGCGCCAACGGCGAGCGCCCGCCCGCGGGCGCGAGCCTGAAGGTCGAGACCTACGATTTCCGCAACCCCGTCTTCCTCTCCGAGGTCGAGCTGCGGCGGCTGCGCATCCTGCACGAGGATTTCATCCGCTACCTGAGCGCGCGCCTGTCGCTGTTCCTGCGCATGGAGCTGACGCTGAAGATGTCGAAGCTCACCACCTCCACCTACGCGAAGTTCACCGAGTCGCTGCCCAGCCCCACGCACCTCTGCCTCTTCAAGGCCGAGCCCCTGCTCGGCGTCGGCATCCTCGACATCAACCCCCGGCTCGCGCTCTCGATCGCGGACCGCCTGCTGGGCGGCCGCGGCCACTCCGTGAAGGCGGAGCGCTATCTGACCGAGATCGAGATCGCCCTGCTGGAGGACGTCATCCAGATCATCCTCGAGGAATGGTGCGCCCAGTGGAAAAGCGAGCAGGAGCTGCACGGCCAGATCCTCGGCCACGAGAACAACGGCCGCTTCCTCCAGACCTCGCCCAAGGACGCGATCGTGCTGACCCTCTCGCTCGAGGTGAACTTCGGCGACTGCGCCGAGCCGATCCAGATCGGCGTGCCCTATTACACCATCGAGCCGTTGGTGAAGAAGATGCAGGCCCGCCGGCAGAAGGACGCCAACGTCACCCCGCCGGCGCGCAACCAGGAGTGGCAGGCGTCGTATGATCCCATCGAGGTGCCGCTCCGCGCCGAATGGCAGCCCTACGAGCTGAGCCTGCGCGAGATCACCAGCCTGCGCGTGGGGGATGTCCTCGAACTGTCCGCCTCCCACCTGCAGGAGACCACGCTGCTCCTGAACGGCACGCCCAAGTTCACCGGCACCGTCGGCCTCGATACCGACCGCGTGGCCATCAAAATATCCCGCCAGTTCGCCCCCGTGGAAAACCGCCATGCCTGATCCTATGGACGACAAAGCCCTTGATATCGTGCTCGACGTGAAGGTGAAGGTCACCGTGCAACTCGGCTCCTGCCTGCTGCCCATGCGCGAGGTGCTCGAGCTGGCCACCGGCTCCGTCGTGCAGCTCAACCAGCACGCCAGCGACCCGGTCGGGCTCTACGTGAACGAGAAGCTGGTCGCCTACGGCGAGGTCGTGGTCGTCGAGGACAACTTCGGCATCAAGATCACCGAGCTGGTCGGCCGCCTCGCGCCCACGCCATGAGCTGTTTGCTGCAACCCATGAATAATTGTCCGGCTTGTCATTCTGAACGAAGTGAAGGATCCAGCAATGCGCCCTGCCGTGTGATTCGCACTGGATTCTTCGCTGCGCTCAGAATGACACGTTGGGCCGGTCTGTTGGGCGCAGCGATGCTCCTCCTGCCGGGCGCATTCGCGCAGACCAAGGCGCCGGAGACTCCGGAGGTCATCTACCCCCGCGCCGCCGCCGCGCCGCCGGCGGCGGCGTCCAATCCCTTCTCGGGTTACAACGCGGCCCTGCTGACGGCCATCGTGCTGGGGGCGGTCGGCGGCTGGCTCTTCTGGCGGGCGCGCACGGCTCCGGGCGGCGCGGCGCTGCCGCGCCAGCTGTCCATCGTCGAGACCCGGTCGCTCGGCAACCGCCAGTATCTGGTCGTGGCCGGCTATGAGGACAAAAAATTCCTGCTCGGCGTCTGCCCCGGCCGCATCGATCTGCTCACCCCGTTGGCCGGGCGGCCGCCGGCGGGGGACTCATCGTGAAACGCCCGCCTCAGCTTCTCGCCGGCCTGCTGGTGTTCCTTTGCCTCGGCGCGCTGGCGCCCGCGCAGACCGCCGCCGCGCCGGCCGCTCCCGCGGCGGCCGCCGCCAGCCCGGTTCACCTGACCATCGGCCTGGAAGGCCAGCAGAAGGGCGGCGATGTGAGCGTCGCCGTGCAGATCGTCGTCCTGATGACGCTGCTCACGCTCGCGCCGTCGATCGTGCTGCTCATGACGAGCTTCACCCGCATCGTGATCGTGCTCGGGTTTGTGCGCACCGCCCTGGGCGTGCCCAGCGCGCCGTCCAACCAGATCATCGTCGGCCTGGCGCTCTTCCTGACTTTTTTCATCATGGGGCCGGTGTTCGACCGCATGAACGGCGAGGCCATCCAGCCGTATCTCGCGGGCAAGGTGACCTCGGTCGAAGCGCTGGACCGCGCCGCGGTGCCGTTGAAGGAATTCATGCTGAAGCAGACCCGCACGCGGGACCTGGAGTATTTTCTCGAGCTGGGGGGCTACGGCCCGACCGCCGTCCGGGACCTCTCGCTGCGCGTGGTGGTGCCGGCGTTCGTCGTCAGCGAGCTGCAGACCTCGTTCCAGATGGGCTTCCTGCTGTTCCTGCCGTTCCTCGTCATCGATTTTCTCGTCTCCTCCGTCCTGATGGCGCTGGGCATGATGATGATGCCGCCGGTGGCGGTCGCGCTGCCGTTCAAGCTCCTGCTCTTCGTGCTGGTGGACGGCTGGCACCTCGTGGTCCGCGCGCTGGTGCAGAGTTTCACCGCCTGATCTCCCGCCATGAATCCGGAACTCGCGGTCGACCTTTTCAAGACCACGGTGATGTTCTCGCTCTATGTGGTCGCGCCGTTCCTGGGCGTCACCCTCATTGTCGGCCTGGCGACGAGCCTGGTGCAGTCGGTCACCAGCCTGCAGGAGCCCACGCTGACCTTTGCGCCGAAGATCCTCGGCCTCGCCGCCGCGCTGCTGCTGCTCGCGCCGTGGCTGCTGCGCGCGCTCTCGGAGTTCGCGGTCACCTTCATCACCCGCATGGGGACGCTCGGGCATTGAGCCCCGGCGTGACGGCCGCCGCGCCATGAACCTGGCTTATCTGGTCACGTGGGTGCTGGTGCTGCTGCGCTCGCTGGGGGTCGTCATGCTGCTGCCGACGCTGGCGGGCCGGCGGGCGCCGGTGCTGATGCGCGTCGCGCTGGGCGCGTGCCTCGCCACGCTGCTGGCGGGGATCGTGCCGCCGGCCGTGGTCCCGGCCGGGCCGTGGGGGCTGGCGCTGGCCGCCGCCGGCGAGGTGGTCTTGGGCCTGGCCCTGGGCTTCATCGGCCGGCTGGCCTTTGCCGGGGTGGAGATGGCGGGTCGCATCATCACTTCGGAGATCGGCCTCACCGCCTCGCCCGGCCTGGGGGTGCCCGAGCCGTCCAGCGAGCCGTTGGCCGCCTTTCTCGCCACCTTTGCCGGGCTGTTCTTCTTTCTGCTCGGCGGGCACCTCGCGGTCCTCACCGCCTTTGCCCGGAGTTTCGGCCTGGCGGCGCCCGGCCAGGCCTTGTTCCAGCCGGACGCGCCGGAGCATCTCATCCGGGCCACCGCGCATGTGCTGGAACTGGGTCTGCGGATGGCCGCGCCGTTCATCGCGATGAATTTTCTCGTGACGCTGTCCTTCTCGGTGCTCGGCCGGGCCGTGCCGAAGATGAATGTCTTCATCCTGAGCTTTTCCGTGCGCCTGCTGGCGGGGCTGGCGCTGCTGGCCGGGTCGGGGGCGCTGCTCGCGCGCTACCTCTACGTGGAGTTCTCGGGCCTGCCGCTCGACCTGTTGCGGCTGCTGCCGCCGCGGTGAGCGGGGACGGCAAAAAATTCCCACTTTTCCGGCGCGGTCGGCGCGGCCCGGAGTTTCTTGAGGGAGTTGAACTAAGAATGCCGCAACTCCTTGCCGGCAATCGGATAAGGGCGCGCTGCGGGCAGTTGGCATCGGCATTGCATTTCGGGCGTTGCCCATGTCCGACGTCGATCAGGAACAAAAGACCGAGCCAGCCACCGAGAAGCATCTCGCCGAGGCCTTCGAGCGGGGCCAGTTCGCCAAGTCGCCGGAGCTGCAGGTCCTGATCCTGCTCGCGGCGGCCCTGATCGTGCTGACCATGACCGCCGAGGCCATGTCGCGCGACGTGGCCGGATACGCGATCGGCATGTTCAGCCGGTTCGCCACCACGGTCGTCACGCGGGGTTCGGCGGTGAGCCTGCTGGGCGAGGTCATGCTCACGGTGGGCCAGGGCCTGTTGCCGTTGCTCGGCGCGTGCGTCATCGGCGCCGTGCTGGCCGGCGGTTTCCAAAGCGGCTTCCGGCTTTCGTCCGAGGTGCTCGGCCTGAAATTCGACAGCCTCGATCCCGCCGCCGGCTTCGGGCGGATGTTCACCAAGGCCGTCCTCGTGCGCGGCGGCATCGACCTCCTGAAACTGATCGCCATCGGCGCCGCGCTGTGGGCCGGCACGCGGCACCTCGTGGCCGACCCCCTGTTCACCGCGCCGGTGGAGGCCGCCTATCTCGCGCAATTCCTGCACCGCGCCACGCTGGATTTCTTCGGGCAGATCCTGCTGGCCCTCGGCGGCGTCGCCGCCCTCGGCTACGGCTACGAGAAGTTCAAGACCTCGCGCGACCTCATGATGACGCGCCAGCAGGTGAAGGACGAGCGGCGCAACGTCGAGGGCAACGCCCTCGTCAAGGGCGCGCAGCGCCGCCTCGGCCGCCGCCTCATGCAGAAGCAGATGCTCGCCGCCGTGGCCACGGCCGACATGGTGCTGACCAACCCCACCCACTACGCGGTCGCGCTGCGCTATGAGCGCGGGCGCGACCAGGCCCCCGTGGTGCTCGCCAAGGGCGAGAACCGCTTCGCGCAGCGCATCAAGGCGCTGGCCGCCGCGCACGGCGTGCCGCTGGTGGAGAACAAGCCGGTGGCGCGCCTGCTCTTTTCGCTCGGCCAGGTGGGCGAGGCGATCCCGGCGGAGCTTTACCAGGCCGTGGCCTCGATCCTCGCCGTGGTCTACCGCACCCACCGCTATTATTTCCACCGGCTGAAGTCGCGCCGGTTCGAGGCCGCCGCCTGAGCCCATGCCGCCGCCGCCCAACAACACGGTCGCCTTCCTGCTGAAACGCGCGGACCTGCTGCTCGCCGGCGGCCTCTTCGGCACCGTGCTCATGCTGGTGGTGCCGGTGCCGCCGTTCATCATCGACGCGCTGCTGGCGCTGAGCATCGGCCTCTCCCTGCTCGTGCTGCTGGCCATCCTCTACGTCAAGGACCCGCCCGAGTTCAGCGGCTTCCCGACGATGCTGCTCACGCTGACGCTGTTCCGGCTCGCCCTGAACATCTGCTCGACCCGCCAGATCCTCGGCAGCGGCTACGCCGGCCGGATCATCGAGTCCTTCGGCCACTTCGTCATCCAGGGCAACTACATCGTCGGCGCGGTCGTGTTCCTGATCCTCGTCATCATCAACTTCGTCGTCATCACCAAGGGCGCGGGCCGCATCGCCGAGGTCAGCGCCCGCTTCACGCTCGACGCGCTGCCGGGCAAGCAGATGGCGATCGACGCGGAGCTGAACGCCGGGATCATCGACGAGGCCACCGCCACGGCCCGGCGCGTGAAGGTGCAGAAGGAGGCCGATTTCTACGGCGCGATGGACGGCGCCTCGAAATTCGTCCGGGGCGACGCCATCGCCGGCATCATCATCACCCTCGTCAACATCATCGGCGGCTTCGCCGTCGGCGTCCTGCAGATGGGCCTCTCGCTCGGCGAGTCGCTCCAGAAATTCACGCTGCTGTCCATCGGCGACGGCCTCGTCTCGCAGATCCCCGCGCTGATCATCTCCGTCGGCGCCGGCATCCTCGTCACCCGCGCGACGGACAACAGCAACCTTGGCGCGCAGATCGCCGGCCAGCTCTTCCGCTATCCCCGCGCGCTCAGCATCTCCGCCGGCTGCCTGCTGGTCTTTGGGCTCATGCCCGGCATGCCGCTGCTTCCCTTCCTGGTGCTCGGCGGTCTCGCCGGCCTCGCGGCCAAGACCCTCAAGGAAACGGAGGGCCGGCCGGCGTCGGCTCCGGTCACCGGCAAGCCGTCCGCCAAAGGCGCGGCGGGGAAGGGGGGCGAGGGGGCCGGTTCACCCGCTCCGGCCGCCACGCCCGCCGCCGCCGAGGATGTGCGCAAGCTCATCGACGTGGATGTCTTCGCCATCGAGATCGGCCACGGCCTGCTCGGCCTCGCCGACGCCAAGGCCGGCGGCGATCTGCTCGCCCGCATCACCGGGGTCCGCAAATCCCTGGCGCGCGAGAAGGGCGTCATCGTCCCGCCGGTTTCCGTGCGCGACAACCTGGAGCTGGAAGCCGACGAATACCGCTTCCTCCTGCGCGGCAAGCCCCTCGTCCGCGGCCGGATCAAGACGGGCCACTGGATGGCCATGAACGTCGCGGGCAGCACCGTGCGCCTGCGCGGCGTGCCGACCCGCGAGCCCGTCTTCAACCTCGAGGCCACCTGGATCGACGAGGCCGAGAAGAAGACCGCCGAGCTCAACGGCTTCACCGTCGTCGATCCCTCGTCCGTCCTCATCACGCACTTGTCCGAGACGCTCAAGGGCTGCGCCCACCTCCTTGTGTCGCGGCAGGACGTGCAGTCGCTCATCGACCACGTCAAGGCCACGCATCCCGCCCTGGTGGCCGAGCTGCTGCCCGATCTGGTCAACGTCGGCCTCATCCAGCGCGTGCTGCAGAACCTGCTGCGCGAAGGCGTGGCGATCGTGAACCTGCCGCTCATCCTCGAGGGCATCGCGGACTTCGCCGGCCTCTCCAAGAACCCCGACGACCTCTCCGAGCTGGTGCGCCGCCGGCTCGGGATCTATTTCGTGCCGGAATTCGAGCACCAGCCCGGCCACCTCAAGGCCCTGACGCTCGACCCGCGCCTCGAGCAGGTCATCACCGGGAAGATCCACCGCACCGCGACCGATGTGGGCCTCGCCCTCGAACCGGCGCTGGGCCGGCACCTGATCGACGAGTTCACCCGCCGCACCGCCGAGCTGACGCAGGGCGGGCAGCCGGCCGTGCTCGTGGTCTCGGCCGATGTCCGCCTGCCGTTGAAGCGCTTCTTCGAGCCGTCCTTCCCGCGGCTGACCGTCCTCTCGTTCCAGGAGCTGCCCCCCAGCTCCGAGATTGAAAACGCCGGGATCGTGCCGGTGCCCGCGCAGTTCGTGCGCCCCGAGCCCGCCCTCGTCAAAGCCGCCGCCTGAATCCCATGAACCTCGCCCCGCCCGCCCCCCCGCCCGCCGGCACCTGCTGCCGCTTCCTTGTCGATAGCGCCGATGAGGCCGCCACGCTGATCCGCGCCCACCTCGGCGAGCATGCGCGCGTCCTGTCGGTCCGCTCGGTCGAGAGCCCCGGTTGGAAAC
The DNA here is from genome assembly GCA_016190985.1 of Opitutia bacterium. Taxonomy (GTDB): domain Bacteria; phylum Verrucomicrobiota; class Verrucomicrobiia; order Opitutales; family Opitutaceae; genus Lacunisphaera. Next base: position 4,782 of record JACPPI010000031.1, on the reverse strand, counting down.
GCCTGCTCGCCGTCCCCAAGCTGGAGGTCATCGCGCAAATCGATCCGCCCGCCGGTGAGAAGGCCGACGAACCCGCGGCTCCCGATCCCGCGGCCCCGGTTTCCCCCCGCCGGCTGGCCGAGGCGCCGCCCTGCTCGCTGCCCGAGCTGCTCCGCCGCTCCGGTTTTTCGGCGGGCGTGCTGGAGCGGATGGAACGCCGGGCCGGCTGGGCCGATCTGGTCAGCGGCCCGCTGCATCGCGGGCTGGTCGAGGTCGGCCGCCAGCTTTGCGCCGAGGTGGAGTCGCGGCCCGCGCGCCCGCCCCTGGGCCGCGCCGCGTTTTTGGGCGCGCCCGGCTCCGGCCGCAGCACCGCGCTGTGCAAATGGCTCGCGGCGGAGGTCTATCGCCGCGCCCGCCTCGGCCACGTGGTGATGGCGGAATTCGACCGGCCCAGCGCGTCCGGCCCGCTCCCGGTTTTCTGCGAGGCGCTGGGCGTGCCGCTCGCGCATTATCCCGCCGGCACCCGGCCGGCCGTGCCGGGCGGTTTCGTCTACTTCGACCTGCCGGGCCTTTCCCTGCGCGATGCCGCCGACAACGCGAACCTCACGGCCTTTCTGGAGCAGGAGGAGATCGCGGAGCGCGTGCTCGTCGTGAACGCCGCCTATGAGACCGCCGCCCTGCGCCGCGTGTTTGCCGCCGGCCGCGGCCTGGCCGCCACCCATGTGGTCTTCACCCACCTCGACGAGGTCAGGCAATGGGGCCGGCTGTGGGACCACCTGATCGAGTCGGAGCTGGAGCCGCTGTTCCTCTCCACCGGCCCGTCCCTGACCGGCGAATGCGAGACCGAGGCCGCGCAGGCCCTCGCGCGCCGCACCCTGAGTTTCGCCGACTGAACCAACCCCGATTCACCTCATGCGCTTTGTCTTTCTCTGCGGCGGTTCCCTCGGCTTCGCCCTCGCGGCGGCCGCCGGCTGGCTGGCCGACCGCGCCGCCGACCGGATATTGCTCGATGCCGCGCTGGGCTGCCTGGCCGGGGCGCTGCTTTTCCGCTGGTTCTGGACCGTGCTGGTGCGCGGTCTGCGCGAAACAATTCTATCCCGGCAAAAGGCCGCCGCCCTGGCGGCCCCGCCGGGCAAGCAACACTAAACCCGCACTGACATGAACCTTGCCGTTCAAGTATCGGGCACGGATGCCGCTCCTGCCACCACCGCGTGGCGCGCCTACCAAGGCGCCACCTCCGGCGACCTCGATCAAAAGGACTTGATCGAACGCTATCTCCCGCTGGTCCGCAATGTCGTGGACCGGATCAAGCTGAACCTCCCCACCCACATCGACGCCGACGACCTCTACAGCGTCGGGGTCACGGGCCTCATCGCCGCCGTCCGGAAATACAATCCGGAACAGGGCAACACGTTTCCGGGCTACGCCACGATGCGGATCCGGGGCGCGATCCTCGACGAGTTGCGCCGGATGGACTGGTGTCCCCGCCGCGCCCGCGCCCGCGCCCGCAAGATGAAGGAGGCCATCAACGTGCTCGAGCAGCGCCTCGGCCGCGTCGCCACGGAGGGCGAAATCCAGGAGGACCTCGGCCTGACCGACAAGGAATTCTCCAAGTGGCTGGAGGACGCCCGGCCGGCGACCTTCATCGCCATCGACCAGCGCGCCGCCACCGCGGACTCCGAAGGGCCTTCGCTGCACGACCTTCTGCCCGACCACAACGATGTCACCGGCCGCGACCGCCTCGAGAAGGAGGAGATGCTCCAACTTATGGCTCAAAGGATCAAGGAATTGCCCGATATACCGAGGAAGATCCTCGCCATGTATTATTTTGAAAACATGCGGCTGGCCGAAATCGCAGCGGTCTTCGGCCTGACGGAGTCACGCATCTGCCAGATCCACTCGCAGACCATCCTCGGGCTGCGTGCCTTCCTGAAGCGAGCGCAGGACCGCTGAGCCTCGCGCATGCTGATCATCATCGGAGCACTCATCGTCTTTGGCGCCACGATCGGCGGCTTCATGATGGCCGGCGGGCACCCGGGCGTCCTGCTGCATCCCTCGGAATTCGTGGTGATCCTCGGCATCGCCCTGGGCGTGCTCGTGATCGCGACCCCCCGGAACGTCATCCTGGAGATCATCCACAAGACCAAGGTCGCCCTCGCCGGCAAGACCGTCGCGCGCGCGGACTTTTTCGAGCTGCTCAAGCTCCTCTACGAGATCTTCATGATCGGCCGCCGCAACGGCCTGATCGCGCTCGAGGAGCACGTGATGAATCCCCAGGCCAGCACCGTCTTCCAGCGCTATCCCGCGCTGCTCGAGCATCCCGAGCGCCTGGAGTTTCTCTGCAACGGGTTGAAACCGGTCATTGATGGCAAGATCAAGCCGGACCAGCTGGAGGACCTCATGACCGCCGAGCTGCGCGCCAAGGAACTCGAGTCCGACCACCCCGTGCACGCCCTGCAGATGATCGGCGATTCCCTGCCGGCCATCGGCATCATCGCCGCCGTGCTCGGCATCATCAACACCATGTCCGCCATCTCCGAGGGCCCCGAGGCCGTCGGCGAGAAGGTCGCGGCCGCGCTCACCGGCACGCTGCTGGGCATTTTCTGCGCCTACGGGTTTGTCAACCCGCTGGCCAGCCGCATCAAGTCCAACAACGCTTCCGACCAGCAGTGCCTGAAATGCATCATGCAGGCCGTGGCCGGCTTCGCCAAGGGCCTCGCCCCCCTCACCTCCGTCGAGATCGCCCGCCGCTCGCTCGACACCTCCGTGCAGCCCGGCAGCGATGCTCTGGAGGCCGCGCTGAAGTCCCTCGTCACGAAATAACCCCCGCACCACATGGCCGGACACGGAGGAGCATGGAAGGTGGCGTTCGCGGACTTCATGACCGCCATGATGGCGCTGTTCCTCGTGCTGTGGATTTCCGCGCAGAACAAGGAGATCCTCATCGCCACCTCGCAGTATTTCCAGAACCCCTTCAGCTCCCCGATGGACAAGCACTCGGGCGTGATGCCCTTCAACAGCAACAAGAGCACCAACTCCACCGGCACCCAGCAGGGCAACGAAAAGGAGCTGGAGAAGAGCAAGCAGATCTCGCTCTCGTTCCTCAACTCCGTCGCGGCGGACTTCTACCGGCTGCTCAACCTCGACGAAAACCTCGCCAACAAGCCCGTCGAAGTCCAAGTGACCTCCGACGGCCTGCGCGTCACGCTCTTCGACCGCCCGACCCGCCCGCTCTTTGTCCGGGACACCGCCGTGCTCACCGACTGGGGCCGCTACGCCCTGCAGAACCTGGCCTGGATGATCGACCGGCATCACTTCCGCGTCACCATCGACGGGCACACCAGCGGCGGAAGGCCGGACCACACGGCGGACTACACGCCGTGGGAACTCTCGGCCGACCGCGCCAACGCCGCGCGGCGCAACCTCGTGCATTACGCGGTGGAGCCGGGCTACATCGAGCGGGTCACCGGCTACGCCGGCACCCGGCCGCTCCCCGGCGTGGATCCGGCGGCCGATTCCAACGACCGCATCACGCTCAGCCTCACCCTGTCGACCAAGCCCAACGAGCGCGCCGCCGCCCCGGCCCCGAAAAACGAGCGCGCCGCCGCGCGGTCGCTGGCCGCGAAATCGCCCCCATGAATCCGTTTCTCCTCGGCCGGCGCACGCTGGAGGGCACGGCGCTCCGCGCGCCTGCGGCCTCACCCTTGATTCCCGGCGCCGTCGCCAAACACGACGCTCCCGCCGGCCACGCCCCGCACATCGACCTCGTCAAACAGGGCGACAAGATCGTGCGCATCATCGTCCAGTGCACGTGCGGCGAGCGCACCGAGATCGAGTGCCTCTACCCCCCGGGCCAGTAGCGTTTGGTCAACGGGTCGGTGAACTGACCGCGGGTGGCCGAAGGCCTCGTGTGGTTCCCGGCGGTGTGCTGTCAAGCCGCCGGGCGTGTCAAATAAATGAACCCACGCGCCCCGCCATGGTTGGCGCGCGCCATAGCTCTGAATAAATTGTATGCAGCGCACGTGGCCGTTGCATTTCTCCGCTCCCCAAAAAACCAACCGGCACCGGCGCTGAGCTCGGGGGCTGCGTCGGTGGTTGCGGGACCACTGGCGGTTCGGGGGTCGGCGGCTTCGGCTTCTCGGGACCGGGCCCCTCGACATGGATGATGACATCGCCTTTGAGGCTGGCCCCGTCGTCTTCCGGCGGGGGCTGGTTCTGGCGTTCAAGTATCTGCTGGATTTCATACTCCTGCGCCGCGATAAAATCATCGAGCCGGTTGCCGGTCGGCGGTCCATATCCTCGATTTCTCACGTCCATTAACCTCCACCAATCGTCGTCATCATCCCTGCGGTCAGCATCGGTGGGCTGGCTTTGGGGCGGGTTGTTGCCAAAAATGCCGCCGCCGGTGGCCCCGCTGCCGTCGATAACTTAGTAGCACCTAGCGGCCTGACCCCGTTGGGTTCCGCTGGCGCGGGGCGCGCGTTGTCTTTTGATCCCGAGCTTGTCGAGGGACTCGCGTTGGATTGAGCGTTCTTGTCAAGAGTCAAGACCTGACGTGTTCAGATCTGTCCTGAACATGGGCGGACTGCACGAGGTCAGCCGCCAAGTCAGCGCCTGGCACCGCCAGCCCGATGCCGCGCTCCAAAAGAAGCTGGCTTGACTTGCCTACAAACTACAAAGCGTGATTCGCGCGCTGGGGCGCGGCCTTGCCTGGAAGAAACAGGGTTGCAGCGAGGCAGGGCCGAGATGGCCTGATTCGTAGTCGTCGGAGGCAAGCTGACACCGGCCTGGCATTGGTGCTCT
>JACPPI010000030.1 GCA_016190985.1 Opitutia bacterium | reverse complement strand
GTGCCGCCGCCCCAGCACATCGCGCTTCTCCCCCGTCTCGATCAACTCTGTCTCCGCCGCTCCCGTCGTAGTAGTCACCATTACGACACCTTACCATGTCGTAGCTCTCGTAACTACGAGGCACCCGAGGCGACGCTTACCCTTAATACGTTGCGGTGTCAGCTCCTCTTCGACTTGATGAGTTGCTCAAGTTTGACGATGTCGGCGGTGAAGACGCGGATGCCCTCGGCCGTCTTCTCCGTGGCCATGGTGTCCTCGTTGAGCGCAAACCGGAAGCTCTTCTCGTCAAAGCTCGCCTGCTTCAGATCAGCGGCCCGGGCCCGGGCGGGATCGAGTTGTCCCGTTCCGGCCTGCTGGCCGGCCGGGATTTGTCCGGCGGTCTGCGGCGCAAACGCCGGCAAACGGATGAGCGGCCCGGTGCCGGCCTTCAGCTCACCGAGCAGCGCCGGGCCGGGAAGCCCGTGAGGTTCGCCGGCGTGTCTGCGAATCGCGGGTTCGTTTGCCGGGCCGACTTGGCTGGCGCGAAATTGGTGGTTGCACGTCCTTACTTTGTAATCAAAGGTAAGGCGCGTGGAGCTGACGACCAAGATCACCAGCAAGGGCCAGGTTACCATTCCGGTGGCGGTGCGGCGCAAGCTGGGCGTCACCGGGGGTGAGCGGGTGGTCTTTGTCTTTCGCCGGCCGGGTGAGGTTATGTTCCGGCGGGCCGGGATCGCATCCGTTTCAAGCCGCGGGGCGCTGGTGGGCCGGACCAACGGCAAAGTGGCGACCAGCGCGGACATCCAGCGTTGTTTGACGGAAGGGGCGGCGCGACGCCACCACCGGTGATCGCGATCGACACCAATCTGCTGGTCCGCCACCTGACCCAGGACGACCCGGCCCAGTCGGCCAAGGTGGCCAAACTGCTGGCCGGTGCGGCGAGCAACGGTGAGCTTGTTCTCTTGACCGATATTGTGCTCTGCGAAACAGCGTGGGTGCTGACCCGTTTTTACGAAGTGAAGCGGACTGACCTGCTGACCGCATTGGGGTTGGTCTTGGCGGATGTGCAATTTGCTTTCCAGCATCGCCCCGAGGTGGAGGCGGCGTTGCGGGCAAACCGGGCGGGCCGTGGGCATTTTGCCGACCATCTCATTTCCGCCCTGGCGCGCGCCGCCGGCTGTCACACGACCTACACTTTCGAGAAAGGCTTGGGGGCGGCGTCTGGCTTTACCTTGCTGTAAGCGCGGGAGGGGTGCTTCCGAATCGCAGCATAAACCTAATTTCCGCAGTTCAATTTGACCACAGATTCCACAGATCGCACGGATAGAGGAATTTGCCCGGAAATAACTGTTCCAAATCCATTCACCCAACGGGTGAAGAGGCAAGGATCCGGAATGGATTGATAATCCGTGTCATCTGCGAAGTCCGTGGTTTCAACTGCTTTTTCTAGGATAAAGCCACTCCGGCAATTTTCAACCTGCCTTGCTGCCCAACCTTCGGCGCGCCGCGACCGAAAACGTCAGCCGCGCTTCTGCTTGATGAGCTGCTCCAGCCTGACGATGTCGGCCGCGAAGACGCGGATGCCCTCGGCCGTCTTCTCCGTGGCCATGGCGTCCTCGTTAAAGGCGAAGCGGAAACTCTTTTCGTCGAAACTGACCTTCTTCAATTCCGCAGCCTTGGCTTTGGTCGGGTCCAACTTGCGGGCCAGCGGCTCGGTGCTCGCCTTGAGTTCGCCGAGCAGCGCCGGGCTGATGGTGAGCAGGTCGCAGCCGGCCAGCTCGGTGATCTCGCCCTTGTTGCGGAAGGACGCGCCCATGACCTCGGTCGCATGGCCAAACTTCTTGTAGTAGGCATAGATTTCCGTGACGGACTTCACGCCGGGATCTTCGGCCGGAGCGTAGTCCTTGCCCGTGCTTTTCTTATACCAGTCGAGGATGCGGCCGACGAAAGGCGAGATGAGCTGCACCTTGGCCTCGGCGCAGGCCACGGCCTGCGCGAATGAAAAGAGCAGGGTCAGGTTGCAGTTGATCTTCTCCTGCTGGAGCCGCTCGGCGGCCTTGATGCCCTCCCAGGTCGAGGCGAGCTTGATGAGGATGCGTTCGCGGGGAATGCCGGCCTTGGCGTAGAGCCCGATGATCTCACGCGCCTTGGCGATGGAGCCGTCGCGGTCGAAGGAGAGCCGGGCGTCCACCTCAGTCGACACGCGGCCCGGGACAATCTTGAGGATCTCGCCGCCGAAGAGCATGAGCAACCGGTCGATGATCTGCTCGGTGCTGGCGGCGGCACCGGCATCCTTGACGGCCTTGTCCAACAAGTGCGCGTAGGCCGGTAGGGTCGCGGCCTTGAGGATAAGGCTGGGATTGGTCGTCGCATCCTGCGGGGCATATTCCTTCATGCTGGCGAAATCACCGGTGTCGGCGACCACCTTGGTGAATTGCTTGAGTTGGTCCAGCTGAGTGGGTGCGTTCATGGCGGGGAGCAATGGGTTGAGGATAAAGCCGGCGGATGCGCCCGCAAATAGTTTCGCATCCACTCCAGGCCGCCCGCCTCGTCGGTGAAGGCGCCGTCGAGTTGCGACTCAAACGCCGCCTCCAATGCGGGCGCAAAATGCGGCCCCGGCTTCAGGCCGAGCGTGATGAGGTGCCGGCCCAGCACGATAGGCTTGGGCGACGCGTGCTCCAGCGCCAGCCGCTGGGCCGCCGAGCGCAGATGGTCCAGTCGGCGCACCGTCTCGGCGGAGATCAGCGGCGGACGACCGAGGTGGTCGGCTTGCATGACGGCGATCAATTCGTCGAGCGTGGCGGGCTCGATCTTTCGCGCGAGCCGCCGCACCGTGGTGTCGCGATACTCCTCGGCCCCCTGGTGGTGGAGCAGATGGTTGATCACCAGCTGGCGCACGCGGGGGACCAGCTCCAGCGGCGCACCGATCCGCTGCAAAAATGAATCGGTCAGCGGTCCACCGGCGGCTTCGTGCTCGGGACTGGTCCAACGCAGCTTGCCCCGGCGCTCGGCCTGCTTGGTCGTGGTGGCCTTGCCAAAATCATGCGCCAGCACACTGAAGGACAGGAGGCGCCGCGTGGCCGGTGAACCATCACGCCACGAGGCCAGCCCCACCAGGGCGTCGAGGCAGTGGTTGGTGTGGACGAGCACGTCGCCTTCGGGATGCCACTCGGGTTCCTGCGGCACGCCGTCCAGCGCGGCGATCTCGGGGAAATGCTTCAGCCAGCCGCACTGCCTGAGCGCGACAATGCCCAGCGAAGGTCGCACCGACTTGGTCGCCCATTTGTCCCACTCGCCCCACACGCGTTCGACCGGCAGCTCCGTGAACGTGCCGCTGATCGAGCGGCAGAGCGCGGCCGTTTCCGGCGCGAGGGTCAGCTCAAACCGGGCCGCGAACTGGAAAGCCCGGAGCACGCGCAATGGATCCTCGGCAAAGGCCGGGCCGGTGTGCCGCAGGACTTTCTTCTTCAGGTCATCGGCCCCGCCGTGGAAATCGAGGATGCGGTCGTCGAGCGGGTCGTAGGCGATGGCGTTGATCGTGAAGTCGCGCCGGGCCGCCGCCTCGGCTTCGGTCAGCGCCGGGTCGGGCGCGACGGCGAAGCCGCGGTGCCCCGCGCCGATCTTGGACTCGCGGCGCGGCAGGCTGAAATCGTATTCCACGCCTTCCAGCCGGACCTTCAGCACACCGAAACTGCGGCCGACGAGATCCGTCGGCCCGAACCGGGTGAGCGCGCGGCCCAGTCTTTCGTAGTCGAGGCCGTAGACCTCCACATCAAAGTCCTTGGGCTCAAGCCCGAGCAACCAGTCGCGCACGCAGCCGCCGACCAGACGCGGCCGTCCGCCCGCGGTGCGCAGGGCGGCGAGGGCGGCGAGCAGGGGCGGTGGGAGCTTCATTCCTTGGGTTGGCGGAAGGCGTGCCAGGCGAGCAGCGCCCAGCCCGCGAGCAGGGCGACTCCGCCGAGCGGAGTGATCGGCCCGAGCAGTTTTGGCCCGCCGAGCGCGAGCCAGTAAAGTGAACCCGAAAACAGCACCACGCCCGCCGCCCAACACCGGCCGACCCCAGGCGCGGTCGGCCCGGTCGCGAGAGCCACAGCATGGATCAGGTGATAAAGCACGGCCGTCTGCCAGGTCGCCGTCGTGCCATTGGCCGCGAGGGTGTCTTTCAGGGCGTGCGCGCCCAAAGCGCCGAGCGCCACGCCGGTGAAACCCAGGAAGCCGGCGGCGATGACAGAGGAGCGGGCGGCGGATTTCATGGGCAACACGAGTGTATGGACAACCGGGTCGAAACCAACACATCATTGCCTACGCGTTTCAATGAGTTTCAGGCGAAAATATTCCGCAGCGCTCGTCGTTGTCTTGCACGCAGCCTGCGCTGTAGCGCGGGGCGACGAGCCACCGGCCGTGCAGGTCGACGTCGGTTTCGTTTCCCGCCATGTATTCCGCGGGGTTGAACGGGCCGGGGCGTCCGCGCAGGCGGCGGTTGCGATCAAGCGCGACAACTTTCACGGTGGAGTTTGGGCGAACCTGCCGTTCAACAAGGGCGAGACCCGCGAGTTGAAACTGCATGCCGCTTGCACGTGGCAACCGATGGAAGCGCTCAAACTGGAAGCCTCGGTGGCCCAGCGCTGGTTCAGCGATGTTCCCGGCGGCGGGGTGGGGCGCTCGCTTGAGGCCGGACTGGCCGCCACGCTTCCGCCAGTCAACGGATTCACCCCGGGACTGGCTTACTATCATGATTTCACTTTTCGCGCCGACACGACGCAGGTGTCGTTGGCGCGCAGCATCGCGCTGGTGAAGTGGGGCGCGTTCCTTGAGCTGAACTTCCACGCGGGCTGGGCGGCCGGCGATGACTGGCGGCCGGATGCGCCGGGGCCGCGGTTGCGCGACAGTTATGGCTATTGGGGCGGGGAAGCGCGGCTGCCTTACCGCATCGGCGCGCATGCGACCGTGACCGTCGGGCTGCATTACGCGGACGCTTTTGGCCGCTCTGACGCGAATGGCCCGTTTGGCCTGTCCGCGCGGCAGAATTTGTGGTTCACGCTCGGCGTAAATCTCGACTTTTGAGGGGTTAAGCTCTCCCGGCGGAGGTTTCAGGGAATGTGAAAGGTTCGGGGTTGACAGGGTATGGCGAAATCCTTCCCTTTGGCCCCTTTCCGCAATGAAAACCTATCTGGCCAGAAATGAGACCAAGCAGCCCGCCAAGTGGCATCTGATCGATGCCGAAGGCAAAGTGCTGGGCCGTCTCGCCGTCAAAGCCGCCAACATCCTGCGCGGCCGTCACAAGCCCACTTACACGCCCCACGTCGACACCGGTGATTTCGTCGTCGTCATCAACGCGAGCAAGGTCGTGCTGACCGGCAAGAAGGAAGAACACACCGAATACATGACGTTCTCCGGCTATGTCGGCGGCGAGAAGTATCGCAAGCTCACCGATGTCCGCCGCCAGAAGCCCGAGTTCATCGTCATGCAGGCCGTCAAGGGCATGCTCCCGCGGAACCGCCTCGCGGCCAAGATGCTGACCAAGCTCCGGGTGTTCCCCGGCGCCACGCATGACCATGCGGCCCAGAACCCCGTCCTCCTTAAGTAATCCATGAGCGCTGCATCCTCCGTCTTCCTCGGCACCGGCCGCCGCAAGTCCTCCACCGCCCGCGTCCGCATCGTCGCCGGCTCCGGCCAGACCACGGTCAACGACCGCAAGTTCGAAGTCTACTTCACGCACGACAACTTCGTTCGTCGCGCCCTCGCTCCGCTCGTCACGGCGGACAGCAAGGACAAGTTCGACGTCATGGTGAACGTCGCCGGCGGCGGCATCAGCAGCCAGTCGGGAGCCGTCGCCCACGGCATCGCCCGCGCCCTGCTGAAGTTCAACCCCGAGCTGCGCGTCACCCTCAAGAAAGCCGGCCACCTCACCCGCGACCCCCGCGAGAAAGAGCGCAAGAAGCCCGGCCAGCCCGGCGCCCGCAAGCGCTTCCAGTTCTCCAAGCGCTGATCGCCCGAGATCGGAACACATTTTTCCCCGAAGCGGAGCGCCCCCCGGCCTCCGCTTCTTTGTTTTTGCGTTCACGAAACTGCTCGATTCCCCCGCGGGAATTCTTAATTCTACCGCTCCCATAAATGAATGTCGGCGTTGTCGGCGCGTCGGGTTACTCCGGCGAAGTTCTGGTCAAGCTCCTCCTCGGGCATCCGCAGGTCCAACTGACGGCGGTCACCTCGCGCCAGCATGCGGGCAAGCCCGTGGCGGCGGTCATCCCCGCCCTGCGCGGCCCGGCGGCCGATGCGCTCAAGTTCAGCGACTCCGATCCGGCGGCCCTGGCCGCCCGGAAGGACGTCGGCCTGTGGTTTCTCGCGCTGCCGCACGGCGCCGCGGCGGATTTCGCCAAGGCCCTCGTGCCGACCGGCGTCAAGATCGTCGACCTGAGCGCCGACTTCCGCGTGGCCGATCTCGCGACCTACGAAAAATACTACGGCACCCATCATGCGCCCGGGCTGCTGCCGGCGGCGCGCTTCGTCCTGCCCGAGCTGACGGATCCAAAGTGGAAATCCGAGATCAAGCTCGCCGCCGCCCCGGGCTGCTACCCGACGGGCACGCTCGTGCCGCTCGCTCCGCTGCTCAAGGCCGGCGTCGTGGCGCGCGATCACATCGTCGTGAACTCCTTCAGCGGCGTCAGCGGCGCCGGCAAGAAGGCCGAGGAGCAATACCTATTCGTCGAGCGCGCCGAGAGCGCCAAGGCCTACGGCCTCACCAAACACCGGCACCTGGCCGAGATCGAGGAACAACTGTCGCTGGCGGCGGGAGCGAAAACCATCGTGCAGTTCAACCCGCACCTCGCCCCGATGCGTCGCGGCATCGCCACGACCATCACCGTGCCCGCCGCGAAGGGCGCGACCGTCGATTCGCTCTACGCGGCGTGGCGCGCGGCCTATGCCGGCCGCCTATTTGTCGCGATCCTGCCGGCAGGCGAGACCCCCGACACCGCCCATGTCACCGGCACGAACCGCGTGGACATCTCCGCGGTGCACGACGCCCGCACGGGCAATTTCGTCCTTACCTCCGCGCTCGACAATCTCGTCAAGGGCGCAAGCGGCCAGGCCGTGCAGATCATGAACCTCTGGCTCGGTCTGCCCGAAAACGCCGGGCTCGCCTGACCTTCTTTCAATGACCCCACTGACCGTTACTCTGGATAGCGCCGGCATCACGGATGTGCCCGGCTTCGACGCGGCGGCCGTCGCCTGCGACATCCGGGAGAAACACGACCTCAAGCGCCTCGATCTCGCGCTGCTGTTCTCCCTGCGCCCCTGCACCGCCGCCGGCACCTTCACCAAAAACGCCGTCAAGGCCGCGCCCGTGCTGCTCTGTCAAAAACACCTCGCGCACGGCGGGCCGTTCCACGGCATCATTGCCAACTCGGGCAACGCCAACGCCTGCACCGGCCCCGAAGGCCTGCAGGACGCCCACACGATCGCCCAGCGGGCGGCCGCCTCGCTCAACCTGAAGCCCACCGCGTTTTTTGTCTGCTCGACCGGCCGCATCGGCCAGCCGCTGCCGCTGCCGCGCCTGCTCAAGGGCCTCGAGCAGGCCGTCGCCGGCAAAGGCCGCAGCTCCGACCACGGCCACAAGGCGGCCGGCGCCATCCTCACCTCCGACACGCGGCCCAAGACCGTCACGGTCAGCTTCACCTACGACGGCAAGAAGCACTTCGTCTCCGGCATCGCCAAGGGCGCCGGCATGATCCAGCCCAACATGGCCACGATGCTGGCGTTCCTCGCGACGGATTTTTCCGTGCCGCGCAGTTTTCTGCAGAAAACGCTCTCCGAGGCCGTGACGGGCACGTTCAACTGCATCACGGTCGACGGCGACATGAGCACCAACGACACCGTGCTCATCCTGGCCAACGGCCACTCCGGCGTCAGCGTGGGCGACAAGAGCCCGCGCGAGCTGCGGGTGCTGTTCGCCGAGGCCGTGTGGAAGGCCTGCGAGGCGCTGGCCGACAAGATCGTGTCCGACGGCGAGAAGATCACCAAGGTGGTCGAGGTGAAGGTCAGCGGCGCCGCCTCGGCGGAGGACGCCGAGAAGGTCGCCCGCGCCATCGGCAACTCCCTCCTCGTGAAATCCTCCTGGTATGGCGAGGACCCGAACTGGGGCCGGCTGGCCGATGCCGCCGGATATGCCGGAGCCAAGCTGGTCGAGGCCAAGCTCGACATCCTCTACAACGACACGCCGGCCATGACCGCCGGCCAGCCGCATCCCGAGCTGAAGCCGAAGTGGAAGGAAATCGTGAAGGCACGCCGCTTCACCATCACGCTCAACCTGCACCTCGGGAAGGCCTCGTTCCGGCTGCTCGCGACGGACCTGACCGAGGGCTACGTGCACTACAACAAGAGCGAGTGAGCGGGCTTTCTCGGGCGGGCGGGATCGCCCCTCGGCAGGCTCGGGACCTTGGGCTTGTCGAACCGGCTGATCCCGTCTTTGGCCTTCGGATTGAACTGTGGGAGCGAGCTTGCTCGCGACCATCCTATGTCACGAGCTAACTCGCTCCCATAAAAACCAGCGCCCTTGCGCTCCGCTGTCGCCGCTTCGGCGCACAATAATCGCTTGCACTGCCGCCTGATTCGGCTGCACATTTTGCGTCTATTTTCCCATGACCGGCGGCGTAGGTTCGCGGCCAGCTCAGCAAGAAAAGCCAACGCTTCGAATTCATGCTCCCCTTCAAAAACAAGATCCTGTTCGTCGGCTACGGCGCCGTGGCCGAGTGCACCCTGCCCATCCTCTTCAAGCACATCAAGGTGCCCGCGAAGAACGTCACCGTGATGGACTTCGAGGACCGCCGGGCCAAGCTCGCGCCGTGGATCAGGAAGGGCGTCCGCTTCGTGCGCGACCGGGTGACCGAGCAGAACATGACGAAGCTGCTGGCCAAGCATGTCGGCCCGGGCGACATCCTGATCGACCTCGCCTGGAACATCGACGCCTGCGAAATACTCCAGTGGTGCCATGACAACGACGTGCGCTACATCAACACCTCGACGGAGCTGTGGGACCCCTACGCCGGCGGCCCGAACGCGCACCCGACCACGAAGACGCTTTACTGGCGCCACATGAACCTGCGCCGGATGCTGAAGAAATGGAAGACCAAGGGCCCGACCGCCGTCATCGAGCACGGCGCCAACCCCGGTCTCATCTCGCACTTCGTCAAGCAGGGCCTGACCGACATCGGCACGAAGCTGATCAAGGACAAGAAGGCCAAGGGCGCCCGCGCCGCCAAGATCACCAAGCTGATCAAGGCCCGGTCGTTCAACCTGCTCGCGCAGGAACTCGGCGTGAAGGTCATCCATTGCTCCGAGCGCGACACGCAGATCACGGACAGGCCGAAGCGCGTGGACGAGTTCGTGAACACCTGGTCCATCGAGGGTTTCCGCGAGGAGGGCACCACGACCTCCGAGATGGGCTGGGGCACGCACGAGAAGACGCTCCCCAAGCACGCCTTCCAGCACCAGGAAGGGCCGAAGAACCAGATCTGCCTCGCGCAGATGGGCATCAATGTCTGGGTCCGCTCCTTCGTGCCCAACTGGAACATCCTCGGCATGGTGGTCCGCCACGGCGAGGCCTTCACGATTTCGGACAAACTCACGGTGTGGAAGAACGGCAAGGCCGTCTACCGCCCCACGATGCACTACGCCTACTGCCCCTGCGACGAGGCCATCGCCTCGCTCAACGAGATGCGCGGCTACAATTACCACCTGAACAAGAACCAGCGCATCATGAACGATGAGATCGCCGACGGCGCCGACGTGCTCGGCGCGCTCATCATGGGCCACGACTACAACTCGTGGTGGGTCGGCTCCGACCTCAGCATCCAGGAGTCCCGCCGCCTGGTCCCGCACCAGAACGCCACCACCATGCAGGTCGCCATCTCCGTGGTCGCCGCCTCCATGTGGATGATCGAGAACCCCGCGGAAGGCGTCGTCGTGCCCGACGAGCTGCCGCATGATTACATCCTCAAGATTTCCAAGCCATATCTCGGCACGTGGATCTCCAAGCCCTACGACTGGACCCCGCTCAAGCACCGCGACACGACCTTTGCCGGCTACAACCAGCCCGACCTCGACCGGAAGGATCCCTGGCAGTTCAAGAATTTCCTCGTGACGGACGCCGGCTGATCCCGCGTGTTTCGATGAACTCTTTGGTTTGTCATTCTGAACGCAGTGAAGGGTCCAGTTACACTTCCGATGCGTTTTCCGGCGGCGAAGCTCCTGATGGATTCTTCGCTCCGCTCAGAATGACAGCCGAGGAGAATCGGTCCGCTGTTCATTCATGATCGCGAAAGCCCGGCTTCAGCAGCTCGCAGAGAAACACGGCACCCCGCTGTTCGTCATCGATCATGACGAATTGCGGAAGAACTACCGCGATTTCCGGAAGCACCTGCCCCGCGTGCAGGTCTACTTCGCGGTCAAGGCCAACGCCGACCCCGCCATCGTGCGCACCCTCTTCCGGGAGGGTGCCAGCTTCGACGTCGCCTCGATGCCCGAGTTCATGATCGTCCACGAGAACATCCGGCACTGGCCCGCGAAGAAGCGGCAGGACTGGATCTGGGACAAGATCATCTACGCCAATCCCACCAAACCGACCGAGACCCTCGAGAAGCTCAACCGCTACAAGCCGCTCGTCACCTTCGACAACCGCGAGGAGATCTTTAAGATCAAGAAGCACGCGCCGGATGCCGGCCTGGCGTTGCGGCTCAAGGTGCCGAACACCGGCGCGATGGTGGAGCTGTCGTCGAAATTCGGCGCCACTCCCGGCGAGGCGGTGGACCTGATCCTCGAGGCCGACCGGCAGGGGCTCGTCGTCGAGGGCATCAGCTTTCACGTCGGCAGCCAGACGACCAACTTCGAAAACTACGTGCAGGCGCTCAGCCTGACGGCGGCGATCTTCCAGGAGGCGCAGGACCGCGGCTACCACAAGATGAACCTGCTCGACATCGGCGGCGGCTTCCCGGCTCCCTACGATTCGACGGTCCGACCGCTGAAGGAGCTGGCGAAGATCATCAACACCGAGATCGACCGGCTGTTCCCGAAAAACATCCAGGTGCTCGCCGAGCCCGGCCGGTTCCTCGTCGCCTCGGCGGGCTACGCGGTCTCCAAGATCATCGGCAAGGCCGTGCGCGACGGGAAGACGAGCTACTACATCAACGACGGCGTCTACCACACCTACTCGGGTGTCATTTTCGACCACTGCAAGTATCCGATCCGGTCGTTCAAGAAGGGCCCGACCTCGCTCTGCTCGGTGTTCGGGCCGACCTGCGACGCGCTCGACGTCGTCTCGATGGCGGAGAACCTGCCCGACCTCCAGCGCGACGAGTTTGTCTACAGCACGAACATCGGCGCCTACAGCCACGCCTCGGCGACCTGGTTCAACGGCTTTCCGCCCGCGACGGTCGTCCACGTGAACCGGTGAGGCTCATGCATCCGTGTCGCTTGCCAGAAACCACCTTAAAATGAGTCAATATGCACAGCCTGTCATTCTGAGCGCAGCGAAGAATCCAGCTGTGTGGCTGTCGCCAGTTATGCTGCTGGATTCTTCACTGCGCTCAGAATGACAATGCAAGCTGAAGGCATTTTCTGATGGAGCTCGCTGACATCATCGCCAAGGCCAAGGTGCTGCTCGAGGCCCTGCCTTACATCCAGGATTTCCGGGGCTCGATCTTCGTCGTGAAATACGGCGGCAGCTTCATGGACGACCCGGATCCCGCGGTGCGCCTGAGCGTCGCGACCGACCTCGCCTTTCTCGCCGCCGTCGGCATCCACGTCGTCGTCGTGCATGGCGGCGGCAAGGCCATCAGCCGCGCCATGGACGGGTCGGGCCTGAAGCCCAGTTTCGTCAACGGCCTGCGCGTCACCGACGAGGCCGCCATCGCCATCGTGAAAAAGACCCTGGATGAGATCGTGAACAAGGATGTTTGTGACACACTTTTAAAGGTCCGCGCCAACCCCAAGGGTTTGTCGGGTGACAGCGTGATCGTCTGCCAGAAACTCGAGACCGACGACGACGGCAACAGGTGCGACCTCGGCTACGTGGGGGACGTGACCGAGGTGAAGGTGAAGCTCATCAAGAAAGAGATCGCGGACGGCTTCATGCCGGTGATCTCCCCGGTCGCCGAGGGGCTGGACGGCAAGCCCTACAACGTGAACGCCGACACGGTGGCCGGCCGCGTGGCCAGCGCGTTGCGCGCCCGCCGTTTGGTCTACATGAGCGATGTCCCGGGCCTGCTTTCCGATCCGAAGAACCCCGCCACGCTGATTTCCAGCGTCAAGGTGGACGAGGTGGAGGGGTTGAAGAAAAAGGGGATCATCGGCAAGGGCATGCGGCCCAAGGTGCAGAGTGCCGTGCGGGCCCTGCAGGAAGGCGTGCAGCGCGTCCACTTTGTCGACGGCCGCATGCCGCACAGCCTGCTGCTGGAGATCTTCACCGACCAGGGCGTGGGGACGGAAATCGTGCACGGCTAAAAATCTTTCCCTTCCTCTTTCTCTTTCGTCAGAGGGGAACGGATTAAGTGAAAGAAGAAAGAGAAAGATTACCGACCATGAACCGACCCGCCATCGTCCGCACCAACACCGCCGAGCTTTATGACGCCTACGTCATGAAGAACTACAACCGCGCCCCGCTCACGCTCGTGCGCGGCCAGGGCGTCGCGGTCTGGGACGACACGGGCCGGGAGTATCTTGATTTCACCTCCGGCGTCGCGGTGGCCGCGCTCGGGCACTGCCATCCCGTCTGGGTCGAGGCCATTCGCCGGCAGGCCGGCGAGCTGATCCATGTCAGCAATCTTTTCCGCCACCCCAATCAGGGTGAACTCGCCCGCCGCCTCGTGCGGCACGCCGGACCCGGCCGGGTGTTCTTCTGCAACAGCGGCACCGAGGCCAACGAGGGGCTCATCAAGCTCGCGCGCCTGCACGGCATCCGGAAATCCGGCGAGGAGGGCAGGTGCATCAAGATCATCTGCGCCAAGCATGCGTTCCACGGCCGGACCTTCGGCGGCATGAGCGCCACCCCGCAGGAAAAGGTCCAGAAGGGCTTCCGGCCGCTGGTGCCCGGCTTTGCCTTTGGCGAATTGAACAACCTGCAGAGCTTCGCCGACCTCGTGGACGAAGGCACAGCGGCGATCTTTCTTGAGACGATCCAGGGCGAGGGCGGGGTGACGCCCTGCACCGACGAGTTTCTCTGGGGCGTCCGCCAATTGTGCGACCAGCACAACCTGCTGCTCATGCTCGACGAGGTGCAGTGCGGACTCGGCCGCACCGGGACTTTCTACGCGTTCCAACACTCGGGCGTGCGCACCGACGCCATCGGCATGGCCAAGGGTCTGGCCGGCGGCTACCCGATGGGCGCGCTGTGGGCGGCGGAAAAACACGCGGAGCTTTTCACCCCCGGCTCGCATGGCTCGACCTTTGGCGGCACGCCATTGGCTTGCGCGGCGGCGCTGGCCGTGCTCGATGTCATCGAACGCGAGAACCTCCTGGAGAAGGTGAAGGCCAACGGCGTGGCGTGGAAGACGGAGTTGGAGCAACTGGTCGCCGAGTTTCCCCGGCAGGTGAAGGCCGTCACCGGGCGCGGCTACATGATCGGCCTGGTGTTGCAGAGCGAGCCTCCGCCGTATCTCGCGGCACTGCGCGAAGCCGGATTGCTGGCGGTCGTCGCAGGGGGGAACAGCATCCGCCTGCTGCCGCCGCTCATCGCGACCCGGGAGCACCTCGACCGCGCCACGGCCATCCTCCGGTCGGTGCTGGCCAATAAAGCGGCGGTTTAAGCGGGTGACAGTAACGCCTGCGACTACGCGGAGCGTGAGCGGTTCTTCCTTCGCCTGGCTTTGCGGGGTTGCGCAATCATGGCTTCCAGTGAAGTGAGATAACCGCCGAGACGCTGGTTGGCGGCAAGCAGATCGCGGCTCAACGCCGTCCATTCCGGAAACTGGCTTTGCATTTCCTGCGGTGGGAGGCCGGGCGCCAGGGCGCGATTGCCCCCGGCGGCCAGCCAGACGCGGAAACGGGCCTGCCATTGCTCAAGGTGCGGCCGCAGGCCCTCGTTGAGAATCGCCCGGGAAAGTTTGACCAGTTGCCGCATTTCCTCGCTCGCGGGGTCGCGGTGCAGCGGGATGGTTTTGACCAGTTCGCGCGCGAGCTTGAAAAAGGCATACCATGAGTCGTAGAGGTCGGCCACGAGATCGTGCCGCAGATCAATGGGCAGGCCGAGCTTGCGCGTGGTCATCTCCACCCAGAGCTGGTAGGCGACGCGGAAGGCCTCCGGATCGGACAGCGGCCGGCAAGCCCGCGCAGCGGGCGCCAGCGGGCTGGCGGGGCGGGTATGGTTGAGCAGGGCGTCGGGCGTGGTGTGCAGGAGCGCCGCGACACAGCGCAGGGTGCGCCGGGACTCGCTGCGGCCATTGAAAAAGCGTTCCAGCGCCGTGCGGCTGATCGCAAGCCGCCGCTCCTGCACGGCGCCGAGCACGCCGCTCTAATCGTCGTAGCGATCAAAGGTCAGGGCCTTGAGCCTTTGGCGGTCGGGGGTGGCGAGCGCGGCGGACGGCATGATGCGACAAGTTGATGACGGGAAGCAGTCCGGCTGTCCATGCCAGAGGCGGGATAGCCGGGAATTGCCGCTATTCGCCGGTCTTCGCCGGATGACGGATGGAGCGCGCTTTGCTACCTTCGCGCCACTTCCATATGAGGGCAAGCTCGGTGAGGCGGAGCCGCTGGAAACGGAGGCGCTCTCGGCCAAGACGCGCACGCTTGGCTCGGAACACCAAGCATCGCTCGAATCGATGGACCTGCTTTCGGTCATCTACACACGGCAGGGCCGGTTGAACGAGGCCGAGGCGTTGGCCAATCAAGGTTGGGAGACTGCGGCCAGAGTTTTGGGCCCTGAGCATGCGACGACGCGACTGGCACAGCGAAATCTCGGACAAGTCTACAAACGTCAGGGGAAGCTTTCAGAGGCGGAGCGAACGCTGAGGGAGGTGCTGGAGATAAGTGAACGCGCGCGTGATGCGACCCCGGATTTTGTCCTCGGTTGCGCGATTTCGCTGGGCGAAACCCTGATCTCGCTCGGGCGCCATTCCGACGCGGAATCGATCCTTAGAAACGCGCTAGTGCGGTCGGCCATGTCCCTGTCCGAGATGTGGCAGACATCGCAGGCCCGGAGCGTCTTGGGAGCGGCTTTGACGGGGCAGCAACGATTCGAGGAAGCTGAGCCGCTTCTCTTGGCTGGATATCGCGGTTTGATCAAGGCGCGCCATTTGATCCCGCCTGTTGAATATTCGGTGATTCAGGACTCAGGTGAACGAGTAGTCAGGCTCTTCGCCACCCAGAAGCTTGAGGCAAAAATCGAGGAATGGAAGACACGCGTTCGCCAAGACGCCGAAGGTCTTGAGAAACAGTGATCGCGCAATAACTGCCGCCATTCCGTGCCGCATCGGTGTGGATACGGGGGGGCTTCACGCGCCGCAGCATTTCTTGAATTTCCTGCCGGAGCCGCAGGGGCAGGGATCGTTGCGGCCGGTTTTGGGCGGGGCGGTGGCAGGAGCTTCGCGGGGCGGGTGAAAAACGCGCTCGGCAAAGCGCAGGGACGGGTTAGGCTGTTGGCATGAAATCTTTGCTCGATGAAGCGCAGGAACTGGCGGAGTGGCAGGGCCGCGCGCGCGCTTCCGCCGCCGCGTTTGCCGGGGCGGTGCGGGCAGAGTTCGGGCCGCGCGTGCGCTGGATCCGGCTCTACGGCTCGCTGGCGCGCGGCGACTGGCTGGGGCCGGATGAGTCGGACATCGATCTGGCGGTGGTGCTGGACCGGCGTGAGCCGACGGATGAGGACCGGATCTTTGCCCTGGCCGGAGCCATGTCGCGCACTCACGATGATTTGGTGCTGTCGCCGCGGGTTTTCGCCGCGGCGGAGTTTGCCCGTTTGCTGGAGCGCGAACTGCTCTACGCCGAGGAAGTGATGCGGGAGGGCGTGCCGCTGTGACCAAGGCCAACCAGACTGCCAACGCGGCGGCCGAAAGGACTGCCAGCACCGAGACCCTGGCCGAGGCGCGGCTGTTGCTGGCGCACCGGCATTATCGCGCGACCGTGTCCCGCGCCTACTACGCGGCGTTCCATGCCGCGCGCGCCCTGCTGATGGAGCGGGGTATCCAAGCCAAAACCCACGATGGCCTGCGGCGAATGCTTGCCTTGCATCTGGTGAAACCCGGGCATTTCGCCCCGGGCACCGCCGATATCCTGGCGCGGTTGGCCACGAAACGCGAGGACAGCGATTACGCGGCGGATGTGCCGATCTCCGCAGACGAGGCGGAGGAAGCCGTCGTGCAAGCGGAGGTCTTCGTCCGGGCGGCAGGTGTCGCGCCCGGGAAACCTTGAGGGCGGCGGCACAGGCGTCGCGCCCGGCAAATCGCGGCTCTTCACGCCCCGCAGCATTTCTTGTATTTCTTGCCGGAGCCGCAGGGGCAGGGGTCGTTGCGGCCGGGTTTCGGCGCGGCGCGATAGGGTTGCGGATCGTCGCGGGGCCAATCCGGATCGGCTCCGCGGTGGACGGGCTCCCCCTCCTCTTTCGCGTAGTCCCGCGAGAAATAGTGCCAATTCCGCACCGCCTCCCACGCGTCATCGATCGGCGGCGGAAACCGGCGCGCGTCCGGCGCGAAGGGCGCTCCTTCGGGCAGCTCGGCGAGCACGGCGTCGAGGTCGCCGCAGAAGAACGGATCGACCAGCTCGCGCTCGAACAGAGTCGTGATCGTGCCCCGCAATTCCCAGGCCTGCAGGTCGAGCGCGGTGGAGACGATCTGGCCGGCGAAGTCGCTGTCGGCATCCCGGTCGGGGTCCAGCGGCAACGCCGCACACCGGGCCAGGAGCGAAATGGCCGCCTCGCGCGGGATCGCGCCACGCGCGGCGAGCAGGGCGGCGGCCCCGAGCGCGGATCCGCGGGCGAAACGCTCGGCCCGCTCGTCGAGCGCGAGGGCCTCGATGGCGCGGAGGTTGCCGGGCCAGGTGTCGGCGAGCACGAGGCAGGCGCCTTCCGTGATGAAGTCGCCGAGCACGGCGTCGCAGTCGTCGGGCGGCAGGCGCAGCAGCGCGACGATGAGCGGATGAGCGTCAGTCAATTTCCACGCGGCGGCGAGGTGGCAGAGGAAGACGGGCGAGGGACGGCCCTTGCATCCATCCCACAGGGCCGGCCGGACCGAGGCTTCCAGCAACCGGGCGAGCAACACCGGGGCGAGAGTCTCGCGGTGGGGCGCGGCGGCCTGGAGCGCCGCCGCCACGCGGGCCGGATCGGGCGAGCAGAGGTCGTCAATCAGCGGCGTGGGGGTGGAATCCATGGGCTCCGATAGCAGGGGTGATCCGTCGGCCGGGCGACAAAAAATCCGACACCCGCCAGAGTGGTGCTACGATGCGGACAGCTTGGCGAGCAGTCGCTGGCAGGCGGCGAGATGCCGGGGCAGTTCCGCCGCCAGAGCGGTGGCGCTGGCTTCGCGGCAGACATGCACGGCAAGGTTGCGGGCGGTGATGATGTCGAACCACGCGGTCTCGTCCTCGATCCAGCCGAGCTTGAACGCTTGCGCGAATGCCTCTCGCGGCCCGGCCGCCTCCAGACCCTGTTTGTTGCCGCGCCATGCGCTGGAGGTGTTTCCAAGCCACCTCGCAGGCCAGCTCGAAGCGCAGGATGGCCGAGTCGCGGTCACGGTCGGAGTCGGCTTGCCTGCCAGCGGCCAGCGCCTCGGCCCACCGGGAGACTATCCGCGTGAGGTCAGCCCGGCTTTGTTCAAGAGTGGACATCGGGCAGGGCGCGCGTCACGGCGGAGGCCGTTTGCCGGAACTCGGGGCTGGCGGCGGCGAAATCCACCGTGTCCACCGGACGGACGGTGGGGAGGCCGTCCAAGGCTTGCAGCAGCTCACGGCGGAGGGCGGCGCGCCGGTCGGGGTGCGGGGAGGCGATTTCGTAACCGAGGTCAAGGTCGGCGCCGGCCGGCGCGTCCGGCCAGTGGGCCGCCGCCGAGCCAAAAACAAAAAGCCGGACACCGCGCGGAACGATGGGAGAAAGCGGGCGCACGCCGGGAGGCTCGGCCAATGGCGGAGGTCCGTCAATGCCCGGTTGAGCCCGGGTGGGGTTGGATTTCGCCCTCGCCGCCGCCATTCCCGGAGCCTACAAACCAGCGAAACCATGAGGCATTTTCTCAAGGAGACCGATTTTTCCCGGGACGAAGCCGGGCAGGTGTTCGCCCTGGCCCGCCGCTTCAAGCAGGAGCGTGGCCGGCACGAGCGCCCGCTGGCCGGCCAGACCTGGGCGATGATCTTCGCCAAGTCCAGCACGCGCACCCGCGTGTCTTTTGAGGTGGGCATCCACGAACTCGGCGGGAATCCGCTGTTTCTCAACACGAACGACATCCAGATCGGGCGGGGCGAGACGATCGCCGACACGGCCAAGGTGCTGGCGCGTTTCGTGCACGGCCTGATCGTGCGCACGCACGCGCAGAGCGACCTCACCGTGCTCGCCGCCCACGGCGGCCTGCCGGTGGTGAACGCGCTGACGGATTTCCTGCACCCGTGCCAGATCTATGCCGACGCCTTCACGGCGGCCGAGCGTTGGGCCGGACCACAGGGGGATTTGCTGGCGTCATTGCGGGGCCGCAAAGTCGCGTTTCTGGGCGACACCTCCTTCAACATGGCGAATTCCTGGCTCCTCGGAGCCGGCCTGTTCGGCATGAAGATCGCCTTGGCCGGGCCGGTCGAGTATAAGCCGGGCAAAGAGATATCCGAAATGGCAGCGCAGGCGGGTGGTGCATTCCAATTCACGACCGATTCCCGGGAGGCGGTGGCCGGCGCGGACATTGTCTATACGGATGTGTGGGCCAGCATGGGGCAGGAGGGCGAGGCGGCCGAGCGTCGGCGGCGTCTGCTGCCCTATCAGGTGACCGGAAAACTATTCGCCGCGGCCAAACCCGACGCGCTTTTCATGCATTGCCTGCCGGCTCACGCGGGCGAGGAAGTCGCACAGGAGGTGCTTGATCATCCGCGCTGCGTGATATTCGACGAGGCGGAAAACCGCCTGCACGTGCAAAAGGGCATCCTGGCGATGCTCGCCCGGAGCCGCGGCTGAGCCTCAGGGGCGCGCCATGATCAGCATGACGCGCGTGGAGGAGACTTGCACGAAATTGCCGGTCGTCAGGTCGCCGTCATCAATCTTGGCGTCGATCTCGGCCAATTGGGCGTCTTCACACGTGTAGCCGGAGATGGAGATGCCGGCGTTGTTGCCGGAGCTGAGGCCGTTGTCCCAATTCCAACGGCCGCCGATCGCGGTGACGGCCTGCCAGGTGGCGGCCTTGAAGTCGCCGCTCATGGACACCGGGGTGGTGGGGATGACGCCGGGACCGACATTGTTCGGCCACGTGCCGTTAACGGTGTTGTAGATTTCAAAAGCCTGGGAGAAGACGCGCCAGTCATTGATCACCCGGGCATTTTGCGAGGCGCGCTGCACGCGTTGAAAGGCCGGGATGGCCAGCGCCGCGAGCAAGCCGATGATGACGACGACAATCATGATCTCCACGAGCGTGAATCCGCAGGTGGCATCGTTGCGGAACCGGAGTGAGATCGTGCTCATGCGTCGAGCAAGACAATCCCCTTGGCGGGGAAAAACACAATCCTTCATCCGCGAATGGCGTGTAAATCCACGATTTTTACTTTGCGCGCCGCAGGCGTTTGCCAACACTGCATTCTCCATCATGAAGATCGTGCTCGCATACTCGGGGGGCCTCGACACCTCCGTCATCGTCAAATGGCTGAGAGACACTTACGACGCCGAGGTTGTCACCTTTGCGGCGGATATCGGCCAGGAAGAGGAGCTTAAGGGACTGCCCGCCAAGGCGAGGAAAACCGGCGCGGCGAGGCACTACACCCTCGACCTCGTCGAGGAGTTCGCGCGGGACTTCATCTACCCGATGGTCCGGGCCAACGCGATCTACGAGGGCCAGTATTACCTCGGCACCTCCATCGCCCGGCCGCTGATCGCCAAGGCGCAGGTGGCAATCGCCCGCCGGGAAAAGGCCGACACGGTCGCGCACGGCGCCACGGGCAAGGGCAACGACCAATGCCGCTTCGAGCTGACCTACATGGCGCTGAACCCGAAGCTCGCGATCCTCGCGCCGTGGAAAATGGAAAATTTCCGCGCCGAGTTTCCCGGCCGCGCCGAGATGATCGACTACTGCCGCAAGAACCGGATTCCCGTCGAAGCCTCGCTGAAGAAGCCGTATTCGATGGACCGGAACCTCCTGCACATCTCCTACGAGGCGGGCATCCTGGAGGATCCGTGGTTCGACCCGACCACGAAGGCGAACAAGGGCATGTTCAAGCTCTCCGTGTCGCCCGAGGATGCGCCGGACAAGCCGGAATACGTCGAACTCGACTTCGTGAAAGGCAACTGCGCGGCGGTGAACGGCCGGAAGCTGTCGCCGGCGGGCGTGCTGTCCGCGCTCAACAAGCTCGGCGGCAAGCACGGCATCGGCCGCGTGGATCTCGTGGAGAACCGTTTTGTCGGCATGAAGTCGCGCGGCGTCTACGAGACGCCCGGCGGCACCATCCTCATGCACGCGCACCGGCAGGTGGAGTCGCTCACGATGGACCGCGAGGTCATGCACCTGCGCGACTCGCTGATCCCGAAATACGCCGAGCTGGTCTACTACGGGTTCTGGTTCGCCCCCGAGCGCGAGGCGCTGCAGGCGCTCGTCGACGAGTCGCAAAAGCACGTGACGGGCACGGTCCGCCTCAAGCTCTACAAGGGCAACATCATCACCTGCGGCCGCAAATCGAAGTATTCGCTCTACGACCTGAACATCGCGTCGATGGAGGGCGTGAAGAGCTGGTATAACCAGAGCGACTCGACCGGGTTCATCCGCCTGAACGGCCTGAGACTCAGGGCCCGTTATTACGCGCAGGGCGGCCCCAGGGTTTAAGGCGCAACTGGGTGCCGCTTACCCGCTCCGAACCGTATGGCCGGCGGCTGCGAGGGCGCGGAGCGCGTCGTCGAGCTGCGCGGCCTTCACGAGCACATAGTCGGTGTCGAAGGTGGCGGTGGCGAGGAGGCCGATCTTGGCGGCGGCCAGTGGCGTGAGCACCGAGGCCAGGATGCCGGTCTCGGTGAAGGCGAAGGGTCCGGCGAATTTCAACAGCCGCCATCCGGCCTCGGGCTTCACGCCGGCCGGCACCTGAGCGGCTGGACAGATGATCGACAGCTCGTCCGGCGTGCGCGTGACCGAGCTGAAATCACCGGAGCCGGCCCACGCGGGAACCGGCTCGTTGGGCGGCAGGCGGCAGACGGCGAATTCGCCGGGGAGAAGATGGAGGGTGAGCGGCATGGGTGGAGGCGGGGCCATCAGCCCCGCAAGTCATCGGTGCCTCGCGGGACTGATGGTCCCGCCTCCATGCCTGTTCAAAACAGCCTCCCGGCCAGGACGCCGACGGCGGTGATCGGGCCGGAGTCGTCGAGGCCCTCGAGGGCGCGGTCGGCCTTCTTCATCGTGGATTGCACGCCGAGGTAGAGGCTGTCGTCGGAGATGAGCTTGCCGAGCGTGCCCTGGCCGCTGTTGAGCTTGGCGGAGACCTCGCGCAGGTTGGTCAGCGAGGCCTTGAGGCTGCTGGCGGTGGGCTCGTCGTAGAGGAGCAGGCCGAGCGTGCCCTTGCCGCCCTTCACGTCGGTGACGATGCCCTTGGCGTCGCTCATGAAGGTGCGCGCGTCGGCCGCGGCGGCCTTGATCTCGGTGACGGAGGCGAGCAGGTCGTCGTGCAGCTTCGGGTCGTTGACCAGTTTGCCGAAGGTGCCCTCGCCGCCTTTGATCTTGGTGGTGATGTCCTGGAGGTTGCTGATGGTCTCGGTGAGCTTGGGGCCGTTGTCGGCGACGAGCCTGTCGAGGCGCTGGAAGATGCCGCCGCTCTCGCCGCCGGCGCCGAGGGATTTGCCGATCTCGCCGACGACCTGTTCGAGCTTGGAGCCGAGGTTGCCGAGCTGGCTGATGACCTCGCTCATGTCCACCGTGGCCTTGGTCCTGATCTCGTCCTTGTCTTTCAGCAGCGGGCCGCCGGGGGTGCCGAAGGTGATGCCGAGGTAATTGCTGCCGAGCAGGCTGGACTGCTCGACGCTGGCGACGGCGTCGGCCGGGATCTTCACGCCGGGCTCGATGGCGATCACGGCCTCGACGCGGCTGCCGGCGAGGCGGGTGAGGTCGACGGCGCCGACCTTGACGCCGGCCATGCGCACCTCGTCGCCGGTCTTGAGGCCCTTGAGGTTGGCGAAGCCGGCCACGAGGGTGTAGCCCTCCTTCTTGAAGAGCCGGCCGCCGTTGAGCGACTCGAACGTGATCCAGGCGAGCGCCAGGCCGAGGAGGAAAAACAGGCCGACGCGGACGGTTTGGGATGTGTTATTCATGGTTGTTCTCCAGTTGTTTGAAGCGGGGATTCTTGAGGTCGATGACCGGGTTGAGAAAATTCGCGATGACGGGGTCGGCGGGTTTCTTGAACTCATCGGGCCGGCCGACGCCGCGGATGCGTCCCTCCATCACAAAGGCAACCCGGTCGGCGATGGCGAAGGCCAGGTCGCGGTCGTGGGTGACGACGAGGCTGGTGACGGCGGTCTGCTCGCGCAGGGTGGCGATGATCTCGGTGAGCGTGGCCGACATGACGGGGTCGAGTTCGGAGGTGGGCTCGTCGTAGAGGAGCAGCTGGGGCTCCATGACGAGGGCGCGCGCGATGGCCACCCGCTTTTTCATGCCGCCGGAGAGGTCGGAAGGAAATTTGTGGGCGGCCTTCTCGAGGGACAGGATGGCGAGGGCGTGCATGACGCGGTCGCGGATGCCGGCCTCACCGCAGAGCCGATGCTCGCGCGGGTAGAGCGCGAGGTTGTCGTAGACGGACAGGGAGTTGAAGAGTGCGCCGGCCTGGAACACGAGGGCGAGGCGGATCTGGTCGCGGGTCGCAGGATCGGCGGCGTCGAACTCGCCGATGCGGACCTCGCCGCTGGTCGGGATTTCCAGTCCGGCGATGTGCTTGAGAAGGACGCTCTTGCCGGAGCCGCTGGGCCCCATGATGCAGAAGATCTCGCCGGGTTTCACCTCGAGGCTGATGTCCTTCAGCACGGGGGTGGTCCCGAACCGCTTGTGCAGGCGCGCGACGGTGACGCCGAAGGTCTTGCCCACAAACGGCGCGGCGGTGTAGGGGGCGCTCATGAGTAGAGGAGGGCCTTGGTGACGAAGTAGTCGAGCACCAGGATGAGGATGAGCGAGGTGACCACGGCCTTGGTGACGGAGGCGCCGATCTCGCGCGGGCCGCCGCGGGTGTTGAGCCCGATATAGCAGCAGACCAGCATGATCACGAAGCCGAAGACCTCGGCCTTGATCAGGCCGTCGGTGATGTCGCGCGGCTTCATGTAGGTCTTGAGCGCGGTGAAGTAGGCCTCGGAGTCGACGGAGATGGAGTGGGTGTATTGGCAGATGAGGGCGCCGCCATACCAGCCGCAGAGGTTGGCGATGATGGCGAGCACGGGCATCATCACCAGCACGGCGGCGAGGCGGGGCAGCACGAGCATGCGCTCGGGCGGGATGTTCATGGTCACGAGGGCGTCGACCTCCTGGTAGACCTTCATCGAGGCCAGCTCGGCGGTGACGGCGGAGCCGACGCGGCCGACGAGCAGGATGGCCACCATGACCGGGCCGAGTTCGCGCGCCATGGTGAGGCCGACGAGCGTGCCGATGAACTGCTTGGCCCCGAAGTTCTCCATGCTGTAGCCGCTTTGCAGCGCGAGCACGCTGCCGATGAAAAAGCTCAGGATGGTGACGATGGGCAGCGAGGTGTAGCCGATGAGGTAGCACTGCTCGATGAAGCGCGGGAACTGCCGGGGCAGGGTGCGGATGTGCGTCACCGCGCGCGCGAACAGGAGCACGGTGCCCCCGATGTGGCTGAAGATGGCGGTCAGGTGATTCATGGCGGCGGAGCCCCGGCTGTCTTGGTAGTTGTTTTCCGGGAGAAATCGAACAGGAAGAGCCGCCAGGCGCGCTCGCCGGGCCGGCGCTTCAGGCCGAGCAGGCCGTTGCCGAGGGTGACGCGCTGCCGCTCCGCGCCGGTTTCCACGCTGAAGAGCGGGCCGAGGTGGAATTCCTTTTCCGCGGCGGTGCGGCGCCAGGTGACGGCGTCCCACAGCAAGGAATGGCGGGAGGTCGCGGCGTCCGTCCGGTCGTAACGGTAGAGCGCGAAGAGCGGCGTGTAGAGCTGGCGCACGGCCTCGTTGTTCTGGAAAAAAACCTCCAGCGGGCTGAACGCCTGCACTTGGCGGTGGCCGGCGCCGTTGTCCCAGGCGCTGAAAAGCGGCCAGAGGTGGGTCTTGTGCGCCGGGGCCGCGCCGGGATGGGTCAGGCTGCGCTGGCTTTGGGACCAATACAGAAAATAGAGCAGTTGGTTCTTTTCCTGGGCGAGGCCGGCGTCCTGCCAGGCTGCGTGGCGGAAAAGCGGCCAGAACAGCCAGGTCTTGTCGTAACCCTTGATGACGGAGTGGGTATAAACCGGAGCCCAGCGATTGATGTGGCGCTGGTCGCCGTGCCCCTGGACGAGGAAGGGCCAGAGGTAGCGTTGCTCGTCGTAACGATGCGGCGCGGTGCGGTGGGTGTAGCCGAAGAACGGCCAGACATAGGTCTCGCTGATGCTGCCCGGCGCGGTCTCACGGGTGTAGAAGGGCAGGGCGCCGAGTTTCACGGTGGGTGTGGCTTCGGAGAGCCCGTGGATGGATTTGTAGAAGAGCGGCCACAGGCAGAACTGCTCGGCGTAGTCGTTTTCGCGGCCGCGGCGGCCGAAGAGCGGCCAGAACTCGAAGCCTTTATGCCCCTCGCCGCCGATGAAGCGCAGGAAGGGCCACGGCGCGGTCGTGATCTCGCGGCCGGCCTTCGTGCTGTGCAGATAAAACGGGAAGGCATACCACGACAGCTCCTGCCGGCCGAAGCGGTGCCTGATGGTGCCGGCGACAGGAAACAGGGCGCGATAGGAGGTCGCGGGGTCTCCCGTTTCCCGGGAAAAATAAAACGGCCAGGCGTCGAAGCCGCGCGTGCCGGCACCGCCCCCCGTGACGCCGGTGCGGCGGCCGTTCACGAGCTGGGAGAGACTGAAATGCGAATCGCCGGCCTCAAGCTGCCACGTGAAGAGCGGGTAGAGGAGGGTGGAGGTTTCCTTGTCCCCTGCGACGGCGCGCAGCCAGAACGGCCGGAAACCCTGCACGAGGTCGCGGTCCTGACGGGAAAACAGCAACGGCCCGAGGCATTGGACCGACCCGGGGGCGCCGCCCTCGGCCGGTTGGCGCACGACCAACGGCCAGCCGTTTTGCTCCGCGCCGTGGAGGGCCGCGGCGGCAAAGAGGGCCGCGAGGAGCGGCCGGACCGGGAGCCGGGAAAACATGCTTGGTGGACTGGGTAAAGGCATTGCCTTTGCGAGGCGCGGAAGCCAGTTAGGTGGCCGACTTCACGCTGGTGCAGGCAGACGTAAATCGCCTCCCGGCCGCGTGCAAACGCTATGTTCATACAACCGCAGGCCGCCGCAAGAGTTCCTTGTCTCCCCGGTGATTTTCACCGGTCAATGACAGGTCCGACCGGAGTCGCCCCATGCGCATAACCGGCGGCCAGGCGCGCGGCATCCCGCTGGTCTTGCCCAAGGGCGACGCGGTCCGCCCGGCGACCGACGCCATGCGGCAGGCCGTGTTCTCCAGCCTGGCGGCGCACGTGCCCGGCGCGCGGTTTCTGGACCTGTTCGCGGGCAGCGGGGCCTACGGGCTCGAGGCGCTCAGTCGCGGCGCCACCGGGGGGATTTTTGTGGAAAAGGACGCGCGCACGGCGGGTTTCATCCGGCAAAACATCGCCGCCGTGTGCAAAAGCCTCCAGCGCGACACCGCCGGCCTGCAGGTCGTGACGGCGGACGCCACCACGGTGTTGCCGGGCGCCGCGCCGGACTTGGTGTTCATTGATCCGCCGTATGGCCAGATTTCCGGACTGGCGCCGAAACTCTTTGCGCGCCTGACCGGCTGGCTGGTGGCGAAACCAGATGCGTTGATCGTCTTTGAGATGCCCGGCGAGCTGGAGCTGACGCCGGCGGGCTGGACCTGCGTGAAGCGGCTCGGCAAAGGCACGCGTCAGCCGACCGTGGCGATCTTCAGATCCAGCCGAGCCGGGCCTGGAGCAGCGTGAGGGCGCAGAGGCACGCCGTCTCGGTGCGCAGCACACGCTCGCCCAGATGGACGAGGGTGAAGCCGCTTCCGCGCAACAGCTCCCGCTCCGCCGCCGACCAGCCCCGCTCCGCGCCGAGGGCGAGCACCGCGGACTTGTCATCTATCAGGTTACAAGTGGCGAGCGCGGCCTTCGCTTCGTAGTTGTCGAGCGCGAGCCGCGCGGCGCCGGCGGGCAGGGATGCGAGCGCGGCGCGCAGGGCGCGGCCGTGCGTGACTTCGGGCAAGCGCGTGCAGTTGGCCTGGGCGGCGCCGGTGATGAGGCAATCCTGCCACTCGCCGGAACGCCAGAGGGTGCTTTCCGCATAGCCCGCTTCACCGCGGTCGGTGCGGACAAAATGCATGGCGGCGACTCCGAGCGTGGTGGCCTCGCGCAGGATGTCGCGGGCGGTCTGCGGCCGGGGCAGGCCGATCACCAGGATCAGGGGGCGGAGCGGCGGCGGCGGTTCGCCCCAGGCAAAGGCCAGGGTGAGATGTTCGGGAGTGACTGAAACCAGCGTGCCTTTGCCGCGCGGGCCATCGAGCAAACCGGCGTCGAAGCTGTCGCCCGGCTGGCGGCGGAGCACCGCGAGGATGTGCCGGGCGCGCGGATCCTGCCGGGGCAGGGGCTGAGTGATTTCGGCCGGGCGAAATAGGATGATGTTCACGGGGAGTGGCGGTTGCGCCTTGGGGTCCGGCGCCGCCGTGCGGCAGCTGGAGCGGCTAGTCGGAATCGAACCGACGACACCTGCTTGGAAGGCAGAGGTTTTACCATTAAACTATAGCCGCGTCTTCGACGGGCGAGAGTGTCCCGGGGCGGCGCTCCTTCAAGCTTTTGTTCAATGGGCTCCACCGCGGGGACCGCCCAGAAAATAGATTGCCGCCGTTATGGTTATAGCCCTAGCCTGCGGCCACTATGGCGACTCAAGCGGCGGCGAAACCCAAGCAATCCGGCGTCCAGGCGGCCCAGGCCCTGGCCAAACAGAAGGCCCTCGAGAAAAAGGCCAAGACCTACAAGCTCGGCCTCGGCGAACTGTCGGTTTTCACCGGCCAGCTGGCGTCCCTGTTGCAAGCCGGCCTGCCCCTCGTCTCCTGCCTTGAAGCCTTGCAGGACCAGACCGAAGACCAGGTTTTTCGCATCGTGATCCGCGACGTGCGCAACGACATCTCCACCGGCACCTCGTTCTCCTCGGCGGTGAAGAAATTCCCGGCGTCCTTCCCCAACCTGTTCATCTCGATGGTGGAGGCCGGTGAGGCGTCCGGCGGCCTCGCCGAGATTCTCGGCAAGGTGGCCGGCTACTTCGAGTCGACGGTCAAGCTGACCAAGAAGGTCAAGTCGGCCATGACCTACCCGATCGCTGTCATCGGTCTCGCGGTCGCGCTCGTCAACGTGCTGCTGATCTTCGTCATCCCGGTGTTCGCCGCCATGTTCGCGGATTTCGGCGCCAAGCTGCCGGCCCCGACCCAGTTCCTCATCGACTTGAGCAACTTCATGAAGGCGTGGTGGTGGGCGTTGGGCGGCGGCGCGTATGGCGTCTATTTTGTGACCGGCAAATACATCGCCACGCCCAACGGCCGCAGACAGAAGGACAAGTTCCTGGTGAACGCGCCCATCTTCGGCAACCTCGTGCACAAGATCGCCCTGTCCCGCTTCTGCCGCACCTACGCCACGCTGATGCGTTCGGGCGTGCCCATCCTGCGCACTCTGGAGATCGTCTCCTCCGCGAGCGGCAAGTGCCAGATCGAGGACGCCTGTGCCGAGATCGCCAAGCACGTCAGCCAGGGCGGCCAGGTGTCCGAGATCATGGCGGCCAACACCTTCTTCCCGCCGATGATGAAGCACATGGTCAAGGCCGGCGAGACCACCGGCAATGTCGACGGCATGATGAACAAGATCGCCGACTTCTACGACACCGAGATCGACGCCACCGTGGCCGCGCTCACCTCGCTGATCGAGCCGCTGCTCATCGTGTTCCTCGGCGTCGTGGTCGGCGGCATCGTCATGGCCATGTTCCTGCCGATCTTCCAGCTCGGCGCGGTGGCCGGCGGCTTGCAATAGGCGCGGCGCTGTTGCTTAAAGCGGTCAGGCCGGCCCGCGGTTGCGCGGGCCCGGTCTCCCGGCCCACCCCCCCATGCCCTCCCTCCTCATCGTCGACGACCTCATCTCCATCCACGAGATGCTGGAGGCCGTGATCCAGCCGACCGGTTACGCGACCGCCTTTGCGACCGACGGGGAAAAGGGCCTGGCCCGCTACAAGGCGGAAAAATACGACCTCGTGCTGGCCGACATCGACATGAAGCCGATGGACGGCATCACGCTGCTCAAGCGGCTGAAGGCGTATGACCCCACGGTGGTCGTCATCATCATGACCGCCTACGCCAGCACGGAGAGCGCGATCCAGGCGCTGAAGTTCGGCGCGTTCGACTACCTGCAGAAGCCCTTCAAGGTGGACGAACTCATGCAGGCCCTGAAGCGCGGCCTGGAATTCCGGCGGCTGGTCGTCGAGCGCGAATCCCTCGGCGCCGCGCCGGCGGACCGGGCGGCGGATTTTGAAGCCCGGTTCGCCGGGACCAGCCCGAAGATCACGCGGCTCGTCACCCAGCTCCGGAAGCTCGCCACCGCGCGCACCCCCGTGCTCATCTCGGGCGAGACCGGCGCCGGCCATGAGATCGCCGCCGAACTGCTCCATGCCGCCGGCGCGCCCGCGGGCGGCCCGCTGGTGCCGATCGACTGCCGGCTGGCGACCAGGGAGAACCTCCATTCCGGCCTCTTCGGGCAGAACGGCTCGGGCGGCGCCTGGGTGCAGGAGGCGAAGGGCGGCACCCTCTTCCTCCAGCACCTGCAATGCCTGCCGCCGGAGACGCACGCCGAGCTGATCTCCGTCCTGCGCAACAACGCCGGCAACTTCCGCCTCATCTGCGCCACGGAGGAGGACCTCGAGAAACTGGCGGAGGAGGGGAAGTTCAGCGAGGAGCTTTTCTACCGCGTCGCCACGCTGCCGGTGCAGCTGCCGGCGTTGCGCGAGCGCCCGGAGGACATCCCCGCCTTGCTCAAGGGCATCGCCGGCAAGGGATCCAATCCGCAGTTTGACACCCGGCAGGTGGAGTTCACCGAGGACGCCCTCGCCATGCTCCGCGCCTACGCCTGGCCCGGCAACCTGGCCGAGTTCACCCAGGTGATTTCCCAGGTTGTCGCCACCACGGAGACCCGGGTCATCACCTCGGCCCAGCTGCCCCTGCGCATCCACGAGCTGAAGGACTGGCCGACCCTGGCCGACTACCTCGCGGGCCAGGAGAAGCAATACATCGCCCGGGTGCTGCACGCCTGCCAGGGCGACAAGGCCCGGGCCGCGGCCGCGCTCGGCATCGACCGCAGCCGGCTCGGCTGAGTGCCTGGGAGGCCCAGGCGCGGCCGGTGGGCGCCCCCCCGCCGGCGCGGCGGGCGTAGGCCATGGGATTTGCTCAATTCCCTCTTGCGCCACTTTGGGGGCGACTCAAGCCTCGGCGAAATCTGCGCCCATGCCCAAACGCTCTGACCTTCAGTCCATCCTGATCATCGGGGCCGGTCCCATCATCATCGGTCAGGCCTGCGAGTTTGACTATTCGGGCACCCAGGCCTGCAAGGCGCTGCGCGAGGAGGGCTACAAGGTGATCCTGGTGAACTCCAACCCGGCCACCATCATGACCGACCCGGAGTTCGCCGACGTCACCTACATCGAGCCGCTGACAGTCGAGATTCTCGAGAAGATCATCGCGAAGGAGCGCCCCTCCGCGCTGCTGCCCACGCTGGGCGGCCAGACCGCGCTCAACCTCTCGATGGCGCTGCACCAGGCCGGCACCCTTGAGAAATACAACGTCGAGATGATCGGGGCGAAACCCCGCGCCATCGCGATGGGCGAGGACCGCAATCTCTTCAAGGAGGCCATGCTCCGCATCGGCCTCGACGTGGCCAAGTCCGGCGTCGTGCACTCGCTGGAGGAGGCGCGCGCCGCCGCCGAGAAGATCGGCACCTTCCCGCTCATCATCCGCCCGAGCTTCACGCTCGGCGGCACCGGCGGCGGCATCGCCTACAACCGCGAGGAGTTCGAGCAGATCGTCAACGGCGGCCTCGAGGCCTCGCCCACCCGCGAGGTGCTTGTCGAGGAATGCCTGCTCGGCTGGAAGGAATACGAGATGGAGGTCATGCGCGACCACAAGGACCAGTGCGTCGTCATCTGCTCCATCGAGAATTTCGACCCGATGGGCGTCCACACCGGCGACTCCATCACCGTCGCGCCGGCCCTCACGCTCACCGACAAGGAATACCAGGTGATGCGCGACGCGTCGTTCGCCGTCATCCGCGAGATCGGCGTCGAGACCGGCGGCTCGAACATCCAGTTCTCCATCGACCCGCAGACCGGCCGCCAGGTCGTCATCGAGATGAACCCGCGGGTCTCGCGCTCCTCCGCCCTCGCGTCGAAGGCCACCGGCTTCCCCATCGCCAAGATCGCGGCCAAGCTCGCGATCGGCTACACGCTCGACGAGCTGCGCAACGACATCACGCGCCTGACGCCCGCCAGCTTCGAGCCGACGATCGACTACATCGTCACGAAGATGCCGCGCTTCGCCTTCGAGAAATTCCCCGGCGCCAACACGACGCTGACCTCGGCCATGAAGTCCGTGGGCGAGGCCATGGCCATCGGCCGCACCTTCAAGGAGTCTTTCCAAAAATGCCTGCGCTCGCTCGAGATCGGCTCCCGCGGCTGGGGCGGCGGCGGCAAGTTCGGCGGCGACGAGCTGCCCGACGACACCACCATCCGGCAGAAGCTCGGCACGCCGAACGCGGAGCGCGTGTTCTACATCCGCTGGGCCTTTCTCGCGGGGCTCACGGAGGACGAGATCTTCGGCCTCTCCAGGATCGACCCGTGGTTCCTCCGCCAGTTGCGGGAGCTGCACGAGATGGAGCTGGAGCTGAAACAGCACACGCTGAAGACCGTCGATACGGCGCTCCTCCGCCGGGCCAAGCAGTCCGGATTCTCCGACGCCCAGCTGGCCCACCTGCTCAAGACCGACTTCGACACGGCGCGGGCGCACCGCAAAAAGGCCGGCATCCGCACGACCTACCGGCTCGTCGACACCTGCGCCGCGGAGTTCGAGGCGTTCACGCCCTACTATTATTCGAGCTACGGCGACGAGAACGAGATCAAGCCCTCGGCGAAAAAGAAAATCATGATCATCGGCGGCGGCCCCAACCGGATCGGCCAGGGCATCGAGTTCGACTATTGCTGCGTGCACGCCTCGTTCGCGCTGCGCGAGGCCGGCTTTGAGACCGTGATGGTCAACTCGAACCCCGAGACCGTCTCGACCGATTACGACACCTCGGACCGCCTCTACTTTGAGCCGCTGACCCTCGAGGATGTGCTGGAGATCTACGAGCAGGAGGGCTGCGTCGGCGCCATCGCGCAGTTCGGCGGGCAGACGCCGCTCAACCTCGCCAGCGCCTTGAAGGCGCGCGGCGTGAACATCATCGGCACCCCG
Source organism: Opitutia bacterium (assembly GCA_016190985.1). Taxonomy (GTDB): domain Bacteria; phylum Verrucomicrobiota; class Verrucomicrobiia; order Opitutales; family Opitutaceae; genus Lacunisphaera. The sequence continues at coordinate 4,622 of JACPPI010000030.1, read as the reverse complement.
CCGGAGAGCATCGACGCCGCCGAGGACCGCAGGCTCTTCGCCGCCGTGCTCGACCAGACCGGGCTCAAGTCGCCCGCCAACCGCATCGCCATGTCCGAGGCCGAGGCCATCACCGCCGCCGCCGCGCTGGACTACCCCGTGCTCGTGCGCCCCTCGTTCGTGCTCGGCGGGCGCGGCATGTTCATCCTCTACAGCGAGGCCGAGCTGCGGGAGGTCGCGCACCAGGTCTTCAGCGTCATGCCCGGCAAGCCCGTGCTCATCGACAAGTTCCTGGAGGACGCCATCGAGCTGGACGTGGACTGCATCAGCGACGGGGAGACGACGCTCGTCGGCGGCATGCTTGAGCACATCGAATACGCCGGCGTGCACTCGGGCGACGCCGCCATGGTGATGCCGCCGCACACCCTTTCGCGCGAGATGCTCGACGAGGTCCGCGCCGCCACCTACGCGCTGGCCGGGGCGCTCAAGGTCGTGGGCCTGATGAACGTCCAGTTCGCGATCAAGGACAACCAGCTCAACGTGCTCGAGGTCAACCCGCGCGCGTCCCGCACCGTGCCGTTCGTGGCCAAGGCGATCGGCGTGCCGCTGGCCAAGCTCGCGGCGCGCGTCATGGCCGGGGCCAGGCTCAAGGATCTCGGTTTCACCCGGGAGATCCGGCCCAAGCACTGGTGCGTGAAGGAGGCCGTGTTTCCCTTCGCGCGTTTCCCCGGCGCCACCATCGTGATCGGGCCGGAGATGCGCTCGACCGGCGAGGTCATGGGCATGGACGACGATCTGGGCATCGCCTTCGCCAAGACCCAGATGGCGGCCAAGCCCGCGCTGCCGCTCGCCGGCCGGGTCTTCATCAGCGTCAAGGATTCCGACAAGCCGCACGTCACCGCGCTGGCCCGGGGGTTCATCGAACTCGGTTTCACCGTGTGCTCGACGACCAACACCGCCAGGCTCCTCCAGACGCACGGGCTCACCGTGCAGCCGGTGTTCAAGCTCAACGAGGGCCGGCCCAATTGCGTGGACATGATCAAGAACGGCGAGATCCAGCTCGTGGTGAACACCCCGCGCGGCATGGTCCCGCGCAACGACGAGAACGCCATCCGCACCGCCGCCTGGGCCAACAACGTCTGCATCATGACCACCATCACCGGCGCGCGCGCGGCGCTCGAGGGCATCCGCGCCGTGAAGGCCAGGCGCGTGGACGTCCGCCCGCTGCAGCAATACCGCACCAGCGTCGTGCCGATGTGAAGGTCGCCATGCAGCCCGCCGCCACCCTGGTCGCCTTGCTGCACGGTCCCGACCAGCCGGGCATCGTGGCCCGGACGGCGGGCTGGATTTTTGCGCGGCAGGGCAACATCCTGCACGCCGACCAGCACCGGGACATGGAAGCGGGCGAATTTTTCCAACGCATCGAATGGGTGCCGGCGGGCGCCGAGCCGGGGGAGGAGGCCGCCGAGTTCCGCGCGTTTGCCCTGTCTTTGGGCATGGCGGCCCGCGTGGCGGTCTCGACGCACCGCGCCCGAGGCGCCCTCTTTGTCTCGAGGGAGGACCATTGCTTCCACGATCTGGCGCTGCGTTCGCAGGCCGGGGAGTTCGCCGGGGACTTCGCCTGTGTGATCTCGAACCACCCGGATCTGGGCGAGGTGGCGCGGCACTACGGGCTGGCCTTCCACCATGTGCCCGTGACGGTCGCGACCAAGGCGGACGCGGAGAAGCAGCAGTTGGAGATCCTGCGCGCGGCCGGCGCGGAGTTCGTGGTGCTCGCCCGCTACATGCAGGTGCTGTCCGGGGATTTTCTGGAAAAGGCCGGCCAGCCGGTCATCAACATCCATCACTCTTTCCTGCCCGCCTTCGCGGGAGGCAAGCCCTACCATCAGGCCCATGCGCGCGGGGTGAAGCTGATCGGGGCCACCGCGCATTACGCCACCGGGGTGCTCGATGACGGGCCCATCATCCAGCAGGATGTGGTGCGGGTGACGCACCGGCACAGCGTCGAGGATCTGGTTCGCAAGGGGCGTGATCTGGAGAAACTTGTGCTGGCGCAGGCCCTGCGCTGGCACTTGGACAACCGGGTGCTCGTCTACGGCAACAAGACGGTGGTTTTTGACTGAACCGGGCCAACTTTGGCGTTGAGGCGGCGGGGAGCGCCGCTCAACCTGCGCGGTTCCATGAGTCAACTTCCCCCCGCCAACCACTCGCCCGAGGGTGCCGCCCCCGTCTACGAGCCCGCCTTTGAAACCGCCGTCCACGCCTTCTGGGCCCGGAACCGCCAGGGCATCCTGATCGTTTGTGCCGCGGCGTTGCTGGCCATCGTCGGCCGCGAAGCCTGGCAGGCCTACGCCGCCAGCCGCGAGCAGGACGTGCAGGCGGAATACGCCAAGATCGCCGACCAGACCGCCAGGCTGGCGGCCTTCGCCGGGGCGCACCCCGGCCACGCCCTCGCCGGTGTCGCCTGGCTCCGGTTGGCCGACGAGAAGTTCACCGCCGGGGACTACAAGACCGCCGCGACCCAATACCAGAAGGCGTCCGGCAGCCTGCGCCACGAAGTCCTGCTCGGCCGCGCCCGGCTCGGTGCCGCGATCAGCCAGCTCAACGGCGGCGACCAGGCCGCCGGCGAGGCCGCGCTGAAGGCCATCGGCGCCGATGCCGCGCTCGCCAAGGGCGCGCGCGCCGAGGCGACCTACCATCTCACCTCCCTCGCCGCCGCCGCCGGCAAGGCCGACGAGGTGAAGAAACTGGCCGACGAGGTCTCCAAGATCGACGCCAGCAGCCCCTGGGCCCAGCGCGCCACGCTGTTGCTCACCAGCTCGCCCGCCGCCGCCAAGCCCGCCGCGACGACCGATGCCGGCCTCACCTTCAAGCCGACGGTGACGGACAAGCCGCCCGGCAAGTGATCGCCGTCGGTCGCAAAACGAAAGCCCGCCAACCCGGCGGGCTTTTCTGTTTTCGGAAAACCGGCTCAGGCCGCGTGCTGCCGCCGGCGCCGCCGGATCAGCATCCCCGCCAACGCCACCGCGCCGAGAATCACCGCCCAGGTGGACGGTTCCGGGATGGCGGCGGCGGTCCAGTTGAGGTCGAGGTTGGACCCATTGGCCCCGGTCGCAAAGGAGCCGTAGCCGGACCAGGCGGGATTATCGATGGTCAGCGCGGTGCCGGTGATGCTGCCGCTGTTGCTGATGATGGTCCACGAGCGGTTGGTGTTCCAGAAAGGATCGTTGTTCTGGGGCGCCAGCGTGCTGAGGGAGAGCGAAAGGATCGCCCCGCTGACGATGGTCAGGTTGCCGCCGGAAATGGTGATGAGGTCGAAGTTGGTGCCGCCGCCGCTCGTGGTCAGCGAACCGAGTTCCCAGACGTAGGTGCTCCCGGAATTGAGCGTGAGGCCGTTGCCGAACGTCAGATTGCCGGCGCTGTTGCCCGGGGCGATGTTGCCGCTGACCGTGGTCGCGCTGGAAACGGTGCCACCGCCCTTGATCGTGCTGCCAGAATTCAGGGTTAAGGTGTTGCCGATGACAACGCCCGAGTTGATCGAAACCGTGCCGCCCGAATTCACCGTTACGGCACTGGTGCCGAAGGCGCTATTGCCGCCTGCCGTCAAGGTGCCGCTGCTGATAGTGGTGGCTCCGGTGTAGGTGTTGGTGCCGGAGAGCACCCAGGTGCCTGCTCCCGATTTGGTGACGGTGGTGGCGCCGGTTCCGTTGTCAGTGAGGCTGCCCGCTAGCGTGTTGCTGCCGGTGTTGGCGCCGGTGAGGATTAGGGCGCGGGTTTGATTGGTAGTTCCATATGAGAAAGCGCTCGTGCCAGTTGCCGAGAAAGTCAGGGCCCCGCTTCCAGAAGCATCAAGAGTCGCGGCCCCGCCGGCGGTGGTATTCCCGATTTTGATTTTCCGATCAGTGCTGACTGTGGCGCCTGTGTATTGCAGCGTGCCGCCATCGATCACGAGATTTGTCGCGTTGTTGGTCGAAGCGCCGATGCTGCTATTGCCGCCGCCGTTGGCGAGCGTGCTCACTGACAGAACACCGGCATTGATGGTCGTGGCTCCGGTGTAAGTGCTGGCGGCATTTGAGAGGACTAGTGTTCCGGCACCGGCCTTGGTGATGCCGAAGGCACCGCCACCGATGGCACCGCCAACAGTAAGCGTGCCAGCGGTGGTCGTGACAGTGCGATTCGCGTTCAGCGTGACGGCGCCGCTTCCAAGATTAAGATTGTTAGTGCCGGTGAAGGTAAAGTTGGCGTTCCAATTTTGCGCGTTGTTGGTGGACAGGGTCACCGCGGAACCGCTCGTATTGTCGATGACGGGCGAAGTTCCACTGATAGTCAGGGCGCCCGTGCCGATGGCCGAAGAGGTGCCGCCGCTGCCGCCGTTATTGATATTCAAAGTGCCTGCGGCGGTTGTGCCGCCATTGCTGACAGTTGTGCCACCGGCATAGGTGTTGGCCCCAGAGAGCGTCAGTGCGGATCCACCCGACTTGGCAACTGAGCCGCCACCAGTTCCACTAGGGCGTGTATTCAAACCCGATGAGTGAGCCAATCCAGAGCGGCCGCGAACTGCACGAAGGCCAAGAAGGTGGCGGCGAGCTTCTCGTAGCGGGTGGAGATGCGCCGGTATTTTTTGATGCGGCCAAAGAAATTTT
>JACPPI010000025.1 GCA_016190985.1 Opitutia bacterium | reverse complement strand
TTTACCAGCGACTCAAAGCCAACGGCAAACCGCCAAAGGTCTGTCTCGTCGCTGTCATGCGCAAGCTGGTCTGCCTGATGAACCGCCTCATCCTCGACCCAAACTTCACCCTTGCTCACTGACACCGCTGCTCCGGGGTATTAGACCCAAAGAGAATAAAAAGGCCCGCCGAAAGGCGGGCCGGTGAGCGGAATAATTTTTGTCAGAACCGCAGAGCCACAATCTGCGGCATGGGCGTGCCGAAGGAGGCAATGTCCCGGGCGAGGCGTCCGCCCCGGTCGGTGTATTCGGTTTCACCCAAGCGGCGGGCCAGGCGCTCGCGCACCACGGCCGGCGGCGCGGGTTCGGGATTGAGCTGGCGGCCGTCATAATGGGCCAGCAACCGGTTGCGCCGGGTTGAATTTGCCGGCACGGAAGCCAGTTCCTCGACAGTCACGGCGGCAGCTTGCACATGGGGCTGGGCGCTCAGACGGTTGCTGAGGACATCCTGCCCGAAGCCGGACACGCTTTCAGCCAGACCGTTCAGGTTGGTGGCTGCGAGGAGTCGGGCCGAAGGTCTTTCCGTGGCATTGGGTGTCGCCGACGCCGGCATCAGCTCGGTCGTTTCGGGGGAGTTCTCCTCCGTCGTCGGTTTGACGGCGGCCACGAGGGTCCCGGCAGGGGCGGATTCGCCGCGATTGCCCAACTGCGAGCTGGCCGGAGCCTGGGCCGAAGCCGGATTCTGATCCGCCACAACCGGGGTGTTCGAGGCCGGCGCCGGCAGCTGCGCCACCTGGGTGGGCGCGTAGTATTTCACGGACACCAAGGTGAAGGCCAGGATGGCGGTGGCCCCCACGGGCAGGTAGGCGCGCCGGGCAAAGATCTGCGGCAGGCCCTGCCACCACGGACGCTTTTCCAACAGCGCGGTGAGCTGCTTCTGCCGCAGCTCCTGTTCAAAGTTGGCCCAAAACTCGGCGGCGGGGCGCTCCGCGCGCTTGAGGCGCAGGAGATCCTCGATGGTCACTTTGGGGCGTTGGTCAGGTTGGGGCATGTGGTTCAGGAGCGAAGATACTTGCCGAGCTCGCCTTGCAGGAACTGCTTGGCGTAGTGAAGACGGGAGCGGACGGTGCCTTCGGAGCAGCCCATGATTTCGGCGATTTCGGAGTGGCTGAGGCCGTCGATCTCAAAAAGCGTAATCACTGTTCGGTGTGGGATAGACAGTTTTTGGAGGGCTTCGTTCAATTTTTCCTTGAGTTCAAGGAGGTAGGTGTCGCGGTCCGCTCCTCTTTTATCCGTCAATTGTTCAAGGATCTGGGCGTTTGCGCCGTCCTCGTTGAGCTTCTCCAGGCTGAAAAAGCTGCGCAGGCGGTTCTTGCGCAAGTGGCTCAGGGTGGTGTTGACCGCGATGCGGTAGAGCCAGGTGAAGAAGGAGCAGTTGCCCTGAAAGCGGTTGATTGACTGGAAAGCCTTGATGAAGGCGTCCTGAGTCAGGTCCGAGGCGTCTTCCCGGTTGGCGGTGAGGTTGTAAACGACCCCGAAAACGCGCTCGCGGTATTTAAGAATCAGACGATCAAAAGCCGCCACATCGCCCGCCTGCACCTGCTTCACCACGGTGAAGTCCGCATCCGCCTCCAGCTGACGCTCGGGGGAGCTGAGGATGGCCTTGGCAAATACCTTGGACGGATTCATCGTCGGGATAGACAGGCTAGCGCGGGGTTGGAGCCAGGCAAACGCAAACTATGGTGAATCGGCCGGGGCAGACAGCGCCGCGACCTGCTGGCGGAGCATTTCGCTCAACAGCCGCATCAGCGGAACCGGAGCCAGTTGTCCAAAGGAGGCCAGCACCGACACGGCGGCCACCAGTTCCTCCTCGATGGCGCGCACCACCCCGCTGGCGATGCCGAGTTCTTTCATCCGCTGCTTGCTGGCCGGCAAGCCCAGCGGCCGCCCGCCCCGCAAGGCGGCAACGATCGCACTGCGCTCATCCGCAGAAACCCGCTCCAGCAGCAGCATGAGTGGCAGCGTGAGTTTGCCGGTCGCGAGGTCGGTGCCGAGGGTTTTGCCGATGCGCTGCTCTTCGCCGACAAAATCCACCAGGTCGTCATAGATCTGATAGGCGATGCCCAGGTGGTGCCCAAAACGATCGGCGGCGGCCGCAAAGGCCGGGGCGTGGCCAGACAACCGGGCCCCGAGGAAACAGGACACGCGGAAAAGCTCGGCGGTCTTCAGGTCGATCATGCGCCGGTATTCAGCGAGCGAGATGTTGATGTCACGCCGGCGCAGGGTCTGCATGATCTCACCCGAGCAGACCTTGCGGGTGGATTCCGAGACCAGCCGGCAGACCTCGGTGGTGGGAAACTGCGAGGCGATGTGCAGGGCCTGCGAGAACAACGCGTCGCCGAGCAGGACCGCCGCATCCGGCCCGAATTCGCGCGACGCGGTGCGACGGCTTCGGCGGATCTCGGCGCGATCCATGATGTCGTCATGCACCAGCGTGGCGAGGTGCACCATCTCGACCACACCGGCGGCGCGCACCAGTTGTTCTGAAACCACCCCATCGCCCTGCCAGCCGCTGACGAAAACCATGGTGGGCCGCAGCCGCTTGCCGGTGGTGTCGAGGCAATAGGCCGCCATCTCCCTGATCTCCGGCTCAAAATTCTCCACTTCTTTGCGCATGAAAGCATCCAGCGCGGCCAGGTGCGGCCTGATCCGTTCGAACAGCCCATGCGCATCCGTGTTAGGTGCGAGCTGTGCGTCCGCTTGTGCAACCGTGTTGGCCATCTCGCAGGAAGCTAGCCCGGCCTCACCAAATGGCTAACAAATATTGTCTAACGCTGGGATGGAATGAACGAACATATACTCCGCATACACGCTTACTTGCCGGTGCCTGGATGAACTCGCAACGCGCGTGCATTTTTTGTCATCTGTCGCTGTGCTGGCAAATCTGAGGCACCAGTCGTTGATCGGTTGCCAAAGCGATAGAGGCTATAGCCTCTATGTTTTGTAGAGGCTTTTGATAGAGCCTTAGTGCTGTTTATCCCGGTGTCGTTATTTGCTAGTATGTTGCCAATGGAACCCAGCAACACAGCTCAAGCGCCCTCGGCCGTGTCCTATGCCCACAGCCAAGACTGCCTCAGAACCACTTTCATCCGGTCGTTTGGCAAACGCGCCAACCAAAACGGCCTGACCCTTGTCGAGGTCATGGTCTCCCTCACGCTCATGGCGACAGTGATGCTGGGTTTCATCGGGACGTTCATCCAATCCCGGCGGGTCACCGAATCCAGTGTGCTGCACGCCGCCTGCACCAGCGTGGTCTACGGGATCATGGAGCAGATCAAGCAGCTGGAATATTCCGAACTGCTGCCAAACATGAGCGTGGACCCGACGGACGCCGCCGCCACGCCAGCCCCCAATGTGCGGGTGCGCATCAATCAGAACACCGTCAAGTGGCTCCGGGTCGTCTACACACCCACCTTGGCCGACGGCACGGCGGACACTCCCAAAGGGCCGACCACGACCCCGGCGGCAAGCGCTTCCGGCACTGGGATCGGCGCCGATGGTTCCAACGCCATCGACAATTGGATCGGGGCCATGCCGCTCTCCACCGTCACCGGCTCCATGTCCCAACAGATCAACCTCAATATCTGGGTTTGGATCGATGAGATCCCCGACGCCTACGTCTCCGAGGTCAAGAAAGTCACCGTGATCTACACCTACTCCTACCAGGACGGCCGCGCCACCCGGACGGTGCGCGACCGCGAGGTGTTTCTCCGCAGCCGATTCGACAAATGAGAACAAGCCCTGCCCGCAATTACCCCGGACGCGCCGGGTTCACCCTCGTGGAGGTGATGATCAGCATGACCATCGTCACCTTGGTTCTCGGCCTGACGATGAGCACTTTTCTGTTCGGCCTGCGCACCATGTATAAGGACACCCAGCGCCTGATCACCAACGCCAGCCTGCGCGCCTTCACCTCCCAGATCACCAAGGAAACCCTCGATGCCTCGACCTTTTATCTCTTCGATTATTACACCAAGCTGGACACCAGTGTGAATCTGACAACTGACCCGATTTTCCCGGTCGGCCCGGAGATCGATTCGGCCAGCGACGACTACGACAAGTGGATCGCACACGGCGACTGTCTGGTCCTGGTCACCCTGACCTCGCTCTATCGCAACACCGATATCCGGCAAATCCGCGTCTATTATCGCGTGACCACCAATCAGTCCCAAGTCAACGCGGAGGCCCCTGTCCGATACTATGAAACAGCGGACACGGCTGGCCCCGGCCTCGGTTGGGGCGAGGGCACGGCCGGCGCCGGAAACGGCCACCCGTTCAGCGGGATCGCCACTGAGCTGAATGCCATCAACCTGAACGCCAATCCCAGCCGCGCCGGTTCGCGGTTGCTCAATGCGCGCAGCAAGGGTCGCGCGGTGGCGGCGCCCTACACGCCCTATGCCGCCGGGGATCTCTACCCGATTTTCTCGACCGAGTCCCCCACCGCCAACCCGGCCGACGGCTTCATCTCGATCAACGTCGAGTTCATCAACGGAACCACGGTCACCAACATGCTCTCGAGCAGCAGTTTTAACTACACCATCTCCCCCCGGAAATAATCCTGCCATGAACTCCTTCCAAAAACTCCTCCATAAGAAACGCGGCTCGGCCCTGATCACGGTCGTGATGCTCACCGCCATGTTCGCCATCCTGACCGCCAGCATGCTTACTTATAGCACCGGGGAGCGACGGGGCAACGAGCGCAACCGACTCATCCTGCGGGCCAAGAACATGGCCGAAAACATCGCGCTTTATTCGGCCGAGCAACTCATCCCCAAGCTCAACCGCATGGGTTCCGCCCCGGTCGGAGTGTTCCCCTGGACCGGCTCCAGCGCCAACCGCGTCTACATGCCGCCGAACGTCATCCTGAACACCGGGTTCACCAGCAGCAGCGTGGGCATGGAAATGCGAGCCGGCATTGAAAGCGCCTCGCCCTACGCCCTTGTCAACGACGTCACCAGCCCGAACAACGGCCTGCAGGTCAGCACCGCCAAGATCCCGATCATTGCGAAGGCCACGGCCTCCCACCCCAGCATGGGCTCGGTCAGCGCCTACACGGAGCAGGACATGCAGCTGAGCCTCACGCCTCTCTTCCAGTTCGGGATGTTCTACAACATGGACCTCGAGCTTTTCCCCGGCCAGAATATGAGCATTGCCGGCCCGGTGCACACCAACAACCGGCTCACCGCCCGCGGCGAGCAAGGCAGCACCGCCACCGTCACGTTCACCCATCGGGTCACCGCCGCAGGCGGACTCTATGCCGACGGCCAGATGAAGGCCACCTATGTCAAACGCGACGGCTCCACCTCGGCCGGCGCCGGCGGCACCGGCGCCGTCTATTACACTCCGGTCTCGGGCGCGTCGGTGAACCTGCAGTCCTCCGGCGGCGTGTGGCGCGACCACAAATACGGCGCCGCCACCGAGTCCACCACCACCCAAAACCAGTTCCGGACCTTCACCACCACGACCTACGGCGGCAACGTCCGCACCAACGCCCACGGCGTCTCGAAGCTCGAGCTCCCCGGCGTCGGCTCCTACAACGAGACCAACCTCCCCACCACCGCGGAGGACGACCGCAACAGCGGCCGCCAGATCATCGAGCCGCGCAACCCCTACAAGTGGAACGGCACCAGCTGGGCCGTGGATACCGACGACACCGCCACCAAGGAACTCAAGTTCGCCCGCAAGGCCGGCCTCTACATCATCGTCAACCCCGACGACACCGCCCGCATCGGCAAGCTGCCGGATGGCACGGATCAGCCGATCCTGCCCCGTTCCTATCGCGCCTGGCTGAACATCATCAACGCCGACGCCACGCACACCCTGCGCGAGGTCGTGCTGCCGGGCCAGCCTTCGTATGGACACAATGACGGCGGCACTCCGGGCTCCACGGCGGCTCTCATGGCCGATGACACGATGTATTCCAACGTCCTGCCCAACCGCTACACCAACGGCACCGCCGTCGGCTCCAACCAGGTGTTGCGCACGGTCCAGACCGCCTATCAGTTGGGTAGCGGCTACCTCATCAACAACGGCGGCGGCTACGCCATCGGCGCCACCGACCTGGCCCTCGACACCGGCACCGGTCTTATGCGCGCCGGGGACACAGTCACGATCGGGGCGTATCACTATCTGGTCGCGGCTGACCAGACGGCGGCCGGGGTGATCAAGCTCGCTCCCCCGGGCCTGCGTGAGGTAATTGCCGACAACACTGCGGTCACCGTCGCACCCTTTGGCCTGATCGGCTCTGCCGCTGGCGGCACAAACTTCCAACTCGTGGGCGGCCACACCGCCGGTAACACCGTTCTCTTCGTCGACAATACTGCCGGGCAAAGCATCCTGCCCGGCAATAGTATTACTGTCGGCGCAAGCCCCAATGCTCGATATCTGGTCACCTGCGCCCCCGTCGCCACCCCGGCCTCCACCACTCTGACCATCGGTATAGCCACTGGACTGAGAGCCGGTGGTTCATATGGCGACAACGCCACCGTCGTCACTGACCCCCTAAGCGGCTCCCTCGGCACGGCCAAGGGCTATCAGGTGGCCTTCCCCTATGGCGCGGGGATCAACAACCTGATGCTTGATACCGGCACCGGCACCATCCAACCCGGCAACCGCCTGTATATCGAGGGGAACACCTACCTCGTCGCCGCCTTGCCCACGGGGGGCGTTTCGTCCGGTGCCGTCACCATCCTCCCGGCGCTCTCCGCCGCCATTGTCGACGACACCCTGGTGACAGTGGACCCGCTGCCCAACACCGGCTATTATGTCTCCGGTGGTTCGGGCGACAATTTCCCGGCCGAAGCCTCCGGGGCATCCTACCCGGCGGAAGCCTACTTCTTCGACATGCGCCGCGCCAACGGGAATGTCGGCTACAACTCCAACATCGCCGGCGGCTCAGCCCGCGGCACCGCCAACTATGTGCCCCGCGCGATCGCCAAGATCGATTTCGACATGGCCCGCTTCAAAATGATGTTCAACCGCACCGTCAATGGCGCCACCACCAGCACGGGTTATAACGTGGGCGCGCCCACCGCCACCAACTGGGCCAACTCCATCTTCAATCCGGCCGGCACCGCCGTGGCCCTCGATCTCGGCGTGGACGCCGACAACGCCGCGGCCTTTGCCTACACTTCCTTCCCCGGCTCGGGCACCCCGGAGACCGTGAACCGGCCCGATCCTTTCCGGCTCTATTATACACCGGCCTACCTCACCCCTAGCACACCCGGCCTGATCCCCGCCGATCCCGGCACCCTGGCCGTGCCCGCCGCCGACCTCGCCTCGGCGTGGTATGACGGTATCGCCGTCTACATCCACTCGGTCGATGCGGAAAGACGGGCCCAGACCATTGTCGCCGGCAAGAACGACCGCGTTGATTCCGGCGTCCGCCTGACCAACGGCCGCGGTCCGCTGGCCAGCTACACGACCGCCGCCAAGACCGGCCTCAGCTTCGCCACCAACGACGCCGCCTACATCATCGGCCACTACAACGCCGACGGCACGATCAACGCCACCTCGACCGACAACACCAACCCCGGCGGCTACAGCGCCACCTATCCCGACACGGCCAATGAAAAACTGGCCGCCGTCATGGCCGATGCCATCACCCTTCTGTCGCAACCGGTGTTCAGCAGCGCCAGCACCCCCTACTACCAGACCAACGGGTGGAATGACGCCGTGAGCGCTTTCCGCATCACCAACACCAGCTGGGCGGCCACCTGGCGTTCCGCCGCCCCCAGCACGTCCAACAACTACGAGGGCCTCGGCACCTCCGCCACCGCCATCAAGCCCGGCGCGCTGCCCACCAGCAGCACCCCGGGCACCGGCGGCACAACCACGTGGCAGACCAAGCTGCCTCCGCCCGCCGCCACCGAATTCTCCACCGCCCTGCTTATGGGCATGGTCCCCAGCAACCACAACGCCACCGGCCTCACCGACCGGCCGCCGATCAGCGCCGCCAACGCCCAATACAGCGGTGGTGCCCACAACTTCCCCCGCCTGCTGGAGGACTGGCACTCCGACCTCGATGCGAGCATCAGCGGCAATGCCAACCTCTACATCCGTGGATCCATGGTCGCGCTCTTCGAGAGCCGGGTGGCCATGGAGCCCTGGAACATCCGCTGCTACGCGGCCCCCAACCGTTACTGGGGCCTGCATTACGGTTTCACCCAGGCCAACCACGATGTTCCGCTCGAGCCCCTCGTCATTGGCGCCGACCGCCTCGGCTTCCGCGAACTGACCGCGGCCGACTACGCGACCCGAAAAACGTTTCTGGAGAGCCTGACGACCATTCCCTGACCACAGTCCGTCCTGAGCACGCCTCCGATTGCCATCCCGGCTGCGAGTGTCGCACGGGTAGTCTTGCCTTGCACCCGCGCAGCCTCATTTCGTTGCTGGCATGGGACAGGACAATCCTTGGCTGCTCGTCGGCATGATCCTCGCTGGCGTCATCGTGGCCAAGTGGTGGCGCGATGATTATCTGGCCGCCCGGCAAGGAACACCACACCCACGCCCCTTCCCCGGCGCGACGCCCGCGAACACCGGAGCGATGCTGGTCGCCGCCGCCGGGGCACTCATGTTGCTGGCGCTGGAAACGGGCGGAGAGCTGGCCTTGGGTCTGACTGCGCAGCAAAGCCAGATGACTGGCTTGTTTGGCCTTTACACCCTGGTGGCCGCCTTCCTGGAGGAGCTGATTTTTCGGGGCTACCTCGTGGTCGAAAACCGCGGGCGCGGCCCGTTGCTCGCGGGCATCGTCGGCGCCTCGTTCGGGTTCGCCCTGCTGCATCCGTTCCTGTGGGAATGGCGGGGCGGTGCCCTGCACCTGCACGGCGGGGCCAAGCCCTGGTTCAGCACGGCGGCCGTCTTCGCCGGGTCCCTGTGGTTCTACGCCGTGCGGTTCTTCCCGCAGAACCCGACACGCTCCCTCCTGCCTTGCGTGGCGGCGCACCTGACGAAAAACCTGGGCGTCATCGTCATAAAATCCGTCCAAGGCTTTGTGGCCGGCTGGTGGTGAGTCGGGCAAGGCCAACGAATTTCTTGACCACGGATTTCGCTGATAGCACGGATCCAAAGGAGTGTAGCGAGAGAAACTCCGCAGCACGCTGCCTGAAAGATTCCAGCATTCACGCACCTCTGGACGCGATATTATACCAATTACGTTGTGAATTGACACTGTAGGGGCGGACCTTGTGTCCGCCCGCGAGGGCGTGGACCAGCCACGTCCCTGCAATAGAGCCAAACCGAACCGTAACTGGTATAACAAGCGCGAGTGCCCCGCTGCCCTGTCTCCACAACCGGAGTCTGGCTCGGATTGTCCGTGGTGTCCGCGAAATCCGTGGTTGCAGAAAAGTCCGCAAAAAAAGACCGGCGGATCACTCCGCCGGCCGGAAGCTTGGAAAAGCCGCCGCGATTATTTCTTGGTCGCCGCCGGACCCGAGAAGACATCGGCGCCCTTCGGAGCCCGGTGGCCGGGCAGGTCGTCGCGGGTCATGCCCGTCGCGGTGATGGCGCGGGGGTCGAAGACATCCTCGGGAGCGCCGCCGTCGGCCGAGACCGTCTTGGCCGTGACGAAGATCAGCAGGTTGGTGGCGACGTTGCTCGTGCTCTTGTTGGAGAAGAGGCGGCCGAGCACGGGGATGCTGCCGAGCACCGGCACCTTGTTGCCGCCGTCGGACTTGGCGTCGGTGATGAGGCCGCCGATGCCCATCGTGAACCCGTCCTTGAGGGAGACCTGGGTCTTCACCTTGCGGGTCGAGATGATCGGGATCGAGGCGCCGCCGGCGCCGCCGAAGGTGGTGGAGTCGGCCTGCTGGCTGACCTCGGGCTCGAGCTTGAGGTTGATGACGCCGCGGGCGTTCACCTGCGGGGTGACCTTGAGGATGATGCCGATCGGCTTGTAGGTGAAGCCCGACACCTCGAAGGTGCCGCGCTCGGAGTTGTAGTTGTAGCTCGGCACGGGGAATTCCTGGCCGATGTTCAGCGTGGCCTCGGTGTTGTTGAGGGTCACCACCGTGGGATTGGACATGACCTTGGTGTTGGACTGGGTCTTGAGCGCGGAGATGATGACGTTGAAGTCCGAGGCGGAGAAGACGGCCGTCGCCACGCGCGAGGTGCCGCCGCCATTGACCAAGGAGTTCAGGGAGTTGATCGCGCTGCTGATCGTGTTGGTATTCGTGTTGCTGCCATTCGTGCCTGACGAATTACTTGAAGTCACAGAGCTTAGTGGCGACCATGTTGCCGGTGTAGCAGGCACGGCTGGAATTGCAGCGGATACCACATTGCCAGTAACAGGGTCAATTACAGCTCCGACGCCCGGGGTGCCGGGGATGAATGGGCTAAATCCTTGCAGTGAAGTGTTGGACGGAAGCGCACTGGGCACACCACTGACCACGCCATTGGTTAAATTGATCGTGCCGGGGCTGCCAAATGTGCCGCTGGTCGAAGTGGTGGTCACATTAGTTGGATCTACGTTATAACTGACAGCGTTGCCATTTGTCGAAGTGGTCGTTGTGCCGTTGGTCGCGGTATTGTTATTGGTATTCGATCCGTTGGTGGCGTTGCTGGCGTTAAACGTCTGATTCCTATTACGGTTGAACGACTGGTTGATGTTGCTGACGCCGAACTGCATGCCTTGGAGCGAGGCCCAGTTGACGCCGATGTTGCGGATGTCGCGGTCGGTGACCTCGACGAACTTGGACTCGATCATCACCTGGTCGGTGGCCTTGTCGAGCTGCTCGATGATGGTGCGGATGCGGGCCATGCGGGTGGGTTTTTCCG
Organism: Opitutia bacterium; assembly: GCA_016190985.1. Taxonomy (GTDB): domain Bacteria; phylum Verrucomicrobiota; class Verrucomicrobiia; order Opitutales; family Opitutaceae; genus Lacunisphaera. The sequence goes on along the minus strand of JACPPI010000025.1, from coordinate 36,297 downwards.
TGATGACGAGGGCGTTGCTGCGCGCGTCGATCACGATTTTGCCGCCGCCGGCGGCGTCGACCAGGCCGTCGATGGTCGGCTTGATCTCGGCCGCCTTGGCGCTGTTGAGAATGAAGACCTCGGTCGTGCCGGGTTCCTGCGACAGCACCTCGTTGCTGACGATCTTGATGATGCTGCCTTCCTCCACGTAGGTGTAGCCCACCGGCCCAAGGACGACCTGGAAGATCTGGCGCCAGGTGACGTCGCGGAGCTTGATGGAGGTCTTGCCGGTCAGCGTGTCGGGCACCACGAGGTTGAGTTCGAAGAGGTCGGCGACGTTGCGGAGGATGGTCTTGATGTCCTCGTCGGGGAAATCCACCGACAGGGTGTCCTTGTCGCGGCTCGCTGGGGTGCCGGTGGGCGTGGAGCCTTGGACAGCCGCAGCCGGCGCGGCGGCGGCGGGTTGGGCGGCCGCCGGCGCTTCGGTCGACTGGGCGAGGGCGGGCAGGGTCAGTGCCGTGGCGAAGAGCGCGGTGAGGAGGGTGCGTGTGCTCATAGTTCGTTCCTTATTTGATGGTCCGGGTAAATTCCTCGCGGTTCAGGCGAAGGGTAAAGTTGGTGCGATCGATACTGACTACTTCTAACGTGTATTGGTTGCCTTCAAAGGTGATAGTCAAAATGCCGCCGGGTTTGACCCGCTTTTGACCGAACGAGATCGAGGGCTGGCCGCCGAGCACGATATAACCGCTGGGTTTCAGGCTCTTGGCGATGGCCTGCAGCAGGTCGCGCTCGGTGCGCGGCCCGGCCGGGGGGCTTCCGGTGTCTCCGCCGGTGCCGGGGGGCGGATTGGTGCCGGCGGAGACGCGGCCCGCGCCGGCCACGGCCTCGGCAAAAGCCTGGGGATGGAAGGGGTCGACCGCGACGGGCGCCATTTCCTTAGGGGCGACCAACGCTTTGCCGCGCTCAAGCGCAGCCTGGCGCTTGACGGGGTTAAGCACGGTAGCCTCGGCCGCCAGGGCCAAGCTCCCTTGCAGGAGAAGAACCGCGAAGGTTATTCTTAGGTAAGCCATATTCATGGTTGGCCGAGGAGTTCCAAAGTGAGCGCCAGGGTCATGAGCGAGGAGCCCGTCTGTGATGACTCACTGCCCCCGCCGGCCTTGGTAAAGGTCGCGACGTTGATGCGGCAAAAATGCTTGCCGGCCTCGAGGCGCTGGAGGAAGGCCATCACCTGCTTGTAGGTTCCCTGCACGTTTACGTTGTAGGGAATGCCGACATAAAGCCCCTTGGCGTTTCTCGGCAGCGGGTTCTGCCGGACATCGAGCAGCTTGACCTCGTTTTCGGCTTCAAGCTTGTAGAAATACTGGAGGTTCACCGCCAGCTGGCCGGCGCGGACCAGGCGCCCTTCCATTTCCTTGGAGGACACCTGTAGTTCGGCGACCTGCTCGGGCAGGTTTTTGGCAAAGCCGACGTTGGATTTGATCACTGCAGCTTTTTCCGAAATGGCCTTGAGCGCCGCCTGCCGTTGGTCAAATTCGTCGCCCCGGTAATAGAGCCAGCCGGCGCAAAGGACGCAGATCAATCCGCAGGCGAACCCAACGGGTTGCTTTTTGATGCGAGCGAGGATGTCGGCGAAGGTCATGGCTTTTTCACCTCGGTCTTCACTTTCAGCGAGATCTCAATGGACATGAACCCGGTGGACGCGTCGGGAGTGAGCTTGTCCAGGGTGATGGGGTCAAAGATGACCCCCAGGCGCGGATGAGCCCGCAGAAGATCGACGTAACTCGAGGCGGCGCCGGCCGCCGAATCCCGGCTGCCCGCCACCATGCCCCGCATTGTGACCGTCTGCTGGACCTTGGGATCTGCAGGGAACCTCAGGTCGGTGAAATCTATGGAGATCTCCTTGGGCAGGGACTGGCCGAGCAAAAGCACATATTCGGATATCGAAACCGGGATCTTCAGAAAGGCCTCCGCTTCCGCGAACTTTTTGTCCTCGTCCGCGAAGATCTGGGACAAGCGGAGTGCCTCGGTGTTTTTCTTGGCATTGCTGTCAATCTCGCGCTGGGCGGCGGCAATCTGTTCGCTGAGGCTATACAGGCGGTATTCCCGATAGCCCACCCAGAGCAGCAGGGCGATGGCCGCCGCCCCCGCCGCCGTGTTGATGAAAAAAGTGGTGCGCACGACCTTGGTGTCCGGCAACCGGTCAAAGTTGCGGAAGTTCGTGTGCCAGAGCGGCGCCACCACCGGCTGGGCGTCACTTTTTTTCGTCAGGGACAGCATTTTGGTAAGTTGCGATCAGGGAAATGAGGCCGGCCCAACGCTCCTCTGGCTGCCCCAAGGTGACTCCATCGGCCAGCTTGATGTTCAGGGATTCGAGCCAGGGCAGCATGTCCATTTTCATCAGTGGCACGCCCAAGGCGCCGGCCATGGTGGTTCCCAGCCAGCCGAGGCTGGCGGGCAGCTGCGTGCAGAGCACGCTGCCGATGGATTGGCCGGTCTGCACCTCATAGAAGCCGATGGAGGACTGCAGTTCCTTCAGCAGCTTCTTGACGAGGGCGCCGCCCATGCTCGTGAAATCAAAAGTGTTGGAGTAAAACAATTTCTTGGCCGATTCCTCATCCTTCAAGCCCAGTTCCTTCTGCACCACCGGAATCATGGCGGCAATGCCACTGGGAATCGGCCGGGAGATGTCCACCCCGTCGGCGCTGATGATAAAGCTCTGGGTCGAGTCGTCACCCATCTCCAGCAGAAGAACCGGAGATTTGCTTTGCTTGAACTTAAGATAGTTCACCAAGCCGCCCATCAAGGCGACGGTGCCCAATTCCAAACGCTCCGGGTAGACGCCGTTTTCCAGGAGTCTGTCTTGGATATTGATGATTTCCTCCGAAGGCAGGCCGCAGAACAATGCTTCCTTCTGGCTGGCCTTAACCATGTCGTATTCACCGCCATCGTCGGCATTCAGGGTCTTTATGGTGTATTTCTCCGAATCTATCCTGAATTGCTGGGTGTAGATCTCGTTGAAATATGCCGGTTCCTTGACTTTTTTGGTGTCCAACGTGTGTCGTCGCACCAGCCGCTTGGCCGGATAGACCCCGCAAGTCGCATGGGCATAGCCGCTCGACCCCTTGCCGTCCGCGCCCTTGACCCATTCGCTGAGTGCCGTGACCTCAGCTGAAGGAAACTCTTTAAGCTCCTCCACTTGGTAGGGTGCCTTGGGTTGGGAAAGCCGGGCTACCAGCGTCGTATATTCGCCGATTTCAACGCAAAAGCCCTTCGATTTTTTCGCGAGAAACATCAGGGTGCGGGGTCTTTTTGGGGTGCGTGCTTACGGTTAAGATCAGCTTGGGCGGGTCAGGTGCGGCGCCAAGGCAGGCTGAACAAAACTCATTTGCAGGACATGCTGGATATGGGGCACTTACCCACCTGACAAGACGAAAACCACTTTCATTTTATGTTCAGCCGTAGTTTTCATAATAGTTTACCTGCTGCAACCTTAGAGCCTATCCGAAAATCCGCACGTTGGTATTCGTGGGCCAGCGACCTTGGTCGCGCCCCAGAGGGCAACGAGCAAGTGCGAGCACGCTGCCCCACCACAGCAAACCCAGTTTTCGGATAGCCTCTTGCATTAATAACGCAAAAAATCCGCCAGAGCAGGCGGATTTGCGGTGATCGACAAAGCCCGGTTGATTCCCGGTTACTTCTGCCAGGTGCGCTTCTTGTGGCGGTTGGCCTTGAGGCGTTTCCGGCGTTTGTGTTTCGACATCTTGAGACGTCGTTTCTTTTTCAGATTGCCCATAAAAGTGTAGGAGTGCGGTTGAGCGCGAAAAGTGCGGCCCGGAATCTGACCTGTAAAGACTTTTCCCTCGGTCGCAACGGCGTTAGGTAAAGGTCTGCCAAGCACCCGATGTCGTGGAGTAAATCCCAGTCTTGATGCGTCGGCTGGGGAAAAACCGGCCCAGACAGGCGCCATAGGCCAGCAACTGCGGCCGATACTCGGTTAGCAACCGCAGTAGCAATTCGTCAGGCGTCTCCCCTCTGCGCAACTGGTTGCTCTTCCAGTCGATCACCCACAGCTCTTCTGCCGTCGCGCTTTCCGCCACAAGATCAACCACGCCATCTACCCAGCCAACTTTGTCCAGCGGTGCCACCACACTCAGCTCCGTGAAGATATTCCCCGTCATCGATCGCAACTCCCGCCAAAGCCCGCTCGCTTGGAACAACCCCAGCTCCCGACGCGCGCGTTGAGCGAATCCCTGTCTATCCGCCGCTGCCACCGCTGCCTCCATGTAGACATTCATCTCCGCCTCGTTGCCGCGCCAGGGAAGAAATTCCATCGTCTCGTGCCACCACAGCCCGTATGCCACCGGATCTTCGCGGCTGCCTGGCGCCTGAAACGCCAAAGCCGATTCATGCCGCGCCTCGCGGGCCAGATCAGGCTTGTGCGCGAGTTGGTGCGGCAGCAACCGCGCGGGCCAGGCCGGGAAACTTTTCGGAACCGGCAAGGAGACTTCGCCTGCCTCGTTTGAGTGTGGCAGACCAGCCGTAGCTGCCGATTCCATCAGTGCTGGCTCCAATTCGGGCAGGTTGTCCAGCGTCGCGCCCCACAATCCCGCCAAGCTGCCCTCCTGCGCCGCCGCGAATTCCCCGCTCCAGGGCAGCACCAGCGTCCGCCGCGCGCGCGTCAGTGTCACGTAGAGCAGCCGCACCAGCTCGCGCAGCCGCTCGCGCTCGCGGGCCTCGCGGGTCGCCGCCGGCACGCTTTCGCCGTCAAAATAGACCCGGAGCTCACCGGCCGGGTCCGGCACGAACCGCAACCCGTCCTCGGGGGCCTTGCCGATTCTCCGCCACAAGCCGATCGGGATCACCACCGGCCATTCGAGCCCCTTGGCGGAGTGCGAGGTCAGCAGATTGATCGCATCCTCGCTCGGCTTGCCGGCCGGGCGCCCGTCCTCCCGCGTCGCCAGCAGTTGCCGCAGCCATTCGCGCGGGCCTGCGCCCTCCAGCCCGGAATCCGCCGCCTGGTGCAGCAACCGCTCCAATTCCGCCTCCAGGCCTCCGCTGGCATCCACCGCCCGGGCCTTGCCGGCCAGGCCGCACGCTTCCGCCAACTCAGCGGCAAACCGCGCCAGCGGCCCGGCCTCGGCATCCACGCGTTCGACGAACGGACGCAGCACGGCCAGCGCGCCCCGCACCGGCCCGGCGTGGCGCTCCGGTTCGTCCCAGTGGAATTTTTTCTGCGCGCGCAGCCCGACCGCGATCACCGCGTCGCTGATGCCAAAGACCTCCCGCAGCACGCCCGTCCACTCAAAGCTGTTTTCCGGGTCCGCCACGGCGGCGAGCAGGCCGGTGATCCACGCAAACACCGCGTTGTCGCCGTTGCGGTTTTTGCGCATCTGCAGCGCCGTCTTCAGTCCGGCGCTTTCCAGCTCCTTGCGCGCCGTGATCAACCAGTCGTTGCGCGGCGCCAGGAGGCACACCTCGCCCCAGTCCCGCGCCCCGACCCCCGCCGGACCGCGCTCCCTCAACCACGCCGCAATCCTCCGCGCCTCCAGCGCCAACAGGTCGCCCACCTTGGCGCTCCCCGGCTCCACCGCGCCCAGCGGCAGCCGCCCGATCGCGCCCGGAACGTTGTCCGGCCCGGCCGCCAGCGGTTCATAGCCCGCCTGCAGCATGGGCGCGGGCGCGCCCTCCTCCGCGGGCAACCCCAGGTTGTGGCCGCGCGCGGCGCTGAACGCCGCCGGCAAGGTGGCATTCAGCCGCTCGATCACCCGGTGCGGCGTGCGGAAGGTGACGCCAAAGGTCAGCCGTTCGCCGCCCTCTCCGCGCGCAAAGGCGTCCAGATGCTTCTGGAAATTCCGGATGTCGGCGCGGCTGCCGTAGATCGACTGCTGGCCGTCGCCCACCATGCAGAAATGCCCCGGGCGCGGCCCCGGCCCGCGGCCCGGCCAGGAGCCCACGGCCGCCCCGCCGGGCCGGGTGATCTCCACCAGCACGGAAAATTGCTGCGGATCGGTGTCCTGCGCCTCGTCGAGCACCACGCGCCAGCCTTCGGCGCGGATCTTGTCGAGCAGCCCCGCCTCGGCCAGCACCGCGTGCGCCGCCTCGACCTGATCGGCGTAGGTTTGCACGCCGCGCTCGAAGCGCCACGCCCGGTAGCGCAACGCCAGTTCGGCCGCGAGCACCGCGCCCGCCTCCGCCAGCCAGCTTTTCAACGGCGCGCAAAAGCGCGCATACAATTCCTTGATGCCCGCCGCCGTGCCTTCCGGCCGGGGGAAGGGCAGATGCCCCTTCTCCGCCTGAAACCGCCGCTGCCACCGCGCGGCCGTCTCCTGGTTTCGCTTCAAGGCCTCGGCGGACTTGCCCGTCTTCGTCCGGGCCGCGAGGATTTCCTGCAACACGGCGGCGGCGGGCGGCGGCGGGGCGGCGGCAATTTTTTTCTCCGCGAACCCCCGGGCGGCGGCGAGATCCAGCCGCCGGGCCAGCGCGAAGATCGATTCCAGCGGCGCGTGCCGCAGGAACGCCTCCGCCTGGCCGCCCGACAGCGCCGTGAAAAGCATGGAGTCCTGCTCGAGAAACTCCTCCCACAACGCGTCGTCGTTCTCCGCCACCACCGCCGGATTGAGGTTGAGGCCCAGCGTCTGGCCATGGCGCTGGGCGAGCAGCAGACAGAAACTGTGGATGGTCCCGAAGAACGTCCGCTCCAGATGGTCCAACGGCGCCAGATCGGCCCGCCCGCTTTCCCGCAGGCGGCGCAGCAGCACGGCGCGCGCGCGCCGCCCGATTTGCGCCGCCGCCTTCTTGGTGAACGTCACCACGGCGGTCTTTTTCAGCAACTCGGCCCCGTGTGGCGCGAGCGCCAGCGCCGCCAGCCGCTCGGAGATGGCCGTCGTCTTGCCCGAGCCCGCATTGGCGCTGACGGCGAAATTCCGGTCCCACTCGTCGCGGAACCGGTCGCGCGCGCGCTGGTCGTGCAGCGGTTCACTCATCGGCGGCCTCCTCGTCGGCGGGTGCGGATTCGAGCCCAAAGGTCGCGGCGAATTTCCGCGCCAGCACCGCGTGCGGCACCGGCGCGCAGGCCAGCGGCCACTCGAACCCGTGGGAAAACTCGGTGCGGTCGGGCGTCAGCGCGCCATAGCAGCCGGTCGCCAGGTGCCGCTGGAGCTGCGCAAGCGCGGCGAGCGCCGCCGGCAATTCGCCGAGCTCCAGCGCCGCGTCGAGCCCCGCCTCGGGCTTGAGCATCCACACGCGGCCGCCGGCGATGCCCAGCGATTTCACCGCCGCCAGATAGACCCCGAGCTGCAGCGAGGCGCCGCGCGCCATGCGCTCCGCCGACAGCTTCGCGTCCGCCCCGGTCTTGAAGTCCACGATGTCCACCGTCGCCCCGCCCCACCCCGGCCGGTCGAGCAGCACCAGATCCATGCGGCCGTGCACTACCTGCCGCTCGCCCCCGCCGAGCGGAATGGTGGCGCCCTCCGGCAGTTTCGCCTCCACGGCGACAAAGTCGCCGGCCCGCAGGCCCGCTACTTTTTCCAGCAACACCACGCACAGCTCGCCCAGCTCCCCGTGCAGCGAATCCCAGTAGCGGTCGCGCGGCCACTTCGTCCGCAAGGCCGCCAGCGCTTCGCGCAGCCGCGCCCGGGCCTCCACGGGCGACGGCTTGACCATGAAGATGCCCTCGGCGGGCTGGCCGCGCATCGCCTCGGCCAGCAGCCGGTGGGTGAGCTGGCCCAGGGATTTCTTGCGCGCCCGCGCCAGGGGCGCCCAGTCCACCCGCCGCGCCCCAAGCACCGCCTCGAACCACAACTCGGCCGGATCCTGCACGCCGCGCTCGATTTGCCGGGCCGCGAGCCGCGCGGGCCGCGTCGTTTCCGGCGGGCCGCTGAGAAAATATTCGTCGAACGGCGCCGCCGGGTCGCGCCGCCGCCGCCACTCCGCCGTCCATTCAGCCGGCGCAACGGCGCCGGTTTTGACCGCGGATCCCTGCGCCAGCGCGAAAAACACTTCCTCCAGTCCTCCTCCGGCCGCCGGTGTCTGGGCCAGCAGCACGCGCTCCAGCCAGGCGTTGGGCGCGAGCCGCAGCTCCGGCTCCTCCGCGTCGAACAAGGCCGCGGAGAAAATCACCTGCTCGCGCGTGTCCCGGGCCAGCGCGATGAGGCCCTGTTTCTCGAGCGCCGCCCGGTCTTCGCTCGTGAACAGCCCGAGCGAGAAGCGTCCGCGCACGTTCAGCTCCCGCCGCTGCTCGTCGGTCAGCCAGCAGCTCGCCGTCTCGCGCGCCGGCCAGATGCCGGCATTGCTCTCGACGAAAATGACGTGTGACCAGGCCAGGCCGGCGGCCCGGCGGCGGGTCGTCAGGGTGACCGGGGCGAAGCGGCCGCGACCGGGCGTGTCGTCGGCCGGCACCTTGGCCGGCAGGAATTCCGCCAGCGTGGCAAAGATCACCTTGGCGGGCAGCGGCCGCGTTTCCCGCGTGGCAAAGGCCGCCAGCGCCGGCCAGCTCGCCGGCGGTTCCAGGTTGAACCGGCGCGCCACCGCCTCGAAACGTTGCAGCGCGTCGGCCAGCGTCAGCTCGGCCGGCCAGGCGGGCAGCAGCAGCTCCGCGATGCGCGCGACTTCGCGCCGCTCCGCCCGCGTGTCGCCGAGCAACCGGTCCCGGTAGGCGGCCAGGGCGTGGGTTTGCGACTCGTCAAAGAGCCGCTCGCAGATGTCGCGCACGACCCCGAGCGGCGGCTGGACGAAATTCAGCGCGCGCAACAGCGGCCACAGCGCGAGCAGCTCCTCCAGCCGGGTGCCGCATTCATAGAATTCGAGCAGCCCGCGCTGCAGCTGCGCGTCGATCGGCGGCGGGCCCGCCGTCTCCAGCAGGTCGGCAAACGGCACGCCGCGCTCCGCCAGCAGTTGCGCCAGCCGGAGGTGCGCGGCATCCGCCCGCGGAAACACCACGGCGACATTCTCCGCCCCGGCGCCGGCGAGCCGCGCGATTTCGTCGGCCACCAGCGTCATCTCGTCTGTCCGGGTTTGCCCCACGATCACCCGGGCGCGCGCAGCCGATCCGCCCCCGCCCGTCCACAGCGCCCCGACCGCCGCGCAGTTGGCCGACGACGACGGCGCGTCGATCAGCCGCGCCTCGACGCCGAGCAACGCGGTCCAAAGTTCGATCCAGTTTTCATCGGGTGATTCCTGCCCGCGCAACTCCGGCTCGGGAAGGATGACCGTCACGTCGGCGCAGCGCCGCGCCAAGGCCGCGAGGTTGGCAAACTCGCCCCAGGCCTCGGCGCCAAAGCCCGTCAGCAGCAGGCGCCCGCCCAAGCGCGGCGCTCCGGCCGGCACCGGGGTGAGCGCGGCGGCCTCGGCCTGCCAGGGCGCCAGCGTGTAGCCGAGCGCGCCGGCCCACGCGACCAGCTCGCCGAAAATCTCCCGCAGGGCCGGCGTGGGGAAATCCGCCGTCGCGAACCCGGCCTTCAGCAGTTCGTCGAAATCGTTCAGCGCGCGCTCGGCGTCGCTTTGCAGGCTTTTCCAGAGGCCCCATCTCGGATCCTCCGGCCGCAGTGGCGCCAGCCGGCGCTCGATGAGCAGGCGCAGGCCGAGCAGCAGCAGCTCGCGGCCGAGGGCGGGGCGCCTGAGGGGAGAGCCCCGCGCGGCATCGGCGGCGGCCAGGGCGAGCCATTTCTGGCGGGCCAGCCCGGGCGTGAGAAATTCCACGCCGAGCAAAGGCAGATCCTCGCGCACGCAGCGCTGCTTGAGCGCCGCCGCCTGGCCGCGTGTCGGCACCAGCACGAAATCGCGGCGCAGGGCCGGCGGGGCGGCGAGCCAGGGGCGGAGGAGTTCGCGCCAGGCCGCATCCCAGTCGCGGGCGAGGTGGAGTTCGCACTTGGGTTGCACGGGTGCGGCGATGAACGCCAATCATGCGGGCAAACTCAACCCTTCATGCGCCGGCGGCTAGCAACAAAAAGCCCCGCGGCGGCGAGGCGCGCGGGGCGGAGATCGAAATGATCGGCGGATTATTTCTTGGCGAAGATCAGCTTCGCCCACTGCGCCTTGTGGTTCGAGGCGGAGTTGCGGTGGATGACGTGGCTCTTGACGGCGCGGTCGAGCGCGGAGCTGTAGGCGATGGCGGCGGCGCGGGCCTTCTCGGCGTCGGTGCCCTTGGCGGCGGCGGCCACGGCCTTGGCGAGGGACTTCAGGCGGGTCTTCACCGCCTGGTTGCGGGCGGCATTGCGGAGCGACTTGCGGGCGGCTTTGATTGCGGACTTGGTATTGGCCATGGTGGTTGGAAAATTGGGAAGGGCGAAAGACCCAAAATCCCTCCGGTGAGTCAAGCGCTTTCCTCCCGGGCCGCCCCGGGGCGGGCGCGGCCCTGTAAAATGGAGCGGGGCGCGCCGCTCGTCGCAGCGCGCCCCGCGTATGGTCTAGTTCCGCAGCGGGTAAGCCGGATTCTGTCGGGCGCCGCGAGCGGCGCCGTGATCTTCATTTCTCTAGGCGCGCCCGAAGACGCGGCCTCTCCGGGCTGCCGGCTTGCGCCGACGCCGCGGAATGCGACTAACCCGGGACTGTCCGACGGGCCGCCGAGTCCCCTATTTAGTCTTGCACCGGATTGGGTTTTTCCTGCCGGCCCGCTTGCGCGGGACGCGGTGGGCTCTTACCCCACCTTTTCACCCTTACCACCCGGTTGCCCGGATGGCGGTTTGTTCTCTGTGACACTGTCCGTCACGGCGCCTTGAAGCGCCGCGCCCCCTCTTTCGGTGGGAATCCTGCCCTGTGGTGTCCGGACTTTCCTCTCCTGGTTCAAAGAACGCGGAGCGAAGATCTGGCTCCGAAACTAGGACGCCCAATAGACCACCCGACCGCACTGGTCGCAAGTGGCAATTTCCGCGCCGGTCCGGGCCATCACCTCGATGTGGGTCGGCACCTTCAGGTGGCAACCGCCGCAGCGCCCGCCGTTTACGGTCACGCAGACGGGGTGGCCGGGCTTGATCGCCACCCGGTCATAAATCTTCAATTGCGGGGGCGGCACCGCCGGGCGCGCCGCCGCCACGGCGGCGAGGGCCTCCTTGTGCTCGGCCTGGAGCTGGCCCTCGCGTTCGCGCAAGGTGCGGATTTTCCCCTCGTGGCCGGCGATGTTGCGCTTCAATTCGGCCTCGGCGGCGGCAAAGCGCTTCTTCGCCTCGTCGATCGCATACATGACCTTCAGTTCCTCCTCCTCGAAGCCGCCGATGGTTGCCTCGGTCGTCTCGATCTCGTGCGTGAGCGCCTTGTATTCGTCGTTCTTGCGCACCTCGAGCTGCTGCGTGCGGTATTTGGCGGCCTTGTCCTCGGCGCTCTTGATCTCCACCTCGAGCAGTTTCTTCTTCGATTCCAGGGCGTGCCACTCGGTCTTCGCGGTCTCGATCGCCGCCTTTTCGGCCGCGATCCGGGCCTCGACGGCCGCGATCTCGCGGGGGGCGCCCTGCAATTGCTGCTCCAGCGCCAGTCGCTTCGAGTCGGTTTCCTGAAGCGCCAGCAGCTTGGACAAATCGAGTGCAGCCATGGCGGCGACATTGCGGGGCGGATCACCTTGCGGTCAAACGAAACTTTCCATCGCGTCCATGGCCGGTTTTGGGGCCTTTATCCGCCGAAATTCCGACCGAAATCAGGGCTGTTTGCCGTCTGGTTTTTTCAACAAAAAACACCTGTTTCTAATATTTGATGAACAATAGTTTAAACATCTGCATTTTGGCCTAAAAATAACTCGGAAAACCGCGAGAAAACCCTTGTCGGGCCGCGCGTTTTCCAAGACATTTTTTCAACCCATTTTCGCCCTAAATGTCCGCCTCCGAAGAAGCCTCTACTCTCGCCAAATCCAACGCCGCCGCCGCCGACTACGACGCCAACAAACTGGGTCAGCTCAAGGGGCTTGAGGCCGTCCGCAAGAAGCCCGGCATGTATATCGGCGGCACCGACGAGCGCGCGTTGCACCACTGCGTTTCCGAGGTTCTGGACAACTCCGTCGACGAACATCTCGCCGGCCATTGCTCCAAGATCGAGGTCGCCATCCACGTCGACGGCTCGATCAGCATCCGCGACAACGGCCGCGGCATCCCCGTCGACCTGAACAAGGACAGCGGCCTGCCGGGCGTCGAGTTGGTGCTCACCACCCTCCACTCCGGCGGCAAATACGGCCAGGGCGGCTACAAGTTTTCCGGCGGCACCCACGGCGTCGGCGCGAAGTGCGTGAACGCGGTCTCCGAGTGGTTCGAGGTCGAGGTCTCGCGCGGCGGCCAGGTGCACCACATGAAGTTCGAGCGCGGCAAGACCGTGAAAAAACTCGAGGTCATCGGCAAGGCCAAGGGCACCGGCACGCTCATCACCTTCAAGCCCGACGCCGAGATTTTCCGCGACACCACCGTCTACCAGGCCGACCGCATCGGCCAGCGCCTGCGCGAACTGGCCTTCCTCAATTCCGGCTTGGAGATCACCTTCACCGACGAGCGCCCGGCCACCCCGAAGACCGAGGTCTTTATCTACAAGGACGGCGTCGTCGAGTTCGTGAAGCAGATCAACACCGGCAAAGCCGCCCTCCACCCCGCGCCGATCCGCATCGCCAAGGAGCTCTCCACCACCCTCGACGACAAGCCCGTCGAGATCCATGCCGAGGTCGTCCTCCAATACAACGACTCCTACAACGACCTCGTCCTCTGCTACACCAACACGATCCACAACCCCGACGGCGGCACGCACCTCTCCGGCTTCCGCAGCGCCCTCACCCGCGCCATCAACCAGTTCTCCAAGGCCAACAACCTCCTCAAGGACAAAGATCCCCAGATCACCGGCGACGACGTCCGCGAGGGCCTCGCCGCCGTCATCTCCATCAAGCACAGCGACCCGAAGTTCGAGTCGCAGACCAAGGTCAAGCTGCTCTCCCCCGAGGTCGAGAGCATCGTCGGCTCCCTCGCCTACGAGGGCCTGATGTTCTACTTCGAGAGCAACACCGGCGTGGCCAAGCGCATCGTGGAGAAATCCCTCACCGCCGCCCGCGCCCGCGAGGCCGCCCGCAAGGCCCGCGAAACCATCCGCAAGGGCGCGCTGCACGGCGGCGGCCTGCCCGGCAAGCTGGCCGACTGTTCCGAGAAGGACCCCGCCATCTGCGAGCTCTACATCGTCGAGGGCGACTCCGCCGGCGGTTCCGCCAAACAGGGCCGCGACCGCCGCTACCAGGCCATCCTCCCCCTCCGCGGCAAGCTCATCAACTCCGAGAAGGCCCAGCTCGACAAGGTCCTCAACAACGAGGAAATCCGCACCCTCATCACCGCCATCGGCACCGGCATCGGCACGGGCGAGGACGAGTCCGCCTTCAACGCCGACAAGGCCCGCTACCACCGCGTCATCATCATGACCGACGCCGACGTGGACGGCTCCCACATCCGCACCCTCCTCCTCACCTTCCTCTACCGCCAGATGAAGGGCATCATCGAGCGCGGCTACGTCTACATCGCCCAGCCGCCGCTCTACAAGATCAAGCGCAAGAAGCGCGAGCAATACGTCGACAACGACGAACAGCTCAACCGCATCCTCCTCGAACTCGGCTCCGAGGACATCGTCCTCGCCCGCGCCGGCGACGCCCATGTCTTCGCCCCCGCCGCCATCGACCAGATCATCGAGATGCTCGGCGCCCTGGAAAAGCTCGGCCACGGCATCACCCGCCACGGTGCCGCGCTCGCCGAATACCTCGACCAGCAGGAAAAGGGCACCCACGAACTGCCGCGCTACATCGCCCGTGTTCGCGAGGGCAACAAGGAGTCGCACGAATTCCTCACCGACGACAAGGCCCGCGCCGCCTTCCTCAAGCAGGCCGGTCTCGACGCCGAGCTCAACAGCGCGGCGCCCGGCGCCACCACCCCTGCGGTCCAGGTCACGCGCCGCGTCACCATCCACGAGATCTTCGAATCCACCGAGATGAGCAAGCTGCTCAAGGCCCTCGCCAAGGCCGGCCTCGACACCACGCGGTTCGCGCCCACCGAGCAGGCCCGCTACACCTTCACGGAAAACGCCGGCACCAAGTCCGAGACCAAGACCGACCTGTTCTCCCCGCTCGACATCGTCGCCTCGATCCGCGCCAACGGCCGCAAGGGCCTCTCCATCCAGCGCTACAAGGGCCTCGGCGAAATGAACCCGAAGCAGCTCTACGAGACCACGATGGACCCCGACAAGCGCCGCCTCCTGAAGGTCAGCATCAACGACGCCGCCAAGGCCGACGCCCTCTTCACCCTCCTCATGGGCGACGAGGTCCCGCCCCGCCGCCAGTTCATCGAGGACAACGCCCTCAACGTCCAGTATCTCGACGTGTGAGTGAAATGAAACCGCCCGACCGCGACCTTCATTCACCAAGATAGCGGACCATGCCAACTATCCAATACACTGAAACAGCCCTGGCCGACCTGGAGAAACTCCCTTCTCGCGTTGCCGCTCAGGTCATTCGCAAGATTGACCGACTTCAAGCCGGCCTGCACGGCGACATCAAGCGTCTCACCAACTATGACCACGACTACCGCCTCCGCTCGGGAGATTTCCGAATTCTCTTCGACGTAAGCGGGAACAAGATTATCATTCAACGAATCCGAAACCGAAAGGAAGCTTATGACTAAAGTTCAACTCCTCTCCCGTGACATTCGCCGCAAACGCCGCGAAATCACCGGCCTACAGGAAGATCTCACCAACATGCACGACCACCTCGCCGTGCTGGAGGCTCGCGCCAAGAATGTCGGCAAGCCTACCTATTCTTCCGCCGAAGTCCGCGCCCGCCTCGCCCTCACAGGAAAGAAATGACCGCGCAACGCCGGCAGTTCATCGAGGACAACGCGTTAAACGTCCAATACCTGGATGTCTAAAAACGGCACAGTCAAAGCAACTAGAACGCTGAAGCGCCGTCCTACCCGCGCGAAAGACACATCTGCGGCGGCTATCTCAGCAAATATTCCTATGCCACTAGACTTGGTGCCCATGGGAAACAAAGTGATCATCTCCTCAGCTTCGGGCGAAGCAAAGAGGTTCACCGACATTACCGAAGCCCAGCGTTACTTGAGAACCGATTTGAAGTGCCAAGCTGCTTTTCCACGCCAACAGATAGAAATAACTGCTCGGCTTAGTAATGGAGCCTCTTTCGATGCCTCCTTCCAGAGAACGGAAGAGGCCTTGGCCTTCCTCGATCACGTTGCCGGATAATCATACCTTCCCATGAAACAACCGGAAAATCAGTCGAAGAAATATGCCACGCTCTTCGCTGACATTGACAGCGGCCGGATTAAGATCCCCCAATTTCAAAGAGATTTCGTCTGGGATAAGACCCAGACCGCGAAGCTGATCGACAGCATCATTAAGGGATTCCCCATCGGGACTTTTATCTTTTGGAAGACCCGCGAGCGGCTTCGCTCCATCCGTAATATCGGAAACGTGGAGCTCCCTGAGCCGCCCAAAGGTGACGCCGTGCTTTACGTTCTAGACGGCCAACAACGCATCACTTCGCTTTACGCTGTCCGCAAGGGGATCATTCTCACGCGTGATGGAGAATCGGTCGACTACAAGGATCTGTGCGTCGATCTAGCCCTGATGCCCGATGGCGAGGAAGAAGTTGTCTTAGCTGAACCGCAGGAAGGTAAGCGCACGATCTCTATTCACAGGCTTCTGACCGGCAGCCTCACCAGCTTTTTGAAAAGCTACAGTGAAAAGGAGCTGGAGCGGATCGAAGTCTATCAGCGCCGCCTAACAGGCTATGATTTTTCCGTAATTGAGATTGCCGATTACGAAATCGATATCGCCTGCGAGATTTTTACCCGAATCAATACCGGTGGCAAAGCGCTCACTCTTTTCGAGATCATGGTCGCCAAAACCTACGATCTGGAACGGAAGTTCGACCTCCAGGAACGCTACGACGAACTGATCGACAGTGAAGGAACCGCGAAAGACCTGGAAGATGCTAACTTTGAGACGATCCCTCCGGTCACCATTCTTCAGTGTCTGGCTGCAAAGGTCTGCGGCAGCATCAAGCGTGGAGACATCCTCAAGATGGAGAGAGACGCCGTGGTGGATGCCTGGCCGGTGGTCGTCGGTAGCATCTTTTCCGCAGTCGATTTCATGAGGTCACACCTCGGCGTGCAGGTTTCACGCTTGCTCCCCTACAATACCTTGCTGATCCCGCTGACCTATTTTTTCATTTGTCAGTCAAAGGCACCCTCCACCCGCCAAGTGGCATTGCTCCGGCAGTATTTCCTTTGGGCCTCCCTCAGCAATCGATTCAACTCTGCGGTCGAAACCAAGATTGAAACGGACCTGAAGCGCATCGATGCCATTGTCCGCGAGGAGCAGCCAAGCTACGACAGCGAACCGCTCCGCCTTACGGTCGAAGACTTCCGCCACCGGCCGTTTATTGCTACTGACGCCTTCTGCAAGGCGGTGCTTTGCATTCTTGTGGCGCAGCAACCGCGCTCGCTCGTGGACAACGGCATTGTCCAAATCGACAACTCTTGGCTCAAGGTAGCCTCCAGCCGCAATTTTCATCACTTCTTCCCGAAGGCGTTCCTTAAGAAGCGTGGGATTGATTGGCGAGATGCCAACCGCCTGGCCAACATCATTCTTGTGAACGCGGACCTAAATAAGCGCGTCATTCGTGCTCGGGCTCCGTCCGACTACATCAAGGAGTTCCAAGAGAAGAATCCCGACATGGCGAAAGCGCTATCCAGTCACTTCATTGGCGATCCTGCTGCCTTTGGCATTCTGGTCGACGACTACGAGGTCTTCATCACGAACCGTGCAACGGAACTCCTCAAGACCGTCGATGCGCAACTATTGGTCGAAAGACCTGTGGCTTAATTTCACCAAGGTTATTTTTAGATTTTCCCATTCATGTATACGGCCAACGAGAAGCTTTCGTCCGCCAACATCACCGACATCATGCAGACGGCCTACATCGATTATTCGATGTCGGTCATCATCTCGCGCGCCCTGCCCGACGCGCGCGACGGCCTGAAGCCCGTCCAGCGCCGCATCCTCTACGCCATGCTGCGCGAGGGCCTGGTCCACAACCGCGCCTTCGACAAGTGCGCCGGCGTCGTCGGCGAGGTGCTCAAAAATTACCATCCGCACGGCGACTCCTCCGTTTACGACACGCTCGTCCGCCTCGCCCAGAACTGGGTCATGCGCTACCAGCTCATCGATCCGCAGGGCAACTTCGGCTCCGTCGACGGCGACCCGCCGGCCGCCTACCGCTACACCGAAGCCCGCCTGCGCGACATCGCCGAGGAACTTCTCAAGGACATCGAGGAGGACACCGTCGACTTCGTCCCCAATTACAAGGAGTCGACCACCGAGCCGACCGTCCTCCCCGCCGCCCTGCCCAACCTGCTGATGAACGGCTCGACCGGCATCGCCGTGGGCATGACGACGAACATCCCGCCGCACAACCTCTCGGAGATCATCGACGCCGCCTGCGCCATCATCGACCGCCCCGGCATCACCGTCGACGAGCTGTGCACCTACATCCCCGGCCCCGACTTCCCGACCGGCGGCTACATCAACGGCCGCGCCGGCATCAAGTCCTACCTCACCACCGGCCGCGGCATCGTCCGCATGCGCGGCAAGGCCCACACCGAGGAGCTCAAGGGCGGCGGCGAGCAGATCGTCATCACCGAGATCCCCTACAACGTGAACCGCGCCACGCTCGTGCTCCGCATCGCCGAGCTCGTCCGCGAGAAGGAGATCGACGGTATCCGCGACCTTCGCGACGAGTCCGACGAGAACACCCGCATCGTCATCGAACTCAAGCGCGGCGAGCAGTCCCAGATCATCGTCAACCAGCTTTACCAGAAGACCGCGCTCGAGTCCTCCTTCGGCGTCATCCTGCTGGCCCTCGACAAGAAGCGGCCGAAGCAGATGAACATCAAGGAACTCCTCGAGTGCTACATCGACCACCGCCGCGACGTGGTCACCCGCCGCACCCAGTTCCGCCTCAAGCAGGCCGAGGCCCGCGCCCACATCCTCGAGGGCTACATCATCGCCCTCGATAACCTCGACGACTTCGTGAAGATCATCCGCGCCTCCGCCAACCGCGACGAGGCCAAGGTGCGGCTGATGACCAAGTATCCGCTCT
Source organism: Opitutia bacterium (assembly GCA_016190985.1). Taxonomy (GTDB): domain Bacteria; phylum Verrucomicrobiota; class Verrucomicrobiia; order Opitutales; family Opitutaceae; genus Lacunisphaera. Next base: position 18,206 of record JACPPI010000025.1, on the reverse strand, counting down.
CCGAGCTCCAGACCAACGCCATCCTCGAGCTGCGCCTCTACCAGCTCACCGGCCTGGAGCGCGGCAAGATCGAGGCCGAATACATGGCCCTCCTCAAGCTCGTGGAGGAACTGCGCAGCATCCTCGCCTCCGAGGCCAAGCTCCTCGCGTTGATCAAAAAAGAACTGGTCGAGCTCCGCGACAAACACGCCTCCCCGCGCCGCACCGAGATCCTCGACGTCGAGGGCGAGCTGCGCATGGAGGACGTCATCCCCAACGAGGGCTGCGTCATCACCGTCTCGCACCTCGGCTTCATCAAGCGCACGCCTGTCGCCGCCTACCGCGCCCAGAAGCGCGGCGGCAAGGGCGTCATCGGCGCCGAGACCTACGAGGAGGATTTCGTCGAAACCCTGTTCACCGCCTCGACGCACGACTACGTGCTCTACTTCACGAGCACCGGCCAGTGCCTCGCCAAGAAGATCTACGACATCCCCGAGGGCACCCGCACCGCCAAGGGCAAGTCCGTCTCCTCCTTCCTGCGCCTCAACGCCGGCGAGAAGATCGCCGCCATGGTCTGCGTGAAGGACTTTGCCGCCACCAGCCACATCGTCATGGCCACCAAGGCCGGCATCACGAAGAAGACCAACCTCGCCGACTACGCCAACGCCACCCGCGAGAGCGGCCTGCGCGGCATCAAGCTCGAAGAGGGCGACACCCTCATCGGCTGCGTCCTCACCAACGGCGAGAACGAGGTCGTGCTCGTCTCCGCCAAGGGCCAGGCTGTCCGCTTCGTCGAGGCCGACCTCCGCGACCAGGGCCGCGACACCGTCGGCGTCACCGGCATGCGCTTCAAGTATGACGGCGACTACGTCAAGACCGTCGAGGTCTGCGACCCCCAGGCCCGCCTGCTCGTCGCCCGTGAGGACGGCATCGGCAAGCGCACGCCGTTCGAGGATTACCGCCTCATCTCCCGCGGCGGCACCGGCGTCATCGCCATCGAGCTCCCCGAGGACGGCTCCGTCAACGTCGCCGGCGCGCTCAGCGTCCGCGACACCGACGAGGTGATGCTGCTCACGGCCAAGGGCCAGAGCATCCGCACCCGCGTGAAGGAGATCCGCGAGACCGGCCGCGGCGCCAAGGGCGTCCGCCTCGTCAACCTGGAGGAGGGCGACAAGCTGCTCGCCATCGCCAAGGTCGTCGAGTCCGACGAGGAGGAAGCCGCCAACAGCAACCCGCCCGTCGAACCGCCGGCCACGACGTGAGGTGAAGCGCGCTGACCCAGCGCGCTTCCGAGCGGCTTGAGGTCAAGCCGCTCCACCCCTTCAAAGCGCGCCCTCCCGGCGCGCTTTTTTTTCGCAGCCACCGCGCACACTCCGGCCTTGCCAAGCGGCAGGGGCGTGAATCTCTTCATCGTAATTCGCATGGCCGTCCGCCTCTCCAGTCTGCTCGAACCCGCGCGCATCTCGCTCCACCTCGCGAGCACCAAGCGCACCGCGGCGATCAACGAGGTCGCCAAGCTGCTGGAGAACGACCCCAACGTCGCCAGCTTCGCCGGCTTCTACCAGGAGCTGCTCGCCCGCGAGCGCCTCGACACCACCTGCCTCGGCAACGAGGTCGCCCTGCCCCACGCCCGCACCGAGCACGTGAAAAAGATCGTCATCGCGGTCGGGCGCAGCGACACCGGCGTGCACTTTGAAAATTGCGACCAGCACGTGCGCCTCATGTTCGTGCTTGGCACCCCCAAGTCGAATCCCGGCGACTACCTGATGCTCGTCGGCTCGCTCTGCCGTCTGATCAAGGAGGCCCCGCAGCGCGCGGCCCTCTTCGCCGCAAAATCTCCCGAGGAGTTCATCGCCACCGTGAAAACCCTGGAAGACAAGATTCTCGGACCGACGCCCGCCTGACCGCCGTAGCCTTGGCGAAGGCGGCAGGCCTTCATTGCCACGGTCAAGGAGCTCGAGGACAAGATCCTCGGCCCGGCGAGATGGGTATTAACCACTCAAATAAATTTACTGAGGTGGTCTTGGGGCGAAATCCGGGCAACTCGGTCTTGCGTAGAAACGCGCGTGACTATTTTCCGCCTTTGAGTCAAACGTTGCAGGCACACGGTTCTGCTCTGTTTTATTTTTTGAACCTCTATTGGATGTCTCACCACGTTTTATGAAAACTCATTCGCTCAATATTTTGCTTTGTATTGCTATGGTTGGCATTTTCGGTGGCTGCGCGACCGAAAGCAGCCAAGCGCTCGTGACCCCACAGGTCCGGGCCGCCAGCCGTTCCTATAGTGGCCCAAAAAGCACTGTGGTCGTGGGTAAATTCGACAACCGGTCAAATTTCATGCGCGGAATTTTCTCCGACGGTGTCGACCGTTTGGGTAGTCAGGCAAAAACCATCCTAATAACTCACCTTCAGCAAACTGGCCGCTTCTCCGTCATGGATCGGGAAAATATGGAGGAGATTAAGCGCGAATCATCACTTAAGGGACAGGAACAACAGCTGAAGGGGGCTGATTTTACCATAGCCGGCGACATCACTGAGTTTGGACGGAAAGAGGTCGGCGACGAACAGCTGTTCGGCATCATGGGTGCCGGCAAGCAGCAGGTGGCTTACGCCAAAGTCAGTTTGTATGTCGTCAACGTGAACACCTCGGAGGTGATCTTTTCTGTTCAAGGAGCCGGTGAATACAAGTTGAGCAATCGTGAGGTCCTGGGGTTTGGCGGCACGTCGAGCTACGACTCCACCCTCAATGGCAAGGTGCTTGATCTCGCGATACGCCAGGCCGTTGACGCCCTCGCAACCGGCATTGAGAACGGCAAACTAAACTCGGGCCACTGACATGAAGAGATTATTGCTGCTTGCGGGATGCCTCTTCGCCCTCGCGGGCTGTCAAACCCAGCGCTCGCTCTACTATTGGGGCAACTACGAGACCACCAACTATCTCGCTTATTCTAAACCGGAGAAGGTGCCCCTTGAAACTCAGCGCGAGAAGCTCGCGGAAGATTTGGAAAAAGCCAAAGGCAGCACTCTAGCCGTTCACCCCGGACTGCACGCACAACTGGGTTATGTTTGTTATCAGCTGGGCCGTCTTGATGAAGCGATCCGCGAGTTCACTGCGGAGAAAACACTCTTCCCTGAGTCGGTCGCCTTCATGGACAGAATGATTGAGAAGGCAAAGGGAGTGGCCTCCAAATGAAAACCTTCGTCCTTCTTGCCGCCGCAGGTGTGTTTCTGCTTTCAGGCTGCGCAACTTTGCCCCCAAAGAACTATGCGGCGTTTCGTCAAAGCAACCCGCGCAGCATTTTAGTGCTCCCACCGGTTAACGAATCCAATGAGGTGATTGCACCTTACAGCCTGCTGACAACCGTGACACGGCCCTTGAGCGAACTCGGCTACTACGTGATTCCCGTCGTCATGGCTGACCACCTCCTCAAGGAGAACGGTATGTCGCTTCCTGCTGAGATGCACCAAGCTCCGCTCGAAAAACTCCGGTCGGTATTCGGCGCTGACGCCGTGCTGTATATCACAATCGAGAAATACGGCTCAAAATATCAGTTGGTCGCAAGCAACACGATGGTCTTTGCCCGCGCAAAACTGGTGGATGCGCGCACCGGAACCGAGCTATGGCAAGGCCGGGCTGACACCACTTACGGCGGCCAGTCTGGTCTGATCGAGGCTTTGGTCGAACAGGTGATGAACAAACTCGTCGACCAAGCGCACAATGTCGCGGCGATGGCCTCGCTACAGCTCCTCACTGTCCCGGGGCAAGGATTGCTCAAAGGTCCGCGTCATCCCGAATTCGGCAAGGATCCCCGCTGACCGAGCATCATCAGGTGCTCAAAGAGCCCCCACCCGGGGCTTGCCACGGGAATGACGCCGGGCAGCATCCTGCCCGGAACGCATGATCCATTCCTTCATCTTCAGCGAGGGCAAGCTCGTCGGCCGTGACCTTGAGCTGGAGGCGCTGCGCCTCGTCCACGGCGACAAGGGCCTCATCGTGTGGGTCGATCTCGACAATCCGACGGAAGAGGAGATCAGGAACGTCCTTGAGGGCCTCTTCCAGTTCCACCCCCTCGCCATCGAGGACTGCGTCGCGCCCAGCCCGCTGCCCAAGATCGAGGATTACGAGGACTACCTCTTCATGGTCACGCACGCCGTGGACTATACGCGGCAGGAAAAATTCGCCACCACCGAGCTCGACCTCTTTCTCGGCAAGGAATTCATCGTCACCTTCCACCGCCAGCCGCTCCGCTCCGTCAACGCCCTGATCGAGCGCCTGGCCAAGAACGCCGGCCTCGGCCCGCGCGGCGCCGACCGCATCGCCCACTCCCTGCTCGACCTGATGGTGGACAACTACACCCCGATGCTCGCCGAGCTGCACACGGAGCTGGAGGAAATCGAGGAGATCGTGCTCAGAAAGGAGTCCGACAAGGGCTTTGTCAGCGAGCTGCTGCAGGTCCGCGGCGACTTCACCAAGCTCCGCCAGATCGTCCGCCCGCAGCGCGATGTCATCGAGCGGCTCGCCCGCGGCGACAGCAAGTTCATCCGCGCCAAGCTGCTCCCCTACTACCGCGACCTGCGCGACAACCTCAACCGCCTCGAGGAGACCGTGACCGGCTACCACGAGCGGCTGATGATGGCCTTCGACATCTACCTCAACAAGGCCGCCTTCGAGGCCAACGAGGGCATCAAGTTCCTCACCGCGCTCACCGCCATCACGCTGCCCGCCGTGCTCGTCGGCGGCTGGTATGGCATGAACTTCGACCACATGCCCGAGCTGCGCTTGCCCCACGGCTATCTCTACGCCACCCTCTTCACCCTGGTCTCCACGGTGCTGATGGCCATCTACCTGAAAAAGAAGAAGTGGTTTTGAGGATGATGCAGGGTGCGACCGCTGGACGCGCTGTGGGTGGAGCGGCTTGACCTCAAGACGCTGGCTTGGACGAAAGCGCGCTGGGTCAGCGCGCTCCACCCTAATTCATGTGCCGGTCCGATTCAGCATCCGCTGTCACCGCCTTGCCCGCACTCCCCGCTTGCCAGCCCGTCCGGTCCATCAATCGTAGCCCGATGCGCAGCCTTCCCCGTCTGGCCTTGATCGCCGTCACTCTGGTCGCCTCCTCCCAACCGCTCCGCGCGGCGGAAGACTCGGCCTCCGATGAGAAGATGCTGCGCGCCATCTACACCGCCGCGCTCACCTCCAGCCCGGCCTACGAAAACCTGCGCGAGCTGACGGCGAAATTTCCCGGCCGCCTCGCCGGCGCCAAAAACCTCGAGGGGGCCGTGCGCTGGAGCGAGGCCGCGCTCAAGACCGCTGGCGCCGACCGCACCGAGCTGCAGCCCGTCATGGTGCCCCATTGGGAGCGTGGCGCGAAAGAAAGCGTCCTGATGCACCTCGCGACCCTGCGGGGCCTGACCACCCCGCTCTCCGCCCTCGCCCTCGGCGGTTCCGTGCCCACGCCCGCCGGCGGCCTGCGCGCCCCGGTCGTGGAGTTGCACTCGCTCGACGCCCTCAAGACCGCGGACGTGAAGGGCAAGATCGTGTTCTTCAACCGCCCGATGAATCCCCTGCATGTTTCCACCGGCCTGGCCTACGGCGAGGCCGGCGACCAGCGCAACCAGGGGCCGGGCGAGGCGGGCAAACACGGCGCCGTCGGCGCGCTCGTGCGCTCGCTCACGCTGGCGCAGGACGACACCCCGCACACCGGCAACACCACCTACCCGCCGGATGGGCCCCGCATTCCCGCCGCCGCCCTGAGCACCCTGGCCGCCGACCGGCTCAGCGCCGCGCTCAAGGCCGACCCCGCGCTCACCGTGGAGATGAACATCCACTCGCAGTGGTTCGCCGACGCGCTTTCGCACAACGTCATCGGCGAGCTCCGCGGCTCGGAGTTCCCGGGAAAAATCATCGTGGTCGGCGGCCACCTCGACTCGTGGGACATCGCGCCCGGCGCGCACGATGACGGCGCAGGCTGCATCCAGTCCATCGAGGTGCTGCGCCTGCTCAAGGTCGTCGGCTACCAGCCCCGCCACACCCTCCGCGCCGTGCTCTTCACCAGCGAGGAGAACAGCCGCAACGGCGCCACCGCCTACTCCACCGCCGTGAAGGCGAAAAACGAAATCCATGTGCTGGCCCTCGAGACCGACAACGGCGGCTTCCAGCCCAAGGGCTTCAACCTCGGCAACCCCGCCGGCAACGCCCATCTGCTCGCCGCCCGTTGGAAGCCCCTCTTCGAGCCCTACGGCGTCTATAATTTCCAACTGGGCACGGGCGGGGCGGATGTCGGCCCGCTCCTCGCCCACGGCGCCACGGTCGCCGGCCTCACGCCCGACTCGCAGCGCTACTTCGACCTGCACCACACCACGCGGGACAGCATCGACCAGGTGAACCCGCGCGAGCTCCAGCTCGGCGCCGCCGCCCTGGCCGCGCTCGTCTACCTCGTGGACAAACACGGGCTGTGAGGCAGAGATCGCGGAAACGCGGAATGCCTTGTTCCGCCTTGGATCGGACCTGTGGGAGCGTGCTTGCACGCGACTGTCGCGACCAACGTCGCTCCCACAACAGGCATCGGCAAACACAGGCTCCAATCCCGGTAGGGCGAGTCGTCCCGACGAGCCGTGGCCCGCGACAAACTCTGAGCCTTGAGCCGGCCGAAACGGCCAATTCGGGGCATTCGCCCTACCCAAACAGTTCCCCCTGCTGCAGCGCGCCGCGTTTGTCGGCGTCGAGCGTGCTCATCTGCAGCAGCCACGGGATCGTCGCCTCGGCCAGCTCCGGCCGCCGGAGCAGGGCCCGCAGCAACAGCGCGCCGGCCAGGGCGTCGTAGAGCGCGGCGTGGTAGCGGCGGCGCCCGGGCGGACAATGCCGCCGCGCCGCGGCCTCCAGCCCGGCCTGCAGTCCCTGCCGCGCCACGAGGTCCTCCAGCCGCGCCGCGCCGGGCTGCGGGAAAAGCTGCGGGTAGAGCCGGCCCGTGTCGATCCACGGCCCCCACTCCGTCGCCGTCCGGCCCGGCCGGGCGAAATCCGGCGACTCGCGCGGATACGGCCAGACCTTGCGCAGCAGCGAGTTTTCCACCGGCGCGAAATGCGCCGCCAGCGGCCCGGTGGCGCGCAGCCCGGCGAAGCGCTCCCATTCCGCGGCGAAGAAATCCTGCGAGGCCAGGCCGTCGGCGCTCAGGCCGTGCACCTTCGTGTCGTCCGCCGCCACCGGCCCGGTGGCCCGGCAGAGCCGCGTGTGGGTCGCGGTGATCTTGCCGCCTTGCAGGGTCGCCACGCCGAATTCCAGGATGCCCGAGGCGGCACTGCCCTCGAAGTCGAGGAAATGGATCGGCGTGTCGGTCCAGCGCATGGTTGTGCCGCCAGCAAAGTGCCGCCGGGGCGCAAAGCACGCCTAAATGAAAAAGACCCCCGGTCGCGGGGGCCTCGGGCCGCTCAGGCGGCGGCCCGCTTGCGCCGCCAGAAGGCCAGCCCCAGCGCGCCGAGGCCGGCCAGCGCCGCGTAAGCCGAGGGCTCGGGGATGGCGGTCAGCATCGAGCTGCTGAAGGTGCCGCCGGTGAACGTGAACGCGCGCACGTTGTCTATCGCGCCGCTGAAACCGTAGCCGCCGCCACTGCCGAGGAAGAAGCTGCCCGTGGTCGTGCCGTGGGTGCCCACGCCGGCGCCGTATTGGATGCCGTCGTAGAAGAAATACGTCGCGCCGTTCTCACGCACGGCGGCGACATTGACCCATGTGTTGAGCGTGATCGGGGCTGTCGGCAGGGAGTTGGAGGAGGCGGTGACGCCTCCGATCATCATGTCGAGGTTGCCGCCGTTCACGAGCAGGCCCATGCCGTTGGTCGAAGTGTCGCCGTTGTAGAAGATGACCTGGATGCCGCTGGTGTTCGCGACATAGATCCACGCTTCGATGGCGTAGTTGTCGTTTACCCCGAGCGTGGAGGCGAGGGCAAGGCTGTTGCTGTTGCCGCTGCTCCCCATGTCGATCGCCCAAGCGCTGCCGCCGACGGTCGAGTTGGTGTAGGTCGGGGTGCCGCTGGCGGTGAAACCGCCGAGCGCGCCGGAATTGGCGACGGACGAGGCGACCGGGCCGCCGTTGGCCGGCGACGAGTCGTCTTCGCCGAGCTTCCAGAGACCGACGGTGGTCTGGGCGGAGGCGATGGCGGCGAAGCTGAAAAACAGGGCCAGCAGGCGAAACGCAGGTGCGGTCATTGCGGCCAGCTTAACAGAAGCCGCCCCAGGCGGTAACTATACTTCGGTTCAGCGGGCTCGGCGGATCGCGCGCCCCGCCGCGGTTTCATGGCCGGGCTGGCCGCGGCGATGACTGTCGCGGGCGTGGCGGCCGGGGTGGCCGGGGCTCGGCTCGGGCACGCGCCGGAGGGAGTCAACCCCCGCTCTCGTTCCTGACCGTGCCGCTCGGCCCGGCCATCGCGCGCCTGCCCTTCGGGTTCCTCCTCTGGCACCCGCTGGTCTGCACCAGCTGCGCGAATCTCTTCTGGCTGGCGCTGCTGGTCTTCGACCTGCGGAAACCGGGCAAAGTCCACCGCACAACCCTCATCGCAGGCGGCATCCTGCTGGTCTCGCAGCCCATCGCGCTGGCGGTCGGCGACACCCGCCCGTGGCTGCGCTTCGCGGAGTGGCTGGTGAAGTGAAGATCTTCGGGGCAGGCCCCGGGGCCTTTGGACGAACCGCTCGCGGGCGGGGTCGCCCGCGCTCCAGTTATCTGGCTGGAGCCACGGCGACCTCCGGATGCCCGAGGTCGCGTCGCCCTCGAAGCCGATGCAGTGGATCGGCGTTTCAGCCCAGTGCATGACGCAGATATGGTCCGCGAAACACACGAAAATCGCCGCGTCATTCCGCGGGTATCCCGGCTTGGGGACGCCTCCGCCTACCGGGCCTTCCGGCACGAGCCCGCCCGAGCCAGCGGCGAGTTCACGCGCCCACGCGGCGCCGTCGCCAAGCCGCAAAACCCAGCGCCGCCACGCCGGCCAGCGCCGCGTAGGTCGACGGCTCGGGCACCGCGGACAAGGAACCGGCATAAAGCTCGACCTCGTCGATCGCCGTGCCTGAGTCCAGTCCGCCCCCGTAGACGAGGATGCGGATGTCGGTGACGCCGGTCAGCGGCGTGCCGAGGTCATATGCATGCCGCAGCCACGGGCTGGCCGGCGGCGCACCGACGTAATCCAGCGAGCTGAACTGGGTCCAGTCCAGCTGGTTGTCCGTCGAGTATTGGAAAATGTAGGTGTCGGCCTGGCGATCCTGCAAGGTGCCGGTGTTGTCGCGGCCGAAGGCCAGCGCGGAGATCGTCGAAGGCGCAGCCAGGGTGATGCCCACCCAGGTGTAGCCCGAGGTTTCGCCGATCCAGCTGCTGGCATTGCCGTAGACCCCGTCGTTGACGTTGGCGATGGCGTGGACGCCGAAGCCGTCGCCATTGATCAGATCCTTGGCAAAGGCGGTGCCGGCCAGGGAAAGATTGGTCTGCCCGGAGGCAAAGGTGCCGCCGGTCTCGACCAGGGTGAGCGTGATCTGCGCCGAGGCGGCGAGCGTGGACAGGAGGAACAGCGCGCCGAGCCGGTGCAGGGTATGGTTATGCATCGTCCGCAGAGTAGCAAAACGGCCCCAAACCCGCTACTCTACTTTGGTTCAGGTTGGGGCTTGCCAGTCCGGCGCATGCTGGCATTCGTGGCCGGCGAGTCCGTCTCGCCGCACCTTCGCCACCACGCCATGGTCACCCACGCCGACCTTGACACCTTCAACCGCGCCACGCTCCGGCTCTACACGCCGGAGCTGGACGGCGGCACCTACGCGACCAACGCGGTGGCCTTCCTGCGCGAGCTGGTGCCGGCCGACATGTATTGCGTGGGCGACATGGACAAGCGGGCCGGCACCCTCGGCGTCGATTTCAGCGATCTCGACCCCGCCTTGCCCCGCCTGCTCGACGGCTTCGCGCGCACCATGTCGCCTTACCCGCTCTTCAACTGGGATCCGACGGTCAACGGCGGCCGGCCGTTCTTCCGGGGCGATTTCTATTCGCGCCGCCAGTTCCGCGACCTCGATGTCTGGCGCGAAAGTTTCTCCTTGTTGGGCTGGCAGAGCCATGCCGCCATGCATGTGCTGACGGACGACGCGCACGTGGTCTTCATCGGCCTCGAGCGCAGCGGCCCGGTGGAATACACGGAGCGCGACCGCGCCGTCCTCACGCGGGCCCAGCACCATCTGGCCAACGCCCGCCGGCTCGCCACGGCCCGCGGCGGCTCGCGCCGGCAAAAGCCGCTCGATCCGGCGGAGTTTGCGCGGGCCGGCTTCAGCCCCCGCGAGGCCGAGGTGCTGATGTGGCTGATCGAGGGCAAGTCCAACGCCGAGATGGCGCGCCTGCTCGGGGTGCACCTCCAGACGGTGAAGTTCCACCTCACCTCGATCTTCAACAAGGCCGGCGTGGGCAACCGCCTCGCCGCCTCGCTCTACGCGATCGACCTGGCCGATCGCCTCCGCCGCTCCGGCGGCAGAAAGGCGCTCACCGCGCGCGTGAGGGCCTGATCATCCTGGAAAACGCAGTTGAAACACCGAGGTCGCAGAGGACTCGGCGCGAGAAAGCCGAATTTGCCTTGGCCGCTGCATTCCCCCGCCAGGTGAACAAGCGGGCCCCCAGACGGCCGCACTCATCCGAGTGTTTTTGCGCTTCTTGCCCGCCGGCCAGAGCGTTGGCGACGGCTGGTGTTTTCTGTGGCCCGGCCGAAATGCGGAAACTGGGATCATCCTAATTTCCGCAGTTCAATTTAACCACAGATTCCACAGATCGCACGGATACAGGAATTTGCCCGGAAATAACTGTTCCAAATCCATTCACCCAACGGGTGAAGAGGCAAGGATCCGGAATGGATTGATAACCCGTGTCATCTGCGAAATCCGTGGTTTCAACTGCTTTTTCTAGGATCATTCAGCATCAGGCCCGCTTTTTCCACTCGGCCGTGACGACCGAGGAGAACCCGCCGCGGGCCTTCCACTTCGCGATGATCGCCAGGCTGCGGGGCTTCAGCGCGGCGCCGAGGTCGTCGCAGATCCTGTTCGTCGCCGCCTCGAAGAACATGCCCTCGTTGCGGTAGGCGTGGAAATAGAGCTTAAGCGACTTCAGTTCGACGCACTTCTTGTCGGCCACGTAGCGCACGGTGATGTCGGCGAAATCCGGATGGCCCGTCATCGGGCACAGCGAGGTGAACTCGTGGTGCGTGTGCTCGATCACGTAGTCGCGCCGCGGCGCGGGATTGGGGAAGGTCTCGAGAATTTTGGCTTGGGACATGGAGAAAGAAAGACTGAAGGGCTGAAAAGCTGAAAGGCTGAAATTATTCCGGGACGGCGGCTGGTTCAGCCCTTCAGTCCTTCAGCTTTTCAGCCATTCCCCTCAGGTCGCCGTCTCCGTATACCGCTGCTCGCGGATGACGGTGATCTTGACCGTGCTGGGGTAGTCGAGTTCCTCCTCGATCTTCTTGCGCAGCTCCTTGGCCAGGGCGTGGGCCTGCTCGTCGGTGACGACGCTCGGCTGCACCACGACGCGCACCTCGCGGCCGGCCTGGATGGCGAAGGCCAGCTGCACGCCGGGCATCGTCATCGCCAGCTTCTCGAGGCGGCCGAGGCGCTCGATGTAGGAGGTCATGGACTCGGCGCGGGCGCCGGGACGCGAGGCGGAGATGGCGTCGGCGAGGATGACAAGCCCGGCGTAGACCGTCTCGGGCTTCACCTCGGCGTGGTGGGCGGCGACGGCGTTGACGACGATGTCGGTCTCGCCGTAGCGGCGGATGAAGTCGGCGCCGATGAGCGCGTGGCTGCCCTCGTATTCGCCCTCGATGGCCTTGCCGATGTCGTGCAGCAGGCCGGCGCGCTTGGCCACGTTGGGCTCCAGGCCGAGCTCGGCCGCGAGCATGGCGCAGAGCTGCGCCACCTCGATGGAGTGGTCGAGCACGTTCTGGTTGTAGGAAAACCGGAAGCGGAGCTTGCCGAGGAGCTTGATGCTCTCTGGGTGCAGGCCGGAGATCTTCAGGCGGTCCACCGCCTCCTCGCCGATCGTCGCGACATGCAGGTCCAGTTCCTGGCGCGCGCGGTTGACGAACTCCTCGATGCTGGCCGGGTGGATGCGGCCGTCCTTGATCAGGCCCTCCAGCGCGAGCTTGGCCACCTCGCGGCGCACGGGATCGAACGACGAGATCAGCACCATCTGCGGCGACTCGTCGATGAGCAGTGTGGTGCTGGTGGCGGCCTCGAAGGATTTGATGTTGCGGCCCTCGCGCCCGATGATGCGGCCCTTCATGTCCTCGCTGGGCAGCTGCACGATGGTGGCGGTGAGGTCGTTGTTCGGCTTGCCCGCCAGGCGCTGCATGGTGGCGACGAGGATGCGTTTGCCCTCCTGCATGAGGTCCTGCTCGGAACGCTCGAGCAGTTCCTTGCGGAGCGCGCGCAGCTCCTCCTGGCACTCGAAGGTCACCTCCTCGCGCAACTGCTTGCGGATCTCCTCGCCGTCGAGCGAGGCCACGCCCTCGAGGCGTTTGCGCAGGCTTTTCGAGAGGTCGCGCATGGCGTCGCGCGCCTGCTTGATGGCGGCGGTTTCGCGGGCGAGGCGTTCCTGCCGCTGCTCCAACTGGTGGTCGAGCAGGCCGAGCGACTCCTCGTGCGAGCGGATTTCGCGCAACATCAGCTCGATTTCGATCTGCCGGCGGTCGAGGTCGCGGTTCAGGTCGGACTCGCGGCGGCGGATTTCCTCCTCGGCCTTGTTGGTCAGCTCCTGCGCGGCGACGGCGGCCTCGCGCTGGGCGAGGCGGCGAGTCTGGCGGGTCAGGAACCAGGTCGCGGCCAGGCCGCCGGCGGCCCCAAGGAGACCACACACGGCCAGGGCCCACAGATAGGGCTCGGCCGCATCAGGCATCAGGTCCGGCTTGGTGGCTGCGATGAAGGTCAGCATCTCAGGGGGTGGCGAACCTACGTGCGTTCGCCGGGTTGGCAACACCGCAGACGGCGCGTTTTACAAGTGCGGCCGCGGCCGGCGGGGCCATTGCGCCGTTGCCAGCGACCCGGCCGGGTGTTTAGTGGCGGGTCTCTTTTTCGTGAACCTCCTCCGCAGCCTCGACCTCGGCAGTTTTTTCAAGCTCACCACGCGCGAGCGGTTCGACGGGATCACGCCGGCCTGTGTGCTGGGGCTGAGCCTGTTCGGGGTCTTCTTCATCTACAGCGCGCAGCTCGCCACCGAGCAGCACCAGTGGATGACCCAGCTCGTCTGGCTCGCGATGGGCGCGGTCGTTTATGTCACGACCTCCCTGCTCGACTACCGGCTGTGGCTGAAATACGCGCATTTCGTCTACCTCTTCGCGCTCGGCCTCCTGCTGCTGGTGCTGATCCCCGGCGTCGGCACGACGCACGGCATGGGCGCCCGTCGCTGGCTGGATGTGCCCGGGCTCGGGGCGTTCCAACCCTCGGAATTTGCCAAGGTCGCCGTGCTGTTCGCCACGGCGTCCATCCTCACCGGCTCGCGGCTCGGCACGGTGAAGGACTCGCTGCAGGTGCTCGTAAAATTGGCCCTTGCGGTGGGCATACCCATGCTGTTGATAATCGCCGAACCCGACCTTGGCAGCGCCCTGGTGATTGCGCCGATGGTCTTCGCCATGCTTTACGTTTCCAATCTCTCGTTGCGGTTCTTTGCCGGGGCCTTGGGCGTGTTCGCCCTGCTCGTGGGCATCGTCGCGCTTGATGTGTGGAACTACTCGCGGTTCATGGAGGAAACCCGCCTCGACTACACCCGCGACCGCGGCGCCTACGAGAAGCACTCCCTCCTGCCGCTGAAGGACTACCAGCGCAACCGCGTGCTCGCCTTCGCCCTGCCGGACAAGATCGACCCCATGGGCATCGGCTGGAACAGCCGCCAGTCGCTCATCTCCGTCGGCTCCGGCGGCCTCGCCGGCAAGGGCTGGACCGAGGGCACGCAGGCCAAGCTGGGCTACCTGCCGCGCGCCGTCGCGCACAACGACTTTATTTTCTCGGTCATCGCCGAGGAGAAGGGATTTTTGGGAAGCATCACCGTCATCGGGTTGTTTGGCGTGGTGTTGTGGAACGGACTGCGGATCGCCGGGCTCGCCCGCGACCGCTTCGGCGCGTTACTGGCGCTCGGCGTCACGGTGCTCTTCACCGTGCATGTGTTCGTCAACATCGCCATGACCATCGGCCTGGTGCCGGTCAAAGGCATACCGCTTCCCTTTATCAGCTACGGCGGCACATTCGTGCTCAGCTGCTGCTTGCTGCAAGGACTGGTCCAAAGCGTCTATCGGTTTCGGAGGGACTTCTGACATGGGTCTCCTGCCACACGATATGGACCGCTCTGCCGGGATTTCCTGCGCGCAGCCCGCTGGCCGGCCGTGCCCAGCCGACAACACCGCCGCAAGGCACCAACCCCAACATGAACGACCAGCCCACGAACTCCGGCGTCCCCTCGGACGCCGCCTCACGCCATGAAGAGGAACTCGCCCAGCCCCCGCCCCAGAAGCACAGCGAGCCTCTCACCGCGGAACAACTGCGCGCCCAGGCCAAGGAACGCGCCGCCGACCGGCCCATCCTCCAGAAAATCCTGAGCATTTTCCGGAAGGAGAAGGGCTCCTTCCGCGAACTCGTCATCAACTCCGAGCCCCTTGAGAAGCGCGTCGCGCTCCTCGTCGATGGCACCCTCGACCGCTTCGAAATCGAGCGCGAGTCCGACTCCCGCATGGTCGGCGGCATCTACAAGGGCCGCATCAAAAACCTCGACCCCGGCCTCAAGGCCGCCTTCGTCGACATCGGCTACAACAAAAACGCCTTCCTCCACTACTGGGACATGCTCCCCGCCGCCGCCGACTCCTCCGTCGAGGTCGTCCGCGTCAACAAGAAGAAGGACGCCGGCCCGCGCAAGGCCGAGCCCACCGTCAAGGACATCCCCGGCCTCTACCCGCCCGGTTCCGAGATCGTCATCCAGGTCACCAAGGGCCCCATCGGCACCAAGGGCCCGCGCACCACGACCAATCTCTCCCTCCCCGGCCGCTACCTCATCCTCACGCCGTTCTCCGACGGCTGCGGCATCTCCCGCAAGATCGAGGACCCGCAGGAGCGCAAGCGCCTCAAGACCCTCATCAACGAGCTCACCATCCCCGAGGGCATGGGCGTCATCGTCCGCACCGCCGGCGAGGGCAAGAAGCCCCGTTACTTCGTCCGCGACCTGCACCTCCTCCTCGCCAAGTGGGCGGAGATCCAGCGCAAGATGGAGACCGACCGCGCCCCCGCCTGTCTCTACCAGGAACCCGACATCGTCGAGCGCACCGTGCGCGACTTCCTCACCGAGGACATCGACCGCGTGCTCGTCGACAACGAGGACGACTTCAAGCGCACGCAGGAATACGTCGGCCAGATCTCCAGCCGCTCCAAGGGCAAGATCGTCTACTACAAGGACTCCATCCCCGTCTTCGAGCGCTACAACATCGAGCGCCAGATCGAGCAGACCTTCCAGCGCCGCGTCCCCCTGCCCTCCGGCGGCGAGATCGTGATCGACGAGACCGAGGCCCTCATCTCCATCGACGTCAACACCGGCTCGCACAAGAGCCGCTCCGGCGACGAGAAGAACACCATCTTCCAGGTCAACATGGAGGCCGCCGTCGAGATCGCGCGCCAGATCCGCCTGCGCAACATCGGCGGCCTCGTGATCATGGACTACATCGACATGAAGGAGCGGCGCCACCGCAACGCCGTCTTCGACAAGATGGTCGAGCTCATGTCGGAGGACAAGGCCAAGACCCACATCCTGCCCATCTCGTCGCTCGGCATCATGCAGATGACCCGCCAACGCCAGCAGGAATCGCTCTCGGCCAACCTCTACACCAGCTGCCCCTACTGCCGCGGCCGCGCCATGGTGAAGAGCGCCACCACGATGTCGGTCGAGCTCCAGCGCAAGCTCTCGTCCGTCGCCCGCCGCCTCCAGGCGCGGAAGGACGGCAAGGAATACTCGCTCCGCGTCCACGTGCACCCGAGCATCCTCGAAAGATTGCGGTCGGAAGACTCCGAACTCCTGGTGCGGGTGGAAAAAACCTACGGCGTCAAACTCGCCTTCCGCGCCGACCCCAACTACCACGTCGAGAACTTCAAAATCATCAACGCGAACACCAACGAGGAATATCGATAACGGAATCCGTTATCGACCTCGGCGTAGCTTAGTAAGCGAAGCCCGGGTCGTTAAGCTGTAAGCGATCAGCTCTAAGCTCTCTTTCTCCACGCCGGCCCTCGGGCCGGCGTTTTCTTTTGGAGGGCCCATGTTTGTTGCCGTCGTTTTCCCACTCCGCCCCACCATCTTCCACCTCTGATGCGGCGAATAGCGCCTTTATTCGCCGCACGTTTGGCAATATATAGCTTACCTTATTTCCTATTATGCCAAGTTATAGCTTGCTTTTCTGCAATCTTCGACAAGTTATAACATGCCGTGAAACACTCCCTCCGCCAAATCATTTTCTCCGACCTGCAAAAAAGACTGCCTGCCTTGGCTGCCGCGCAAAAGCCGGCGGTGCGTCCGGCCGGCGGCTGGCTTCGCGCTGTGCGGCAAACCTTGGGTCTGGCCCAGGCCGACGTCGCCAAAAACACCGGTGTGTCCAAGCAGGCCTACGCCCAGTTCGAGCGCGGCGAAACCAAGGGCACGCTCTCGATCGGCAACCTACAGCGCGCCGCCGAGGCGATGGACTGCGAACTGGTTTATTATTTGGCGCCACGCGCCAAGTCCTACGGCGAGCTCGCCACGCGGCTCGACCCGGATTTTGCTCATCTCCAGGCCAGCGAACACTCGATGGCGCTGGAAGGTCAGGCCGTCGGCGACCTGCCCCCGCCGACCCCCCCCCCTGACCGTCATCCTGAGCCGTGCGAAGGATCCATCAGGGCAACCAAAGGTGGAGCGCGTTGACCCCAACGCGCTGGGGTCAGCGCGTTCCACCCCGGTCTTCATGAGCCCACCTGACAACCTGTGGCAGGATGAACCGGGCCAGACTCCCCTCACCGAGGAGGAAAAGCTCCAACTGCGCCCCAGCCTGTCGACCCGCGCGCAGCTCAACGAGGTCGAGCGCCTGAACATCCACGCCGCCCGCCTGTGGGCCCTGCGCCAGCCCGTCTTGCGCCGCGCGGATCTGCTCACCGACACCTTCGCCCGCGAGCTGCACCGCCGCATGTTCAACCACGTCTGGCGCTGGGCCGGCAAGTATCGCACCACCGACCGCAATCTCGGCTGGGAGTGGTCCCGCATTCCCGAAGGCATGCGTGCCCTGCTCGACGACGCCCGCTATTGGGACGAGCACGCCACCCACCCCGCCGCCGAGATCGCCGTGCGACTGCATCACCGCATGGTCGTGATCCATCCCTGGCCCAACGGCAACGGTCGCCACGCCCGCCTGTTCGCCGACATCCTCGTCGCCGCGCGCGGCCAACCACCGCTCACCTGGGGCGCCAAGCTCGATCTAGCCCAGCCGGGTTCAGCCCGCACCCGTTACATCTCTGCCCTAAAGTCAGCCGATCAGAACGACTACGCTCCACTGCTGGCCTTTGCTGTCTCATAGCCACCCTCCGTTTTCCGTCCTCAGTTCTCTGTCCTCCGCATTTGGTCTTTCAACTCTCAACATTCAACTTTCAACCGGCCGCAGGCCGCCTCAACCTCCTCTCAACACTCAGCTCTCAACTCCCCCGCCCGCCATGCCCACCCCCGCCGAATTCCTCGCCTCCCTCCCCGACGACCGCCGCGCCACGATGACGACGCTGCACAAGGCCATCCGCAAGGCCGTGCCGAAGCTCGCGCCGTTCATGACCGCCGGCATGGGGCCGTCGCCCTTCATCGGCTACGGCAAGTATCACTACAAGTCGGCCAGCGGCCGCGAAGGCGACTGGTTCACCATTGGCCTCGTCGCGGGGAAAAGCGGCTACGCTCTCCACGTCTGTGTCGGCGGCGAAGGCGGCTACCTCGTGGAGAAGAACGCATCAAAGCTCGGCCAGGTGAAGACCGGCCGCAGTTGCATCAACTTCAAGAAACTTGAGGACCTGAACCTCGCCGCCACCATGGCGCTGGTAAAACGTAAGCGTCGCTCCGAGTGCCCCCTTGACGGGATCGTAACTACGAGAGCGACGACCGGGATGGTCTCGTAGCTACGAGAGCTTGTCCGCCTGTGGCGGGCTACGATGCGCTGGCTGGCTGCCAGTGGGCGGGCAACAGC
>JACPPI010000034.1 GCA_016190985.1 Opitutia bacterium | reverse complement strand
CGTCGAACACGGCTGGGAGTTGAGCCTCCACGCGACCCGGGCCCTGCGCCGCATGCGCCGCCGGCCGCGGATCATCCGGGCCTGCTGGGTTCAATCTGAGCTTTGCCTTTAACGTCAGGCTATTAGGCGAATCTCAATAGGTGGAGCGGCTTGACCTCAAGACGCTGGTTTGGGAGCGGACCGGAATCAGCGCGTTGGGGTCAACGCGCTGCACCTTTGGGTGCCGTCCCGCCTGCGAATGAAGGCAGGTCCAATTGCATGATCCCGGCTTAGAGCAGCGGCGCGAGCAGCCGGGCGATCTCCTCGCCGATGCGCGGAAAGAGCGCGGGCTCCTTGCGCGGCTCGGGCATGGGTTTCGAGTGGGCGAAAATCTCCTGCATCCACCGCCCGATGGCCGCGGCTTCGGTCGGCGAGTAGGTGACGGCGCCGACCTCGAAATTGAGGAACAGGCTGCGCAGATCCATGTTGGCCGAGCCGAAGAGGCCGGTCTGCTCGTCCACCAGGAGCATCTTGGCGTGGTTCATGCCGGGGCCGTAGAGCAGGACCTTGACGCCGGCCTCGCGCAGGCTCCGCAGATAATGGCGGCGGGCGAGGTCGGTGATGGGATGATTGGAGCGTGCCGGGACCACGAGCCGCACGTCGATGCCCGCGCGGGCCTGGACCTGGAGCGAGCGGAACAACACCTCGTCGGGGATGAAGTAGGGCGTGACAATCCAGACGCTGCGCTCCGCCTGCTGCACGAGGGAGAGGATGCCCTCGTAGAGCGGATCGCCCGCCACATCGGGGCCGCTGGCGACGATCTGCACCTCGCTGTCGCCGGCCGCGGCGGGGATCTCGGCCGGAAGCTCCTTCAGCAACGCCGTCAGCGGCTGGCCGCTGGCAAAGGCCCAGTCGGCGAGAAAAACCTCGTCCAGCAGGCGCACGGCGGGCCCCTCGATGACGCCGCCGAGGTCGCGCCAGCGGCGCCTGAGCGGCGTGGGGCCCATGTATTCGACGGCGAGGTTGCGGCCGCCGAGCGCGGCGACCCGGTGGTCGAAGATGGCGATCTTGCGGTGATTGCGGAGATTGGCGGACTGGGGTGTTTGCAGCGGCATCACCGGCATGAATTTAACCACCTCGCCGCCGGCCTGGCGCAGCGGATCGCTGAAGCCCCGGCTGCTGAGGAAACAGCCGAGCCCGTCGAGCAGCAGGCGGACCTTGACGCCCTCCCGGGCGCGCTGTGCGAGCAGGCGGATGATGCGCCGGCCCACGGCATCACGGCCGAGGATGAAGGTCATGAGGTGGATGCTGTGCCGGGCGTGGAGGATGCCGTGTTCGAGCCGCTCGAAGGACTCCTCGCCCGACGTGAGGAAGCTCACGCGGTTGCCGCCGACCGGCGGACAGGCGCCGTTGCGGGAGAAGACGCGGGCCGCGAAGGTCTGCTCCGCAGTGTTGAAAGGCGCGATGGTGGGGGTGGGACGTAGCGGGGCCTTCTGGGCCGCCAGCCGGCGCAGTTTGCGGCCGCCGAACATCAGGTAGAGCGGCACGCCCACGTAGGGCACGAAGGCGATGAGGAACAGCCAGGCGAAGGTGTTGCCCGGCTGCTTGCGGTCGCTCATGAGCCGGGCGAGGGCGAAGAACGCCAGCAGGAAGCCCACCACCGTGAGCAGGTGCGGGAGCAGGCCGTTGATGACCGGGTGCTCGATGAGCGCGTCGTGATAGCGTTGCAGCGTCTCCATCGCGGGAAGACAGTGTTCGCCGGGAACCGATTAGGCAAGCGGCCCCCGCAGCGGTTAAGACCCGGCGAAAAGCAAAAAGTCCCGGCACCCTGGCGGATGGCGGGACTTCGTTGAATTGGTGGTGGAGACTGGAGTCGAACCAGTGAACGGCAAGAGCCGAATTGATTTACAGTCAACGTCCTTTGGCCACTTGGATACTCCACCAGCAAGCAAACGAGCGGTGAAGGTATGCGGGGGATTTTGGCTTTGCCAAGAGGTTTTTCCCGAATGCCCCCGATTAGTCAGAGCACCCCGGCTTCCCGGAAACTGTAGTAACCCCGGCCCGACGGGTCGGCCCCGGCCCGACCGACGATCACATGGTCGAGCAGCTCGATGTCCACCGCCTTGGCGGCCTCGCGCATCTGGCGGGTGACCTGCACATCGGCCGCGCTGGGGGCCGGGTCGCCGCTGGGGTGGTTGTGGACGCAGACGATGGCCGTGGCGCCGTGGCGGATGGCCTCGCGAAAGACCTCGCGCGGGTGCGCCAGGCTGCTGGTGGCCGTGCCGGAGGTGATCTCGACCTGCTTGAGCAGCCGGTTCTTGCGGTTGAGGCAGAGCACCCAGAATTTCTCCACGGCCAGGCCGGCGACCTGGGGCTGGAAGCGCGCGTGGATGAGCGCGGGGCGGTTGAAAATCTCCTCTTCGGATTCCGGCCCGCGGGCCATGCCGCGGCGGACGATCTCCATGACCGTGACAAGCTGCAGGGCCTTGACGCGGCCGATGCCGGTCAGGCGGCGGAAGTCGGCCTCGTGCCACCTGACGAGCGCCGTGAGCGAGCCGGCCTCGGCGATGAGGCGCTGGGCGATGCTGATGACGTTGTGCCCCCGGCTGCCGCTGCGGAGCAGCATGGCCAGCAGCTCGGTGTCGCTGAGCGCGCCGGGGCCGAGCTTTTCCATGCGCTCCTGCGGGCGGTCCTGCACCGCGAGGTCCTTGACGCGAAGCGAAGGGTAAGGTTTGTCGCTCATGGGCCGTGGTGCTCCGCCCGCTGGCCCGCGCGCCGCACTCAGAAGTGCTTCACGTAGGCGTTGCGGCGGAGTTTTTCGAGCCAGCGTTCAGTGGCCTGGCGGGAGCCTTGCTGGACGAGCGTGCGCTCGATGTCGGGCCGGACCTCGTCGAGGGGCAGCACGCCGGCGTGCTTGCGGTCCTCGGCGTAGAAGAGAAACGCGCCCTCGGGCATGATGAGGGGCTCGCTGCGCTGGCCCTTCTCAAGGGCGAAAATGGCGTCGCTGAACTCCTTGCGCAGGTCGGAGCGGCGCTGCCAGCCCCAGTCGCCGCCCTTGCCCTTGCGGGAGTCCTGGCTGTATTTGCGCGCCACATCGCCGAAGTCGGTGCCCGCCGCCAGCTCGCTGAGGACGGTGGCCGCCTTGCCGCGCAGGGTCTCGTCGGTGTCGTCCGCCCCGCGGGTGATCTGGATCAGGCGGAGGTGGACACTGTCCTCCTGGTAGAAGCGGTCCTTGTTTTCGGCGTAAAAGGCCTCGATCTTGACCGGGCTGATGGTGCTGGCGGACTTGGCTTTCTGCTGCCGCATGTAGCCGTAGATCATGTCCTCCTCCTGCTCCTTGCGGTAATCCTTCTGGGAGATGCCGCGGGAACGGAGATAGGCGAGGAACTTGCTGCGGTCACCGTCGAACTGGGTGATGATCGTCTCGGCGATGGCATTGTCCACGTAGCTGGCCGGCACGCGGCGTTTCTCGTCCGAATAAAACTCCTTCACGATCAGCACGCGGTCGATGAGGTTCTGGACGATATCCTCCTGCAGGGCCTCCAGCTTTTCGTTGAATTCCTTCTCGCTGCGGCTCTGCTTCTGGATCTCCGGCACCAGCGGGCCGATTTCGCGGCGGACGTCGTCCACCGTGATGACATGGTCCTCGGCGATGGCGACAATGCCGTTGGCGTAACGCAGGTTGAGATTGTCCGGCGGCGCCTCCTTCTGCTGGGCGCGCCCGGGGGCGGCTCCGAGGACCAGGCTCGTGAAAGCGGCCAATGATGCGGTAAATGCGCGGGAACCTCGTAGACTCATGAAGCGGATAGATTTTGCAGGAAAATGCTTATTTCCCTCAACCTTGCAAGGGGGGTGGGGGCGGTCAAGCGGGGAAAGCGGCTGTGCAGTTGGATGAAGTCGTCGCGGCGGCCGGAATTGCGCAGGCACTTCAGGCGGTGGCCCTGGGTTTCGACGGACAAAACCCCCTTTTGTTCCGCCCAAGCGCGGATTTCCGTGACCAGCAGCAGCGCGCGCACCGGCTCGCCAAACTTGCCGAAACGGTCGCGCAGCTCGGCTTCGATGTCCTTCACCTGCTTCGGGCTCTCGGCCATGGCCAGCCGGCGGTAGAAATCGATGCGCAGGCGGGTCTCGCCGATGTAGGCCGTGGGCAGGCGCGCCTGGACCCGGGCGATCTCCCCCTCGATGCGCTCGGCCTGCTTCAACGCGCTGAAAGTATCGGTCGCCTCTGGCCGCGCTTCGGCACCGGCGCCTTCGCCGACGAAGACGAAGTCGAGCTTCACGCTGGCGCGGACCAGCGCGGCGTGCTTCTCGCCCTTGAGGCGGGCCACGCTCTGCCGCAGCAACTGGCAGTAAAGCTCGAAGCCGACACCGACGATGTGGCCGCTCTGCTCCGCGCCGAGCAGGTTGCCCGCGCCCCGCAGCTCCAGGTCGCGCATGGCGATGCGGAAGCCCGCGCCGAGCTGGTTGTGCTGGCGCAGGGCGCCCAGCCGTTGGCGGGCGACATCCAGCAGGCGGGCGTGCCGGTGCAGCAGCAGGTAGGCGTAGGCCTGGTGCTTGAAGCGGCCCACGCGCCCGCGGAGCTGATACAGCTGCGAGAGCCCGAACCGGTCGGCGCCCTCGATGATCAGCGTGTTGCAGTTGGGAATGTCGAGGCCGCTCTCGATGATCGTCGTGCAGACGAGCACCTGGTATTTCCCGGCGACAAAATCGGTCATCATCCGCTCCAGGCCGTCGGCCCCCATCTGGCCGTGGCCGACGCCGATGGTGACATCCGGCAACAGCTCGCGCAGGCGGGCGGCGACGAGGTCGATGCTCAGGACGCGATTGTGCAGGTAGAACACCTGGCCGCCGCGCCGCAGCTCATGCCGGATCGCCTCGACGACGAGCTTCTCGTCGTAGCTCTTGACGATGGTCTGGATGGGCAGGCGGTTGGCGGGAGCGGTCTCGATCGTGCTCAGATCGCGGGCCCCGGTCAGCGCGAGGTAGAGGGTGCGCGGGATGGGCGTGGCGCTCATCGAGAGCATGTCCACATGGGCGCGCCAGCGCTTGAAGACCTCTTTGTGTTTCACGCCGAAGCGCTGCTCCTCGTCCACGATCACGAGTCCGAGGTCCTTGAACTTCACGTCGGCCTGCAGCAGCCGGTGCGTGCCGATGAGGATGTCGACCTTGCCCTCCGCGAGGGCGGCGAGGATGCCGGCTTGCTCCGGGCGGGAGCGGAACCGGCTGAGCATCTCGACGGCGACCGGATAGCCCGCCATGCGCTCGCGAAAGGTGTTCAGGTGCTGCTGGGCCAGCACAGTGGTGGGGACGAGCACCGCGACCTGCTTGCCGCCCATGACGGCCTTGAACGCGCCGCGGATGGCGACCTCGGTCTTGCCAAAGCCGACATCGCCGCAGAGCAGCCGGTCCATCGGCCGCGTGCGCTCCATGTCGGCCTTGAGGTCGGCGATGGCCCTGGCCTGGTCCCGGGTTTCGGCGAAAGGGAACGCCGCCTCGAACTCGCGCATCCAGACGTTGTCCGGCGCGAAGGCATGGCCCGGTTGCGCCTCGCGCCGGGCCTGGATCCGCAGCAGCTCGGCGGCCAGGTCGAGCGTCGACCGCTCGGCTGATAGGCGCGCTTTTTCCCAGCGGCCCGAGCCGACGCGCCCGAGTTGGGGCTTGGTCTTCGTCAGGCCGACGTAGCGGCTGATGAGATGCGATTCCTGCAACGGCACGTGGAGCGTCACGCCGTCGTCAAACTCGAGCGAGATCACCTCGCGGATGCCGTCGGCGGTCTCGAGCTTGGCCAGGCCGCGGTAGTGCGCGATGCCGTGCGACAGGTGCACCACGAAATCGCCCTCCACCAGCTCCGAGAAATCCAGCAGCTGGTCGACGGCCGAGGTGGCGGCGACGGCGCGCCTGGCCACGGTGCGGCGCGCGCGCTGCCGGCCGAAGATTTCGGTTTCGCTGACGACGACGAGGCCGGCGGGCTTTCCTGGGGGAGCGAGCTTGCTCGCGACAGGGGCCTTTGAGTCGCGAGCAAGCTCGCTCCCACATTGATTCCGAAAAGTCACCCTGAACCCTTCGGTCAGCGAGCCGCGCAGGAAGCGGGGCTTGATTTTCTTCGGGGCCGCGTGCTCGTCGAGGAGTTCGCGGATGCGCTGTTCCTCGCCCTCTTTCGAGACCACGAAGTCCACGGCAAAGCCGGCCTGTTTCCAGGCGGCGACCTTCCCGAGAAACTGCCGCCGCGCCTCCTCCTCGGCGGCGAGGCGTTCATGCGCGAGCAGCCGCTCCGCGGGATAGGAGCGGTGGTGCGCCAGCGATTCCGTGTCCCAGGTCTCCTCCAATCCGGCGGAGTCGAACAGACGGCTGGCCACATCAAGGTCGCCCACGCCGAACATCTCCTTGGCGGCCGCGGTGAGGCGCTCCGGAAAGTCCGCCCGCCCGGCTCCGGCCAGCGTGTCGAACAGCTCCTCCAGTTCCTTGGGCTCCAGCAGGGCGGCGTGGGCGGCGGCAGGCAGATAATCCAACAGCGAGGCCCCCAGCCCCGAAGGGTGGAGCTTGGGGGCGGCGGTCAGCGTGATGCGCTCGACCGTTTCGCCCGAGCGCTGGGTGACCGGATCGAGCGCGCGGATTTCCTCCAGCGTGTCGCCAAAGAAATCCAGCCGGCAGGGCTGGTGCGCCGTGATGGGATAGATATCCACGATGCCGCCACGCACGGCGTATTGGCCGGGCGCCTCGCACACCGCCTCGCTGTCGTAATCGAACGACCGGATCAGATCGAGCAGCCCCTGGAAGGAGCGGCTTTCGCCGCGCGCCAGCTCCGTTTCGCGGGTGGCAAAATCCCCCAACGGCGGCACGGGCTGGAGGAGCGCGGCGGGCGTGGCGAGGATGAGGAGCGTGCCGGATCCGGCCGTCGCATTTTTCCGCGCCCGCAACCGGCTGAGCACGGAGAGGCGGTCGCTGGCGGCGTTGAAGGCCTCGCGCATCTCGCCGGTTTGCGCCTCGGGAAAGGCCAGGATCTCCAGCTTCGCCGTGCTGCCGTTGGCCGAGTGGAACAAGGCGATGTCCTCGGCGAGGGCGTCGGTTTTCTGGGCCTCCTCGTGGATCACCAGCCAGACGGGGGCCGGGTGCAGCCGCAGCAGTTCCGCGAGGGCATGGGGCCGCGCTGCCGGGCAGATGCCGGTGAGTTTGGTGCGCGGAGCAGGAGCAGGAGCGGTATCGGCCATCTGCAAGGTTCCAAGCTGTAGGTTGCGCGCTTGCGCGCAACCCCCCAGGTGGCGCGCAAGCGCGCCGCCTGCAAAAAGTCAGGACTTCGGCCCGCTGTTGCGCAGCGTGGCCAGCGCGGCCTGTGCGGCGACTTCCTCCGCGGCCTTTTTGGAGGGACCCGCGCCGGTGCCGAGCTGGCGGTCGTGCAGGAACACCGCCACCTGGTATTCGCGGGCGTGGCGGGGGCCGGTGGTGGCGGTGACATCGTAGCGCAGCGCCGTGTTGCCGTGCTCCGGTTGGACCAGCTCCTGGAGCCGTCCCTTGGGGTTTTCGGCGTCCTCCTTGAGCGCGAGCCGGGCGGCCAGCGGCCCATACCAGGCCAGCACCCGCTCGCGGGTCGTGGCCAGATCACTGTCGAGGTAGACGGCACCCACGAGAGACTCGAAGGCGTCTTCCAGAATGGAGGAGCGCGCCCGCCCGCCGGTGTCCTCCTCGCTTTTGCTGAGGCGCAGCGCCGCATCGAGGCCGAGGTCGCGGGCCATCTGCGTGAGGAAGCCGCCTTTGGAAAGCACGGCCCGGCGCCGGCTGAGCACACCCTCGCGCTCGGAGGGGAACTCGCGGAACAGGGCGTCGGTGAGGATGAACTGGATCACCGTGTCGCCGAGATATTCGAGGCGCTGGTTGTGCGGGCGGGCCGCCGGATGATCCTGCAGGTAGGACGGGTGGGTCAGCGCCTCGAGCAGCAGCGCGGTCGAGCGGAACTCGTAACCGAGGCGTTGCTGGAGTGCGGCAAGTTTCTTCGGCATGGGGCTCAGGAGCTGGCGCTGGTGTAGCGGCGCAGGCCGCGGTGAAAAACCACGATGGCGAGGGTGAACCAGAACGCCGTCACGGCCAGCAGCCAGCCGATCAGCCTGACATCGAAGCCGTGAAGCAGGGTGCTCGCGGGGGCGTTGCTCACGAGAACGACGGGCAGGATCCAGACGAAGGCCACGTTGGCGAGGCCCTTGAAAGCCTGGCGCGGCAGGCGGGAAAATTCGCTGAACGTGAAGTAGCTGCCCTCGATGCCCTGGGCGCTGGTGATCCAGAACGCCGGCGCGATGCAGAGCACGAGCATGCTGTAGTGGATGATCACCCCGCAGGCCACCAGCAGCGCGTAGAGGGCGAGGTCGGCCGCGCCGGGGTGCAGCCCGAGCTGGCGCGCGGAGTAGGCCACCACGCCCATCGCGACGAAGGAGTTGATCAAGCCATCCGGGTCGAGCTTGCGGGTCGTGGCCATGAACATGACGTTGCCCGGCTGCGCGAGGAAGAAGTCGAAGTTGCCGCTGCGGATGTTGCGCCCCATCTCGAAGATGCTGCTCCAGAAAAACCCCATCAGGAAGCGCTGGATCAGCAGGGAGGTGCCGACGAGCAGCATCATCTCGTATTTGCTCCAGCCGGCGACGGTGTCGGTGTGCCGGTAGATGACGGAGATCATGAGCAGGTTGACCGTCATCCAGAACAGCTCGACGAGCGTCCAGACGAAGAAGTCGCCGCGGAACATCAGCGTCCGCACGATCGAATAGCGGGCGGAGGTGAGCCAGATGCGGGCGTAGTGGCCGAGGGAGCCCATGGGGTCAGCCGCCGACGGCGGTGTGCAGGCGCAGGCCGCGCCGCCAGAGGAGCTGGCCGGCGGCCAGGATGATCACGACCCAGCAGGCCTGGAGGCCGAGTCCGGCGAGCGCGGCGGCGGGGTCGTTGAGCCGGCCGGTGAAGATCGCGACCGGGAAATACATCTGGTAATAATACGGCAGGTATTGCGAGAGGCGGAAGAGCCAGTCCGGCAGCAGGTCGAGCGGAAAGATCTGCCCGCCGAGCACGGACTCGATCGCCATCGAGAGGATCACAAGCCCCTGGATTTCGAGGAACCAGAAACTCATCATCCCGAAGCAATATGCGATGCCGAACTGGATGAGCGCGGACATGGCCAGGGCGGGCAGACCGAGTGCGAGCCGCCAGAGGTCGAGGGGGAGCACCAGGTGGTCCTTCATCAACGGGCAGGTGGCCACGACCGGCAGCAAAATCAGCAGGCCGGTGACGAGCCGGGCCGAGAGGTAGATGCTGAAGCGGTAGGCGAAGTAATTGACCGGCTTGAGCAGGAACTGGTTGATGAGGCCGTTGCGGATCTCCTCGCTGATCTGGTAGTCCTCGTTGAACGCGCCGATCATGAATTGCGCGACGAGCAGCGCGACGAAGTAGGTGAAGGTCTGGCCGAAGCTGAAGCCGCCGATCGCCGGGCTGCCGGCATAGGCCGAACTCCAGAGGATGAACACGACGATCAGGTGGAAGAACGAGAAAAAGCCGCGCACCGCGAAGTTGACCCGGTAGACCAGGTTGCTTTGCAGGCCGACAGAGAAGGCCGCGCGGTATTTGTTCAGGGTGGCGAGCATGTCTCAGTAGTGAGTGGCGGGTAGCGAGTAGTGAGTAGTCAGCGTGCGGCGCATGGCAAACATCCTCATGCTCTCTGCTCTCTACTCGCTACTGTCCGCCTCCATTCTCTTTCAACCCGAAACGCTCGGCGACCTCCTTGCCCAGCGCGCGGTAGGCCGTGGCACCGGGGCCGTGCGGATCGTAGGAGAAGATGGGCTGGCCGAAGCTCGGCGCCTCGCTCAACCGGACAGTGCGCGGGATGAGGGTCGCGAAGATCTTGTCCGGCAGGTGCTGCCGCACCTCGTCCACCACCTGCTTGGAGAGATTGGTGCGGCTGTCGAACATCGTCATGATGATGCCGCCGACATCGAGCGTGGAGTTGACGCCGGCAGTCTTCAGGCGTTCGACGACCTTCAGAATCTGGCCCAGGCCCTCGAGCGCCATGTATTCGCACTGGAGGGCGATGAGCAGGTGGTCGGCGGCGGCGAGGGAATTCATCGAGAGCATGCCGAGGGCGGGCGGACAGTCGATGATGATGGCACGGTAACCGCCGGAGTTGCGCAGCGGCTCGAGCACGGAGCGGAGGCGCATCAGGTAATTGGGCTGCTGGGCCAGCTCGATCTCGATGGCGGCGAGGTCGACCTCGGACGGGATGAGGGCGAGGTGCGGCCAGGCGGTGGGCGTGAGCATCTCGAACGCGCTGCCTTCGCCGCGCAGCGGGCCGTAGAGGCTTTTGCCCTCGAACTTCTCGACCCCGAGCGCGCTGGTGGCGTTGGCCTGCGGGTCGAGGTCCACGACGAGGGTGTGGACCTTGCGCTCGGCGAGGGCGGCCGCGAGGTTGACCGCGGTGGTGGTCTTGCCGACGCCGCCCTTCTGGTTGGCGATGGTGAAAACGGTGCAGGCCATGCGCGATTAACCGTAAACGGGAGCCGGGAGTCTAGCGCGAAGTGGAACACATTTCAGTTCTTGCGGAACGCCGGGAATTGACCCAAGTTGCGGCCCGATTTTGGTCCGGCGCGGTAGCCAAGTGGTAAGGCCGAGCTCTGCAAAAGCTCTATTCGGCGGTTCGATTCCGCCCCGCGCCTCCAGCCTTCGCAAGCGCCGCGAAGACGAAGGTTGCCGGCCATAGGCTTTGCGACGGCCGGCATTTCACTTCCGATTCGGCGGCAGCTACGGCTGGCAGGCCATCTTATAGAGCGGCTTCTTCGTCCTCGGATTTGAGCGTGTGGAGCGGCGGCACGCTCCGCAGGGCCGGCAGGATGAGGGCCACCGCCAGCGTGACGAGGATGGCGCCGAGGCCGCCCCCGGCCGCCGCCGCCACGGGGCCAAACAGCGCCGCGGCCAGGCCCGCGCGCAGCTCGGAAATCTCGTTGGACGAGCCGATGAAGAGCTGGTTGAAGGCCGTGACCCGGCCGCGCAGCGCGTCGGGGGTCAGCATCTGCACAAGGGTGTGGCGGACCACGACGCTGAAATTGTCGCACACGCCGCTCAGGTAGAGGAAGAGGAGCGAAAGCCAGTAGTTGGTCGACAGGCTGAAGGCCACGAGGGCGGCGCCGAATCCGGCGACCGACCAGAGCATGCCGAGGCCGGGGCGCCTGGCCGGCGGCAGGTGGGTGACGAGGAGGGCCATCGTGATGGCGCCCAGCGCCGGCGCGGCGCGCAGCCAGCCGAGGCCGGCGGCGCCGACATGAAGGATGCGGTCGGCGTAGATCGGCAGGAGCGCGACCGCGCCGCCGAGCAGCACGGCGAAGAGATCGAGCGTGATGGCGGCAAGGATGGGCTTGCGGTTCCAGATAAACCGGACACCGGCGAACATGTCGGGCTCCGGCCCCACCGCCTTTCGGGGAACGGTGTGGAGCTTGACCCCGAGCAGCAGCAGCGCGAACGCCGTGGCGGCGACGAAGTCGATCAGGTAGACGGCGCCGTAGCCCGCCGTGGCGACGAGCAGGCCGCCGAGGGCCGGGCCGATGACCGTGGAGAGCTCGAAGGCGCTGGCGCTCCAGGTGACGGCGTTGCCGACCGCGGCGGCCGGCACGAGCAGCGGCACCAGCGCGGCGCGGGCCGGGGTGCCGAGCACGCGCGCGATGGATTGGAGGAACAGCAATGCGAAAAGAACCGGCAGCGCCGGGTGGTCGAAATGCAGCGAAGCCGGATCAACGTGGCGCTCGAAGAGCAGGGCGATGGAACGCAGCAGGGTGTTGCCCGCGCGGAGCAGCGGCGAGTCCGGCAACGCCGCGCCGTAGCGGCTGACGAGCAGAAGCCCGAGGGAAAGGAGGCCGGAGGCGCCCATGGTCCAGGCCACGAGCCGCCGCCGGTCGAGGCGGTCGGCGAGCACGCCGGCGGGCAGCACGAGCGCGATCAGCGGGATGACATTGATCAGTCCGACCAGGCCGAGCGCCGTGGCCGAGTTGGTCCACTGGTAGATCTGCCAGGCGATGGCGACGCTCAGCGCCTGCCGGCCGGTGTTGGAGAGAAAAAAACCGACGAGGTAGCGGGGATAGCCGGGGTGCCGCATCGCGGCATAGGGATCGCGGGCCGCGGCAGTCATCGCGCGAAAAAGGGATTGTGCTGTTTTTCCTGCTTGAGCGTGGTCAGCGGGCCGTGGCCGCAGGCCAGCACGGTGTCCGCGGGCAGCTTCAGGATTTTCCGCTGGTTGTTGCGCAACTGCATCGCGTAGTGTGTCGGGGATCCGCCCATGGAGCCGGCGAAGAGGGAATCGCCGACTATGGCCAGCGGCCAGGAGAGTCCGTTGATGAAATAGGTCGTCTGGCCCGGCGAATGCCCCCACGTGAAGAGGGTCTTGATGGACAGCTCGCCGAGATGGAAGTGGGCGTTCTCCTGGAAGGATTTCGCGCCGGGCCGGCCCGCCGGCTCGAGTTCGCTGGCCCAGACCTCGGCGCCGGTGGCGGCCAGCCGGTCGAGGTCGGCGATGTGGTCGTCGTGCGTGTGGGTCAGGAAAATGTAGCGGAGGGTCAGGCCCTCCCCGGCGACCGTGTCGAGCATCGGGTGCGCGTCGGCGCCGGTGTCGAAGGCGGCGGCGAGTTTCGTCTTCCCGTCCCACACGAGGTAGCTGTTCACGGTCATGTCCGCAAAGGCCGTGTTGAACATGGCGAAGCCGCGCGTGAAGACCGGCTGCGCGGGATACCACTCGCGCCGGGCGAGGGCCAGCAGGGCGTCGCGCCCGAGGCCGAGGGGGCGGGCGAGGGCGAGAAGGGTGTTCTCGCGGATCTCCCCGCCTTGCACGGCCTGCAGGTCGGCGAGGGACACGTCTGCCGCCGCGCTGAGCGCGGAGTCGGACAACTTCAGGCCGCGTTGCGCCTTGCCGATGATGTCGGTGAAATTGTCCTCGAGCGGGATGCGGGGCATGGGCCGGAAATTCCCGGGAAAACGACCGCATCGCAAGCTGGCATTGCGGCGGGCGGGCGAATTCGCGCGGCGTCAATCCTTGGGGAGCGGGCGGAGCGGCCGCAGGGTGCCGGCGGCTTTTTCGGCTTCCACGGAGATGTGCACTTCCTTGCCGGTATTCCGGCCCAGATAATCAACGGCGGCCGAGGCCAGCACCGGCAGGTAAGGGGCCAGATCCTTTTTCGGATCCTCCACCGAGACCCGCACGTTCCACAGCTCGTCCCCCCGTTTTTTGGGGCGGGCGCGCGGCGCCGGCGCGGCCAGATCATCGGCCACGGGCTCCCGCGCGGACAGCTGGATGTATTTTTCATAGACCAGCACCGGCTTGGCGTAGGGCTCGGACTTCTGGAGTCCGAGGGGGCTGATCGTCTCCTCGGCCCTCGACCGGTAGATGATTTTGATCTGCCCCTGGCCGACACCATATTCGAGGTTGATGATGTTGTCGGGTTTGGCGTTCGCCGGCGCCTCGTAAAGCCCGCGGGCCGCGAGGGCGTCCTTGGCGCGGGCAATCGCCTGGGCGCTCACGGCCGGTTCCACTCCGCCGCTGGGATCATGAACCTCCAGCCGGTAGGAGGCGCCCATGGGTCTGGTCGAGTTGCTGATCGCGTCGATCGTGACCTCATGGGTGGTCGTGCAGCCGGCCAGAGTCCCGAGGGCGACGCCCAACCCGGCTAGCACCCAAATGTTCCGGGGAGGGTTGGTTGCGGCCATCACAACGGGAAAAAAAGTTGCCCTCATCCCAATCGCAACCCCATTGAGGTGAGAGACAGGATTGTCACGGTGCAGGCGCTGGCGCCTGCCGTCGATCGCGTGGTGATAGGCACTGGGAGCATAAAAATCGGGGCAAGCCTGCGGGCCGGTCGCATGGGCCGCGCAGACAAGGTCAGATGCCCTTCTTGATGAAACCGACGACCTCGTCGTCCTCCTTGATCTTGACGGGCTTTTGCTCCTTGGTGTTCTTGCCGATATAATCCGCCGTGGCCGAGGCGAGGATCGGGAGGTATTTGCGCAGATCCTTGCTTTCGTCCTCCGCCGAAACGTTGACGCTCCAGACTTCCGGTGGGGCGCGCCCCTCGACGCTTTCCTGGTTGGCGCGGGCCGAGATTTTCAGGAATTTCTCATAGACGACGACCGGTTTGACCCTATCCTCGTAGCCCACGACCTCCATGCGGGGCGGCTCGCGCAGGGCGACCGTCTGGTAGCCGACGATCCGGCCGTTCCGATCGTAGACGGGCACCTGCCCGTAGCGGACACCGCCGCCGGTCGGCGCGTAGATGGGGACACTGATGGTCTCGAATTTCACCCGGGGCGAGTCCATGCCGTAGTCAATGTCCACCACCACGTCGGCTTTGACCGCCCGGGGGGCTTCATACATGCCCTTGCCGGAGAGGGCGGTCTTCACATAGCCGGTGACCTCCTTGTAGCGCAGGCTGCTCTCGTCCATCTTCGGGTTGTTGGAGCGGATCTCGTAGGACTGGGGCATGGCCACCGGCGTGCTGTCGGCGACCTTGGCGGCCTGGCTGATGGCATCGACCTGGACGACGTAGGTGGTGCTGCAGCCGCCGGAAAAAACCGACAACGCCAATGACATTGCGGCCAAGGCGGCTGGGGTAACGAACTGGGATTTCATGTTCGGCCTCCGGGTGGGGTTTGGGATACTCCAGGAAAGGGACTAGGTCTTGGGCGCCTTGGGCGGAGTGGTCTGGTTTTCCGTGGCCGAGGCGGATGATTTTTCGCCTCGCAGGCGCGCCAGCTCCTCTTCCAGCCGGGCGACCTCGGCCTCGGTGGTGAGGAGTTTTTCCTGCGCCTCGTCGAGGGCCTTCTTTTTCGACAGGGCGGCGTTGCGCTCTTCGCGCAGCTTGGCCAGGCGGCCGGCGGCCTCGTCCACCTTTTTCTGCGCCTCGTTGAGCTCCAGGTCGGAGATCTTGAATCCCTGGGCGATGGCCAGTTCCTCGTCCATCTCCGCTTTGGCCTTGGCCTCTTCCGAGCGTTTCTTCGACAAGTCCTGCTGGTAGGCGCGTTCCTGGGCGAGGCGCTCCTGCTCCTTGCGCTCCTTGAATTCCTGGCCGAGTCCGATGAGGCCGCCGATGATGGCCCCGGCGGCGGCCCCCGCCAGCACGCCCTGGCTGGTGTTGCCGCTCGCGCTGCCGGCGACCCCGCCCACGACCGCGCCGGCCCCGGCGCCGGTGCCGGCCCCGGTCACGGTCTTTGATGGCGCCACGGCGCAACCACCCGCTCCGATCAGGGTGGCAGCCAGGATGCCGGCCGTGAATTGTTGAATGAGAGGCGTGGAGTTCAACGTGCGGGCCATGGCGAGCGGTGTTGGGGAGCCTGAGGGGTGAAGCGGGGACAAACTAGGCAGGTTGAGGCTATTCGCAAATCCAACTGGTGATATCGCGCCAAGTAATTTTGCGGGGCATTTTTGACTGGCAACCGCTACCAGCCAGCGAGAGTGTCCTTGCGGCTAACCCCATACTAGAACCATGGCCTCACGAAACAAGGGGATTTTCTCGCTCGAATTCCTGGTGCCGAATGTGTTCCTGCTGATCGTGGTGTTGATCGGCGTGGAGGTATTCTACTCGCTCATCGTCCGGCCGCGGGCCGCGGAAATGCTGATCGAGCGGCAGGTGATGATGAGCCAGCCGGCCAGCAAAAAAAACCAGGCGCACATCCAGGACCGGCCCATTCTCCTCATCATCAAGGACCGGGAACCCCAGGTGGAGGTGGTCTTTTTCATCTGGGGCATACTTTTCCTGGGTTACAAGTTCGTCCTCGTGGCCCGCGAACGGAAATTGCTGGAGCGGGACTTTGTCCCGGTCTCGCCGGGCGAGCGCATCATCCCTGATGATTCACTGGACCGCTACAAGGAGCTGAAGACTGCGGTCGATCGCGAGCCGAAGTGGCGCGAGCGCCTGCTGCCGGAATGCCTGCTCGCGGCCCTGCACCGGTTCCACGCGACCAATTCCATCCAGGACGCCGCCGCCGCCGTGCGGGATCGCTCCGAACTGGCCGCCGACCAGCTGGATTCCTCCCTCTCGCTCGTCCGCTATATCGCGTGGTCCATTCCGGCGATCGGCTTCGTGGGCACGGTGCGCGGCATCGGCGACGCGCTGTCCTTCGCCGAGGAAGCGATCAAGGGCAACCTGTCCGCTGTCACCACCTGGCTGGGCCTGGCGTTCAACTCCACCCTGGTCGGCCTCATCCTTTGCATCGGCCTGATGTATGTGCTGCACATCGTGCAATCGAGCCAGGAAGCCCTGATCATCGAAATCCAGAAATATTGCCGCGACAAGCTGATCGACCAGATGAAGGTGCCCGCGAGGGAAGAAGCCCGGGAAGTGCTGCCCTGAAGCCCAGGAAACCCGTCATGGCCACCATCGGGATAGAACTGGGCAATGTCGGTTTCCAGGCCGCCCGTTGCGACAAGACGGACCCGCAGCTGCTCGCCTCCGCCGGCGGGCCCGACTGGCCGGGATACGCGTGCCACGACGGCAAGAAATACTCCTTCGGGCGCGCCGCGGAAGATGCCTGGTTTGTTCTGCCCCGGCAGGTCTGCCCGGTTTTTGGCGACAAGCTTTCCCACGAATCATCGCCGCTGAATGTGGCGGGCAGGCACGCCTCCTTTTCCGAACTGGCCTTCTATTTTCTGCGCGAATACACGCAGCACCTCGCCGGGGCGGCGGGTCCGCTGGAGAAAGTGGTGCTGGCGGTGCCCAGCGCATTCCTGAAGGACGCCGCGACGGAGGAGCAGAAGATCGGTTTGCTCCTGGGCATGGCGGCGGAACTCAAGCTGCCGCTGGCCGGCGTGGTCGACATGGCCGCGGCTTCGCTTTGCGACAGCCGCGGCGCCGGTTTTAATCCCGCCCATCCCGTCGTGGTCGTGGACATGCACCTGACGGGCGCGGACCTCACCTTGCACGTGATGGAAAAAGGCCGGCTGGAGCGCCGCGATCTCGCCCACCTGAGCGCGGCGGGTTATGGGGCTTTGCTGAAGCACCTCACCGCCGCGATGGGCAACCGCTTCCTGAAGGCCACGGCGTTCGACATCCTGGAGGACGGCAGCATCGAGCAGGCGTTTTTCCGCCAGACCAAGGATTTCCTGCTGAGCGGTGCGCCCGAGCATCGCTATCAGCTCAACACCGCCCGCCGGGCCTACGAGATGACCGGCACCCACGAGCAGCTGGTCGTGGATGCCCAGACTTATGCCACGATGCTTCTGCACGGCGTCCAGTCCCTGGTGCAGAAGCTGCCTGACCCGGCCGAGCCCGTTACGGTGGCGCTGTCCGCCCGCGCCGCCACGCTCCCGGGCCTCGATGCCCGGCTGCGCGCAGCGGGGTTCCTGCGCCTGCTGCGGCTGCCCGCGGGAGCGGCGGCCTGCGGCGCCGCCCGGATGGGCGAGGAGCTGCTGCCAGCGCGGAAAGAGCTGGATGAAATCCACGGCGAGGTGTCCGTCCCGCAGTCAGCGGTGAAAAATTCCCAAGGCGCCCCTTGGGAGGCCAACCTGCAGAAACCGCGGGCGACTGGCCCGCGGCTGCGGCCCTCCCACATCGTCATCGACGGCCTGGGGCATGGCGTCGGCGGCGCCGGGGCCTTTGCGATCGGTTCCCCCAGTGCCGGCCCGGATCTCGCGCTGCCCGAGGCCTTCAACGCCGCGGAGGATTGCCTGGTGCAATTGCAGCGGGAGGCGGGGCGTTTGTGGCTCCTCGAACCCGGTCCGGCGACCGGCGGCGCGGCCCCGGCCCGCACCCTCGTCGAGGCGGGCGACCGGCTGGTGGTCCGCTGCGGCAACGCGGTGACGGACCTGCTCTTTGTCCATTGCCACGACCCGGCCGGAATGCGGCGCTGAACCTGTCGGCTGATTTTCCGCCATGGCCATGATTTCCGCCAAGCGCCGCGACACGGAGGTGTTCAGCATGGCGTTCCTGGACTGCATCTGCTGCGGCTTCGGCGCCGTGCTGCTGATCTACATCCTGACCATCGCGCAGCAGAAAAGCCGCGACACGGAAAGCATCGACGCGATCAAGGAGCGCGTGGCGCAGCTGGCGGCCCGGGTCCAGGCCACGGAGCATGACGTCAAAAGCCTCGAGCAGATGCTCGCGGCGGCGCAGGCCGCGATGGAGCAGCTGAAGACCAGGAACTCGGGCGAGCAGGTGAACCTCACCAACCGGCAGAAGGAACTGCTGCTGCTCATGCAGCAGACCGGCGCGCTCAAGGACGCGCTCGACAAGCTGCTCGGGGAGAAGAAGGCGCTCCCCACCGAGGACGCCCAGCCCGTGCCCATCCCCAACGAGGCGCGGCACCAATACCTGACCGGCGTGAAGCTGGAGGGCGACTACGTGCTCTTTCTGGTCCGCGTGTCCGGCAGCATGCTCGGCGAATCGCTCGACGACGCCATCGCGCGGCTGTCCGACCCGGAATTCAAGAAGCGCGAGGCGCCGAAATGGCAGCGTGTCATCAAGTCCGTCCATTGGATGGTCGCCACCCTGGCGCCCGAGACCCATTTCCAGATCCTGCTCTTCAACGAGGAGACGGTGCCGTTGCTGCCGAGCCGCAGCGACGAGTGGATCGTCCGCAGCGACCGGCAGGGGGTGCAGGAGGCGCTGACCCGCCTTTATCAGGTCGTGCCCCAGGGCTCGGCCAACCTCGAGCGCGCCTTCTCGACGGTGCGCTACATGTCGCGCCTGCCGGATTCCATCGTGCTGATGACCGACGGGCTGCCGACCACCAGCGACTCGGCGCCCAATCCCGGCGATGCCGACGACGACGCGCGCATCCGCTATTTCCGCTATGCCCAGCGGCAGCTTCCGCCCCGCATTCCCGTCAGCGTCATCCTGTTTCCCATGACGGGCGATCCCGGCGCCCCCGGCCTCTATTGGGAAATGGCGGGCGCCACCCGCGGGGCATTCGTCAGTCCGTCCGTCAACTGGCCCGACACATGATCCGCCGCCGCCCGACCCAGATCTTCAGCCTGGCCTTCCTTGACTGCATTTGTTGCGGCTTCGGGGCGGTCATCCTGCTGTTCGTGCTCAGCGTCGACAAGCAGGACAAGACCACCCAGGAAATGCGCGACCAGCTGCGGCAGGTGGCCGCGGCCCATCTCGCCAGGCTGGCCGCCCTCAACGAGCGCAAGGGCGACCTCGACACCGGCCACAACGACGCGGCCCGGCTCCTGCTGGACCTGCAGCGCACCGAGGAGAGCATGAAAGGGCTGCTCGACGACCTGGAGAACAAGCTCCAGATGGAAAAGCAGGGGCAAAAGGCGCTCATCACCGACCTGGACGAACTGAAGAAGGACATCGCCGCCCGGCAGAAGAAGCCCGACATGCTGCTGCGGGAGAATATCACACCGACGCCGATCGGCCTGCCGGCCAACAGCAACTACGTGTGCTTCGTCATCGACACCTCGGGCAGCATGCGCGACCCCTCGACCGAGAGCCTGTGGCGGATCGTGCTGAGGAAGTTTGACGAGGTGCTCGATGCGTATCCCCAAATTGAGGGGATTCAATTTCTCGATGCCGACGGGCGCTTCATCCTCGGGGGGCGCACCGACGAGAAATGGCTGCCCGACAGTCCGGAAGTGCGCGACGCCATCAAGCGGGCGCTGCTGCGCTACTCGATCTTCAGCAACAGCAACCCGGTGCCGGGCATCGTGCGCGCCATCCGCTCCCTGCACGAGGGCGACAACGAGCAGATGAAGATGACGATCTTCGTCCTCGGCGACGAGTTCACCGGCACGGCGGACGCCGTGCTGCGCCGGCTCGACGAGCTGAATCCCCGGGACAAGGACGGGAAGCGCAAGGTGGTGATCAACGCCATTCTTTTTCCCACGGCCATCAAGATGGGTTTCAGCCTGGGCAACACCGGCGTGAAGGTGGCGAACCTGATGCGCGAGGTCGCCTACCAGCATGGCGGCGCTTGCATCGCCCTGCAGGACATCGAGTGAGTTTCCCGGCCAGGCCCGCCGTTTGCCCGAGCGGGAGCCGCTAGAGGCCGAGGATCCACTTGATCAGCTGAAAAATATTCAGGCTGCTGCCCTGCTGTTTCTGCTGCTGGCCTTGCTGGCCGGGCGGTCCCGGTTGACCGGGCTGGCCCGCGCCCCCACCGCCGCCGCCCGATTGGCCTTGCTGGCCGGCTGACTGACCGGAGCCGCTTTGACTGCTGTTTGATTGCTGCCCGGATTGGCCTGAACTTCCTCCGCGGGACTGGCTCCGCGGGCTCCCCGGGAGTTGCAGCTCGTTGCCCTGATTTTTCTGCCCGCCTTTTTGTCCGCCACCGCCGCCCCCACCGCCGCCGCCCTGGCCATCCGCGCCGCCTTGTGATTGTTCCATCCCGCCTTCCTGACCGCCGCCGTTGTTGATCATCGGCTGGCTGTCCTGATCGTTGGGAATCCCGTCACCGTCAGCGTCGCCATCCTGGCCGTTCGGGATGCCGTCCCCGTCCATGTCCCCGTCCTGATTGTCCGGGATGCCGTCGCCATCCATGTCCCCACTGCCGCCGGCACCCCCGCCGCCGCCCCGGCCGTTGTATTGGCCGGGCTGGCTGTCCTGGCTGTTGGCCACGCCGTCGCCATCCATGTCCCCGTCCTGCTCATTCGGGATGCCGTCGCCATCCATGTCGCCGTCGCTGCCGTTGGCGATGCCATCGCCATCCATGTCGTCGTCCATGCTGTTGGGAATGCCATCCCCGTCCATGTCCCCGTCGTTGCTGTTGGAAATGCCGTCACCGTCCATATCCCGGTCCTGGTCGTTGGGGATGCCATCGCCGTCCATGTCGCCGTCTTTCTCGTTGGGGATGCCGTCGCCATCCATGTCCCCGTCCCGGTTGTCCGGGATGCCGTCC
The DNA here is from genome assembly GCA_016190985.1 of Opitutia bacterium. Taxonomy (GTDB): domain Bacteria; phylum Verrucomicrobiota; class Verrucomicrobiia; order Opitutales; family Opitutaceae; genus Lacunisphaera. The sequence goes on along the minus strand of JACPPI010000034.1, from coordinate 4,815 downwards.
CCGTCGATGTCGCCGGAGCCGCCCATGGGCTTGCCGTCCTCGTCCTCGCCCTTGCCGGAGTAGGGCGTGTTGCCGCGTTTGCCGTAGACGCCGCTGTAGGAGAACTTGACGACATCAACCCGGCTGGTGGAAAGGGCGGGGCGCTCCCGGATGGCGGCGTCGCGGACGGATTCGAGCTCCCACTTGCGGTCCCGTGCTGTTTCGCGGTCGGGCAGGGGGCCGAAAAGGTAGGTGAGGTTCTCGTGCCGGTAGCGCACATACCAGCCTTCGTCGCCGGGACCGAGGCCGGTGACATTGATGCCGGCGTATTTCGCGCGATATTCGTCGTAAGGCAGGTTCCACAAGTCGGCGATGCCTTCGACCGGATAGATCACGGTCACGGCGCGGGCTGCGAGCGGCAGCAGCACGAGCAGGAGGAAACGCGGCAGGGGTTTCATGCGCGAGGGCGGCAGGCGTCACAGCCCCTTGGGCACGACCCGGCCTTTTTCGACACCCTGGTTGCGGTTGTTGCTGCTGGCCGGGGAACCGCCGCTGGGAAGTTTCTTTTCGTATTGCTGCGAAGAGCTGCTTTCTGTGCCGACGACGTCGGAGGCGGTCTTCGCAACCGTCTGAATCTGCAGCGTGGCGTCGCCGATCTGCAGGTCGCGTGGGGCGGCGCTTTGGGCGCCACCGGCGGATTGGGCGCCCTCGGGCACCTTCAAGTCGGAGACTTGGGTGCCTACGGCCTCGGAGGCCGGCCCCTCCGGTGGCGGGGAGCCACCACCGCCGGCTTTCTCGCTGTCTTGCGACGCGGGGTTGCCCCCGCCAGCGGCGATCTTGGTGCGGTCGCTTTGATTCTGCTGCGCCGATTTGCTGCCGGCCGGACCTGAGTCCGGGGAGATCTTCGCGCCCTTGGGGCCCTCTTGCTCGCCCATCTCGATTTCCGACAGCATGCCCTCCAGCGGGCGCTTCTCCTTGTCGAAGGCCGAGCCATCCAACAAATCGGGATCGGGGACGCCCGTCTTGGCGGTCTTGGAGGCCTTGCCACTGCCCTTGGCCGCAGGAATGCGGGGCGCGGGGTTGGCGGGGATGGCGGGCGCGCTCTGCGCCCAAGCGGTGGCCGCCGCGATGGCGGCCAGCAGGCAGAGGCGCTTGAGGCGGAGCGGCATGGTTGGGAATCAGCTGCTGGCGCGCAGGGTGCAGGCGACGTTGACGACGGGCGGGGTGGTGCCTTGCCGCACCTGCAGCAGGAGCAGCACGTCCTGGTAACCCTTGCGCCGGCTGACGATCTCGTAGTTGCCGGGCAGGATTTTCACGACCTCGGATTTGATTTTCCCCAACATGCGGAAATTGCTGATCGAGACCCAGGATTCGCCATCCGAGCGGAACGTCACGGCGACCGGCTGGCTTTGGGCGAGCAGCTGGCCCCGCAGCAGCTCGACCGGTCCCGTCAGCGGCAGGTAGGCGGGCTTGATGGCCATGGCCTCGTTGAAGGAGCGGATGGCCGCCTGGAACTCGGCCTTGGCGGCCTTCTGCTCGGCGACCTCCACCAGGCGGTTGTATTGCATGAGCATGCGGATCATCCGCCCGGCGCGCACATAGCCCTCCTTGGCCTCGGCATGCCCGGGCTCAAGCTGCAAGGTGGCGTTGTAGGCGGTGCGCGCCAGTTCCCACTCGTATTTGCCCTCGTAGTCGACGGCCTTGGCCAAAGATTGCTTCACGGCGTCGCGGTGCGCGGTCTCGCGGGTTTCGGCGAGGGCCTTTTTGACCTCGTCCTTCTGGGGATAGACTTTCAGCGCGCGCTCGTAGGAGGCGATGGCCTTGGGCCAGTCCCGCTGCGCGCGGGCGGCCTGGGCGGCGGTCAAGGCGCCGTTGAATTCCGCTTCCTTTTCGAGGCGCTCGGCGCGGGCCTTGCCCTGCTGGGCCACGGCCGAAAAGGCGTCGATCTCAAAGGCCTTGCCAAAGGTCTCGCGCGCCCTGGCGTATTCCGCCTTCTCCTCAAACCCGGCCGCCTGCCGCAGCAGCGCAAACACCCGGTCCGCCACCTCCGCGCGTTTCAAGCCCAGCGTGGCGACCTCGTTGCCCGGCTCCTTCTTGAGCGCGGCGCTGTAGGCGGCGATCGCCGCTTCGCGCCGGCCCGCGGCGACGGCCTCCTGGCCCAGGCGCAGCTGCCCGTTGACGTAGGCCTTCAGCGCCTGCTCGGCCCGGCCGAGCGCCGCAAAGGCGGAGTCATACTGCTTCTTGGCGATGGCGAAGCGGCCGTCGTTGAAAAACTGGCGGCCCATGCCGGCGTCGTTGAAGGCGGTCTCGAATTCCTTGGGGGCGAGGCTGCGCGCGGGCTCGATCTCCTTCATGCGGAGGAGCACCTCGTCGTAGGCCTTCTGCGTCTCCGCCTTGAGTTTGACGTTCTGGCTGAAGTCGTCGATCTCGCGGTTCAGCGCGTCGAACTGGGCGAAGGCGCGCGCGAATTCGCGCGAGGCCAGCAGCGCCTCGCCGCCGAGGTAGGCCTTCTCAATCAGGATGAGCTGCTGCAATTGCGACGGATGGTCCTGGGGCAGGCGGCGCAGCTCGCCGAGCGCCTTGGCGGCGGTCTCGCGCGCCAACTGCGCCTTGGACTCGCTCACAAAGGCGGTGCCGGGGGACTCCTCGGCGGCGGCGGCGGCCGGCCGGTCGCTCAAAAACTGCGGGCCCACCACGAGGCGGATGCCGCGGATGGCGAGGCCGGCGACGAGCAGCAGGCCGACAAAACCGCCCGCGGACCACGCGAGGATGCGCAGGAGGGTCCAGTGTTTCTTGCCGGCGGCGCGGCCGTGCTCCGGATCCCAGTGAATGATGCGGCGTTTCTTGGCCGAGGAGGAGTCAGGCTGTTCACTCATGGTGCGTGGGGGGCTCTGCATCAGAGGGCTGTTCGCTGGCGGCCGGCGGCTCAAATCCAGATTCTGGTGCGAACACTGCGCGGTTTCCTCCCCGGCGCAAATGCAAAAAATAGTCGTGCGCCTTCCTTGCTATCGGGGCCCGGTCTGCTATTTTGCGAGCCGTTTCCACCCCTGCTGTCCCACCCCATGAGACTGGTCGCGCGTTTGCTTGGCTTCCTCGGCATCAGTTGGCTGCTGCTGGCCGCAGGATGCTACGAGGTGCCGGTCACGGGCCGCTCCGCCATCAGCATGGTGTCCGACAAGGAGGTCGCCAAGCAGAGCCTGGCCGCCTTCGAGGCGCTGAAGAAAAAATACCCGCGCAGCCGCAACAAGGACATGCAGGCCCGCGTGCAGCGGGTGGGCGAGCGCCTGGCCAAGGTGGTGTTCTGGGACGTGCCGGACGCCGATTGGGAATTCGTGGTCTTTGAGGTGCCGCAGCAGATCAACGCCTTTGCCATGGCCGGCGGAAAGGTCGGCGTCTTCAGCGGCCTGTTCAAAATCATCCAGAACGACGACCAGCTCGCCTCGGTGCTGGCGCATGAGATCGGCCATGTCGCGGCCCGCCATGTGCACGAGCGGCTCTCGCAGGACATGGCCATCCAGGGCGGCGGACTGCTGGTCGGCGGCATCATGGCCGGGAGCGGCGCCGGCGGCCTCACCTCCCAGGCCGTGATCGATGCCTACGGCCTGTCGACCGGCATCACGGCGGTGGGCTTCGACCGGAAAAAGGAGAAGGAGGCCGACCATATCGGCCTCATGTATATGGCCCGCGCGGGCTATGATCCCGAGGAATCCGTCAAGGTGATCGAGAACCTGGAGAACGCCTCGGCCGGCCAGCCGCTCCCGCCGGCCTGGCTGTCCACCCACCCGTCCAATCCCGAGCGGATCCTCCAGCTCATGGACCTCATGCCCAAGGCGCTGGCCGCCCGCCGGCAGAGTTCCCAGGTGCAGGAACACACGCTCGTCAAGTAAACCATGGCAACCCCGCCCGCATTTCCATTCCGGCCCCGGTCGTATGCGCTGAGCGCCGGCGCCTCGGTGGCGTGGCTCTTGTCCGCCGTTCTTGTTGCTGCATCCGATTCGCCGCCGGCCGCGCCCGCGAAGGCCGAAAACCGGTCCGCCCCCGTCCCGACTCACCGGGTGGTCCCCGCCCACCCGGCGGAGTTGCTCAAGAGCCTGACGAACGGCGAGGCGGAGATCGAATGCCTGGTCACGGCGGAGGGCAAGGTGACGGAGGCCCGGGTGCTCTCGGCCTCGCACCCCCGATTTGGCGAAGCGGCCCTCGAAGCCGCGCGCCAGTGGGAGTTCCGGCCGGGCGCGCGCGGCGGCGTGCCGGTCGCCATGCGCGTGCATGTCCCTTTTGCCTTTGAGATTTCCCCCGACCAGGCGCTGGAGATCATGGCCGGTCATCCCCTGCATGAGGAGGTCAAGGAGACCATCGTGCCGGCCGCGCAGCTGCCGTCGTGGCCCTCGCCCAAGAAGATCCTCCTGCCCCGTTACCCGGCCAGTTTGAAAGGCAGCGGCAAATACGGCAAGGCCGTCGTCGCCATCGTGATCAACAAGGAGGGCAGGGTCATCCGGCCGCGGATCGTCAAGTATACCCATGAGGAGTTCATCTGGCCCGCCCTCGTGACGGCGGCCAGCCTGCAGTTTGAGCCGATCAAGGCGGGCAAGGAACCGATCTACGTGTCGATGGAATTGCAGTATGACTTCAAGGCCGATGCGGACAAGCCGAAGGATGAGGTGAAACCGGCGGCGGAGAAAAAGTCCAAGCCCGAGAAGATCGTAAGCGTCGCCTCGGGTGCCTCGTAGTTACGAGAGCTACGACATGGTAAGGTGTCGTAATGGTGACTACTACGACGGGAGCGGCGGAGACAGAGTTGATCGAGACGGGGGAGAAGCGCGATGTGCTGGGGCGGCG
>JACPPI010000027.1 GCA_016190985.1 Opitutia bacterium | reverse complement strand
GGCGGTCTGCGGTCGCTCCGCCGCCGCCTCGAAGAAGCGCCTTCTGGCGTGGGCCCAGCATCCGGCCCACTCGACTTGCGGGTGTGCACGCGCATACGCGGCGTATGCCTCGTAGCCGTCGGATTGGAGCACGCCGCGGTGGTCCAAGCCAATGACGTCAGGTCTTGACTCTTGACAAGGCCCGGAAGGCCGACTGACGACCGCGTCGATTCTTCGCGGCTACGTCGGCTCCGGGGCTTCAATATCTCCGCCCGGCCTCAGCGGCCGTTGACGTAGATGACGGCGTATTTCGTGCAGGGGGCGCGCCAGTTTTCCCAGCTGCCGTTCCACTCGATGGGCTTGCCCAAGAGATCAACATCCCCGGCCTTGCCGCCGCGGAAGGCGGCGCGGACCCGGATGAGCGACTTGACCCCCTTGGCGCCGGCCAGAAACACGATCTCCTTGCCCACCGCCGACCCCGAATTCCGCGCGAAGACAATTGGCGCCCAAGTCTTGCCCCCATCGGTGGAATACTCGGCGTGGAAAAACCCGACTTCCTCGCCATCGCCCGCATCCGTGCCGGCGCTGATGGCGACGGTCACGCTGCCGCCGGCCGAGACCTCGACCGGGGCGGCAATCGTGATGTTGCGGTTGACCGCGTGCGCGGACACCGCCGTGGCGGTCAGGATAATCGAAAGCAGGCGAAGGAAGAGGGAGGTTTTCATGATTCAGGCCGTATAGACAGCGGTCGCGGCGGGTTTTTCAATGGGAAAACCCGGGCACCGGTCGCAATTCCACTTCACCTGACCGCCTCGGTCTGCTTCCCTCGGCGCCATGCCCACCTCGATCATCAGCCCCGGCCACCGGGCCGCCCATGTCCTGACGGCTCATGATTGACAACTGGTTCGACCGACGCGCCGCCGCGCTGGCCTTCATCCTGGCGGTGGCCGCCGCCCTGCCCTTCATGACCACCAGCGTCGTGCGGCGGGACTACTACCTGTTCAACGTCACGCTCACGTCCACCTCGCCGGGCACGACCCAGCTCTTCTGGGATCTCGGCCGCGGCTACGGCGAGAACGACTCCTCGCGCCAGCCGCTCAAGATCGAGCCCAAGCCCGTCATCTACCGCTACATGATGCCGATGGGCGACATCAAGGCCCTGCGCCTCGATCCGATCGACGGCGTCGGCACCTTCACCCTCTCGCACGCGGAGATCGTCAATTACCGCAACCAGGTCGTGCACTCCTTCCGCCCGGCGGACTTCAAGGCCTTCGCGCAGATCGCCCGGCTCGAGGTGCAGGGCGACACCCTCGTCGTCCAGACCACGCCCGACGCGCGCGACCCGATCCTGGAGCTGGATTTTCCCCGCCCGCTCCGTCTCAAGAGCGATCCGCTCATCTGGCTCAAGCTCGGCCTGCCGGTCGCCCTGCCCGTGTTTCTCCTCGGCCTTCTGCTCGGCGCGCCCATCGTCGCGTCGCGCCTGACGCGCCTCGTCGCGCCGCTGGGCGCATGGCTGCGCGCGCGCCCGCGCCGGGCGATCGCGCTGGCCGCCCTCGCCGCCGTGGCCGTGCAATGCCACCCGGTGCTCTTCCAGGGCCGCAGCTTCGCCACGCCCAACAACGGCGGGCTCATGCTCTACGGCGCGCTGCCGACGCTCCCCGGCAACAACGAATACATGTTCACCAACACGATGGCCTCCGACACCGGCGCGCTGTTGTTCAACCACATCTATTATCCGATGATCCAGCGCGACGCCCTGCTGAAGCATGGCGAATGGCCGCTGTGGAACCGCTACTCCCTCTGCGGCGAGCCGCTGCTCGGCCAGGGCCAGTCGATGTTCGGCGACCCGTTCAATTTCCTGACCATCCTGGCCGACAGCGCGGCCTGGGCGTGGGACGTGCGCTTCCTGATCGCCCGCTGGCTGTTTGCCGCCGGGCTGGGCGGCATCGTCTGGCTCCTGACGCGCCATCTGGCCTCGGCGCTCGTGGTGACGGTCGCCGGCGCCTTCGTGGCTTTCTACACCTTCTGCCTCGTGCACCCGACCAACTTCAGCGTGTGCTACTCGCCGCTGATCCTCTGGGCCTGGGCCGGTCTGATCTCGGCCGACACGCGCCGGCGCGAGGCGGGCTGGCTGCTGGCCCTGGTGGCGGGCAACTGGCTCGTGATGACCAGCGGCACGATGAAGGAGGCGTTCATGCTGATCGCCGGCCTGAACCTCGCCGGCGTGCTGCTGCTCTGGCTGCGGCCCGAGACCGCCGGGCGCCGCGCGCGGCTCCTCGCGCTGGCCACGGCGGCGGGCGCGGGCTTCACGTTGCTCGCCGCGCCGGGCTGGATGTCCTTCCTCGTGGCCTGGAAGCACTCCGTGACCGGCTACGACGCCCCCGGCGCCGTGCCGCTGCCGCTGGCGCATCTCATCGGGTTCTTCGACGACATGTTCTACCGCCAGACGGTGGTGGACGAGATGGTCGTCGCGCCGGCGCTGAACTTTGTCTTCCTGCTCGGGGCGCTCTGGTGGCTGGTGAGCCCGCGGCTGTGGCGGCAGGACCGCACCGGCCGCGCCCTGCTGCTCGCCTTCGTGCCGCCCTTCGCGTTCACCTTCGGCCTGGTGCCGGCGGCGGCCGTGATGAAGATTCCCTTCGTCGGCAACATCATCCACACGGGCACGACCTTCTCCTGCGTGCTGCTGATCACCGGCGCCGTGCTCGCCGGCTGCGGGCTGCGCGATGCGCTGGAGCGGCGCCACGAAACCGGCTGGGGGCGCCAGCTCGCCCGGGTCCTCGTCGCGCTGGCCGCCCTGCTGGCGGTGTATTTCATCGCCACGCGCGGCGGAACGAAGAGCCCGTTCTTCGCCGGCTACGCGGCCGCGCTGGTGCTGGGCGCGGTGGCGCTGCCGCTCGGCCTGCGCTGGGCGGCGCAAACCTCGCGCCCCGGGGCGCTGTGGGTGGCGCTGGTGCTGGGCGCGCCGCTGCTGCTGTGGCGGCACGGCCAGTTCGGCGACACCTTCTTCAACGCCTACGCCTTCGTCCCCGGCCTGCGCACCGACCTGCACGCGCCGTCGGCCGGCGCGCAGTTCCTGGACACGCAGCGCCGGGAGCCCGGCCGCGTCGCCGGCTGGGGCAACACCCTGTTCCCCTCCTACAACACCGCGCTGCGCTGGGAGAGCCTCTACGGCGTGGATGCCGTGCGGAACCCCTACTACCAGGAGCTGGCAATCGAGTTCGGCATGCGGCGCGTCTGGGTCTGGGACTGGTTCACCAAGGCCGAGGAGGCGCCCGACCTTCTGCCGGGACACGACCTGATGAACGTGACGCACTACGTCGCCGACCACAAGGAACCGGCGGTGGAATTCGCCGGGGTGCAGCTGCTCCGGCAGCTCGACCTCGACGTTTACGAGAGCCCCACGGCGTGGCCGCGGGCGTTCTTCACGGACAAGGTCGTGGGCTACACCACGCCGCTCGACCTGGCCAAGCTGGCCCGCGCCGGCGACCGCCGGCCCTTCGCGGCCGTGCAGGCCGGCCAGACGGACGCGCCCAAGCTGACCGCCGATCTCGGCAGCCGCACCGTGCGGGCCGCGACGGACTATCACCTCACGACCAACAACACCGCCTTCACCATCGAGGCGAACGCGCCCGGGGTGGCGGTGTTGACGGAGGCCTACTATCTCGACGACTTCCAGGCCACGGTGAACGGCCGGCGCGCCGATTATTTTCGCGTCAACCATGCCTTCAAGGGCGTGATGATTCCCGCCGCCGGCACCTACCGCATCGAGTTCCGCTACTGGCCGCAGCATTTCACGCTGGCCCTGGGGCTGGGCGCGGCGGGTTTCCTGCTGCTGCTCGCGGGCTTTGGCTGGCTTTGGCGCGGGGGACCATCCACAAATTCCGCCGCCGCCTGATGTCCGCCGCCCGTCCACCCCTCCTCCCGCCGCTGCCCGCGACGCCCAAGCTCTCGGTCGTCGTCCCGGTCTACAACGAGCGCCCCACGCTCACGGTCGCGCTCGATGCCCTCATGGCCAAGCGGATCGCCGGCTGGGAGATGGAGATCATCATCGTCGAGAGCAACTCGACCGACGGCTCGCGCGACATCGTGCTGGGCTGCTCCGGCCGGCCCGGTGTGCGGATCCTGCTCGAGGACCGGCCGCGCGGCAAGGGCCACGCCGTCCGCGCCGGCCTGGCGCAGGTGACGGGTGACGTCGTGCTGATCCAGGACGCCGACCTCGAATACGACCTCGCGGACTATGAAGTCTTGCTGGCGCCCCTCGTTGCCGGCACGCACAACTTTGTCCTCGGGTCGCGCCACAGCCCCAACCAGTGGTCCATCCGCGAGTTCAAGGGGCAGTTTTTCCAGGCCGCCCTGCTCAATGCCGCCCACTGGTTCTTCACCGCGATGATCGACGTCTCGCTTGGTCTGACCCTGCGCGATCCGTTCACCATGTATAAGGTCTTCCGCCGCGAATGCCTGGCCGGGCTCGTCTTGCGCTGCAACCGCTTCGACTTCGACTGGGAGCTGCTGATCAAGCTCGTGCGCAAGGGCCACCGGCCCGTCGAGATTCCCGTGCGCTACCGTTCGCGCTCCTTCGCCGAGGGGAAAAAGATCCGCATGTTCTACGATCCGCTGACCTGGTTTGTCGCCTGGGCCCGGGCCCGCTTCGGCCCGCTCGATTGATCCGGCCACCCTGCGTGAACAACGACCCCGCCACCATCCCGCCCGCCGCGCCCGGCCGAGTGCCGGTGCCGGCCTGCCCGCTGTGTGGCGGCCGGGATTTCACCCCCGTCTGCCAGGCGGCCGGCCATCCGGTGGTGTGCTGCACCGGTTGCCGGTTGCACCGGCTCAATCCGCAGCCCAGTGACGCCGAGCTGGCGGAGATCTACCATCCCCACTACAGTTTTTTTGGAGACGACCCGGGCGCCGCCGAGTGCGTCAGCCGCGCGAAACAGGCGACGGCGGACCACTACCTGCATCTGCTGGCCCGGGCGGGCGTGACCGGCGGCGGCCTGCTCGAGGTGGGCTGCGGCGACGGCGATTTCCTGCTGCGGGCCGCCCGGCGAAACTTCTCCGTGGAAGGCATCGACTACTCGCCCCACTCCTGCGCCAAGGCGCAGGCGAAACTGGGGCCGGCGGCCCGGATCCACCGCGGGGAGATCGGTGTGCTGGCGGACCGGCGCGAATCCTACGATCTCTGCGTGGCCTGCGACGTAATCGAGCATGTGCGCCGACCGGATGTCTTCCTGCAGACGGTCCACCGTTTGCTGCGGCCCGGCGGACGGATGTTTCTCGTCACGCCGGACCTTGATTACCTCGCGGCCAGGCTCATGCGCTCGCGGTGGCTGGAATTCAAGGCGGAGCACATGTATTACTACACGCCACGCACTCTCCAGCGCCAGTTGGTGCAGGCCGGCTTCACCGACATCCGGTTGCTCGGCGGGACGAAGCTGTTGAGCCTGGATTATGTGACCCGCCACTTCATCACCTATCCGGTCGTGGGTCTCACGCCCGCCTTGCGTTTGCTGCGGGCCGTGCTGCCCGTCTCGTGGGTGCAGCGTCCGTGGCTGCTGCCCGCCGGCGGCATGATCGCCCTCGCGCGCAAACCGGGCCGCTGACGCAACCTCTCTTTGTCTGTCCCATGTTGAAGTCCATCTTCGAGTGGTTGGATCACCACCCGGGCAGCTACTGGGTCTTCGCGGGGGCGGCCACGTTGCTGCTGGTCGCCCGGCTTGTCATCCTGATCCGACCCGCGGCCTGCGGGTCCGCGGCATCGCAACGAGCGGACTGGCGCGATGCCGCCGTGCTGTTCCTGTTCCTCCTCGCCTGGCGCTGGCCCTATCTGTTTGTCGCCCATGAGCTCAATCCCGACGAAAGCCAGCTGATCGCCGGCGCCTTGACGCTCGCGCATGACCCGGTCTTCTGGCGGTCGGTGGACGGCGGCAGCTCCGGACCATTCAACTACTATTTCCTGCTGCCCTGGGCCTGGCTCGGGTTGCCGCTGGATTATTTCACCGCACGGCTGACCGGTCTTCTGCTGGTTTGGGGCGCGCTGTTCCTCAGCCTGCGGTCCCTGACCGACACCTGTGGCCGCGCCGTGGCCTGGCTCGCCCTGCTGCCGGCCGCGGCGTTTTTCGCGACGGCGACCCATCGCGAACTGACCCACCATTCGACGGAGCACCTGCCTTTGCTGCTGATCGCGGGCATTTTCGCCCTGCTCGCCGGTCGCACGGCCACGGAGCAAGGACGCCTCCGCTTCGCCTGCCTGCTCGCCGGCACCCTGCCGTGGACCAAATTGCAGACCACACCCATCGCCCTCGCCTTCCTCGGTTGGGCGTTCTGGCAGGTGTGGCGCGAGTCGGAGAGCACGCGCGGGCGCGGGCTGGCGGGCGCCGTGTGCGCCGCCTTGCTGCCGACCCTGCTGCTGACAGGCATGACCGCAGCCACCGGCCAGATGGAGGCGGCGGTGCGGCGGTATTTCCTGCAAAACTTCGCCTATGTCGGCGAAGGCGCGCCGTTCCGCGAAGCCCTCGGCGCGCTGTGGCGCAATGCGGAGATTGACGGACGATTCCCGCTGTTCCTCGGCACGGTCGTGGCCGGGTTGGTCGCCGCCACCACCTGTTTTGCCAAGCATCGTGTGCGTCCGCCGTCCCTGCTGATCGCCGCCGGCGGGGTCTCGCTGGCGGCGGTCGCGGCGGTCATCGCTCCGCGCCGGGAGTTCCTGCACTATGTCCTGCTGTTGCCAGTGCCGCTCACCTTCTGGTTGGGCGCGGCGCTGGGCGGATGGTGGAGTCATGTGGCTGTTCGGTCGCGACTGGTGCTCGCCGGAACGTTGCTGGCCGCCGGCCTGCTCCCCCTCGGCACACGCAGCTTTCAGGCGGTGCCAGACGTCTACGGCCGTTTTGCGCATGATTGGCGGCATCCCCACTCGGGCGCGGCCCTCGTGCTCCGGGCGTTGGCCGGGCGCAACGACACCCTCGGCCTCTGGGGCTGGGCCGGCCACCTCCACGTGGAAAGCGGCCTGCGCCAGGCGACCCGCGATGGCAACACCCTCTGTTCGATCGTGCCCAACGCCCAGCAGGCCTACCACCGGGCCGTCTACCTCGCCGACTTGAAGAGAAGCGCGCCCGCCGTCTTTGTCGACGCCGTCGGCCAGGGGGCCTTCACCTTCGATTATCGCGCGGTGCAATCGCACGAGAATTTCGCGGAGCTGGCCCGCTACATCCGCGAGCACTACACCCTGGTCGTCGATCTCCTCGACGCCCGCATCTACGCCCGCCGCGACCTCATCTCCCTCGCCGGACTGGACCAGAGACGCCTCTGGCAACTGGTGCGGCGCGGCCGGCAGGCGGAAACCCTGAATCTCTCCCCGCCGGGCAGCTCGCTGGATAAGTTGCAGACGCGCATGATCGGCCAGCGCAGGGTCGTCATGCTCCTGCCTCCGGTCAGTCTCGACTGGCCGCTGGGCGAGGAAGTGGTCGAGGTCACGCTCGAGTTCGGCTACGATCCCGTGGCTTACGAACAGGGCCGGAGCAACGGCACGGAGCTTTACCTCGAACTCGCCGACCCGTCAGGCACGCGCGAAGTATACCACCGCTTCCTTGATCCGGCGCGGGTGCCGGCGGACCGGGGCCCGCAATCCGCGCGGGTGGTGCTGCCGCCCTTCGCTCCCGGCGCCACCCTGGTCCTCCGGACCGACCCGGGCCCCTACGGCGACAACGCCTGGGACTGGGTCTATCTCGCGGGCCTCCGGCTGCACGGCACCTCCGCCCCGGGGGCGAAGTAGGCCGACGCCGGTTTTCCCGCTTCACCTGGCCGGGCCGCTCTGCTTCCCTCGCCCCATGCGCATATTGATCACCGGCATCTGCGGTTTTGCCGGCAGCACCGTCGCCCGGGCGCTGCACGGCGCCGGCCATCATGTCGTTGGTTTCGACAATTTCATCCGCCCCGGCAGCGAGACCAACCGCGCCCCGTTGGAAAAACTCGGCGTCAAGGTTCTCACGGCCGATCTGCGCGACGCGCGCGCCATGGACGCCCTGCCCGCCGCCGACTTCGTGGTGGATGCCGCGGCCAACCCGAGCGTGCTCGCCGGCGTGGACGGCAAGACCAGCTCGCGCGAGCTCGTGGATCACAACCTCACGGGCACGATCAACGTCCTCGAATACTGCAAGGCGCACCGCGCCGGTTTCATCCTGCTTTCCACCAGCCGCGTGTATGCGATCACCCCGCTGGCGGCGCTGCCGACCCTCGTGAAAAACGAGGCGCTCGTGCCGGACGCGACCAAGCCGCTGCCCCCCGGCCTGACCGCGGCGGGCCTGGCCGAGGACTTCGCCACCACCGCGCCCGTCTCGCTCTACGGCGCGACCAAGCTCGCCTCGGAGGCCATGGCGCTCGAATACGGCGAGACCTTCGGCTTCCCCGTCTTCATCAACCGCTGCGGCGTGCTGGCGGGCGCGGGCCAGTTCGGCCGCGCCGACCAGGGCATCTTCGCCTACTGGATCAACGCGTGGCTGCGGAAACGGCCGCTCAAGTATCTTGGCTTCGGCGGCCACGGCCACCAGGTGCGCGACTGCCTGCACCCGCGCGATCTCCTGCCGGTGCTGGAAAAGCAAATGACCGCGCCCACGATGGCGGTCGCTGATCGCATCGCCAACTTCTCGGGCGGCGCCGCCTCGGCCATGTCGCTCAAGCAGCTCAGCCACTGGTGCGCGACTCGTTTCGGTCCGCACAGCGTCATTCAGGATGGAACGCCGCGGCCCTTCGACATCCCGTGGATCGTGCTTGATCCCGCCAAAGCCGCGCGGATCTGGGGTTGGCGTCCGGCCACGCCGACCGCGGCCATCCTCGAGGAAATCGCCGCGCACGCGGACCAGAATCCCGGCTGGCTGGAGCTGTCGTCCCCGCGTTAGATCTGCTCGGTCCGGACGGGTGGCGGCGCCGGCGGTGGCGCGGTGCCCTCCAGCAATTCCCGCCAGCGGCGCAACTCGCGCGCCATGGCCGCGGCGACTCCTTCCCGCACGGGCCCGGGCACCGTGGGCAGCACGGTCACGTAGGCGAGCGCGGCCTGGACCATGGCGTAGTCGAACACGCCCGACTGATCGGCATGCGTGATGATCTGGTGCCGGCTCCAGGCCCTGGCGGCCAGCCGGGCGATCTGCTCCGGCCAGCGTTGCACGAGCCGGTAGGTGTTCTGCTCGTTGCGCAGGTTGCGCCCGGCCGACGAACTGATGTGGTGCCGCACCACGCTGTTCAGCGCGATGTAGTGGCACCGGCCGGCGGCTGCCCCGCGAAGGGCGAGGTCGATGTCCTCGCAACCGTTAAGGTAGGCTTCGTCGAATCCGCCGAGGTGTTGCCACAGGGTGCGGCGAAGGCCGAAGCAGGCGCCGGTCAGCGCGTCGACCTCGCGATATGCGGGCCAGCCCAGCCAGCGGGTGCTGGCCGGCAGATCGATGCGATGCGCCGGCTTGCCCTGGTGATTGAAATAAATGCCCGTGTGGTCCACGCCGCCGGTGGCGGCGTTGAGCTGGACGTTGCCGACGAGCCCGGCGTCCGGGGAGCGGTCGAAGGCGGCGAGCATCGGCTCGAGCCAGCGCGGCAGCAGCACGAGGTCGTTGTTGAGGAAGAACAGGAATTCACCGGTGGCGGCGGCCGCGCCGCGGTTGCAGGCGCCGGCGAAGCCGAGGTTCTTTTCGTTGAGAATCGAGCGGCAGGGAGTGGGCAGGTCTTTCAGCCAGTCGCGAGTGCCGTCGGTGCTGCCGTCGTCCACGAAGATGATCTCGTGTGCCAGCCCCGCGGGCAGGGTCGCGCGCAGGCTCGCCAGCATGGCCTGGGTGAGCGGCAGGCAGTTGTAGAGCGGGATGATGAACGAGACCTTCATGCCGGGCGCATCAGGTGTAGCAGCCGGCCGTCACGCCGCACGCCGAATCTCAGGCCAGCAGCCGCTTGAGGTATTGGCCGTAGGCGGACTTGCCGAGCTTCGCGATGTTGGCCTCAAGGCCGGCGCGGTCGATCCAGCCCTGCTTGTAGGCGATCTCCTCGAGGCAGGCGATCTTCAGGCCGGTGCGGTTCTCGAGCACGTGGACAAACTGGGCGGCCTCGATGAGCGAGTCGTGCGTGCCGGTGTCGAGCCAGGCCGTGCCCCGGCCGAAAAGCTCGACGTGGAGCCGGCCCTTTTCGAGGTAGAGCCGGTTGAGGTCGGTGATCTCCAGCTCGCCGCGGGCGGAGGGCTTGAGGCTCTTGGCGAGCTTCACGACGTCACCGTCGTAGAAATAGAGGCCGGGCACGGCGTAGTTGGATTTGGGCTGCTTCGGCTTCTCCTCAATGGACAACACCCGGCCGTCCTTCGCGAACTCGACGACGCCGTAGTCCGTGGGATTGGCAACATGGTAGCCGAAGATCGTCGCGCCGGAGGTGCGGGCCGAGGCCTCGGCGAGGGAGCTCACGAACTCGGCGCCATAGAAAAGGTTGTCGCCGAGCACGAGGGCGGAGGGTTCGCCCTTAAGGAAGCCGGTGTCGCCGGCGATGTGGAAGGCCTGGGCGAGCCCGTCGGGACTGGGCTGCTCGGCGTAGCTGAGCTTGAGGCCCAGGTTGGCGCCGTCGCCGAGCAGTTTCCTGAAGTTCGGCAGGTCGGTCGGCGTGGAAATGATGAGCACCTCGCGGATGCCGGCGAGCATCAGCACCGACAGCGGATAGTAGATCATCGGCTTGTCGTAGACCGGCATGAGCTGCTTGCTCACGGCGATGGTCAGCGGGTAGAGGCGGGTGCCGGAGCCGCCGGCGAGGATGATGCCTTTGCGATTCATGAGGGGTGTTTACACAAAGAGCGCGGAGGAAGCGAAGAACAGAATCAGGGAAAATTGGCGATCTCGCTGAGATTGATCAGGTCGTGCCCAAGCGCTCCAGTTTATAGGAACCGTCGAGGATGCCTTTCCACCAGGCTTCGTTGTCCAGATACCACTTCACCGTTTGGCGGAAGCCGGAGGTGTGATCCTGTCTGGGTGTCCAGCCGAGCTCGCGTTTGATTTTCGAGGCGTCGATGGCGTAGCGCAGGTCGTGGCCGGGGCGGTCGGTGACAAAACTGATCTGTGAGTCGTATTTTTTGCCGTCGGCGCGCGGGCGGAGCTCGTCGAGCAGGCCGCAGAGGAGGCGCACGAGGTCGATGTTCCGGCGTTCGTTGTTGCCGCCGATGTTGTAGGTCTGGCCGAGCCGGCCCTGGGCGATGACAGTGTGGAGCGCCTCCGCGTGGTCGCCGACGTAGAGCCAGTCGCGGATGTTCTCGCCTTTGCCATAAACGGGGATTGGGTCGCCGCGCAGGGCCTTGAGGATGACCACGGGGATGAGTTTCTCCGGGAATTGGTAGGGCCCGTAGTTGTTGGAGCAGTTGGTGACGAGGACCGGGAGCTTGAAGGTGTCGGCCCAGGCGCGGGCGAGGTGATCGGAAGAGGCTTTGCTGGCGGAGTAGGGCGAGTGCGGATCGTAGGGTGTCTCCTCGGTAAAGAGGCCGGTTGTGCCGAGGGAGCCGTAAACCTCGTCGGTCGAGACGTGGAGAAAGCGGAACGCGTCCTTGGCGGGGCCGGTGAGCTTCTCGAAGTGGCCGCGGGCGGCTTGCAGCAGCGTGAAGGTGCCGACGACGTTGGTCTGGATGAAGGCGCCGGGGCCGTCGATGGAGCGGTCCACATGGCTCTCGGCGGCAAGGTGCATGACCCAGTCGGGCTGGAAGTGGGCGAACAATTTCCCCATGGCGGCGGCATCGCAGATGTCGGCCTGGGCGAATTTGTAGCGCGGGTTGGCGGCGAGGTCGTCGAGCGAGTGCCGGTTGCCCGCGTAGGTGAGCTTGTCCACGCTGAGCACGGAGTGCCCGGTCGCGGTGACAAGGAGGCGGACGAGATTGCTGCCGATGAAGCCGGCGCCGCCGGTGACAAGGATATTCATGATACGGTGAATCAGGCGGGGGCTTTGACCCAGCGGCGCAGGTCGCGTTCGACGGCCTCGTGGACCTCGGTAAGCTTGATGCCGGTGGCGGCGAGTTTGCGCGAGTCCATGACGCAATTGGAGCGCGGGGTCTTGGCGGCGGTGCGCATGAACTCGGCCTCGTCGGTGAAAAATTTGAAATCCTTGGTCGAGACGCCGGTCTTTTTGATCAGGCCGACAACCTCGCGGGTGGTCACATGGCCGGGGTTGGTGACGTTGTAGGTGCCGAAGGGGATGCGCTTTTCCCAGCACGCCAGGGTGGCGGCGACGAACTCGTCGAGCTGGGAGATGGAGTTCTCCGCATCCAGCAGCGAGGCATAGCGCATGAGCTTGCTCAGGTAATTGCGGGCGCTGTCGACCTGGTTGAACGGGATGCGCAACCGCCAGATGTAGACGGCGGGCGCGCCCGCCAGCACCTCCTCGCCGAGGGCCTTGGTGCCGGAGTAGAAGCTGCAGTGGTTGGTGCGGAAGGTGAAGTTCGGCGTGTCGGTCTCGGTGAAGCCGGCGCCGTCGGCGCGGCGCCCGGAGTAGATGCAACCGGAGGAGACGTGGCCCCAGGGCACGCCGGCGTCGGCGCAGGCCAGGGCGATGGTGCCGGGCAGGACGGCGTTGCCCATGAGGCACTCGGACTTGTGCAGCTCGCAGGCGTCGACGTTGGGCTTGCCGGTGTAGCCGGCGGCGTTGATGAGGAAGGCCGGCTTCTCGCGGCGCAGCAGGTCCGTCAGCCTGGCGCGGTCGGCGTAGTCCAGGTCGGCCCGCCGCAGGTTGCGGAAAGGCAGGCCCCGGCGCGTGAAAAGCGCCTGGTAGGCCGCGCCGACATAACCGGAACCACCGAGCAGATAGATCATGGGAATTTAACAAGTGAAAGCATGGGCACCGTTGCTGGCTGCTGCCAGCCCGGTGTTTGTCCGGGCCGTCGCCCGGCAAAGGGAATGAGCGCCGGGCGGAAGGTCAACCCGCGGTTTTCCGCGCCCGGTGGCCTATTTTTTCCGGTAGTCGCCGCGGCTGAAATATTTCTCGAGCCAGACATAGGCGCAGATGAAGAAATAGCGGCTGCCCATCTCCTTGATCTTGAGCTTGGCCTCGCCGTGCTTGCGGTTTTGCCACGAGATCGGAATGACCGTCCACGTGTAGCCGCGCACGATGGCCTTGAGCGGAAGCTCGACGGTGAGGTTGAAGTGCGGGGCGAGATAAGGGCGGCCACCCTCGATGACGGTGCGGCGGTAGGCCTTGAAGGCGTTGGTCGTGTCGTTGAGCGCGATGTTGAAGCCGATCCGCACGAGGAAATTGGCGAGGCGGTTGACCCACAGCTTGACGCGCGCGTAATCGGTGACCTCGCCGCCCTTGATGAAGCGGCTGCCAAAGACGCAGTCCCAGCCCTCGTTCAGCAGGCGCCAGTAACGCACGGCGTGCGCGGGCGAATCGGAAGCGTCGGCCATCATGATCACACAGGCGTCGCCCTTCATCTGCGCCAGGCCGTGGAGGACCGCGCGACCGAATCCGTTCTGGCCGGGATTCCGGACCGGAGCGAGGGTGGGCACGGTTTTTTTCAACTCGGTCAACACCGCCCAAGTGTGGTCGCGGCTGCCGTCATCCACCACGACGATCTCGTGCGGCACGCCCTCGCGGGTGAAGGTCTCGTGGATGTCCTTGACCGTCGACGGCAGGGAATCCTGCTCATCCCGCGCGGGGATGACCACGGAATAGAGGGTGAGCGGCCGGGGTGTCGGCGATGACATCACCCCACTCAGGGGAAATGAGCGGTAGCCCGCAAGCCTGCGCTGGCGCCGGGGCGGCCCCCTACCCTGCGCGCTCGACCGAGCGCACCACGGACTGCGGCCGGCGGTTCACGGTCAGGAACATCCGGCCGATGTATTCCCCGATCAGGCCCAGCACCACCAGCTGCGTGCCCGAGAAGACCAGCAGCGCGCCCATCAGCGAGCCCCAACCGTAATCGGGGCCCTTGTTGACGAAGCGCAGGTAGAAAATGAACACCAGCCCGAGCAGCCCGGCCGCGGCCATCAGCAGCCCGAGCAAGGTGGCAAGCCGCAGTGGCATGACCGAGAAATTCACAAAGGTGCTGAGCCAGAGCCGCAGCAGCCGGCGCAGCGTGTAGCCGCTTCGCCCCGCCGCGCGTTCGGCATGACGCACCTCGAGCGCCCCGATGTTCTGCGTCACCTGCAGGATGAGTCCGTCGATGTAAGGAAACGGTCCGTCGTGCGCCGCGGCCTCCCGCGCCACGAACGCGCTGACGCACCGGAAGCTGGAAAGATAGAATCCTTTCGGCTTGTCGAGCACCCAGTCCGTCAGCCGGTTGGTCAGCCAGCTGCCGAAGTTGCGGAACACCGTGTGTTCCTTCTGCGCATAGTGTCCGTAGACCACGTCGAGCCCTTCGCGCCTGGCGTGCTGCCAGAGCCTTACCGCCTCGGCGGGCGGGTTCTGGCCGTCGTCGTCGAGGTTGACCACATAGGCCCCGCGCGCGTGCCGGTAGCCCGTGAGCACGGCGTTGTGCTCGCCGAAATTGCGGGCGTGGTTGACGAAGACCATCGGGATGCGCGCGTCGCGCAGCAGCTCGCGGCAAAGGCCCGCCGTGGCATCGCGACTGCCGTCGTTGACCAGCACCAGCTCGTGGCCGCCCTCGACCTCAAGCGTCTCGATTTCCTTCACCAGGGCCGTGATGGTGTCCGCGCTATAGTAGAGCGGGATGACAAAACTCAGGGCGGGGGTCATGGAGGCGAGCCTGTCATGGTTTCCGGGCGACAGTCAGCACCGAACTGCGGCTCAGGCGGCCGCAGGCCTCTGCCCGGCCACGAACACGGAGCTGCCCACCGGCGACGCCCAGCCAGCGCGTTGCCAGGCAAACTCGAGTGCGGCCAGCGCGGCAAACCCGGCTTCGAGCGGGGCCGGATACAGCTGCACATCGCTCGTCGGATGCGCCGGCCGGAAAAGTTTCCGCCGGGCCGCGATCAGCGGCAACGGCAGCATGTTGGCATAGCTCGCAAACCGCACCTCCAGGCCCGCGGCCTGGAACAGGCCGGTCATCTCCGGCCGCGTGTAGCGGTGCTTCGTCTCGCAGGTGTCGTCATGATAGGACCACAGCCAACGGAAGGCCGGCACGTTCACCAACACGACGCCGCCGGGCCGCACCACGCGGGCGAATTCCCGCAGGGCCTGCGCCCCATCCGCCACCTGGCAGACCACGTCGGCCGACACGACCGCATCAAAGCTGCCTTCGGCAAACGGCAGCGCCGTGATTGAACCCTGCACGACCTCCACACCGGTGCGCTCTCGCGCCAGCTGACAGGCCAGCGGCATGAAATCCAATCCGGTCGCCTGCCAGGCCGGATTGGCCGTCCGCAGCGCCTTGATCAACCCGCCCGTGCCGCAGCCGGCGTCGAGCACCCGGGCCGGGCCCGCCGGCAGCAACCGCGCCAGCCAATGGATGTGACGGCGGTTGAGGGCGTGGAAATACCACATCCGGTCCTCGACCTCGCTAAGCTTGCGGTATTCGTCCAACTGCATGATCGGCCAGTTTTCCCGCGAGGCCACGTCTGGCGATGCAAAACTTGCCTCCGCCGTCGCGGCTGGCATGAAGGCCCTGTGCGTTTCCTTTCGCTCCTGTCGACCCCCGCCGGCACGTTCTTGCGCTACGTGTTTTCGCTCGCCGGGCTCGGTTGGCTGGCCCTCCGGGTGGACTGGGTGCGTTTCGGCGGCTTGCGCGGCGTGGACCTGACCCTCGCGCTGGCCGCAGCGCTGCTGGCCGGCCTCGCCTACCCCTTGCAGGCCTGGCGCTGGCAGCTGTTGCTGCGCGCCCAAGGCCTGATCCTCCCGGCCGGTTGGGTGCATCGGGTCTTCTGGATCGGGCAGTTCTGCAATTCGTTCCTGCCCGGCGGCGTCGCCGGTGACGCCGTGCGCTTCGGCTATCTGTGGCGCGAACACCCGGATCGCAAGGCCGCCGCCGCCGCCAGCCTCCTCGCCGACCGGCTCCTCGGCCTGGGCGCGCTTTTCGCCCTCGCGACGCTTGCCCTGGGCCTGCATCTTATCATGGCCGGCAGCGGCGCAGAACTCCGCGCCCTGCTCACGGCCAGCACGGTTGCTTTCGGCCTGCTGCTGGCCGCCGGCTGGAGTGCGACCCGCACGCGTTGGTGGGAACGGCTTGCGGCCCGATGGCTCGGCCCCGAGCGCGCAGCCGCCCTGCACGATGCCGCCGCCGCGCTGGGCCGCCAGCACACGACCCTCGCCCTGGCGGCGCTCCTGAGCGTCGCGGTGTGGTTGGCTGATTTTGTGTCTCTCTGGCTGCTGGCCCGCAGTGTCGGGCTTGAAGCCGGGCTGCTCGGCATGACGGTGGCGGCGGCCGCAGCCTATGTCGCCGCCTCACTGCCGGTCAGCATCGGCGGCCATGGCGTGCGCGAAGGCGCGTTGGTGGCGGTGATGGCACTGCTGGGCCTCGGCACCGGAAATAGCGAACACGTCGCGCTGCTCGCGGTAGCCTTCTGGGCCGTGTCCGTCGGCTGGAGCCTGTTTGGCGGTGCGGTCTGGCTGTTCTCGCTGCTGACCGGCCGGCCCGGCTCCACGACGTCGAAAGCGGTCAGTTGACCGACACCGCGCTCAGCTCGAATTCGTGCAGCGCGAACGAGAGGCGCCGGGTGTCGCCGTCACCCGGCGCCACCCCCGGGTTGCCCGTCAACGTGATGACAGTATTGCCCGGCTGAAACAGCAGGTGCTCGAAAACGAGTGACTGGCGCGATCCGTCGAGGGCGCGCACTCCGGCGGAATGCTGCTCCAGGCGCAGCTCCAGAGGGCCGGGCAGGTAGCCGCGCACGTTCAGGGTCAGCCGCGCCTGCACGGGATGGTCCGCCGGATTGGTCACGAGGATACGCCCGGCTCCCTCCGACCAGCGCCAGCGCTCGGCCCCACTGGTTTCCGCCGCATGCCAGCCATCGGCAAATCCCGCCTGCATCCGGCCGGGAGCGCCGACGCGCACCGCGTCGAAGCGCTCGTTGACCCGGATCAGGTCGGCCTCCGCCAGCGGCGCCGTGCGCAGCAGGTCGTCGCGCAGGTCCCACTCGCCGCGCAGCGCCGTGTTGAGCCGGCCCTCGTAGGTGTGGATCGGGAAATACTGCGGCTTGCGCAAGAGAAAGGCATTGGCCCAGAGCCGCGACCAGAAATCCCCGACCAGCATGTTCAGCGACGCCACGCGCGGGTCGGTTTCCAGTTGCGCGAGCCCGGCGAGGCGACGGTCCACCCGCAGGGGCGGGGCCGACATCACGCGGCGAAAATCCACCGCGCCCCACAGGTTGGCCGCGAGGATAGGCGCCAGGATCACGCCGGTGAAGCGACGGCCGGCCACGGCCAGCCAGCAGAGCAGGCCGGCGAGCAGTCCGGGAAAAAACACCGCCAGCAGCTTGTAGGCGTCATAGCTGGCGTTGGCGCGCACCCGCGATTCCCACGCCAGCAGGCCCCACCCTGCGATGACCGGCAGCACCAGCGCGACAGCGGCCAGCGCCCGATCGCGTTGCCGACGCCACAACCGGACCAAACCCCACAGATACAGGCCCGCCACCATCGCGCTCAACACCACACGCACCGCCGCCGGCCAGCCCTGCAGCGCCGTGTCGCGCAGGACGCCCAGCCAGCCTTCGGGCGAGGCCAGCGGCACGGCCCAGCCGAAATCATATTGCTCAAACAGGCTGAACCGCTCCGCCAACCCCGAGAACCGGCCCCAGAACAATCCGGCGCACAGCGTCACCGCCCCCGCCAGCAGCCCCAGCACCCGACCCGTCGCGCGCAGGTTGCGTTTCACGGCCAGTTGCGCGAGCAACCACCCGCCCGACGGGGCCAGACAGACGAGAAGGATGAAATTGTAGCTGCCCGCCAGCAGCCACAGCGCCACCAGCACCAGTGACAGGAAGGGCCGCACGCTGCGCCCAGCAGTCGCCGCCCGGCTGGCGCCGAAAACCGTCAGCGTCAGCAAACCGATGCCTTGCGCGGCGTAGATCTGCCCGAGCCCGCCCTGGTGCACGGCGTAGGCATTGAGCGGCGACAGCGCATAGATGCCGGTCAACGCCAGCAACGAAGCCCCCTTCACCCCGATCATCACGCGCGAGAGGAAGAACACCAGGGGCAGGTTCAAAAGCACCAAGACCGCCGCACTCACGCTCACCAACCGCCAAGCCTCGACGCCGAAGACCAACGCGTTGTGCGCGAGGAGCGCCGATGGTGTGAAATGATTCAGCCGCAGCCAGAAATCGAAAAAATTATCCGCCGAGCGCACCCTGGTCACCTCCGGCAGGCCCAGAAATCCCGTGCGGTCATCCCGCGAGAATTCCTGAAAGACCCGCGCGCCGGCCGCGTAGTCCGCGTGGTCGCAACTGCCCAGCGAACTCGCGGTGAGCCCCCGCCCCGGCGCGGTCATGGGCGACAGCAGCAGCCAGCCCGCGACCACGGCGACGCCCAGCACCCCGGCCCATCCGCGGAAGCCTCGGACCCGGCCGCGCCAAACAGCCACGATGAGCAGGGCGGCAGGAACCAGTTCGCTGCCCAGGGCATAGCTGTCGGTGCCGGCCAAGGCCGTGTGCGCGCCCGCCCACACCACCGCCGATTGCAGGGCCCACCCGCAGGCCGGCGCAAACACCCAGCTCCAGCGCCGCCATTCGCGCGGCACGCCCAGCCAGGCCAGGCCGAGGCCCCAAAAAAAAGTATGCGCGATCAGCCCCGCGGCGGTGAGGTAATACAGCATCGGCAGTGTGGGCGGGACTATCGCGCCGCCTCTCCGGCTTGGGAAGCGAAAAGGCGGCGCGCCGGCGGCCGGGCCGCGCCAGTTACAGATTTACAACCCCGGCGCCCTCGGCGATAAACCGCGCTCACTTTCCCGCCACATGCCGCCCCGCCACCCGCCCAAGTTCACCGGTATTTTCCAGGATGATATTCCCGGCGATTCGTGCTGGATCCGCGAGACCGGCGTCGTGCAGCTGCCGGCCTTGGACCAAGTCCGCACGCTCGTCGTCACCGGCGAAGTGCGGCCCGCCGATGATCGCGACAAAACCGCCGCCGGCCCTCTCGGCCTGGTGCTGCAAATCGACGGCCAGATCGCTCTGCGGCAAGAGGAGATTCCGCCCGGCCCGTTTCGCCTCGAGCTGCCCTGGCCCGCTCCCGCCGCCACGCCGGGGCACACGCTGGCGCTCCAGCTCGTGGGCGTCGGCGGGAGCAACCTGTTCGCGTGGCTCGGCCGCGTCACCGGCCTGGGCCCGCTGCAACCGTGGCGGAAGCAGGCGCGCAACCGCCGGCTGCGCTTACGACTCATCGAGGCGGATGGCGAGGTGCTGTTCGATTTCGCCAACCGCGACTCGCCCTGGAACGCCGCCGTTTCCCGGCGCCTGATGAAGATCGGGCTGAACCTCGCCGGCTATTTCCGCGCCGACCTCGGCATCGGCGAATCCGCGCGTTGCGCCGCGCGCGCCGCCGACGCCGCCGGCCTGGACCTCGCCTGCGTCAACCTCAAGCTGCACTGCATCAACCCGCAGACCGACGACTCCTTCGCGGCCCGCCTGCAGCCGGACAATCCGCACCCGGTGAACGTCTTTCACCTCGACGCCCCCGCCTCCCGCGACATCGAGCACCACCACGGCGCCGGCTTCCGCCGCGGCAAATACAACATCGGCTACTGGGCGTGGGAGCTGCCGGAGTTTCCCGACGCGTGGATCAACTACGGGAATTACTTCCAGGAAATCTGGACGCCCTCGCGCTTCGCCACCGACGCCATCGGCCAAAAACTGGACATCCCCGTGCTCACCATGCCGCACGCGGTCGCCTTTCCCCGGCCCTCGGGCGATCACCGGAAACAGTTCGGGCTGCCGGCGGACAAATTCATCTTCCTTTTTCTCTACGACCTGAATTCCTACTCCGAGCGCAAGAACCCCGCGGCCGTGCTCGAGGCTTTCCGCCGCTCCGGGCTCGCCGGCCGGGACGCCGCGCTCGTCATCAAGGTGCACAACACCGCGGGCAACCCCGCCGATTACGCCCGGCTGCAGGCCGCCGCCGCCGCGCTGCCCGGCACGATCCTCATCACCCAGACCCTCACGCGCGCCGAGATCTACGAGCTGGAGTCGGCCTGCGACTGCTTTGTCTCGCTGCACCGCTCGGAGGGCTTCGGGCTCGCCGTCGCCGAGTGCATGTATCTGGGCAAGCCCGTCATCTCGACCGACTGGTCCGGCACGGCGGAATACGTCACGACCTCCAACGGCTGCCCCGTGCGCTGCTCGCCCGTCGCGCTCGACCGCGACCACGGGCCCTACGCCAAGGGCCAGACCTGGGCCGAGCCCGACATCGGCCACGCGGCCGGGTGGATGCAACGGCTGTTCGCCGACCGCGCCCTCGTCCGCTCCCTCGGCGCCGCCGCCCGCGCCACCATCGAGGAGCGGTTCTCCCCGCTCGCCATCGGCACGCGCTACCGCCGGCGGCTTGAGACCATCGCCGGCTGGTGACCGCGGTCCGCGGAGCAGGCGGTCGCTCACCGCTGCACATCAAGCCGCAGGTTCTGCAGGCGGAAGGCCAGCAGGCGCGGATCATTGCCAATGCGGCTGGCCGGACTGTCGGTGGAGAAATCCAGCGTGTTCGGCCCGGGCAGCAGCTGGAGTTCGTTCAACACCACGTTCAGGCTGCTGTGCTCCCCCATCTCCGTCGCCCACACGCCGGCTCCGTTGAGCAGCACGCGCACGTTGCGCGGGGCGTTGACGTTCATCGTGAAGCGCAGCCGCACCGCCACCGGCGCCGTCTGGGGATTGTGGATGCTGAGGGCCGCACTGCCCGCCGACCAGCACCAGTAGTCATTGTTGTGCCGCTCCACGGGATACCAGTTGTCCGCAAACTCGATGCTCAGTTTCTGTCGTCCTTCCCCGTAGAGCAGCGCGTCGGGGCCGCGCACCACGTAGCCTGCGCCCGTGGGTGACTCCAGCGCCGCCGGGGCCGCCAGCATCGTGAGGTTGCCCAGCGCCAGCACCAGCCGCCAGCCCCGGCCAAGCGGCACCAGCACGTTGAAGGCCACCTGCATGGGCAGGAGCACCCGCGAGGCCGCGCCGGGGTAACCCTCCCAGACCGCGTCCCCGAGGAAGACCATCAGCATGGCAAAGGAGATGCCGATCCGCCACCACGCCCGCGACCATTGCGGCCGCAAGACCAGAAAGAGGAACTGCACTGTGAGGGTCACCAACATCAGCAGGCTCCACAACGGGCCGGCGTTGGCCGCGGACAAGTCGGGCAGGCCATCAAGGACATCGCCCAGTTTTCGTCCGTAAGCCACAAAGGGCAGGTCGAAATTCCGCGCCCCCAAGTCGCCGGATTTTCCACCAACCGCGAGGACGATGTAGAGAATCCACAGCGCCAGCGGCAGCGCCGCCAAGAGGCCCCGCGCCACGGCCAGAGCCCAGGCCCGGCCGCCGTCGGAAAATTTCGGCAGCAAAGCCGCCGCGCCCAGCAGGTTGGTCTCCTTGCCCAGGCCACCCAGCGCAAACACGGCGGTCGACCACCAAGGCCGGTTTTTTTCCAGCAAATAGACGCCGAACGCGATCAGCAGCAGGCTGGGTCCGTCGAAGAGGGCGTTGCGAAAACTCAGGCAGACCCCGAAGGACAGCAGGACACCGGCCCAGCGCAGGAAATTGTCCCAGCTGCGCGGCGGAAACCAATGCAGCAGCAGGGCCGCCAGCAGGAACCAGGTCGCCACGTTCTGCAGCGCGAAGGCCTGCAGAATCCACGCGGGCTGGCCCAGCCCGAACGCATAGGCGGTCGCGGCGAACAGGATGCGCCGCCCGCGATAGGGCAGGCTGTCCACCGCCCGCTTCAGGGCCTGGTTTTGCAGCGACGGGTCCATCGCGATCTGCACGTAATATTGCGCATCGTAGCCGTCCGATCCCTTCGCCACGAAATAGTCGAGTTTGCGGATCTTGCTCAGCCGCGCCTCCTCCTGCCGGGCGCCGAAGGCGATCAGGTAGCTCAGCCCCTTCCCGGGAATGTAGAACTGCGCCAACGTCCACAGGAACAGCGCCACCACCCCGCCATAGCCCAGCACCACCCAAGAATCGAGCCCGCGGTCCCGCAAGGCCTGTTGCCACGAGCGGATCATGCGATCTCAGCTCCCGCGACCGCCTGGCCCTGCTGTTTCCGCCGGAGGCAGGGGTCTTTTTTAGTTTGAGCCATTTTTGCAAACAATGGCAGCCTCGCATGTTCGACAACTCTAAATAATGGACACCGCCGCGCCCCGCCCTGCCCCGACCCCCGGCCTGCCCCGCGCAGCGCTGTTCCTCCTGGTCGCCGGTTTCATCGGCTACGCGGTGTTTCTCGCCCGTTTTTCGGCCTCCATCGCCGCCGGATCGGACTCCTCCGGCTACTTCAACAGCGCGCGGCTGCTGGGCGAAGGCCGCTTTTTTGGCGCCGTGCGCATGCCCGCCGGCCACCGCCATGATGAATTTGGCTTGGGGGCGTTCATGCCCCTCGGTTTCATTGTCCACGAAGACGCCCCACTCCTCGCGCCGACGTATCCCACCGGCCTGCCGTTGCACCTGCTCGCCGCCTCCGCGGTCGCCGGCTGGCGGCACGCAGCGACTGTCGTGAATGTTTTCGCCGCGCTCGGCAGCGGCTTTTTGCTGTGGAGCCTCGCCCGCCGGCTGAATCTTTCCCCGGGCTGGGCAGCGGGGGCCGTGGCCCTGCTGTGGTCCTGTCCCCTGACGCTTTTTGCGTCCATGCAGCCGATGAGCGATGCGCTGGCCATGCTGTGGTCGCTCACCGCCCTGGCCGCCGCCCTGCGGGGCCGCGAGCACTGGCGCTGGTGCGTGCTGGCCGGCGCGGCCACGGCGCTGGCGGTGCTCGTGCGCCCGACCAACGCACTGCTTGTCCTGCCCCTGGCCCTCGCGCTCGGCTGGAATTGGCGGCGCCATCTACCGCTCGTGCTGGGTGGCTTGCCCGGGGCCGTTTTTCTCTGCTACTACAACTGGCGGGTCTACGGTTCGCCGCTGGCCACCGGCTACGGCGACGTCTGGTCGGCCTTTGCGGCCCGCTTAGCCCCCCACAACCTCACCCATTTCGTCCGATGGATCCCGGACCTGCTTTCGCCGCTGGTGTGTGTGGCACTGACCGCACCCCTCGTGCCGGCGGCGCGTCGGCGGGAATTTGCCGCGCTCGGACTCTGGGCCGGCCTGCTCATCGGCCTGTATGCACTCTATTATCATTCGGGGGAAACCTGGTGGTATCTCCGTTTCATCCTGCCGGCCTTCCCCGTGCTCATCCTGGCCGCGTTCGTCGTGCTTCAGCGCCTCGGACAGGCCATTCCCTGGCCGCATGGAAACCGGCTGATGCTCGTCGCGGTGCTGGCCTTCGGCCTTGTCTGGCAGGTGCGGCTCAATCGCCGCCTCGAGGTGCTCAATTTCCCGACCGGCGAGACCTGCTACCTGGCCACCGCCAACTGGGCCCAGCAGCATCTGCCCCCGGAGTCCGCCATCTTTTGCATGCAGGTGAGTGGCGCGTTTTATTACTATACGCCTTTCCTGATCATCCGCTGGGATCAGATGGCGGTGGCCCGCCTGCCGGAGCTGCTGGCCGCGCTGCGGGCAGAGAAGCGCCCGGTCTACGCCGTGCTCCATGATTTCGAATCACGCGAGGCCCGGGAACGCCTCGGTGGCTCATGGAGACAGATCGCCACCGTCTGCAACGCCACCATCTGGCAGCTTGAGGCCGCCTCCGCCGCCCCCTGACCATGCTCCTCTTCGACGTCACCCACACCAGCCATTCCCACGCGCAGACCGGCATCCAGCGCGTGTGCCGCTCGCTGTTCGCCGAGCTGGGCCGGACCGGGCCCGTCACCGGCGTCTGCCACGACCCCTACCTCAAGGCCTGGCGCCCGCTCAACGCCGGCGAGCTTCGGCGCATGCTGCCGGGCCGGCCCGCCGCCGACACGCGCGGCTCCTCCTGGTCGCTGCGCCAGCGCCTCAGCAGCCGCACCCGCCGCTGGATCGGCGCAACCCCGGCCTTGCCCGCGGCCACCGGCCTGATTTGCCCCGAATTTTTTTCCGCCAAGGCCGGCTCCAAGCTGCCCGAAATCCTGCCGCAGGTGTCCGGGCCGCGCGTCGCGCTCTTCTACGACGCCATCCCGCTGCAATTCCCCGAGCTGACCCCACCGGGCACCGTGGGCCGCTTTCCGGCCTACCTGCGCGAGCTGCTCCTGTTCGACGGTGTCGCCGCCATCTCGGAGGCGTCGGCCGCCTGCTTGCGCGACTATTGGCGCTGGCTGGGCGCGGTGAATCCGCCGCCGGTCGTGGCCGTGCCGCTCGCGATCAATCCCAACGCGCCGGTGGACGCCGCGCCGCATTCCGGCCCGCCGCGCGTGCTTTGCGTGAGCACCATCGAGGGCCGGAAAAACCACCTCTCCCTCATCGAGGCCTGCGAGCAGCTCTGGCAGGAAGGCCTGCGCTTTGAGCTGCAGTTGGTCGGCATGGGGCGCGCCGACACCGCCGGCCGGGCGCTGGCCATGATGGCGGAACTCCGGCGCGCCGGCCGGCCCCTGCTCCATCACGACACGGCCGATGATGCGGAATTGCATGCCGCCTACGCGCAGGCCGCCTTCACGGTTTATCCGTCGCTCGTCGAGGGTTTCGGTCTGCCGGTGCTGGAAAGCCTGCAGCACGGCAAGCCGTGCATCTGCTCCAACCGCGGCGCGCTGGGTGAATCGATTGCGGGAGGCGGCTGCGTCGGCCTGGCTTCGGTCGATGCAACCCACCTCGCGGACGCGATCCGGCGCCTGCTGCAAAACCCCGCCGAACTCGCCGCCCTCGCCGCGCAGGCCCGCGCCCGCAAGTTCAAGACCTGGCCGGACTACGCGCGCGAATTGACGGCCTGGATGGCAACACTGCCACGCCGCGCCTGAAACCGCCCACCCGCGGAGCAGTGTCAGCCCCCGGCTCGTCGTAGCTCGAAGAGCGAAGACGGCTTTGCGGTTGCTACGGCCCGCGTTCTGACCTCTAGTCGGCGCACAAATTTCATGGCCCTGTCCCTGTTCACCAAGACCAAGAAAGCCATCATCGAGCGCGCGCAGGACGATTACGCGACGAAGATGCGGCTGAAATACAAGCCCTACTACCACGCCATGGAGGCGCAGGCGGGCACCCACATCCGCCTGCAGGGGCGCGACATGATCATGCTCTCGAGCAACGATTATCTCGGCCTGTCTTTCCACCCCAAGGTCATCGAGGCCTGCGGGCTGGGGCCGAAGCAGTGGGGCACCAGCACCACCGGCGCGCGCATCTCCAACGGCTCCCGCGCCTATCATGTCGAGCTGGAGGAGAAACTCGCCGCCTTCCTCGGCCGCGAAGCCTGCCACATCAGCGTCGCGGGCTACATCTCGTGCTGCTCCGCCGTGGCCTCGTTCGCGCAGAAGGGCGACCTCATCCTCGCCGACAAGAACATCCACTCGTGCCTGTGGGACGGCATCCGCCTGTCGATGGCGACGGTCGAGCGCTTCAGCCATAACAATCCCGAGGATCTGCGGCAGGTGCTGAAAGGCGTCTCCCACACCCAGCCGAAGATGCTGGTCATGGAGGGCGTCTACTCGATGGAAGGCCACATCTGCCGCCTGCCGGAGCTGGCCACCATCGGCGAGGAGGCGGGCTGCTTCACCGTGGTCGACGACGCGCACGGCTTCGGCATTCTCGGCCGTCAGGGCCGCGGCACCGTCGACCATTTCAAGCTGAACGACAAGGTGGACCTCCTCTGCGGCAGCATGTCCAAGTCCCTCGCGAGCACCGGCGGCTTTGTCGCCGGCTCGCGCGAGCTTATCGAATACCTGCGCACCAGTTCGAAGCAGACGATCTTCAGCGCCGCCATCAGCCCGAGCATGGCGTCGGCCGCCTCCGCCTCGCTCGACCTCATGCAGTCCGAGCCGCAGCACCTCGAGCGCCTCTGGCGCAACACCAGGCGCTACCGCGAAATGCTCAAGGGCCTCGGCCTCGACACCTGGGGCAGCGAAACGCCCGCCGTGCCCATCGTGCTCGGCTCGAAGGAACTCGTCTACCGCTTCTGGCAGGCGCTGCTCGACAAGGGCGTGTTCACCGTCATGTCCATCGCGCCGGCCGTGCCGCCGGGCAAGGACCTGATCCGCACCGCCGTCTCCGCCCTGCACAGCGACGCGGATCTCGAAAAGATCGCCGCCGCGATGGCCTACGCCGTCAAGCAGATGTAGGAGGTGGGGCGCGTTGACCCCAACGCGCGCAAAGCGGCCTGAGGTCAGGCCGCTCCACCTGTCACCGCAGCGCCTTCCGCACCGCCGCCGCCGTCTCCCCCCAGCGGGGCAGGCTCCGCGCCATCGCCGCCGCCTGCAGCCGCCGGGTTTTCGCCTCGTCGGTCAGCACGGTCCGCAGCTTCGCCGCCCAATCCGCCGCGTCGCTGACCCGCGCCAAGAGGCAGCCGCCGTCGTCGGTGATTTCCCGCAGCACGGGCAGGTCGCTGCCCACGCAAGGCACGCCGCGCCACAGCGCCTCCAGCAATGGCAGCCCGCAGCCCTCGGCCAGGGTGGGAAACACCACGGCCCGGGCCCGGGCGTAGAGCCGGCTGAGTTCGTCGTCGCTCGCGGCCGGGTGAAAGCGCAGGCGCGGTTCGCGTTTCTGCAATTTCCCCATGCGCTCGGCGATCGGCTTGCCGAAGTGCGGGTTCACCCGGCCCACGATGTGCAGCTCGAAGTCCACTCCGTCGCGCCACAGCGCCTCGGCCACGTCGAGCAGGAACGCCTGGTTCTTGCGCGGCTCGACAATCCCCACGCACAGCAGCGCCGGCCGGCCTTGGGGGATCACGGCATCGCGCTGCACCCGGTGGCTGCCGTCGAAATCCGCGCCCAGCTCGATCAGCTCCACCTGCGCCTTGATCGCTACCCCCTGCCAGCGCCAAAACGTGATGAGATCCTGCCGGCTGGCCTCCGAGATCGCAAAGATCCGGTCGGACCCCGCCAGCATCTTCATGTATTCCGGGTGCCGCTGCACGCTCTTCGGCCACGTGATGTGCGGCCAGCGCAGCGGGATCGCGTCGTAGAACATCGCCGCCAGCCGGCCCGGCGGATTATTGAGGAAGTTCCAAAAGCCCGGCCGCTCCGCCTCGCTGAACAGCTCCACGGTCAGCAGCCAGTCGGTCGGGGAGAATTTCACCGCGGCCTGTTCCTTGCCGCTCACAAACCGGCGCTGATCGTTGTCCCATGTCACCTCGGTGATGGTGCCGCCGAACTCCTCGCGCAGCCTTGAACTGACCCGGGTCAGCCCCGAGCGCTGCCGTGCCACCCCCATCTTCGTGGTGTCGTAGTAGATCATCGGAAGAAATTAACCACGGATGACGCGGATTGACACGGATAGAGACTGAGTCCGCTGATATTCAGGGCAAAGCCCGACATCCAACGGCATTCGTCAGTCTGATTGGTTTGGTTGTCAGTGGTCATCCGTGCAATCCGTGGTCAAATGATTCTGGGCCTTTTCGTGGCAAACCCTTCATCGCCTCCTGAAAGCACTCCACCAGCCGGGCCGTGTTCTTGTGCGCGTCGTAATTCTCTTCC
The DNA here is from genome assembly GCA_016190985.1 of Opitutia bacterium. Classification (GTDB taxonomy): domain Bacteria; phylum Verrucomicrobiota; class Verrucomicrobiia; order Opitutales; family Opitutaceae; genus Lacunisphaera. Next base: position 96,114 of record JACPPI010000027.1, on the reverse strand, counting down.
ACCCAGCGCCGGGCGCCGGCGCGCAGGGTTTCGGCCAGCCTGTCGTCCTCGCCGAGCCGCCGGAGCGCCACCACCCACGCCAGCGGCAGATCCACATCCGCCACCAGCCCCGTGCGCTCCTGGCTGATGGCCTCGGTTGTCGCTGCCACGGGCGACGTGACCACCAGCACGCCCGCCGCCATGGCTTCGGGGATGACATTGGGCAGGCCGTCGCGGTCGCCGCTGGGCGCCACGACGCCCGTGTGCAGCAACACGTCGGCCCACGCCAATTGTGTCCACACCTCGGGCTGCGCGAGCTGGCCGGTGAATTTCACCTCGCCGGCCAGCTGCAACTGCGCGGCCTGCTGTTCCAACAACTCGCGCAACGGGCCCTCGCCGACGATCCGGGCCTCGAACGCGATGCCCGCCTCCTTCAGCGCGGCGTAAATGCGCAATTGGTGATCGAGTCCCTTCTTCGGCACGAGCCGCGCGATGCTGAGCAACCGCAGCGGCCGGCGGTGCGGACGCAGCGGCTTGAACGCCGGGAAGGTGTCGAGTCCGCGGCGGATGACCTGGATCTTGTCGGCCGGCACGCCGCGCGCGACCAGTTCGCGCCGGCCCATCTCGGTCGAGGTGTGGATGAAGCGCGCATGCTGCAGCTTTTCCAGCAGCCACCAGTCGCCGCCGTGTTCGTAGAGGTCGTAAGCGTGCGCCCCGACGCTGTAGGGCCAGCCGAACATCCGCCAGAAAACCCAGCCGGCCGTTGCCGGCGCCCCGGCCCAGGCGCCGTGCACGAGCGCGGGCGGGTCGAGGCGCATTTCGCGGGCAAAGCTGCCGGCGAAACCGGCCCCGAGCATGTTCTCCCAGAAATTCAGCCACGACGGCGCCCGCCGCGTGAAAACCCCCTCGAAAAGATCGCGCATCAGCCGCGGACGGCGCAGGCAATTCCACGGGATGATGACCAGGAAAACCCCGATGAGCCGCCACTTGTTGAAGTTCCGCACCGGCAGTCCGTTGAACGTGCCGCCTCCGCCCCATAGCGAGTAGAGTTTCAGCTTGAGTCCCTTGGCCTGCAACGCCGCCACGTCACGCTGCAAAAACGTCTCCGAGGTTTTGGGAAACGTCGTGAACAGGAGGGCGATGTGGGGCGGCTTCGGGTCCAAGGCTGGCTCCTAACTAGCCACGAAGAGGCCCAAAATGACATCAAAAAGAAACCGTCCAGACTGCATCCTCCAACAAGCATGATCAGCCACCCCAAACCGGTTTGTAACGTAATACGTTACAAACGGCGAAGCCCGCCCCGTGCCTTTGCCTGCCCATTAGGGCACAAGTTCGCGTCCCTGCTGGCGGGCGGCGACCCAGCACATCAGCAACAACGTGCGCTCGGCGTCTAAGTGGGCCGTTTTCGCTTTGAGGCAGTCCTGCAGGCGCTGGCGTGGCAGCTCGAGCAGTCGCGCCAGTTGCGCCTTGCTCCCCCGTTTCCGCAGTAGTGGTAGCGTCTGCTTGACGAGTTCGTTCCAGAGTGGCGTCTCGGGGCCGGGCCGCAGGGTGGCACCCTGCCGCTTGCGGAAGCGGTGGCGGACCTCGCGCATGGCCCGGCGCGCCGCCAGCTCGGCGGCCTCGGCCAGGGTCTGAACGATCTCTGCGGTTAGCTTCAGACTGCGTGGGGTGGGATATGGCTGCATGGGCGATGGGATGTTTGTAATATAATACGTTACAAAGGACTCGGATCAAGCCTGACGGCGAAGGCCGCCGGTTCGTTCTGGTTGATGCGTGCCGACTGGACGCGCCCACCCTCGGTATCCACGGTGCAAGCCACCGAGTAACGCTTATGATAATCGATTCCGGTGTAGCGCATGGTAACGGCAATCCACGCTGATTTTGAGACTCGCGCAACCAGCCGCCTTTCATCTTAGCTGTTCGGTAGAAGATGAAAGTGAGCCACCTGATCACGGCACTTCTCGCATGTGCAGTTGGCGGCTGCATGAGCAAACAAGATGCTCAACAGACTGCAGGAGCGGCGGCATTTAGTGTCGCGGTAATAGCACTGATTCCGGTCGCACCGCTGATCGAAGGATATCACGCGGTAAGCGGGGAACAACAAAAGGAGCAAAGAAGCAGGGACGAGTGGCGTGCTATATTTGATCCAGTTTATCGGAAACGAATCGCCATGCTAAAGAGCCGCGATCCTGTGGGGGATGCTGGAATTGTCTTTGAAGAAGCCGGTTTGACATTCCTCACTTCACACCCAGAGGGAATTTACTACCCGGGATTGAATTCGCGAACTGATATATTACCACCTCTAGAATCGAACCTAGCAGCAGTTGCGAAGAGCCAGCTTGCGAGCTTTTTGGCCCAATTGATGTCGAACGATCCGAGTCATCCTCCTTCGAGCCGAACCGGTTACGAAAGTCAGGTATACTATGACTTTATTAGGGCTGGGGGTTATTACATGGAGCAGTTCAATCGCGCCATGTATGCAAAGCGCTGCCAGCTAAATCAGGCCGAAAAGGAGCCGAACCTACAAGAGCCAACGCCTGATGGCGTGGCTCATCGCTGACGTCAGGCCGAGATGGAGGCCTTTGAGAGCCAAAGGATCGCTCACCACTTTCGCGGCTTGGGCGGGAACGGACCGGCCTGGAGCCTGGCGCCGGATCCGCCGCCGCCGGACGCCGTCGAGGCCAGGGTTTCCTGCGCGAGGTCCACGAGCTCGCGCACGACCAGCGTGGGATCCTCGTCGTAGCGGAGCTTGAGGAAATTGGCGCGGAGCCGGTCATACTCGCGGCGGTTCTCCATCCAGCCCCGGATGACGCGGGCGAAGTCCGCCGCGTCGGCAATCAGCTCCGCGCCCTCGCCGCGCCGGAAATATTTCACCGTCAGCGCCTCCTGCGGCATGATGCCGCCGATGGCGTTGAAGATGATCGGGCAGCGGAAATGCAGGGCCTTGGCGCAGGTGGTGGTGCCGCCGCGCGTGACGATGGCGTCGCTCACCTGGAGGAGGAGGTGCACCTCCTCGGAGAAGCCGTCCACAAAGCAGTTGAACTCCGGGTGCTCCGCGCGCCAGTGCACGAGCTGGTTGTAGGCCTCGCGGTTTCGCCCGCAGATGACGATGGCCTGGACGCGGTCGGCCCAGGGCAGCAGCGCGGGCAGCAGATCCAGGTGGTTGTTGGCACCGTTGCCCCCCGTGGCCAGGAAGACTGTGAACAAGTCGGAGCGCAGCTCGAGCTTCTCCTCAATGAACGCCGTGCGGGCCTCGGCCTTGAGCATCTCGGTATGCTGGCGCGGCTGCATCAGGTGGCCGCGCACCCGGGTGCGCTCGCGGGGCATGCCGAGCTTCAGCGCGTAGTCCCGCGCCGTGGCCGTGCGGGAGAGGTAGAGGTCGGCGCTGGGTTCGACCCAGTTGCCGCTGTAGCCGAAGCCGCCGGAGAATTCGCCGCAGTAGGTCGCGCAGCGCACGCGGTCCGCGCCGAGCACCTGGCGGGCGAGCTGGAAATAGCCGCGGTTGAGGCAGTCGTGCACGCTGAACACGAGGTGGGGCCGGTATTCGCGCAGCACGGCCTCGTAGTAGCCGCGGCCGAAGCTGACCGAGCGCTTGTTGAGGAAGCCCAGCAGCTCGACAAACATGTAGAAGGCCTTGTGCAGCCACGGGGATTTTTTCTGGATCCAATTGTAGAAATTCACGCCCAGCCGGAAAAAGCCGGACGATTTTTCCAGCATCTGCTCGATGCGGACGTCGACGTCGTGCCGGTAAAGCTCGAAGCACCACTCGGCGAAGGCCTGGGCGCGGGCGTCGTGGCCGGCGCCGGTGCTGGAGGTCAGGACGAGGATGCGGACGCGCGGCATGGGAGATTATTGCAGGAGCCTGCAAAAAGACAGTCGCGACCGCTCGTTCATAGTCCGAAATATTTTTCCTGAATGCGACGCTTCAGAGCCAGCGAGCCGAAGCGCGCGAGGAAAGGCGCGAGCCTGGCCTGGAAGAAACGGCCCGTGCGCACCGTGCCGCTGCGCCCGCGGAGCAGGGCGGCGCGGAGGTCGGCGGCAGCCTGCGCCGGCGGCGGGCCGGACCGCATCATGGCGGTGAAACCGGCCCAGACCCGCGCCATGCGGCCGCTCTGTGCCGCATCGGCACCGGCTTGGGCGGGGCGGCGGACCGAGCCCTCGAAATCCGTGCGGAAATCGCCCGGACGAAAATCAATCACAATGACGCCAGTGTCCTTCACCTCATACATCAGGCTCTCGTTGAGCGCGGAGAGTCCGGCCTTGGCCGTGTTGTAGACGGCCTGATAGGGCATCCCGAACTCGCCGGCGATGGACGAGATGTTGACCAGCGCGCCGTGTTTCCGGGCGAGCAGGCCGCGCAGGGCGGCGTGGCTGAGGCGCGCGGTGTTGACGAGCATCGTCCGCAACTGCTCCTCCCACACGGCGAAGTCGGTGTGCGCGAACGCGCCGAAGGCGCCGAACCCGGCGTTGTTGATGACAAGAGCGAATCCGCCCGCCGTCTTTTCGGCGTCGAGGAAGGCGCGCTCGGCTGTCGGGCCGTCGCCCAGCTCAAGCGCGACCGCGTGAAACCCGGTGCGCGCCGCCAGGCGCGCCGGATCGCGCGAGGTGCCCCAGACCTCGACGCCGCCCGCGAGGAGCATGTCGGTGAAGGCGAGGCCGAGGCCCGTGCTGGCGCCGGTGACAAACGCGGTGCGGTAGCGGGCGGAAAGGGGGGAATTCATGCGGCACCAGACATGAAGGCGGAGCGGCTGGACCTCAAGCCGCTTGAGCGCGTCGAGGGCAACGCGTTCCACCCCGGGCGGTGAGAATGGCGCGGCATCGCCGGGAAATTCAGTTCACGCCCTTGAACAGCAGCGCGACGTTGGCCCCGCCGAAGCCGCTGCTGTTGCTGAGCACGACCTGGGGCCTGTGCGGCAGCGTGGCGCGGATGATGTTCAGGCCCTCGCAGGCGGGGTCGAGCCTGGTGATGTGGGCCGAGCCGGGCATGAAACCCTCCCTGATGGCCAGGGCGCAGAAACCCGCCTCCAGGGCGCCGGCGAGCGAGAGGCCGTGACCCGTGAGCGCCTTGGTGCTGCTGATGGCGGGGCGCGTGGGGGAGTTTCTGAAGATGGCCTTGAGCGCGCGGACCTCGGAGATGTCGCCGATGGGCGTGGAGGTGGCGTGGGCGTTCACGTAGTCCACCTGCTCGGCGGTGGTGTCGGAATATTTCAGGGCGTTTTCGATCGCCAGGCGCAGGCCGGTGCCCTCGGGGTGTGAGATGGCGACATTGTGGCCGTCGGAGGCCTGGCCCCAGCCGCCGACCTCGCAATAGACCTTGTTGGGCTTGCGGCGGGCGACCTCGTCCTCGCTCTCGAGGACGAGCACCGTCGCGCCGCCGGTCCCGACAAAGCCGTCGCGGGCGACGTCGAACGGCCGCGAGGCGATGGAGGGATCCGTCTGCAGCGACAGCGCGCGCATCCCGGCGAAGGGCAGGATGCTCTCGACGTTGCCATCCTCCGCGCCGATGACGAACATGCGTTTCTGCCGGCCGAGCGCGATCTCGTCGTAGGCGAAGCCCAGCGCGTGGGCCGAGGAGGCGCAGGCGGAGGAGAAGCCGGTCGAGGCGCCCTTGATCTTGAACTGGGAGACGAGGTTGAAATTGACCGTGCCGGAGATGGAGGCGACGACCCCGAGCGGCGGGCAGCGCATGACGCCCTGCTTGCGCATCTTCTCCAGATGGTAGCCGAGCAGAAAGGGCGACCCGGCGGAGGCGGCGTAGAGGCCGGTGTGCGGGTTGGACCAGTCGGCCTCGGTGAGCCTGGCGTCCTCGACGGCCTGCTGCATGGCGCAATACGCGTAGATGCCGTGGGGCGCCATGCCGCGCAGGGTTTCCCGGCGGATGCTGTAGCGCGCCGGAAAGATCCAGTCCTCCTGGTCGGTGGTGTCGGTCTGGAAATCGCGGATCGGGGCCGCGACCTTCACGGGCACGTCGGGTTTCTGGAACGGGGGATATTGCACCATGCCGTGCCGCAGCTCGCGCAGGCTTTCCGACACGGCGGGCACGTCGTTGCCGATGCTGGAGATGAAGCCGAGGCCGGTGATGTAGACTTTCCGCATGAGGGGTCAGACCGCGGCCGCGGCGGGATGGGCCGCGGCCGGGGTGCGGCGTATCAAAGCGCTTTTGGCCATGCGGTCAACTGCCGCAGCCAGCGGGAACCGGCGCACGCGCTCAGGCGTTGATGGCGGCCTTGGCGGGCGCCGCGGCCACGACGGGCGCGGGCTGGGCCTGCGTGTCCGGCTGGGCCACTTCCTCGGCAAAGGCGAAGGTCAGCGTGATCTCCTCGGCGATGGCGGCCTTTTCCTGGCCGACCCGGATCTGGCCCTCGAACGTGGCGAGGGGCGACTTGAGGCGCTTGGGCTTGATCGAAAGGCTGAGCACATCGCCCGGCTTGCAGACGCGGTGGCAGCGGACCCCTTCGCAGGAGGTGAAGAAGATGGTGCGGTGATCGACCACCTTGCCGGCCTCGCCGATCTGGCCTTCCAGCAGGAAGAGGACGGCGAGCTGGCCGAGCGCCTCGAGCATGATGGAGGCGGGCAGCACCGGATTGTCCTTGAAGTGGCCCTGGAGGAAAAATTCCTGGCCGCTGATCTTGTATTTGGCGTTGGCGCCGTGGGCGCTGACCGAGGCCTCGCCCAGGAAAAGAAAGGGCGGCTGGATCGGCATCACCGAGATGATCTGCTCGATCGGGATGAACTTGGTCGGCTTCGGCAGCGGGAGGCCGCTGACCTTGCACTCGATGAAGATCTTGACGTCGCCCACGGTGCGCAGATGGCGGAGTTCCTCGTTGTTGATGGTCATCTGCAACACATCCTCCACGAGGATGACGATCTCCATCATGGTCAGGGAATCGATGCCCAGATCCTCGATGATGCGCAGGTCATCGTCGGCATCCTTCAGCTTCGCGCGCAGGTCGGGTTCGACGTAGCGCTCGATGATGCCCAGCACGATGGCTGGAAGGTGCTCGATGTTGCCGGTTTTGCGGAATTGCGCAGCCGCCTCATAAGTCGCTGCCGAGCAGCGCTTAATTGCCTCGCGGAGATTTGCATCGTCCTCGGGCGTGAACGGTTTGAGCGGGATGCCCGAAGCGGTGTTTACTGCCTGTGCCATTGGGGAGTCAGGTAAGTTAAAGGTCCGGAATATGTAAACCCAAAAAAATCCCATGGCCTCCTCCATAATAAATAACCGGAAACGCCGGGGAAATTTAGCCGGTTGACTTGCCGGGGCTTGCGCGGCCACATGCCCGTTCTCTTCATCCGACCCCGCGCCCGCAGGAACAGGTTCCCTTTCTTTTTTACCGGCCGATGCAGCCTCCACCCTCAATCAGCTCCGCCGACCGGCCCGGCCGGACCTTGGTTCTGGTGACTCATGAGTTCTTCCCTCACCGCGGCGGCATCGCCATCTATGCCGCCGAGATGGCCCGCGCCGCGCAGCAACTGGGCTACGACGTCGAGGTCTGGGCGCCCGCCCTGCCCGCTGGCGTGGCCGACACCCGCTGGCCCTTCCAAGTCCGCCGGCTGCCGCTGGCGGGCAACCACAGCCTGCTCAGCCAATGGCGCATGGCGCGGGAGTTGCTGGCGCAGCGCGACCGCCTCCGCTCCGCCACGCTCTACATCCCGGAACCCGGTCCGTTCCTGGCGATGCTGCTCCTGCAATATTTCGACACGCTCCGGCCGGCGCAACTGCTGCTGACCTTCCACGGCTCGGAGATCCAGCGCCTGGCCTCGCGCTGGCCGTTGCGCTGGAGCACCAGTCATCTGCTCCGGAAAGCCGCCCGCATCAGTGTCGTCAGCGCCTTTGCCCGCGACCTGTTCCGGCAGTATTTCCCCGCCGCCGCCGACAAGGTCGTCCTCACGCCCGGGGCCCTGCGCACCGATCTGGCCACTGCCTCCGCCATCTCGTCGGCGAGTCCCCGGGAAAAGCTGATCATCCTGACGGTCGCCCGGCTCAACCCCCGCAAAGGCCAGCTCGAGGTCATCGCCGCGCTCAAGGCCCTCCCCGCCGCCCGGCGCCAGGAAATCGAATACTGGCTCGTCGGCGCCCACAGCAAGGAGAACTACGACAGCGCGCTCGACCAGGCGGCCGCCGACGCGGACTTCCCCGTGAAGTTCCTCGGCGACATCCCCGACGAGCAGCTCGGCGCGATCTACGCGCAGGCCGACATCTTCGCCATGACCAGCATGCCGCACCGGCACAGCGTCGAGGGCTTCGGGCTGGTCTACCTGGAGGCCGGCTCGCATGGCCTGCCGGTCGTCGCCCACGCGATCGGCGGCGTGCCCGAGGCCGTGATCGACGGCGAGACCGGCCTGCTCGTCGCGCCCGGCGACAGCGCGGCGCTCACGGCCGCCTTTGCCCGCCTGCTCGGCGACCCGTCGCGGCGCCGCCGCCTGGGCGAAGCCGGCCGGACGCGCGCCCGCCGCCACGCCTGGCGCGACTCCGCCCTCGCGTTGTTTGGACAACCACCCGCCGATCCTGCAACCTGACGCCATGCTCGAATCGCGCACCCAGATCAGCGTCCGCTACGCCGAAACCGACATGATGGGCATCGTCTATCACGGCAATTACCTGCCGTGGTTCGAGGTCGGCCGCACCACGCTGCTCAAGGAATGCGGCCTGCCCTACCGCGAGTTGGAGGCGCGGGGCTACCGCCTGCCGGTCATCGAGGTCGGCGTGAAATATTTCAGGCCCGCGCTCTACGACGACACCCTCACGGTCATCACGCGGCTGACAGAGCGCCCCACCCTGCGCATCCGCCTCGATTACGAGGTGCGCCGCGGCGAGGAGCTGCTCGTCACCGGCTTCACGACCCACGCCTTCATCAACAAGCAAGGCGAGCCCGTGCGCCCGCCGCCCGACTTCGCGGCCAGGATGCGCGCACTGTTCGCAGCGAGGTAGGGCGCACCGCCGAGGCTGCGCACTCGGCACCGGCCCGGGCGTTGCTGGCTGATGTCAACTATTGGTTGACATCAGCGCTCGTCGTCGCGGTGGAGCGGGCCGCTCCGTCCTACCTGCCCGCATATTCCGCCAGCACCTGTCCGTCGGTTTCATTTTCCCGCGCGGCCCGGAGCCGCGCCGCCGCGCCGCCCGCATCAATCCGGCACACGGCCCACACCGCGTGCGCCCGGACCACGGCCGATTCATGGGCGGCAAGCCGTGCCAGCGCCGGCAGCAGGCCGGCGTCGCCCGTGTTGCCGGCGACGACGCAGGCGTTGCGCAGCAGGCCGGTGAGCTTGAGCCGTTTGATCGCGGTGCCGCGAAACACCTCGGCGAACCGCGCCGGGGTCAGCTCAAGCAGCTCCCGCAGGGCCAGCTCCGCGATGTCGGGACGCACGCTGAGCAGCAGGCTGCGGCCCGCCTGCGCGAAGCGGTTCCACGGGCAGACCTCGAGGCAGATGTCGCAGCCGTAGACATGATGGCCGATGCCGGCGCGCAGCTCCGCCGGGATGATGCCCTTGTTCTCGATCGTCTGGTAGGAGATGCAGCGGCGCGAATCCACGACCCCCGGCGCGGGAAAGGCATTGGTCGGGCACGCGTCGAGGCAGCGCGTGCATTTGCCGCAGAGCAGGCCGGCCGCCTCGCCGCCGGCCGCCGCCGGTTTCTTCCGCAGCGGCTCGTCGGGGGCGATCTCGATTCGTGTGAGGATCGAGGCGAGGAACAGCCAGTTGCCGTGTTTCTTGGAGATAAGCATCGCGTTCTTGCCGCGGAAACCGAGGCCGCTGCGCGCCGCCCAGCCGCGCTCCAGCACGGGACCCGTATCCACATAGTAGCGGTAGTCCGCCGCCGTGACGCCGCCCAAATCCTCCAACACGCAACCGGCCGCGACCAGGCCCGGCTTGATCGTGTCGTGGTAATCCGCATGCAGCGCATAGCGCGCCCAGCGGGGGCGAGGTTTTGTGGGAGCGAGCTTGCTCGCGACTTCGGAGTTTCGTCGCGCCCAAGGCCGCTCCCACCGCTCATCCCAGTAATTGACGCCCAGCATGATCACGCTGCGCGTGCCCGGCAGCACCAACGCGGGATCCTGGCGTTTCTCCGCCGTGCGTTCCAGCCACGCCATGTCGGCCTGATGGCCGGCCGCCAGCCACCCCCGCAGACCGGCATCGGCCGGACCGGCGGCGGCGGCGAACCGCACCTCGTCGAAACCCAGCGCGCGCAGCCGCGCCCGCAGAGCCTCGCGGGCTCCGCCCTCCACGCGTTGCGTGGCCGGCGCGCTCATTTTTCGAATTGCGCCGCCTCGAGCTGATAGACGCGCATCACGTGGGCGGCGATTTCCCGCTGGGGCCGGCTGTCCGTCAGCACCATCGTGCCCGTGCGGCGGTAGACCGCCTCCCGTTGCGCGTAAAGCTCGCGCACCCGCTGCTCGGGGTTCTCCACCTGCAGCAGCGGCCGGTGATTCGTGCGCAGCGTGCGTTGCAGGATGGTCCCGATCGGCGCGTGCAGGCAGATCACCACGCCCCGGCTGCGCAACAGCTCCAGCATGCCCGGCGGCACGATCAACCCGCCCCCGCAGGCGACGATGCAACCCTTCTCCGGGTGGCCGTGCTCGATGAACTCGCGCTCCAGGGCGCGGAATTTCGCCTCCCCGTCCTCGGCGAAGATTTTCGCCACCGGCCGGCCCTGGACGCGTTCGATCTCCCGGTCGCTGTCGAGAAACTGAAAGCCCAGCTGCCGCGCGACCTGCCGGCCCACGGTGCTTTTGCCCGTGCCCATGAAGCCCACAAGATAGAGATTGGCGGCCGGCGGAGTCATTCGTCGGGGGCAAACGAACACCGCGCGGCGCGCCGGCGCAAGCGCGGGTTGCGGCAGTTCGCCCTGTTCAACCCGCCGGAAACCCCGCAGGCTCCGGCGCCATGCCGGCCGCCCCCGACCACACCTTCGCCAGCGACAACACCGCCGGGCTCGCGCCCGAGGCGCTGGCCGCGCTCACCGCCGCCAACCCCGGCACCGCCCCCTCGTATGGCGACGACCCGTGGACCGCCCGGGCGAAATCGCTGCTCCGCGATTTCTTCGCGACCGAGTGCGAGGTGTTCTTCGTCTTCAACGGCACGGCGGCCAACGCGCTGGCGCTGGCCCAGTATTGCCGCAGCCACCACAGCGTCATCTGCCATGAAGTCTCGCACCTCGACACCGACGAGTGCGGCGCGCCGGAGTTTTTCACCGGGGGCAGCAAGCTGATCACCGTCGCCGGGCCGGATGGCAAGCTGACCCCCGCCGTGCTCGCGCCGGTGCTCACGCCCGGCCATGGGGTGCATTACCCGAAGCCCGGCGCGCTGTCGCTCACCCAATCCACCGAGTGGGGCACCGTCTACACGCCCGACGAAGTGCGCGCGCTGGGCGCCGTGGCCAGGGCGCACGGTCTGGCCGTGCACATGGATGGCGCGCGCTTCGCCAACGCCGCCGCCGCGCTGGCCGGGCGCGGCGTCACCCCCGCCGACCTCACCTGGCGCGCGGGAGTCGATGTGCTGTGCCTCGGCGGCACCAAGGGCGGCATGTGCTCGACCGACGCCGTCGTCTTTTTCCAGCGGGAACACGCGCGCGAATTCGACTACCGCGTGAAACAGGCGGGGCAGCTCGCCTCGAAGATGCGCTTCGCCGCCGCGCAGTGGTGCGGCCTGCTGGAAGGCGGCGCGTGGCTGCGGCACGCCGCGCACGCCAACGCCATGGCGCAGAAGCTCGCCGCCGCGCTGCGCGAGGTGCCGGGCATAAAGCTCCTCGCCCCACCCGAGGCGAACGGCGTGTTTGTCGGGCTGCCGCCGGCGCTGGCGGCCGCATTGGAACAGCGGGGCTGGCGCTTCCTCCGCTTCATCGGCGCGCATGGCTACCGGCTCATGTGCTCGTGGGCCACGCCGCCCGACGCGGTCGAGCGTTTCGTCGCCGATGTGCGGGCGGCGCGGTAGGTTGCGCGCTTGCGCGCAACGTGGCCCGCAAGCGGGCCGCCATACAATACGGAGGACAAAAAAAACGCCTCCCGCTCGGGGAGGCGTTGGGTTGTGAGACTGTATGCAGCTTACTTGCCAGCAGCCGCGGCTTCCTTGGGCGCGTCCTTCACCCCGACCACCTCGATCTCGAAGATCAGGGCGGCGCCGGGCGGGATGCCCTGATAACCGTCGTCACCGTAGGCCAGCGACGGCGGGATGTGGAGCCGGGCCTTGCCGCCCACGCCGATCTTGGTCAGCCCTTCGACCATGCCGGCGATGGTGCCGTTGGGATTTTCCGGCGTCGCCGCCTTCATGATCAACTCGATGGGCTCGCCGCCGGCCGTGCCGCCGAGCGACTGGCCGTTGACCAGGCTCAGGCTGTAGTGGATGGTGGCCACCTGGCCGATCTTGGCGGCCGCGCCCGTGGCGGGCTTGAGCACCTCATAGCGCAGGCCGCTCGGCAGCTCGACGATGCCCTTGTTCTCCTTCAGCTTGGTGAAGTAGGCGATGTTGTCGGTGATGTTCTGCATGCGCAGCTTGGTCAGGAACGCCTGCCGCTTCGCCTCAAAGGCCTCGGCCTTCTTGGCCATGAAGGCCTTCAGTTCCGGCTCCATCGCCGCCGGATCGAAGGCCGGCTGGGTGCCGCTCGCCATGGCGATCATGCCGCGCGCCACGATCTCCACCTCCTCCTTGGTGAACTCGAGCTGGCGCAAACCGAGCTGCTGGCCGGCCACCCAGCCAAAGGCCTCGAGCACCTGCGCCTCGGTGTATTTGGCCGCCGGCTTGGCCGGAGCCGCCGCGGGCGCGGAAGCCGGCGGCTTCGCGGCGTCGGCCGTGGGCGGCGTGACGCCCGGGACCTTGAACTTGACCGCATCCTCGGCGGATGCGGCGGTGAGCAGGCCCAGGCTGACGAGGGCTGCGGGGACGAGGGTGTTGAATTTCATTTCGATGAGGTGGTCCGGTTGGGAAACGGCCCGGACGATTTTGTGCCGTAAAGGGCGCGAAATTGCTCAACGCCCCGGCAAAAATCAACCCCTTTGGCGGCGAAATCCCGCGATTTGCCGCCCAACCCCGGGCTTGTCAGGCCCGGCAACCTCCGCAAACTCGCCCCTCCCATGAACGAAAGCCAATTCTGGCACAGCACCGACGGCCAGATTCTCACGGTCAAATCCAAGGGCGAGCAGGCCGCCCTCACGCTCGTCTTCTGGCCGCGCCACCCCGCCGAGATGGAGTTTCTCCGCACCCGCCTGGCCGAGATCCACTTCACCGAGCGCAGCTCGCTCGCGCGCATCGGCATCGAGATGCACCTCCGCGGCACGCCCCGGGTCGACGGCAACCGCTTCCTGCTCGAGGCCGACGCGTTCATCTACGACGCCAACTTCCCCAACGCCGCCTACTGGAAGAAGCTCCTCCGCCCCGGCACGCCCGTCGGCCGGCTCTTCTACGCCCCCGCCGCCGCCAAGCTCTCCACCGCCGAGATCTGGGCCGCCATCCAGGCCAACGACCTGAAGCTGCCCAACACCATCAGCATCGACTCCCGCGGCCGCGTTTTCCTCACGCCGCACCAGGTCAGCTACACCCTCTCCCCCAAGCTCTCGCGCCTCAACTTCGAGCACATCGTCAGCGGCAACGCCGGCCGCTCCCTGCTCGACAAGGTCCAGGTCCGCCACGACGCCTCGCCCCTCACCATCCCGCCGCGCTCCGGCATCCTCACCAGCTGCTCGATGTATCTCAAGGAGCACTACGTCGTGCTCAACCAGGGCGAGGGCAACTTCGGCCTCCACACCAGCGCCGTCCTCCTCGACCCGATCAAGACCTTCGGCACGAACGTCATGCTCGAGATCTACAACACCGGCGACCAGCCGGTGGTGAACCCCATGGTCTCGGTCGACATCTTCCGCGCGCCGCCGTTCACCGACCCCGAGGTCAAGACCCTCACCCGGAAGCGCCAGCGCCTCCTCTCCACGGCCGCCAGCCTCTTCAAGAGCCTGGACGACAATCCCGCCGTCGACAACGCCGAAGCCAGCCCCAAGACCAAGATCACGGTGCGCGGCCAGAGCGCCACGATGGAAAACCGCGCCGTGTTTGTCCGCGCCGGCGACGATTGGAAAAAGACCGTCGCGCCCTTCCCCGCCGGCATCGGCAGCCGCACCATGATCCAGGCGCTCGACAACGCCACGCCCGACGCCGACACGCTCATCATCGACTATTTCCCCGACCTGCTCGAGCACATCGAGCTCATCACCCGCATCGGCGACGTGAAGCTCCGGCGCATCATCTTCCGCCGCGCCTCGCGCACCCACGGCTATTTCCTCTCCAGCAACGCGCACGCCCGCCTCGACACCTTCAACGCCATCGGCATCTCGGTCTATTGGTATGACGAGGTGACCAAGGACATCTACGTCCACACCTACAAGAAAGGGCACGGGTTCTTCGTCCGCGAGGAGATGGCCCGCAAGTTCCAGGAGACCACCATCCTCGCCTTCTACGGCTCGGCCTTCAGCATCGAGACCGCCGACACCGAGCGCATCACGCGCCTCGTCGAGCAGCTCACGGGCTTCATCGGCCCCAACGTCGGCGTGCTCACCGGCGGCGGCGGCGGCGTCATGCGCCTCGCCACCGACCAGGCCCGCAGCCAGGGCGCGCTCACCGGCGCGTGCTTCCTCGAGCTCGAGGCCCAGCCGCCCGAGCTGGGCGTGGACTTCTTCAACACCTTCCAGGAATCCTCGCGCCACTTCCGCCAGAAATGGTTCGAGGCGGCGGATTTTTGCATCTTCAACGTCGGCGGCGTCGGCACGCTCGAGGAGATCGGCATCGAGATGTGCAACCTCAAGCTCGGCATCCGCCCGCGCGTGCCCTACGTGTTCTTCAACTCCAAGTTCTGGGGCGACCTCCGCAAGCAGGTGAAGACCATGATCGACACCAAGCGCGCCCCCGCCTGGATGTCCGACTACCTCCTCTTCACCGACGACCCCGACGAGGTCGTCCGCTTCTACCGGAAGACGCTGCAGGTGCTGTGAGCGATGAGTGATGAACATCCAAGTCTTAAGACTGCCATAGAGACTTGGTGCCAGAAGCGGCTCACCGTTTACCGTGCCAGCGATGAGCAGATTCGGATTGATGCCAACAGTGCCGAGGCCGTTACCAAGGACCATGTCAATCGCTGGTTGTTCGAGTTGATCCAGAACGCCGATGACGCCGGCGCCAATGCTGTTAAGGTGCGGATAACAGCAACCACTGTCTATTTTGCCGATGATGGTGAAGGACTGAAGCCAGGAGCGATCAGCTCGATCAGTGCCCTGCATCTCTCAGATAAGCCGGCTCAAGCCATCGGGCGGAAGGGGCTTGGTTTCAAAGCGGTGTATTGCGTGACCCGCGAACCTGCGATCTTTGCGGGAGCAGAAGCCGTTTGTTTTAAGGAAGGAGAGGCCCGGCAGTTCCTTCGGACACATGGTTTCGAGGATATGACCAAAGTTCCCTATACTTGGTTGCCGCACTGGCTGGACAGGCGGGAAGAAGAAAAACAGGACCACGAGCTGGAACGGCTTGGCAAATTCACTACCGTGATCCGATTGCCTTTGCGCGAACACGCGACCGCCAACGCGGTGGTGGCCGAAGCCAAAATTTTGAAAGCTCATACTCTGCTGACCTTTCATCATCTGCGGCGTGTCGAGTTTGAAACGGATACCGAATCATGGACCATCGCGGTAGAGCCGCTTGGGGCCGATATTTGGATGGTGAAGAATGGCTTGACCGAGCAAAAATGGAGCATCGCCCGGCAGGACATCGAAACACCTGCTGAATCGCTGCACGAATTCGCCGATGCAGGTGATCGAGCTCGCAGCAAACGAGCTGCCTGCTTGGTGGCCTCGCTATTTGACGGAAGCGGGACGCCGGCACCCTATTCGCCACCGCCCTTTCTACATGTATTCTATCCGACCGAAATCCGGGCACCGTTGGATATCTTGCTCCACGCAGGATTCGTGACGAAGTCGGATCGCACTGCAATCGTGCCATTTTCCGGGAGTCCGTTCAACTCGTGGCTGGCCAAGGCTCTGGCCGGATGCGTCGTGGAGTATGTCCAGCGCGCCTTTTCGTCCCGCCGACCCGAGGCCGGATTGCTCTTACTCGCACCAACGCCCCAGATCAAGGACGAGGGCTCGGTGACAAAGGCACTCTGGGAAGACGTTGTTGCTGCCGCCAAGACTCACCTCCGGATTCCGGATTGTGCAGGCAATGCAGTGCTACGAACCACCGAAGCGGCCGTCTTTGAGAAAGCCCATCCCGGTCGGGCGGTCGCTCGCCGGATTGTATCCAGAAGCAATCTGGGCATGCGGCTGGTGCATGAACGGATCGAGGAATTTCCCCAAGCAGTGAACGTTCTCGCAAAACTAGGCGGCACCAAACTGGAGGCGACGGAGGTAGTGGTCTGTCTAGAATCGCTGTTGGACAAAGGAGATGAGAATTTGCTTTGGGACGCCTTGGAATGGCTGGGCCAGCTCAAATCGGCTCAAGGCGGGGATGAACTGGTTGCACGCATACGTGGCCTGAAAGTGGTGCCACTTGAATACGGGCAGACTTCGCTGAGTGATCTACAGGGCAACAACGTCAGTTGGCGGGATGGATCGTGGGATAAGGCACTGCCGGAGTGGCTTCCACTCAAGTTTCTTGCCTCATGGTTTCAGGCCCGGTTGGCAGCACTCCCGGTGGACTCATCGGTGCGAAAACTACTTCACGCTTCCGGGTTGAGACCGCCTTCAAAGAAACTTCTGGTCGAATCCTGCGCCGAAGCGATTGCACGCCATTGGGAGCAGGCACAAAAAGTCGGCGAACCCGGCAGATTTCTGGTGTTTCTAAAGACGGGTGATTTCGAGTTAGATTCGCTCGAAGTGAAAGGCGTTGAGCGCTGTCCGGTGCCCACGGTTACTGACGCAGGGGATGCTTGGACGCCCGCTTGCAAAAGCTATTTTGGCGAGCAATGGGGAAACGATCTTCTGGTCCGGGTCTATCGCAATGCACCAGATATCGCATGGGTGGCTGTGCCCGTAGGCGACAAACAGGAATGGGAAAGCTTTTTTGAAACCTTGGGGGTGAAACGCTGGCCTCGACTGTTTGAAGATACTGATCTGATCCGGAAACAGGAAGAACAACAGCGATTGTATGCCTGCGTAGGATTCTTTCCATGGGATGTGAAGCCACCTTTGACGCTGGATCGAATCAGCCCTGCCCGGATGCCAAGAGAGCAGTTCGCCTGCTTGCTGACATTGTTAGCACAGCACTGGGTTCAGTTCGGATACCGGCACAAACTTCTAGTCGCAGGGAAAAGTGGGCGAAGCCACGTTTCAGCCGAGGCGAGCAGCCTTTGGTGGGATCAGGTCCAGAAGTTGGCCAATGCACCTTGCCTTGCAGGCGGTCCGGCTGCCTCGCTGCAAAAATCATGGAATCCAGATGAGACCATCCGGCAGGAACTAAGGCCGTTGCTGCCGATGTTGGACAAAGCACTCTTCGAGAATCAGTGGTCAACTGTCCGGGATTGGTTGCGAAACAACCGGTTTATCCGGCAAGAATTGAGTGAAATCACCTTGTCGGAATGGAAGGATATCTTCGGTGAAAGGATGCAACGATACTACCCAGCCGTAGAAGGTGAGAAAAGTTATCAGGCTACTGGCCGCTGCTATGAGGCGGCTTTGCTGACGCGAAATGACGGTGTCGCGCCACTGCAGGTGACGCTGCTTGCCCGTCGAGGCACCGAATTTGCCTACACAGAAGCGTCATCCATCTGGTTAACCGATGATCCATTGGTGGCGGAGGCATTCGCCCAGGAAGTCTGGCAGATTTCATTTCCAAAAACATTGCACGCCACCGCCGCTCGCTGGCTTGGCTTGAAGAGGCTTGCGGACTGCGAATCACGGCCCAGCTGGAAAGCTGATACCGGTGAGGCGGACACCAGCTTGACCACGCACCTTCGGCAAGTGGCGCCATATATTTTAGCCAAGCGAAGCAATGATGCGCCGGGACAACGCGACCAATTCCTTGCCAAATTGCGGATGATCGAGGTGCGGCGGGCGGAACGGCTTGTTGAACAGGTGTGTTTACCGGGTGCGGCCCACGCAAAGGAGATTGAGCGCCGCTGGGCGCTCGTCGGCAGCGTCATTCTGACCGCCAAAGGGAAAGATGAGGCGAATCTTGGCGAAGCGCTGGCCAACTTGCTCGAACGAGAAAGTGACTCCGATTTATTTCAAAACCTCATCAGCAGTGGCGCGGGTGAGGAGCGGTCTGAGAAACTTGAGCAGCGCGGTGTCCCAAAGGATCTTATCAGCAGTTGCCTGAGCGAGTTTGCTGCTCCAGCAGTCCCCTCGACCCCATATCAGCTCTTGGAACAGGATCCGTCAGCAACCGGGCAGGATGAACCGGCTCCTCACAATTCTTCCGCTCCAAGCGGAGGGCATTCTCAGCTGCCTTCAATTGCTCTACTGGTGCCATTGAAATCTCCAGACGCCGATGAGTGGCATGTCCAACAGGGTGAACCGAGGCCTGTTCCCCAGCCCACACCTACGGGTGGTAAACCGGGGGACTCCGGATTGAGTAGCGGGACCCCGCTCGCCCAATCCGAAAAGGATGCGATTGAAGTCGCCGGGCTGAAATTTGTGGAAGCTCAATTGGTGAAACAAGGCTGGGAGGTTAAGCGTATGCCAGCATTCAATCCCGGCTTTGACATCGACGCTCGCCGTCTCACGGAGCTTCTGCGGGTGGAGGTCAAAGCTCATCGCCGGCAGGCCTCGACCATCGATCTGACAAGGCGAGAATGGGAAACCTATTTGGAGTCAAAGCAACCGGGTGCGGGTTTTGTCTGGCAGCTTTGGAACGTTGAAAATCTGGCTGTTGGCACCAGCGAGACGATCCTAACCATATACAATGACCTTCCAGAAAATGCGTTGGATGCAGCATCGTTTCGTGTGGATTTGCGACGTTGCAAAGGCAGTGTTGCTCCTTGAGTCAAAGCGTTAAGCACAAAGGTTAAACTGATAGATTCAGGTATCGTAAGCCACAGACTCGGCTTTACGCCGCGGACCATCCGTGTCCATCTGTGTCATCCGTGGCCAACCAACTCCCTTCCTCCGTCCTTGTCGTCGGCGCCGGCGGGCGCGAGCACGCCCTGGTCCGGTCGCTCGCCAACTCGCCGGCGAAACCGCGCCTGCTCTGCGCGCCGGGCAACGCCGGCATCGCGGCGGAAGTGCCGTGCTTCCCGGTCGCCGCCGATGACCTCGCCGGACTCGTCGCGCTGGCCCAGCAGGAGAAAGTTGAGTTTGTCGTCGTCGGCCCCGAGGTGCCGCTGTCCCTCGGCCTCGCCGACCGGCTGATCGCCGCGGGCATTCCCGTCTATGGCCCCAAGGCCGCCGGTGCCCGCCTCGAGGCCTCCAAGATTTTCACGAAGGAAATTCTGCTCAAATACAACATCCCCACTGCGCCGGCCGCTTTCTTTGAGGAGGCCAATGCCGCCATCGCCTACGTCCGCTCCCGTCCCGCCCCGATCGTGGTCAAAGCCGACGGCCTCGCTGCGGGCAAAGGCGTGATCGTCGCCGCCGATCACGCAGAGGCGGAAGCCGCCGTCCACTCGTTGCTCGCGCTGTCTGGCAATCCGCATTTCGCACTCCGCAATCCGCTATCAAAGATCCTCATCGAGGACTGCTTGTTCGGCGAAGAGACCTCGATCCTTGTCGTCGTATCAGGCCGCGACTATGTGATCCTCCCGACCTCGCAGGACCACAAGCGCATCGGCGACGGCGACACCGGCCCCAACACCGGCGGCATGGGCGCTTACTCGCCCGCCGAGGTCGTCACGCCCGGGCTGCTCGCGCGCATCGACCACGAAATCGTCCGGCCTTCCGTCCACGCCATTGCCGCCGAAGGCCTCGATTACTGCGGCACGCTTTTCATCGGCCTCATGCTCACGCCCGACGGCCCGAGCGTGATCGAATACAACGCCCGCTTCGGCGACCCCGAGACGCAGGTCGTGCTGCCGCGCCTGCAAACCGACCTGCTCGTGCTGCTCTGGGCCGCTGCGCAGCGCCAGCTCGCCGGGTTCAAGCTCGAAGTGAAACCCGACTACGCGCTCTGCGTCGTCGTGGCGGCGAAGGGCTATCCGGAAAGCCACCCCAAAGGTGATACCATTGTCTTCCCCCCTCCCTCCTCCCTTCCCCCTTCCACCTTCATCTATCACGCCGGCACGGCCCGGAATGCCGCCGGCCAGCTCACGGCCAACGGCGGCCGCGTCCTCGGCGTGACCTCCCTGGCCCCAACGCTGCGCGAGGCCGCCCACCGCGCCTACGCCGCCTGCGACCGGATCCAGTGGACCAACAAATACTACCGCCGCGACATCGGCGCCAAACAGCTCAACCGTTCAGGATGAAATCTTTCTTCTTTCTCTTTGTCTTTCTCTTAATCTCGGCTCGCGCCACCGAGCTGACCGACCTCGGCTCGGGCCTCGCCTACCTGCGCATACATTCCGTGGCCGGCTCCGAGGCCGCGCTGCGCAAGGCCGTGCCCGGGGCCGGCGCCCTCGTGCTCGATTTGCGCTACGCCACGGCCGGCGACGAATCGGCCGCCGCCCTGAAGACCGCCCTTGCCAGCCGCCCGGCAAATACCCCGCTCTTCATCCTCGTCAGCCCGGCAACTCCGCCCGCTCTGGTTTCAGCCATCGTCCAGTCCTCCGCCCTCACCCTCGGCGCCCCGGGTTCGGCGCCCGGGCCCAAGGTCGTCGTGCAGACCGATGCCGCCAACGACCGCCGCGCCTACGACGCGCTTGAAGCCGGCACACCATTGGAGAAATTGATTTCGGGCAAGATCGAGAAGGAGCGTTTCGACGAAGCGACCCTTGTGCACGAGTTCAAGAACGGCAATCCCGACGCTGCGCCGACCCCACCAGCCGACCCTACGGCGCCCAAACCCGTCGGCGCACCGGAAAAAACCGCGCCGCTGGTGGACCGCGTGCTGCAACGGGCCGTGCATCTGCATCGGGCTTTGCAGGTGCTCCGGCGCTGATTTGACGCCCGCCGGTCGGCGAACATGGTGCGTTTCCTGTCTTGGCTGCCCACCGCTCACCGCTTACTGCTCACTCCTAGATGCCCGCTCCCGGCCACATCCTCATTGTCTGCACCGGCAACATCTGCCGCAGCCCGATGGCCGAGGGCCTGCTTCGGCACGCGCTCGCCGGCCAGCCCGAGCCGCTGAAATCCCTCCGCGTCGTCTCCGCCGGCGTCGCGGCCCGCACCGGCGAGGCCATCTCGGAAAACGCCGTCATCGCCCTGAAGAAGGGCGGCGTCAACATCAGCGGCATGCGCAGCCAGGCGCTCACCCAGCAGTTGTTGGACGATGCCCTCGTCGTCTTCGGCATGACCGAGTCGCACCGCGCCCTCATCCAGTTCAAATCCCTGCCGGTGCCGAAGCACCTCTACCTGTTCCGCGAATTTTTGCCCGCGCCCGCCGAGAGGGAAATCGGCGACCCCTACGGCGGCCCGCTCAAGATCTACGAGGCCTGCCGCGACGAGATGGTCGAGGCCATCCCCGGCATCATCTCCTTTCTCAAGAATCTCCTTCCTGCAAAATAACCTTCACTTCACTTCACTTCCCGCTCCCGCCTCCTTCCCTCCATGTCTCTCAACGCCACCCCCCTCAAGCAACTCGACCCTGAAGTCTACGCAGTCATCGCCGGCGAGCTCGCCCGCCAGCAGAGCCACCTCGAGCTCATCGCGTCCGAGAACTTCACCTACCCGGCCGTCCTCGAGGCCATGGGCACCACGCTCACCAACAAGTATGCCGAAGGCTACCCGGGCAAACGCTGGTATGGCGGCTGCGAACAGGTCGACAAGGTCGAGGTGCTGGCCCTCGAACGCGCGAAAAAACTCTTCGGCGCCGAGCACGCCAACGTCCAGCCCCACTCCGGCTCGCAGGCCAACTTCGCCGTCTACACCGCCGTGCTTTCGCCCGGCGACAAGATCCTCGGCATGAACCTCAGCCACGGCGGCCACCTCACCCACGGCAACCCCGCCAATTTTTCCGGCAAACTCTACCAGTTCGTCCCATACGGCGTGCGCGAGGCCGACGGCCTGATCGACTACGACGAGCTGGCGGCGGTCGCCCTGCGCGAGAAACCGAAAATGATCACGGTCGGCGCCAGCGCCTATTCGCGCATCATCGACTTCGCCCGCATGGGCGAGATCGCCCGCTCGGTCGGCGCGTTTCTCTTCGCCGACATCGCGCATATCGCCGGCCTCGTGGTCACCGGTCATCACCCGTCGCCGTTCCCGCACGCCGATTTCGTCACGACGACCACGCACAAAACGCTCCGCGGCCCGCGCGGCGGCCTCACCATGTGCAAGGCGGCCCACGCCAAGGCCATCGACTCGGCCGTCTTCCCCGGCGGCCAGGGCGGCCCGCTCATGCACATCATCGCCGCCAAGGCCGTGTGCTTCGGCGAGTGCCTGAAGCCCGACTTCAAGGCCTACAGCGAGCAGGTCGTAAAGAACGCCCGCGCCCTCGCCGCCGCCATGGTCGCCCGCGGCTACAAGATCAACTCGGGCGGCACGGACAATCACCTGATGCTCGTCGACCTCCGCGCCAAGTTCCCCGAGCTCACCGGCAAGCTCGCGCAGGAGACGCTCGACCGGGCCAACATCACCTGCAACAAGAACACTGTGCCGTTTGAGACGCGATCGCCGTTCCAGGCCTCGGGCATCCGCCTCGGCTCGCCCGCCATGACGACGCGCGGCATGAAGGAAACCGAGATGGACGAGATCGCCGGCCTGATCGACGGCGTGCTCGGCGCCATCGGCAAACCCGAGCAGGACGCCGTGCTCGCCGCCACCAAGCAGAAGGTCGTCGCGCTGACGTCGCGGTTCCCACTGCCGTATCGGCTCTGACGGGTCCCGCCCGGATACGCCACCGGGCGCGCCACCGGGCGGAATAGCGTTTGCCTGACAACCCGCTGCCACTATCATGTGGCGGCACCTTCATGGAAGTCACCTCCCGCTCGGGCCCCGTATTCAACCGCCGCACCGTCTTGCTGGTGGTGCTGCTTGTGGGCACCGCGCTGTCGGTCTGGTCCTTTCAGGACGCGCGAGCGCGCGAGCGCGAACACGCTGCATCGGAATTTGCACGACGGTCCACCATCCGGCACACGCTCACCCGCGAGGTGCTCGGCCGCTATGAGGACGCGCTTTTCGGTCTGGCCGCGGTTTTCATGCTTGAAGATGAGGTCGATCCTGACGCCTTCGCCCGGGCTGCGGGCCGGATCCAGGGACGCACGCCCGGGATCCAAGCCTTGGAATGGGTGCCGTTAGTCCCGGGGGCGGAGCGCGCCGCCCGCGAGGCAGCGCTCGGGCGCCATTACGTCCCACGGGTGTTTGAGTTTACCGAGCGCGATCCCGCCGGCCGGCTGCGCCGCGCGGGCGTCCGTTCCTCCTACTTACCCATCAGTTACATCGAGCCGCTGGCCGGCAACGAACCCGCGCTGGGCTACGACCTTATGACCGGCCCCACCCGCGCCCACCTTGACCAGGCGCGGGCCAGCGGCCTGCTCGCCCTGACCGGGCAGGTGCCGCTGGTGCAGGAGCAAGCCGGGCTGATCATGATCGCTCCGGTCCGGCGTCCGGCCCGTTCCGGCCTGCCGGGATCTCCCCCGGAGTTTGTCGGGTTTGTGCAGGCCGTCTTTCGCACCCGCGATCTGCTGGAGCGGACACGAATGGCCCATCCCGACACAATTTTCGACATGCTTTTTCTGGACTCTTCCGAGCCGGATCCGGCGCGCCGTGTCCTTTATTACCGTCCAGCCGAGAACACAACCCCGCGCGAATCGGTGCCCACCGAGGCCGAGTTCCGCCGCGGCGTTTGCCAGGAGCTGTCCATTCCCATCGGCGGGCGCGACTGGCGGGTTCTCTACCGGCCGCGCGCCGGCTGGATCGAGGAGCAATTCACGCCCCTGCCCTGGGTGCGCACGGGCGGCGTGCTGGTCATCACCTTGCTGCTCGCCGGCCTCGTTCGGATCCTCGGGCGCCGCACGGAGCAGATCGAGCGCGAGGTGGTCGAGCGCACCACCGAGCTTGCGGAAAACCGGCGTGAACTCGACTCCATCCTGCGCGCACTGCCCGGCGCCGCCTTCCGCTGCACCTTTGATGACAAGCTTACCGCCCTGTTCGTCTCCGAGGGCATGCTGGCCCTGACCGGCTATCCGCCCGATGATTTCATCTCGGGCCGCAGGCACATTACCCAGCTGACCGTGCCGGCCGACCGGTCGGCCGCGCGCGCCGCCCTCACCAGGGCGACCGAGGAGCGCCGGTCCTTCGAAGTCGAATACCGTTTCACCCACCGCGACGGGCAGGAGAAGTGGGTGCTCGTGCGCGGCCGGCCGATCCACGACGCGTCGGGCGGGCTGCGTTTCCTCGAGGGCCTGGCGATCGACATCACCGCGCTGAAGCGGGCCGAGCAGGAGCGCATGAGCATCGAGCGTCGGCTCCTGGAAGGCCAGAAGCTCGAGAGCCTCGGCGTGATGGCCGGGGGCATCGCGCACGATTTCAACAACATCCTGACCTCCGTCCTCGGCAACGCCTCCCTCGCCCGGCAACTCGCCGTCGGCCCGGCCAGCGGCCACCTGGAGCAGATCGAAAAAGCCGCGCGCCGCGCCGCCGACCTCTGCCAGCAGCTCCTCGCCTACACAGGCAAGGGCAAGCTCGTCACGGAGCGGGTCGACCTCAGCGAAGTGGTCCGCAGCACGGCCTCGCTGCTCGAGGTGACCATCAGCAAGAACACCCGCCTCGAATTGCAGCTCGCCAACGGATTGCCGCTGGTCCTCGCCGACGTCACCCAGCTCCGCCAGATCGTGATGAATCTGGTCATCAACGCCGCCGACGCCATCGGTGAGGCCCCGGGCCGGATCACCGTCGGCACCCATGCCTGCGCGGCCGGGGCCGACCTGCTCCAACAGGCGCTGGGCCGGCCCGAACTGCCCGCCGGTCACTACGTCGGATTGGTGGTCAATGACACCGGCTGCGGAATGTCTCCGGAGATCATCGCGCGGATCTTCGAGCCGTTTTTCAGCACCAAATTCTCGGGCCGGGGCCTCGGACTCGCCGCGGTGCAGGGCATTGTGCAAAATCACCAGGGCGCCCTGTTCGTCGAATCCCAACCGGGGGCTGGCTCCACCTTCCGGCTGCTGCTGCCCGCGATGGAAGGCCCGGCGAAGGCGTCAGCCCCGGCGTTTGCGGATACGTCGGGGCCGGTCCGGCTCAACGGTGTCGTGCTGGTGGTGGACGACGAGGAGACGGTGCGCGGCATCGTGACCGCCGTGCTCGAGTCCTTCGGCGCCACCGTGTTGCCGGCGTCCGGCGGCGAGGAGGCCCTGGCCCTGCTGAGCGCCCACGGGGACCGCGTCACGCTCGTCCTGCTCGATCTGACCATGCCCGGGATTTCCGGGGAGGAGACGCTGCGCCGGTTCCGCCTGGGCGGCGCCCGGCCGCCGGTCATCATCATGAGCGGTTACAGCGAGACGGAGATCATGAAGCGCAGCACCGATCTCGGCGTGGCCGGCTTCATCCAGAAGCCGTTCGAGATCGCCACGCTGCTCGAGCGGGTCAAGCCCCACTTCGGCTGAACCCATGCGCCTCGACCGCCTCAAGGCCTTCGTGCTCGCGCTGCCCCACGCCACCATCGTCAAGCAGTGGGGCGAGACCCTCGTCTTCAAGATCGGGGGCAAGATGTTCCTCATCGTCGCGCTCGACGGCGGGACCATCGAGGGCTGCGCCTTCAAATGCTCTCCCGCCGACTACGCGCGCCTGACCACCGAGGTCGACGGCATCATCCCGGCGCGCTACAACATGTTCAAGTCGCACTGGGTGCAGCTCGAGGATCCCGACGCCCTGACCGAGGCGCAGTTGAAAGAGCAGGTGCGGCTCGCCTACGACCTGATCAAGGCGAAGCTCCCCCGGAAGATCCAAGCCACGCTGGCCTGAATCAGGCTTTGCGCACCGGCCGGTTTCGCTCAACTTCCAGTGCCTTATCCAGTGCGTCCCCTTGCCCGCCACCTCCTTCGCCCGCCGACGACAGTCTGTCTTCTGACCGCTGTCATCTGTCTTCTGTTCTCCGCCGGCTGCTCCTCGATCTCCCGCCGGGCGCCGGGCCGGACGGTGATGGAGGTCCAGGCCACGACGCTGCCCGCCCGCGTCATTTCCAATTTCTTCGTGGTCGAAAGCCGTTGGGACGACGGCCGCACCTACCGCTTCATCGTCGATACGGGCTCCTCCACCAGCTACGTCTCGGCCGATCTGGCCCGGCGTTTTGCCGAGAAGGAAAAAAAGGGCGCGCCGCCGCGCACGGTGCGCGTGCGCTCGGCGGGCGGCGGCGAGGTCGACCTCCCCGCCGTCACCCTGCGCCGGCTCACCCTGGGCGCCTCGCGGTTCGAGCGCGTGCCGGCGCTGATCTACGACTTCGCCGACCTGTCCGGCCACCTCGGCCTGCCCATTGACGGCATCATCGGCTTCCCGGTTTTCCGCAACACGCTCGTCACGCTGGATTATCCCGGCGCGCAGCTGATCCTCGCGCCCCACCCCGCTTTGCCCGGAAATCCGGCGGAGCGCGGAGTTTCCGGGACAAACACCGGGCCGGCAGCAGTCGGCAACGGTGCCCCCCCGACGCCGGCGCCGCGCACCGCCACCCTCGCCTTCAACCTCCAGCGCGGCACGCCGCTCATACCCGTCCAGATGGGTAACGAGTCGTTCTTCGTGCTCATCGACTCGGGCAGCGACGGCAGCCTGAGCCTCAATCCCGCCGGCCTGCACCCGCGTTTTGTCCAGAGCCCGCGCCGCGGCACGCTCATCTCCACGCTGGAAGGCGACCGTCTCCAGCTGACCGGCCGCATCACGCAACCCGTGCTCGTCGGCCCGCACACCATTGAGCGACCCATCCTGGACCTGACCGACCAGCTCTCCTCCCTTGGCGGCGAGCTGCTGCGGCATTTCACCCTCACCTTTGACCAACGCCGCAATCTCGTCACGTTCACCCGCGACACCGACGGCCCGATCACGATGGAAGCGCGCCGGCACACCGGCCTGTCGTTCGCCCGGTCCGCGGTCTATTGGCGCGTGCTCAGTGTCATCCCCGACACGCCCACCGCGGCGCTGCCCGTGCAGGCCGGCGACCTCTGTGTCCGCATCAACGGCGAGCCCGTGGAGAAATGGGGCTACGAGCGCTACGCCGCGCTCCTCAAGACCGCCGCGAAGATCACCTGCACCTTCCTCACCGGCGCGAAGGAGCTGGATGTCGAGGTGCCGATCTTCGAGCTGGTGCCATGATTTGCCGGTAGGGCGAGTCGTCCCCGACGAGCCGCGGCTCATCCGGAGGATTCGCCCTACCCGCCCTTCTTCAGCAAAAACGCCCCGGCCCCGTCGTGGCCGTCCTTCCAGGGGCAGGCTTGGACGCTCTTCTCCAGCTTGAACGGACCGCCGGCGCGGCTGTCGAAGAATCCCTTGATGACCTGCTCGTTCTCCTGCGCGTCGATCGAGCAGGTGCTGTAGACGATGCGCCCGCCGGGCCGCACCAGGCGCGCGGCGGCGTGGAGCAGTTCGAGCTGCGACTCGGCATGGCGCGCGAAGTCGCCGTCCTGCAGCCGCCACTTCACGTCGATGCGGTGGCGCATGACGCCGGTGTTGGAGCACGGCGCGTCGAGCAGCACGGCGTCGTAGCTCAACGGCAGGTTGAGGTTCTTGTAGAACTCCGTGTTCACCTTGCGCAGGTCGGCCTCGACCTGCGCCACCTCCACGCCGGCGGGCGCGCGGGAGAGGTTTTCCTTCAGCCGCACGAGACGGATGTCGGGCTTGCCGGGCGCGGCGGGCTCGTCGAGCGCGACGACATGTCCTGCCTTGGGGTGGAGCGCGTTGACCTCAACGCGCTGGGAGCGTCCTGGGGTCAGGCCGCTCCACCTCCCGGCCAGGCAGTCGGCGATGAACAGGCTCTTGCCGCCCGGCGCGGCGCAGGCGTCGAGGATGGTCTCGCCCGGCTGCGGCGCGAGCAGCCCGATGCAGAGCCGCGTGGACGGATCCTGCAGATAAAGCGCGCCCTCGTTGGCGAGACGGCGGATCTCGTCCCACTTGCCGGGCTTCACTTCATAAAAGCCGGGCCACTTCGTCGGCGCGAGAAATTCGGGCACGGGAGCCTCCGTGCGCCAGCGGGCATAGACCGGCGCGGGCTGCTGGTTCCATTCGAGGAGCTGGCGGGTGGTCGCCGCACCAAACTGCTGCGTCCAGCGCGCGACCAGCCACTCGGGGTGGGAAAATTCGGTCGCCAGATCGGCCGGTTTCTCGGCGAGGCGCAGCGCGAGCTTGCGGGCGACGGCGTTGACGAGGCCGGCTTCCTTGGCGCTGGCGACGGTCTTGGCTTTCTCGACGGCGTGATGGATGACCTTCGCGGTCAGCGTCGGACCACCCTCGAGCAGCTCAAAGCCCGCGACCGCGAGGATCGCCTTCACCTTGGTGCGCGGCGGGCGGGCCATCAGCCCGGCGAGCGCGGCCTCCAGCCGGCCCGACCAGCGGACGACGCCGTAGAAAAGCTGCTGCGCCCGGGCGCGTTCCTGGCCGGCCAGGCCCGCCGGAAGTCCCTCCAGCAGCGTGTCCACGCGCTCGGCGCGGGCCAGCCACCGCTCGGTCAGACCGACCGCGGCTTCCCAGCCGCCGAAGGCGGGTTGCGACGCACCGGAGGCTTTTTCCAAACCCTGTTTGACATCTTCCGCCATTATCCACTCAACTAATCGGTTCAACGACTAGATACGCAATTATGAATTCCGAAGCCATCTCCGCGATCATCAGCAAGCACCCCGCCCTCAAGGCGTCCAAAGCCAAGCTGGAGGCGATGGAACCCGGCGCTTACGTGGTGCACCGCAGCTGGGGTTTCGGCCAGATCAAGTCGTTCGAGGAGGCCGGGCAGAGGCTCGTGATCGATTTCAAGGGCAAGAAGGGCCACCATATGGACCCGGTTTTCTGCGCCACGAGCATGGAGGTCCTCCCGGCCAAGCACATCCTGGCCCGCAAGGAGACCGAGCCGGCCAAGGTCAAGGCGCTCATCGAGGATGACGCCGTCCAGCTGGTCATCGACACCCTGTCCGCCTACCCCGGCAAGGCCGCCAGCGCCATCGAGCTGGAGATCGTGCTGACCCAGGTCGTCGGCGAGGAAAAATTCAAGAAGTGGTTTTCCAACGTCAAAAAACAGCTGGTCAAGGACCCGCGCGTCGGCGTCCCCGCCAAGAAGACCGAGGCCTACATCGTCCGCGACGAGCCCGTGTCCGCCGAGACGGAGATCATGGAGGAGTTCGCCAACACCCGTTCCGCCCGCCGCCGCATCTCGCTCGCCGAGGACCTGCTCGCCGCCTCCATCAAGGAGGAGGCCAAGGCCTCCCTCGCCCAGGTGCTCTCCGGCATCACCGAGGCCGTGCGCGACAGCAACCAGCTCGACGCCTCCGAGCGCCTCTACGGCGCCTTCGTGCGCGACGAGCTCGCGAAGATCCTCGGCCACGACAACCACTCGGCCAATCCCTCCCAGTCCGATCTGATCAAGGAAGCCCGCGGCCTCACCGCCATCGCGGAGAAAATCCCCGTCCACTTCCAGTCCCGCTTCCTCGACCTCGTCAAGGAGACCCACCCGCTCGAGTGGCGCGAGATCGTCTTCGCCCTTCTCAAGACCTCGCAGGGCAAGTTCACCACCGAGTGCATCAACTTCCTCCTCGAGCACGGCCAGACCGACGAACTCGCCGCCGCCCTCAAGCGCTGGAAGACCGAGCAGAACCTCCGCGCCCCCGTCCTCCTCTGGATCATCAAGAACCGCCACTCGAAGAAATTCGCCAAGCTCCTCCACGAACTCATCACGCCCCGCCTCCTCGGCGCCATCTTCTTCGCCATCGACTACGAGGCCCTCCAGTCCGCCGGCACCCGCCGCATCCCGCTGGCCGAGGCCCTGAGCGACGACGCCGATCTCATCTCCGACCTCCTCGCCTCCGCCGACACCGAGACCGCCCGCGACCTCGGCAACAGCCTCCTCCTCAACCAGGGCTTCGAGGAACTGACCAAGAAGTCCCTCCTCGCCCGCTTCATCAAGCTCTTCCCCTCCCTCCAGTCCCTCGTCTCCGGCGAGTCCGAGACCAAGGACGAGCAGTTCCTCGTCTCCCGCGAGAGCTACGAGAAGAAGCGCGTCGAATACGAGGACATCGTCTCCCGCCGCATCCCGGAAAATTCCAAGGCCATCTCCGTCGCCCGCGAGCACGGCGACCTCAAGGAGAACTCCGAGTTCAAGATGGCCAAGCAGGACCAGTCCGTCCTCATGGGCCAGAAAGCGCAGCTCGAGCGCGACCTCGCCCGCGCCCGCATCACCGACTTCTCCGAGGCCACCACCGACCAGGTCTCCGTCGGCACCGTCGTCGACCTGCGCGACGTGGCCAACGGCAAGGCCGTGCGCTACTCCGTGCTCGGCGCGTGGGACAGCGATCCCGACGCCCACCGCATCGCCTACAAGACCCCGCTCGGCCAGGCCCTCATGGGCAAGAAGGTCGGCGAACACGTGAAGCTCAAGATCGGCAGCGCCCACCAGGAATACCAGATCGCCGGCATCACCCGCTTCGTGGACGCGAAGTCCTGATTTTGGTGGGAGGGGCTTTATGCCCCGACATTCCTCAGGCCGCGCCAATCGCGCGGCTTTTTTATGTGGGAGCGTGCTTGCACGCGACTGTCGCGACCAAGGTCGCTCCCGCAACGATCTCCCTCCCCGCGCTTGTAAACCACCTCCGTTCCCTCCAGTAGTTTCCCGCCGTGCATGCCACCTGGAACCACCTGAAGATCCTGTCCGATTCCACCCGGCTGCGCCTGCTCGCGCTGCTGCTGAAGGAGGAACTCTCGGTCGCCGAGCTCCAGGAAATCCTCGGCATGGCCCAATCGCGCATCTCCTCCCAGCTCGCGTTGCTCCGGCAGGCCGGCTTCGTCAGCGACCGCCGCGAAGGCAAGAAGGCCTTCTACTCGCTCCGCGCCACGCTCGCCCCCAAGCTGCTCGCGCTGCTCCGCGCCGCCTGCGAGTCCGTCGTTGACCTGCCCGAGTCCGGCGAGGACCGCGACAGCCTCGATCGCGTCCTCCAGAAACGCCGGCGCGTCTCCGAGCAGTATTTCAACCTCATCGCCGGCAAGCTCGGGAAAAACTACTGCCCCGGCCGCTCGTGGGAGGCCCTCGGCCACCTCGCGCTCCGGCTCGTGCCCGCCATCACCGTGGCCGACCTCGGCGCCGGCGAAGGCCTCGTCTCCCAGCTCCTCGCCCGCCGCGCCGGACACGTCTGGTGCATCGACAACTCCGAGCGCATGGTCGCGGTCGGCACCGAGCTGGCGAAGAAGAACGGCCTGGCCAACCTCGCCTACAAGCTCGGCGACATCGAGGCCGTGCCGCTGCCCGACAAGTCCGTCGACCTCGCCATCCTCTCGCAGGCGCTCCACCACGCCAACCATCCGCAGACCGCCGTCAACGAGGCCTTCCGCATCCTCAAGCCCGGCGGCCAGGTGCTCGTGCTCGATCTCAACGAGCACAACTACGAGAAGGCCCACGAGCAGTTCGGCGACCTCTGGCTCGGCTTCAAGGAAAGCGCCCTGCACGCCTTCCTCAAGAAGGCCGGCTTCAGCAAGGTGGAGGTCACCGCCGTCTCGCGCGAGACCACCGAGCCGTTC
Organism: Opitutia bacterium; assembly: GCA_016190985.1. Lineage (GTDB taxonomy): Bacteria > Verrucomicrobiota > Verrucomicrobiia > Opitutales > Opitutaceae > Lacunisphaera. The sequence continues at coordinate 64,447 of JACPPI010000027.1, read as the reverse complement.
TTCGAGACCCTGCTCGCCAGCGGCGTGAAGGGCGGGCGCTGAGATTTCCCCTTTGACACGGCTGTCAGTCAGCATTGACTGACAGCCATGAAAACCACCGTCCGCGCCTTCCAACGCGAGTTCCCGCGCATGCGCAAGCTGGCCGCCGCCGGCAAGACCGTGGTGATCGAGGCCGGGGGCCAGACCTTTGAGTTCCGTGCCCGCCTCAAGACCAAAGGCGTGCTGGGCTTTATGGCAGACCGCACGAAGATTCACCGGTTGCCCGACGGCCCGATCATTCCGTTGGCGGAGTGGGGTGATCTGGCCAGGTGAAATACCTGCTCGATACGCACACGCTCATCTGGATCGCGGCCGGCTCGCCGCAATTGAGCGCACGCATCCGGCTTCTGCTCGATCAGAATCCGGCCGGGGCATTTGGCCAGGCGGCGATCTCTCTCGTCGAGTTCGCCCGCCTCGGCAAAGCCGGCGCCGTGGGCATGGAACCCGACCCGATCGCATGGATGGAGGATCTTGCCCATCGCTTTGAAATCCTCCCGCTCACCCCGGCCATCGCCTGGCGGTCTGCTGCCTTGGACTGGGCGCACAAGGATCCGGCCGACCGTCTGATCTGCGCCACCGCGCTGGAGCACAAGCTCACCCTGGTGACGCACGACAAGGAAATCACCCGCTGGGGCGGCGTGCCGGTGTATTGGTGAGCAGGCATCCCGACTTCACCAAGCCAAGGTCACGACTGTCTCGCGCGAAACCTACGAACCCTATTTCGAAACCCTCCTCGCCAGCGGCGTGAAGGGTGGGAAATAGACCTAGGGGCTACCGTGAGCTGCGGCACGTCAGCACCGAGGCACCCATCGACCAGCCGCTCAAGGTGACGGTGGTTTCGTCGGAAGTGCCGACCCAGCAGGGTCCGGTGCTGCGGGTCTACGGTGCGGGTTTCGGCGCCAATGATGAGGAAGCGCTGAAAAATGCCCTTCCCAACCTCGCCGGCCAGAGCTTCGGCTGGAAGAAGGAAAAAACGGCTACAAGGTCGAGTTCGAGTTGGCCGCCCCACTATCGAAAGACACTGCCATCGGAACATGCGGCTGAAGGCCGCGCAATCCGGGCGGACCGCCCCCCTGTTCGCTTTCTACTTCGTGCCGGCGGGGGCCAGCTCGTAGCTGATGCGGCCTTCCATGATTTCGCGCAGGGCGACATCCTCGGGCGCGAGTTTCTCGAGCGACTCCACCAGCGGGCGGCTGCCGCGGCGGAGCTGCTTCACGCGGCGCGACACCACATTCACCAGAATGTAGGGATCGGCGATGACCTTGGCGGCGGCGTGCAGGTATTCGTCTCTCATGGGTGGAGCAGAATAAAAAGGCCCCGCGCCAAACACGACGCCTATCGCTCCCGGCGGCGCCCCGCGCGGCCAAGCGGTTGGCCGGCCAGCGGCTTCGGCCGATAATAGCGCGGCCCGCCGGTCCCGGCGCCAACCTCAGAAGTTGAAATTGGCGGCGTAGGCCACCCGCTCCGCGCTGAGGGTCAGCTCGCGCCACTTGGCGATGCCCCACGGGTTGCCGGTGCCGGTGGTGTTGCTGAAGTCGAGCAGGGCCTCGTCGTAGCGGAAGGCGGCGTTGCCGTTGAGCGTGATGTTGCGCGCGACGACGGAGCCCCAGAGCTCGCCGTTGCCGGTGATGCTGAAGTCGGCGTTGGGGGCGTTGATCGCGGCGACGGTGGTCGCGTTGCCGGTCATGGTGATGGTCTGGCCCGAGCCGGCGTTGGTGCCGTAGATGAGGCTGCTGGCGGCGTTCGCATTGGCGTTGGCCATGCCGTTGCCGCCGATCGCGATGTTGCCGTCGGTGTAGACGGTCAGGTTGCCGCCGGAGGCGACCAGGATCTTGCCGTTGCCCCCGACCGACACCGCGGTCGTCGCGGCATGGTTTTGCAGATAAAGCACGACATTGTCCGCCACCGTCAGCGTGTTGTTGCCCGTGAGGGAGATGCCGGCGCCCGCCGCGAAATTGTAGTAGTATTTGCCGTCGGCCGCCGCGTTGTCGCCAGCCCGGGGCAGCGTCACTCCGGTGTTGATGGGCGAGGTGATGCTGTTGACCGTGGCCGGCAGCGCGGGAGCCACCGGCGTGTCCAGGTTGCTGACGAAGGGGATGTTCACGAGGCCGTTGTTCCAGCCGGTGCCGGTCGGGCTGGTGGAAAGGACCGCGCCGGCATCGTGCGTGACCGTGCCGCCGCCGGTGCCGATCCGGCCGTAGATGTCGCCGGCGCCGGTGTTGATGGCGCCGTCGGCCGTGCTGATGGTGCCGACGAAGGCGTTGGCGGTCTTGACCGCCGCCGAGTAGCCGACGGCCGGGGTGGCGGGGTTGTTGTCGGGATCGGAGTCCCAGCTGGAAACCACCGTGTTGCTGGAGAAGGTGATGGTGCCCCGCGCGACGAGCCCGGCGGCGAAGACGGTCCGGCGCCGCAGGGTGATCTCGATCATCCGGCTCAGGCCGAGGCCCGAGGCCGGCAGCAGCGTGGCCTTGGCCACCAGCCTGGGCGCGGCGCCCGCCGCCGGATTGTAGTCGGTGGCGTAGACCTGGAGCGTGCCGGTCGCGCCGTTGTCGAAGGCCAGGTTGACATACTTCCGGGTGGCGACGGTGCCGGCGAGGGTCCAGCCGCTCCACGCCGCGGCCGGGCTCGCGGCGTTGTCCAGCTGGTTGTAGCTTTCCAGCCCCTCCTCCAGGCCCTGCTCGGCGAGGGTCAGCGCCGTCGTGTTCAGGAACGCGCGGTCGGCCATGGCATAGGAGTTGCGCGCGACCCGCAAATAGCTGGTCAGCGCGATGCCGATGATCACGCTGAACAGGAGGCAGGTGATGAGCACGGAGCCGCGGGCGCCGCCGCCGCGCTCAGTTGGACGGTTTGTTGCGCAGGACATACGAGGCGGAGACGACCAGCGTGTTCTGGTCGACGGTGGTCTGCGCCGTGGTGCGCAGGTTCATGGTCAGTTGCAGCCGCTTGGCCGAGAAATCATCCGCCGCGACCGTGTTCGTGCGCGTGAAGCGCGTGAAGGTGAGCGACGTGACATTCCGCGCCAGGGCGAGGCGCGGGTTCAGGGCGCCGGCGATCCCCGGCAGGCGGTAAAAGCTGGCCGCCGTCGGGCCGGTGGCGGCGCTGTCGAGGGCATAGGTCACCTTGTTGCCATAGGCCGCGTAATTGTCCGGCACGGTGAGCGTGACCGAGCTGCTGCTGTTCCAGGTCAGGTCCGAGGCCATGCGCACGTCCTGCGCGAACTCGTCCACCGCGCGGCGGGACTGGGCCTCCATGTCGGCGTAGTTGGCCGCCGACACCCCCGAGCGCCCCATCATGAGCACGACGGACAACACCCCGGTCAGGACAAAGGAGCCGATGCCGCCCGCGACCATCAACTCGACGAGGGTCAGCCCGGCCACGCGGCGATCACGTCTGGCTGTAGAAGTAGTCATAAAGTCCGTTGCGCGAATAGCGCATGGCCAGATGGCGGATCAGCGGCCGGTTGTCCGCGCCCTGCCAGACCACCTGCAGGGTGATGATCCGCGTGCCCGTCTTGGGATCGGCCACGGTGCGCGACAGGGTGAAGCGGTTGCCGACAAAGGGATTCGCGGTGAACGCCGGATCCAGCGTCACGGTCGTGGCGCTCGGCGGGAAACTGCTGACCGTGGTCCAATCGGCCAGCCGCAGCTTTTCCATTTCGCTTTGCAGCATCTGCGAGGCGATGTTCAGGTCCCGGGCGTTCTGCAGGCTGATGAAAGCGCGTTGCAGGGTGGTCACCGCCGTGGACAGCACCAGCGCCATCACCAGCGACGCCATGGCCACCTCCAGGATCGTGACGCCGCGCGTGCGGCGCAGGGACGAACCGGATGTGGGGCGGAGGTTCATGGCAGAAACCCGGGGATCATGAGGTCCACAAGCCCCCAGCGTTTGGTTGACTCATCCTGCACGAGGCTCGCCGCGAAACGGACAACGGTGCCGTCGGCCAGTTCCATCTGCCCGGCGACCCGGGAGGTCATCCTGTCCACTCCGCCGATCGTCTGCGTTTCAACTGCCGTCGGCGCCGAGAAGGTCAGGACGCTCACCGCCGGACCGTGCGCCGCCAATCGCGTCAACCCCCGCTCGACGCGGGCGGCCCGCCCGTCGGGATGGATCGCCGGGCCGTTGCGCCAGAAAGAAGGATGCACGCACGCAAACAGGCTCGCGGCCCGCCAATCGGCGCCGACGGCCCGCAGGGCGGACTCGGTGAAGGTCTGCGGCGCGGTGGCGTCAAGGCGGGCCGACAGGGCGATGGACTGATAGTAGGCGGTGTGGGCGCTGACCGGCGCAGGCCGCGCTTGCAGCCAGATGGCGAGGCCGAGGCCCGCGGTCATCAACAGCATCAGCGCTTTCTCCCGGCGGGTGAGCGGCCGCCCCCGCAGCACCGGCCGGAAACGGTTCGCCATCGTTTTCACCGCCACCCGTTCGCCGCCTGCTGCCAGCCGCCGCAGCAAATCCTCCAGGGGCAGTTCGCGACGCACCGGCGCTGGCGCCGGCTGCGGTCTGGCCGTCCGATCACGGCTCGCCTTGATCCGCCGTGTCAGTTCCTCCAGGGTGTATTCGCGGCGGACCGGTGGCGGCTTGCGTTTGGCCGGCGGAGACATCGGATATTGAATCGTCGCGGGCATCGGTAGGTTGAGACAGAATCTATGCGCCTGCGGCTCCGCCGCAATTAATAGCGTGTCCCGTGCCCCTCGCTATCCCCAATCCTCCTGATTACGTCACCCGATCCGTGCTGGGGGGGATTTCTGGCGTCATCTGGGTAGGATAACCTCAGCCGACCCCGAATAATGGCGAATCCGACGCTGCGCCTATGAAAACAATGTCAATAAAGGCTCCGTATCCCGCCTGCGCGCTCCCGACCGGGAGTATCAATAGAGTATAAAAATCGAGCCACTCACTCCAGCTTCATCCGCTCCCGGTAGAACGCCTCGACCAGGGCGGCGGTCTTTTTCGGATCGGTCTGCCGGAGCGCCTCGGCGGCGAGGGCCTGCGCGTCGCTCATCTTCATGGCGCGGACGACGTATTTCACGGCGGGCAGCAGGGTGGGCGTCATGCTCAGCTCGTCCACGCCGAGGCCGAGCAGCAGCGGCGCGTAGAGGGCGTCGCCCGCCATCTCGCCGCAGACGGAGACCTTGATCCCGTGCTCGTGGCCGGTGGTGATGACCTGCCGGAGCACGCGCACCACCGCCGGGTGCGTGGGCTCGTAGAGGTGCGCGGTGCGGCTGTTGCCCCGGTCGATGGCGATGAGGTATTGGATGAGGTCGTTGGTGCCGATGCTGAAGAAGCTGCATTTCCGGGCGAGCAGGTCGGCCACCAGCGCGGCGCTGGGAATCTCGATCATCGTGCCGGTGCGGAGGTTCTCGTCGAAGGCCTGGCCGCGCGCGCGCAGCTCGCCGCGCGCCTCGTCGAGCAGGGCGTTGGCGCGGTCGAGTTCCTCCGGGCCGCTAATCATGGGATACATCAGCTCCGCCGTGCCGTGCGCGCTGGCGCGCAGGGCGGCGCGCAGCTGGGTCTTGAAGATCTCGGGGTTGTCGAGGCAGAAGCGGATGGCGCGGTAGCCGAGGAAGGGATTCGCCTCCTGGCTGATGGATTGCGGGCCGTCGGCCAGGAACTTGTCGCCGCCGAGGTCGAGCGTGCGGAGCGTCACCGGCAGCGGCGCCAGGCCCTCCACGATCGCCCGGTAGGCGGCGTATTGCTGCTCCTCGTCGGGCATCGCGCCGGTGCTGAGGAACAGATATTCCGTGCGGTAGAGGCCGACGCCCTGCGCGCGGTATTGCTTCACCAGGCCGATCTCGTCCGCCTGCTCGATGTTGGCGCGGAGCGCCACCTTTACGCCGTCGAGCGTCTCGGCCGCCAGCTCGTTGACCGCCATCAGGCGCGTCTCGAACGACTCCTTGGCCTTTCGGATCTGGCCGTAACGGAGCAGGGTCTGCTCGTTCGGGTTGATGATGACCACGCCGTCGTAGCCGTCGACCAGCACCCAGTCGCCGTTCTGGACCTTGGTGGTCAGGTCGGCGGCGGCGACGACCGCCGGGATCTTCATCGAGCGCGCGACGATGACCGCGTGGCTGGTGCGGCTGCCGGCGTCGGTCACGATGCCGAGCGCCGCGCTGCGGTCGATGCTCGCCGCCTCGGAGGGCGAGATGTCGTGGGTCGCGATGATGCGCTTTTCCACCAGGTCGCCCAGGCCCAGGGCCGACTGGCCGAGCAGCACATGGAGCACGCGCTTCGCCACGTCCTTGATGTCGGCGGCCCGCTCGCGCAGATATTCGTCGTCGATCTCGGAGAAGGCCTGGATGTAGCGCTGCGCGACGGCGTTGAAGCACATCTCGATGTTCAGGCCGGATTTTTCGAAATCGCGGATGGTCTCGCCGATGAGCGCCTGGTCCTCCAGCACCATCTGGTGCGCGTCGAAGATGAGCGCCTCCTCCGGCCCGAGGTCCTTGGCCACCTGGTCCTGGACCTGGGAAATCTGCTGCCGGGTGACGAGCAGCGCCTGCTCAAAGCGCGCGATCTCCGCCGGCCGCTTGTCGGGGTCCACCGAGTATTGGGGGATCTCCAGCTCGCTCTGCAGGTAGAGGAACACCTGGCCGTAGGCGATGCCGCGGGATGCGGCGATGCCCTGGAGGGTGATTTCGCTTTTGGCGGTGGGCTCCATGGGCGGAAGGACTGGCCGATTAACCGGCGCGCGAGCCACGCGGTCAATGCGGAACTAGACCAGCCGCGCTTCCTGCACGAACGCCGCCGGCCCCCAGCACTCGCGGATCCGCGCCACGAGCGGCGCCGACACGAAATCGTCGCCGAGCACCGCGAAGCACGCGCTCCCGCTCCCGCTCATCCGCGCCGCGACGCCGAGCTCGCGCCGCAATTTCGCCAGCAGCACCGGCAGCGCGAGGTATTTGTCGAACGCGACGCCCTCCAGATTGTTCGCGAGCAAATCCTCCGCCGGCGCGGCGCCGCCCAGCCAGGCCGCGAGCCGGGCCTCGGCTCCGGCCGCCGGCGCATAATCGGCACCGCGCGCGGCCATCCGCGCATAAGCCCACGCCGTGCTGATGCCGAAGCCCGGTTTGAACAGCAGCACGCGGCGGCCGCGCACGCGCGCCGCCGCCGCGGGTGGCAGCGGCTCGATGCGCTCGCCCCGGCCGCGCATGATGACCGGCGTGTTTTTCAAGAACAGCGCGCAGTCCGCCCCGAGCGACGCGGCGACCTCCGCCAGCTTCGCCCCGGGCAGCGCGCCGCCCGACAATTTGTTGAGCGCCAGCAGCGCCGCCACGGCGTTGCTGCTGCCGCCGCCCAGGCCGGCGCCGACCGGGATGCGCTTGGTCAGCCTGAAGTGTGCGCCTCCCTTCCAATCCGTCGTCGCCGCGAAGGCGGTCGCCGCCTTCAGCACAAGGTTGGTCCCATCCGTCGGCACGGCGGGATCGTCGCATTCAAGACTGAACTGACCTCTGACCTCTGTCTTCTGTTCTCTGAGTTCGGCGACCAACTCGTCCCCGAAGTCCAGCGGCGCGGCCACCGACACCAGATCGTGATAGCCGTCGGCCCGCCGCCCGGTGATGGCGAGGAAGAGGTTGATCTTGGCCGGGGAAAATTCGCTGACTGTGTTCACGGCGCGCAAAAAAGCATGGCGGAGGTCACGGTTTCCCCTCACGTTAGCCCTCCCCTCACATGGCTTGCGACCTAATTTTGGCCCTGGACGTCCCCACGCGCGAAGCCGCCGCTCCTGTTCTCCGCCAGTTGCGCGGCCAGCTCCGCTGGGTGAAGATCGGCCTGCAGATGTTCACCGCCTACGGCCCCAACTACGTGCGCGAGGTCGCCGGCATGGGCTTCAACGTCTTCCTCGACCTCAAGCTGCACGACATCCCCCACACCGTCGCCAAGGCCGTCGAGTCGCTCGCGCCCCTGCCCATCTCGATGCTCACGCTCCACACCGCCGGCGGGGGCGAGATGATGCGTGCCGCCCTCGCGGCGCAGCAGAAGCATAGCCCCAAGCTGCTCCTGCTCGGCGTCACGGTGCTGACCTCGATGGACACCGCCGGGCTCAACGAAATCGGCGTAGCTTCCGCGTCCGCCGACCAAGTCGCGCGCCTCGGCCGGCTCGCCGCCGACTCCGGCCTGCGCGGTCTGGTTTGCTCCCCGCTCGAAGTGGACTTCCTGCGCAAAACCCTTCCCGCCGACCTGCAGCTGGTCACGCCCGGCATCCGGCCCGCCGGCGAGGCCGGCGGCGACGACCAGAAGCGCGTCATGACTCCCGCTGACGCGGCCCGCGCCGGCTCCACCTACATCGTGGTCGGCCGGCCGATCCTCCAGGCCGCCGATCCCGCCGCCGCCGCCCGCACCATCCTCGCGGAGCTCGGATCAGAAAGTCTGAAAAACTGAAGGACTGAAAAACTGCCGTCACACCAAAGCCCCATGCCAACCGACCACATCCCATTCTGTTCCTTCCTCAGCCTTTCAGCCCTTCAGTCCTTCAGCCTTTTCTCCGCATGAGCCGCACCGCCGCCATCCTCCTCGCCGCCGGCCGCAGCCGCCGCATGGACGGCGCCGTGCCCGACAAGGTGCTCGCGCCCCTCGCCGGCAAGCCCGTCTTCGCGCATACCGCCGCCACGTTCTACCGCAGCGGAGTCATCGACACCTTCATCGTCACCTACCGTGATCAGGCGCAGATGATCGAGCTTTCCGCCTACGCGCCGACGCCCACGCTCTTCGTGCCGGGCGGCGCCGAGCGGCAGGATTCCGTCGCCGCCGCGCTCGCCGAGCTGCCCGACGACGTCGGTTACGTCTTTATCCACGATTGCGCCCGTCCGCTCGTCCGCGCCGAGCAGCTGGTCGCGCTGCACAAGATCGTCCGCCGGGAGGACGCCGTCGTGCTCGCGCACCGCGTCACCGACACGATCAAGGACCACCGTGGCGAGGGCCGCCTGCGCACGCTCGACCGGCAGCATCTCTGGGCGATGGAGACCCCGCAGGTTTTCTCCCGCAAACTCATCTGCCGGGCCTACGCCACCGTCGCCAAACGCAAGCTGACCATCACCGACGATGCCGCCGCCGTGGAATTGCTCCACCACCCCATCGCCCTGCTGGAAAATCCGCACCCCAACCCGAAGCTGACCACGCCCGCCGACCTCGCCTACGCCGAATTCCTGCTCGCCGCGCCTCCCGCCGGCTCCCGCGCTCCGTTCTCCCCATGAACTACCGCATCGGCCACGGCTACGACATCCACCGCCTTGTCCCGGACCGGCCGCTCGTGCTCGGCGGCGTGAAGTTCGACACCGACTACGGACTCGACGGCCACAGCGACGCCGATTGCCTGACCCACGCCATCTGCGACGCCCTGCTCGGTGCCGCCGGTCTGCCCGACATCGGCCACTTTTTCCCGGACACCGACCCCGCCTACAAGAACGCCGACTCGCAGGTCCTCCTGCGGCGCGTCGTCGCGGAGATCACCAAGCTCGGTTACAACATCTCCAATCTCGACGCCACAGTCATAGCGGAAAAACCCAAGCTCGCCCCGCGCCTGGCCGCGATGAAAGCCGCCCTCGCAAAATCTGCCGGCCTCCTCCCCGACGAGATCGGGCTGAAGGCCACGACCAACGAGGGCGTGGACGACATCGGCCGCGGCCTCGCCATCGCCGCCCATGCCGTCGCGTTGCTGTCCCGCCGATGAAATCCGCCCGTCTCATCCCTCCTGTTCTCTGGCTGCTGACCTCTGTCCTCTGTTTTACCGCCGCCTGCGCCCGGCGCGAGTCCGCCGTCGCGCGCGGCAACCGCGAGGGCGTGCTCCACCTCAGCGTCGGCTCCGAGCCGGCCGACCTCGATCCCCAGACTGTCACCGGTCTCGCCGACGCCAAGATCTGCCACTCCCTCTTCGAGCCGCTCGTGACCTACGAGCCCGGCACGCTGGAACCGAAACCCGCGCTCGCCGAGCGGTGGGACATCTCCCCCGACGGCCTCACCTACACGTTTCACCTCCGCGCCGACGCCAAGTGGAGCAACGGGGAGCCCGTCACCGCGCAGGACTGCGTGGACTCCTGGCGCCGTATCCTCACGCCCTCGCTCGCCGCCGACTACGCGTATTTCCTCTACCTCCTCCGCGGAGCCGAGGCCTACCACAAGGGCCAGACCACGGACTTCGCCACCGTCGGCGCGGTGGCGCGCGACGCCCGCACGCTCGTCGTCACCCTCACGCACCCCGCGCCTTATTTTCTCCAGATCCTGCTCAACTCCCCGTGGCGCCCGGTCAACGTCCGCTCCATCGCCGTCGTGGGCGACGCCTACCGGCGCGGCTCGCCTTGGACGCGGCCGGGCAACCTCGTCTCGAGCGGCCCGTTCGTCCTCAAGGAGTGGAGCCCCCACCAGCGCGTGGTCGTCGAGAAATCCCCCACCTACTACGACCGGGCGCGCGTGCGGCTGAACGCCGTGCACTTCTACCCGACCGACAGTATCGATGCCGAGGAACGCGCCTACCGTTCCGGCCAGCTTCACGCCACCTGGGCGCTCCCGCTCGCCAAGATCCTCCCGCTCCAGCGCGAGAAAAACCCCGCGCTCCGCATCGACTACAATCTTGAGACCTACTTCTTCCGCCTCAACGTCCGCAAGGCGCCCTTCGGCGACGCCCGCGTGCGCCGCGCGCTCTCGCTCGCGGTCGACCGCGACACCATCGCCGGCAAGATCCTCCCCGGCGGCCGCCTGCCCGCGCCGACCTTCACCCCGGGGTTCCTCAAGGGCTACACGCCCCCGGCCCGCACGGCCTACGACCTGGAGGCCGCGAGAAAATTTCTCGCCGAGGCCGGCCACCCCGGCGGTGCCGGCCTGCCGCCCATCGATATCCTCTACAACAACTCCGAGATCCTCCGCCTCGTCGCCGAGGCCATCCAACAGATGTGGAAGCGCGACCTCGGCCTCGACGTGCGCCTCGTGAACCAGGAATACAAGGTCGTCTTCGCCAGCCGCCGCAGCGGGGACTACCAGGTGCTGCTCGGCACCTGGACGGCCGACTACCTCGACGCCACGACCTTCCTCGACATGTGGCGCAGCGACTCCGGCAACAATCACACCGGCTGGTCCGACCCCGCCTACGACGCCCTGTCCGACCGGGCCAACACCATCGCCGACCCGGTGGCCCGCGCCGCCGTGCTCGCGCAGGCCGAGGCCCTCGTCCTCAACGCCGCGCCCATCGTGCCGATCTATTTCAACACCCACGTCTATCTGCTGCACCCCGCCGTGAAAGGCTGGCAGCCCACGCCCGGGGACCACACCGACTACCGCTATGTCTGGCTGGAGGACACGAAGTAGTCTTCGCATCAGGTGCGCGTTGCGTAAGTCCGCCGTAGCCTTGTGCGTAGGCGGATGCCTTTTCGTGGCCACTGTTTCCGGCTGCTCCAAGCGCGAAACCTCCGCGCCAGCGACACCCGCCGCCCCCGAGAAAATCCTCCGCGTCAGCCAGCGCAACGAGCCCGCCACGCTCGACCCGCAGCTCGCCACCCTGCCCGACGAGTTCTTCATCATCCGCGCCCTCGGCGAAGGCCTGCTCACGCCCAACCCCGTCGGCGGCGCGCCCCTGGCGGGCGTGGCCGAGAAATGGGAAGTCTCGCCCGACGGCCTGACCTATGCCTTTCACCTCCGCGCCGACGCGAAATGGTCCAACGGCGATCCGGTCACCGCCGATAGTTTCGCCGCCATGATCCGGCGAGCGACCGCACCCGGCAGCATCGCACCGAAGGCGCACCTCTTCGCCGCAGTGCGCGAAATGAAAGCACCGGATCCCCGCACCCTGGTGATCTCACTCAAGCAGCGAACAGCCGACTTCCCCGCCATCGTGGCCAGCGGGCCCTGGATTCCGGCTCACGAGAAGCCCGGTATCGGCAACGGCCCGTTCGTGCTGAGCGAATGGAAACCCAGCCAACATATCGCCGTGAGGAAGAATTCGCTCTACTGGGACGCCGCCCGCGTGAAGCTCGACGGCATCCGGTTTGTCGCGATGGACAACGGCGACAGCGAGGAGCGCGCTTTCCGCGCCGGCCAGCTCGACGTGACCATGGCGGTGCCAGTGACAAAAATCCCCGGCTACCGCGCCGCGCAGCCGTCCGTCCTGCGCAGCGTGCCTCTGGCCGAGACCCGCTACCTCGCGCTCAACACGCAGCGCCCGCCGCTCAACGATCCGCGGGTGCGCCAGGCTCTCGCGCTGGCCCTCGACCGCACATCTCTCGTGGAGAAAGTGCTGCAAGGCGGCCAGCAGCCGGCCTTCCACTTCGTGCCCGCCGGGCTCGGCGACTACGCGCCGGGGCTGCGCCTCACCGAGAACGCCGCCCAGGCGCGGGAGTTGCTGGCCGCGGCCGGTTTTCCCGGCGGCAAGGGCTTCCCCCGGCTGGAGCTGACCGCCTGGCCGGTGAGCGGCGGCCAGCTCGAGGCCATCCAGCAGATGTGGCGGCGCGAACTCGGCATCGAGGTCGCGCTCGCGCAGCGCGAGGCCCGCACGCACCTCGCCTCGCTCGCGGCCGGCGACTACGCAGTCGCGTTCATGACCGCCATCCCCGACTGCGACGGCGCGTCGGACCTTTTCACCCAACTGACCACCGGCCACGCGGCCAATTACCCACACTGGTCCAATCCGGAATACGACCGGCTCGCCGCCGCCGCGCAGTGGGCGCCGGCCGAAAAGATCCTGCTCGGCGACATGCCCCTGATCCCGCTCTATTTCAACTCGCAGAACTTCCTCGTGGCGCCGCGCGTGAAGAACTGGCGCGCCGACCGGCTGTGGACGCGCTTCTACCGCGACGTCACGGTTGATCGGTAGGGCGGAGCGGCCCGCTCCGCCGCGGCGCACCGGCTGGTGCGCCCTGCCTGGCAACTCCGCGCTCGCCACGGCCCGCGCGTTTCGCAGCATCTCGCCCCTCCCCCTATGAAAACACCCCTGTTCGTTTGCTTGCTCGGCGCGACGGTCCTGGCCGCCGCCGACCCGAAACCGGAAATCTCTTCCGCGAACATCCTCGCGCACGTCAAGGTGCTCGCCTCCGACGAGTTCGAGGGCCGCTCCCCCGGCACGCCCGGCGAGGACAAGACCGTCGCCTACCTGATTGCGGAGTTCAAGAAGCTCGGCCTGCAGCCGGGCAACCCCGACGGCACCTACATCCAGAACGTGCCCCTCGTCGGCATCACCTCTACGCCCACGCTTTCCTTCACGCTCGACGGCAAGGTGCTCGCGATGGAAAACATCAACGAATTCGTCGGCCCGACCAGCCGGGTCACGCCGCACGTCGAGGCCAAGGACACCGACGTGGTCTTTGTCGGCTACGGCATCGTCGCGCCGGAATTCGGCTGGGACGACTACAAGAGCGTCGATGTCCGCGGCAAGACGGTCGTGATGCTCATCAACGACCCACCGGTCGTCGGGGCGGACGGCCAGCTCGACCCAAAAATTTTTGGCGGCAAGGCCATGACCTACTACGGCCGCTGGACCTACAAATACGAGATTGCCGCCGCCAAGGGCGCCGCCGCCTGCCTCATCGTCCACGAGACCGGACCCGCCGCCTATCCGTTCGGCGTCATCGTCGGCAGCCGCAGCCGCGAGAATTTCGAGATCAGCGTGCCCGACAGGAACGCGGGTCACGTCGCGATGGAGGGCTGGCTCACGCTCGACGCCACGCGCCGGCTCTTCACCGCCGCCGGTCAGGACTACGACCGCGCCAAGGCCGCCGCGGGGCGCCGCGACTTCGCCCCGATCGCGCTCGGCGCCAAGGCGTCGTTCACGGTCGACAGCGTCCTGCGCAACGTCGCCTCGAAGAACGTCGCCGCGCTCCTCCCCGGCACCGATCCGAAGCTGAAGGACGAATACGTCATCTACACCGCGCACTGGGATCACCTTGGCCGGGACAACCGCCTGCCGGGCGACCAGATCTTCAACGGCGCGGCTGACAACGCCGCCGGTTGCGGCGTGCTCCTCGAACTGGCCCGCGCCTACACCTCGCTGCCCGCCGCCCAGCGCCCGAAGCGCAGCATCCTCTTCCTCTCCGTCACCGCCGAGGAGAAGGGCCTGCTGGGCTCGCACTACTACGCGCAGGACCCGCTCTACCCGCTGACCAAGACGCTTGCGAACATCAACATGGACGGCGCCAACCAGTTCGGCCCGACGAGCGACATGGCCACCGTCGGCTACGGCGCCTCGACGATCGACGACATCGGCATCGCCGTCGCCGCCGCGCAGGGCCGCGACATGAAGCCCGAGGCCAACCCCGAGCGCGGCTCCTACTACCGCAGCGACCACTTCGAGTTCGCGAAGGTCGGCGTGCCCTCCTACTACCCGAAGAACGGCCGCGCCTTCATCGGCCAACCCGCGGATTTCGCCGACAAGAACGTCAACGACTACATCGCCAACCGCTACCACAAGGTCACCGACGAGGTGCAGCCCGACTGGACCTTCGAGGGCGCGGCGCAGGACGCCGTGTTCCTCCTCCAGGTCGGCTGGCGCATCGCCAACGGGGACACCTGGCCCGAGTGGAAACCCGGCAACGAGTTCAAGCCCAGGCGCGACGCGATGATGAAGAAGTGATCCTCTGGGTGGAGGCGGGGCCATCAGCCCCGCGAGGCATGGCCACGAATCTGACAACCCGCGGGACTGATGGTCCCGCCTCCACCACCCCACGCCCGGGTTTTCTTTTGCCACGCGGCTCACCGGGAGCTTTCGTATTCCTGTGTCCGCCCCGCGCCCGAAGCTTTGTCTTCCGTTCTTCATCATCTGTTCGCTGGTTTTCACGGGCTGCGGCAAGCGCGAGACGATGGTCGAGGTGGGCAACCGCGCGCAGATCCTCCATCAGGGGATCGCGACGGAGCCGCAGGACCTCGATCCGCACCTGTTGCAATTTCAGTCCCACTTCAACGTCTTCATGGCGCTGAGCGAGGGCTTGGTTGGCTACGACCCGTCGGATCTGCATCCCGTCCCCGGCGTGGCCGAGCGCTGGGAAGTCTCGCCCGACGGGCTGGCCTACACTTTTCACCTGCGCGCCAACGCGAAGTGGTCCAACGGCGACGCGGTCACCGCCCATGATTTCGTCTTCAGCGCCCGGCGCATCCTCTCGCCCGGGCTGGGCTCGCCATTCCGCTATTACTTCGACGACGTGCGCGGAGCCAAGGAGTTCACGGCGGCCGCCGTGCCGGACATCTCGACGGTGGGGATCCGGGCCTTGGACGACCACACGCTGCGCATTGAGCTGACCCATCCCGCTCCCAGCTTCCTTTTCCTGCTGGGCAACTGGGCCTGGTATCCGCTGCATCGCGGCACCCTGGAAAAATACGGCGGGGTCGACCGGCCCTACGCCGACTGGTCCAGGCCCGGCCGGCTGGTCGGCAACGGGCCCTACACCCTCGCGGAGTGGAAACCCGGCCAGGTCATCGTCGTGAAAAAGAACCCGCGCTACTGGGACGCGGCCCGGGTCCGGCTGAACGAAATCCATTTTCACCCGATCGAGAACGCCGACACCGAGGAGCGCGCCTTCCGCTCCGGCCAGCTGCATATCACGGAAAATGTCCCGGGCAGCAAACTGCGCGAATACGCGGCGCAGCAGCGCGGTCCGCTCGTTGTCGCCCCGATCTTCGCCACCTACGCCTACGTCTTCAACGTCACCCGCCCGCCGTTTGACGACGTGCGCGTGCGCCGGGCCTTTTCGCTCGCGCTCGACCGGGAAAGCATCGTGGCCAGCCAGGTGGGCAGCGGCATCCGGCCGGCGCGGTCGTTTGTGCCGCCGGTCGGCGGCTACGCCGGCCCCGATGAGGCCGCGCTGCGATTCGATCCCGCCGAGGCCCGCCGGTTGCTGGCCGCCGCCGGTTACCCCGAGGGCCGGGGTTTCCCGGCGGTCGAGCTGGCCACCAACACCAGCCAGCTTCACCGCGAGATCGCGGAAGTCGTGCAGCAGCTTTGGCGGAAAAACCTCGGCGTGCCCGTCGCCATCAGCCTCAAGGAAGGCAAGGTCTTCTACCAGGAACGGATCCGGAAGCAGTATCAGCTCAGCCGCTCCAGCTGGTTCGGCGATTATCCCGACCCCTTCGCCTTCCTCACCCTGTATCTCGGCGACAACGGCCAGAACACCACCGGCTACGCCCGGCCGGAATACGACCGCCTCGCTTTGTCTGCCGGACAAACCCTGGATGAAGCGGCCCGCCTCAGCCGCTATCGCGAAGCCGAGGCCGTGTTGCTGCGCGACGCCCCGGTCGTTCCCCTGTTTCATGAAACCAGCCGGCACCTCGTGCACCCGGCGGTGCAGGGCCGATTCCCCAACCTGTTTAATATCCATCCTTATCAGGGCATGTGGCTGGAAACAAAATAATCGGGCTCAGGGAGACCGGGCCGCTGATTTTCCGTCTGGCTAGCTCTTCTGTCCTCTGCTCTCTGACCTCTGCCCTCTGATTTTCCCATGTTCCGCTTCATCGCCCGCCGCCTGTTGCAGATCGTCCCGGTGCTCTTCGTCATCGTCACGGCGACGTTCTTCATGGTGCGCTTCGTGCCGGGCGGGCCCTTCACCTCGGAAAAGGCGCTCCCGCCCGAGATCCTGAAAAACATCGAGGCCCACTACGGCCTCGATCAGCCGCTCTGGCGCCAATACCTGAACTACCTCGGCCGCATCGCACACGGCGACCTCGGGCCCTCTTTCAAGTATGCCAACCGCAGCGTCAACGAGATCATCGGCGACAAGCTGCCCGTGTCGCTCGAGCTGGGCGGCCTCGCGCTCGCCGTCGCGCTCGCGCTCGGCCTCCCGCTCGGCGTGCTCGCCGCCGTCCGGCGCAATTCCTGGGTCGATTACCTTTGCAGCACCACGGGCATGATCGGCATCTGCGTGCCCACCTTCGTGCTCGGGCCGCTGCTGGTCCTGTTCTTCGCCATCCACCTCGGCTGGGTCAACGCCTCGGGCTGGTATGACTGGACCGACCGCGTGCTGCCGGCGCTGACGCTGGGGTTTGTCTACGCCGCCTACATCATGCGCCTGACGCGCGGCGGCATGCTCGAGGTGCTCAACCAGGACTACATCCGCACGGCCCGCGCCAAGGGCGCGTCGGAAGCGCGCGTCGTGCTGCGGCACGCCCTGCGCGGCGGCCTGCTGCCTGTGGTGTCGTTCCTGGGCCCGGCCATCGCGGGCATCCTCACGGGCTCGTTTGTCATCGAGACCATCTTCCAGATCCCCGGCCTCGGCCGTGAATTCGTCAACAGCGCCTTCAACCGCGACTACACCCTCGTGCTCGGCACGGTCATGCTCTACGCCGCGCTGCTCGTGCTGTGCAACCTCGCGGCCGATGTCGTGCAGGTGTGGCTCAACCCCAAGCTGAAGTTCGAATGAGGATCTTTTCACCACGGATTTCACGGATGAGCACCGATGGCCAGACCAACTCGTCTTTCTGTCATTCTGAGCGCAGCGAAGTGCCGAGCAGAGCGACATCCTCATCCAGCATGATGTCCGCCTGCGCCCGTGCCACTGGATCCTTCGCTTCGCTCAGGATGACAGACATCATAGATCCATCTGTGCCAATCCGCGCTATCCGTGGCTAAAGAATCTTCCGCTCCCGCTGCAATCGAGCACGGCACCTCGCCCGGCCGCGACGCCCTGCACCGGCTCGGACAAAACCGCCTGGCCGTGGCCGGCGGTGTCACGCTGCTGGTGCTCGCCATGCTGTGCGTCGCCGGCCCGTGGGTGCTGCGCGCCACCTACCAGGAGCAGAACCTCGACCTCGGGGCCACGCCGCCCTCGGCCGCCCACTGGCTCGGCACCGACACGCTCGGCCGCGACCTGCTCGTGCGCCTGCTCTACGGCGGCCGCATCTCGCTCGGTGTCGGGCTGTGCGCCACGTTTGTCGCCCTGACCATCGGCGTCGTCTACGGCGCCGTCGCCGGCTACGTGGGCGGCAAGGCCGACGCCGTCATGATGCGCCTCGTCGACATCATCTACGCCCTGCCGTTCACGATCTTTGTCATCCTGCTCATGGTTTTCTTCGGACGGAACATCATCCTGCTCTTCGTCGCCATCGGCGCCGTGGAGTGGCTGACTATGGCGCGCATCGTCCGCGGCCAGATCATGGCGTTGAAGAAAATGGAGTTCATCGAGGCGGCCCGCGCGCTGGGCTACGGCCACGGCCGGATCATCTTCCGCCACCTGCTGCCCAACGCCCTCGGCCCGATCATCGTCTACACCACGCTGACCATCCCCGGCGTGATGCTGCTGGAGGCCTTCCTCAGCTTCCTCGGCCTCGGCGTCCAGCCGCCCATGAGTTCGTGGGGCACGCTGATCAAGGACGGGGCCGAGAAGATGGAGGAGTTCTGGTGGCTGCTCGTGTTCCCCGGCGGCATCTTCTCGCTGACGCTCTTCTCGCTCAACTTCCTCGGCGACGGTCTGCGCGACGCGCTGGATGTCCGCGCCGCGAAAGACTGAACTGTAGGGCGGGATCGCTGATCCCGCCTCAACCTTGGCGGGTCAGCGACCCCGCCCTACACCACAGTAACTTTTCCGTCTGGCCACTGGCCTCGGTCCTCTGTCATCTGTCTTTTGCCTTCCGCCCCCATGCTCCGCCGCTTCCGCCCCTATTTCCGCTACCTGAAGTCCAACCGGGGCACGCTCTTCGCGGCGGTCTTCTACGGCCTGCTCTTCGGCGCCACCAACGGCCTGGGCCTGCCCGTGCTGATCCAGTATGTCTTCCCGCTGATTTTCAACACGACGGACCCGCATGCCCTGTCCAGGAATGAAGTGATCCTCACCACCGCCGCAGTGCCGATGCTCTTCCTCCTGCGGGCGGTCACCAGCTTCCTGAACAGCTATTATGTCCAGCTGACCGGCGTGCGCATTCTGGAGGCCGTGCGGCTGGATTACTTCCGCAAGCTGCAGCTGCTGCCGCTGTCCTTCCTGCAGCGCGAATCGAGCGGCGACCTGCTGTCCCGCGGCATCGCCGACAGCGCCCAGTTGCAATCGACCCTGACGCTGATCGCCAACGACGGCGTCAAGCAGCCCATGGCCCTGATCGGCGCGATCGGCTTCCTCGCCTGGCAGGCGTTCACGACAGACGGCGCGGCCACCGTGCTGGTCTGCCTGGCCATCGTGCCGCTGACCGTGCTGCCCGTGCACTACGTAGGCAAAAAAGTCGTGCACCGGGCGCGCCAAGTGCAGGATCAGTTGGGCGACGTCTCCGCGCAGCTGAGCGAGAACCTCGCCGCCGCCCGCGAAGTCCGTGCCTTCGGCCTCGAACAGCGCGAGACCGAACGCTTTGGTCAGGCCACCAACCGCCTTATCACCGCGCAGATGAAGGTCGTGAAATATGCCCAGGCCCTCACCCCGTCCATCGAGCTGCTCTCCTCGGTCGGCATCGCCGCGACCCTGATCTTTGCTTATTATGCCGAGGTGAAGCTCGAGACATTCCTCGCGATCATCACCGCGTTGTATCTCTGCTACGAGCCGATCAAGAAACTCGGTTACCTCAACAGTGAGCTGAACCGCGGCGCCGCTTCGCTCGAGCGCCTCGAATACGTCCTCGACGAGCCGGTCACCATCACTGATCCCGCCAACCCGGTCCCCGTCACGAAGCTCCGCGGCGACATCGCGTTCCAGGGCGTCACCTTCTCCTACGGCGACTCGCCGGCGCTCAAGAATATCACGGCCAGCATCCCCGCCGGCACCGTCTGCGCGCTGGTCGGCCCGAGCGGCGCGGGCAAGAGCACCTTCGCCAACCTCGTGCCGCGCTTCTTCGAGGCCGGGGCGGGCGCCGTCACCATCGACGGCACCGATGTGCGTGCGATGCGGCTCGCCGACCTGCGCCGCAACATCGCGCTCGTCTCGCAGGAGCCCGTGCTCTTCAACGACACCATCTATAACAACCTCGCCCTCGGCAAGACCGGGGCCACGCGCGACGAGATCATCGCCGCGGCCCGGAGCGCCCACGCGCACGAATTCATCGAGAAACTGCCGCAGGGCTATGACACCATCGTCGGCGAACGCGGGGCCCTGCTCTCCGGCGGCCAGAAACAGCGCATCGCCATCGCCCGCGCCTTCCTGCGCCACGCGCCCATCCTCATCCTCGACGAGGCCACCAGCGCGCTCGACTCCGACAGCGAGGCGGCGGTGCAGGACGCCCTGCGCCAACTCGTCCAAGGCAAGACCGTGCTGATCATCGCCCACCGCTTCAGCACCATCCGCGACGCCTCGATGATCCTCGTGTTCGATCGCGGCGAGATCGTCGCCCAAGGCGACCACGCCGCGCTCTACGCCGGCAATGCACTCTACAAGTCGCTCTACGACCGGCAAACCGGAACGACCTGAATCCAATATGGAACTCAGGAAATCAGGGATTTTCTGTTCCAGACTTTCCTGAGTTCCACATTTTATCCCCGATGTCCCAGTCCGAGCCCAAGGAATTTTCCCGCGCGGTGGAGAACCTCATCGCCGGCCTGCGCGAGCTGCCGGAGGACAAGAGCCGCTCGAAGAAACGCCGGGCGACGGAGCTGACCACCGTCATCGACGAGCTGCTGGTCAAATACCGCATCAGCCACGACTCGGTGGAGCACAGCATCCGCGAGAAATGGACCGAGCTGGTCGGCGTCGCCAATGCCTCCTACTCGCATCCGCTCACGGTGGAGAAGAAACTGCTCGTGGTGCTCGTCTCCCATGCCGTCGTCCGCAACGAGCTTTTCCAGCACCGCGAATCCATCCTCGCCAAGCTCCGGAAACTCCCCGGCTGCGCCGAGATCAAGGGTCTGGCGTTGCGGTCGGGGTGATAACATGGATGTCTATCGATCAGCTCTGCAAAAACTAGCCGATGCCTTGGAGCAAGTGGGCGAAACCAGCTTTGCGACCATCGTTCGTGATAAGAGCAATGAGGAAGATACCACCCTTACTGCCTTCCTTGTCTCAAATGAACTATGGGGTGGTGCTGGGTCAATTGCCGACCAAGCAGGCATAGGAGGTCGCGAGGCAAAGAGGGTGGTTGAAAAGGCGATGATCGAACTCGGTGAACTTCAACTTAAGGGCGGAATCACTAATGTGCGGACAAAGATGTGGACTAGCGTTTTCATAGAATGGAAATTGAAAGGCATCTAACTGATTTCGCGCCAGCCTGTCACACTTCGATCCCGGCAAAATAACGCTTGCACGGTGGCCCGACGGTTTAGTTAATGGCCCCTTCGTTAGTGAGAGTCTGCTGGTCGCAGGCTCCCACCACGGTCAGTCCGGGCAACCGGACACTAACGGTGCCGCCGGCCCTCCATCAGCGGGCGGCACGGGGTGAAAGCCCCGCCAAAGACCGCGTCATCAACCACCCAAATCATGTCACAACCCGTTAAGTCAGAAGTAATCGCCCAGTATAAAACCCACGAGAAGGACACCGGCTCAAGCGACGTCCAGATCGCGCTGCTCACCGCCCGGATCAATCACCTGACCGAGCACTTGCGCACGCATCGCAAGGACTTCCACAGCCGCCGCGGCCTCCTCCAGATGGCCAGCCGCCGTCGCAAGCTTCTTGATTACGTCAAGAGCGAGGACCTCGCCAAATACAACGACCTGCTCCAGAAGCTGAGTCTCCGCAAGTAACCCGCTTTCACGAAGGGCGGCCCACCGACGGGCCGCCTTTTGTTCAAGCCCCCACGAACCAGACCCCAGGGAGTTTCCGCTTACCGCCCCGGCCGCCGCCGGGACCGTAATCCGAAATTTCCCAGGAGCTGATTCAAGGGGGTCCAAGAAAACGGAAAATCCGAACCCCAGCCCGACGTTCCGGCAATCCGGCCGGCGCCGCGCACCATCCGAAAAGAAAATGAATCAGAAGCACAATGTCACCGTTCCCGGCCTGAACCTCACGTTCTCGACCGGTTCCATCGCCCAGCTCGCGGGCGGCGCCGTCAACGTCAACGTCGGCGAGACCAACGTCTTCGTCACCGCCTGCGTCGCCCAGACCATGCGCCCCGGCCAGGACTTCTTCCCGCTCACCTGCGACTACCGCGACAAATACGCCGCGGCCGGCCGTTTCCCCGGCGGCTACTTCAAGCGCGAAGGCCGCCCCTCCGAGCGCGAGATCCTCATCTCCCGCCTCTGCGACCGTCCCTGCCGCCCGCTCTTCCCCGAGGGTTTCCTCAACGAGGTGCAGATCATCGGCCAGCTCATGTCGGCCGACCTCATCCATGATTCCGACATCGCGATGGTCAACGGCGCCAGCGCCGCCCTCGCCATCTCCGACATCCCGTGGAACGGCCCGATCGGCTGCGTGCGCGTCGCCCTCATCGACGACCAGTTCGTCGCCAACCCGACCATCGAGCAGATGTTCAGCTCGTCGCTCGACCTCATCTACGTCGGCAACGAGAAGGACATGCTGATGATCGAGGGCTCCGCCGACCAGATCCCCGAGGAGAAGTTCATCGAGGCGCTCGCCTTCGGCCACACCTCCATCCAGCCCATCATCGCCGCGATCAAGGAGCTCCAGAAGCTCGCCGGCAAACCGAAGCAGACCTTCAAGCTCGTCGGCGCCACGCCCGAGGCCCGCGCCATCATCGAGCGCGTCGTCCCGGCCGAGCGCGTCTCCGCCGCCATCTTCGGCTTCGAGAAGAACGTCCGCTCCGCCAACGTGAAGGCGCTCAAGGAGGAGGCCAAGGCCGCCCTCACCGCCGAGCTCGGCGCCGACAAGTTCACCGATGTCGACCTGAACGTCGTGTTCGAGGACCTGCAATACAAGGCCTACCGCGCCACCGTCCTCGCCAAGGGCGTCCGCTCCGACCACCGCGACGCCAAGTCGCTCCGTCCGCTCAGCGCCCAGGTCGGCGTGCTGCCCCGCGTGCACGGCTCCGCCATGTTCCAGCGCGGCGACACCCAGAACATCGCCATCGTCACCCTCGGGCCGACGAAGGAAGCCCAGGACATGGACGGCCTCACCGGCGGCGCCACGTCGAAGAGCTTCATCCTCCACTACAACTTCCCGCCGTTCTCCGTCGGCGAGGCCGGCCGTTTCATCGGCCCCGGCCGCCGCGAAATCGGCCACGGCGCCCTCGCCGAGCGCTCGCTCGTGCCAGTGCTCCCGCCCGAGGACGCCTTCCCCTACTCCATCCGCGTCGTCTCCGAGATCATGGCCTCCAACGGCTCGACCTCGATGGCCTCGATCTGCGGCGGCTGCCTCGCCCTCATGGACGCCGGCGTGCCGATCATCGCCCCCGTCGCCGGCATCTCCTGCGGCCTCATGACCGAGATGGACGCCCACGGCGCCATCACGAAGTGGACGACCATCACCGACATCCTCGGCGAGGAGGATCATTTCGGC
Organism: Opitutia bacterium; assembly: GCA_016190985.1. GTDB lineage: Bacteria > Verrucomicrobiota > Verrucomicrobiia > Opitutales > Opitutaceae > Lacunisphaera. The sequence goes on along the minus strand of JACPPI010000027.1, from coordinate 41,149 downwards.
GACATGGACTTCAAGGTCGCCGGCACCACCAAGGGCATCACCGGCTTCCAGCTCGACCTCAAGATCAACGGCCTGCCCTTCGAGATCGCCAAGACCGCCATCCTGCAGTGCCGCGAGGCCCGCATCGAGATCCTCAAGGTCATGCTCGCCTCCCTCCCGGCGCCCCGCAAGGACCTCAGCCAATACGCCCCGCGCATCCAGACGATCCAGATCGATCCCGAGAAGATCGGCCTGCTCATCGGGCCCGGCGGCAAGACGATCCGCCGCATCACCGAGACGACCGGCGCGCAGATCGACATCGCCGACGACGACTCGGGCAAGGTCTTCATCTACTCGAACAACGCCGACGCGATGAACCGCGCCATGCAGGAAATCGACGCCCTCTGCGGCGGCGGTTCCCAGCTCGAGATGGGCAAGACCTACACCGGCCGCGTCACCGGCATCAAGGAGTTCGGCTGCTTCGTGGAGTGCCTGCCCGGCAAAGAGGGCCTCTGCCACATCTCCGAGCTGGCCGACTTCCGTGTGCGCCGCACCGAGGATGTCGTCAAGATGGGCGAGTCCATCACCGTCAAGGTCGTCGGCATCGACGAACGCTCCGGCAAGGTCCGTCTCAGCCGCAAGGCCGCGATGCAGGAGATCGAGGCCCAGAAGCAGGCCGGCGGCGCCCCCGCCCCGGCCGAGGCCGCGACGGCGGCGCAATAAGGTGGAGCGCGTTGACCTCAACGCGCTTTCCCCGCTTCTTGCAAAAGCCGCGACCCCCGTCGCGGCTTTTTTTTGCCCGGGAATCCGGTGGAAGCGCGGAGTTCCCGGGACATACGCCCCGGCGCCTCGTCTCGCCGCAGCCCCCGCGAAGGCGGAAGGCCGGAGGACGAGCCCTGGGCCGCCAGCAGGCGGCAACAGGGCGCACCGGGCCCGCAGCTCAGCCGCAGCGAAGGCTGCGCGACTGATCCCGGCTGGCCGGCTGGCCAGAACAGGAAGCGGGGCAACGGTGCCCAGGTCGCCAGCCTCACCACAGCCCCGAGCTTGCCGAAGGGGGCGAAGGCGGGCGGCTTTTTTCTTTCCGCCGCGGCAAACCCATCTACCTTCTCCGGCTATGTCCGCGCCCCCGCACCACAAAGGCCTCCGTTCCGTCGCCGTCCTCGAGGCTTTCAAAGGCGCGGTCGTGCTGCTCGCCGGCTTCGGCCTTTTGAGCTTCCTGGGGCGGGACGCCGAGGCGTTTGCCGGGCACCTGGTCCAGCGCCTGCACCTCAACCCGGCCAACCGCTATCCGCAGATTTTCATCACGGCCATGGCGCAGCTGGAGGACGCGCATCTTTGGGCTCTGGCCGGCCTCGCGGCGCTCTACGCCGCCATCCGCTTCGTCGAGGCCTATGGGCTCTGGCGGGCACGCCGCTGGGCCGAGTGGCTCGCCGCCTTGAGCGGCGCCATCTACATCCCCTTCGAACTCTACGAGTTTTTCCGCCAGCCGGCCGCGCTCATCATCGGGGCGCTGGTGATGAACCTGGTCGTTGTCGGCTACATGGTGTGGCTGCTCACCGAGTCGCTCCGCCGCCGCAAAGCCGCCGCCGCTGGGCCGATGGGCTGATGTTTTCACCCTTCCCCCGCCCCCGCCGCCTGCATTCCGCCTCGCCCCCCGCTGCATGAAACTTCTGGTCACGAACGACGACGGCATCGGCTCGGTTTTCCTCCACCAACTGATCGCGGCGCTCCGGGCCGCCGGGCACGAACTCTACGTCGCCGCGCCCGCCGCCGAGCAGAGCTGGACCGGCGCCTCCAAGACCCGCTCGCGCCCCGTCAAGTCCGCCGCCGTCGACCGCGGGTTCGGCTGCCCCACCTGGATTCTCGACGGCACGCCCTCCGACTGCGTCAACATCGCCCTCGCCCACCTTCTCACGGACCGCATCGACGGCGTCGTCAGCGGCATCAACCTGGGCTTCAACTGCTCGCTCGGCTTCATCCTCGCCAGCGGCACCGTCGCCGGCGCGTGGGAAGGCGCCCTGCACGGCCTGCCGGCGCTTGCCGCCTCGCAGGATGTCTCCGGCGAAACTTACAAGCACCTGAAGGAACTCGGCGGCTCGCCCGACGGCGAGCTCCTCGCGACGCTCAAGGTCAGCGCCGGGCACGCCGCCCGGCTCGTGGGCGAAATTTTCCCCGTGACGCCAAAGAACAGTTTCACGGTGCACAGCCTTAATTTTCCGCTGCCCTGCGCGCCCGACACCCGCGTGCTGCGCACCGTGCCCGCGCAGGTCCACGTGCCGAAACTCTTCAGCCCCGCGGCCGACGACGGCTCGCACCGCCTGCTCTGGGGCCAGATCCTCGACGTGTCGCCGCCCGAGCCGCTCACCGACGTGCAATGCCTCGCCCAGGGCTGCATCAGCCACACGGTCCTCGACTACCGCCGCCTCGGCCACTGACCGCCCGGCCCCGGCCATGAAGCTCGTGATGTTCGACATGGACGGGACGCTGACGGACGATTTCGCCATCGCGGAGAACTGCTACGTGCTCGCCATCGAGCAGGCGCTCGGCCTGCCGGGCGTGAAGACCGAGTGGGAAACCTATCCGCACACCACCTCCTCCTATTGCCTCCAGGAAATCGTGCGCCGGGCCCGCGGCACGCCGCCGACGCCGGCCGAGTCCCGCGCCGTGCAACAACGGATGATCGGGATCATGAGCGAGGTCACCCGCCGCACCGGCCGCCGCACACGGGAAATTCCCGGTGCCGCCGAAGCCGTGCGAGAGCTGCGACGCCGCGGCTACGCCGTCGCCATCGCCTCGGGCGACTGGGAGGCGATCGCCCGCCACAAGTTCGCCACGGCCGGCATACCTTATGAGGATCTGCCGGCGGCGTTTTGCGAGGCGGCGGTGCCGCGGACCGGGATCATGCAGGCGGCGCGGGCCCGGGCGGCGGCGCACCACGGGGTCCCCGACTTTGAGCGCATCACCTACGTCGGCGACGCGGCCTGGGATGTGCGCGCCTGCCGCGAGCTCGGCTGGCCCTTCGTCGGGGTCGGCGCGGGCGAGTTTGCCCGCCGGATGCCGGGCCTGGGTGTCACGCACCTGGTGTCGCACTATTTGGATTTCGGCGCCTTCCTCGCCGCCGTCGAGGCGGCCGGGCCGCCCCGCGCGGCGCCAGTCAGACTGTAGGTTGCGTGCTTGCACACAACGGGACGTTAGCGCGCCAAGAATTTATTTCACCCACGTCTTGTCATCGCGAGCCCGGCAAGGCCGGGCGTGGCGATCCATCTTGCTGGATTGCTTCGACGGCCCGATCCGGGCCTCCTCGCAATGACAGGATTTGCAATGTGCCCTGACTACGGAACACTCCGTGGCTCTTTTCCGCAGGTCACCTCACCAGGGAAAACCCCGCCCGGATCGTCTCGCTCCGCTGGTCGTAGCTGCGCAGGCTTTCGCCGTAGCCGTCCCAGTATTGGATGAGCACGTAGGTCGCGAAGTTGAACATGCGGTCGAATTTCACCGGCACGGTCAGGTCGGCCTGCAGGCTGCCCTTGTGCGCCCCGCGCCCGAGGCGGCCGGTGAGCGCCAGCGCGCCGCGGTCATTGCGGCCGAAGATGGCCGTCAGCTCGACATTCCCCCGGTAGTCCCCGATGTCGGGATTGTTGGCCAGATCGGAGAGGTAGGCGAAGAGGCGCGGCACCACGATCAGGTTCCAGCCGTCGAGCCGGCCGAAGGCGAACGCCGGGCGGACATACGCGATGTTCAGGCTGCGGGAATCGGCGCCGTCCCGGCCGTTGGACTCGTGCCGGACCCCGGCCTGCCAGCCGAGCAGCTTGAACCCGCCCGCGTCCCCGCGATCCACCAGCGCCTGCGACTCGAACATCAGCTCCGGCATGTAGCTCGTGTCAAAGAACGGGCTCGAGTCGGCGTCGATGTCCCACAGCGAGCGCTGGGTGAAACCCGCGTAGAGTCCGCGCAACGCCGGCAGCGTGGCGCCCAGCCGCGCGTTTTCGCCCAGCACGCGGTATTTGAAGCTGAACTGGAACTTGGCCCCGGGGGCGTCGGGCCCGTAGATGAAGTAAACCGGTTCATGGGCGCTGAACCGCCCGGCGAAGGTCCGTTGGATGGCCGACTCCGCCGGCTGGCCGGGCAGGATGTTGCTCAACGGCGCCGACACGGCGCGCGGTGCCTGTCCGGGATCGGCCGCGGCCTTGACCTCGATGAGCGCGCGCGCGGGCTGCGGCCGCTCCAGGTCGAGCACCAGCCGCCCGCGGGCCTCCGCCGGCACGGTGAAGATGAACGAGCGGTAGGAAAAACTCCGGGCCGCGATCTGCGCCCCGCCCCCGGCCTGCCCGCGCAGCTCGACCGGCCAGCTGCGGCGTTCGCTGCTGAGCGTGCCGCGCAGCGCCAGCGGCGTTTCGTAGATGATCTCGGTCGGCGTCGGGTTGAGGATGACAAGGTCCACGCGCACCTCGCCGCCCGGCGCGGCAGCCTCGGCGGGCGCCAGCAGGTTGACCACCACGTTTTGCGCGCTGACGAGCCCGGCCAGCGGACCCAGGAGAAAAACCACGAGGAGAGGCTTCATGGCGCCCAATCAATCCACCGCCGCCCGAATGGCAACCCGGCGCGGCGCGGCAGCCGCAGGCGGGGGCGGCGTTTACTTGCCCTTGGACAATTCAGGGTCGGCCCGCACCACCAGGCCGTTCTGGAAGACGACATCCATCGCGTCCTCCACCGGTTCGGGCCCGGGCGCGGGGATGCTGCTGCCGCTGCCGAGGATGGGGCCGCCGATCCCGACTCCGCCGATGTTGCCGCCCATGGAAATGTGGGTGCCGCTCAGGATATTGCCCATCGGCTGCCGCTTCTTGTAGGTCCAGACCTCCTCCTCGCCCTTCTTGCCTTGGCGGCTCATGATTTCCTTGGGCTTGCCCAGCACCATCTCCACCATCTCCGGCGTCATGCCGGCCACCACGCGGCCATTGAGCACCGCCTCTTGGATCTCAAACGGCCACGACTCATAGAGCGCCCGGTTCGCGTCGATCCGGGACATCGGCGAAGAAGAGGCGCAGCCGGCAGCGAGCAGGACCGCCAGCAGGCCGAGGCTGAACCGGAAAACGGAGGGTGCCATGCCCGCAGTGATAACCGCCGGCGCGGCGGCGTCAAATCCCGCGTGCTTCCCCACCGATCAATCGCACGGCGGCCAAGAATCAGGCCTTGGCGGCGAGCAGGGCGGATTTATCCTCCGCGGACAGATAAGCGAGCGTGAGCGCGTTGCGCTGCGCCTGGGCGATCTCCGCCGCGGTCAGGCCGGCGGCGGGCGCGGCCACCATGAATTCATGGCGCAGGTCGATGCCGCTGATCACCGGATCGTCGGTGTTGATGGTCGCGAGCAGGCCGTGGGCGAGGAACCGTTTCATCGGGTGCGCCGCGAAGCCGGGCACCGTGTTCGTCTGCACGTTGCTCGTGAGGTTGATCTCGAGGCCGATCCGGTGCTCCCGCAGGTAATCGAGCAGGCGCGGGTCGTCGATCGCCCGGATGCCGTGCCCGATGCGCGTCGCGCCGAGTCTTTGCAGCGCCGCCCACACGCTGGCCGCCCCGCCGGCCTCGCCGGCATGCACGGTGATCGCCCAGCCGGCGTCGCGCCCGCGCTTGAAGTGCTCGACGAACAGCTCCGCCGGAAAATTCTTCTCGTCGCCCGCGAGGTCGAGCGCCACGAGGTGCGCCCGCTGCGCGAGCAGGGCTTCCAGCTCGATCAGGCCCGCCCCGGCGCCAAACGTGCGGCTGATGATGCCGATGAGGTTGACCTTGAGCCCCGTCTTGGCCCGGCCCTCCGCGATGCCGGCGACCACCGCCTCCACGACTTTGCCCGGGTTCAGTTTGTTGGGCCCGGCCATGAAATACGGGCTGAAGCGCAGCTCGACATAGTCGAGGCCCTCGGCCTTGGCGTCCTCGACATTTTCCCGCGCGATGCGCCGGCAGGCCTCGTAATCGCCGAGCACGGCGATCATCCAGTGCAGCTTGTTGAGCCAGGTGATCAGATCCGGCATGACGCCGTCCACCTGCACGTGCGGCCGCAGCGTCTCAAGGGTGTCGCCCGGCAGCCTGATGTTATGCTTCCGGCCGAGGTCGAGGATGGTTTGCAGCCGGACGTTGCCGTCGAGGTGGCGGTGCAGGTCGATGAAGGGGAGCTTCGGGTCCATGTCAGGCGACTTCGTCCTCAGCCCGGGGGACGGTGACGTATTTGGCCAGCAGGAAAACCAGCGCGGCCAGCCCATAGCCCGTCGCCGCCGCCCCGGCGGGGAAGAGCGCGCGCCAGGGAGCCTGCCCTGCGCCTGTCGAATGGGCCCATGTGCCGCTCACCCACGCCAGCAGCGGCAGGTCGATGACCGTGTCGCGTCCCGTCAGCGCGTAGGAATGCATCAGCCCCGACAGCGTCAGCACCATGCCCACGCCGCACCACCCCGCCGCGCGGTGCCACTTCCGGTCGACGATGCACACCACGACCGCCGACCAGATCATGGCGGAATACAGAAAACCCTGCTCGAGCGCGAAGCCGCCACCGAGGTAGGCGCCGGCCGCGTGAGCGGCCTTGACGAGGCCGGCATCGAGGGTCGCGCCGCCCGCGCCGAGCGAGGTCTTCACGATCAGCATGGTCCAGGCGGCCAGGGCGGGGAACAGCCCGATGATGACCGCGGGGTAGTATTTCTTTTCCGTCACCTCAAAGGCCTGCGCGGCGATGATCGTGCCGATCCAGAGGATGATCGCAATACCCGCTTCGGCGGGGATCAGCCACGTCAACGCCGCCATCGCGCCGGTCAGACAGACCAGTGTGATCCCCAGGCCGTTGAGCACCGAGTAGCCGGCGCGCGCGCCGAGTTTCTTCCAGGCCGGATGTCCGATGTAGATCGACGAGGGGAACGGCGACCCGAAGCACGCCGCCGCGATGGTGCCGAGACCGTTGATCACGAGGCTCGGCCGCACCGGGTAGTTGTCGCCCGCGGCGGCCGCCGATTCGATGTTTTGCAGCGAGGCCAGCACGCCGAGCAGACCGATGGGAATGACCACGGAGAGATAGGCCACGATATGCCCGCCAAACAGCGCCGCCCACAGCTCACCGAGCACGGGCAGAGGGAAATACAGTTTGAAATGCGCCAGCGGTTGCGCGCCCGGCCCGCCGACCGGGGCCAGTCCTGTCGCCCAAGCCAGCGCCGTGCCCACCGCCAGCAGCACGACCGTCGCGGGCAGGCGCCCGCGGAACCGCACCCGGCCGAAAAACACGATGAAGACCAGCACCAGCATCACGAAGCCGATGACGGGCGCCGCAAAGGCTTGAAACAGGAAGGCCAGTCCGAGAAAACCCAGCCCTACGCCGGCGAGCGTCGCCAGCATGGCGGCCGGCGGCGTGTGCCGGCGGATTTTCTCCGCGAAGAACGCGCACCCAAACTCGATCAGCCCGCCGATGAAGCACGCCACCAGTCCCGCGTGCCACGCATAGCGCTCCGGGTCGGCCATGCCTTGTGCGATCGCGAGCTGCTTGGCCGGCAGCATCACCAGAAACACATGGGCGAACAGCCCCGGAGTGCTGATCCCGTAGGGTAGCGCGGTGACGTCGGTGCGCCCCTCGCGCTTGGCCAGCCGCACCGCCTGCCACGCGTAGAAGATGTTGCCGACGAGAAACGAGATCGCGACCCCCGGCAGGATCCGCCCGTAGATCAGCTGCGGCGAAAACCCGAGCACGCCGGTGCACAGCGGCGCCAGGATGAGCAGCTGCACCAGGTTGTTGATGAAGGCCACCACGAAGCCCTCGCCGTCGCCGCGCATGAAGTATTTCATGGCCTGCTCCCCGTGGCCCCCGGCGGTGTGCCCCCGCCGCCAATGTTCGTATTACGAACATTCGCCCAAAAGACACCCGAAATACGACTGGGCGCAAAGGCAGATGTTCGTATTACGAACATTGGTTTGTCGCGGGTTTGGCGTGGATTGCTCATCGAGCCTTTGTGGCTGCCGCCAGGCAGCCGGTGAAATACACCGTCCAGCGCGCGGCGGCGGCGGCGGCGGTCTGGCCGAGCTGGCGGTAGTCGCCGCCGGGATTGGACTGCGTGCGGTTGCTCCCGGCGCGGAAAACGAGATGCGGCGCGCCGAGCTGCGTGCAGACCTGCGCGATGGCGGCGCTTTCCATCTCCATGATGTCCGGGTTCAGTTTCTTTCTCATGTCCGCGATCTTGGCGTCGGACACGCCGAAGAGGTCGCTGGCGGCGACCACACCGGTCAGCACGCGCGGCACATAGGTCCGGCCAGCCACCCTGACGGGCGCGGCGGCGTAGCCGACGATGGCGGCGCGGGCGAGCCGCAGCAGCCGCGGATCGGGCCGGTAATACCACGAGGTCATCTGCCCGGCGAGCGGCCCGCGCACCTTGCGGTAGATCATGCCTTGGTCCGTCAGGTTGCCGGCGGCGTGGTGGATCGTTTTGGTCGAAATGACCGTGTCGCCGGTGCGGAGCCGCAGATTAAAGCGTGAGCCCGTGCCCGAGACGAGCACCTCGGTTGGGCGGAATTTTTCCACGAACAGCGCCGTGACCATCGCGCCGTTGGTGACTCCGACGCCGGTCACGGCCGTGACCACCCGCCGGCCGCGCAACACCCCGGTGACATAGGGCAACCCTGCGTGCCGGCCCGGTTTCGGTCGCCGGAGATGCGCCTGGATCAGGCGGATCTCCGACGGCATGGCGCTCAGGATCAACGTGAGCGCGCGAGCAGGCTTGGGCATCAGGCATCGGTAGCGGAATTCGCCGGCATTGACACGGCGAATCTTGCGGGGCGTGGCTCCGGGCAATTTCTTCTGGCTCCTGTCTCCCGACTCCTGAATCCTGTCCGCCATGATCGAAGTCGAGAACCTCACGCGCGTCTTCCGCACCTACAAGAAGCAGCCCGGCTTCTGGGGCGGCGTGAAGGGCCTGTTTCACCGCGAATTCGAGGAGACCCGCGCGGCCGACAACATCAGCTTCACCATCGCGGAGGGCGAGCTGGTGGGTTTCCTCGGGCCCAACGGCGCCGGCAAGACCACGACGCTCAAGATGCTCTCCGGCCTCATCTACCCGACCGGCGGCACGGCGCGCGTCGCGGGCTTCGACCCGACCCGGCGCGAGAACGCCTACCGCCGGCTCTTCGCGCTCGTCCTCGGCCAGAAAAACCAGCTGTGGTGGGACCTGCCGGCCATCGAGTCCTTCTACCTGCTCCGCGCCATCTACGGCCTGCCCCCGGGCCAGTTCAAGGCCACGCTCGACGAGCTGGTGACGCTGCTCGCCGTGGGGCAGAAACTCAATGTCATGGTCCGCGAACTCTCCCTCGGCGAACGCATGAAGATGGAGCTCATCGCCGCCCTGCTCCACCGCCCGCGCGTCCTCTTCCTCGACGAACCCACCATCGGCCTCGACGTCGTCTCACAGAAGGCCGTCCGCCAGTTTCTGCGGGACTACAACCGCAAGAACAGGACGACCATCCTGCTCACGAGCCACTACATGGCCGACATCTCTTCGCTCTGCGAGCGTGTCATCGTCATCGACCACGGCCGGAAGATCTACGACGGCGCGCTCGACCGCATCACCGGGGCCGGAGCGCGCCAGCGCATCATCAAATTCAAGCCGCGCGACGGCGCCTTCCCCGCCGGCTGGCAGCCGCTCCACGGCGAATGCAAGGTCTGCGACGACGGCGAGATCCTCCTCCATGTGCCCAGCGAGCACGTCACCGCCGTGTGCCAGCAGATCCTCGCCCTCGGCGCCGTGGACGACATCACGATCCAGGACGTGCCCCTCGAGGACGTCATCACGGAGCTGTTCTCCCGCGGCGTGGCGGGAAAATAACGTTTATTTAACAAGCCGCCGACCGGCCAGGGGGCTTCCCGGCCAAGCTTCCTATTGCCAAAACGGGCGGAACCTTCAGTTTAACGAAAATTTGCCCGTCATGCTCGCCGCAACCTCGACCTCCCTCGCCCAGACTTCAGGCCGCCCCAAGGTTCTCGTCATTGACGACGAGCTCGGCCCGCGCGAAAGCATGAGCTACCTGCTGCAGGACGAATTCGAGGTGTTCACCGCCGACCGCGTGGACCGCGGCCTCGCCCTCGCCAAGGCCGAGTCATTCGCCGTGGTGATCATGGACATCCGCATGCCGCAGAAGAACGGCATCCAGGGGCTGGAGGAGTTCCGCAAAATCGACGCCGACGCCGCCGTGATCATGATGACGGGCTACGGCGCCCTCGCCTCCGCCCAGGCCGCGATCAGCCTCGGCGCGAACGAATACCTGAAGAAGCCCTTCGACGTGGATGTGCTGCAGGCCGCCGTGCGGCGGCATGCCTCCCAGGCGTTGGAGCGCAAGAAGCGCACCACCCTCCTGAAAAACCTGGAGAGCAGGTATGAGTCGGTCATGGCCGAGCAGAAAAAGCACCAGATGCAGGTCGGCTACGGCCAGGCCGCCGCCGAGATGGTGCACGACATCTGCAACCCCCTCGTCGTGACCATCGGCTACACCAACATGCTGCTCGACGAGGTGCGCCGGCAGCCCGCCGACTCGCCGTCGGCCCAGCGCATCATCCACTACACCGAGCGGCTGGAGCACTGCTCCTTGTTCTGCCTCCACCTCGCCGAGTCCTGGCGCCAGAGCACCCGCCATCAGTCCCAGGTCGCCTCCGTCAACCTGCACACCGTCGCCGAGGAGACGCGCGCCGTGCTGTTTTTCGACTCGGCCCGCATCGAGGTCGAGGGGGAGAAGGATGTCGCCATCACCGGCGTGCGCTATGAGATCGTCCGCGCCCTGCAGAATCTGCTGAAAAACTCGCTGGAGGCCGGCGCCAAGCGGATCGTCATCTCCGTCCGCCAGGCGGCGGGCCGGGCCCTCCTGTCGGTCGCGGACAACGGCGGCGGCCTGCCCCCCGAGGCCATGGAGATCATTCTGCGGAAACCGATCGAGTCCACCAAGCCGCACGGCACGGGCCTGGGGCTGACCATCTGCCGGCACATCGCCGCCGCCCACCACGCCGAGATGAAGGTCGAGCCCAACCCCGGCGGCGGCACGGTCTTCTCGTTCGAATTCCCGCTCGCGGCCGGCTGAGACCAATTGCGATTTGAGATGAGATTTTACACCAAGGTCGCAAAGAACGCGGAGTTGGTTAACTTTGAACTGGCTGTCGCCTTTGTGTCCCTCGCGAGCTTTGTGTGAAGAGTCCGATTCCGGTCAGTAATTGGCATGAGGCGATCGCGGAGGTGGAGCGCACTGACCCCAGCCGTAACGATTCAGTCGGAATTTCCCGCGAATGACGCGGATAGGCACGGATCAAGGCGTTAGAGATAAAACTCAAGCCGATTCAATCCACGCCGTCCGGTGCATCATTATTGAGAATTACCCTTTGAAGTTACAACAGCCGGACAGGCAGGTAGGGCGAGTCGTCCCCGACGAGCCGCTCCGAACCACGGCTCATCCGGCCTGTCCGCCATAGTCTTGGCGGCGGCGGAAGGATTCGCCCTACCTGTGACCGCGTCTCATCTTTAAGTAATACTCATTAGATCGGTTGGTGCCGGGTTGGCCTTGGCTCTGATATATCCGGGTTGATCCGCGTAATCCGCGGTTTTCTACGGCATGGATACGGCCCGGTGCGCTGGTTTGCGGGCAGGCGATCCCGGCGTGTTGTGGTCAACCCGCTCCACCCTTCGGTCCGCATCAGCCTGGAAAAAGCTGTTGAAACCACGGATTTCGCGGATGAACACGGATAAAGGCCAAGGCAGGTTTTCACAGGAGCTCGCAGAGAAAAGGCATCAGCCGCCGCCAAGACTATGGCTGACAAGGGAGATCGGAATCTCTGCTTCCTCCGCGCCCTCCTGTAAAATGATTGGTTCGTTTTCCATCGGTGAAATCTGCGGTTAAATTGAACTGCTGAAATTTGAGGCTATCCGAAAATCCTCTCGTTGGTGTTCGTGGGCCAGCGACCTTGGTCGCGCCCCAGAGGGCAACGAGCGCGTGCCAGCACGCTGCCCCACCACAGAGTCCAGTTTCCGGATAGCCTCTAGGATCAGGCCACTTTCGCCAGCTCGGCGCGCAGCCACGCCTCCACCGCGCGGTAATCCGGCACGGCCCACCCCCGGCGCGCCGCCACGCTCGCGCTCACTCCGACGAAAAGATCCAGCTCGGCCAGCAACGCGCGCGCCAGCTGCGCCTGCTCGATGGAAGTCACGATCGCAGTCTGCTGCAAGCGCCGGGCATCGAGCCATTGCTCCGCTTTGCGCGCCTCCGGGCGGGGCGTGCGGCCCTCCAGCCGCGCCTCCTCCGCGAGCAGGGCGTAGCTGTGTTCGCGCAATTCGACCTGCGACCAGCGCAGGGCCGCGCGCAATTCGCCCCGGAGGATTTTTTTGGCGACCCAAACAGCATGCCGCCAAAAAGCCGCCGTGTGGTGCTGGAAATCTTCCGCGACAAAATCGGGCACAGACCAGGGCACGGCCAGCGCGGCGTAGCGTCGTTCCCACGCCGGGCCGCCGAGCACCACGCGGTAGCCGAGGCCGGCGACCAACCGCAAATTGTGGATCCCCCGGCGCAATATCTGGGGAAACCAGTTCTGCCCCGCCGGGTGTCGCATGGCAAAGCAGACCAGTTTCATCTGCCAAGCGGATAACAGCACGAAATCGGCTTCCCATCCCCAGGCGAATACAGCGCTGAGCTTGGTCACCGCCCGCTCAGTCCGCTCGAAGTGCGCCGACCAACAAGGGGCGATCTGCGCCGGCCAGTCGCGGTTGTGGTAACGGGAGGGTTGGCGGACGATGAGCTGGTAGTCCCAATCGGACCAGGCATCAACCTCTGCACCCGGTTGCACGCGTGAGCCGATCTGCACGAGCGCCTCAAGGTCGGGAAGTGTGCGCGCCCATGCGACAACCCGGGCTTCGAATTCGACGGCAGTCATACGGTTCGCCTTTGTGGGTCCGCACCGACTACGGCGCAAATCTCTTTTGCAATGCCGAGGCTTGCCGTCGCCATCATTGTCCCCCAACTAGAGCGTGTTTGCAAAACAGGTTTGTCATCCTGAGCGGAGCGAAGGATCCACGGCATCGAACATCATGTCGCGAGCGAGAGCATGGATTCTTCACTTCGTTCAGAATGGCAGAAACCGGAGGCCGGTTGATTTTGCAAGCACACCTTGAATTCTGCCCTGCCGGCCGGCAAAGTCTCCCCGGGCGCCGTCCGTCGCTCCACCTCCTCTTTTCTTCACCGCCTTGAATCACGCCTCTCTGACCAACTCCCGCCCCTCCCCCATGCGTCGCCGCGTTAAGATCACCGGCATCGGGCCGGTCACGCCGGCGGGCATCGGCCGCGAGGCCTTCTTCCGCGGCATCAACGAGCCGGTCAGCCGCGTGCGCGCCATCACGCGGTTCGACCCCGCCGCCGGCGCTTTCATCGGCGCCGAGGTGCTGGATTTCGACCTGAAGCATTATGCCCCGGAGGAGAACCCAAAGCGGCTGTCGCGCCACACCCAATTCGGCCTGGCGGCCGCAATCCTGGCCCTGCAAGACGCGGGAATCACCCCATTTGATCTGAACGGACTTAACCCCGTGGTAGTAACGGGCACTTCCATCATGGATATGGATAAAATCGGCCGGGGGATTGAGACCGTGATCAAAAGGGGCACCCGTTATTCGCAAGCCGCCAACATCATCTACGAGACCTCGACGGTAAACATAGCTGCCAAGATCGCAAAACGATTACAGGTTTCCGCTCGCATGGTCACGGTGCAAACCTCCTGCTGTTCGGGCATGGATGCGATTGGTCAAGCTGCCGAACTGATCGCCACCGGTCAGGCCAATCTGGCCCTGGCCGGTGGCAGCGAATGCCCGTTGGCTTATTATCCCATGTTGGGATTTAATGCTTCTGAGCTTAGTCCGATGTCGGATGAGCTGCCGGAAAAAGCCTGTCGGCCGTTTGATCTTTGGCGGACAACAGGCGTGCTAGGCGAGGGGGCTTGCATTTTTGTCTTGGAGCCGGACAACAGCCCCAGAGAACCTCTGGCGTGGATTGCAGGTCACGGTTTCGCCAATGATAACGACGGGTTAACCGGCGCTGGTTTAACTGAGGCCATTCAAGCCGCCCTCGCCAATGCATGTCGCAGGCCAGAAGAAGTCGGTTACATCAATGCGTGGGGGCCCGGCCACCGCGTCATTGATCGGGGCGAGTCCTACGCCCTCGGGCAGGTTTTTGGCCGCCGGTTGGCGGAAATTCCCGTTACCTCGATCAAAGGCGCCGTTGGGACGGCCTTGGGTGCCTCGGGTCCCGTTCAGCTCGCCAGCACTGTCCTGAGCATCATGCATAGTTTGCTGCCACCCACGATTAACTGGGAAAATCCAGACCCGACCTGCCCTTTGCATCTCTCCAACCAGAAACGCCGCGTGTCGGTGAAAGTGGCGTTGGTCAACACCCATGGCCTGGCTGGCAGCAACTCCGCCTTGGTGATCGAACAATAATGCCTGTATTAATTCTCTCCGCCTCCTTGCTGACTTTGGCCTTTGGCGCGGTCATCTGGTGGAACAATCCCCGACGGACGATCAACCAAGCTTTCTCGCTCGCATCAGTGAATGCGGGCATATGGCTCTATTGTGTTTTCATGGCCATGCGCGCCGGCCAGCAGCTCCAGGTTGGTGCAACGGGCAATCCTGTTCCTTGGATAAGAGCGGCCTCGGCGGTGGGGGCTTTCTTCCCACTGCTTATCTGGAGCATGAAGGAATCGATCCTGATCTCTGAGGGGCGCAAGGTTGGGCTCAGAACCCAAGCGGCCGCCTGGTTTGGGATCGGCTGTGTCCTGGCCGGTCTTTGTTTCACGAAATATTTCATCCCCCCGGAGTCAAGGCCCGGAGCCGAACTCCGCGGCTCTGGCTATCAAGTTTACACCGTTGTCAGTCTAGCGCTATATCTGCATTTGGTCTTTCAGACCTACCGGCAGTGGCGGACCCAAACGGGCCTTCGCCGACTTGAGCTTCAGTTTTTAATTTTGAACGCCGGTATTGCCTGTTTTGTCGTCATCATCGTTTCCGCTGTGGGCAACTATTTCGACCTGCGTTTCCTGCCCCGGCTGACCCCGCTGATCATTCTGATTTTCTATGGTCTCACGGCCTGGGCGGTCACGGTCCACCGCGTCTTCGACGCCCGGCAGATTTTCCTGTCCCTGGCCCAGCGGCTCGTGCTCGTGCTCGTGCTGGGGCTGGGGATCGTCGGGCTGGACTATCTTCTGCAAAACCTCCTGCCGCCCGCCGCCAGCCTCCTGCTCAGTGTCGCCGTGGGCAGCTCCTTCGCCTTCCTGCTGGAGCGCAAGACGCGCGAGTGGTTCCGCCTCACGGCCAGGCAGCACATCGCCGAGCTGCGCGGCGCCCTGCTCGAGGCCGCGCGCAGCGAGCCCAGCCCGGACAAGCTGGTGACCGTGTTCGAGCGCCTGCTGTGCGCCTGGGCGCAGGCCCGTTTCGTCCGGCTGTTGTTCGACAGCGGCGAACAGTATCTGGCGAGTGACATCGAGTTCGCCAAGGACCGGCCGGCGCACGCCGCCCTCTGCCGGTCCGGCTGGAGCACGCCCGAGAGCCTCATGCGCCAGCGCGCCGAGCCCGGCCTCGTCGACCTCCGCCATTTTCTCACCGAGTTTGGCCTCGGCCTGGCCGTCACCGCCCCGCGCGACAGCAAGGCGCCGTCGCTGCTGCTCGTCCTCGGCGCCAAGGTGAACCACCGGCCCTTCACCTACCCCGAGGTGCAGCAGGTCCGGGAAATCGCCGAGTTCATGGACAACATCCTCGCGCGCTCCCGCCTCACGCGGCAGGCCCGCCAGTCCGAGCAGCTCGCCACCATCGGCCTGCTGGGCGCCAGCCTCGCCCACGAGATCCGCAACCCGCTGGTCTCGATCAAGACCTTCGCCCATCTCCTGCCCACGCGGTTTGAGGACCCGGAGTTCCGCCGCCGTTTCAAGGTCCTCATCCCCGCCGAGGTGGACCGCATCGACAGCCTCACCCAGCAGCTCCTCGACCTCTCCAACCCCCGCCGGCACCAGATGGAGCGCGTCTCCCTGCACGCCGTGGCGCGCGAGACCGTCGACCTGATGCTCACGCGCGCCACCGAGGCACGGGTGGCGATCGTCAGCAATCTTGACGCCACGGCGGACACCATCTGGGCCGACGCCAGCGCCCTCCGCCAGGTGATCATCAATCTCCTCATCAACGCCTTTCAGGCGTTCGAGCCGAAGGGGACCGTTGAACCGCACGAGTCCGGCCGCCGCGTGGAGCTCCGCACCCGGAATTCCCCCAACGGCAGCGTCATCCTGGAGATCAGCGACAACGGCCCCGGCATCCCCGCCGACCAGCGCGGCCGGCTGTTCCACCCCTTCGAGTCCACCAAGACCAAGGGCATGGGCCTCGGCCTGGCCGTGTGCGCGGATATCTTGCACGAACACAAGGCCACCATCATTGTGCCTGACAGCGGCCGCCCCGGCGCTACCTTCCGCATCACCTTTCCATGCCCGCCACCCTCATCCTGACCACCAACGATCCCGGTCTCGAAGCCGCGTGGAAGAGCCAGCTCCACCCGCGCGAGCCCGCCGTCTTCGCCCGGCCCGCCGACCTGGCCCGCGATCTCCTGCGCCCCGGCGCGCGCGTCTGGGTCGCCGACATCAACGACCCGCGCGCCCGCCTCGCCTGCGGCGCCGGCACCCTCGTCATCCTCGTCGGCCAGCCCCACAGCATCCCTTTTGAACAAGCCCGGCAGAACCGCGCCGCCCGGCTTTTCCTCAGCTACGACGACAGCCGCGCCCGCCTCGCCGAGACCGTGGGCCTGATGGAGGAGATCGCCGACAAGAATTCCCAGCTGCACACCACGCGCGAGCGCACCCGCCGCAGCGAACCGCCGTTCCCCCGCGAATCGCCCGCCACCCCCGCCCCCGAGCCGGTCGAGTCCTGGGATTTCCTGGAGAGCGCCCTGACCCACCTCGGCGACCGCACCCGCCTGCTCGACGAGTTCCGCCGCGCCGGCCGCTACATCCTGAAGTCCGGGCGGGTCCTCTTTTTCTTCCGCCAGCTCGACGCGTTTGTCTCCGACGACGAGGTCCACCGCTGCGATGCCGGCCACCCGCTCGCCCTCTGGCTGGAGGACCACCCCGCCGCGCTCGACACCTCGCAATGGGCCGGCCCCGACGACCCCGCGCTCGACGCCCCCATCCGCCAGCAGCTGCACAGCTGGGGCGCCCGGCTCCTGATCCCGCTGCACGCCTCCGGCCAGCTGCTCGGCTGGATGGCCCTCGGTCCGCGCGCCGACGGCGCCGCCTATCGCGACAGCGACAAGTTCCGCGCCGTGCTCCATGGCCGCCTCCTCGAACGCTGTCTGGAACGCTCCGCCCAGCTCGAGGAGTTGGCGCGCATCGAGGCCCGCGCGGCGCTCCGCGCCAAATACCTGCCCGGCTCCCGCGTGCTGGCGCGCGCCGAGATCGCCGCCGCCGACCTGCCCGTCGAGGTCCGCGCCATCGCCAACGAGGCCCTGCACGAGCAGCGCGTGGTCGAGCAGCATGCCCGCCCGCCCCACCGTTACCGCGTGGCCGCCGGCCCCGTGCCCGAGATCGACGGCGTCTGGGTGCGCTGGGAGGAGGCCGCCCCCGAGATCGAGCGCATCCGCGCCGAAGCCGAGCAGCACCGCCGCGTCCTGTTCCGCAACCTCGGCCTCACCCTCAGCCACGAGCTGTCCAACCCGCTCGTCTCGCTCGTCACCTTCGCCCAGCTGCTCGCCCGTTTGCCGGGCGACCGGCCCGGACTAACACCGGCCGGCCAGCAGGCCGGAACGGTGCATCCCTTGCCCTTGGCCGCGACCCTGCCGGCCACCCCGGCGCCCGGCGCCGCCACTCTCGCCTCGGGCGTCGCGCTCGCCGCCGAGGTCGAGAAGCTCGAACGCCTCGCCGCGCACTCGATGCTGCTGGGCGAGATCGCCCAGCCCGCCCCCGAGGAGGCCGACGTCCAGGCCATCCTCAGCGAGGTCGCCACCGAGCGGGGCGTCACCACCCGGTTCGCCGAGGAATCCGTGGTTTTCCGGGTCGACCCCCACCTCCTGCGCTTTGCCTTCGGCGCCATCTTTGACGCCATCGCCGCCAACCGGCCCGACGAGGGCACCGCGGGCCTCATCCTCAATCTGCGCAGCGCCGGCGCCGGCGACCAGCGCACCGCCGCCATCACCATCGAGGGCAAGCGCCTCGAGCTCGACGGCACCCTGCCCCTGCCCTCCCCGGGCTCGACCCCCAACGAGGGCCGCCTCTCCGTCTTCCTGGCCCGCGAAATTATCCGCCTCCACGGCGGCATCCTCCAGGCCGGCCCCGGCATGAAGGGCACCGACATCCAGATCGCCTTCGGCCCGCTGCGCACCAGCGCCTGAGTTGTGGGAGCGGGCTTGCTCGCGACGACTTTCGCGGCATAGGTTGGCGCCATGGAGATCGTGTTCATCCTCATCGGCCTCGCCACCGGCGCCGTCTTGGCCTGGTTATGGTTTCGCGCGGGCACTTCGGCTTTTGTCACTGAACTCAACACCACCCGTGCCGACCAAGCACGCCTCACAGCCGAGCTCACAGCTGCCCGTTCAGAGTTCTCTCAACTCTCATCTATCAATTCCCGGCTAACCGCTGAACTCGCGACCGAACGTGCTACCTCGGCGACCCGTCTTGCCAATGCCGACGAACGCCTCGCCGAACGTGAAGCGCTCGCTGCCCGCTATCTAGCCGATGCCGAGAAACTAAAAACTACCCTCCAAACCGAGTTCCAAGCCATAGCTGCGAAACTCCTAGATGAAAAATCCGCCAAATTTACCGATCACAATAAAGCCCAAGTCGAAGCTCTGCTCCACCCGCTACGCCAGCAACTCGCGGATTTCCGCGAACGCGTTGACACCGTTTACAAAACCGAGAGTGATGATCGTTCCGCGCTCAAGGCCCAGATCGAGCAGCTCCGCTTGCTCAATACTCGCATCACTGATGAAGCCCGTAATCTGACGACCGCCTTGAAAGGCCAGGCGCAGGCACGCGGCACATGGGGAGAACTCATCCTAGATCGTCTCTTGGAATCCGCCGGCCTCGTCAAAGGAGAGAACTACCTCGTCCAAGAATCGCTCACTACTGATGACGGACGGCGTCTCCGTCCAGATGTCATTCTACGCCTGCCTGATCAACGCCACCTCATTATCGACTCAAAAGTTTCACTAGTCGCCTATGAACGCGCCGTGAACGCCACTGACGACTCTGCCCGGCTCGCCGCTACGAAAGAGCACCTCGGCGCCGTCCGCACACACATCGAGCAACTGAGCGCTAAACGATACGAGGATACCGGCAGGCTCATCACCCCGGACTACGTTTTCATGTTCGTGCCACTGGAGCCGGCTTTCATTCTCGCATTGGAAAAAGACCCAGAACTTTACGAGTGGGCGTTCGTTCGTCGTATCATTCTTTGTAACGCGCCTACACTCTTAGTGACACTCAAAATTGTGAAAAGCCTTTGGACACAAGATCGCCAGACGAAAAACGTCCAAGCTATCGCCACCCGTGGTGGACTCCTCTACGATAAATTCGCCGGCCTTTTCGCCGACCTGGAAGAAATCGGCAAACACCTCATGCGTCTCCACGAAAGTTACGACGGAGCGCTCGGAAAATTAAAAACCGGTCCAGGCAATCTCTTGTCACAGGTTGAGGACTTGAAGACACTCGGGGCCAAGGCCAAGAAGTCGTTGCCGGCATCAGATTCCGAAGTGAACTGAGTCATGAGCCCCTCTCTCGATGGCCGCTGGCAGCCTGTCTATGCCGAGATGGACGGTGAGGAGGCGCCGAAGATGATGCTCGATAAGATGGAGATCGAACTTGTCGGCGGCGAATACGCCGTCCGCTTCGGCGGCGTCACCGCCGACCAGGGCACCTACACCGTCGAGGCCGACGGTCACCTGACGCTCGCCGGCATGATCGGACCCAACGCCGGCAAGTCCATCCCCGGCATCTACAAGTTCGCCGGCGACACGCTCTCCATCTGTTACGGCCTCGGTGGCGTCCGCCCGAAGAAATTCGACACCCGCGGCGGCGAGCAGCTTTACCTCGCCAATTACCAGCGGAAATAATGGAGGGTCGGTCTCTTGACCGACCACGGCCGGCCGGGAGGCCAGCCCTCCAGAAATCGAACAGATAAATACCCCGCCTATTTCGCCGGCGGTGCCTTCTGGTCGTCGTGCTTCTGCCGGTGGATCTGGCGGCTGATTCCGTTGAGTTCCTTCTCGACCTCGGCGCGCTCCTTCGGCGTCAGCTTGCCGCCGTTGGCGGCGCGCTCGTCCTTGATCTGCTTCCTCAGCTCCGCTTCGCGCTTCTCCAGCCGGGCGGTCTCCTTCGGGGTCAGCTCGCCGGACTTCACACCGTCGGCGATGCGGTTTTGCTGGCGCTCTTCGCGGTTGCGGATGGGGTGTTTGGGTTCGGCCGCCAGCAGCAGCGCGGGCGCCGCGACCAGCAGGGAGATCAGGAGGGTTATTGTTTTCATGGGTGGTATGACGGTCCGCATGGTCCGCGGTTTCACTGCTTTTGCTACAAAATCATCAACCGCTCTCCCGGCCCGGCAAACACGGCTTGCGCCCGCGCATCCGGCGCGGTTCTCTGCCGGCGGTGCATCTCTCCGGTCTGTTCATCCATCCGGTCAAATCTTGCCGTGGCCTGGCCGTGCCTTCGGCGGGGTTGGATGATTACGGCTTGATCGGCGACCGGCGCTTCATGGTCGTGAACGAAGCCGACGGGCTCTTTCTCACCCAGCGCAGCCACCCGCGCATGGCGCTGATCGAAACCTCACTGACGCCGGACACGCTCATCCTCTCCGCTCCCAAACATGGTTCGATTTCTGTGCCTCGCGCCTCAAGCCCCACGCCTCACGCCTCGATCCAGCGCCGCATTACCGTCTGGAAAAGCACCACGGCCGCCGACGACTGCGGCGACGAGGCCGCGGAATGGCTCAGCGGCTTCCTCGGTGGATCGCTACGCCTGGTGCGCATGGGCGGCACCTTCCAGCGGCCGATAGTCAAACCCACGGCGCAGCCGGGCGACGTTGTCAGCTTTGCCGACGGCTACCCTTTCCTCGTCGTCAGCGAGGCCTCGCTCGCCGACCTGAACTCCCGCCTGAAGCAGCCGCTGCCGATGAACCGGTTCCGCCCCAACCTCGTCGTCGCCGGCTGCGCCGCCTTCGCCGAGGATGCGTGGACGAAGATCCGCATCGGCGAAATTGTCTTCCGCAACGCCGGCCCTTGCGCCCGCTGCCCGATCACGGCCACCGACCAGGAAACGGCCGAGCGCGGCAAGGAGCCGCTCAAGACCCTCGCCACCTACCGCCGCGACCCCGACAATCCCACCGACGTCAACTTCGGCGTCAACCTGATCCACGAGACCAAGCGCGGCACCGTGCATGTGGGCGATGCGGTGCAGGCCATTTGACCACGAGCGCAATCCCCCTGCCTTGTCATTCTGAACGCAGTGAAGAATCCAGCGATACGACCACCCGAGGATATCATACTGGATCCTTCGCATCGCTCAGGATGACTTGTTTGTGATCAATCAGTGTTAATCCGTGCAATCCGTGGCAAAAAAATATCTCCATCTACACCTGTGAAACTCCCCGATCACGAAACCCTGCTGGCCCTCGGCGTCACCCTCGTCATGGCCGGCGTCATCCTGCGCGGTTTCGCCTCCCAGGCCCGCCGCGACCTCGCCCGCCGCAAGGAGCACCGGATCGACGCCCGCAAATCCGCCGACGCCATTCTCACCGAGGAGCTGGCGCGCCCGCCCGGCTGGTTCGAGCGCAATCTCGGCCTGCTCGCCAATATCATCCTCGTCGCCGGCGTGGTGATCACGGTGGCCGGCTTCGCCCGGGAGTTGAGGTGAACCACCAATGAGTTTCGCCAAAGTCGAAACTTTGGATCACCCCTCCGGCTTATCGTCTCCGGGCTAGGCCTAGGGGTCTGCCCATCGCAGACCGGGGAAATCAGCCGGCGATTGGCCGGCCCCAGAAACCCAGGGGCGGAGACGATTAGCCGGAGCTCAAATGGAAGGATTCATCCCTTGATGAATCCATTAGTGGTTAAGTCTTCTTCGCGACACACTCCCGGCTCGCCAGCGCGGCGCCGACCGGCTTGACTGACGACACACCCCCACCTCCCATGGCCGAAAATCCGTTCACCAAAACCGACCCCGCCCGGTCCTCTGAGTCCGCCGCACCCGCCATCAACCGGGCGCTGGTCGCGCAATCCGATCCTCTCATCCTCAGCGGCGCGGGCTGGTTTTGGTGGATCGCGGGTCTCTCCGTCGTCAACACCATCATGATGCACTCGGGGGCGGATCGGAGTTTCGTCATCGGCCTTGGCTTCACCCTCGTCGCCGATGCCATCTTCAAGGAGATGAAGCTTGTCGCCTTCATCATCGACGCCCTCGCCCTCGCCATCTTTTTCGGCTTCGGCTTCCTCTCCCGCAAGGGCCACCTCTGGGCCTTTGTGACCGGCATCGCGCTCTACACCCTCGACGCCGGAATTTATGTCCTCGGTCAGGATTGGATGTCGGTCGCCTTCCACGGCCTCGCGCTGTTCTACATGATCCGCGGCGCGAATGCGCTCCGCGCCGCGCTCAAGGCCGCCGCCACGCCTCCGCCCGTCATCGCGCCGCCACCGGTCGCGGGCTGACGATTGCAGTTTCTGGGGATGCGGCGCCCTCGGCGCGTCGTGTCATGCCCGACCACCGCCACCTGCCACACCTGCGGTCATATTCCCGTCAACCGGTGATTTTCCTGACCGTGGTGACGAATGAACGTCGCCCCTGGCTTGCCGGCCGAGTGGCACTGGATGCCTTGACCAAGATCTGGCAACGCTCACCGGGCTGCGACGGTTGGTTCGTGGGAGATTTCTTTTTGATGCCTGATCATCTTCATCTTTTTGCCCAACCTTCAGCCGAAGCCAAAACGCTGGCGAGGTGGGTGGGCACATGGAAATCGATCGGCAGCCGCACTCTCGCGCCCATCCTTGGGCTCAATCCTCCCCTCTGGCAACGGGACTATTTCGACCGCTTCCTGCGTTCCGCGGATAACTACCGGGAAAAACGGGATTACGTCACCCTGAATCCCGTGCGCCAGGGCCTTTGTCCCACGCCGCTCGACTGGCCATGGAAAGGCCGGCTGCACGAGTTGCATGTCTGAACCAACGCGCCGGGGGCGGCGCGTCCCCGGTTAATCCTCAAAGCCGCAGGTTCGCTTGGCTTTGATCTTCGCGCGGTGCTTCTTGGCCTCGATCATCCGCGCCTTCTGGCCGCGGGATTTCTGGCGCTTCTGCCGGCGGGCCAGTTCGCGCGCGGCTTGGGCGGCGTTGGCCGCCCCGGCCCGGCGCCACTCCAGCTTGTCGGCCAGTTCCGACCAGGCGAGCAGACGATTGACCGCCTGGCTGCGTTCGCGCTGGCAGCGCACCTCCACCCCGGTCGGCCGGTGTTGCAGCCAGACGGTGGACGAGGTTTTGTTGATCTTCTGCCCGCCGGCGCCGGCCCCGCGGATGAACTGCTCCTCCACCTCAGCCGGCTTCACGCCGAGGGAGACAAATCGCGCCCGCAGCGACGCTTCCACGAGGTCTGGGAAATCAGCCATGTTGTTGTTTAGCCACAAAGACTCACAAAAAGACACGAAAAAGCACCGGTCCACGAACCCAACCGGCTTGCCTTGGTTTTTGTGTTTTTTGGCGACTTTTCGTGGCTAACTTCTGAACTCTATGTCACTTCGGCAGTCTCATCCGCTCCCAGCTCTTCACTTGTCACTGACCGGGCCTATCCCTTCACTTTCAATCCTTGCCTCGCCGAAGCTTCCAAAGGCGTAGGCGGGTCACTTTCATTCTTCCTTCCCCTATGATCACCGGTCCCACCTGGTCCCAGAAACTCCGCACAGAAATCGGCAAGGCCGTCATCGGCCAGGAGGCCGTCATTGAGCGCATGCTCGTCGCCTTGCTGGCCAACGGCCACGTCCTCCTTGAGGGCATGCCCGGCCTGGCCAAGACGCTCCTCATCAAGTCGCTCGGCTCCGCCCTCGGCGTCCAGTTCGAGCGCATCCAGTTCACGCCCGACCTGCTGCCGAGCGACGTCGTCGGCACCATGATCTTCTCGCCCAAGGACGGCGGCTTCACCACCCACAAGGGCCCGATCTTCGCCAACCTCGTGCTCGCCGACGAAATCAACCGCGCCCCGGCCAAGGTCCAGTCCGCCCTCCTCGAGGCCATGCAGGAGCGCCAGGTCACCATCGGCGGCGGCTCGCACCAGCTCCCGCGGCCGTTCTTCGTCATGGCGACGCAGAACCCGGTCGAGCAGGAAGGCACCTACCCGCTGCCCGAGGCGCAGACCGACCGCTTCCTCTTCAAGCTCCTCGTCGACTACCCGTCCGCCACCGAGGAATCCGCGATGATGGAGATGTGGGGCCAGGTCACCCGGCAGCCCGAGGTCCGCGCCGTCTCCAGCGGCGCCGAACTCCTCGAGCTCCGCGTCCAGGTCGACGCCATCCATGTCGCGCCCGCCGTGCAGGCCTACATCCTCGCCCTGGTCCGCAGCTCGCGCGACCTCGCCGCCCAGGCCGAGGGCGGCGCCGCCAAGCGCCTGCTCAACTTCGGCGCCTCGCCCCGCGCCTCGCTCGCGCTCTTCCAGGCGGGCCGCGCCCTCGCCTGGCTCCGCGGCTCCGACTACGTTTCCCCCGCCCTGGTCCAGGAAATCTTCCATGACGCCCTCCGCCACCGCGTCGGCCTCACCTACGAGGCCGAGGCCGAGGGCCTCACCTCCGACAAGATCCTCGACCAGGTTCTCGTCCGCACGCCCGTCCCGGCCAAAGTGTGATTCGCCTCTTTCTCTTAATCGTTCTCGTTCTCTTCCTTTATCAGGGCGAACGAATCGAAGGAGAAAGAGAAAGATTAAGAGAACGAGAAAGATCTTAATGCCCAGTCCCGCCACCGCCTCCCTCGTCACCTCCCAGCTCGCGCTGCTGCGCCAGCTCGAGTGGCGCGTGCGCCACGCGGTGGAGAACGTGCTCAGCGGCGAATACCGTTCCGCCTTCCGCGGCCGCGGCATGGAGTTCGACCAGGTCGTCAAATACACCTTCGGCGACGACATCCGCGACATCGACTGGAACGTCACCGCCCGGCTCGGCGAGCCCTATCGCAAGAAGTTCATCGAGGAGCGCGAGGTCTCGCTGCTCCTCCTGTTCGAGGACAGCGTCAGCCTGCAGTTCGGCTCCGGCGCGCAGTCCAAGCGCGAGGCGCTGCTCGAGCTGGCCGGCCTGGTCATGATGCTCGGCGCCGTCAACCGCGACCGCGTCGGCTTCCTCCACGCGTCCGAGGAGGGCTACACGCTCAAGGAGCCGGTCCGTGGTCGCGGCCAGATCCTCCACGCTGCCGCCCAGCTTCTGGGGCAGCCGGTTCCATCAATCGAAAATCGTGAATCGAAAATCCAAAATTCCTTCGTCCCGTGGCGCCTGCTGGCCAAGGCCGCGCCGCGCCACAGCATCTTGATCTGGCTCGGGGATTTTCCACCACGGGTTGAACCAGAAGGCTGGAGCGTGCTCTCGCGCCGCTACCAGACGATGGGCTTCCGCGTCGACGACCCCTGGGAGCGCGCGCTGCCCTTCGACCGCATCCTCACCACCTACGACCCCGTCGCCGGCCGGCTGGTGAACCTCAACGGCGCCTCCTCCGCCCAGCGCGAGGCCCACGCCGCGTGGGTGCAGTCGCGCGAAGCCGCCTACCGCGCCATCTTCCCCAACGTCCTGAGTCGCCTCACCGTCCGCACCGACGAGAACCGCCTCGACGCCCTGGTCCGCTTCTTTCACGCCCGCATGCACGCGGGCCGCCGCCGCTGAGCCATGAATCTCCCGCTGCAAACTCCGAGGTGGAGCGCGCTGACCCCAGCGCGCTTGTATGTCGTCGTCGAACAAAAGCGTCTTGAGGCCAAGCCGCCCCACCTGTCCCCCGAAATTTGTAATATAATAGATTACAAATTTAGCCCCACCCGCTCATGAAGGACCACGCGCTTCACGATCCGCTCTGGCTGTCGCTGCTGCTCCTCCTGCCGCTGCTCGTGTGGGTGCGCGGCCGCCGCGGCGCCCCCGTGCTCGTGGTGCCCTTCGCCGCCGCCTGGCACCGGCCCTCGCTCATCCCCGCCTCCCGCTGGCCCGCCGCCCTGGCCATGACCGGCCTCGTCCTGCTCATCATCGCCCTGGCCCGGCCGCAGATCGTCGAGGACAAGCGCGAGGTGAAGCAGCAGGGCTACGACCTCATGCTCGCGATCGACCTCTCCGGCTCGATGCTGGCGGAGGATTACGAGCGCGGCGGCGAGCGCATCAACCGCCTCCAGGCCATCAAGCTCATCATCCAGGCCTTCATCAGCCAGCGCACCAGCGACCGCATCGGCCTCGTGGTCTTCTCGGGCCGCGCCTACACGCTCGCCCCGCTCACCTTCGACCACGACTGGCTCGCCCGCCAGATCGAGCGGCTGAAGATCGGCCTGATCGAGGACGGCACCGCCATCGGCGACGGCCTCGGCGTGGCGCTCACCCGCCTGGAGCAGGCCGGCCGCGAGGAGAACAACAAGCGCAAGGGCGCGTTCGTGGTGCTCATGACCGACGGCGCCAACAACCGCGGCGTGCTCACCCCCGAGCAGGCGACCGGGATCGCCAAATCGCGCGGCCTGCCGGTCTACACCATCGGGGCCGGCCGCGACGGCCTGGTGCCCATGCCCGTCTTTGACGACGCCGGCCGGCGGCTCGGCACCCGCCGCGTGATCTCCGACCTCGACGAAGGCCAGCTCCGCGCCATCTCCGACGCCACCGGCGGAAAATTCTTCCGCGCCTTCGACCTCGACACGGCCGAGAAGGCTTTCGCCGCCATCGATCAGGCGCAAAAGATCGAGTTCACCGCCAAGTCCTACCTGCTCACCACCGAGCTGTTCCACTGGTTCGCCGTGCCCGGCGCGGCGCTGCTGTTCCTCGGCGCGCTGTTTGCACTGCCGCCGCAGCTGCCTTTCCGGCGCAAACCCGCGCCGACCGCCGCATGAGCTTCCATTCGCCGCATCTGCTCTGGCTGCTCGCGCCGCTCGTGCTGCTCTTCTCCTGGGAGCTGGCCCGCCACACCGCGCGCGCCGTGGCGAACTGGCCGAAGATCGCCCGCGCCTGGGCCGGCGCCTTTGAGGTCTCGTTGGGCACGAAGCACACCACGGCCGAGACGCGGCCGCGCCTCTGGCTCTGGTTCGGCCTGGCGCTGTGCCTCGTCGCCCTGGCCCGCCCGCAGTGGGGCGTCATCGAGGAACAGGTCTTCGACCAGTCCCGCGAGGTGCTTATCGCCGTCGACCTCTCGCGCTCCATGCTCGCGCAGGACGTGAAGCCCTCACGCCTCGACCGCAGCAAGCTGCTCATCACCTCGCTGCTCGACGGCCTGAAGGGCGAGCGCGTCGGCCTCGTGCTGTTCGCCGGCACCGCGTTCCTCCAAAGCCCGCTCAGCGCCGACTACGAGGTGCTGCGCGAGTTCCTGCCCGCGCTCAACCCCGAATACCTCCCCGAGGGCGGCTCGAATTACAAGGCCATGCTCGAGACCTCGATGTCAGCCTTCGGCACCTCCACCGCCGACCGCTATCTCATCATCCTCAGCGACGGCGAAAGCACGGAGGAGACCTGGAAGAGCCTGACCGAGTCACTCAAGACCAAGGGCATCCGCGTCATCGGCCTCGGGGTCGGCACGGCGCAGGGCTCGTTCATCCCCGAGGCCGGCGGCGGACTCGTGAAGGACGAGCGCGGCGCCGTCGTCATGTCGCGGCTCAACGGCTCGACCCTGCAGGAGCTGGCGCAGGTGACCGGCGGCGCCTACACCGACGCCAGCGCCTGGGTGGACCTGCCGGCCTTGCTCAGGAAAACCGTCGAAGCCGGCCGCAAGGGCGAGTTTTCGGAGAAAAACACCGCGCGCCTCATCGAGCGCTTCCAGTGGTTTCTCGCTCCCGGCCTGCTGCTCCTGCTCATCAGCTTCTGGGCCGAGTTCCCCGTCCGCCCGCGGGAACGGGCGCTGCCGCTCGGCAAGACCAGAGGAAAGAGGGCAGAGAACGGAGGACAGAAAGCCGCCGCCGTTGCCGCTGCCTTGGTTCTGTTCTCAGTCCTCTGCCTGCCGGCCATAGCTCTTGGAGCGACGGCTGGTCCTCCGTCCTCGGTCTCTGCGGCCGTGCCGGCCGCAGAGGACACGCTCGCCAAGCCGCTCTCCACCACCGTGGCCCGGTTGGCCGCCAAGGATGCCGTGAGCGCCAAGGAGCTTTCCGAGCTGGCCTCGACCACCGTCACCTACGGCCAGCGCGTGAAGTCCGCCCAGCAACAGCCGCCCGAGAACGTGATCCGCGACGGCCTCTCGGCCGTGGACGCCGGCGAGAAACTCGACGCCAAGGCCGCCGACTGGCCCAAGCTCCGTGCCGAACTCAAGGAGCTGCTCAAGAAGGAAGAGCCGCCCAAGCAGGATAAGAAAGATCAGGACAAGAAGGACCAGCAGAAGCAGGACAAGCAGCAGCAGGAAAACCAGCAGAAACAGGATCAGTCCGACCAGCAGAAATCCGAGCAGCAACAGCAGGAGCAGGAACAGAAGGAGCAACAGGACCAGCAGCAACAACAGCAAAACAAGGACGCCTTCGGCGACATGAAGGAAAAACCGGAGCAGAAAAAGCCCGAGCCCAAGCCGCAGCCCCAGCCCGGCACCCAGAAGGTCGGCGGCCAGCAGGAGAAAAAGCCCGCCGAGCCGGTGGACGCCGAGCTCGCCATGCCGCTCCAGAAGCTGGACCAGGTCCGCCACCAGGATTCGCCCGCCAAGCTCCAGCAACTCATGCAGGGCCAGCCGCCCAAGCAAAAAACCCCGGGCAAGAATTGGTGATGACCATGTCCCGCAACGTCTTTTCTTTTGTAGGAGCCTGCTTGCAGGCGATGATCCGTTTTGTGGGAGCGAGCTTGCTCGCGACACGAACCAGTCGCGAGCAAGCTCGCTCCCACAGGCCCGCCTGCCGGCAAGCCCCTGCCTGGGCCCTGCTGCTCCTCGCCCTGCTGGTGCCCACCCTGAGTCGCGCCCAGGCCGTGCGCTGGGATCCGCCCGGCGGCCAGTTGGGCTTCAACCAGGTCTCCGAATTATCGCTGGTCTTTGAGAACTGCGAGCCCGACGAAAACGAAAAGCTGCCGACGGTCCCAGGACTGTCATTCCTTGGCCCACCCTCATCGTCGGCCAGCACCAATGTTGAGTTCGGCCCCGGCACCTCAAATGGCCTAACCAAGACTTACACCCTCACTTTCCGCGTCCGCCCCGGGACGCGGAATAAGATCACAATCCCCGCCTTTGCGATCAAAACCGACAAGGGCCCGCTGACGGTCAAGGCCGCCACGTTCACCGTGGGCGACGCCACCGTCGGCAGCTCCGGCCTCGCCGTGAACGATGTCGCCGCGGCGAAACTCACCGCGCCCCGCGCCGCGTTCTGGGCCGGCGAGGTTTTCCCGGTCGGCTACAATCTCAACATCGTCCGGCGCTATTACCATTCCATCGCCACCAACGTCGAGTGGCCCGCCGCGCCGCTCGTCACCGAGGACTGGAGCAAGCCCGAGCTGAACGAGACCCTCCAGCGCGGCGAACGCTTTGTCTCCCTCCAGCAGTCCACCCGCGCCTACGTCAAGGCGCCCGGCAACTACACGGTCAAGCCCGCCACGCAGATGGTGAACCTCATGGTCGGCACCTCCGGCTTCGGGCTTTTCTCCCAGCCCACGGTCGAGCAGCGCGCGATCGAATCCAGCCCGCTCGGATTGACGATCAAGCCGCTGCCGCCCGCCCCGCCGGTGTTTAGCGGCGCGGTCGGCGAGTTCAGCTTCACCTCCAAGGTCGTGCCCGTCACCGCCGCCGTCGGCGAACCCGTCACCTGGACGATCGAGCTGGCCGGCACCGGCAACTGGCCCGACATCGCCGGCCTGCCCGAGCGCGAGGTGTCCAACGATTTCCAGGTCGTGCAGCCGAAATCCAGGCGCACGATGAAGGACAACGCGCTCTTCGAGGGCACGCTCACCGAAGACGTCGTGCTTGTGCCCACCAAGCCCGGCACCTACCGGCTCGCCCCGGTGCGCTTCACCTACTTCGACCCGAAGAGCGGCAGCTACAAGACCGTCGCCAGCGAGCCCGTCACTGTGACCATCACCGGCACCTCGGCGCCCGTGCAGGCTCCGGCCGGTTCCGGCGCGCCCGTGCAGTTCTCCATCGGCACCCCGGCCAGCTCGACACCAAACGCGCCAGTCCTGCCCACCGCCGTCGCGCCCGTGCCGCCCGAGAACCTGCCGCGCGATCCCATCGCGGAATCCGCCCAGGGCTTCGTGCCGCTCAAGACACCTGCCCTCGTCTGGGCCTGCCTCCTGTCCTCCGTCCTCTGTCCTCTGCTCCTCTGGCTGACCCTCGCCGCGCTCCGTTCGCGCGAACGCGACCCGCAACGCCTGCGCCGCGAGGCCCGCGCCCGCCTGGCCAAAGCTCTCGCCGAACTCCGCGTTTCCGGCTCTCAACCCTCAACTCTCAACCCTCAACTCAAAGTCTGGCAGTCGGAGACGGCCAGACTTTGGCAGATCCCCCACGCCGCGCCAGGCACACCGCTGGTCCATGCCTGCGTGGGCCGCCGCACTCAGGACGCCGCCTCCGCCTGGGCCCGGCTCTGGTCCGAGGCCGACCGCGCCCTGCACAGCCGCGAAGCCCAGCTGCCCGCCGACTGGATGAACCGCGCCGAGGGCGCGCTGCAGGCCGTGCGCGTGCCCGGCTGGCCGCCGTTCTCGCTCTTCGCCGGGCGCAACCTGTTCCCCTTCCTGGAAAGGGCTGAAGAACTGAAGACTGAAGGGCTGAACCAGACCATCCGGGTCGCAGCCTGGCTGCTTGTTCTTTTCAGCTTTTCAGCCCTTCAGCCTTCCGCCTTTGGTGCGGAACCGGCAGGCGAGGCTTACAAACGCGGCGATTTTCCGGCAGCGGAGCAAACCTGGCGGACAGAAATCAGATCAGCGCCAAACGACTGGACCGCCCGCCACAACCTCGGCCTCGCCCTCGCGCAGCAGGACCGCTGGGCCGAGGCCACCGCGCACTGGACCGGCGGCTTCCTGCTCAACGCCCGCGCCGCCGCGACCCGCTGGGACCTCGCCCTCGGCCTGCAACGCTCCGGCCTGGCGCCGCCCGAACTGGTGGAATTTTCCCGCGGCGAAGGCCGTCATGCCTTGGCGCGCTGGGCGGCACCGGGCGAATGGCAGATCGCGCTCGTTGGCGCCGCCCTCCTCATCGCCGCCGCGCTCGTCGTCCTGCTGTTGCGAGGCTACGGCCGCATTGGCGGCTGGGCCCGGCCGGCGGCGCTCACCACCATCCTGCTCGCCATCCTGCTGGCCGCCGCCGCCACGCTCAGCCTGCGCACTTACGGATCGCTCGCCCATCCGGAGGCGGTGTTCGTGTGGAAGGCGTCCACCCTGCGCAGCATCCCGACCGAGGCCGACACGACCCAGAAGATGTCCCCGTTGTCCGCCGGCTCCATCGCCGTCGCCGAGAAGACCTTCCTTGGCTGGACCAAGCTCGCCTTCGCCGGCGGCCAGTCCGGCTGGGTGCGCAGCGAGGATCTGATCCGGCTCTACCGCTGAGTCCGCCCGGTAGGTTTGTCATCCATTAGATGACAAACCCAACCGCGCTCACCGCGTCTGGAACCACTTCGATTCCGTTGTCGGCGCACTGCCGGCCGCGTCGATCTGGGCAAAGATGTCGGGCACGGTCGTCGCCACGCGGAAAAGCTCCAGGTTCGACGGCTTGCAGAATTTCTCCGCCAGCATCCGGTCAAAGAGTCGCAGCAGGTCGTCGTAGAACCCGTCCTGGTTGAAAAACACGCAGGGCTTTTTCACCACGTCGAGCTGCCGCAGCGTGAGGATCTCCATGATCTCCTCCAGCGTGCCGAAGCCGCCGGGCAGCGCCACGAAGGCGTCGGCCCGCGCCTCCATGAGCAGCTTGCGCTCGCGCATCGTCACCACCGTCACCAGTTCGTCGGCCTCGTCGTAGGCCAGCTCGCGGGCCTTCATGAACTCGGGGATCACGCCGACCACGCGGCCGCCCCGCGCCTTCACGGCCCGCGCCACCGCGCCCATCAGGCCGGTCTTGCCGCCGCCGTAGACCAGTCCCCAGCCGCGCGCGACCAGTTCCGCGCCCAGCTCCTCGGCCGCAATCCCGTAGTGCGGATCCAGCCGGTCGCTGGAGGAACAGTAGACGCAGAGGAGCTTCATGTCTGGAACCACGAATGAACACGAAGGCGCACGAATTCAATCCCGGCCTCCGGTGAACTTTCGGATGGTTCCGTCCTCATTCGTGTCTATTCGTGTCCATTGGTGGTTAATCCCCCTCCAGTCTATCGCGGCCGGCTCGCGCCGTCGCCCACCGGCCTGCTCCACCTCGGGCACGCCCGGACCTTCTGGACCGCGCAGGAACGCGCCCGCGCGGCCGGCGGCACATTGCTCCTACGCAATGACGACCTCGACGCCGCCCGCTGCCGCCCGGAATTCGAGGCCGCGATGATCGCGGACCTGCGCTGGTTCGGCCTGCACTGGGAGGAGCCGATGGTGGCGCAGAGCGGGCGGAGCGCGCTTTATGGCGCGGCCTTTGAACGGCTGCGCGAGACGGGGGCGATCTACCCCTGCTCCTGCTCCCGCAAGGACGTGTTTGCGGCGGCCGGGGCCCCGCACGAGGCCGCCGACGAACCGCTCTACCCCGGAACCTGCCGTCCGGAAAACCTGGCCGAAACGGAGCGCGCCCGCCGCGCCGCCGGCCGGCGGGAGGAGCATTCGTGGCGCTTTCGTGTGCCCGATGGCGCGCCGGTGGAGTTTCGCGACGGACGCTTCGGCCCCCAACGCGCCATCGCGGGCCGGGAGATCGGCGATTTCCTCGTGTGGCGCAAGGACGGCGGGCCCAGCTACCAGCTCGCCTGCGTGGTGGACGACGCCGGGCTGGGCATCACCGAGGTCGTGCGCGGCGCCGACCTGCTGCTGTCCACGTTCCGCCAGTTGCTGCTCTACCACGCCCTTGGCCTGACTCCGCCGGCGTTCTACCACTGTCCGCTCGTCACCGACGACAAGGGCGTGCGCCTCGCCAAGCGCCACGACGCCCTCGCCCTACGCACCCTGCGCGAGCAGGGCCGCACGCCGGCGCAACTGCGGGCTGAATGGTAGCGGGCGGCTTGATTTTCGAGCCTTTTCCCTTTCTCTCCCTACCCCTCATGGCCACCTACGTCTATGAAACCATCCCCCGACAGCCGGGCGAGGTGCCGCGGCGTTTCGAGGTGATGCAGAGCATGAAGGACGCCCCGCTGGAACGGCACCCCGACACCGGCGAGCCGGTGCGGCGCGTCATCACCGGGGGCTACGGCCTGATCGAGAAGGCCGGCGCGAAGTCCCCCGCGGCCGTTCCCGCCGCCCCCTGCTCCCCCGGCTGCGCCTGCCACAGCGGCCCGCGCATCCCGGCGGCCTGATTGCAGGGCGGGATCGCTGATCCCGCTTCGCGCGTTGGCGTGATCCTCCCGATAATTTGTAATATAGTAGATTACAAATTATCTGGAGACTCCCGTTGCTCCCATCGGCGGGGGCAGCGACCCCGCCCTGCATCGTCAGAGTTCCGTGTATTTCTCCGAGCGGCCGCGCGATTTCTCGACCGGATATTTTTTGGCGTTGGCCTTCATCTTGGCCTCGATGGCGGCGGCGAGGTCGATGCCGCACATGTTGGCGAACTCGAGGGCGTAGATGACCACGTCGGCGATCTCGGCCTCGATGGCCGGGCGTTTCTTCGGGTCGCGCGCGACCTCCCGCGAGGCCTTCGATTCGGCCCAGAGGAAGTGCTCCATCAGCTCGCCCGACTCGGCGGCCAGCGCCATGCTCAGGTTTTTCGGGGAGTGGAACTGCTCCCAGTCGCGCTCGCGCACAAAGGCCAGCACGCGCTCCCGCAGCTCCGCAACCGTCGTCTTCGCATCGGTCATTGGTTTCATGGTCCAAGGTTACCGGCCCGGCGCCGCCCGCGCAAGCACCCGGCGGCCGCGTCATAGTTGGGGTTTTAGCTTGGCGGACGGATTAGAACGTGTTTTCTGGTCCTCCTCTTCAGCCCATGACGCACGTCATCCAACATCAGCGCCGCTTGCAGGCCGACACTTCGCTTACGAAGGCCGGTCTGCCAATGGGTGGCGCCCCGATGTGCCGTTGCGCCGCCAATTGGCTGAAGCGACCCACCGGCCAGGACTGCCTCCGCTGATCAAACCGTAACCCGGTTTTTCTTTCAGCTCCCAGGAGTCCCGGCGGTATCACCCGACGAGAAAGGAACCACCATGCATGCCCTCATCCAACGCCCCCATGACAGCCGTTTTCCCCGCGCGGAAGCCCGGCCGGAGCACCGCACGCCGCCCTATGACTGCACGGACCTGCCGCAGGCCCTCCGGCTCACGCTCTACGTCCCGGGCGTGGACGCGAGCGGCGTGGACATCACCACGCGCGGCCCCGACCTCGTGGTGACCGCCCGCAAGGCGCACCACCTCCGCGCCAACTGGCAGACCCTGCACCTGGAAAACGTGCAGCGCGACTACCGGCTCAGCCTGCGGCTGGGGCTCGGTTTCGACTATGAGTCCTTGCAGGCCTCGATCACCGGGGGCGTGCTCACCATCGTGTTGCCGAAGACCCGGCCGGCCACCGCCGCCCCGCCGGGCCGGCAGCGCCAGGTGGCCTGAACTCCGGATCAACAACCCGGGTGGGCCTGCGGAATTCCCCGGAGGCGCGCCCGGGGGGTTCATTTTTCTGGAACATTCCGGCGGCTGCGGGGTTCTCATGGTGACGGCTCCGACCCAGCCGCACCCAAAACACCATGACCTACTTCCCGCACCAATCCCCCTCGTGCGCGGCCCACCCGGCCGCCAAGGCGGTTGCGGCCGGGCGGCAGAACCTCAATCGCGACATCCTGTGGGGCCAGCCCGTCTTCAAGGCGCCCGTGCTGCCCAACCCGCGCGTCGCATTCGATCCTTTGCCGTTCACGGCCGCGCGCCTCACGCGGCGCCCGCCCCAAGGCTGAGACATCACAGGGTGGGCGTCGGTTTCCACACCGACGCCAGTCGCCGATATGGAAATCGGCGACCACCAACCTCACTTGTCCGGCACCAGCCAGTCGCAGGCCGTGCCGGCCCCGGCGTCCACCCCCAGTTTCTCGCGCAACACCGGCAGCAAGGCCCGGATCTCCCGGTCGATCTGCCACGGCGGATTCAGGATGAGCAGACCGCAGCCTTTCATCCGCAGCGTGGAGTTCTCGCCGGCGATGTTCAGCTCGGCATACAGTGCCGGCGTCGCCAGCTCGAGCAGGGCGTGGTGAAACTCGTCCGTCCGCGCCCGCTCCGTGATCGGATACCACACCGCGATCACCGCGCCGGGCAGGCGTTTCAAGGCGTCGCGCAATCCACGGACGATGTCGGCAAATTCCCTTTTCGTCTCGAACGGCGGGTCGATCAGCACCAGCGCGCGCTTCTCCGGCGGCGGCAGCAGGGCTTTCAATCCGGTGTAACCATCCATGGCCTGCACGGTCACGCGTGACTCCCTGGCGAACTCGAAGTCCAGCGCCTCGGCGTCGTCCGGCCGCAGCTCGCACAGCGCCATGCGGTCCTGCGGCCGCAACAGCAGCTTCGCGAGCCAGGGCGAGCCGGGATAGAATTTCAGCTCCTCGCCGACCGAGCCGTTCCGGTCGTTGAACCGCCGCACCAGGGCCAGGTAATCGTCGAGCGCCGGCGGCAGTCCGGTCGCGCCCCACAGGCGGCCGATGCCGGCGGGGTGCTCGGGTGCGCGGGATTTGCCGTCGGGCAGCACCGAGGGCACCGAGAGATCGTAGCCGCCCCGGCCGGCGTGGGTGTCGAGGTAGAGAAAGCCCTTCGCCTTGCGCTGCATCGCGCGGATCAGCCGCAGCAGCAACGCGTGCTTGAGGACATCGGCGTAGTTGCCCGCGTGGTAGTGGTGCCGGTAGTTCATCCTCGTTGGGCGCTTGGCGCTGTAGCGGCGCTCATAGAGCGCCGCTACAGTCAGACTGGCACCTTAATCACGGTTTTTCTTACGAGCACCGGCTCGCCGCTGGCCCGGGAAATATGACCGTCCACCGGAAAGAACACCGCCACCAGGCCCTCCCGGGCACTGAGCAGCGACGTGTCGCGAAAATCGTGGTATTTGATCAGGTCGCGCTCGGCGTGGTAGGGCGCCTCCACCGTCATCCGACCGATGTCTGCCACCTCTTGGATTTCCTCGCCCGCCACCACGGCCTGCACGTCAATATAGTTGCGATGCGATTCCAGAAAGGCCGCAGCGCGCGGCTTGGAGAGATAAGCCTGCTCGAGGGCGAAGGCCCCATCAGCCAGAGAAATTTTCTCGGTGGCACCGACGGCCACAACGTTCAGCCGAGCGCGCGCGGCAGACTTGGCGTCCAGCATTTCAGCCAGGTAGGCCAGGGTGGCCGTGAAACGCCGGTCATGCGCCAGCTGGGCGCGCACGGTGCGGAGGGAGCCGAAAATCGCCATGCGGGCAGGATTGCCCGGCGCGCGATGCCGGCAAGACCTATTGAGGCTGGAACTTCAACGCAGGAGCGACGCGGCCTCGCCGACCAGGGTCATAAATTCCGTCCGGTAGCCGCCGACGTCGCCGCCGAGGCCGGCCCGGCCCCACTCCGCCACCTGCGCGAGCGTCAACGCGCCCTTGTGCGGCGAGTCGCGCAGCGCCAGGCCGAAGCCCGCGACCGCCGCGGCGAACTTGAAGTCCGGGCTGGCATCCTCGAAGCGCGCGCCGGTGTCGGTCAGCGGGAACTCCAGCTTGCTGCTCACGTCGCCGGCCGGCTCCTTGTAGCGGATCTTTACGGTCAACATCTCGGTTTGCCGGGCGGTCGGCCCGGACAAATCCCGGCCAGCCAGCAGGCTGGAACGGGACTCTTGCTGGCCCGCCGGCCGCTGGTATTTCAGCGGATCGACGCCGGGGGCGGTTTCCATCCCGACGCCGACCGGCACGACCTCGTAGAGGGCGGTGACGGTGTGCCCGGCGCCGATGTCGCCGGCGTCCACCTTGTCGTTGTTGAAATCCTCCTTGGCCAGCAGCCGGTTCTCGTAGCCGATGAGCCGGTAGGCCTGCACCTGAGCGGGATTGAATTCCACCTGGATCTTCACGTCCTTGGCGATGGTCACGAGCGTGCCCCCGGCCTGCTCGACGAGCGTCTTCTTCGCCTCGGCGAGCGAGTCGATGTAGGCGTAGTTGCCTTTGCCCTTGTCGGCGAGCAACTCGAGCGTGCTGTCCTTGTAGTTGCCCATGCCAAAGCCGAGCACGCTGAGGAACACGCCGCTCTTGGCCTTCTCCTCGATCAACCGCACCAGCTCGCCTTCGCTGGTGGTGCCGACGTTGAAGTCGCCGTCGGTGGCGAGGATCACGCGGTTCACGCCGCCGGGGATGAAGTGGGCCTTGGCGATGTCGTAGGCGAGCTGGATGCCCAGGGCGCCGTTGGTCGAGCCGCCGGGGGTCAGCTCCTCGATGGCCTCTAGGATCTTCGCCTGCTCCCGGGCGCTGGTCGAGGGCAGCGCGAGGCCCGAGGCCCCGGCGTAGACCGCGATGGCCACGCGGTCGTCGGGCCGCAGCTTGTTGACGAGGAGCCGCAGGGACTGCTTCACCAGCGGGAGCTTGTTCGGCTCGTCCATCGAGCCCGACACATCGAGCAGGAAGACCAGGTTGGCGGCCGGGCGCGCGGCGTCGCTGACCTCGCGGCCCTTGAGGCCGATGCGCACGAGGCGGTGCCCGGGCGCCCAGGGCGCGCTGGCCACCTCGAGGCTCGCGGCGAAGGGCACGCTGCCCGTCGGCGGCCGGTAGGCGTAGGGAAAATAATTCACGAGCTCCTCGATGCGCACGGCGTCGGCCGGCGGCAGTTGTTTCTGCGCGAGGAAGCGCCGGACGTTGGCATACGACGCGGTGTCCACATCGACGGAGAAGGTGGACAGCGGGTTGTCCACGACGCGGAGGAAATCGTTGTCCTTGTGATGGCCGTAGGCCTCGGTGTTGTGATCGCGCTCCACCGGTGCGGCTCCGCCGCCAAAGCTCAGGCCCGGCGCAGGCGCGGCCTTCATCTTCATATTCCCAAAATATGACTGCCGCGCCATCAGTTCCGTTTGAACCATCGGATAAACCGCCGCCGAGCCAGAGGCCTGCGCGGCCCGAGCTTCTCCGGGGCTCATCACATCCATCGCAACCATCGGTGAAGGAGACGGTGCGACCGGCAGGCCCACGTTCATGCTTTTATCGTCCTTTGCCTCCTTGGCGGCGGCAAGCGGCATCTCGATCACGTGCGTCTGCTTGGTTACCCACTCTTGTGGTTGATTCTGCCAGACCACGAAGAACACCGCGAAGCAGGCGGCGGCGAGCCCGCTGATGACAAAATACATCTGGGGGAAGCGCAGCAGCTTGCCCTTGGGCTTCGCCGGCGGAACGTGGCCAACCATGGGTTCCAGTTCCAGCGCGGCGGTGACGGTCGCGGCGGTGGCGCGGATTTCTTCCACGGCCTGCCGGGCGGCAGTGTCCTGTTCGAGGAGCCGGGCAAACTGGGCCCGTTCGGCCGGCTCCATCTCGCCGAGGGCGAAAAGGGTCAGGCGCGGATCGTCGGGGGAAATGTGATTCTGGTTCATTTTCTGTCCTGTGTTATGGTGGTTACTCGGGCTGCGCGGACATCTCGGCCCGCAGCGCCTTGAGCGCGGTGTGCAGGATGAAGCCGACGTTGCCGACCGACAGCGACGTGATGCGGCTGATCTCCTGGTAGCTGAAGCCGTTTTGGAATTTCAGCCGGACGACTTCCTGCTGGTTGTGGGGCAGACGGCCGATGAGCTGGAGCACGGCGGCGTGTTGCTCGGCGCGCTCCAGCGTGCGGCCGGGCCGGGGTTCGGGCGCGGTCAGGCGCTCGGCCTGGCCTTCCTCAAAGCGTTTCATGCGCCCCTCCTTCCGCAGGACGTCGAGCGTGCGGTGGCGGCAGACGGTGAACAGCCACTCGGCCACGTGGCCGTCCACCGCGGCGGGCGGCTGGGCGAGGAGCCTGACGAAGGTGTCCTGCACGACATCGCGGGCGCGGTCGGCATCCCCGCCGAAAAGGCGGGTGGCGTAGCGGAGCAGCGGGGCCTGATGGCGGGCCACCGCCGCCCCCACAAGGGAGCTGGCATCGGAACTGTCATGGTTTGTTTCCGGTTCGATATTCACGAGACCTTGCTCCTACGACGCAGCATGGACGGGTTTATTAGGACTTGGACACAGAATTTTCGCGCGCGCGCCTTGCCTGCCCCACAAATAGTCCCATTAATCCCCCCATGCCTTGGCGTCCTTCAGCGGCCCTCTGTCTTCTGTCCTCTGCTCTCTGTCTTCTGAGTTCCTGCTCCCGGCGGGAAACCCTCGTCGAGGCCGGCACGCGCACGGGCATCCTGCACATGGGCAACGGCGCCGAGCCCGCCACCCTCGACCCCCACCTGGTCGATGCCTACACCGAGTCGCGCCTGGTCGCCGCCCTGTTCGAGGGCCTGACGGTCATCGACGAGCGGACTTCCACGGCGGCGCCGGCCGCCGCCGAGCGCTGGGAAACCTCGGCCGACGGACTGACCTGGACCTTCCGCCTCCGTGCCGGGCTCCGCTGGTCGAACGGCGAGCCGCTCACCGCCGACGACTTCGTCCAATCCTGGCGCCGCTGCCTCTCGCCCGAGCTGGCCTCGCCCTACGCCTACTTTTTTTATCCGGTGAAAAACGCCGAGGCGTTCAACACCCGGCAGATCGCCGACCCCGCGGCCGTCGGTTTCGCCGCGCCCGACGCGCGCACCGTCACCGTCACGCTCGCCCACCCCACGCCGTATCTGCCGCTGCTCGTGGCCAGCAGCTCGTGGTATCCCGTCAATCCCCGCGTGCTCACCCGGCTCGGCGGGCTCAACCGCCGCGAAACCCCCTGGCTCACGCCCAAGGACTTCGTCGGCAACGGCCCGTTCGTGCTGACGGAGTGGACGCCCAACGGCCGCATCGTGACGGCGAAGAACCCGCAGTATTGGGACGCCGCCACCGTGCGCCTCAACGGCATCGTTTTCTATCCGATCGAGAATCCCGACGTGGAGGAGCGCAACTTCCGCGCCGGCCAGCTCCACGTGATCCACAACCTCCCGCTTTCCAAAATCCCCGCCTATCGCGCGAGCGCCCCCCACAAACTCCGCATCGACCCCTTTGCCCAGACCATCTTCATCCGGTTCAACACGACGCGGCCGCCCTTCGACAACCCCAGGCTGCGCCGGGCCCTTTCCCTCGCCATCGACCGCGACTCGATCACGCGCAACCTGCTGCATGGCTCGCGCGCGCCCGCCCGCCGCCTCACCCCGCCCGGGCTGGCGGGCTACTCCTCCCGCACCACGTTGACAGATGGCTTCGCCGCCGCCCGCCAGTTGCTCGCCGACGCCGGCTACCCCGGCGGCCGGGGCCTGCCGCCCTTTGAAATCCAGGTCCGCAACGACGAACTCCAGCCCAAGATCGTCGAGGCCGTCCAAGCCATGTGGGAGCGCGAGCTGGGCGTCCACGCCGCCATCGCCCTGCTCGAGCAGAAGACCTCGATCCAGAACCAGCGCGTGCTGGATTTCACGGTCGGCTCGAACGGCTGGGTCGCCGACTACCCCGACCCGGCCACCTTCCTCGAACTTTTCGTCACCGGCGGCACGGCCAACTGGACCGGCTGGGGCGACGCCGCCTACGACCGGCTCATCGCCCAGGCGGCGCAAACCGCCGATCCTGCGGCACGCCACGAGTGCTTCCAGCAGGCCGAGGCGATCCTGCTGGAACAGTCCCCCATCATCCCCCTGATCTTCGGCGCGCGGAACTACCTGATCGACCCCTCGGTCAAAGGCTGGGAGCCCGCCCTGATCGGCCTCTACCAATACAAAAAAATCCACCTTTCTCCGTAGAGGAGCCTCTGAAAAACTCCCTGATGCGTTGGAACGTATTTTGCAGCAGCGGGTAATATCCCCATGAGCCAACAAACCACGTTTCTGTCCTTAGGGTGCCTGACCAAACGCACGCGCGCCGACCGTTTTCTCGACGAGATG
>JACPPI010000033.1 GCA_016190985.1 Opitutia bacterium | reverse complement strand
TCGCCAACCCCAAACACCGCGACCACCACGAACTGCTGGAGTGGCTCGGCGAGCCCTACGACCCCGCCGCCTTTGATCCGGATGCGCTCAACGGCCTGCTCAAAAAGCTCAAACTTTAGCCACCCCTATGGGATGGCTGTGGAAATAATTCACACCACCAGCGGCCGGTCGCGTGATAGTCGGCCGCGGTTTTCAACAGACTTGAAGCCAGGTCCTTCGCGGTAAGCTCGGTTTTTTGTTCAGGCGCCACACGCAGACGAACATGAAACAAGGCGCCAGCCTTTACCCAGCCAGGCGTGGCATGGTGCAACCGTGTGCGGGTATTCCGACACGGACTCATGCTATACGGTCCTCGTATGATGCAAGCGTGAGGTGGAGCGCGTTGGCCTCAACGCGCTTTCTCAACCGGGTCACGAAGCAAGCGCCTTGAGAGCAAGGCGCTCCACCTCAAGGCTCGAGCTCTATTTGCCCTTCGGCGGCGCGACCGAATATTTCTCCCAGCCCTTGATGAGGGCGTGCACGACCGGGCTGCCCACGCGATAGGCGGCCTCCAGCGCGGGGATTTCGCCGGCGTATTCCGCGACCATGCTCTCCGCCGCGGTCTGTCCTGCGGGCGGCATGGAGAAATTGCTGCCGGTGCGCAGAAAGAGCACCCGGGAGAAATCGACCTTCTGCCGCGCGGCCAGCCGCGTGAGGGCGCTGGCGATGCCGTGATCCTCCATGTTGGTCATCGCCGCGCTCCCCTCGCCCTTCGTATAGAGCCTGGTCCAGTCGTCGGCCCACCGTTGCATCCGGGCGCCATGCCAGTAACGCGAGGAGGCGAAACTGTCGCCGATAAAAACCTTCGGCGCGGCGAGGGCGGCGGGGAAACCGGTGTATTGCGCCCGATGCGCCTGGGCGACCGCGTCGTCGTAAAGCTCGACGTCCTTCGTCAGGTGATAGGCCCAGTCGACCAGCGCAGGATTGAGCGTCCACGCCATCGGCTTCGGCGCCCAACCGGGAATGACGGGCGGGGTCAACGGGGTCTTGTTGCCCAGCGCCATGATGCCATAGGGCCAGTCTTTCGGCGCCTCTGCGGTGTCGATCTCGTAGCCGATGTCGCCGTCGATCACATGCCGCGCCCAGGCCGCGCTGCCCTCGGTGCCGACGTGTGGGCTGACGCCCGCGATGCCGTTGACGAGCCAGTAGGTCTGCGAAAAATCGAAACGCGGATCGAGGCCCAGCGCCAACATCTGGAGGCCGCAGCGCACGGTGGTGCCTGACACGACGCCATAGACGCCTTGGTCGTTGAAGCGGACCGGGTGGTCGAGGCCGGGCACGGCGAGCGTGCCGGTAAGTTTCTCGCGCTCGACCCAGTATTGGAATTCGCCGGGTTTGTCCCCGGTGTCGGCGCCGACCTCGAAGGTGGCGACGACGACGACCTTGGGGCGGATCAGGTCCGCCGCGGGGAGCGCGGCGGCGGAAAACAGGAGGAGGAGCCAAGTGCGGAAGAGTGCGTGGACCATGGCAATATGTTCAGCAATCATTGAGCCATGGCAAGCGAGGGTCTGTGCATGGCTGATGGTGGAACGCGTTGACCTCAACGCGCTGTCGCCCCCCGCCCCCGTGCAAAACCAACGCGTTGGGGTCAACGCGTTCCACCCTCAGACCTTCGTCTTGAAGTAGGCGATGGTGTGCTTGAGGCCCTCGGCCAACCGGACTTTCGGTTCCCACTTGAGGTATTTGCGGGCGAGGGTGATGTCGGGCTGGCGCTGCTTCGGGTCGTCGACCGGCAGCGGCTGGTGGACGACCTTTGATTTGCTCCTGGTAAGCTTGAGCACCTGTTCGGCCAGCTCCAGCATTGTGAACTCGCCGGGGTTGCCAAGGTTGATGGGGCCGACGGTCGCGGTCTGGTTCATCAGCCGGACAAACCCCTCGATCAGGTCGTCCACGTAGCAGAAGGAGCGGGTCTGCGTGCCGTCGCCGTAGATGGTGATCGGCTCGCCCTTCAGGGCCTGCACGATGAAGTTGGAGACGACGCGGCCGTCGTTCGGGTGCATGCGCGGACCGTAGGTGTTGAAGATGCGGACGATCCGGATATCGACCTTGTTCTCGCGGTGGTAGTCAAAGAACAGGGTCTCGGCGACACGCTTGCCCTCGTCGTAGCACGAGCGGCGGCCGATGGGGTTGACGTTGCCCCA
Organism: Opitutia bacterium; assembly: GCA_016190985.1. Taxonomy (GTDB): domain Bacteria; phylum Verrucomicrobiota; class Verrucomicrobiia; order Opitutales; family Opitutaceae; genus Lacunisphaera. Next base: position 12,074 of record JACPPI010000033.1, on the reverse strand, counting down.
GTAGCTCTCGGGTTGCGGGTGGACGGCCGGGTCGCCGTAGACCTCGGAAGTGCTGGCCTGGAAGACCCGGGCCTTCACGCGCTTGGCCAGGCCCAGGCAGTTGATCGCACCCATCACCGACGTCTTGGTGGTCTTGATGGGGTTGTATTGGTAATGCGGTGGCGAGGCCGGGCAGGCCAGGTTGTAGATCTGGTCGACCTCATACTTGAACGGGTCGATCACATCGTGGCGCACGAACTCGAACTTCGGGTGGGCGAGCAGGTGGGTGATGTTGTCTTTGCTGCCCGTGAACAGGTTGTCGAGGCACACGACCTCGTGGCCCGAGGCGAGGAGCCGGTCGCAAAGATGACTGCCGAGGAAACCAGCCCCGCCGGTGATGAGGATTCTCATGAATTTTTGAATTTGGATTTTGGATTCTCGACTAAGACCCCGCCTATTATCACGCGGAAGGCGGTAGGATTGTTGAGTTGGAATCGAAAATCGAGAATCGAAAATCAAAATTTAGCCGACCCTTCGCCGACTTCGTAGCGCTCGATCCAGGCCCGGCTCCAGGCGGCGTAATCGCCAGCCTCGATGTGCGCCCGGGCCTGCGCCATCAGGTCGAGGTAGAAATGGACGTTGTGCAGACTGATCAGTGTGCAGGCGAGAATCTCATTGGCCATGACGAGGTGCCGCAGGTAGGCCCGGGAGAAGTTCTGGCAGGTGTAGTTGTCCATGCCCACGACCAGCGGCTTCGGGTCGGCGCGGTAGCGCTCGTTGCGCAGGTTGATCAGGCCGTCGGGCGTGAAGGCCGCGCCGTTGCGGGCCACGCGCGTCGGGTGCACGCAGTCGAACATGTCCACGCCGAGCGCGATCATCTTCAAAATCTGGGGCGGCGTGCCGAGTCCCATCGTGTAGCGCGGCTTGTGCGCCGGCAGGAACGGCGTCGTGGCCGCCACCTGCTTGAGCATCTCCGGCTCGGGCTCCCCCACGCTCACGCCGCCGACGGCATAGCCGGGAAAATCCAGCGCGGCGAGCGACTCGGCGGCCTCGCGGCGCAAATCGTCGAAGGTCGAGCCCTGCGCGATGGCGAAGACATGGTGGCCGGAACCAAGAAAGCCGTTGTCGGTGGCGATCTGCTTGCATTGTTTCGCCCAAGCGAGGCTGCGGTCGACGGCCCGGCGGCATTCCTCGCGCGTGCAGGGCCAGGGCGGACATTCGTCAATGACCATCGCGATGTCCGAGCCGAGGTTGGCCTGGATCGTCATGACCTCGCGCGGACCGAGAAAGACCTTGGCGCCGTCGAGGTGCGAAGCGAAGGCGATGCCGTCGTCGCGGATGTCGCGCAGTTTCGCGAGACTGAAAACCTGGAACCCGCCGCTGTCGGTCAGGATCGGGCCGTCCCAACCCATGAACTGGTGCAGGCCGCCCAGCTCGCGGATGAGCTCGGAGCCGGGGCGCAGGTTGAGATGGTAGGTGTTGCCGAGGATGATCTGCGCGCCGGTCTCCTTGATCTGGGCGGGAGTCAGGGCTTTGACCGTGCCCTGCGTCCCGACCGGTATGAAGATCGGCGTTTCGATGGCGCCGTGCAGCGTCTGCAACCGGCCGCGCCGGGCGGCGGTGGCGCTGTCGGTCTTCAGCAGTTGGAAAGGGTCGGGCACAGTGGTTTGTTGGTAGGTCGCGAGCTTGCTCGCAACGTGGCGCGCGAGCGCGCCACCTACAAGTTGCAAGGGCGCTCCTACCCTGTCCGCGGTCTTGACCCCCTGTCAATTGCCCGCTATGTTTGGCAAAAGTGCTGTTGGTCATCGACAACTACGATTCGTTCACCTTCAACCTGGTCCAATACTTCGGCCAGCTGGGCGTGGCCATGCGCGTCTTCCGCAACGACGAGATCACCGCCACCGAGGCCGAGCGGCTCAACCCCGAACGGGTGCTTGTTTCCCCCGGCCCCTGCACTCCCACCGAAGCCGGTGCAAGTCTCGACATCATAAAGACCTTCGCCGGCAAGAAGCCCATTCTCGGCGTGTGCCTCGGCCACCAATCCATCGGCCAGCAATTTGGAGGCAAGGTGATCCGCGCCGACCGCCAGATGCATGGCAAGCTCTCACCCGTCCGGCACCGCGGCACCGATATCTTCGCCGGCCTCCCCTCGCCCTTCACGGCCACCCGCTACCACTCCCTGCTGGTCGAGCGCTCCAGTCTGCCGGACTGCCTTGCGATCACCGCCGAAACCGCCGAGAGCGAAATAATGGGCCTCCGGCACAAACAATTCCCGGTTTTCGGTGTCCAGTTTCATCCGGAATCCATCGCCACCGAAGGCGGCATGCGGATCCTCCAAAACTTCCTCGCCCTGAATTAATGCAAAGTAGTGAGCATCGAGTGGCGTGTAGCGAGCATACCAATCATCCACTCAAACCCACCCCTCCGCTACTCACTACTCGCTGCTTCCCCAACCCATGCGTTGCCCCAAGTGCACTTCCATTGAAGACAAGGTGATCGACTCGCGCATCGCCCGCGACGGCAACAACACCCGCCGCCGCCGCGAATGCCTCGAATGCGGCCACCGCTTCACGACCACGGAGACGCTCGTCCGGGACAGCATGGTCATCGTCAAGCGCGATGGCCGCCAAGAGCCCTTCGACCGCGAGAAACTTCTCCGCGCCGTGCGCGCCGCCTGCCACAAGCGCCCGGTCGACAACGAGCAGATCACGATGCTCATCGAGGACGTGATCGACGCCGTCGAGGCCCTCTACGAGAGCCAGGTGCCCACCAGCGCCGTCGGCGAACACGTCATGCAGCGCCTGCGCAAGATGGACCAGGTCGCCTACGTGCGCTTCGCCTCCGTCTACAAGGAATTCCGCGACGTCTCCGAGTTCGTTGACGAAATCAGCAGTCTTGCACCGCGCCGCGCGTCCGATACATCGAAGACCAAGAAATGACGCGCTCCCCCCAACTGCGCCGGCTCCACTTCCTCAACGCGCTGTTCGCCCCGCTCACCGGGCAGGACCTGTATCTGGCCCGGCAGATCGACGCGGCCATCACCGACAGCCTCCCCGAGGCCGAGGAACGCGGCCCGGGCGACCCGGCCTTCGCCGCCGCCGCCGCCCGGCTCTTCGCCCGCCTCTGCGCCGCGCAGCCCGGCCACGGCTTCTTCCACTGGGACGCCGCCGCCGATGACGCCGGCGCCTCGCCGCTCTTCGCCCGGGCCGGCGTGATGCAGGGCCTGAAGCAGCTCTCGGCCTTCCCCGAGTCCACCCTGCTTGTCACCAACCTCCGCGCCGCCCACTGTCCGCCCGCCCGGCGCTGGACCGAGCGCCGCCGCCGCGACTACGACGACACGCTCGCCTTCATCCGCGACCTCGCCGCCGCGCGCTCCCGCCGCGACGCGACCATGAACCTGCTTTTCTTGTAGGAAGGATGTGGAAAGCAGGAAGACTGGAAACGAGCCGATCGATTTCTTTCCCTGATTTCCTGAGTTTCATATTCCCTCGATGACCAAGACCATCTTCCAGAAGATCATCGACCGCGAGATCCCGGCGAAGCTCGCGCACGAGGACGAGCACTGCATCGCCATCCATGACATCAATCCGCAGGCGCCGGTGCATGTGCTGGTCATCCCGAAGAAACTCATCCCGCGCGTCGGCGAGGCCGCCGCCGCCGACCAGCCGGTGCTCGGTCACCTGCTGCTGACCGCCGCCACGCTCGCGAAAAAACTCGGCCTGGTGAACGGCTACCGCATCGTTATCAACAACGGCCGCGACGGCGGCGAGACGGTGCCGCACCTGCACGTCCACCTGCTGGGGAAACGCCCGCTGGCCTGGCCGCCGGGCTGAGGCCTGCGGGAACAATCAAGGGGGTTCCCGGTCTATCGGTCAGACCTGCATTATCATGAACAAACACCGCAATCTAATCACCCTGGGCGCCGGTTCGGCGCTGCTGTTCAGCTCATTTTTCACCTCCGGCTGCGTGACGGACGATTCCAACACCGAACGCGGCGCCCTCGGCGGGGCCGTGGCCGGCGCCATCCTCGGCGGTGTCATCGGGCACCAGTCCGGCGAAGCGGAAAAGGGCGCCTTGGCCGGTGCCGCCGCCGGCGCCATTGTCGGTGGCCTCGCCGGCAACCGGGAGGACCGGCGCGTCCAGGAAATCCGCGCCCAGCGCCAGATCGCCGAGGAGGCCGCCGCCCGTTCCCGGGCCGAGGCCGACGCGCAGCGCCAACGCATGATTTCGCAAGGCAAGTCCATCGAGGACAAGGAGCTTGTCGCCGCCCGCCAACGGGCCGAGGCCGCCGAGGCCGAGGTCAACCGCCTGCGCGCCGTCGAGGCCGCCGCCCTCAAGAAGGCCAAACAGCTCGAGGAATACGAGGCCCGCGAGGCCGCCGCCAAGGCCGAAGCCGAGCGCATCCGCACCGGCAAACAATAGCCGTCAACAAAGCCCGCGCGATTCGCGGGCTTTGTTTTTGGGAGGCGGGGCCATCAGCCCCGCGGGACTGATAGTCCCGCCTCCATTTACTTCAGATATTTCGCCAGCCAGGCGTGGACCTCGCCATACCAGTAACGGCTGTCCTCGCCGCGCAGGATCCAGTGCCCGGCCTCGGGGAAGACGAGCAGCTTGCTCGGCACCTGCAGGCGCTGGTTCAGCGTGAACCACATGTAGGCGTTGTTCACCGGCACGCGGTAGTCGAGCTCGCCCACCGTGATGAGGATGGGCGACTTAAAGCCCATGCCCTTGGCGTGGTTGCCGGCCTGCAGCGCCGGGCTCTGCTCGCGCCAGACCGGGCTGTCGCCCCAGATCGGGCCGCCGGAGTTCACCTCACGGCCAAAGGCGCTGTCGCTCGTGCCCCACTGCATGATGAGGTCGGCCTCGCCGGCGTGGGAGACGATGGCCTTGTAGCGCGTGGTCGTGGCCTGCAGCCAGTTGGCGAGGTGCCCGCCGTAGCTGGCGCCGCCGGCGGCGAGGCGCGTGCCGTCGATGAAGGGATATTTCTTGATGGCCTCGTCCACCGCCTGGTTGATCTCGTCACCGGGCGTCTTGAGCGGATCGAGCTGGATGGCGCGGGCGAACTCCTCGCCGTAACCGGTCGAACCGGTGTAGTCGGTCAGCAGCAGGACGTAGCCCGGCCGGGCCAGCAGGTCGTAGTTCCAGCGGAGCACGAAGGCGTCGTGCCACATGCTGGCCGCGCCGCCGTGGATGACGGCGAAGAGCGGATATTTCTTCGCCGGGTCAAAGCCGGCGGGCTTCACGATCATGCTGTGGATGTCGCGGCCCTTGGCGCTCTTGAACCAGAAATGCCCGACCGGCTGCCAGTCGATGGTCGCGGCTTTCTCGGTGTTGACCGCGGTCAGCCGTTTCGGCGCGCCGTTGAATGAGTAGACTTCCTGCGGGTTGACCGTGGTCTCCCAGAGGCCGGTCAGGGCGCGGCCGCCCGCAGCCAGGCTGCTGATGGTGCCCGTGGCGGGCGAGGCCTCGTCGTGCACGTCGTTGCCGGCGTAGGAGACGGAATGAAGCTGCTCAAGCCCGGCATGCTCGTAGGTGAAATAGATGCGGTCCGATCCCTCGGGGGTGGCAAAACGCGACACCGCGCGGTCGAGTTTCGCCGTGAGGATCTTCGCCTCGCCCTTGAGCGGCCACGGAAAGCTCGCGAGGCGGGTCAGGTCGTAGACCTTGCCCGCCTGCTCGGCCGAGGTTGTGCAAAGCAGAGTCTTGCCGTCGGGCGAGAACGCGAGCGAGCCGTAGCTGTGCGTGTCGTTGGTCAGGCGTTGCGGTTCGCCGCCGGCCGCCGGCAGCGAGAAGATCCGGGTGTTGACGTTGGCAAAGGCGCCGTCGTGGCGGTTCAGCACCGCCGTGAACACGATGGTCGCGCCGTCGGGCGCCCACTCCGCCTCCAGGTTTTCGCCGCTGTTGCCGTTGGTGCCGCCGAAGCCGGGCGTCGCGGCCAGCTTCGTGCCGGCGAACAGGTCGCGCGCGACCGCGCCGGCCTTGGCGTCCTGCACGAAGAGGTGGGTGCGCTTGTCGTCGCGCCAGCTCATCCAGAAGCGCGGCGGGAAATTTTCGTAGGCGCGGGCGTTGTATTTGCGGTCCTTGCGCTCCTTGGCCGCCTTCTTGTTCGCCTCGTCATCCGCCGCGTCGGGATAGACCGAACTCGTGAACAGCAGCTTGCCGCCGTCGGGACTCCATTTCGGCGCGCCGGCCCCGGTCGAAAGGGACGTGATGCGCTCCGCTTCGCCCCCGGCGGCGAGATCGAGCACGTAAATCTGGCTCACCTCGTCGCCGTCGCGCTTGGCGGTGAAGGCCAGCTTGCGGCTGTCGGGCGACCAGGCCGGTCCGCTCTCGCCAGGCTTGTTGAAGGTGATGCGTCGCGCGGGCGTGTCGTCGGCCAGCGATTTGACCCAGAGGTCGGAGGAGGACTCCTTGGCGTCATAGGCCGGATCGGTGACGCCGAACACGACCCACTTGCCGTCGGGGCTGGGCACGGGCGTGTCGAGGCGTTTCATGAGCCACACATCCTCGTGGGTGATGGCGTGCTTGGCGGGCGTTTCGGCGGCGCACAACGCCGAAGCAACGATGGCAAGCAGGGCAACGAGTTTGGTTTTCATAATCGCAGGAATGTCATTCTGAACGCAGTGAAGAATCCATGAGCCTAACCGCTGGCGGACCAAGCGCTGGATTCCTCGCTTCGCTCAGAATGACAGACTAAGGGGATGGGGTTAATGTCGGGCCTCAAACGTGCCATCGGCACGTTTTTGCACGAGCTTTTTCAGCTCCAAGCCCATGAGCGCCGCCGACACCTCGGGCGAACCCAGGCCCGTGGCCGTGGTCAGCGCGTCGATGCCCAGGATGGCTCCGCCGGCAAAGGCCGCGACGACCCGCTTCTCCGTCGCGTCGAGTTGCGGCATGAGTTGTTCCAGCAGCTTCGGCTGCCCCTCGGTCGGGATCGCCTGCGGGCGCAGGCCGTCGAGGTAGTTCAGCTCGTTGAGGATGTCGTCCACACTGGTGAACAACGTGGCGCCGTCGCGGATGAGCTGGTGGCAGCCCGCGCTGCTCGGCTGGTCGATGCGGCCGGGCACGGCGTAGATCAGCCGCCCCTGCTCGCCGGCGAAACGCGCCGTGATCATCGCGCCGCCGGTCACGTCGCTCTCCACGATCACGACAGCCTCGCAGATGCCCGAGACCACGCGGTTGCGCATCGGGAAGGTCTGTTTGTCGGCCTTCCGGCCGAAAGGGAACTCCGAGAGCACCGCGCCGGTCTCGGCGATCTGGCGGTAAAGGCCGAGGTTTTCCGGCGGATAGACGATGTCGAGGCCGCAGCCGAGCACGGCGGCGGTCTTGCCGCCGACCGACAGCGCGCCCTCGTGCGCCGCAGTGTCGATGCCGCGCGCCAGTCCGCTCACCACGCAGAAACCCAGGCGCGCGAGGTCGGCGCCGAGCTTCTTGGCCACCGACTGACCGTAAAGCGTCGTGCGCCGGCTGCCGACAACCGCAATGCACGGCTGCTCGAAAAGGTAATCACCCTTGCGATAAAGCCCGATGGGCGGGTCGTGGATTTCGCGCAGCATTTTCGGGTAACCCGGGTCGCGTGCCGTGATGAAGGTCGCGCCGGCCTGCGCCAGCCGTTCCTCCTCGCGGGCGAGGTCGAAATGCGTGCGCCAGTTCATCAGGGCCGCGCTGGTCTCGGGGCCCACGCCCCGCACCGCCTCGAGCCGGCGCCTGTCCGCGTTGAGGATGTCGCGCGGGTCGCTCCTGAAGGCCTCCAGCAGGCGGTGGAGCGTGACGGGCCCGATGTTGGGCAGGTCGTTCAGGATCATGAACGCCTGCTTTTCGCTCAGGGATGTGTCTGCCATGGCGTGGGGCTCAACGCGGGGCCGAGTTGTTCCAGGATTTCCGAGATCTCTACGCTGACCTGGCCGTGGGCGCGAGCCAGCAAATCGGCCGCGCGCCCGTGCCAGACCACGCCGCGGCAGGCGGCCAGCATGGGATCGTCGGGCTTTTGCGCGAGCAGCCCGCCGATGAGCCCGGCGAGGATGTCGCCGCTGCCGCCGCGCGCCAGCACGGGCCCGCCGAACGGGCTGTGGTAGATTTTCCTGCCGTCGGTCACGCGTGTCAGCGGGCCCTTGAGCACCAGCACACCGTGCGGCGCGGTGAAATTGCCGTCGGTGAACAGCGTCGGGGCGATGCGGTCGAACTCGCCCGCGTGCGGCGTGCCGATGAAGACCTTGTCGCGCACGTGCGCCACCACCTCCGGCCGCAGGGCGTCGGCATCGAGCACCAGCGGAATGTTCGTATTACGAACAATGGCCTGGACGCCCGCCAGCGTTTCCGGATCGGCGCCGAGGCCGGGACCGATCAACAGCGCGGTGGCGCGGGCGGAACGCGCATGCACGAGTTCCGCCGTGCCGGCCGCCAGTCCACCGGTGGCTGTCACCGGGCAGCCGACCCACATGATCTCAGGGTGACGCGCGGCGCAGTCCGGCGCGAGTTTTTCGGGCACAAAGGCCGTGACGAGCCCCGCCCCGCTGCGCAACGCCGCCCGCGCCGCCAGCACGACGGCGCCCGGATAACTGTGTGAGCCGCCGACCACCAGCAGGTGACCGTAAGTGCGCTTGTCCGTCTGAGAGGCGCGCAGCTCCGCCAGCGGCTGCAGCACCGACTCGACCAGGATGCGCTCCGTCGCGTCGGGCGCGGAATCCTCGCGCAGCAGGCCGATGTCCACATAGCGGAGCCGGCCGACCACGACGGCGTGGCGCGGCCGCAGCGCGGGATATTTCACGCTGCCGGTCGCGTAGGTGAAGTCGGCGTGGAAACAGGTGGCCACGCTCGTCTCGCCGATGCCGCTGGGCAGGTCCACCGCCGCGCGGAAACGGATGCCGCGATGCGCGTTGACCTGGACGATGAGCCGCGCGATCGGCTCATCCATCGGCGCGCGAAACTGGAAACCGAAAATTCCGTCGAGACACAGCGCGTATTCCTGTCCGGTCGCCAATGCCTGTTCGGCCGGCAACAGCTGCGCACGCGCCGGGGCCTGCTCACGCAGCCAGTCCAGCGCCCGGCCCGCCAGCGGCCGCAGATCGCCGGCCCCGAAGGCCAGCACGACAACGGCCGTGGCGGCGGGGCGCTCGGCGAGGATCGTGCGCGCGGCCAGCAGGGCGTCGCCGCCGTTGTGGCCCTTGCCCGCCAGCACGAGGAGCCGCGCTTTCGCCGGCAGACCGCCGATCTCCCGGTAGTCATCGAGGATGGACCGCGCGACCTTCTCCCCCGCCTCCTGCATGGCCGCCCATTCCAGCGCCAAGTCGGTGAACCGCGCCTTCTCCCACGCCCTCGCCTCGGCGCACGTGAGGACGGGATGGGACGGCACGCGCTCCATGACCAGCTCCTAGTGCTTCACCAACGCGGCGACGGCCATCGCATGGGTGTCGATGTGCGACAGTGACAGCCAGACATGCGTGGCCCCGACTTCCTGCAGCAGCGCCGTGCCCTTGGCGTCAAGGCGCACCAGCGGTTGTTTGCGCGAACCATGATAAACGGAGATGGAAGTCCAGTCGAGGTGCTCGCCGATGCCGGTGGTGAAGGCCTTGGACACGGCCTCCTTGGCCGCCCAGCGGGCGGCGTAGTGCTTGTGCGGATACTTGAGGCTGTTGCAGTAGGCCTGTTCCTCCTCGGTGAATATGCGCTTGAGGAAACGATCGCCGTGCTTGGCCAGCACGTTTTTGATGCGCTCGGTCTCGATGATGTCGCAGCCGAGCCCGATCAGGGTGCCGCCGGGGGGGAGGGAGATCATGGGGAAGTAGTGGGTAGCGGGTAGTGAGTAGCGAGTAGAGCCCGAAAAGCGCCTTTGGTCACGACTGCATTGAACACCGCCCTTTCGCCAGCACTACTCCCCGGGGCAAGCCCCGGGGATTCTACGTGCGGCTTGCACAGCCCCGCTGGGGCGGGGCTGGCCGGGCGGCGCCCTAATCTCACTTGGGAAACCCCGCAGCAAGCTGCGGGGAATGTTTCAGTATTCATGCTCACTACTCGCTACTCGATGCTCGCTACTGAGCCGGATTCATCAAGGCCTTCATTGTGCGCACCGCCTCGGCGATGCCGGTGAACAGGGCGCGGCTCATGATGCTGTGGCCGATGTTCAGCTCATGCAGGTGCGGGATGGTCCGGACCTCGGCAATGTTAACGTAATTGATGCCGTGTCCCGCGTTGACGACGAGCCCGGCGGCGTGCGCGCGCCTGGCCCCGGCGACGAGGCGGGCGAACTCGGCGGCGCGACCGGCACCGTGGTAGGCGTTGGCGTAGGCGCCGATGTGCAGCTCGACCCAGGGGGCCTTCAGCTTTGCGGCCAAGTCCACCTGCTCAGCATCGGGATCGATGAAGAGGCTGGTCTTGATGCCGGCGGCGTTCATGGCGTCGGTCACGCGGGCGACCTTGTCGCGGTGTTTCACGACATCCAGCCCGCCTTCCGTCGTGATTTCCTCGCGGCTCTCGGGCACGAGGCAGACGGAGTGCGGCTTCAGTTTGAGGGCGAATTCGGTCATCGCCGGCGTGCAGGCCATCTCGAGGTTGAGCCGCGTGGTCTTCGACCGGCCGAGGCGGAGGACGTCCTCGTCCTGGATGTGGCGTCGGTCCTCGCGGAGATGCACCGTGATGCCGTCGGCCCCGGCCTGCTCGCAGCGGTGGGCCAGCTCGACGGGATCGGGTTCGATGGCGCCGCCGTGCGTCGCCCCGGCCGAGCGGTAGCGGGCCTGGCGCAGCGTGGCCGCGTGGTCGATGTTGACGCCGAGGAGGATCATGGATCAGAGCAAAACACAGATCTGGGGCTCAGGAAATCAGGAAAAACCTGTGCTTGTCTGTTTCTTCCGTCCCTGAGTTCCTGAGTTCCAGATCGATTGACCATGCCCGACCCCGCCTCAAAGCCCAAAGCGGAGAACCTGCTCCTCAACCTCATCTGCAATGTCGCCCTGCCGACGGCGATCCAGACCTGGGGCAGCGGCGAGCGCGGCCTCGGGCCGAAATGGGGCCTCGTCGTGGCCCTGCTTTTCCCGCTGGGCTACGGGCTCTACGACTACGTCGAGCGGAAGCGCTTCAACTTCATCTCGGCGGTCGGGTTCGGCAGCGTGCTCATCACGGGCGGCTTCGGGCTGATGCAGCTCGACGGCTTCTGGTTCGCGGTGAAGGACGGCGCCCTGCCCGCCCTGATCGGCGTCGCCGTGCTGGCCTCGATGCGCGCCAAGACGCCCCTCGTGCAGGAGCTGCTCTACAACCCGCAGGTGATCGACGTGGAGCGCATTGACGCCGCGCTGACGGCCCGCGGCACTCAGCCCGAGTTTCCCCGATTGATGAAGACCGCCAGCCGGCTGCTCGCGCTGTCGTTCTTCGTCAGCGCCGGGCTGAACTTCGGCCTGGCCCGGCTCATTATCACCGGGCAGCCGGGCACGGAGCTGTTCGTCCAGCAACTGGCCAAAATGCACTGGGCCAGCCTCGGCGGCGCGGTGCTGCCCAGCATGGCCATGATGATGTATGCGCTGTGGCAGTTGCTGAAAGGCCTGCAACAAGCCACCGGCCTCACGCTCGACGAGATCCTCAAGCAGCCGCCAGAGAAGAAAACGGAGCCGCCGATGGATGGCGGAATAGCCTGATTGGATCTGATAAATTTTGAACTCCAGCATGTGAGAACCTCCATCCCTGACTGCACAGCATCGATCCACCCTTGTAACACAGACGGAATGGAGTAATAAACTTGGCAAGAATCATTATGCCATATTCAGCACAAGTATTCCGCGTAATGATTGCATCTCCGAGCGATGTTACGACAGAGCGCAACCTGATCCGAAGCACTTTAGCCGAATGGAATGTCATACATTCATCTGTTCGTTCATTGGTGCTACTTCCCGTTGGATGGGAGAGTCATTCTTCGCCCGATTTAGGCGCTCGCCCGCAGGAGATAATCAACAAGCAAGTCTTGAAGGACGTAAGCGTCGCTCCGAGTGCCCCCTTGACGGGATCGTAACTACGAGAGCGACGACCGGGATGGTCTCGTAGCTACGAGAGCTTGTCCGCCTGTGGCGGGCTACGATGCGCTGGCTGGCTGCCAGTGGGCGGGCAACAGC
>JACPPI010000029.1 GCA_016190985.1 Opitutia bacterium | reverse complement strand
GACAGCCCGCGTGAACGCACCCGAGTAAGATCACTTTTCATCCAGAAAATTATCAACCGCTACTTTCCTTCACGCGCCCCGGCTTGCGTTCAATCGCAAGCGGTTGCATCGGCTTGCTCATCCGCTGTGAGATGCTACTGATTCAAATTCATGTCATTCTGAGCGGAGTGAAGAATCCACTGCATCCGTAAAAGAGCTGGATCCTTCGCTTCACTCAGGATGACACGCAGAGGATGTTTGATCCGTGGTCAATGTTTCAGCCTCTGCTGAATCGCCGCGAAGATCGCCTCGCCGGTCGCGGGTGAGGCCAGCCGCACCTCGCCTCCGGCCGCACCAAACGCCGCCACGGCGTCGCGCAGGGCCTCGCGCACCGAGAACGCCAGCATCAGCGGCGGCTCGCCCACGGCCTTGCTGCCGTGGACGACGTTGGGCTGCGCCGCCATGGGCAGCAGCGTGACGTTGAACTCGACCGGCGCGTCGCTGAACGCGGGGATCTGGTAGGTGCTGGCGCTGTGCGTGAGCAGTTTTCCTTCCTGGTCCCATTTCAACTCTTCGCGCGTCAGCCAGCCCATGCCCTGCACGAAGCCGCCCTCGATCTGGCCGCGGTCCACGCCGGGGTTGAGCGAGTCGCCGACGTCATGGACGATGTCCACCCGCCGCACGCGGTGCATGCCGGAAAATCCGTCCACCTCCACCTCGGCCACGGCCGCGCCGCAGGCGAAGTAGTGGAACGGCCGGCCCTCGGCCTTCACCCAGTCCCACTTCACGCCGGGTGTCTTGTAGTAGCCGGTCGAGGAAAGGCTGATGCGCTCGGTGTAGGCCTTGGCGACGACCTTGGCGAAGGGAAGGCGGACGGTCGGATTCGACTTCGCAAACACCTCGCCGTTTTCGAAAACGATTTCCTGGAGATCAGTATTTGTGGGAGCGACCTTGGTCGCGACAGTCGCGAGCGAGCTCGCTCCCACAGGTGAAGCCGCACCCAGCAAGCCCGCCGCCACCGGCAGCAATCTTTCCCGCAAGGTCACGCAGGCCGCCGCGACCGCCGCGCCGTTCAGGTCCGCCCCGCTCGAGGCGGCCGTGGCCGAGGTGTTCGGCACCTTGTCGGTGCTGGTCGTCATCAATCGGATGCTCGAAGCCGGCAACCCGAGCTCGCGCATCGCCACGCCGAGAATTTTCGTGTGCAACCCCTGCCCCATCTCCGTGCCGCCGTGGTTCACCTGCACCGAGCCGTCCTGGTAGATGTGCACCAGCGCGCCGGCCTGGTTGTAGTGCGACAGCGTGAAACTGATGCCGAATTTCACCGGCGTCACCGCCAGCCCGCGCTTCATGTGCGGGTTCGCCTGATTCCAGGCGTCCACCTCGGCGCGGCGCTTCGCGAAGTCCGCCTTGGCGAGCACTTGCGCCCAGATGTCCTGGATGCGGTTGTCGCCGATGTCCTCCTTGTAGTGCGTGCGGTTGGTCTCGCCCGTGCCGTGGTAGAGGTTGCGCTCGCGCACGGCCTCGGGCGGCAGGCCGAGCCGCCGCGCCACGCGGTCCATGATCTCCTCGATGACCATGATGCCCTGCGGCCCGCCGAAGCCGCGGAACGCGGTGTGCGAGGTCACGTTGGTCTTGGCCACGCGCCCGCTGAAATCCACGGTCGGGATGTAATAGGCGTTGTCGAGGTGGAACAAGGCCCGGTCGCAAATCGCCGTGGACAGGTCGAGCGACCAGCCGCCGTCCGACACCAAGGCCACCGACGCCGCCAGCAGCCGGCCTTCGCGGTTGTAGCCGACCGAGAATTTCGAGTGAAACGGGTGCCGCTTGCCCGTCAGCTTCATGTCGAGATCGCGGTCGAGCTGCACGCGCACCGGCCGGCCGGTCTTCACCGCCGCCAGCGCCACCAGCGCCGCGAAGCCGTTGCCCTGAGTCTCCTTGCCGCCGAAGCCACCGCCCATGCGCGGGGCCTGCACGACAACCTTGTGCCGCGCCACATGCAGCACCTCGGCCACGATGGCCTGGATCTCCGACGGATGCTGCGTCGAGGAGTTCACCAGCACGGTGCCGTCCTCGCCGGCCTCGGCCCAGGCCGCATGCGTCTCCAGGTAGAAATGCTCCTGCCCGCCGAACCCGAACTCGCCTTCGAGTTTCTCCGGCGCGGCCGCGAACGCCGCCGCCGCATCGCCCCGCTTCAGCGCATGCGGCTCGGTGTGGTAGCTGCCCGCCGCGAGGGCCGCCGGCAGGCCGATGATCGCGGGCAACGGCTCGTAGTCCACCTCGACCAGCGCCGCCGCCGCGCGGCACTGCGCCAGCGTCTCGCCGACCACCCACGCGACGATCTGGCCGTGGAAAAGAACCTCGTCCTTCGCGAGCAGCGGCTCGTCGTGCCGCACCGGGCCGGTGTTGTTCTCGCCCGGGATGTCCTCGGCCAGCAGCACGGCGTGGATGCCGAGGGCCTGCCGGGCCTTGATGGCGTCGCGGCGCAGGATTCGCGCGCGCGCGTGCGGCGAGCACACCGGCCAGCAGTCGAGCATCTTCCGGCGCTGCGCCGTGTCATCGACATACATGGCCCGGCCGGTCACGTGCCCGACGGCGCTTTCGTGGCCGAGATTCCGGGAGGCATCGGCCACCGGCCACCGGTGGTCGCCGGCAAAGCCGAGATCGGCGTCCTGCGCCTGGCTCCGCTCACCCGAGACAAACTTCGCCCAGAGGCTGACGACCAGCTCGCGCCGGTAGTCGGCGCCGCCACGCGCGTCGTCGATCGGCTTGAAGGTGCCATGGAGGATGTGCGCCACCGCGGAGTCGTCCAGTTTCCTGCCGACCAGCGCCTTCTCGGCCTTGAGCGCGCGCAGCGGCATCGCCGCCACGCCGCCGTAGGCGATGCGCGCCCGGCGCACGGTGCCCGCCTCGTCGAGGTCCACGCAGAACGCCGCCGCCACGATGCTGATGTCCAGCTCGCGGCGCTTGGAAACCTTGAGGAAATCCACCCGCCGCGTCCGCCCGCGCTTCGGCCCGCCGCGCGGCAGCACGATCTCGCGCATGACCTCGCCGGGCCGGAGCACGGTCTTGCGGTAGGCGGTGAAGAAATCCTTGAGCGGCACCGTGCGCTCGGCCTTGGCGGTGACGAGCACGACGCTGGCGTCGAGGGTCAGCAGCACCGGGGCGCTGTCGCCGATCGGCGAGGCGGTCACGAGGTTGCCGCCGAGCGTGGCGCGGTTGCGGATCTGGCGGGCGGCAAAGACGCGCAGCATCTTCGCGACGGAGGGAAATTCGCCGCCGAGCGCCTCCTCGACATTGGTCAGCGTGGCGCCGGCGCCGATGTGCCAGGCCTCGTCCGTCGCCGTGATGCGCGTCAGCTCCGGCACGCCCTCGGTCGAGATGAGCAGCGGGAAGGCCTTGAATTTCTTGTTCAGCTCCACGCCGATCTCGGTCGCGCCGGCCACGAGCTGGGCCGTCGGGTAGGATTCCAGCAGGGTGAACAGGCCGGGCAGCGACGTGGGGCGGAAGAATTTCGCCTCACCGACGGTGTAGTTGAGCGCATCAGGCGGACGTGCCGGCCGGGTGAGCCGTTGCGCGAAAACATCGTCCGCCACCGGGCGCTGTTCGAGCGCCGCGACCGCGGCGTCGCGGATCGGCCGGTAGCCCGTGCAGCGGCAGAGGTTGCCGCAGAGCTGGTCGCTGATCTGCCACGGCTCCTTGCAGCCGTCGCGGTAGTAGGCCTCGAACATCGAGACGACAAAGCCCGGCGTGCAGTAGCCGCATTGTGAGCCGTAGTGCTCGACCATCGCGGCCTGCACCGGGTGCAGCTGCTTTTTGTCCGCGCCGCATTGGGCCAGGCCCTCGACGGTGACGATCTCACGGCCGGCAAACATCGGCACCAGCGCGATGCAGCTGTTGAAGGCGCGGTAGGCCGCCCGGCCGTTCGCGTCGCGATCGACGAGCGCCACGGAGCACGCGCCGCAGTCGCCCTCGGCGCAGCCTTCCTTCGCGCCGGTCAGGCCGTGGGCGCGCAGCCACGCGAGCAGCGTGGTGGTGGGCGCGACCCCCGCGGTGGAGACGGCCCGGCCGTTGACGATGAGGTCGAGACTGGGCGGGGCCGCCGGGTCAGATGGCCGGACGGTTGACATCCTTGTAATAGAGATAGCTCGCCGGAACCTTGCCCATGGCGACAAACCACTGCGCGCAATACGGCGCCATCCAGATCACGTCGCCCGCCTGCACCGGATACCAGCTGTCCTCGAGCCGGTAAACGCCCGCGCCGCCGAGCATGAGCAGGCCGTGCTCCATGACGTGCACCTCGACGAACGGCAGGTGGCCGCCGGGCTGGTAGGCAAAGATGTTCACGGCCAGGTCAAAGGCCGGCTCGTCGGGCAGCAGCACCTGCAGATTGGCCGCCGGGTCGCCGAGGAAGGGCGTGCCTTTCACCTTGGCCGCGTCGCCGATGATGGCCTTGGGCAGCGGCGTGCCGGGCAGCGCGACATATCTCTTCTGAAAGAGCGTGAGCTGCGTGCCGGCCTTCGGTGCGGTCAGGCTCCACGGCTGCCCGGCGGGCACGTAGAAGAAACCCCCGGCGGCGATTTTCGCCTTGTCCTTGCCGACCGTCAGCGCGCCGCCGCCGTGCATCACATAGCCGAAGGTCTGCGTGCCGCTCGCGGGCTGCGCGGCGCGGCCGTCGGCGGCGAAGGTCACGAGCAGCTGCGCGAACTTCGCGCCCATGGCCTCGTTGATCAGCACGACCGCCGTCGCGCCCGCGATGCCCGGGACCGAGCTGTTGACGTGATTGCCCGGCGTGATGAGGGCGTGGCGGGCGGCGATGCGGGCGCGGGTGTGGCCGAAGAGGTCGGGCATGGTCAATGGGGTGTAGGGCGCAAAAAATGACCTTTCGGCGAGCCGGATGCAACCCTGCCGTCAGCCCACACCGGACAGCCCCGGACATAAGTATGGGTCACACGCGCCTTGGTCGCCCGGCCGACATAGGGGCTGATCCGGTGCCGGGTCCACAACTCGTCGGCCTGGATCGTCCGCTTGGGGCCGAACTCGACCAGGGAAAAATCCGCGTCGCGCCCCTCGGCGAGCAGGCCCTTGCGGTCGTCGAGCCGGAACCGGCGGGCGACATTGCGCGCCAAAACCGCGGCGAGTAGCGGCAGGTGCCTGTCGGCGGTGGCCGCGCCTTCGTTCATCAGCAACTGGAAACCGTGCTGCACACCGGCGATGCCGCCCCAGATCTCGAAGAAATCCTTGGAGGTCTTCATCTCCGGCGGTGACGGCGAGTGGTCGGACCCGACCGTCTGGATGTTTCCCGCACGCAGTTCCGCCCACAGCGCCAGGCGGCGTTTCTCGTCGCGGATCGGCGGGGCGCATTTGGCGGGTGCGCCGGTCTTCGCCACGTCCTTGTCGTTCAACAGCAGGTAGTGGGAGCAGGTCTCGGCCGTCACATCCACGCGCTGGGCCCGCGCCTCGGTGATGAGCGCGACGCCCTCGGGGCTGCTGACATGCACGACGTGCAGCGCGCAACCGGTCTCGCCGGCGAACTCGATGGCCTGCCGGATGGCCGCCAACTCGACCTCGACCGGCCGCGACGCGAGCCAGGCCTTGGCGTCGTGTTTGCCCTTGGCCTTCTGCTCCGCCGTGAATTTGGCCGCGAGTGCGTCGTCCTCGGCGTGCACCGCCACGAGCAGGCCGAGCCTGGCCGCACGGCGCATGCCCTCGTGGAGCGACTTGGCGTCCACGCGCGGAAAACTGTCGATGCCGCTGTTGGCCATGAAGGCCTTCAGGCCGATCGCCCCGGCGTCGCGCAGGCCGGCAAGCTTGTCGAGGTTGCCCGGCACCAGCCCGCCCCAGAGCGCGAAATCCGTGCATGACTGCTGCTCGGCCAGTTCGCGTTTCACGCGCAGCGCGGCGGCATCGAGCACCGGCGGCTCGGAGTTGAGCGGCATGTCGAAGAAGCAGGTGCCGCCGCCGGCCGCGAGCGCGAGCGAGCCGTAGGCGAGCCCCTCCCACTCCGTCCGGCCAGGCTCGTTGAAATGCACATGGGCGTCGATGATGCCGGGGAAGACATAGCGGCCGGCCGCGTCGAGCTCGGCGTGCGCCGGGTCGGTGACCTCCGGCGCCAGCCGCACGATCTTGCCGTGCAGGATGCCGAGCTCGGCCGCCTGCACGCCGTCGGGCGTCACGACGCGTCCGCTCCGGACCACCAGGTCCAGCACCTCCGGCTCGGAAGCCTCGACGAGGGTTTTGCCGCGCCGTTTCATTTGCCTCGGTTTCGCCCCCGGCGAGAACCGGGGACAAACACCGGGCCCGCAGCAGCGGGCAACGGCGTCAGGCCCTGCTCCGCGGCCAGCCGCTCCAGAAAATCCGTCATCACCGCCAGCGCGACGCCGAGGTCCTTGGGCGAGGCGTATTCGTCGGGATGGTGGCTGAGTCCGCCGCGACAGCGCACGAAGAGCATCGCCACCGGGCACAGCGCCGACATCACGACGCCGTCGTGCCCGGCGCCGCTGACGAGCGAAACGCTTTTGCCCTGGATTGCTTTCATACTGCGCGCCAGCTGGGCGGTGAGCGCCGGTGAGCAGGTCACGGCGCCGTTTTCCTGCGTCCGTTGCCAGCGGCGTTCCAACTCGCGGCGATTGGCGATCTGTGTGGCCAGACGGCCGATCGCCATCAGCGCCTGACGGCGCCGGCGGTCGTCGGCGTGGCGGACATCGAGCGTGTGCACCACCTCGCCGGGAATCACGTTGGCCGCTCCGGGCGAAACCGTCAGCGCGCCGACCGTCGCCACCAATCCCGGCGTGCGCCGGGCGATCGCCTCGACCCCGGAAACAAACTCCGCCGCGCCGGCCAGCGCATCGCGGCGCAGCGCCATCGGCGTCATGCCGGCGTGACCGGCCTGGCCCGTCCACGTCAGCTTGAAGCGGCTCTGCCCGGCAATGGCGGAGACCACGCCCACGGCGAGTTTCTTCGCCTCCAGCACCGGGCCCTGCTCGATGTGCACCTCGACGTAACCCAGCAGATCGCCGCGCTTGTGGGCGGCCTTGAGGTGGAGCGCGTTGACCCCAACGCGCTTGCTTGAACGTCCTGGGGTCAGGCCGTTCCACCTTTCAATCGCTTCGCTCACGCTGACGCCGTCGGCATCGATCATGGCCAGGTCCTTGGCGGTGAGCTTGCCGCAGTAGCCTTTGCTCCCGAGGTAGGCGCTGGCGAACCGCACCCCCTCCTCCTCGGAGAAGCCGAGCACCTCGACATCGAACGGCAGCTTCACCCCGCGGCGCTTCAGGTCTGCCAGCGCCACGATCGGCAGCAACACGCCAAGCGGCCCGTCGAATTTTCCCGCGTCGCGCACGGTGTCGAGATGCGAGCCGAGCAGAAGGGTTTTCGACTTCGGGTTGGCCGCTTCATAACAGCCGATGAGATTGCCAACGCTGTCCACCCGCACCTTCAGCCCGGCGTCCTTCATCCAACCGGCCACGAGCGCGTTCGCCCGCTTCATCGCCGGCGACAGGAACGTCCGCGTCAACTTGCCCGGCTCGTCCGTCACCCGGCTGAGCCGGCCGAGTTTGCGGACGAGTTCCTGCGCAGCGTGGGCCATGGCATTCAGCTCCCGCGGTAGGTCTGGTAGGCCCAGGGGGTGACGAGCAGCGGGACGTGGTAGCCGGCCTTCGCGTCGGCGAGGGCGAAGCGGACGGGCACGCGGTCGAGGAAGGGGCTGTCCTTGTGGTGCGTGACGAAATAGTCCTTCACGAAGAACAGCAGCTCGTAGGTGCCGGCCGCCATGGTCGGGCCGACGAGCAGGGGCTCGTCGGTGCGGCCGTCGAGGTTGGTCACGACGGCCTTGAGCAGGTGCGGCTTGCCGTCGTGGTTCCAGAGTTCGATGCGCATACCGGCGGCGGGCCGGCCGGTGGTGAGGTCGAGGACGTGGGTGCTGAGTTTGCCGGGCATGGGATTATTTTTTAACCACAGATTTCACGGATATACACGGATAAAGGCAGTGTAGTGATTGGATCATCTGTGCCAATCAGTGAAATCCGTGGTCAAACTGCCTTGAGCAGATCGCTGAGCCGGAGCCAGGCGATTTTTTCGACCTCGCCGAGGGCGGCGGCGTGCTCCGCTACCGGTGAATTCGGCAACCGGGCCTGCATCGCAGCGAGGATGGCGGCCTTGGCGTTGAGTCGGGCGCAGATGATGAAGGGAAAACCGAACTTCGTCCGGTAGGCGTTGTTGTTGCGTGTGAACTCCGCCAGCTCGGCGTCGTTGAGGTGGTCGAGGCCGGCGCTGGCCTGCTCACGCGTGGATTCGGCGGTGAGTTTCTTCTGCTGCGCCAGGCGGCCGGCCAGATCGGGGTGTGCGAGGATAAGGGCGAGCTGCCGCTCCATGGGCGCGGCGCGCATGGTGGCACACAGCGCAGCGTGCAGGGCCTCGGCGCTGGCATACGGTCGCTTGGCCCAGGTCTCCTCCGCCACCCACGGCGAATGCTCGAACAGATGGCCGAGCGCCGCGGTGAATGCGGCCCGGTCGGCCTGGTTGAGATCGGAGAGCGCGGGCATGGGTTGAACCACGGACAGAGAATCGCCCTGGCCCGCGCCTGTCAGCATCAGAGTGCGGACAGCGGCGCAAGGCCGCTGAGTTGAAAGTTGAAAGGTGAGAGTTGAAAAACCGGCCCATCATACCCGACCCGGTCATACCCCGCTTTCCACTTTCACCCTTCAACTTTCAACCGCGCTGTGTTCTCATCCGCCCCATGAGCCACGGGAAATTCATGCGCGAAGCCATCAAGCTCGCCGACGAGGGGATGCATTCGGGCCGGGGCGGGCCGTTCGGCTGCGTCATCGTCCGATCCGGCAAGATCGTCGGCCGGGGCAACAACCGCGTCACGTCCACCAACGATCCCACGGCCCACGCCGAGGTCACGGCCATCCGCGACGCCTGCGCGAGGCTGAAGACCTTTCAGCTCACCGACTGCGAGCTCTACACCAGCTGCGAGCCCTGCCCGATGTGCCTGTCGGCCATCTACTGGGCGCGCATCCCGGCGATCTGGTTCGCCAACTCCCGGCAGGACGCCGCCGACATCGGCTTCGACGACGACTTCATCTACCGCCAGATTCCGCTCCCGCTGGAGAAGCGCGCCATCAAGATCCAGCAGGTGCTCCGCGCCGAGGGCCTCGCCACTTTCAAGGGCTGGGCGGCCAAGTCGGACAAGGTGAAGTATTGAGCACGTGCGACTCTGGCCTTGCTCGGGGACGACGCCACTTCAACGGTGGAGGCTATAGCATGAATCCCATCCTTAGCGCTCACCGGGCCATCCTGCACCTGCTGCTTGCGGTTGGCCTCGCGTTTCCCTGCTTTGCTCCGGCGCAGACCCCGGCAACGGAGCCGGCGACGACGCCTGCGGTCGGCAAAACCAACTCGGTGGAAAATTCCGTGGTGAAGATTTTTTCCACGGTGCGCTACCCCGACTACTATCGCCCCTGGACCAAACAGGCGCCGGCAGAAGTCTCGGGCTCCGGGGTTGTCATCGAAGGTCATCGCATCCTCACCAACGCACACGTCGTCGCGTTCGCAAGCCAGGTGCAAGTGCAGGCGAACCAAGCCGGCGACAAGATTTCGGCCACGGTCGTCGCGTTCGCGCCCGGCATCGACCTGGCCATCCTAAAGCTCGATGACGAAACACTCTTCGACGCCCACCAGCCACTGGCCCGCGCTCCGGTTCTGCCTAACATCAAGGACGCGGTCCTGGCCTACGGTTACCCAACCGGAGGCCAGTCTCTTTCCATCACCAAGGGCATCATTTCCCGCATAGAATATGCTCCCTATAATTTTCCTGCCGCGGGCATCCGGATCCAAATTGATGCCGCGATCAATCCCGGCAACAGCGGTGGCCCTGCACTGGTGGAGGACAAGATGATCGGCCTCGCCTTCAGTCAGCTGGCCAATGCACAAAACATCGGCTACATCATCCCAAACGAGGAGATCGAGCTCTTCCTGAAGGATGTCGCGGCCGGCCGCACCGACTCCAAGCCGGCCATGTTCGACGCACTGCAAACCCTCGAAAACCCCGCCTTGCGGACCTTCCTCAAGCTCGACAAGGACGTGCAGGGCATGGTCGTCAACACCCCTTACTCCGGCATGCAGGATAATCCGCTGAAACCGTGGGACGTCATCACTCATATCGGCGACTCGCCCATCGATGATCAGGGGATGATCAAGCTAGGCGACAACCTGCGCATTCGCTTCCAATATCTCATCCAGCAGGTCGCACATGATGGCAAAGTTCCGCTTACCGTCGTCCGCAATCGCAAGCCCCTGAAAATTGCCATGCCCGTTGGATCCGACCGGCCGGCCCTTGTGGCGAATCTCCGTGGCGACTATCCTCCGTATTTCGTCTACGGGCCGCTGGTCTTTTCACTCGGGAGCAGCCAGTTTGTCGGCGGCTACTCCAACAACAGTGCCACCCTGATCTTTTTCGGTGCACTCGCGAGCCCGCTGCTCACCCGCCTTGGCGACCTGCCGGCCTTCCCGGATGAGCAGCTGGTGGTCGTCTCGTCACCATTTTTTCCACACAAGCTCGTCAAGGGTTACGGCCAGGCCGGTGCCCATGTCGTCCGCAGCGTGAACGGCGTCATAATCCGTAATCTTGCGCATTTGGTGGAACTGCTCCGTGACTCGAAGGACGAGTTTCTCATCTTCGAGTTTGCTGGTCGCGAGATGGAAAAACTGGTCTTCAACCGCAGTGAGATGGTCGCCGCCACCGAGGAGATTCTTAGCGACAACGGTGTGCGGGCCCAAGCCACCCCAGGGTTGCTCGAGATCTGGAACGCCAAGCCGACTAAAAAGTAGGCGCGGCCCCGCTTCGCACCGGAGAACAAAAACTACTCGCAAAACGGCCCGGGCGGTGCACGTTTCGACGCCATGTCCGCCCACAATCTCTCCCGCGAATACCAGAATCCCCTCACGCCCCGCCTCGACGATGAGGACGACGACGAGCGCGAAGACGCCACCCCCAAGCCCACCGTCACCCCGGTCGGCGCCCTGATCCAGAAGAAGTTCCTGGAACAGCGGAAAATCTTCCTCTGGGGCGCGGTGACCGACGAGACCGCGAAGGACTTGACCGAGAAGCTGCTTTATCTCGAGACCACCGGCCCGGGCAAGGAGATCACCTTCTACATGAACACGCCGGGCGGCTCGATCACGGCCGGCATGGCGGTCTACGACACCATCAAGCTCATCTCCTCCCCCGTGAGCATCGTCGTCACCGGCATGGCCGCATCCATGGGCTCGATCCTCCTCTGTGCCGCGAAGAAGGGCCGCCGCTACATCTTTCCGCACGCCCGCGTGCTCATCCACCAGCCGCTCATCACCGGCCGGATGGTCGGCCCCGCCTCGGACATCAACATCCAGGCGAAGGAAATGGAAAAACTCCGCACCGAGCTGAACCAGATCCTCGCCACCGCCTCGGGCCAGTCGTTCGACAAGGTCGCCAAGGATTCCGACCGCGACTTCTACCTGAACGCCGAGGAAGCCATCGCCTACGGCCTCGCCGACAAGATCGTGGACAAGATCTGAGGGTGGAGCGGCCTGACCTCAGGCCGCTTAAGCGCGTTGAGGTCAACGCGCTCCACCTGAGCCCGCCTACCGGCGGGCTTTTTATTTCGCCGCGGGCGGCGTCAGCTCGTTGAGCTGCCGCGCGAAATCGAGCGAGCGCTGCAAGTCGCCGGCAGCGTCGGCCGTGCGGCACGCTTCGGTCAACATCGCCTTCATCGCTTCCGGCGTCGGCGCCGGGGCGCGGGCGAGGTTGGCGTAGACCTGCAGGGCGGCCGGCCGCGCGCCGTTGGCCGCGAGCAAAGCGGCAGCCTCGCGCAGCAGCGGCCAGTCCTGCGGCCGGATATCCTTGAGCAGCGCGGCAACCCCGAGGGCCGAGGCCACGGCCGCCGCCTCGGCATCGGCGGCCGCATGCTTCGCCAGCGCCAGCCCGACGGCGAGGCTGGGGCGTTCGCGTTGCTCGGCCCGCAGCAGCGCCAGCGCCGCCGGTTTTTCGGCCTTCGCCAGGAGCAGGTTCGCGCGGCGCAGGACGGCGTAGGGCGATGCCCCCTGCTCCTCCAGCGGCACCTTGAACGGACGGTAGAGCGGGTCGCCGATGGCCACGGCCTGCCAGCTCAGCGCCGGCAGCGCGTAATACACCGCGTCGCCGAAGTTTTTCCCCTGGCTCAGGGCGCGCAGCAGGAAATTGGGCCTATGAGTATATCCCAAGTAGGGCTCGAAGACGTTGCCCACGGTGGCCGCGACTCCATGCGCCACCAGCGGCCCGCCCCAGCCGATGCTGTCGGAGCGCAGGGTCGGCGCGGAAAAACTGTGGATGTGCAGCGCCACGGCGCCGGGCGGAAACGCGAAGCCCTCGCGCGCGAACGGGCCGTTGAGGCTCCCCGCATACCAGCCGAAATACAGGACGGGCGCATCAAAGCGCGCGGCGGCATCGAAGGTCGCTCCGGTGGACTCCGTGTCGCCGTCGAAACCGAGTTCCTGCAGCTGCTTCGCCGTCGCCGCCAGCCATTGGTCGCCCTCGGGATGCGGGCCCTTGAGATCGGCGTAATAGCGGCCGAGCAGGCCGGTGCGCTCGGCTTCGAGCGCGGAGGTCACGAGCCGCCGGGCGCTCTCCCACGTCGGTCCGTCGAGCCGGGAGACCTTCACCACCAGCTCCGCCTCCAGCGTGGGTGGGCGCTCGTTGGCGAAAAGCGGATTGGGCACCATGGCGGTGATCTCGTAGGTGTTGTGCGCGAGCAGACTCAGTTCGGAGTCGACCGCCGCCTCGTTCTTGTTGAGTTCGCCGGGGATTTTCCGCTCCGGCTGGTCCGGCAGCAGCGTCGGATCGTTGTGGATGCGCAACGGCACGCCCCGGCACACGACGAGATAGGAAATCCGGTTGCCCGAAAACGCATAGCGCCGCCGCCCCAGCCGGTCGAGCAGGCTGCTGCTCGTGCCCTCGATCCAGCCGCGCCGGAACAGCTCGTCCTGCAACGGTTGCCAGACCTGGTCGATGAATTCCCGCCACGTGATGTCCTCGGTCTCGGGCAGCGGCAGCGCGAGGATGTTGGCCGCCGGCACCGCGCGCTTTTCGGCGTAGAACCCGGCCAGTCGCACCGACTCGGGTTGGCGCGAATTTGCCAGGATGACGACGCGCGCCGCGAGGTCATCCGCTGGCAAACGGCCCCACCCACCGAGGACAAGCAGAATGAAAATTGCGCGCATCGTGACCACACCCGATACATTGGGAGCGGCCGGACACTTTTCGAGAACCGTTTTGTGCGGCTTGCCAAAGCACCGGCAAAGTCATTTGCTGTCGGCGGCGATGGATTCCGCCTTCCCCCTCTGGGGTAAACCGCCTGCGCGATGCAGGCTGATGACTCCTGTTTCAGTCCATCTCCCAACCGGCTCATAACAGGTCCATCATGATCATCTATCTTCTTATCGCCGCAGGTGGCGCGTTCGGCAGTGTGGCGCGCTACTGGCTTTCCGGCCTGACGGCCGATCACCTCGGGGCCACCTTCCCGTGGGGCACCTTGCTGGTTAACGTGACGGGGTCCTTTGTCATCGGATTTTTCTTCACGCTCACCGGCCCGGGGGGGCGGGTCTTTGCCAGCGACAACGCCCGGCAGTTCGTCATGACGGGCGTGCTGGGCGGTTACACGACCTTTTCCTCCTTCAGTCTGCAGACCCTCAACCTCGCCCGCGACGGCGAATGGCTGCAAGCGGGCGCCAACACGCTCGGCTCGGTGGCCGCCTGCTTCGTCGCCGTCTGGCTGGGCCACCTTGCCGCCGCCTATCTCAACCAACTCAAGGGAGCCTGACATGGAACTACCCACCGAATCAGTCCTGCTGCGCATCTTCATCGGCGAATCCGACCGCCATGGCCACCTGCCCCTCCACGAGGCCATTGTGCTCAAGGCGCGCGAAACGCACCTGGCCGGCGCCACCGTGCTGCGAGGTGCCATGGGCTTCGGCAGGGCGAGCCGCATCCACACGAGCAAGGTGCTGGCCCTGTCCACCGACCTGCCCGTCATTATCGAGATTGTGGACCGCGAGGAGAAGATCAACGCCTTCCTGCCCGTGCTCGACGGCATGATGGGCGGCGGCCTGGTGACGATCGAGAAGGCGCGGATCATCCACTATCGCACACCCCCCGTCCCATGAACTGGCTCTTCTGGTCCCTGCTCTATGCCCTCTTTGCGGTGCCACCGCGATTCTCGCCAAACTCGGCGTGACAGGGGTGAATTCCAACCTCGCCACCGCCGTGCGCACCGCTGCCGTGCTGGTGTTCGCCTGGGGCGTCGTCATTGCCACCGGCCAGGCCGCCGGCAGGGGCAGCCTCTCCCGGCGCACGTGGCTCTACCTGGTGCTGCCCGGCCTCGCGACCGGCCTGTCTTGGTTGTGCTATTTCCGGGCCCTGCAGCTGGGGGAGGCGTCCAAAGTCGCGCCCATCGGCAAACTCAGCGTGGTGTTTGTGCGGCCTTCGCCGCCCTGTTCCTGGGCGAGTCCCTCGCCCTGAAGACGCTGCTCGGCGGCGCCCTCATCGCCGCCGCCGCGGTGGCGCTGGTCTGGCCGGCGGCCGGCCCTTGAGGATCATTTTGCAGCCGAGCGCTTGATCAACTGGCCCCGAAGATAGGTGTCGGGCGCGGCGTTTTTCCAGGCGGTGGCCCAGATGCTCGCGAGCATCTGCCCGCCGGTGAGCAGGCGGGCCTTGATGAATTCCTGGCCCTCGACGCTGGTGGCGGCGACCTCGGCCTTGAACACGCCTTTCTTTTCCAACACGTAGAGCGGCTCAACCAGCTTGTTCTGCTCGAGCAGGTAGTTCATCGCCTCGACAAAGAAGGGATCGCGGCCGTCGGGCCGGGGGGTGAGGGCGAGGGGCGCGGCCGGGGTGCCGCGCGGCATGATGTCCTCCAGTTTGAGGCCGGCCTTGGCGACGAAGCCGCCGTCGATCCAGCTGTGGATGCCGGACCACCTGGTGTAGTCGTTGGGGTTGGCCCCGACCCAGCCGTTGTGGTGGACGGTGGTGTGCAGCGGCTGGGCGCAATCCCCGACGTAGTGGCCCATGACGCCCATGATGTAGACGATGTTGGCGCGGGCGTTGGCCACTTCCTCGGGCGTGCCCAGCTCCTCCAGCGCCTTGAGGTAGGAGAAGCCCGATTTGAGGCGCAGGTAATACTCCGTGATCGCCCACGGCGCGAAGCCCGGCCACTCGGCGGTGTGGTCGGTGTCCTTGGCCGGGTCGATCATCGGGAACTTGTCGAGGTGCGTCGCGCGGCCGGCGGCGAACTGGAGGATGAAGTCGTAGCGGAACGACGGCACTTTGGCGGGATCGAGGCCGGCGGCGGGCAGTTGCTCGAGGTCGCAGAAATGGTCGGTCCAACTGCCACCCGACTGCTTCATCATCGGGTCGGGCACGTTGCGCCAGCGGTCGGGCTCGCCGGCGAGGAAGGCGATGCGCTCGGCATTGGCCGGCTCGCGGACAAAGGCGGGGAAATCCGCCGGCAGCGCGGCCAGCGCCAGCTGGTTGACCATGCGGTGGCCCGTGTAGTCCCAGGCGGAGGCCGTCACGGCGGCGAGGAGGACGGCGGGCACCAGCAGCGGACGGAACGATGATTTCTTCATGGGTGGAAGCTCTAGCAGTTTTGCGATTCCGAGCGAAGCGAAGAGTGACTATGTCAGCGGGTCATTGTCGGCTCAGGAGATGGGGTTGACCGCAAGGCCGCGAGGGTCGCGCTGTAGTTGGAAATCCCCTCGGCCAGTGCCTCGGCGATCTGCTGGCGGAATTCCGGCGTGGCGACGCGTTTCGCCTCGGCGTCGTTCGACAAGTAGGCGCACTCGACCAGCGCACCGGGGCAGTTGAGGGTGCGGAGCACGGCGAGGCGGTAGCGCTTGTAGCCGCGGTCGGAACTCTTGAGGCCGGTCACCAGCTGGCGGTGCAGCGTGTAACCCAGCAGCGCATTGGCCGTGTCCTGCCGGTTGCCGGGATAGTGCGTCGCGATCATGCTGCGGTCCTGCTCGGGCTGGGTCGAGGCCTGGCCTTGCGGCGCGAGCACATAGGTCTCGACGCCCGACACGCGCTGGGGATCGCGGTCCACGGCGTTGAAGTGGATGCTGAGGAAGAGATCGGCCGCCGCCTTGTTGGCCACGTCGGCGCGCAGCGGCAGGTCGACGTTCGGGCTGTTGGAGAAGCGCGTGTCGGTGGTGCGGGTCATGACCACCCGGTAGCCGCGGAGTTCGAGCAGCTTTTTGAGCCGCAGCGAAACGTCGAGCGTCATGTCCTTCTCGTCGAGTTTGAGGCGGAGGTTTTGTTTGCCGGGATCGGTCCCGCCGTGGCCGGGATCGAGGACGATGACCCGGGGTGCGGCGGGCAGGAAGGCCGCGTGGTCGGACGGCGCGAAGAGCGGCGCGACGGTCTTGATGACATCGACCTTGGTGAGCCAGAGGTCGTCGCCGTTCAGCACGGCCGGTTCGCCGAGAAAGACCCGCGCGCCATCCAGGCGGAAGTCCCGTTCGTCCCGCTCGAAGGTGAAGCGCACCCCCTGCGCGTCGCTGAGCGCCATGACCGCGCCCGCTTTGGTCCACGTCGTCTTGAGTCCGTAACGCTTGGCGATGTCGCGCGCGCCGACACGGTCCAGGCCATGAATCCGGGTGACCGGCCAGAGCTGGGCCGGGCGGGGCACCGTTCCGGCCTGCTGGCCGGCCGGTGTTTGTCCGGGCCGGTCGCCCGGCAAAGGTGCGGCGCGGACGGGCTCGGCCCTGGCGGGAGCCGCGACCGGGGCGGGTGTCGGGGGCGTCTGCGCCGGGGCGGTGCAGGCGGTCAGCAAGGCGAGGAACGGCAAAAGCGCGCGGACAACGAGCGGGCCCGACCTGTAGCGGCGGTCTGTGACCGCCGTTAACTGAAGCCGGCGGTTATAGACCGCCGCTACAGGCGCCGTGCTCATGGCATGACCCACGAGTCTAGTGCGCCGCGGCGGGCGGCGGCGCGGCCGGGGCGTGCGGCTCGCGGACGTGGAACTTGGGCTTGCGCTTGTTCACCGGCAGCGGCGAGAGCATGACGTTGATCTGCTTGCCGTTCAGCTTGGGCAGGGAATCGGGCGTGCCCATGGTCTCGAGCGCGGTGAGGGCGCGCTTCATGACGTCGAAGCCCATCTCGGTGTGGGCCATCTCGCGGCCGCGGAACTTGAGGCGGAGCTTCACCTTGTTGCCGTGGTCGAGGAATTCCTCGGCGTGGCGGACCTTGGTGATGAAGTCGTGCTGCTCGATGCGGACGGTGAACTCGATCTCCTTGAGCTTGGCCCCGGCGGGCTTGCTGTGGGCGTGCTTCTTCTGCTCCTCGTAGACGTATTTGCCGAAATCCATGATGCGGCACACCGGCGGCGTGGCGGTGGCGGCGACCTCGACGAGGTCGAGGTTGAACTGCATCGCGAGGGCGATGGCCTTCTGCGTGTCGAGGATGCCCAGCTGGCGGCCTTCGGGGCTGATGACGCGGACCTGGGGCGACTTGATCCGCATGTTGCGGCGGATGGCGGCGAAGGGGTCGTTGTTGCGACGATTGTCGCGGTTATAGGGGGTGCGGCCGCCGGGCGAAGAGGAAGGAAGTGCCATTCAGGTTGGTTGGATTGCGAGGACGTTGGTCGCGGGTGTTTTTGCCCCTAACGCCGGGGATGACAACATCTATTATTGCGAGGGAAACCGGCCGGATTCACCCTGAACGATGCGGTTGAAACCACGGATTTCACCGATGACACGGATATATCTGCGGCCAAACAAGGGAGCGCCAAAGGCCCGGCCCACAACCCCGCCTGAAGGAGAGGAAAGGAAGGGGCAGGCTTCCGCGAATGCCTTGATCGGTGCAATCCGCGTCATCCGCGGTCCATTGCCTGGGTCGGATCCGCTTCACACGCTGAAGCTCTCGCCGCAGGAGCAGGAGGCCTTGGCGTTGGGGTTGGAGAACTTGAAACCGCCGGCGACCATCTTGTCCGAGTAGTCGAGCACGGTGCCCTTGAGATAGAGGGCGGTCTTGGGGTCCACGACCACGGGCACGCCGGCCGAGCGCACCAGGATGTCGCCCCGGCGCGGCTCGGGCGCGAACTTGAGCTTGTAGCTGAGGCCGTTGCAGCCGCCGCCGGTGATCGCGATGCGCAGGTAGTCGCCGGTCTGCTCGCGGGCGACCAGCGCCGCGACCTTGCCGCCCGCGGCGGGGGTCAGGCGCACGAGGTTCTCGTTGCCCTCGCGCACCCCCTCGGGCAGCGGCGGCAGGATGGCGGTGGTGGACACGCCGACACTCATGCCCGGGAACGGAATTTTATCAAGCGCCGCGCCACGGCCACGGCGTTGGCGAAACTGCGCCCGCTGGCCTTTCCCTGCCCCGCGATCCCAAAGGCCGTGCCGTGGTCCGGGCTGGTGCGCACGAACCGCAGGCCGAGGGTGACGTTCACGGCCTCGTCGAAATCGACGGCCTTCAGCGGCGCGAGGCCCTGATCGTGATACAGCGCCACGACGACGTCGAACTCGCCGCGCAGCGCGCGCGCGAACAATGTGTCGCCCGGCTCGCACCGTGAGAGCCCGGGAAATTCCGCGCGCAGGTGCTCCAGCGCCGGATTGAGGAAATCCTTCTCCTCCTCGCCGAGCAGGCCGCCCTCCCCCGCGTGCGGGTTGAGCCCGCAGACGCCGATGCGGGGAATAAAATTTTGGGGGAGCGAGCTTGCTCGCGACTCCAGCCCGGTCGCGAGCAAGCTCGCTCCCACAGGGGGAAAAGCCCGGGCCAGCGTGTCGGCCGCCGCGACCGTGCGGCGCAAGAGCTGCGGCCCGAGCAACTGCGGCACCTCGACGAGCGGCACATGCCAGGTCGCCAGCACCACGCGCAACCGGCCGCCGCAAAAGGCCATGACCGGCTCGCCACCCCAGCGCGCGGCGAAAAATTCCGTCTGCCCGGGAAATTCGTAGCCGATCTTGGCCAGCGCGGTCTTGCTGACCGGCCCGGTGACGACTCCGGAAAATTCGCCGGACTTGCAGCCGGCGGCGGCGCGCTCCATCGCCGCCCAGGCGACCAACGCGCCTTCACCGTCGGACCGGCCGGGCGTCGCTGCGAATTCCGCCAGCCCGACCGGAATTTTCGTGGCGGCCGCCGGCAGTGTCTCCAGCCACCGGGCCGGGCCGATGACGGCGACCTCCGCCGCCTCGCCGGGATGGGCGGCGAACCACGCGGCGATGATCTCGGGACCGACGCCGGCGGGATCGCCGCAGGTGATGGCGAGTCTAGTCGCCATCGCCGTCCCCCGCCATCGCCTCGCGGCGGGCGCGCGCAAAGCCGCGTTTGCCCTCGGTGAAGAAAGTCAGAAACCGCCGCGCCTCGTCGGTCTTGAAGGCGTCGCCCGCCAGCGCGGCCTTCGCCACATCGCGGATGTTGCCCGGCGTGAAATAGACGGCGCGGAAGGCCTCCTTGATCTCGCCGATGGCGGCGCGGCTGAAGCCGCGGCGCTTGAGGCCGATGAGGTTGAGGCCGATGATCTCGTTGCGCTCGGCGGCCATGGCGAAGGGCGGGATGTCGAGCGCGATCCGGGCGAGGCCGCTGACCATGACGCCCTCGCCGACGCGGCAGAACTGGTGGAAGCCCGCCCCGCCGCCGAGAAAGGTGTGGCCGCCGACCTGCACGTGGCCGGCGAGCATGACGTTGTTGGCGAGCACCACGTCGTCCGCCACCACGCTGTCGTGGCCGACATGCGAGTTGGCCATCAGGAAACAGCGCGCGCCGATCACGGTGGCCTGGCCGGCATGGATGGAGCGGTTGACCGTCACGTGCTCGCGGATCACGGTGCCGGCGCCGATGCGCACGCCGGACATGATCGACGGGTCGAACTTCAGGTATTGCGGGTCGCCGCCGATGACGGCGAAAGGATGCACCACGACGCCCGCGCCGAGCACGGAGTGTTTTTTGATGATCGCGCCGGCGTGCACGACGCAGCCCGCGCCGAGCGTGACGCCCTCCTCGACGATGGCGGTGGAGTGGATGCTCATTCCCGGGGGTTGTTCCGGCGCTGGCCGGGCTGGCGCTCGGCCAGCAGGTCGAGCTGCGCGTCCTTGAGCAGGTCGTAGTTTTTCAGGATGCGGATGACCTGCAGGGTGTCGGACTTGCCGTAGCTCTTGTTGATCTCCACGCGCTCGATGATGTCGAGGAGCATGGAGCGGAACGAAATGATGGCGTCGATGCCGTGCTCCTTGAGCATGGCCACGCTCTGGGAGCGGAAGGGCTCGGCGGTGGGCAGGCTCGGCAGCACGAGGATCTTGGTGACGTCGGGGGCGTTGCCCGGCTCCTCCGCGTCCACCGGGAAGAAGCGCGTGACCTCCTTGAGCACTTTTTCCTCGAGGAAGCGGAAGATCTCGGGGCTGCTCTTGAGCATGTTGGGCGTGAACTTGCCGGTGTGCCAGCCCTTGACCACCACGATGGCGCGGTGGACGTAGGCCAGCTCGTTGGCGAACAGGAAGAACTCGGCGCGGCGGGAATTGCGCTTGTAGGCGGGATTGTAGACGACGAGATCCACCTCCTCGGCGCCGGTCTTGAGCCGGGCTTGCACCTGGTATTTGCGGACCTGGCGCACGAGGAAGCCGTTTTGCTCGAAATACTCGCGGACTATGCCTTCGTCGATGGCTGACATGGGTCGATCAACGTAGCGGTTGGCGCCCGGATAGCAGGCAAAATCTAAGCGGCACCCAGCTCCCGCCACACCGCCTCGACGGTGGCCGGCGGGACGCCGGCGCGGGTGGCGGCCGCGCCGAGGGCATCGAGCACCACGAAGCGCACTCCGTCTTCCCGGTTTTTCTTGTCGCGCGCGGTGGCCGCCTGCAACGCCGCCATGGCCAGCGGCGTGCGCAGCCGCACCGGCAGCCCGTGCGCCGCCAGCACGCGCTCGACGCGGGTGACATCGGCGGCGGGCACCAGCCCGAGTTTCTGTGAGAGACGGACGGCGCCCGCGAGCCCGATGGCGACCGACTCGCCATGAAGGTAGGCGGTGTAACCGGTGACCTGCTCGATGGCGTGCCCGAAGGTGTGGCCGAGGTTCAGGAGCGCGCGGCCGCCCTCGGGCGCGCGCTCAAACTCGTCCGCCCGCACGATGCCGGCCTTCAGCTCGCAGCAGCGGCGGATGACCTCAGTCAGGCCGGGGCTGCCCGGGGTCAGCGCGGATTTCTCGAGCCGCGCGAAGAGCGCCGCGTCGCCGAGCAGGCCGTATTTGATCACCTCGGCCATGCCGGCGGCAAATTCCCGCTCCGGCAGCGTGGCCAGCAGGTCCGGCGCGATGTAAACCGCCCGCGGGTGGTGGAACGCGCCGGCCAGATTCTTGCCGGCGATGAGGTTGATGCCCGTCTTGCCCCCCACGGAGCTGTCCACCATCGCGAGCAGTGTCGTCGGCACCTGGATGTAGTCGATGCCCCGCAGATAGGACGCCGCGGCAAAGCCACCAAGGTCGCCCATCACGCCGCCCCCGACCACCCAGAGCACGCCTTGGCGGGTGATGCGCTCCGCCGCCAGGAAATCGAGCACGCGGCCGTAGCATTCCAGCGATTTCGACTGCTCGCCCGGAGCCAGGGTGAGCCGGGGCAGCGCGCCGAAGTTCCGGTCCAGATAGATTCCGTGCGCGCCGGCCACGCCGGCGTCGGTCAACAAGGCCGCCGGCCGGCCCTGCCGCCGCAGATCCCCCGCGACCGCCGCCACAGAATCCTTCCCCGAGAGGAAATGTATCGGGTAGCTGCGCGGGCCCAGCTCCACGGTGAGTGTCTCAGCCATCGTGGCCTTAAACAAGAGCCCGCCGCGCAGGTCAATGCCCGTCCCGGCCGCGACCCTACCTTTCCGTGGCAGGCAACACCCAGACGGCCTGAGGAATGAACTCTAGCAACTTCGGCTCGCGTTGACCGGGCGGCGGGAAAAACCTTTGGCATGTTCCGACGCGCCGCACGATGGACCTTGATGGGATTGCTTTTCTGGTCCGGCGGCATCGGTGCCGCGCACGAAGTTGACGGCCGTTGGATCCGCGGAGTCTTCACCGGCCGGTCGCCGCGCGCCGTGCCGCTGCCTGAAGCCGAAGCCTGGCAGCGGGCCGGCCTCCTCTCGGAAAAAGCGCCCGACTCCTTCGTGCTCGTCGGCTCGGGCCAGTCGATGCAACCGCTCTACGCGCCGGGCGCCATCCTCGTGTTGCAGCAGTATCCCTACGAATTGCTCGAGCCGGGGCAGACCGTCCTCTACCGCAACCGCGCCCGGAAAATCGTCGCCCATGTGCTGGTGGCCCGGGCGCGCGACGGCTGGCGCGTCGCCGGGCTCAACAACCCCCGCCCCGACCTCGAACCGGTGCGGCCCGGCAACCTGGTCGGCGTCGTCATCGCCGCTTTCCAACCCCTGCCGGAGGAGCTGCCGCGGCGGATCGCCCTGCTCGACCGCTGATCGCCGCGCGGCCGGCCCGCGGTCAGATCGCCTTCCTCGACCGACAAGCGGGCCAGGCAAGGCCGGAGTGAAAAATCCACGCTTGCCGCGCCGCGTGCACCTGCCGGAATCGCCCGGATCGCGCCCAACGCGGCGCGTGACGCCACGCCACGCCACGCCGTGACCCAACCCGCCCGCACCCCTCCTCCTGCCGCCGCCGTCCAATCGCACCCCGTGCAAGACGGGCTGACGCTGTATTGGGGTGATGCCGCCGCCGTTGCCACCCGGGCGAGATCGGCTGTCGGCCGCCGCCAGGCGGCGCTGTTCCTCTACCGCCCCGGCGAGGCACCGGGCGGGTCCGGGGCCATGCAGGCGGGCTCCGTCGCCGCCTTGGCGGATGCCACCGGCGGCGGCTTCGCCGTGGGCGTGCTCGTTTGGGGCCGCGCCCTCACGGATCTGGCCGCGGACGAGCGCACCCCGGGACTGCTGCCGGTGCACGAGGCGATCGCCCGGCGTGCCGCCACCCTGCCACAACCCCTCACCCCGGCGGTGCGCCTCGCCATCGAATCCATCCGGCGCTGCCCGTTCTTCGGGCCGGTTCGCCAATGGGCCCTGGCGGCCCGCGCCCACGACCTGCTTGTGGAATTCCTGGCCCAGGCCCCGGGCGCCCTGCCGTCCAGCCGCGCCCTGCCTCCCGGCGTGGACGCACGCCTCGCCGAAGCCGCCCGCCTGCTGGAAACCGATCTCGCCAACCCGCCGACGCTGGCCGCACTCGCCCGCCAGGCCGGCTTGAGCGAGACGAGCCTGAAGCGCGGCTTCCGCCGCCAGTTCGGCCAGACGGTCTTCGGCCGCCTGCGGGCCCGCCGCATGCTGCGCGCCCGCGCCCTGCTGGAGAGCGGCGACTGCACCGTCCTCGAGGCCGCCACGCGCGTCGGCTACAGCAACCCGAGCAATTTTGCCGCCGCCTTCCGCCGCGAATTCGGCCTCAATCCCAAGCAGTTCCAGCTGGCCGCGCGCAGGTAGTTTTCCGCCCGCCCCGGGTGGAATCTCCCGGCCGCTTTCTGGCATCATCGCGGCCGATGAAACCCCCGTTCCCGTCTCCCGCCACCCGTCCCGCCAGGCTCCGTCGCGCGCTGCCCGCCGCCACGCTCGCCCTCGGGCTGCTTGCCGCCGCGCCGCTCTCCGCCCGGGAGGCGCCGCCCGCGCCGGAGAGTGCGGCGCTGGAGCTCCCCGCCTTCAAGGTCCAGGCCGAGACGCTCCGCGACGACCGCGTGCAAACCCCGTTTCTTCCCGACACCCGGGGCACGAGCATTTTCGCCGGCAAGAAGACGCTCGTGATCGACTTCGACGCGATGCCGCAGATCCAGACGGACAACTACCGGCAGGCCTTCGCGAAGACGCCCGGCCTCCTCACCAGCGAGCTGTCGAACGCGTCGCTGCTCAGCCTGAGTTTCCGCGGCATCGGCGATCCGCACGAGTCGCAGAATCTCCTCGTCCTGAAGGACGGGATTCCCTTTGTCCTCGATCCCTTCGGCTACCCGACCGTTTACTACGCCCCGCCCTTCGAGTCGGTCGACCGCCTCGAGTTCGTGGCGGGCGGCGCCGCCCTGCTCTACGGGCCCCAGCCCAGCGGCGCCCTCAACTATGTGACCCACGAGCCGAGCCGCCGGCACGCCGCCAGCAGCACGAGCCAGCACGTCTTCGGCAGCAACAGCCTTTACTCGACCTTCACGACCCTCGAGGGCGGCCTCAACGGCGGCGCCTACCTCGGCTTTTTCGACCACCGCTCGGGCGACAGCTTTCGCGACGCGAACAGCGACTTCAAGCTCAACGGGGCGAACCTGAAGCTCGTCCTCGACACGGGACCGACCGCCCGGCTCGTGCTCGATCTCGATGCCTACGACGCCGACTCCGGCGAACCCGGCGGACTCACCCGCGCGACCGGCCCGGGGCGCCTGAACATCGGCCAGTCCCGCGCCCAGAGCCAGAACCTCTACGACCGCGTGCGCGTCGAGCGCACCGCCGCCGTCCTGCGCTACGACCGGGACTACGCCGACGATGCGCGCCTCTCCGCGACCGTGTGGGCCTCGCGATCCTCCCGCTACAGCAAGCGGCAGAACGGCTCCGGCTTCGGCCTCGTCCCGACCGGCACGACCAACACCATAAATCTCCATGAATACTACACCTATGCCGCCGACTTCCGCTACCGGATGGACTACGGCTCCGGGAACCACGCAAACACCTTCACCGCCGGCACGACCTGGATGAATCTGGATTCGCCGATCGAGACGAGCACGGGCGCGACGCCCGCAGCCGACACCGGGGCCCGCACCTTCAAGGCCGAGCGCTCGAGCCGCTACGGTTCGTTCTTCGCGGAAAACATTTTCCGATCGGGCCGCCTGACCGTCACGCCCGGCGTCCGCATCGAGATCCTCCGGCAAGGCATCGCCGAGGCGCAAAACAACGCCAAGTCCGCCGCCGGCACGCCGCTCGGGGAGAAGCGCGACACCGCCACGCAGCCGCTCTTCGCCCTCGCCGCCACGCTCACCGCCGGCCCCAAGGGCGAGTTCTACGCCAACTTTTCCCAAGGCTACAAGCCGATGACCTACTCCGACGCCGTCCCCACCGGCGCGAACGACACGATCAGCAGCGATCTGAAGCCCGGGCACGTGCTGAACTACGAGCTGGGCCGGCGCGGGCGGCCCGCCCCCGGCGTGTGGTATGACGTCAGCCTCTTCGCCGTCGACTACTACGATCGCTTCGGCCGGGTCGGCCGGAACATCCAGAACGTGGGCCGCTCGATCAACTACGGCGTCAGCGCCGCCACCGAGGTCGACCTGTGGCGCCTGCATGCCGGGGTCGAGGGCGCGTCCCTCACCTGGCACGGCAACATCCAGCTCCTTCGCGCCGAATTCGTCTCCGGTCCGCTCGCCGGGCGCACCCCCCAGTATGCGCCCGGCCTGATGATCCGGTCGGGCCTCGTGTTCCGGCAGCCCGGCCGCGCGAAGATCGCCTTGCTGGGCACCTACCT
The DNA here is from genome assembly GCA_016190985.1 of Opitutia bacterium. Classification (GTDB taxonomy): domain Bacteria; phylum Verrucomicrobiota; class Verrucomicrobiia; order Opitutales; family Opitutaceae; genus Lacunisphaera. Next base: position 56,829 of record JACPPI010000029.1, on the reverse strand, counting down.
GAGCGAGCACTTCGCCGACGACGCCAACACGCGCACCCCGGCCGCCGACTGGCTGATCCCCGCCTACGTCGTGTTCGACCTCACTGCGGAGTTTTACCCGTGGCGCGGCGAGGTCGCGGGCCGGAGCGCCGGGATCGCGCTCCTCGCCGGCATCAACAACCTCCTCGACGAGAAATACTACTCCCGCGTCCGCGCCAACGGCATCGACCCCGCGGCGCCGCGCAATTTCTACGCCGGTCTCAGGCTCGAATTCTGATCCGCCGCGTTCTGCGCCTCGGCTCTTCATCCCGTCCGGGCTGGGGCGTCCACCGCCGCCGCGATCCCCTCCGCCAGCCATTGCTCAAAGCCCGTTGCTTCTCGTTGCGCTCGGAGAAGGCGGCAGCGCCCAGCGCAGAAACTCCGGCAGCGCCCGGGCCCAGGTGCTCTCGTGGTGCTCGCCGCCCGCGGCCTCGTGGTAGGCGAGGTCGTGGCCGGGCCGGAAGCCTTTCGCCACCAACTCGTCCATCAGCTCGGTCGTGTCCTGGATGGCGTCGATGACACCGTTGCCGTCGCGATCCTCGGTCTCGTCGCGCGTGCCGGCCTGGAACCACAGCCGCAGGGCGGGCCGCTCCGCCGTGGCCCGCACCTGGCGGTGCATGATCCGGCTGGCCTGCTGCGCGGCCGGGCTGGAATCGTCCGCCCGCCACCACAGGGAGCCGGAGAAAATCCCCGCGAAGCCGAACACCTGCGGCCGCCGCCACGCCGTGTCCAGGGCGCACAGCCCGCCCATCGACGCGCCGAAGATCCCCGTGTGCGCCGCGTCCGGGCTCACGCGGTGGTTCTGGCGCAGCCACGGCACCACCTCGTCCGCGAGCAGTTCCTGAAACGCCTTCGCGTGCCGCCCGCGCCCGGCAAAGTCCAGCGCGTCCGCCGTGCCATACTCGTCGACGCGCCGCGCCGAGGCCGGCACCGCCGCCACCACGGCCGGCTCCATCTGCCCGGTGCGCGCGAGTTCATCCAAGGTTTCCGCCAGCCGCCACGCGGGCATCGTCTGCCCGTCGAGTGCGAGCAGCAGCGGATAGGGCCGCGCCCGCGCCGCCACATGGCCCGGCGGCAGGTAAACCGTCACGCGCCGCGGTGGCAGGCCGCGCGCCCTGAACACCGGGCCTCGCCGCCACCAGTTGCGCCAAAAATCCATGCGGTGATTTGAGGGGCCGCCGCCCCGTTGTCGATAGCGGGCCGGGTTGATTTGGCCTGGGCCCAAGCGGACTGTGCAGAGGCCAGGCTCCGCTCTTGCCCTCGGCCGGTTTCCCCGCCCGAATGAACGGTCATGACCCCTACCCCCACCCCTGCGGCCGGCCCGGTCGAGAATGACACCGGCGGAATCGGCGGCCATCCCCGCGGACTGACCACCCTCTTCTTTGCCGAGATGTGGGAGCGGTTCTCGTTCTATGGCATGCGGGCCATCCTGACGTATTTCATGGTGCTGGCCGTCGCCGAAGGCGGGCTGGGTTACGACGACAGGAAAGCGGCCGGAATCTACGGCACCTACACGATGAGCGGCTACCTGCTCTCGATCCTGGGCGGATTCATCGCCGACAACTTCATCGGGGCGCGCCGCGCCGTGCTCATCGGCGGCATCGTGATCGCCTCGGGCCATTTCACCATGGCCCTGGATTCGGAGATCACGTTTTTCATCGGCCTGGCTCTGGTCGCGGCCGGCACGGGCCTGCTGAAGCCGAACATCTCCACGATGGTCGGCAGCCTTTACTCGCCGGCGGACGCCCGGCGCGACGCCGGGTTCTCCCTTTTCTACATGGGCATCAACCTCGGCGCCTTCATCTCGCCGCTGGTGTGCGGCTACCTCGCCCAGGGCGAAGGCTGGCGCGCCACGCTGGGCCGCTGGGGCCTCGACCCGCGCAGCAGCTGGCATTGGGGCTTCGCCGCCGCCGGCGTCGGCATGACCCTGGGGTTGATCGTCTACGTCCTGCAGCGCGGGCGCCTCGCCCACGTCGGGAACGTTCCTCCCCCCGAAGCCGACGGTTCGCGCCCCTGGGGCCGGGTCGGGCTGGTGTTGCTCGGCTCGCTCGCGCTCATCACCGCGATGTGGTTCAGCGATGCCTACAAGTGGATCGTTTATCTGCTCTTCGGGCTCCAAGTCGCGCTGATCCTGTTCTTTGCGTTCAGGCCGAGCCAGGAAAGCAAACGCATCGCCGCAATTCTTGTGTTCTTCTTCGCGGCGGAAATCTTCTGGGCCATCTTCGAGCAGACCGGCTCGAGCATCGCGCTCTTCGCCGACCGCCTGACCGACAATCGTATTTTTGGCTGGGGGTTTCCGTCCTCCTGGTGGCAATCCGTCAATTCGGTCTGGGTCATCCTGCTCGCGCCGGTGTTCGCCTGGCTCTGGATCAGGCTCGGCCCGAAGCAGCCCTCGAGCCCGGTGAAATTCGCGCTCGGCCTGCTGTTCGTGGCGCTGTCCTTTGCCTGGATGGTGCCCGCCGCGAAGCTCACGGCGGGCGGCCTGATCAGCCCGCTGTGGCTGCTCGTGCTTTTTCTGCTCCAGACCGTCGGCGAGATGCTGCTCAGCCCCGTCGGCCTCAGCACCATGACCAAGCTCGCCCCGCCCCGGCTGCTCGGCCTCGTGATGGGCATCTGGTTCCTCGCCGCCGCGCTGGGCAACAAGCTGGCCGGCGTGGTGGCGGGCGAATTCAAGAGCACCAACGCGGGCGAGCTGGCCACGTTCTTCTGGCACCAGGCGCTGGCGGTCGGCGTCTGCACGCTCGTGCTGTTCGCCCTCGTGCCCTGGGTGCGCAAGCTGATGGGCGGCGTGCACTGAGCGGCGGCGAGACGACTTCGCTTTGCAGCGTTACGGTTCCCCGCTGTTCACTGTGGGAGCGTGCTCGCACGCGACAGTCGCGACCAAGGTCGCTCCCACAAAAGCCCGCAAGTTGAATGTTGGCTCGGCGGAGAGAAGCCCGGGTTCCTACTTGATCCGCACCACGCGCACCCAGCCGCCGCTCTGGTCGTAGAGGCGCCAGCCGCCGTAGACCTTCTCGATCAGCACGGCGGCGTTCTCCACCGGCTTGGTATAAAAGACTCCCGGCTCGGACTGCCGCCAGACCTGGCCGTTCTCCAGCCTGAACTGGGTGGCGCCGTCCCAGCCGTCGTATCGGCCCAATATCCGGCTCAGGACGCGCGACTCGGACTCGCGCTGCTTTTGCTGCTCCGTGCGCACCTCGGCCTTGGCCTGGGCCGTGGCTTCGGCTTTCACCTGCTCCTTGACCTCGGCCTTGACCTGCGCCTTCACCTCCTCGCGCAATTCCGCCCTGGCCTGCTCGCGGATCTGCCCGACGCCCTGCTGCCGGTCCTTTTGCACCAGCGCGTTCAGGGCCGCCACCTGCTCCGGCGACAGCAGCTCAAGGCCGACGGCCTTTTTCTCCTCGGCCGACAGGCGGTCCGTGAATTTCTCCTGCGCGTGACCCGCGACCGCCAGCGCCACCAACAGCCAACCGTGCCAAGGCAAGTATTTCACAGCCCCATATTCCAGGAACGAGGAGGGACGCGCAACCGTATTTCCGGGCCCATCATCCCGCTTGACCTGCCACGAAAAGCGGCTCCTGTCTCGCCCTTGTGAGCCCGCCACCCTTCCGCCGCGCCAAGCTCCCCCCCGTCCCGCGCGGGCTCGCGGTTTTCTGCGCCCTGACGGTCTGGACGCTGGGGTTGTTCGCCGCCAGTCCACTCCTGCATGGCGCCTTGCACGACGACGCCGGCCACGTCGGCCACTTCTGCGCCATCACGCTGTTTCGTGAGGGCGCCGAGGGCGGCGCCGAGGCCGCCGTGATCGCGGCCGCCCCGGCGCTTTTCCCCGCCGGCGATACGGCCGCGGTGACGTCCGTTCCGACGGCGGCGGCCGATGTCCGGCTGCCGCCGGGCTGCGGTCCTCCGCGCGGCTAAGTTCAGTCCGTTGTCCGGCGGCCTTCGGGTCCGCCGTTGATTAATCCTGTCCGGCCGCGTGCCGGCAGGCTGTCCCCCCTCACGAATCCTGTCCTTGTCATGAAAACTTTCCGCGCCTTTCCCCTCTTCACTGTTCTCGCCGGTCTGGCCCACGCCCAGATCATCCCCGCCAAGCCCGCTTCCGACCACGACGAACCCCTTGCCCTCGAAACCATGGTTGTCAGCGCCGGGCCGGACCGGAAATCCTCCTTCGACCTCGCCCAGGGCACCGCCGTGCTGGCGAGCGAGCAACTCCGGCGCAGCGTCGCGGCCACCCTCGGCGACACCCTCGCCGCCGTGCCCGGCATCAACGCCACCGCCTATGGCCCCGGCGCCAGCCGCCCCATCATCCGCGGGCTCGGCGGCGACCGTGTGCGCATGCTCGACAACGGCGTCGGCGCGCTGGACGCCTCCAGCGTCAGCCCCGACCACAACGTCAGCGTCGAGCCGCTCCTCGTCGAGCGCATCGAGGTGCTGCGCGGCCCGGCGACCCTGCTCTACGGCAGTTCCGCCATGGGCGGCGTGGTCAACGTCATCGACAACCGCATCCCCTCGGCCGCGCCCGCGCACGCCCTCGGCGGCCGCGCGGAATTCCGCTATGGTTCCGCGTCCAACGCGCGCACCGGGGTGCTCGCCGTCACGGCCGGCGGCCCCACCCGCGCCTTGCAGGTGAACCTCCTGCGCAGCGAGACCGGCGACCTGCGCATCCCCGGTTTCGCCGATCCCGCCAACCCCGCCGACCAGGGCACCCTGGTCAACAGCGCGGTCGCCACGAAAAGCGTCTCCGTCGGCGCCACCCGCTTCGGCGCGGCCGGGAACATCGGCGTGGCCGTGGGCGAATACGCCACAGTCTACGGCGTGCCCGTGGGCGAACCGATCTACATCGACCTGCGGCAGCGCCGCGCCGACCTCCGCGCCGAGTTCACCCGGCCGTTCGCGGTCTTCAAGGCGGCGAAGCTCCGCTTTGGCCTCGCCGACTACACCCATTCCGAGGTCGACGCCCCCACAGGCCGGCCCAACACCACGTTCAGGAACAAGGCCTACGAGGGCCGCCTCGAACTCGTCCAGCGGGACACCGGTGATCTCACCGGCACCGTCGGCCTCCAGGCCTCGCGCAGCGATTTTTCCGCCACCGGGGCGGAGGTCGTCACCCCGCCGACCCTGACCGCCAATCACGCGCTGTTTTTTCTGCAGTCCTACAAGACCGGCCCGGCGCTCACCCTCCAGTTCGGCGCCCGCTGGGAAGCGCAAAGCATCCGGCTCGGCGCGGTCGGCCCCTCGCTGCCCGCCTATCCCGGCTACGCCGCCGCCTCCGGTGGAAAGCGCGCCGACCAAGGCCTGAACCTGTCGGCCGGCGCCGTCCTGTATCCGGCCAAGGACTATTCCCTCGGCCTGGCCCTGGCCTGCACGCGGCGCCTCCCCGTGGCGGCGGAGCTTTATTCCAACGGGCCGCATGGCGGCACCGGGGCGTATGAGATCGGCACCGCCGCCCTCGGCCGGGAAAACTCCCTGGGCCTCGACCTCACCCTGCGCAAGCGCGCGGGCTTCGTCACCGGCTCGGCCGGCGTCTTTGTGAACCGGATCAAGGGCTTCATCTTCGGGCAACGGGACCCGGCGCGCTACTTCGACCAAGGCACGGAGGCTTTCCGCGCGTATCCGGTGCCGCCGGGCGACTCCTTCCTGCCCATCTACCAGTTCATCGCCAAGGACGCGGTCTTCTACGGCGGCGAGGTGGAACTGGCCCTTCACTTTGTGGACACCAACAGCAGCCGGCTGCACCTCGACCTGACGGGCGACTCTGTCCACGCCCAGCAGACGACCGACGACGAGCCGCTGCCGCGCATCCCGCCCCTGCGCGCCGGCGCCGCCCTGCGCTACAGCACCGGCCCGTGGAATGCCGGCCTCGGCCTGCGGCACTCGTTTCGCCAGGGCCGCGCCGCGCCGGGCGAAACCGAGACCGCCGGCTACACCCTGGCCGGCGCCGACGCCAGCTACCGCTTCACCCGGTCGCGGGTGGAATGGGAGCTTTTCGTCCGCGGTTCCAATCTCACGGACGCGGACGCCCGCGTGAGCACCTCTTTCCTCAAGGACATCGCGCCCCTGCCCGGCCGCAGCGTGACCCTCGGGGTGCGCGCCACCTTCTGACCCGCCACTCCGTTTCCGCAGCGCCCCAAGGCCCAAGTCAACTATTAGTTGACATCAGCTCCCGGCGCCGGCTCCGCGCTGATGTCAACCAATGGTTGACTTAGAGGCTGTCCGGAAACCGGGCTTCTGTGGTGGGGCAGCGTGCTCGCACGCGCTCGTTGCCCTCTGGGGCGCGACCAAGGTCGCTGGCCCACGAATACCAACGTGCGGATTTCCGGACAGGCTCTTGGGCCGGGGCAGCTCCTACTCGGCCTCCAGCCCGAAGACCGCTTTCGCGTAGTTCTCAACCGAGAACGGCTGGAGGTCGTCGGGCTGCTCGCCGAGGCCGATGAAATAGATCGGGATCCGCAGCTGCCGCCAGATGCCGGCGAGCGCCCCGCCCCGGCTCGTGCCGTCGAGCTTCGTGACCACCAGTCCGGTGAGGCCGAAGCTCTGGTGGAACACCTTCGCCTGCTCGATCGAGTTGGCCCCGAGCGAGCCGTCGACCACGAGCCAGCGGTGCTGCGGCGCGGCGGGATCGTTTTTCTGCAGCACGCGGCGGATCTTCGCCAGCTCCTCCATCAGGTTGCCCTTGGTGTGCAGCCGGCCCGCCGTGTCGACGATCAGCCAGTCGTGGCCGCGCGCCTTGGCCGCCTGCCAGGCGTCGAAGGCCACCGCCGCCGAGTCCGCCCCCGTGTGGCTGGCCACGATCTCGATCTGCAACCGCGTGGCCCAGCTCTTGAGCTGCTCGACCGCCGCGGCGCGGAAGGTGTCGCACGCCGCCACGATCACGGACCGGCCCTCGCCCTTGAGCCGGTGCGCGAGCTTGGCCGTGGTCGTCGTCTTGCCCGAGCCGTTGACGCCGATCATGGCGATGACGCAGGGCTTCGTGGCCGGCTGCTCCAGCCGGCCTTCACTGCCCGCGAGCACGCGCCGCAGCACGGCCGCGCCGATGGCGGCGGCCTGCCGGCCTTGGAGCGTGGCATCCTTGCGGTAGGCGGCCTTGATCTCCTCGAGGATTTCCGTGGTCGTCTCGACGCCGAAGTCGGCGGTGTAGAGCGCCTCCTCCAGCTCCGCGAGCGAGGCCGCGTCGATCCGGCGGCCGCCAAAGAGCCCGTGGGTCTTGGCCCCGATGGCGGCGACGGTCCTGGTCAGCCCGTCCTTGAATTTTCTGAAAATCGACAACATGAATTTATCTGGAACTCAGGAAGGATTGATCCATTCCCGCCCGACCCTTTTTACGGTCAGTGACATGGTGGAGAAATTGAGAATCAAGCCGTCCTCGACCCCGGCGGCCTTCATATAGGACCGCCCGATGGCGAAGAACACCTTGTTCAGTTCGCTGACCGCTTTCAGTTCCACCAGCAACACACCTTCAATCAAAAGATCCAAACGATGCTCTCCGACGGCCACCCCTTCGTAGCGGATCGCAATCGTCTTTTGGCGCTCAAAACGGAGGCCGCGCTTGGCCAGTTCAATGCACAGGGCGTTTTCATAGACGGCCTCGATGAAACCAGGCCCAAGGACCTGATGGACCCTGATGGCGGCCTCGATCACCCGGCCACTGAGCTCTTTGTTTCCTAGCTCGGCCATCCCTGATTTCCTGAGTTCCAGATTACAATTCTCCACATCACTCCGTGGCCGGCTTGCGCGAGTCGCGGCCGAGCTTGTCCTTCATGCGGTCGAGGATGCCGTTGATGAACCGCTTCGCGTCGGCGCTGGAATACTGCTTGCTCAGGTCGATGGCCTCGTTGATCGAGACGACGGGCGGGATGTCCTTGCGGTAGAGCATCTCGAACATCGCGAGGCGCAGGATGGCGAGGTCGATCCGGGCGACGCGGTCGAACTCCCAGTTGTGCGCCAGCGCCTTGATGTGGCCGTCGATCTCGGCCACGTGCTCGATCGTGCCGTGGATCAGCTCCTCGGCGAAGGCGTAGTGCTCGCGCGGCTTGTCCAGGTGCTCGAAGAACAGCCGCAGGTCGTCCGTCGGGCTGGAGGGCTGGTTGACGCTCCAGGAATAAAGATACTGGAAGGCCGCGGCGCGGCACTCCCGGCGCTGGGTGAACTGGCTGGTCATGAATTCCTCCGTCTTGGCCTGCGTAGCCTGGGCGAAACAGGCGTGGCGCGCTTCAGCGCCGCCATCTCCAGCGCGGCGCGCGCGAACTCCGCGCCGCGGTTGATGCGGCCGGTGCAGCGCGCCCGCGCCTGCTTCACATTGTCGGCCACGATGACGCCGTTGACGACCGGAACGCCGGTCGCGAGCGCCACCTGCTGGAACGCGTGCGACACGCTCTGCCCCACCATCTCGTGGTGGTTGGTGTCGCCGCCGATCAGCACGCCGAGGGCGACGACGACATCGCGCCGGCCGCCCCGCGCCAGCCACTGGGCCGCGACGGGCAACTCGTGCGAGCCCGGCACGCGGAGGACCGTGACGCGCGATGTCTTCACCCCGGCGGCGGCCAGTCCGGCCCGCACGGCGCGCAGCAGCGCCTCCACCAGCGCGGGGTTGAAGCGCGCGGCGACGATGCCGACCGAAAACGGGGCACCATCGAGCGTGATTTCTTTGGGCGCGGCGAGGCTCATGGAGGGTTCAGGGCAGAGTGGAAGCGGTCGTGCCGCAATCGAAATCTCAGACCGGTATCTGCTCCACGATCTCCAGCCCGTAGCCGTCGAGGCCGACGACGCGGCGGGGCGAGTGTTGCAGCAGGCGGATTTTCTTCAGGCCGAGGGCGGTCAGGATCTGGGCACCGATCCCGTAGTCGCGCAGGTTGGCGGGACCGCCGCCGGGGGCCCGCTGGCCGGCGTTCAGCAGGGCCTCCTGCATGCGGCCGGTCTGCTCCATGTAGACGATCACGCCGTGGCCGGCCTGGGCCACGCGCTCCAGCGAGGCCAGCAGCGAGCGGTGGCCGCCCATGTCGCGCGCGTGGAAGACGTCGCTCAGCAGGTTCTCCGTGTGGACACGCACCAGCGTGGGCGCGGCGTCGAGCCGGCCCTTGGTGAAGGCGAGGTGGTGCCGCCCGTCGACCTTGCTGCGGAAAACGTGGAGCTGGAACTCGCCGTATTCCGAGGCGAAGGGCCGCGTCGCCACCTGCTCCACCAGCTGCTCGCGGCGGTGCCGGTATTCGATCAGCGCGGAGATGGAGATGAGGGGCAGCTTGTGCCGCTGCTTGAATTCAATCAGCTCGGGCAGGCGCGCCATGGTGCCGTCCTCGCTCAGCACCTCGCAGATCACGGCGGCGGGTTTCAGCCCGGCCAGCGCGGCGAGGTCCACCGCCGCCTCGGTGTGGCCGGCGCGCTCCAGCACGCCGCCGGACCGGGAGCACAACGGGAAGATGTGGCCCGGCTGCACCAGCTCGTCCGAGCGGGTCGCCGGGTCGGCCAGCAGCCGGATGGTGCGGGCGCGGTCAAAGGCGCTGATGCCCGTCGTGATGCCCTCGGCCGCGTCCACCGACACGGTGAAGGCCGTGCCGTGGGCCTCGCGGTTCTGCTGCACCATGGGATTGATGCCGAGGCGCTTCAACTGCGGCTCCACCATCGGCACGCAGATCAGGCCGCGGGCGTGGCGGATCATCATGTTGACCAGCTCCGGCGTCGCCTTCTCCGCCGCCATGACCAGGTCGCCCTCGTTCTCTCGGCCCTCGTCGTCCGTGACGACGATCAAGCCCCCGGCGGCGATCGTCTGGATCGCGTGCTCGATGGAGTCAAAGGGCGTGGCGGCGGACATGGTGGAAAGCGGTCAAGCTTTGCAACCCCGCCGCCGCTGTCAAATCCGGGGTTGGCCGCCCGTTCCCGGCCATCCTCCGCAGCTGACTGGCAGCGGGCTGGCACCGGACGGTTGGCGCTCTCAAAAACCGAAACCGGGCATCTTGGGCAGGGCCGGGTCTATTTCTGCCTGGACGGTGCCGGCGAAAACCCCATGGATCCAAACAGAGTCCTGGCCGGCTCCGACTGAAGATACTTCAGGAATTTATCTCGTAATACCGGACCGAGCGAGCGTGAGCTTTTGGCGGCCGAAATCCCGATATATGTTTGCACTGCATCCGGGAACTTACCCGCCATTTGGCCACCCGGAACAGAACCCGCCAAAGGAAAGGCTGTGTATTGCGCTTCACCCTCCGCCACGGCCAGAGTGGAAAGCCGGCCCACAACCGGCACGAGTTTCGGTTTCATTTGCTCGGTGAGGCCTAATTTTTCGAGTGTGCTTAGAAAAACCGCCCCGCTGTGCCCGTCAGCGGTGTAGGCGATTGATTTTGCTGAAAGCAGGACCTTTTTGAAGGATTCCACGGAGCCGATATCCACCGCAGGAGCACCTTCTTTCGATACTAATGCCATGCCGATTGCCGCTAACGGGACGATCGAGTTTTCAGCAACCAAGCCCCGTTGCGCAAGCTCCTGAAGCATCTTGGGCTCGATAATCACCACATCGAATTCAGCTCCTGCTTCGATCTGCTGCTTGAGTATTGGATTATTGGCATATTCAACCCGCACTTTGGCCTGGAATTGCTGCTCAAACAACGGAACCAGTTTGGAAATTGCCGGGTGACTGGCGTTGCTGCTTAGGACATGCAGCATGTTGGGATCCCGTTCCGCCGAAAGTGCGCCTACGGCTGAGAACAGCAGCCAGGCTAGAAATGTGACGATCAAGTTCGGCTTGAGCATTTTCGCTTCAATGAGTGTTCAAATCCGACCTGAAGGCATCGGGTCTTGACGTTTGCCAAGTTGCTTGAGAACCCGGCGAAGCCGCTAGGTTTGGGCCTGGGCGCATGGTTCAGCCCTTGAACGCCACGGTGTAATTCTCGACCGCCTTGGCCTCCTCGCCCTCGCCCACGAGCAGCGTGAGGAACACGTTGAATTTGAACGGGGGCACGACCGGCTTCTGGCCCACGAGGGCGGCGCCGCTGCCGTTGAGCACGGTGCGGTTGTCGCCGGGCGAACGCGGATTGGGCCAGCGCGCCGTGGCGCGGGTCACGTCCACCGCCATGGGCTTGTGCTTCTTGTCGTAGAACGTGAGCTTGAAGTTGCCGCCCACCACCTCGAGGCCGAGGAACGTGCCGTTGGGCCGGTTGATCACGGTGCCGGGAATCTTCGGCAGCTCCTCTTTTTTCTTTTCAACTTTCTTGGCCGGAGGGGCCGCGGTGGCGGCTTTGCCTGCGGGCGCCTTGGGTGCGGCCGCATCGGGCGCCGGAGCCTTCAGGTCGGCCGACTTGGCTGCCGCGGGCGTCTGCGCCTGAATCAGGCCGGTGGCGAACAAAAGACAGGTGGCGACGGCGAGCAATTTCATGGCCGCACTCTAGCCAGCCAATCCGCCCGTGCAAGCCCGGGGTGGAGGGCGACCGGGGGATAAAGGCCCGTTTTACGGCTCATGCACCCAACACCCCGGCGCCTGACCTGCCCTGTGCTGAGAGTGTGGGAGCGTGCTTGCACGCGACTGTCGCGACCAAGGTCGCTCCCACAAAAGCAGACACGTGGGCGCAGCAAGACTGCGCCCCTACTTCGGGCCCTGGGTCATCTTCGCCCTTAGCTCCCGCCACCGCGCCAGCCGCTCGGCGATCTTCGCCTCCCAGCCGGCCGTCTTGGGCGTGTAGAGCGCGAGCGGTTTTTCGAGATAAGCCTGGCCGGAGATGTTCTCCGGGTAGTCGTGCGAATACAGGTAGCCCTTCCCGTGGCCGGCCTGCTTGCTGGCGGCCCCGCTCTTGTCGCGGAGCGGCACCGGCACGGCCTGCACGGGCGCCTCCTTGAGCACGCCGTGGGCCGCGGCGAGCGCGAGGGTCGCCGAGTTGCTCTTCGGCGCCGTGGCGATGTAGAGCGTGGCGTGCGCGAGCGTCAGCTCGGCCTCGGGCAGGCCGATGAAATCGCAGGCGTGGTGCGCCGCCACCGTGAGCGGCAGCGCCTGCGGGTCGGCCAGGCCCACGTCCTCGCTGGCGAGGATCACGAGCCGCCGGGCGATGAAGCGCGGGTCCTCGCCGCCGGCCAGCATCTTCGCCAGCCAATACATCGCCGCGTCGGGATCGCTGCCGCGACAGCTCTTGATGAAGGCCGAGATGGTGTCGTAGTGCTCGTCCTCGTCGGCGTCGTAGCGGATGCGCCGCTCGCGGGCGAAGAGCTCCAGCTCCTTTTCGCCGATGGCCGCCTGCTCCGGCAACGAGAGCGCGATGACCTCGAGGGCGTTGAGCGCGCGGCGGAGGTCGCCGTCGCACAGCACGGCGAGATCGGCCAGCACCTTGTCCGGCGCCGTGTGCCCGCGCCCGCCGAGGCCGCGCTCCACATCGGTGAGGGCGCGCCGTAAGACGCCGGCCACGGCGCCGGCCGCGAGGGGTTCGAGCCGGAACAGGTGACTGCGGCTGAGCAGCGGCGGATTGACATAGAATCCGGGGTTGTGCGTGGTCGCCCCGATCAGGCGCACGCTGCCCTCCTCCACGTCGGGCAGCAGCAGGTCCTGCTGCGACTTGTTGAAGCGGTGCAGCTCGTCGATGAAGAGGATCGTCGCCGCCGGGGCCGTCGCATCCGTCGCGGCCTCGGTCCGCCGCCGGGCCGCCGCGAGGATTTCGCGCAGCTCGGCCACGTTGGACATAACGGCGTTGACGCGCACGAAGCGGCTTTTCGTCTCGCGGGCGATGACCTCGGCGAGGCTCGTCTTGCCGCAGCCCGGCGGGCCGTAGAAGAGCAGGCTGCCGAAGCGGTTGCTGGCGATCAGCCGGGGCAGCAGGCTGCCTGCCTGCAGGATGTGCTCCTGACCGACGAGTTCCCCGAGCGACTGCGGGCGCATCCGCGCGGCGAGCGGCTGACTTGTCCGCCGTAGCCCATCGGGCGAAGGAGGATGCGCGGCGGGCCTGCCTGGCAGCGGAGGGTCGGCGCGCGAGGGTTCGTCGCCAAAAAGGGAGCCGGAATCATCGACGGAGCGGGCCATGCGGACGGACAGGGTGGGACCGCGCGGGAGGAGAAACAAGTTTGAAGGCGGCCCCGAAAGCTGTTCGCCTCCGTGCCCCGCCCGCCGGACGCTGGGCGCGGAGATCGCCATGTCCTCGCCCGCCTTCCACCTCCGCGCGCCGTTGCTGTGGCTGCTCGTGCCGCTGATCGCCGGGCTGGCGGCGGCCCATCTCTGGCCCGCCCCGGGATTCGGCTTGGGTCCGTTGTTGGGGGCGGCGCTGCTGGCCGGCGTCGGCGCGGTGGGGCTGGCCCGCCGGGACGGCCGCGCAGCGGGCGTTGCCTGGGGCGTCTGCCTTTTTGCCGCAGCGGGACTGGGCGGATTTGTCCTGCTCCATCTCCGGCACCCGGCCCTGCACCTGGTGGAATCGCGGCCGCCGCGCGAGGTGACCGTGACGATGAGGGTGCTGCAGGTTTTTCCGGCCGCCGCCGCCGCGCGCAGCCTGACCGGGCTGGCGGAAATCGCCGCCACCGGGGAAGCCGACGGAGAATTGGCCGGCCGGCGGATTTATTTCTCGGCCATCCGGCGCATCAGCGTGCCGCCGCAGCGCTCGGGATCATACGTGATCCGCGGGGTTCTGGAACTGCTGCCGGCCGAACCGGCCGGCGCCGGTTTCAACGACTACCTGGCCAACCTCGGCATCCGCCAGCGGCTCACGCGGGCCCAGATCATCGGCGAGGCCGCGCCGCCCAGCCGGTTTCAGGCTTTCTGTGTCGCGGCCCAGGACCGGCTCGAGGGCATCCTCCGCCACGGCCTGGAGCCGCAGTCGCAGACCGCCTCGCTCTATCTCGCCATGCTGCTCGGCGACAAGGCGGTGCTCACGACCGAGCAGCAGAACGCCTTCATGCGCAGCGGCACGTTTCATATTTTTTCGATCAGCGGGCTGCACGTGGGCGTCATCGGCGGGGCGCTCTACCTGCTGTTCAACCTGCTGCGCGTGCCGCGCCGCGCCGCCGTGCTGGTGAGCCTCGCCGTGCTGTGGCTCTACGTGCAGATCACCGGGGCCAGCTCGCCCGCCGTGCGGGCCTTCCTGATGATCGCCTTCCTCTTTGCCTCGGAGGTGTTCCGGCTGCCGGGCAACGCCCTGGCGGCGCTCACCGCCTCGGCGCTCGCGACGCTGCTGCTCGATCCGTTGCAACTCTTCAGCACCGGCTTCCAGATGTCCTACACCGTCGTGGCCGCGCTGGTGGTGATGGGCCGGCCGCTCGCGGAAAAATGGCTGGCGGCGTGGCGGCCGTTCGCCCTGCTGCCCCGGGCCGACTGGCATTGGGGGCACAAAACCGTGGAATGGGCCGGCCGCTGGCTGCTCGGCGGCGCCGCCGGCTGCTGGACCGCGTTTCTGGCCAGCGCCCCGTCGGGCATCGGTTACTTCGCGGTTTTTTCGCCGGGCTCGCTGCTCGCGAACCTCCTCATCATCCCGCTCTCGTCGGTCGTCATGGGCGCGGGGTTTGTGTCGCTGCTGGCGGGACTGGCGGGGTTGCGCCTTGTGAGCGGGCTCTGCAACGCCGGCGCGGCCCTGACCATCCGCCTCATGGACTGGCTGCTCCTGCACGGCATCGAGCTGCCGGGAGCGTATTTCCCCGCGCATTTCCGGGCGGACTGGCTGGCGCCGGCCTCGCTGGTCCTGCTCACCGTCGTGCTGCTGGCCGGCGCGGCGGGCCGGTGGTCGCGGCGCCATGGCGGCTACTGGCCGCCGGCCGTGGCGCTGGCGCTCCTGCTCATATTGGGCGTGAAGCTCGGCTGAAGCGCGTCAGGTCACTTGTAACCTAATAGGTTACAAGTGAATTTGCCTGTATTTTGCCCGGGGCGCGGTTAGACGGGATGCATGAAAAGCGCCTACGAACTCGCCCTGGAACGCCTGGACAAGTCCGGCCCCGCCGCCGCCCCGCTGACGCCGGCGCAAAAGGCCCGGCTCGCGGAGATCGACCGCGTCTATCAGGGCAAGGTCGCCGAGCGGGAGATCTTCCTCAAGCAGCAGCTCGACGCCGCGCTCGCCGCGCGGAATTTCGACGAGGCCGACAAGATCCGGAAACAGATCGCCGGGGAGAAAGCCCGCCTTGAGGAGGAACGCGAGGAGGAGAAGGAGCGCGTGCGGCGGGGGAAATAATACCAGTTACGGTTCGGTTTGGCTCTATTGCAGGGACGTGGCTGGTCCACGCCCTCGCGGGCGGACGCAAGGTCCGCCCCTACAGTGTCAATTCACAACGTAATTGGCATAGCACACCCCGCCCTGCGGGCATCAGCCTTCGCCAAGCCTTCGGACGACAGGCCCCGCTCAAGAGGGGACCCAAACAAAACGGCTCACCAGATCCCCTCTATCAAGAGGGGTGGCGCGAAGCGTCGGGGTGTGTCACCGCGCGAACTCGAACTCCGCCGTCAGCGCGTGGTGGTCCGAGGACATCGTGGGCGTCACCCGCCAGCCGGCGGGGCGCAGCCAGCCGTTGTGGAAGATGTGGTCGAGCACGTAGGGCCGGCGGCGCCAGGTGATCTCCTTGGACTGCACGGTCCGGTAGCCGGCCTCCCCAAATTGCTGGATCAGCGACTCGTGCTTGCTGACGTTGAAATCCCCCGTGAGCAGCGTGGGCATCCCCATCGACTGCCGGAGCTGCTCCTCGACCAGCTTGCGCTGGCTCAGGTGGGACTCGCTGCTGGACTTGAGCATGAAGAACGCGAGCAGATGGGTGTTGAACAGCCGCACGTCCCGGCCGTGGATGGCCGTGGTCGCGCCGATGAGCAGCCGGTCGGTCGGCGTTTTTTTCTCGCCGAAAAAGTCAAACTCCACCGGCGGCGAGGGCAGGTTCTGGCAGATGTGCCCGTGCAGCGGTGTCTTCGAGAAAATGGCCAGCCCGATGCCGAAGGGCAGTTCGCGCGGGTCGGGCTTGGGATAGCAGAAGAAACTGTCCTGGTGGGGGAATTCCTGTTTAAGGCGCGTGTAGTGCGGCGGGGGCTCGGCTTGCGCGCCGCCGGGCAGCGTGCGCTCGACCTCCTGAAGCATCACAATGTCGGCGTCGTGCGAGCGGATCTCGTCAATGGTCTTCTGGAGGTCGATCGGCGCATGGTCCGGATAGGCGTCATCCCAGGGCTGTCCAAACTGCATGTTGAACTGCAGCACCTTGAAGCGGCCGCTCGCGCTCATCGGCGGCCTCCGGCTTTGGGGACCGCGCCCGGCCCGACCTTGGCGTCACCCGCCTTGGCGAAGGCCACTCCACCCAGCTCGGCCCGGACCAGGGCCTGGGCGCCGGGAGAGATTTTCCGCACGCCGGAGCCGTGCCAGCGCTTGGTGGACACGGTGGCGTCGGCCGGACGCAGGACCGCCGGTGAGCCGAGACGGGAGTTGCCGCCGGGTTGGAACGCCGGGTTCCGCTGCTCGGGATCGAGGGGCGCGCCGGAGGCCGCGAGGGCGCCGACGAGGGGCAGAAGGACGCTGGTTTTCGCTCGGCAAAACATACGCGCGGCAAGCTGCCAGGATGTTCGCGCGGGGGGAAATAGCGGCAAGCCTATTCTGGCTCGGCGGTGCCCTCGACGACCCAGTCTTTGGCCTCCGGCACCTGCCGGGAAAACTCCCGGAGCGCCGCGCCGAGGTGTTCGGCATAGCGGAAATGCGCCCCCATCCCCGTGCGCAGCTCGGCCTCGTAGATGAACTTGTCGGCGTGCGTGCTGTGCTCGAAGGGCGTCTGCGCCCCGAGCAGCAACGAGTAGACATAGGCCGCCGACCCGCGCGCCATCAGCTCGCGGGTCAGCGCCGCCTGCTCGTCGAGCAGGGCCTGGTGCGCGGCGGGGGTGATCTCCGGCGGCAGATAAAAGCCGGCCTGGATCAGCGGCGTGTAACGGTGGCCCGTGCGGTGGCGGTTGAGGTCGCGCAGCTCGGCGATCGCCAGGTTGTTCCAGGCAAAACTCACGCGCATCCGGCGCGTCGCCTTGCCCTGGTAGCCGTAGCGGTTGGCGCGGTGCTTGAGGGCCTCGGCCACCGGCTGCTCCTCGCGCAGCCACGGCGGCGTGTCGCGGTCCACCTTCACCCAGACCTCGTCGGCCAGGGGCGTGGTCGACAACCGCGCGAGCCCGAGCGCGAGGCTGGCGGCCAGCTCCTGCCGCGCCTGCGCCTGGTAGGATTTCTCCGCCGAGCTGTGGCGCATCAGCCGCGGCGATGACTTCAGCAGCTCCTCGCGGATGAGCTGCGCCGCGCGCGTGGCCTCGGGCATGCCGAGCGAGTCCAGGTGCTTCACCGTGGCGGCCCACATGCGCGAGCTTTGCACGAGGCCGAGGTTGGTGCGCGTGGCCAGCGGGATGAAGTAGCGCGCGCGGTCCAGCGCGTAGTTCTTGCGGAGGCGGGTCACGACGGCAGGCTTGGCGTCCTTCGGCAGGCGCACGAGCGATGGGTTGGCCAGCGCCGCCCGGTCCAGCCGCTCGTATTCGGCCTGGTAGGCGGCGAAGGCCCGGGCCATCGCCGCCGACCAGCGCGGCGCGAGGTCGGCCGGGATGCCGATCTCGTCCGGCGCCGGCAGGTTCGCCGGCGCCATCGTGATGTAGCGCGTGCTCGACTCCTGCCCGTCCGCCATCTGGGCGAGCTCAAATATTTTGTAGGCCAGCCACATCGACACGTCGTCGAGCGCGATGGCCAGGCCGCCGGTCAGGCCGCCGATGGAGGCGTGGCCGTAGTCGACGAATTTCAGGATGCGGTCGATGGACTCGTCGGGGTTGGCGATGTCCACCTTCTCCAGGATTTTCGCCAGGCCGTCGTTGCTGCGGGAGTAACGGGCCAGCACCGAGGCGAGCAGCTCGGGCGTGACCTTGGGGAGCTGGGCGGCCGCGGGCGGCGGCACAAGGGCGAGACCGGTGACCTTCATGCGCGGCCCACACGAAACAGTTTCGCGGACACTGGCGAAGAAATTCTGCGGTGAATCCCCCTGAATACCGCAATCAGTCACCGCTAATTTTCGCCAATCGCCGCCAATGCAGACTGTCGGTCGGTAATTTCCTGGAGATTCTGTCCACCGATCAGACGGAAGGCTGGTGATTCAACCGCGATCTCCTTCCCTGATTAGCGCCAATTAGCGAAAATTAGCGGTCTCTCATCTGTGTATTCCGAGAGCCAAGATCCACACTCTTGTGCGCCTTGGCCATGACCTCCTCGGCCGGGATACCCTTGACCTGGCCGCTTTCCAATTCGGCCAGCCGCCGGTCGATCTCGCGGCCCCACGCCTCCTCGACGGTGGCATCGGGTTCGCTGAAGGTGTCGACCAACAGCAGATCCATCAGCTCGGCCGCCTGCTCCCGGGGCAACCGGCGCGTCTCGGCATAGAGTTCCTTCAGGGTCATGGGGGCAGTGCGCATATCGGCAGCCTGGTTTCAACCCTCCCTTTGTCCGGGGCCACATTGGCCGCGGGCGGCGGCACGATGGCGAGACCGGTGACCTTCATCGGCGGATCAACGGGCCAGCAGCCAGCCGGCCAGCGGCTGCGGATAGAACCCGAGCAGCACGGTGGCGAGCACGAGGGCGGCCAGCGTGACCACGCCGATGAAAGGCAGGGCGGTGGGCGACGGCCGTGGAGCCGGGGCCGCGCCGGGCGCGGGCGGCGTCCAGATCTCGAACCAGGCCGCGCGGATCCAGCCGAAATAATAGAAGATGGAGACCACCACGCCGCCGACCGCCACCACCAGCAGCCCGTAGAGTTGCGCCTGGAAGGCCGCGACGAAGAGCAGCAGCTTGCCCATGAAGCCGGCCAGCGGCGGGATGCCCGCGAGCGAGCCGACACCCACGGCCAGCACGCCGCCGAGGAACGGCCGGTCCTTGGCGAGTTGCGCGTAGTCGTCGAGCTCCTCGGCGCGGTCGTCCGGGCCGGCCACGTAGGCCATGACGCCGAACACCGCCATCGAGGCCAGCAGGTAGGTGAAGAGATAGAACCACACCGCGCCGGCGGCCCACGGCACGGTGAACGCGGCGATGACCCCGAGCAGCAGGTAGCCCGCATGCGCGACGCCGGAGAGGCCCATCAGGCGCTTGGTGTTGCGCTGGGTGAGCGCCGAGAGGTTGCCGAAGATGATCGTCGCGCCCGCCAGCAGCGAGAGCACAGGCACAAGCACGGCCTGCAACGGCGCGAAGACATTCAGCACCAGCGTCAGCAGCACGGCGAAGCCGGCCGCCTTGGACGACACGGCGAGAAAGGCCGTCACGGGCGTCGGCGCGCCCTGGTAGACATCGGGCACCCAGATCTGGAACGGGAACGCGCCGATCTTGAAGGCCACGCCGCCGAGCACCAGCAGCGCGCCGGCCGTGGCGAGGAAGTTGCCGGGATTCTCGCGCAGGAAGGCGAGCACGGTGCCGTATTCGAAACCCGTATGCACGATGCCGCCCTGCTCCACCCGGCCGACCGCGCCGTAGAGCAGCACGATGCCGAAGAGCAGGATCGCCGAGCTGAGCGCGCCGAGCACCAGGTATTTCAGGCCGGCCTCGAGCGACAGCGCCCGCTCCCGGTAATAGCTGACGAGGATGTAGAACCCGATCGTCACCGTCTCGAGCGCGACGAAGAACATCACGAAGTGGTTCGCCTGCGCCAGCAGCATGAGCGCGGCCGTCACCACCAGCACGATGTGATAAAACTCCACGCGCGGCGCGCGCGCCCGCGGCAGGCAGATGGTGGCGAGGAAGCACACCAGCAGCGACGAGAGCAGGAAAAACACGCGGGCGACCTGGCCGGGCGCGCTGAGCTTGATGAGCCCGCCGAAGAGGGCCTCGCCGCCGAAGGTCTGGTCGAAGTTGAGCGCCACCACGATCAGCGTGGACAGCAGCGTCAGCACGGCGAGGTGCGGGACAAAGCGCAGGTCCTTTTTCGGCACGAGGATTTCCAGCACCAGCAGGGCCAGCGCCCCGCAGGCCACGGTCAGCTCCGGCCCGAGGGCCCACCATTGGTTCGAGTCAGCGACGGCCTGGAGGAATTCGGTGGACATGGCGGGAGGTCAGCGGGTCTTCATGGGCGCGAAGAGCGCCTGGGTGGCGGCCGAATGGCCCAGCGCCTGGTCGACCGGCTGCGAAATGGCCTTGGGGTAGAAGCCGAAGAACAGGAGCGCGGCGAGCAGGATGAGGGCGGGCAGCTTCTCGCGCCAGTCGAGGTCCGTCGGCGGGTGCCGCGCGTGGACGCGCTGCAACTGCTCGCTGGCCGGGCCGAAGAAGATCCGGGCGGCGGCCCGCAGGCCGTAGACGGCCGAGATGACCACGCCGGCGACGGCGACCGCCGTCAGCCCGGGGGAGAATTTCCACAGCGCCACGAAGACGGTCAGCTCGCCGGGGAAGTTGGCGAAGCCGGGCAGGCCGATGCTGGCCATGGTGGCGGCGACGAAGAAGGCCGCGAGCACGGGCGTCTTCTGCGCCAGGCCGCCCATCTCGGCCAGGTCAAAGCTGTGCGTGCGGTGGTGGACGCTGGTCGCGAGCAGGAACAGCAGCGCGACGGACAGGCCGTGCGCCACCATCAGCAGGACCACGCCTCCGGAGCCGATCACCGAGTAGCAGGCGATGCCGAGGAAACAGTAGCCCATGTGCATGACCGAGCTGTAGCCGAGCATCTGCTTGAGGTCGCGCTGCGCCAGGGTGACGAAGCCGACGACGAGCACGTTGCCGAAGGCGGCCAGCAGGGCGAGTTTCCAGGCCCAGTGCTGCATCCCGATCGGCAGCAGCGGCAGCGCGATCTGAATCAGGCCGTAGAGGCCGAATTTCTTGAGCACGCCGGCGTGCAGCATGGCGGCCGAGCTGGGCGCCGCGCCGTAGCCGAGCGGGGCCCAGGTGTGCAGCGGCCAGAGCGAGACGAGCGTGCCGAAGCCGAGCAGGAGCAGGCCGCCGACCCAGTTTTGCGCCCGGACGTCGAGGCCGCCGGCGGCGATGGCGTCGGTCAGCTCGATCAGGTCGAAGGAGTTCGCGCCGCTCTTCACGTAGAGGGCGATCAGGCCGAGCAGCGAGAGCATGGCGCCGGCCGTGAGGTAGATCGTCAGCTTCATCGCCGCGTAGTGGCGGTCGCGGCCGCCCCACACGCCGACCATGATGAAGGTGGGGATCAGGGCCAGCTCGTGGAAGAAATAGAAGAAGAAGATGTCCACCGAGGCGAACACGCCCAGCAGGCCGCCGTGCATGATGAGCAGGAGCAGCAGGTAGAGCTTCAACCGCTCGGCGCCCGAGCGCAGCGCGTAGAACCCGGCCGCCGCGCCGACGAGGGCCGCGAGCAGGAACATCGGCAGCGCGATGCCGTTGAGGCCGAGCTTCAGGCTGATGCCGAAGTCCGCCAGGCCGGTGTAGGTCGTGCTGAGGAAGGAGTATTGGTGCGCGTTCTCCGCCGGGAACTGCGACCACAGCCACAGGGCGATGAGCGCCGGCAGGGTGAAGGCCACGGCCGCCAGTTTCACCGCGAACCGCTTGGGCAGCCCGCACGCGATGATGAGCGCGGCCCCGAGCGGGGTGGCGATGGCGAGCTGCAGAAATTGGGCGTTGGACAACATGAAAAAGAGAAACCGCTAATTGACGCCAATGAACGCTAATGAAATCACCCCACCGGCGTTGGGAGCGGCAAACTGCGGTTGGCTTGTTTGGTTCATGATTAGCGCGAATTAGCGAATTTTAGCGGTTAAAAGATCCCGGCGGCGAAGGCCCAGAGCAGCGCGGCGCCGAGCAGGAACCAGAAGACATAGGTGTGCAGGCTGCCGGTGTAGACCGCCCGCGCGCCGTAGCCGATGAGGCCGACAAAACCGGCCAGCCCGCGGATGATCAGGCCGGCGAGGAAGATCTGCTCCAGGAAGTTCAGCAGCATGGCGACACGCTGCTGCACCTTGGCCACGTAATAATTGTAGGCCCGGTCGAATGATTCCTTGAGCCAGGTGAGCCAGCTGAATCCGAAGCGGAATTTCTCCTCCAGCGTGTCGGTCGCAGCGGATTGGTAGAAAAGCAGCGCCGCACTGGCGCCGACCGTCATGACCGCGAGCGAGACGAGCAGGATGATGGTGTGCCCCGAGGCGTCGGGCTCGGGCACCAGCCCGGCGACCGAACCGGCGAGCCGGTCGAACACGCCCGAGTAGCCACCGGCGACGGAAAGAAGTGCGAGGACGACCAGCGGCAATGTCATGGAGAACCCGCTTTCATGCGCATGCTTCGCGGCGTCGGAGCGGGTTTCGCCGAGAAAGGTGATCTTCCAGAGGCGAACCATGTAGAACGAGGTCAGCACGGCGGTGAAGGCCAGGATCGCGAACACCGCGGTGTTCTTCTCCATCGCGAGATAGAGGATGGCGTCCTTCGAGAAGAACCCCGCAAAGAACGGCAGGCCGATGATCGCCAGCACGCCGATCGTGAAGGTGAAGAAGGTCACGGGCATCTTCGAACGCAGCCCGCCCATCTTGAAGATGTCCTGCTCGTGGTGGCAGCCGATGATGACCGAACCGGAACCAAGGAAGAGCAGCGCCTTGAAGAAGGCGTGGGTCGTCAGGTGGAACATCGCGGCGCCGACGCCGGTTGCCACGGTGGCGACAGGGAGATCAATCAACGCATAGGTGCTGGTCGAACCCAACCCAAACGCTGCGACCATGTAGCCGAGCTGGGAGAGCGTGGAGTAGGCCAGCACCTTCTTGATGTCGCGCTGGACGATGGCGCAAAGCGCGGCGTAGAGCGCGGTGATTGTGCCGACCCACGTGATGACCTCGAGCGCCGACGGCACCATGAGGACATTGATGCGGCAGAGCATGTAGATGCCGGCGGCGACCATGGTGGCGGCGTGGATGAGCGCGGAGACCGGCGTCGGGCCCTCCATCGCGTCGGGCAGCCACACCTGCAACGGCATCTGGGCCGACTTGCCCATCGCGCCGCAGAACAGCAGGAGCGCGATCCACTCACCGTGCGGGAGCGCTCCACCAGCGGTCAGCTTAGCCAGCTCCGTAAAATTGACCGTGCTGGCGGCGCCGCCTGATGAAGTGGCGTAGTAGCACCAGATGATGCCGAGCAGGAAACCGAAGTCGCCGACGCGGTTGACGATGAAGGCCTTCTTCGAGGCGTCGGCCGCGGACTGCTTCTCATGATAGTGGTTGATCAGCAGCCAGGAGCTGAAGCCGACCAGCTCCCAGAAGATAAAAATCATGAACAGATTGTCGGCGAGGACGATGCCGATCATCGAGAACATGAAGATGGACAGGCCGCCGAAGAACCGGGCGCGCGCCGGGTCGTCGTGCATGTAGCCGAGCGAGAAGACGTGGATCAGGAAGCCGACGAAGCCGACGATGAACAGCATCAGCGCCGCGAGGTCGTCGAACTTGATGCCGAGCGACACGCTGAAGGTGCCGAAGCGCAGCCACTCGACCGAGTCCTCGAAGCGCTCGCCGTGGAGCAGGAGGATGATGGAGATCGCAGCGATGGTGCCGGCCGTGACCGTGGAGATCCACGCCGCCAGCGCGCCCTGCCGGCGCAGGAACAGCCCGATCACCGCCGCCGAGGCGAGCGGCAGCAGGAGGACCAGGATGGCGTGGTTGAGCATCGGGTGCATCAGCAGAAAGCGGCGGAACGGTAGGGCGAGTCGTCCCCGACGAGCCGCGGCTCATCCGGAGGATTCGCCCTACCCTGCCTCATTACGTGTCTATTCGTGTCCATCCGTGGTTAATTAATGCTTCAACTGATTCAGTTCCTCGACCTGGACCGTGTGGCGCTGGCGGAAGAGCGCGACGATGATGGCGAGGCCGACGGCGACCTCGGCCGCCGCAATCGTGAGGACGAAGAACACGAAGACGTTGCCGTCGAGCGTGCCGTTGAACTTGGAGAAGGCCACCAGCGCGAGCGTCGAGGCCAGCAGCATCAGCTCGAGGCACATGTAGATCACGAGCGTGTTTTTGCGCAGCAGCACGCCGAAGAAGCCGATCGCGAACAGCAGCGCGCTGACGAAGAGGTAGGACGGCAGGCCGTAGACGGGGGCGGTGGCGAGGAGCGGGGTCATGACAGGCAGAGGACCGAGGACAGAAGACAGAGGACAGAACCCCTGGCTTCGGAACCGGTTATGGTTTCGGGTGACCCGCGCAGTTGGAAGAAAATCGGCATTATCTGTTCTCCGTCCTCCGTTCTCCGACCTCTGTATACTTCTTGCTCAGCACGATGACGCCCAGCATGGCGATCAGGAGCAGGAAGCCGACGACCTGCACCGGCAGCAGGTAGGTGGTGAAGAGCAATTCGGCATATTGCTTCATCGTCGGCACCGGCACCGACTTGGGCGCCAGCGGCAGCACGGCGCGGTGGACGAGCGACCAGAGGCCGAAGCCCAGCAGCGCGGCGCCGAGCCCGGCGGCCGTGACGGTCAGCGGCTGGAACGC
Source organism: Opitutia bacterium (assembly GCA_016190985.1). Taxonomy (GTDB): domain Bacteria; phylum Verrucomicrobiota; class Verrucomicrobiia; order Opitutales; family Opitutaceae; genus Lacunisphaera. The sequence goes on along the minus strand of JACPPI010000029.1, from coordinate 32,489 downwards.
CTTGAAGCTGCCCGGCGTGGTGTCGAGCAGCATGATGATGAAGAGGAACAGCGCGACGACCGCGCCCGCGTAGACGAGGATGAGCACGAAGGCCAGCAGCGGGGCGTCGAGCAGCACGAACAGGCCGGCCAGGCCGACGAGCGAGAGCAGCAGGAACATGGCGGCGTTGACGGCGTTCTTGTTCACCACGACGAGCAGCGCCGTGGCGACGGTCAGGGCCGAGAGGAGGAGGAAAAGGGTGTCAGCCATGGTCGCGGTTCTTGGAAACGGTCATTTCTTCTTGGCGAGCCAGAAAGTTTTTGCTTTCTCGAACTGCGCGATGCGAAGGCCGATCTTGCGAACTTCGCGGGGATAAAAATCCAGCATGATGTCGCAGAATTCCAGCATCCACGACTTGCGACTGGCTGTTGTATCGAATTCCAGATGCTTGGCATTCGCGATCTGTATCTGGCCCTTGCCCAAAGCGCCAATCGTGAGACAGCTCCATTTCAAGTGCTCAATGGGCAGAAAGTGAGCCTGACTCACCGCCACTCCTGTTCCTTTGACCGCATATTTGACCATAAGGATGACAAAATAGTTGGCATCGTCCTCATAGAATCTGGCCAGCCGGTCAACCGACGTGAGGTTGGGCATATTGAAGGCGGTGTCTTCGCGGTGGGTCTTCACGTCCACGACATAATAGTTTCCGGCTTTGTCCTCGAAAGCCAGGTCGGCCATCGCCCGCCGGGCAAAGTTATCCGAGTATTTTCCGGCCAGGTCGCCAAGGATTTCCCGGAAGTTTTCTTCGAGGATTCCCTGCATCGCATCTCCGGCCGCGCGCGTGCTGTCGGCCGTGGCTGGCGACAGAATATCCGCCCGCTCATTCAGCAGCTTTTTCACTTTGCTCTCGATGTTGCGGGCGGTGTTCCCGGAAAAAACGGCCGATTTCATGGGTGATAGTCTCCTTCGGGCTCACCCAATTCAAATTCCGGAATCAATTCCATCGCACCAGAATCAGCGTCCGTCGATTTCTTGGGCTGGGCTTGCAGAGAATTGCGCTCCCAAAAAACCCCACCCGCATAACCTTGGATTTCCTTGTTGGAACCGGCCAGCTCGACCCTCCGGGCGGCCAGGCAAGCGTAGCCCTCGTCAATTTCGATGCCCACGAAATGCCGGCCGAGCTTGCCCGCGACGGCGGCCGTCGTGCCCGAACCCAAAAAGGGGTCAAGCACCACCGCGCCGGGACGGGTGCTGGCGAGAATGAGTTTGGCGATAAGTTTCTCGGGTTTTTGTGTGGGGTGGTCGGTGTTCTCCGCCATTGACCAAAACGGCACTGTCATATCAGTCCAGAGATTGGAGGGATGGGTTAGTCGAAAATCCCCTTCGGCCGTTTCCTGCCAGTCTTTGGGCGCTCCACCCTCCCGGTAAGGTGCAATAACCCGCCGCTTCAATTTGACCGCATTGACATCGAAGAAGTAATCGTCCGAGGCGGTGCAAAACCAGATGTCCTCGCTGGCATTTTTCCAATTCGCATTGGCCCCACGGCCCTTTTCCCGTTCCCAAGTGATGCGGTTGCGCACCACGAGATGCCGCTCCAGCACCCGTTGATAAGCCATGGAGCACTTCCAATCGCAGCAGGCGTAGAGACTGCCGGTGGGCTTGAGGGTGGCGATTGCCGCTGGCAGCCAACTCTCGACCCAGGCCTCGTATTCTCCGGCCTCCTTGCGGGCAAACTTGGCCTCGCCGAACTGCTTGGTCAGATTGTAGGGCGGATCGACCACAACCAAGTCGGCCCATCCCTTCGGCATCCGCGGCAACAAGGCCGTCATGTCTCCAAGGATAATACGATCCAACAAAGCCTCCAGATTTCCTGCCAGCGGCGGCCGCACCAGGGCCTGGCCCAGTCGCGCGCAGTCCGTCGCTGAGAGCGTCAGCGTGCGGTTGCGCGGTGCGCGGAGTTTTTCTGGTGAGCGAATCATGTCGTGGGCTCAGTGCGCATTCCCATGCCCGGCGGCGGCCTTTTTCTTGTCCCACTTGAAATGCTGGTCCGGCAGCGTGCCGCCGAGCTCGTAGAGCCGGGCCTTGTCGTTGACCATCTCGGCGCGGGTATAGCCGGTCATGGAATACTGGTTTTGGAGGAAGATGGCCTCCTCGGGGCAGACCTCCTGGCACAGGCCGCAGTAGATGCAGCGGAGCATGTCGATGTCGAATTCCTTGGGGGCCTTCTCGACATGCGCGCGGTCGGTCTGGTCGGCCGGGACCTCGCCGGGCGTGATGCGGATGGCCTTGGGCGGGCAGACGAACTCGCAGAGCTGGCAGGAGACGCATTTCTCGCGGCCGTGCGGGTCCTTCACCAGCGTCGGCACCCCGCGGTAGCCGGCGGGGATGGCCGGGCGCTGCTCGGGATACTCCATCGTCACGTTCGGGGCGAACAGGTGCTTCAGCGTGACCCGCATGCCCGCCAGGATCTGCGGGAAGTAGAGCCGCTCGGAGAGCGTCAGGGGCTTGCGTTCGACAACGTAGGGCATCGGAGAATCAGTTTTTAGCCACGGATGACACGGAGGGACACGGATAGGCAGGTTGCCCGCTCGCGGGCAACGTGGCGCGCAAGCGCGCCACCTACAAGACGGTCCGCAAGATTGGTGGGTCTATCCGTGATCATCGGTGAAATCAGTGGCTAAACTTCGGCTGCAGGAACGCGATCAGGATCGCGTAGAAGATGAGGTTGCCGAGGGCGAGGGGCAGCAGCTTCTGCCAGCCGAGTTTCATCACCTGGTCGTAGCGGAAGCGCGGGACGGTCCAGCGCACCCACATGAAGAGGAAGATAAAGAACAGCGTTTTGCCGAGGAAGATGCCGATGGAGAGCAGGCCGACAAACAGCGGGCTGACCGCGATGGCCCAGCCCGTCAGCTGGTGCAGCTCGCCGGCGACACTGGCGAGCGGCACCCACGGCAGCGGATTCCAGCCGCCGAGGAAGAGCAGCACGAACACGCCGGAGCCGATGAGCATGTGCGAATACTCCGCCACGAAGAACAGGCCCCACTTCATGGCGCCGTATTCGGTGTGGAAGCCGCCGACGAGATCGGCCTCGCCCTCGGCCATGTCGAACGGCAGGCGGTTGGTCTCGGCGAACAGCGCGACGAGGAAGACCAGCGCCGCGAGCGGCATCGTCATGATGAACCAGGTGCCATGCCAGCTCGCCATCCGGAAACCCTGCCACGTGCCGCTCTGGAACTCCACGACGCGGAACAGGCTCAGCGTGCCTTCGGTGCCCGGCGCGTTGATCATCAGGAACACCGGCAGCACGGAGAGCGTCATCGAAAGCTCATAGGAGATGAGCTGCGCCGAGGCGCGGATGCCGCCGAGGAACGGATATTTGGAGTTCGACGACCAGCCCGCGAGGATCAGCGAGTAAACGCCGAGGGAGGACACGGCGAACACCGCCAGGATGCCGACGTCGAGGTTGGCCAGCACGAGCGGCACGAGCCGGCCGGCTTCGTCCAGGTAGGCGCCGAACGGCACCACGGTCACGGTCGTGAGCGCGGGGATCATGCCGACGACCGGCGCGAGGTAGAAATAGAACTTGTTCACGTGGCCCGGCACCGGGTCCTCCTTGAAGAACATCTTGCCGCCGTCGGCCAGGAGGTGGAACACGCCCAGCCGCTGGAGGAACGGGCCGACGCCCGGCACCCACGCGAACCAGAACGGGATCGCCCGGTTCGGGCCCGGACGGCCCTGCATCGCGGCCGAGACCTTGCGCTCGATCAGCGAGCAGGCCCCGCCGAACGGGAACATGACGCCGATCACCGCGAGGCCCTTGATGACGGCCTGCAGGAGCGGGGGGAGACTGTTCCAGAGTTCGGTCATGGCTTAATTCAGCAAAATAACACGCCAGGCCAGGAAGAGGCCGATGAGTGAATTGAGCACGCAGAGCAATATGACAATGCGCCCCCTTGCTGTCAGCGAAACGGCGGCCGACAGAGGTTCCAGCTTCTTCCCCGAAAGAACAAAGGCCCCATAGAGCAGATGGATTGTTACCAGGAGCGTCATGAACCCGCTGGCCAGAATGAGATAATCTTGGGTCGTCATAGTCTTCAGGCTGTGGCGGCGGGTTTGAAGTGGAGCGTCTCGCCTTCGCAGAAAGGCAGCGCGGCCCACGGCGTGGCGTCGAGCAACAGGCCGGTGGCGGGAAGATTGGCGTAGGTGACGGTCGCGAGCGGCCTCACCTCGGCGGCGATGACTGTCCACAGCGCGCCGAGCTCGAACGAAATGATGCCGCCTCCGGCCGCCGCCACGAGTTCGGCCAGGGTGATGAGGTCGTCGTTGACGCCCGCCGGGCCGGGGACCGCCCGGGCGAATTTCTGGAGCCGGAACTGCTGGTTCACAAATGTGCCCGATTTCTCAAACACCGTGAGCGTCGGGATGACGACCTGGGCGGCGGCGCTCGTGGCATTCTTGTGCGTGCCGAGATAGACGATCGAGATTTTCGCGAGCTGCGCGGCGGTCAGGCCGGCGGCGGTGAGATCCTCGCCCACGGATACCACCGTCTTCACCCGGCCCGCGTCGACGTCGGCCGCGAGCGCGGTGAGCTGCGACGCCGGCAAAGCGGCGATCAGCCCGGTGACAAGCGCACCGCGGACGTTGGGGTTGCGGTCGGCGGAGACGAGGATCCGGTCGCCGAGCCCCACCCGGCTGACGAGGTGCGCGGAAACCTGGAGCGCGGCGGCGAGCTTCCGGGTGAGGAACTGCTCCTCGACCGAGCTGCGGCCGGAACCGACGATCGCGACCGAGCCGGCCTGGAAGAGATTGGCGACCGCCTTGAGCGCCATCTCGTTGGCGGTGGCGGCGCCATTGAGCGTGGGCGCGAGCAGGCGGTTGTCGGCTTTCACCTGTTTGTAGAGCGCGCGGCCGGAATCGGCCATCCAGGTGTCGTTCACCGCGTCGTTCTGCCGCGGGGTGATGCGGTAGATGACGCCCTCGCGGCTCCAGACGTCGGTGTTGGCGCCGACGGAGGATTCGGGGTCGATGGACGGCGTCTGCTTGAGGAACCAGACGCGCATCTTGAAGCGGAAGTCGGTCGAGGTGAGCGCGCCGACCGGGCAGATGTCCACCGTGTTGAGCGAGTAATTGTTCTCGAGCTGCCGGCCGGGATAGCAGGTCAGCGTGCTGTAGCTGCCCCGGTCGACGAAGCCGAGCACGTCGTCCTTGGCGACCTCCTTGCTGAAGCGCACGCAGCGGGTGCAGAGGATGCAGCGCTCGTCGTCGAGCGTGACGCGCGGCCCGAGCTGGGTGCGCTTGGGCTTGACGTTCTTCTGCTCGACGAAGCGCGAGTAGCCGCGGCCGTAGGCGGTGGAGTGCTCCTGGAGCTTGCACTCGCCGGCCTGGTCGCAGATCGGGCAGTCCAGCGGGTGGTTGATGAGGAGGAACTCGGTGACGCCCTCGCGGCTCTCGCGCGCCATCGGCGAGTCGGTCTTCACGTGCAGGCCGGGCGAGACGTTGGTGGCGCAGCCGATCTGCGGGCGCGGGATCCAGTTGATCTTCGGCTTGCCCGTGGCCGGGTCCAGGATCGGCGCCTTGGTGGCGGGGTCCATGGCCGGCGTGCCCATCTCGATGAGGCACATGCGGCAGTTGCCGGCGACGGTCAGCTTCGGGTGGTAGCAGTAGTGCGGAATCTCGATCCCGAGGTGCCGGGCGGCCTCGATCACGTTCGTGCCCTTGGGCACGGCGATGTCCTTGCCGTCGATGTTGACGGTCACGAGGTCGGGTTTGGGCGGAGCGATCATCTCTGGAAAGAAGGATTAGAAACCACGAAGAGACACGAATGGGTCAGGGATGCCTTCCTGGTCTCGCTTGATTCGTGTGTATTCGTGTCCATTCGTGGTTGAAAAGATCAGATGAGCGGGGCGGCCGAGGGTGCCGCGGTCTTCTTCATCTCGTGGTAGTTTTTGAACTCGTCGCCGAACTTCGCGAGGAAGCTCTGGGTGGGCCACGAGCAGGCCTCGCCGAAGGCGCAGATGGTGCGGCCGGGGATCTGGTCGGCCACGCCCTTGAGCAGGGCGGCGTCCTGCTCGCGCGCGTCGCCGTGGACCATGCGCGTGGTGATCTTCTTCATCCACAGCGAGCCCTCGCGGCAGGGCGTGCACTGGCCGCAGCTCTCGTGCGAGTAGAACGCGTTGATGTTGGCCAGCGCCTCGACCATGTTGACCGAGTCGTCCATCACGATGACGCCGCCGGAGCCGCCCATCGTGCCGATCATGCCGAGCGAATCGAAGTCCATCGGGACATCCTCGACGCCCCAGTCGTAGTCCACCATCTCGGCGCCGACCTTGCGCTTGCCCTTGTAGCGCTCGCCGAAGCGCATGATCTTGGCCGACGAGCCGCCGGGGATGACGGCCTTGAAGGTGCGGCCGGGCCGCGGGCCGCCGCAGACGTCGTTGAGCAACTGGCCCAGCGTGATCCTGCCGCACTCGAACTCGTAGTGGCCCGGACGCTGCACATGGCCGGAGACGCAGAAGATGCGCGTGCCGGTGTTGTTGGGCGTGCCGATCTTGGTGTAGGCCTCGCCGCCCATGTCGGCGATGTGCTTCACGTGGCAGAGGGTCTCGACGTTGTTGACGATGGTCGGGCACTGGTAGAGGCCGAGCACGGCGGGGAAATACGGCGGCTTGATGCGCGGGTGGGCGCGCTTGCCCTCGAGCGACTCGATCAGGCCGGTCTCCTCGCCGCAGATGTAGGCGCCGGCGCCGCGGTGGACATAGATCTCGCAGCTGTAGTTCGACCCGAGGATGTTTTGGCCGACAAGGTTGGCCGCGCGGGCCTCGGCGATGGCTTTTTCCAGGATGCGCGCGCCGTGCGGCATCTCGCCGCGGATGTAGATGTAGGCCTGCTTCACGTTGTTCGCGAAACAGGAGATCATCGTGCCCTCGATGAGCTGGTGCGGGTCCTGGTGGATGATGCAACGGTCCTTGAAGGTGCCGGGCTCGGACTCGTCGGCGTTGACGATGAGGTAGATCGGCTTGCCGCTCTTGCGGTCGACGAGGGTCCATTTGACGCCGCAGGGGAAACCCGCGCCGCCCCGGCCGCGCAGGCCGGATTTCTTCACCTCGTCGATCAGCTCCTCGGGCTTGCGCGCGAACGCCTGCTTCATGACCGCGTAGCCGCCGTGCCGGAGGTAGCACGCGAGGTCGTTGCTGTAGCCCGGCTCGTCGATGTGGGCGAAGATCAGGCGGCGTTGTTGCGGGGCGGGCATGGGTCAGGGCTTCTCGTCGAGGACGATCTCGATGCCGCCCGTCCAGCGGGCGGAGAAATTGTAGACCGTGGCGATGAGCACGCCGGCGAGGAAGCCGCCGACGGCGTTGATGACAGGCGTGAAGATGGCCAGGCCGCCGGCGAGGAACCAGGGGACGGTCGGGAAAATCTTGGGCACAATCACGACGCCGCTTTCCGTGGCGGTGAACGCGATGCCGAGCGTGATGAGGAGGAGCGGGGCCAGGATCATGCCGGCGAAGCCGTTGATCAGGGCGAGCACGATGCCGAAGCGGATCGGCGGGACGCTGAGGATGCGGTGTTTCTTCATGGGGCCGGGCGGCCGGAGGCCGCGGTTCTGATTTGGTCGCTCAAGGCCTTCACCTTGGCGGCATCGACTTTCTCGTGGAGGTCGTCGTCGATCATGACCACCGGGCCGGTGCCGCAGCTCGCCAGGCACTCGACAAAATCAACCGTCACCTCGCCGTCGGCCGAGACCCCGCCGGTATGGCAGCCGAACTCCCGCTGAAACTGCTCGCACACCTTGTAGCCGCCCGTGAGCGCGCACGAGAGCGTGCGGCAGACCTTGATGTGGCGGCGGCCGATCGGTTTTTGCCGGAACATCGGGTAGAAGGTGACCAGCTCGTAGACGTTGATCGGCTGCAGCCCGAGTTTTTGCGCGATCCACTCCATGGCCTCGGGGGAGATCCAGCCGGCGTCCTCCTGCACCAGGTGCAGCAGCGGCAGCGCGGCGCTGCGCTTCACCGGATAATGGGTGATGACCTCGTCGATCTGCTGGAGCGTGGCGGGCTTGAGATTCATCGCTGGGAAGTAGCGGGTAGCGAGTAGCGGCTAGCGAGCAGAAGAAAGGCCAGCCGCGAAACTCCGCTGAGCGGGTGAAGATTGGTGACTGTGTTTGGTTTGATCATGCTCACTACTCGCTACTCGATGCTCGCTACTGTCATCACCGGTCGCACTCGCCCATGACGAAGTCGAGCGAGCCGAGGATGGAGACGACGTCGGACACGAGATGGCCGACGCAGAGCTTGGGCAGGATGGACAGATTGCAGAACGAGGGGCTGCGGATCTTCAGGCGGTAGGGCACGCCGCCGCCCTTGCTCACGATGTAGAAGCCGAGCACGCCCTTCGGGTTCTCGGCCTCGAAGTAGACCTCGCCGGCCGGCATCTGCGGGCCCTCGGTCACGATCATGAAGTTGTTGATCAGCTCCTCCATCGAGGTGAGCACCTTGTCCTTCGGCGGGGCGAAGATCTTGCGCGCGTCCTTCGCATACCAGTCGCCGCCCGGGAAATTCTTCACGATCTGCCGGATGATGCGGACGGACTGCTTCATCTCCTCGCCACGGCAGAGGTAGCGGTCGTAGCAGTCGCCCTTCGAGCCGACGGGCACGTCGAACTCGTATTGCCCGTAGCCGGAATAAGGCCGGTCCTTGCGGAGATCGTTCGGCACGCCGGAGCCGCGCAGGTTCGGGCCGGTCAGGCCGTAGGCGACGGCGTCGGCCGGCGAGATGACGCCGATGTCGACCGTGCGGTCGAGGAAGATCTTGTTGCGCGAGAGCAGCGAGAGGATCTCCTCGAGGATCGGCAGGAACTGGTCGCAGAACGCGTCCACCTTTCGCGTCCAGCCGGCGGGCACGTCCCGTTGCAGGCCGCCGATGCGGGTGTAGCTGGTGGTGAAGCGGGCGCCGGTCAGCTCCTCGAAGAGCTTGTAGAGTTTCTCGCGCTCCTCGAAGCAATACATGAACACGGTCCACGCGCCCACATCGATGCCGTAGGCGCCGAGGCCCATCAGGTGCGACGACACCCGCGCCATCTCGGCGGTGAGGACGCGGATCGCCTGGCAGCGGGCCGGCACCTCGAGGCCGGCCAGGCGCTCGACCGCGATGGCGTAGGCCATGTTGTTCGCCAGCGGGGCGATGTAGTCCAGGCGGTCCGTGTAGGGCACGAACTGGTTGTAGGTCATGTTCTCGGCGATCTTCTCGTCCCCCCGGTGCAGGTAGCCGATGACCGGGTCGGCCTTGGTCACCATCTCGCCGTCGAGCTCGAACTGGATGCGCAGCACGCCATGGGTGGACGGGTGCGACGGGCCCATCGAGAGCGACATCTTTTCCGAGTCGAACTCCTTGGGGAGAGTCGCGGCCTTCGCGGCGGCATCGGGAAATGAGAAATCGGCGGCCATGTTACTCGGGTTTCTCGCCTTCCGGATTACCTTTCAAGTCGCCCGCATTAGCGGACCAGCTACGCTTCAGACTTAGATCATAATCGATCACGCTTTGCGCCATCTCGATCCAGAACTCTCCAATGTGCTCTTTTGGCAGGTGCTTGGTGGTCGAATTGTATGCATGCGGAAGCGTGACATGTTCTCGGTAAGAAACGTGTGCTGCTTTCAGTTTCCGTGCTAATTCCAAAATCATCTCTTCATGCCCATTGCTCATTCTGGCTTCTCCTTTTTTTCGTTCCACGCCTCGTCCTTGGCGCGCGGCTCGGCGGCGCTCATCGGCTCGCCCGGGGTGGCCACGAACGGCCCGCCGGCCATCGGGGCGGAGATGACGCCCACGCCGGTCTCGGCGTTGATGTCGGCGTCGGACATCTCGGTCGGCAGTCCGGCGAGCGGGAATTCCTTGCGGAGCGGGAAATACGGATAGGCGTCCCACATCAGGATGCGGCGCAGGTCGGGGTGGCCGGTGAACTTGATGCCAAACATGTCGTAGACCTCGCGCTCGTGCCAGTCGGCCCCCGCCCACAGGCGCGTGGCGGTCGGCATCGCCGGCTCGGCGTCGGTGGCGCAGGGGGCCGCGACGCGGACGTAGGTGTGCTTGGTGCTGGAATAGAGGTGCCAGACCACGGTGAAGCGCGGGGATTGCCCGGCGCTCCCGTCGATCGCGGTCAGGTCCATCAGGAAATCGCAAGCTTGGGCGTCGCGCAGGTATTGCAGCAGCGCGAGGGCCTCGCCGGCCGGGACGTTGAAAGCCGGGCAGTCCAGGCTCGGACGCGGCGCGGCCGAGGGGAATTGCCGGCTGACGGCGGTCGGAAGGTCGACGTCGGTGGTCATGCGCGCAGCGGAGTCGTCAGGCGCTGAGGAGTTTTGCGCAGGAGCGCTCGCCGCGCACCTTGGTTTGCAACTTCATGAGGGCGTCGAGCAGGGCCTCGGGGCGCGGCGGACAGCCGCTGATGTAGACATCCACCGGGATGATGCGGTCGACACCCTGCAGGGTGGCGTAGCTCCGATACATGCCGCCCGAACTGGCGCAGGCCCCCATCGCGATGACCCATTTCGGGGCGGCCATCTGGTCATAGATGCGCCGGACCACCGGGGCCATCTTGTAGGTGACGGTGCCGGCCACGATCATGCAGTCCGACTGGCGGGGGGAGAAGCGCATGACCTCGGCCCCGAAGCGGGCGATGTCGAACCGGCTGGCGGCCGAAGCCATCAGCTCGATCGCACAGCAGGCCAGGCCCATTGGCATCGGCCACATGGAGTTTGTCCGCAGCCAGTTGATCGCGGCATCGGCCCGGGTGACGGTGATGTCACCCTCGATTTTGCTGTTATAGGCGAGCTCCGGGTTGGCGTTGACCATGGGCGTGTAAAAAATCGACCCAAGCTACCACCGCACCCCCCTCACGCAAGGCGCTTTCGGCCTTATTGCGGAGAAAATTTCCGGCGGGGAATTACCGTTGACCGCAGCGGCGACTATTAACTTAACTCGACCCTTTCGCGAACACGGAGAGGTGGCAGAGTGGTCGAATGCGCGTGCTTGGAAAGCACGTATAGCCGCAAGGCTATCGGGGGTTCGAATCCCCCCCTCTCCGCCAGCCTTCTTTCGGGAACCGAAAGAAAACTGCCCTCCGTCTCGTCAGCCATAGCCCGCAGGGTGACGGCTGAAGCCTTGGCGAAGGAGGGCCTCACACATGACCGTGGAGTAGCCCAACCGCGTATTGCCTTGGGAATAGCCCGGGGCACACTGGCCTCGCACCACCCCATGCCTGCAAAACGCATTGTCATCATCGGCGGAGGCTTCGGCGGGGTGAAGTGTGCCCAGACCCTGTCCGCGCACCTGCGCGGCGGCGACGCGGAGCTGGTCCTCTTCAACAAGGAAAACCACCTCGTCTTCAGCCCGTTGCTGGCCGATGCCGTCGGCTCGTCGCTGAGCCTCGACGATGTCATCGTCCCCCTGCGCCAGCTCCTGCCGCGCGTCCAGTGCCGCACCGAGGAGGTCCGCAATGTCGACCTCGCCGGCAGCCGCATCGAATTCGAGAGCCACGACGGCCAGCCGCGCCACCTCGACTACGACCACGTGGTCATCGCCTGCGGCAACATCTCCAACCTCAACGTCGTGCCCGGCATGGCGGACCACGCGTTCCCCCTGAAAACCGTCGGCGACGCCGCCGTCCTGCGCACCCACATCCTCTCCTCGATGGAAAAGGCCGAGGTCTGCGACGACCCGGTGAAGCGGCGCTGGTATCTGTCCTTCGTCGTCGTGGGCGGCGGCTACAGCGGCGTCGAGACCGCCGGCGAGATCAACGACCTCGTCCGCTCCAGCCTGCGGTTCTATTCCAAGATCAGCGCCGAGGATGTCACCGTCACGCTCATCCACTCGCGCGACCAGTTGCTGCCCGAGATCAGCCCGCAGCTCCGCGAGTTCGCCCGGAAGAAAATGGAGCAGGCCGGCGTCACCATGCGGCTCAACGCCCGCGTGATGCTCGCCACCGGCGAGGGCGTGGGCCTGAAGGACGGCTTCGTGCGCGGCGGCACCATCGTCTGCACCATCGGCAGCACCACCGCGCCGGTCGTCGACCGGCTCGACACGCCCAAGGAAAAAGGCCGCATCCTCACCGAGACCGACATGCGGCTGCGCGGCCGCGCCAACGCCTGGGCCATCGGCGACTGCGCCAACATCCTCAACGCCCACGACGCCCAGCCCTCGCCGCCCACCGGCCAGTTCGCCGAGCGGCAGGGCCGGCAGTGCGCCGCCAACATCGTCCGCACCCTCGCGGGCGAGCCCACGCGTCCGTTCTCCTTCAAGGTGCTCGGCCAGCTCTGCTCCATCGGCGGTCACAGCGCCGTGGCCGAGATGTTTGGCTTCAGGCTCTCCGGCTTCCTCGCCTGGTTCGCCTGGCGCGGCGTCTATCTTTTCAAACTCCCGTCGTGGTCGCGCCGCGTGCAGGTCGGCTTCGATTGGGCCTGGTTGCTCATCTTCCCCCGCGACCTCAGCTGCATCAAGACCGACGTCACCGAGCGCGTCTCGCACGCGCACTACGAGCCGGGCGACTACATCATCAAGCAGGGCGAGCCGCCGTCGGGCTTCTACGTCATCGAGTCGGGCGAGGTGGAGATCGTGCGCGCCTCGCCCGAGAAACCCGAGGGCGAGGTCATCGCCACGCTCGGCGTGGGCAACTTCTTCGGCGAGCAGGCGCTGCTCAGCAACCAGCCGCGTGCCGCCTCGGTCCGGGCCCGCACGCCCGTCGGTGTCGTCGTCATGGGCCGCAACGTCTTCACCACCATCTCCAAGTCCCTCGCGCCGCTCCGCGCCGCGCTCACCGCCGCCATCACCCGCCGTTCCTCCGCCGCCTGGCAGGAGCGCCCCGCCGTGCTCGCCGCCCTGCGGCAGTTCCAACTGGCGGAGTTCATCGACCCGGCCCCCACCCCGCTGCTCAAGCCCACCGACTCGCTCTTCGAGGTCACCCACCAGTTCGCCCGGCACCCGTCCGACTTCTTCTTCGTCTCGCCCGACGGCGCGCGGCTCGACGGCATGATCACGCTGACCGACCTGCTCCGAGCCCAGAACAGCGGCGTGAAACCCGAAACCCCGCTCGCCGACTTCATGAAGAAGGACCCCGTCGCACTCGCCGCCACCGACAGCGCCCTCGTCGCGGCGTCCGCCTTCCGCGAGCACGGCTTCAAGACCATCCCCGTCGTGGCCGACAAGACCGGCCGCCGCATCGTCGGCGTCGTGCGCGTCCGCCGGCTCATCGCCCGCGTGCTCGAGGTCGTGCCCCCGCCCACCGGCCTGACCGCCCCGCCCCTGCCGCCGGAGTGAGGTGAACGCGGCCTCCAGACGCGTTGCTCTGTCGCTCGCTCTGAAAACCCGTCCAGAGGCCGAGTTCCACCCTCGGCACAGATCGTTATGCCCGAAACTCTGTTTGCCAAACGCGCGTGCCGGCGTAGCCTCGCCCTTCACTTTCCGGCCGATGCACGACCTCACCGAGCTCTACCAGTCCGTCATCCTCGACCACAACCGCCGCCCGCGGAACTACTCGGTGCTGCCCGCGGCCAACCGCGTCGGCTCCGGCAACAACCCCATGTGCGGCGACCAGATCACCGTTTACGTGAAGCTCGAGGGCGACCGCATCGCCGACGTCAGCTTCCAGGGCAGCGGCTGCGCCATCTCCCAGGCCAGCGCCTCGCTCATGACCCTCAACCTCAAGGGTCGGACCATCGCCGAGGCCGAGGCCATCTACGCCGGACTCCACAAGATGGTGACCACCGGGAAGGTCGCCGAGGACGACATGTCCGACCTCGCCGCGCTTGCCGGCGTCCACCAATTCCCCGCCCGCATCAAATGCGCCACGCTCGGCTGGCACGCCGCACTCAACGCCGCCAAGGGCGACGCCACGCCGGTGACTACAGAAAGAACCTCCGATTGAAACTGTGGGTCGGAGTTTACCCCGACGCGTGACACAAAGCCCAACCTACATTCACTGATTAACGATAAATGAACGCCGCCTGGAAAAATCTCCGCGCCGATTTCCCCATCCTCGACCAGCAGGTCAACGGGAAGCCGCTCGTCTATCTCGACAACGCCGCCACGACGCAGAAACCCTCGTGCGTCATCGACGCGCTCACCCACTATTACCGGCGCGACAACGCCAACGTCCACCGCGGTATCCATACGCTCTCGATGCGCGCCACCGACGCCTACGAAAAGGCCCGCGAACGCGCCGCGAAATTTCTCAACGCCGCCGAGCCGGGCGAGATCGTCTTCACCGCCGGCACCACCGACAGCATCAACCTCGTCGCCAACGCGTGGGGTGACGAGAACCTGAAGAAGGGCGACGTCATCCTCCTCACCGAGATGGAGCACCACAGCAACATGGTGCCCTGGCAGCTCCTCGCCCGCCGCACCGGCGCGAAGCTGCGCTACCTGCCCATCGTCGCCGGCGACACCGGGTTGCTCGACCTCGCGCAGCTGCCCAAGGTGCTCACGCCCGAGGTGAAGATCTTCGCCTTCATCCATGTTTCCAACACCCTCGGTGTCATCAATCCCGCCGCCGAACTTTGCGCCGCGGCTAAAAAGGTCGGCGCACTCACGGTGGTCGACGCCGCGCAGAGCACCGGCCACCTGCCGCTCGATGTCCGTGCCATGGGTTGCGATTTCCTCGCCGTCTCCGGCCACAAGATGTGCGGCCCGACCGGCGTCGGCCTGCTCTATGGCCGCAAGGCCCTGCTCGACGCCATGCCGCCCTACCGCGGCGGCGGCAGCATGATCTCCAGCGTCGACTATCTCGAGAGCAAGTGGGCGCCCGCCCCCGCCAAGTTCGAGGCCGGCACGCCCAACATCGCCGATGTGATCGCCCTCGCCCGCGCCATGGACTTCCTCGACGACCTCGGCCGCGAGGACATCGCGGCGCACGACGAGAAACTCGCCGCCCTCGCCTACGCCCGGCTGCAGGCCGAGGTGCCCGGCATCCGCATCCTCGGCCCGGCCCACCACCGCAGCGGCGTCGTCAGCTTCGACCTCAAGGGCGTGCACGCGCACGACGTCGTCACCATGGCCGACCAGGAAGGCGTCGCCCTGCGCGGCGGCCACCACTGCAACCAGCCGCTGATGAAAAAACTCGGCCTCAGCTCCACCTCCCGCGCCAGCTTCTACCTCTACAACACCGAAGCCGACATCGACCGGCTCGTCTCGACCCTTCAGAAGATCAGCAAATTCTTCGCCGGCTAATCCCGCAGCACGCGCCGGCACAGTGCGAGGAAGCGTCGCTGATGCAACGCGCCGTCGAGCACATCGTAGTGCTGCGGCACGATCAGCTCCGGGTCCAGCTCCCGCGCCCGGCGCAGGCTCCCGGGGATCAGGCGCGGCGCGCTGTTGAGGATCGGCGGCGGCAGGTGGGTGTTGAAAAAGTAGCTGGCGAACAGGTCGCCGCTGAAAAGTAGGCGGTGCCGGGCGCTGTAGAATCCGCAGTGGCCCGAGGTGTGCCCGGGCAGATGCACCACGCGCAATCCGCCCCAGAACGGCAGTTCCTCCCCGTCGGCGATAAACCGGTCGATCCGGACCGGCCGGTAGTTCAGCACCGCGTATCCGATCCGCTCCAGCCGCCCGCACCAGCGCGCCGTGCCGGTGTAGGGATAAACGCCGTCGAGATGCGCCTGCTCGGCCGCATGGGCGTAGACTGGAGCGCCGGTCCAGCGTTTCGCCCACGCCAGGTTGCCGGCGTGGTCGAGATGGCCGTGCGTCAGGAGGATCGCCTTGATCGCATCCGGCCCCAGCCCGAGCCGCCGGAGCAGCCAGCGGATTTGCGGCGGTTCTCCCACCAGGCCGGTGTCGAGCAGCACGGCTTCGCCGCGCCCGTCCACCAGCAGGTGGCACACGCCCATGATGCCGCGGATGGTGTGGATGCCCGGAGGAACGTGACGTGTCATGCTGTCGGGAGTATCAACACCGCGCCGCGATCCACGCCAGCGCTTTTGTCGCCCGCCGGTCGAAGGCCCGCGACAACTCTTGCTTAATCTGGTCGATGTGCTCGCAGAGATCCGAAGCCTGGGCGCTCAGCTCGAAGTCAGTCACTCCAGCTTCGCAGTCCGCAACAAGCCAATCCAGTGTTCACGCTTTGCAGGTTCCAGCCCCGCTCCCTTTTCAGTCAGTGCCAATGCATGAGTGCCTCGATTCGTGGACGTGATACGACGCAGTTCATGCTGAGCGGGATATTTGCGATCCTTGTCGTGCCACCACTCAAACAAGACGGTATCTTTAGTCTGCTCAATAACCGCAAGCTGCGTGGTGGGGCTCTCCCGGACAATTTGAATCATCATGGCCTGCATTATGTCGTAGGGTTTGGCACTCTGTATCCAATGCTGGCTTGTGACCAACGCACTCCAATTGGTTACCAACTCTCCTTCGAGGACGTATTCCCGGACAAAATTGCCGTTGGCCCCGCCCTGACTGCCCAGCATCCATTTCCGCTCATCAAAGCTGAACCGCCACGGCTCCCTGAATTCCTCAATGCCTGCGGCCTTGTAGACGATAACATGATCACCAGATGCGTCCACATGCGACTTGAATTTCTGTCTCAGAATATCAATCGACTTGGCTGCTCCTTTTTTCTCAAAAATCCTGACGACAATAGTATATTCTGCCCCATTCCTCATCCCGGTGATAAACCTTGGAGAGCTGAATTGGATTAACGGGGATTCCTTCACCAGCAGATTTCTTTTCAGGACCGGTAGCTCCATGTCATTGATCAATGGTGCTCCCGGATCAGCGGGATTCTCATATTCGATCTGCACATAAATCGGCTTCTTCCATTTTTCCCGGGGATTGACCTTCAGATAAAATCCCGCATTTGCCCCGATTAGCACCACACCGCCATGCTCGGTCTCAAAATATCTGCTTTGCGCGGGCTCCGGGTTGGTTTTGTCCGAGGTCTTCAAGGCAGTGCCGACAATCAAGGCGTAATCGCCATCCGCCTGGCCTTTGCAAGCGAGCAACAGATTGATGAAAAGCAGGGTTAAAGCAATCCGACGCATATGAATTATTTCTTCGCCGCGACCCACGCCAGCGCCTTGCTCGCGAGTTTGTCGAACGCCGTCACGCACAACTCAAGGTGCTCCTCCTTGGTGTCCTCGATCTTGTTGTGCGAGATGCCGTGCAGGCTCTGCACGAACATCATCACCGTCGGCACCCCGGCGCCGCAGGTCTCGGCCGCGTCGTGCAACGGACCCGAGGGCAAACGGTGCGACTGCGGCACCGTCTCCTTGATCGCCGCGTCGCACAATTCGATCAGCTCGGGGTGGAACGGCCGCGGCTCGATCTGCCAGAGCCGCTCCCAGCTCACGCGCACGTTGCCTTCCTGAGCGAAGCGCTCGCTGGCGGCCCTGGCCGCCTGCAGCATCAGCGCGAGCGCCTTGGCGTCGAGATGCCGCTGGTCGAGCGTGATGCGGCACTCCTCGACCACGCTGGTCACGATGCCGGGCTTGGTCGTGCACGAGCCGATGGTGCACACGCCGCCGTGTTTTTCCGTGATGCGGTAGATCTCCTGGCTCATCTTGCCGGCGGCGAGAAAGGCGTCCTTCCGCCGGTTCATCGGCGTGCTGCCGGAGTGCGCCGCCTGGCCGTGGAAGGTGATCGCGTGCCGCTCCACACCGAAAGTGCCGAGCACGGCGCCGAGCGGCAGCCCGAGGTCCAGCAGCACCGGTCCCTGCTCGATGTGCAGTTCGAGGTAGGCGGCGGCGTTCTTCAGCTCCCTGCCACTGTCCTTGACACGTTCGAAATCGATACCGACCGCCTTCAGCGCGTCGGGCAGCGTGACGCCCTGCTTGTCCTTCAGCCCGCGCGCCTCGGTCATGTCCAGGGCTCCGGAGCACGCCGAAGAACCGAACAGGCTTTTGCCAAAGCGCGCGCCCTCCTCGTCCGCCCAGTCCACGACGCGCACCGTCACGGGCGGCTTGCCTTGGTATTGCTCGTTGATGTGGCGCAGCACCTCGACGGCGGCCATGACGTTGAGGCAGCCGTCGAGCCAGCCGCCGTTCGGCACGGAGTCCATGTGTCCGCCCAGGAGCAGCGCGCGGTCGGACTCGCCGCGGAGCGTCGCCCAGAAATTTCCCGCCGCGTCCGTGTGCGTCTCGACCGGCAGCCCGGCGAGCTTGTCCTTCAGCCAGGTGCGGGTCTGCGCCCACATCGGCGTGAAGGCCACGCGCTGCGCCCCGTTCTCGTCGCCGGTGAGGGCGCGGAGTTCCTTGAGTTCGGCGACGGTGCGTTTCGGATTCAGGGGCATGATATGATTGGATTGGGGATCAGGCAGACTTTGAGTCGATAAGCCGACCAGACCCAAACCCATTCATTGCCACGAAAAACACAAAACACCCGCGGCAAATGACGCTCTCAAGGCGCCTATAGGCGCACGGAAAACTTCCGACAGGGTTTAAGGGCATTTTCGTGTTTTTTGTGGCCAATCTGTTCGAGCTTGGGCTGCGCAGTCGACCGGATTTCTGCTTGGAAACTACCCCCTTCTCGGCTGTATTCAACCCACCAATCATCAAACATTCCGACAGGCGCCCGCGCGACGGCCTTGGGAATAGCCGGCCAAAGTTGACTGACTTCCCCTCGGACTGAACCCGGCAGCGCCGCGCCGCCCTTCGTCCCTTCCCCCATGCCCCTCTCGCCGCTGCTGCCCGCCGACGTCCTCGCCGCCAACTTCGCCGACCTCAAGCCCCCGCTGCGCCCGCAGGAAGCGCTCGTCGAGGCCCATCGCTGCCTCTACTGCTTCGACGCGCCGTGCATCATGGCCTGCCCGACCGGCATCGACATCCCGGCCTTCATCAAGAAAATCGCCTCCGGCCACCCGGCCGGCGCGGCCAAGACGATCCTTGAGGCCAACATCCTCGGCGCCTCCTGCGCCCGCGTCTGCCCGACCTCCGTCCTCTGCGAAGGCGCCTGCGTGCTCGCGGACCGCGACGAGCAACCCATCATGATCGGCCGGCTCCAGCGCCATGCCACCGACTACGTGGAGCAGCGCGGCCTCCGCGTGCTCCCCCCGCCGCCCGCGAAGAAATCCGGCAAGAAGATCGCCGTCATCGGCGCCGGGCCCGCCGGTCTCGGCTGCGCCGCCGAGCTGGCGCGCCTCGGCCACAGCGTCACGGTTTTCGAGAAGCAAAAGCAGGCCGGCGGCCTCAACACCTACGGCATCGCCTACTACAAGATGAAGCCGCAGGTCAGCCTCGCCGAGGTCGAGCTGGTCCGGTCGCTCGGCGTCGAGATCCGCACCGGGCTGGCGGTCGGCAAGGACATCGCCGTGGCTGCTCTCGAGCAGGACTTCGACGCGATCTTCATCGGCGTCGGCCTCGGCGCCGCCACCCGCCTCCGCATCCCCGGCGAGAACCTCCCCGAGGTCATTGATGCCCTCGACTTCATCTGGCAGATTCACACCCGCCCGCTGGAGCGGATCCCCATCGGATCACGCGTCGCCGTCATCGGCTGCGGCAACACCGCCATCGACGCCGTCACCCAGGCCAAGCGGCTCGGCGCCCACCGCTCCTTCATCGTCTATCGCCGGGACGAGCACGACATGCCCGCCTACCCTTTTGAATACGAGCACGCCAAGCACGATGGGGCCCAGTTTTTCTTCAAGGCCGCCCCGGTCGAGATCATCGCCACCGACGGTCACGTCACCGGCCTCAGGCTCGCCCTCGCCCAGATGGTCGGCGGCAAGGTCGAGCCCATCCCCGGCACCGAGTGGATCGAACCCTGCGATTTGGTGCTCAAGGCCGTCGGCCAGGAAAAGCAGTCCAAGTTGCTCCGGGAGCTCTTCCCGTCTCTCACCATCGACGCGCGCGGCGTCATCTTGCACGACCCGCTCACCGGCCGGACCAATGTCCCGCACTTTTTCACCGGCGGTGATTGCGGCAACGGCGGCCGCGAGGTCGTCAACGCCGTCGGCGAGGGCAAGAAGGCCGCGCACGGCATCCACGCCTTCCTCACCGGCGCCAAGACCACCCCGCCCGTCCAGCCCTCGCGCCTCGGCGCCAAGCAGGGCGCCGCCGGCTCCGGCCTCATGGCCCCGATCCGGGCCCACGAACTCGAAGCCGCCCTGAAATTGTAGGAGCGGCTTCACACCGCGATAAATTCGTCCCGCGTCACATTTCACACGTCACACCCTTATGGCTGATCTGAGCTGCAACCTCGCCGGCATCAAGTCCCCCAATCCGTTCTGGGTCGCCTCCGGCCCGCCGGCCAACACCGGCTACCAGGCCCACCGCGCCTTCGAGGCCGGCTGGGGGGGCGTCGTGTGGAAGACCATCGGCGACCCCATCGTCAACGTCGCCTCGCGCTACTCCGCGCTGAACCACGGCCAGGACCGCATGATCGGGCTCAACAACATCGAGCTCATCTCCGACCGCGCCCCCGAGGTGAACTTCCGCGAAATCGCCGAGGTCAAGCGGCGCTGGCCGCGCCACGCCGTCATCGCCTCCCTCATGGTCGAGACCCGCGAGCAGTGGCACGAGTTTGTCCAGCGCGCCGCCGACGCCGGGGCCGACGGCATCGAGCTCAACTACGGCTGCCCGCACGGCATGTGCGAGCGCGGCATGGGCTCCGCCGTCGGCCAGCAGCCCGCCGTCGCTGAGAAGATCACCGGCTGGGTCATGGAGAAGGCCACCATCCCCGTCATCGTGAAGCTCACGCCCAACATCACCGACGTCACCGCCGTGGCCCGCGCCGCGCGCCGCGCCGGGGCCGACGCCATCTCGCTCATCAACACCATCAACTCGATCACCAACGTGAACCTCGACACGTTCGTGCCCGAGCCCACCGTGCGCGGCCTCAGTTCGCACGGGGGCTATTGCGGCCCGGCGGTGAAGCCCATCGCGCTCAACATGGTGCAGGCCTGCGCCGCCGACCCCGACGTCGGCCTCCCCATCTCCGGCATCGGCGGCATCACCACCTGGCGCGACGCCGCCGAGTTCATCGCCCTCGGCGCCACCTCCCTCCAGGTCTGCACCGCCATCATGCACTACGGTTTCCGCATCGTGGAGGACATGAACGAGGGCCTCAGCGCCTACCTCGACTCCAAGGGCATGAAAACCCTCGCCGACCTCCGCGGCCGCGCTGTGGACAAACTCCAGAAATGGGAGAACCTCGACCTCCACTGGCAGCGAGTCGCCCGCATCGACTACGAGAAGTGCATCGGCTGCAACCTCTGCTACATCGCCTGCGAGGACGGCGCCCACCAGTGCATCGACCTGAAATCGCCCGACGAACTCAAGGTCGGCCTCGGCCCCGGCCGTGTCCCCCACAAGCCCGTGCCCGTCGTCCGCGAGGAAGACTGCGTCGGCTGCAACCTCTGCTCGCTCGTCTGCCCCGTTGACGACTGCATCACCATGACCGAGATCCCCAACGGCAGAGTCCCGATGACCTGGAGCAACTACCAGGACCGCCTCGCCAAAGGCGAGATCCAGCCGATCCCGCCCCATCCGTGAGTGAAGTTTCTAACCATTTTTAACCACGGATCACGCTGATGAGCACGGATAAAATTCCCGCCACCTGTCATTCTGAGCGAAGCGAAGAATCCAGTATTTGTGCGCCAGCAGCTGTCATTCTGGATCCTTCGCTTCGCTCAGGATGACACCCATCGCTATCCATCCGGGCCCATCCGGGCAATCCGTGGTTAAAGAAAACTTCCTATGACCTCATCACTGTCCCCGTGTCCTTTGTTCATCAACGGCGAATGGCTCCAGCCGAAAATCCCCGGCACGCCGGTCTGCAATCCGTCCCCCGGCGGCGTCATCGCCTGACCATCAAGACCATGAACCGCAAAGCCACCGAGCCACAGAACAACAATAGCCAAGACCCGGCCACCTTTGCGCCTCCGTGTCTTCGTGGTGAGAACTCACCTCTGCCCGAGCGGCATCTGCGCGAACCCGACCAGGGCCTCGCCGAATACGAGGCGGATCCCCGCGCAGGCCGTCCCTGGCCGGAAATCCGCGACCGCCTGCTGGCCCGGCGCTGAACCTCAAATCACCTCGATGATCCGGCTGCCTTCACCCGCCATTTGCACGATGCTCGCCAGCCGCGGCCCGAACCAGGCGCGCAGCTCCGGGTTCCCGGCGTTGCCGATCCGCAGCCACACTACTGCCGACGGCCCGCTGGCCGTCTTTGCCCGCTCGGCGAAATCTTCGTCTTTCGTCAGGATGGCCGCGCCGGTTCGCTCCGCGTGCGCCCAGATCGCGGCATCGTCGGCCTGCAGCAACCCGGCATCCTCGATGTGTTCCGCCTCGTGGCCCGCTTCGCGCAGCCATCGGACCATCGCGGGCGGCAATTGGGCATCGACCACGAATTTCACTTCCCTGCGGTCACCACCGGATGGTTCACGTATTGCGCGGCATATTCACAGGCCGCTTGGATGTCCTCCCGCTCGAGATACGGAAAATCCTGCAGAATCTGCGCCTCGGTTGCGCCGCCCGCCAGCATATCCAGAATATCCTTCACGCGGATGCGCATGCCCCGGATGCAAGGTTTCCCGCCACATTGGTTGGGATTGAAAGTGATGCGACTCAACTGGCTCATGCCCGCACCTTACACAACCTCCGCCGCCTCGCAAGCCTCCATCCGGCGCAACTCCTATTCGCATCCGTTCGCGTGATTCGCGGACAAACCCCCAACCCATCTCTCGCCACATGCCACACGCCACTTCTCTCACTCCCTGCCCGCTCCTCATCAACGGCGAATGGCTCCAGCCCAAGATCGCCGGCACGCCGGTCTACAATCCGTCCACCGGCGACGTCATCGCCGAGTGCCCGGCGGGCGGCGCCGCCGAGGTGAACGCCGCCGTCGAGGCCGCGCACGCGGCCTTCCCCGGCTGGCGCGACACCCCGCCGATCGAACGCGCCCGCGTGTTTTTCAAATACCGCCAGCTGGTCGAGGCCAACTTCGATCTGCTCTGCTCGACCGTCTCGCGCGAGCACGGCAAGACCAACGCCGAGGCGCGCGGCTCCATCTTCCGCGGCTTGGAGAACATCGAATACGCCTGTGGCATCCCGACGCTCCTATTTGGCGATTCGCTGCGGAACATCGCACGTGGCGTCGACTGCGACACCATCAACATGCCGCTGGGCGTCTGCGTCGGCATTACCCCTTTCAACTTCCCTGCGATGGTGCCGTTATGGATGTTCCCGACCGCCATCGCCTGCGGCAACACCTTCGTCCTGAAGCCGAGCGAGAAGGTCCCGCTCAGCGCCGTGCTGCTCGGCCAGCTGCTGGAACAGGCCGGCTGCCCCAAGGGCGTGTTCAACATCGTCCACGGCGGCCGCGCCGCGGTCGATGCACTGCTCACTCACCCGAAGGTGCGGGCCGTCTCCTTCGTCGGTTCCACGCCGATCGCCAAATACATCTACGACACCGGCACGAAGCACGGGAAGCGTGTCCAGGCCAACGGCGGCGCGAAGAACTACATCGTCGTCATGCCGGACGCCGACGTCGGCAAGACCGTCGAGAACCTTGCCACCGCCGCCTTCGGCTGCGCGGGCGAACGCTGCATGGCGGGTTCGACTGCGCTCACCGTCGGCCTTGCGGCCGACCGGCTGTTACCGGAACTGGTCAAGGCCGCCAACGCCATCAAGGTCGGCCCGACCGACCGGGCCGCGCAGCCCGACATGGGCCCCGTCATCACCGCCGCGCATCGCGACCGCGTCATGAGCCTGCTGGCCAGCGGCGAGAAGGAGGGGGCCAAGATCATCGCCGACGGCCGCGGCGTGAAGGTGCCCGACGCCCCGAAGGGTTTCTACGTCGGCGCGACCGTCGTCGACGGCGTGCAGAACAACATGACCCTCGCCAAGGAGGAGGTGTTTGGGCCCGTGCTGAACGTCATGCGCATGGACGACCTCGACGCCGCCATCGAGCAGGCGAACAGGTCCGCCTTCGGCAACGGCGCCGCGATCTTCACCAACAACGGCCGCGCCGCCCGCGAGTTCACCATGCGCGTCAAGGCCGGCATGGTCGGGGTCAACGTCGGTGTGCCCGCCACGATGGCGATGTTCCCTTTCACCGGCTGGGACGAATCGTTCTACGGCGACCTGCACATTCAGGGGAAGGAAAGCATCCAGTTCTACACCCAGCAAAAGGTCGTCAGCTCGCGCTGGTTCGGCGGCGACGTGGGCGATGTGTGGAAAAAATGACAGGCTCCCGCGAATAACGCCAATCTACGCTAATAATAACCCTTGGATTCGCGTCTATTCGCGTGATTCGCGGGCAACTCTTCCAAGCTCATGGCACTCCTAATCAAGAATGGTGAGATAGTCACCGCCGACAGCCGCTACACCGCCGACATCTGGTGCGAGGGCGAGACGATTACCCGCATCGACAGGAACATCGCCGCGCCTGCCGGCGCGACCGTCATCGACGCCACCGGCAAGCTTGTCTTCCCGGGCTTCATCGACCCGCACGTGCACATCTACCTGCCCTTCATGGGCACGTTTTCCAAGGACACCTACGAGACCGGCTCGAAGGCCGCGCTGGTCGGCGGCACCACCACCCTCATCGAGATGTGCTGCCCGTCGCGCGCGGACGACGCGCTGAAGAGCTTCGAACTCTGGATGAGCCAGGCCGTGGGCAAGTCGGCGTGCGATTTCACGTTCCACATGGGCGTGACGAAATTCGACGGCGGCACCGAGGCCCAGCTGCGCGAGATCGTGAAGCGCGGCATCAGCTCCTTCAAAATCTTCCTCGCCTACAAGGGCGCGTTCGGCATCGACGACACCGAACTCTACCGGACGCTCAAGCTCGCCAAGGAACTCGGCGTGATCGTCACCGCGCACTGCGAGAACGAGACCCTTGTCACCGAGCGCTGCAAGGAACTGCTGGCCGCCGGCAAGACCGACCCCGGTCAGCACCACGAGAGCCGCCCGCCGGCGGTCGAGGCCGAGGGCGTGCACCACCTGATGACCTTCGCCGAGCTGACCGGCGCCGCGACCTACATCGTCCATCTCAGTTGCAAGGAGGCGCTCGACCAGGCCATCGCCGCCCGCCAGCGCGGCGTGCGTGTGGGCGTCGAGACGCTCATCCAATACCTCACGCTCGACAAAACCTACGCCGAGAAGCCGAACTTCGAGGGCGCCAAATACGTCATGTCGCCGCCGCTGCGCGACGCCCGCAACCAATCCGTCCTCTGGAACGGTCTGCGCGACGGCCTCATCCAGACCGTCGCCACCGATCACGCGCCGTTCGACTTCGAGAAGCAAAAGCCGATGGGCAAGGCCGACTTCACGAAAATCCCCAACGGCATCCCCTCGCTTGAGGAACGCGTGAATTTGCTCTACACCTATGGCGTGAAGACCGGGAAGATCGACCTGCACACCTTCGTCAACGCCGCCAGCACGCAGGTCGCCAAGCTCTTCGACCTGTTCCCGCGCAAGGGCTGCATCCAGCCCGGCGCCGACGCCGATCTCGTGGTGTTTGATCCCGACTACCGCGGCACCATCTCGGCCAAGACGCAGTCGATGAACGTGGACTACAGCGCCTTCGAGGGCTGGAAACTCGAGGGCCGCGCGCGCGACGTGACGGTGCGCGGCGCGGTCGCCGTGCGCGACGGGAAGTTCGTCGGCGAACCCGCTCGCGGCCGGTTCCTCCAGCGGAAACCGAGCCACTTCTGATCATGTCCACTTCCGAAGGCCTGCGCGCCAACGCCCCCGACGTCGAAGCCGACATCGCCACCAGCCACCTCTACAACGAGGACCTCGCCCCGGTGCCGGCGGACCGCCGCAAGTGGGGCATGTTGAGCTTCGCGGCGCTGTGGATCTCGATGTCGGCGTGCATCCCGACCTACATGCTGGCCTCGTCGCTCATCGGCGGCGGCATGAACTGGTGGGAGGCGGTGCTGACGATTTTCCTCGGCAACCTGATCGTGCTGGTGCCGATGGTGCTCAACGCCCATGCTGGCACCCGCTACGGCATCCCCTTCCCCGTCTTCTGCCGGGCCTCGTTCGGCACGACCGGGGCCAACGTGCCCGCCGTGCTGCGCGCCCTGGTGGCCTGCGGCTGGTTCGGCATCCAGACCTACATCGGCGGCGAGGCCATCTACAAGATCCTCGCGGTGTTCTTCCCGTCGCTGGCGGCCGCCGGCGCCACGAAGTTACTCGGCATCAGCGCGCCGGAGTTCGCCTGCTTCCTGTTTTTCTGGGGCATCAACATGCTCGTCATCTACAGGGGCATCGAGTCGATCCGCCTGCTGCTGAACATCAAGGCCCCGCTGCTCATCGCCCTGGGCCTGCTGCTGCTCGGCTGGGCCTGGCAAAACGCCGGCGGCTTCGGGCCGATCCTGTCGCAGCCGTCCGCCTTCGACGCCGGCCAGCCCAAGGCCGGCCAGTTCTGGTCGTTCTTCTTCCCGGCGCTCACCGGCATGATCGGGTTCTGGGCGACGCTCTCGCTCAACATCCCGGATTTTTCGCGTTACGCCAAGACCCAGCGCGACCAGGTCGTCGGCCAGGCGCTCGGCCTGCCCCTGACGATGGCGCTCTACTCCTTCATCGGCGTGGCGGTCACTTCGGCCACCACGATCATCTATGGGCAGACCATCTGGGACCCGGTCGACGTGCTGACGCGATTCAAGAACCCCGTTGTGCTCGTCGTCGCCATGGTGGCGCTCTGCATCGCCACGCTCGCCACCAACATTGCCGCCAACGTCGTGTCGCCCGCCAACGACTTCGCCCAGCTCGCGCCGCGCCGGATTTCCTTCCGCCTCGGCGGGCTCATCACGGGCCTCATCGGCATCGTGATGATGCCGTGGAAACTGGTCGCCGACCCGAGCGGCTACATCTTCACCTGGCTCATCGCCTACAGCGGACTGCTCGGCCCGATCGGCGGCATCATGATCGCCGACTACTTCGTGATCCGGAAAAAGGAACTGAACATCGCCGGCCTCTATTCGGCCACGGGCGGCTACGCCTACAAGAACGGCGTCAGCCGCGTGGCGTTGATCGCGCTTGTCGCCGGCGCGCTGCCCAGCCTGCCAGGTTTCCTCGTCACGGTGAAACTCACCGAGGGCGCCGGCCTGCCGGCGTTCCTGTTCGGGCTCTACCACTACGCGTGGTTCGTCGGCTTCGGCCTGGCCTTCGCTGTCTATGTTATTCTTCGGAAGGTTTTCCCGAACCATTGACCACGGATTACACGGATGGTTCACTGATTTTATCCGTGTGAATCTGTGAAATCCGTGGTTAAAAACTCCACTCCATGAAATCCATCCCGCTGCCCCCGACCTCCCATCAGCCCGCGAAATACGCCGGCCCTGCGCTCGACCAGGTGCTCGCCCAGCGCAAGCAGTTCCTCAACCCGGGCCTCTTCCTCTACTACAAGCAGCCCATCATGATCGTCGAGGGCAAGATGCAGTATGTGTGGGACTCCACCGGCAAGCGCTACCTCGACGGCCTCGGCGGCATCGTGACGGTCAGCGTCGGCCACTGCCACCCGCACGTGCTCAAGGCGATCAACGCGCAGAACCAGGTGCTGCAGCACTCGACCACGATCTACCTCAACCCGAACATCGGCGCCTTCGCGGAGAAGCTCGCGTCCAAGATGCCGGGCGACCTCAAGGTCTGCTACTTCGTCAACTCCGGCTCCGAGGCCAACGACCTCGCGCTGCTCATGGCGCGGCTCTCCACCGGCAACTACGACGTCATCGCCCTGCGCAACGCCTACCACGGGGGCAACGCCGCCGGCATGGGCGTGACCGCGCACAGCAACTGGAAGTTCAACACGCCCCACTCCTTCGGTGTCCACCACGCCGTCGCGCCCTACCCGTATCGCGGGCACTTCGGCTACGACGATCCCGACGCCGGCCGCAAATACGCCGAGGACGTCAAGCAGGTCATCGACTACACCACGCCCGGCAAGGTCGCGGCCTTCATCGCCGAGTCCATCCAGGGCGTCGGCGGCTTCGTCGAGTTTCCTCAAGGCTACCTCCAGCACACCTACGAGCACGTGCGGGCCGCCGGCGGCGTGTGCATCGCCGACGAGGTGCAGACCGGCTTCGGCCGCACCGGCACGCACTACTGGGGCTTCGAGACGCAGGGCGTCATTCCCGACATCGTCACGATGGCCAAAGGCATCGGCAACGGCGCGCCGCTCGCGGCCGTCGTCACGACGCCAAAGATCGCCGCCGTGATGGCGCAGAAGGTCCATTTCAACACCTTCGGCGGCAACCCGGTTGTTTCCGCCATCGGCCAGGCCGTCCTAGAGGTCATCGACAACGAGAAGACGCAGGCCAACTGCCTCGAGCTGGGCAACCATATCCTCGCCGGGCTGAACAAGCTGAAGGCGAAGCACAAGATCATCGGCGATGTCCGCGGCCGCGGCCTGATGCTCGGCATCGAGTTCGTGAAGGACCGCGCCACCAAGGAGCCGCACAAGGAGGGCTGCGCGCAGGCGGTCGAGAACGCCCGCGAGCTCGGCCTGCTGCTCGGCAAGGGCGGCCTCTGGGGCCAGACGATCCGCTTCGCCCCGCCGATGAACATCACGCAGGCCGACGCCGACTTCCTGCTCGCGGTCCTCGACGAGGCCATCGGCGCCGTGCCGGCCTGAGCGGCTGGCAAACAAAGCGCGTTGGGGCCAACGCGCTCCACCTTGCCTGCTCAAGGGATCTTGAGCGACATGCCCAGCTTGAGGTCGCTTTCGCTTTTCATCACGCCGCGGTTCGCGGCGTAGATGTCGCGCCACTTCGCGCGGTTGCCGTAATACTGCTGCGCGAGCTTGGAGAGCGTGTCGCCGGCTTGCACGGTGTGCGTGCGTGAGCCCGCCGCGGCCGGCCGGGCCGCGGCCGGGGCTTGCGACGCGGGTGTGATCCGGGGCGGGGTGGACGTGGTCTTGCGCGGTGCCGGCGGCGCGTTCACCGGCCGCGTGCGCACCGTGGGCATCGTTTCCACCGAGAAATTGATGGCCGGCGCCGTGGTGTTCGGCGGCGCGGAACCTTCCAGCCCCGGCACCGCCACGGTGTTGCGCCCGGCCTTGAGGTCGGCCAGCTCCTGCTTGAGCGATTCGTTTTCCTGCTTGAGGCGGTCCAGCGCGGCCACGAGGTCGACGCGCTGCAACTGGTTTTCGAGCGGCTGGGCGGGCAGCGTGCGGGCAAACTCGCGGGTGGCGGCGTCGATGCGTTGCCGGACTTGGAGGGTCAAGGGGCCGTTCGGCAACAAGGCGAGATACTTCCGGAAGTGATAGATCGCGGAAAGTGGATCCTTGATGTGCTCGGCATAAATGAGCCCGGCGCTCAAGTGCGATTGAGGGGCGTCCTCACCGCGCTTGTTGATAACCCTTAGATATGCTGACAGTGCCTCCTGCCAGCGACCGTTTTTCAGCAGATCTTGGCCCTCGCGAAAGGCCGGTTCATCCAGCTCGGTCGCCGACCGCGCGCGGTCGCGATCCGTGCAACCCGCCAGCGTCAGGGCCGCGGCCCCAAGCAACGGGCGCCACCAGCGGGCAAATTGGGCAGGGGGGCGGAGCACGGGTGGAAATGGATTGAACGAGGATACGCGACCGCTAGGTTTGCCCGCGCGTTCCGCCAACACAAGTTTTTGATGCCCCTCTCCGACCAGAACATCCTCGCCCAAGCCCGCCAATGCCTCGCGATCGAGGGGGAAGCCCTGGCGGCCACCGCCAGGGTGCTCGACCGGGAATTCGTCGCCGCCGTGCGGGCGGTGGAGGCGGCGGTCGCGGCCGGCCACAAGGTCATCTTCAGCGGGGTCGGCAAGAACGCCCACATCGCGGAAAAGCTCACCGGCACGCTCAACAGCATCGGCGTGCCTTCCTGCTATCTCGATCCGACCCAGGCCCTGCACGGCGACCTCGGGCTGTGCGCGGCGGGCGACCTGGCCATCCTGCTCAGCAACAGCGGCGCGACCGACGAGATGCTGCGCCTGCTGCCGCTGTTTGAAAAGTTCGGCCTCAAGACCGTAGCGCTCACCGGCGCGCCCGGCAGCGAGCTGGCGCGCGGCGCGGACCACCGGCTCATTTATTCGGCGCCGCGCGAGGCCTGTCCCCTCGCCCTCGCCCCGACGGCCAGCACGACCGCCGCCCTGGCCCTCGGCGACGCGGTCGCCATGGTGCTGCTCGAGAGCCGCGGCCTGACCCGCGAGGATTTTGCCAAATACCATCCGGCCGGCACGCTCGGCATGACGCTGCTGCTCCGGGTGAAGGACATCATGCGCACCGGCGACGCCTGCCCGGTGCTGAAGGAGGCGAAGACCACGGTGCAGGCCGCGATCTTCGCCATGACCAAGGCCAAGGCCGGCGCCGTGGCGCTGGTGGACGCGAAGGGCAAACTGAGCGGCATCTTCACCGACGGCGACCTGCGCCGCAGCGCCCTGAGCGGCGGGGCGGACTTTCTGAAGAAGCAGGTCGGCGATTTCATGACCCGCGGCGGCAAGACCGTGCCCGCCGAGGCGCTGGCCGTGGAGGCGCTGAAGATTTTCCAGCAGTTCAAGATCTCCGACCTCTTCGCCCTCGACGCGAAGGGCCGGCCCACCGGCTACATCGACGTGCAGGACCTGCCGAAGCTGAAGATCCTCTGAGGCGCGGTTAATAGCCGCCAGACGGAGATGTTATAGCCAACATCCCCGCCCGCCCCGCTGCTTGTCATGCAGACGGAAACAGGTAAGGTGCGTCCATGCCCACGCCGCCCTTCGTCTACCAGGATCCGCTGCCCCTCGGCGCGGACGACACCGAGTATCGCCTGCTGACCAAGGAGGGCGTCACGACGGCCACCTTCGAGGGCCAGGAGATCCTCAAGGTCGCGCCGGCCACGCTGACACACCTCGCGCGCGCGGCGTTCCATGACACAAACTTCTTCCTGCGCGCGAAGCACCTCGAGCAGGTCGCCGCGATCCTCCAGGACCCCGAGGCTTCCAATAACGACCGCTATGTGGCGCTGACCCTGCTCAAGAACGCCGAGATCGCCGCCCGCGGCATCCTGCCCATGTGCCAGGACACGGGCACGTGTTCCATCTTCGCCAAGAAGGGGCAGCAGGTCTGGACCGGGGCCAACGACGCCGAGGCGCTCGCGCGCGGCGTCTACGAATGCTACACGCAGGAGAATCTGCGCTATTCGCAGGTGGCGCCGCTGGACCTGTTCAAGGAGACCAACACCGGCACCAACCTGCCGGCGCAGATCGACCTGCATGCCACCGAGGGCGCGAAATACGAGTTCCTCTTCGTGGCCAAGGGCGGCGGGTCGGCCAACAAGCTTTTCCTTTTCCAGGAGACCCGCGCCCTGCTCAACCCGAAGAGCCTCGAGAAGTTCATCGCCGACAAGATGCAGCTGCTCGGCACCTCGGCCTGCCCGCCCTACCACCTCGTCTTCGTCATCGGCGGCACCAGCGCCGAGGCGTGCATGAAGACGCTGAAGCTGGCCACGACCAAGTATCTCGACGCGCTGCCGACGACCGGCAACGAGCACGGCCGGGCCTTCCGCGACCCATCCCTCGAGGCCAGGGTGCTGAAGCTGGCGCAGGAGGCGAAGGTCGGCGCGCAGTTCGGCGGCAAGTATTTTGCCCTCGATGTGCGCGTCATCCGGCTGCCGCGGCACGGCGCCAGCTGCCCCGTGGGCATGGGCGTGTCGTGCAGCGCCGACCGCAACATCAGGGCGAAGATCACCCAGGACGGCGTCTTCCTCGAACAGATGGAGCCCAACCCCGGCCGGTTCATTCCCGCGGAAGCGCGCGCCTTCAAGGAGAACGGCGTGGTGCGCATCGACCTGAACCGGCCGATGGCGGAGATCCGCGCCGAGCTGTCCAAGTATCCCGTGACCACCCGCGTGTCGCTCACCGGCCCGATGATCGTCGCCCGCGACAGCGCGCACGCGAAGCTGAAGGAGCGCATCGACGCCGGCCAGGGCCTGCCCGACTACCTGAAGAACCATCCGGTCTACTACGCCGGCCCGGCCAAGACCCCCGCGGGCTACGCCTCGGGCTCGTTCGGTCCGACCACCGCCGGCCGCATGGACAGCTACGTGGATCTGTTCCAGGCGCACGGCGGCTCGATGGTCATGCTGGCCAAAGGCAACCGCAGCAAAGCGGTGACCGACGCATGCAAGAAGCACGGCGGCTTTTATCTCGGCAGCATCGGCGGGCCGGCGGCCATCCTCGCGCAGGACAACATCAGGAAAGTCGAGGTGCTCGAGTATCCCGAGCTCGGCATGGAGGCCGTGTGGCGCATCGAGGTGCAGGATTTTCCGGCGTTCATCCTGGTGGACGACAAGGGCCACGATTTCTTCTACGACATCTGCGGCATCTGTGTGGCCGAGAAGTAAAGATCCCCGGGGCAAGCTTTTGGGGCACTCCAACAATTCCTCTGCTGTTCGTTTTTTGTGGGAGCGTGCTGGCACGCGACTGTCGCGACCAAGGTCGCTCCCACAGGCTCCATCCAAGCCGGAGCAAGCTTGTATGTCCCACCTCGTGAATAGACGCAGGGCAGTGACAGAAGCGGCTTCTGAGAATGGGCCGATTGGCTCGTCGGAAGAAGCCGCTTCTGTCACGGTCGCTTTGGCGTTGGGGG
>JACPPI010000021.1 GCA_016190985.1 Opitutia bacterium | reverse complement strand
CGGCGCTTCCCCGAACTGGCCGCGGTGCAAAAAGTCCGGCCCGCCACCCTCCGCCGCCACCGCTCCCCCCTCGCCGCCACTCTGCCAAAAATCGAGATTACAGCTTGACCGGACTACCTCAGCTTTTGGGGCATTGGACCCACTGTGAATGAAGCCCGTCCGGGTTGGCCGCAGGGCGGAAATTGCCGCTCGCCCGGCAGGGACGGTTTTGGCAATTTCCCGGCATGGCCCAGCGTGATCCCCGGACAGACACCTACATCGCCAAGTCGGCCCCGTTCGCGCAGCCGATCCTGCAGCACCTCCGCAAACTCGTCCACCAAGGCAACCCCGCGGCGGAGGAAACCGTCAAGTGGGGCATGCCGTTCTTCACCCATCGGGGGAAAATGTTCGCCAGCCTTGCCGCCTTCAAGGCTCACGCGGCCTTCGGCCTCCATCATCAGGGTTTGGAAAAGCTGCTGCGCCGGGAAGGAGCCAAGGTCGACGACGCCATGGGGCTGCTCGGCCGCATCACCAGTCTCAAGGACCTGCCCGGCGACCGGACATTGCTCGGCTACATCCGGACCGCCGTAAAACTCCACGACTCCGGCCTGCCCGCCCGGATGAAGGCGAAACCCAAGCCCGCCCTCCCCGTCCCGGCCGACCTCGCCGCCGCGCTGCGGGAAAACCCAAAGGCCGCCGCGGTGTGGGCGGACTTCAGTCCCGGCGCTCGCCGCGACTACATCGAGTGGGTCACCGAGGCCAAGCGCCCCGAGACCCGCGCCACCCGCCTCGCCACCACCCTCGCGTGGGTGGCCGCGGGCAAGAAACGCCACTGGAAATACGAAAACTGCGGAGCCTGCCACATCCGACGCCCTCCGGCTGATGTCAACTAATGGTTGACATCACCCGCCCCCACCATCCGCGAACTTTTTATGCACAGATCCAAGGATCCGCTGCACGGTGTCACCCTGGAGAAAATCCTGGAGGCGCTCGTCGCGCACCATGGCTGGCGCGGGCTGGCGGCGCGGATCGGGGTCCGCTGCTTCATGTTCGAGCCGAGCATCACCTCCTCGTTGAGATTCCTCCGGCGCACGCCCTGGGCCCGC
Source organism: Opitutia bacterium (assembly GCA_016190985.1). Taxonomy (GTDB): domain Bacteria; phylum Verrucomicrobiota; class Verrucomicrobiia; order Opitutales; family Opitutaceae; genus Lacunisphaera. The sequence continues at coordinate 60,299 of JACPPI010000021.1, read as the reverse complement.
GCCAAGGTCGAGCAGCTCTACCGCGAATTCGCGGCGGCCCGCGCCACTTCCTGATCAACCCCGCCCCCGCATGAAGAGAATCCTGCCCCTGTTCCTGGCCGTGACCGCCGCGCTGGCGGCCGAGCGCATCGACCTCGGCGGCGGCCGCGCCGCCCTGCTCACCCTGCCCGCCGGCTGGGAGGCGACCAAGGTGTCGGCCGGCGTGCCGGAAAACTCCGCCCGGGCGGTCAGCGTGCGCTACGCCACCAAGGACGGCGGCAATGACGCCGTGCTCCTCACCCTGCTGCCGATGCCCGACGAGCAACTCGCCGATCCCGCGCTGCTCCGCGAACTGGTCGAGATGTCCACCCGCCAGTTCATCGACGCCTCGGTGGAGCGCAAAGCCTACCTCAAGGAATTCAAGGTGGCCGGCCGGACCGGCTACGCCGCGCTGTTCACCGACGCCGCACTGGTCGGCCAGCCGGCGCGCAAGGACGACTACAAGACCGTCACCTCCTGCTTCGTCTACCTCGGGGACGGCCTCCTGCTGGCGGCGACGATCTTCTCCGACGATCCCTCGGCCCCGGCGTTCGCGGAGGCGCGGCGCCTGGTGCAGTCGCTGACCCTCTTCGCCCCGCAAAAACCGATCTGAGCCCGCGCTGTGCAAAGGTGGAACGCGGCCGACCTGGACGCGTTTATTGAATTTCAGCCAAACCCGCCAGGAGGTCGGGTTCCACCCAAAGCGGGTCACGCCCCCGGCAGCATCCGCACCCGGCGGTGTTTCTGCGGGAACTGCAGCGTCACGACCGTGCCGACGCCCTCCTTGCTCTCGATGCCGACGTGGCCGCCGTGGTCGCGCATGATGCGCTGCACGATCATCAGCCCGAGGCCGTGCCCGCCGGTCTTGGTCGTGTGATAGGGCGAAAAAAGCTTGGTGAGGTCCTCGGTCTTGATGCCGCTGCCGGTGTCGGCGATGCGGATGAACACCGAGTCGTCGTCCGCGCCGACGCGGAGGGTCAGCTTGCCGCCGGCGGGCATGGCCTCCATGGCGTTCTTCACCAAGTTGAAGAACACCTGCTTGAGCTGGTTGCGGTCGGCCATGATCACGGGCGTGCTGGCGGGCAGCTCGCCCTCCACCACGAGGCGGCGGTCGGCCAGCTCCTTGCCCTGGAAGCGCAGCACGTCCTCGATGATCTCGGCGATGTTGACCTCGCCGAGGTCGGGCGGACGCGGGCGGATGGCCTCGAGAAAATTCCGGATGATGCCGTCGAGCCGCGTGACCTCGTCCTGGCAGATCCGGATCGAGTCGGTGAGCGACTCGGACTCCTTCGAGCCCCTGAGTTTTTTCAGCTTCCGCTCGATGAGCTGGAGATGGATGGTGAGCGAGTTGAGCGGGTTGCCCAGCTCGTGGGCCACGCCCGCGGCGAGCAGGAGGATGGAGGAGATTTTTTCGTTCTCGATCAGCTCCGCCGTGGATTTTTTCTCCCCGGTGATGTCGGAGAGGATGATGGCGAAGCGCGGCGCGCCGCCCTCGCCTTCGCTGAACGGCACCATGTAGAGCCGCACGACCCGCGGCGCGGGGTAGGTCAGCTCAAACTCGCGCGTGACCAGCGGCTGCCCCTGCTTCGGCCCCGGCCCGCCCGCGCCCTCCAGCGAGGCCCGCAGGCCCGGCACCAGCCGCCACAGCGTCGCCGCGGCGCCGGCCTCGTCCTTGAAACCGATGAGCCGCGCCGCCGCGCTGTTGGCGTAGTCGATCTCGCCGTCGGCCGTGATGACCAGCACGCCCTCCTGCAGGGTGTTGAAGACCGTGTCGAGCAGCGCGCGTTCGCGGGCCAGCCGCTGCACCAGCGTGCGCAGCCCGGCGGCGTCGAGCCGGTCGAGGCGGTCGAGCACCTTGTCGAGGGAACTGGATTTCCGGCCGGACATGTATGTCGCGGGAGTTGGCCAGAGGAGGGCGGCGGCTGCAATCTTTTGGTAGGGCGAGTCGTCCCCGACGAGCCGCGGCTCATCCAGTGGATCCGCCCTACCCCTCAATCAAACAGAATCATCTGGCCCTCGAGGTCGCGGGGCTGCGCGTAGAGTTTCCGCAGGAAACTGTCGCGGTGCGCGGCGCTTCGGCCGAGCTTGAGGATGGCCTCGCGGTGTTCCTCCGTGCCGTAGCCCTTGTGCTGGGCGAAGCCGTAGCCGGGGTGCGCGCGGTCCAGCGCGTCCATCAGCCGGTCGCGCGTGACCTTGGCGATGATGGACGCCATGGCGATGCACAGCGAGCGGGCGTCGCCGCTGACGACGCCCTGGTGCGGATACGGGAAATGGCGCAGCGGCAGCCCGTCGACCAGGATCCGGCAGGACACCGTGGGCCGGAACGCCGCCTTCTCGGCCGCGCTGGCGAACAGGTCGGGCTCGGCTTTCCGCGCAAACGCATCCGGCGGGTAGATGCCCCCGAGGGCGCGGCGCATGGCGAGCTTGGTGGCGCCGAGGATGTTGACGGTCTCGACCTCCGCCACGGTGGCGACGCCGTGGTGGGCGTGGATCTGACCCTGCGCCGCCAGTTCCTCGAACCCGGCGTAGAGCTCCGCGCGTTCGCCGGCCGACAATTGTTTCGAGTCGTTCACGCGGCCGGATTTGGCGACGGCCCAGCGGCCCTCCAGAAAATCCTGCGAGACCAGCACGGCGGCAGCGACCACCGGCCCGGCGAGCGCCCCGCGGCCCGCCTCGTCCACGCCGATCAATCCGCCGAAGCCGTAGATCTGCTTCAGGTCGAATGCGCGGAGCTGGCGGCGTTTGGCCATGGATCTGGGTCAGCCCGGGCTCAGCGCTTCCACTCGGTCTTTTCCTTCGGCACGGGCAGCGGCAGCTCGTCGAGCTTGCCGGCCGCGGACACGACCTCGTAGCAGGTGCGGAAATGCAGCTTGGCGAACTTGCCGAGCGCTTTCGCGCCGAATTTGTCGATGAGCACGCGCGCCTGCGCCTTGGCCGCGGCCCCGGCGCCCTTTTGCAGCTTGTCGCCGAACTCGCGCGACAGGCTCCGCATCAGCCGGACAAACTCCGCGCGGGCCACGATCGACGCGGCGGCGACGACCGGGTCCTCCTCGGCCTTGGTGCGCATGGCGAGGTGGAAGCGCTCGAGGCCGAGCTTCTTCAGCTCGCGCTGCACGAGCGGCTCCTTGGAAAATTGGTCGAGCAGGCCGCGCGGCACCCATTTCTTTTTCAGCGCGGCGTCGAGCGCGTCGGCGTGGTGCTGCGCGAGCAGGCGGTTGAGGCTGGCCCAGGGCCGCCCCATCGCGCGGTTGTATTCGCCCATCTCCATGTAGCGCGTCTCGACCACGACGCCCGGCGTGGCGCGGATGAGTTCGTCGAGCTTGAGGATCTGGGTGTCGACGACGGTCTTGCTGTCGCGCACGCCGGCGGCCTGCCAGGCCAGCACCGCGTCCTGGCCGGCGATGACCGTCGCGGCCACGACCGGGCCGAACAAGTCGCCCTTGCCGCTCTCGTCGAGGCCGGCGTGGGGCTCATACCACTCCGGGTGCAGCACCTCGTCGTAGCCGAGCTTCGGCGCGCCGGTGACCTCGGCTTCGATGACGTTCTGCACGAAATCCTCGGTCTCCTTGCCGGCCACGACCACCTTGCCGCTGGTGTAGGCGGTGACGTTGACCTTCGGGCCCTTGAAGGCGAAGCGCGCATACGGCACCTCGGTTTCCTCCCAGTGCTTGGCCGCGACGGCCGCACGCAGCTTCCCCATCTGCGCGTCGTCGAGCTTGATGGTGTAGGTGGTGATCGCCTTGGGCTTCTCTTCCTCCGCGTCGTGGGACCGTTTGGGCATGCGGAGGATTAGCCACAAAAACCGCGAAAAAGCACGAAGAGAAAAACGCCTCTTCCCACTTCTTCATTTTTGTGTCTTCTCGTGTTTTTCGTGGCCAGTTCCCCAAAGCTAATCTCCCGACGCCCGTCCTTTCAGGCCGCCCTGCATGCGTGGTATCGCGTCAACCAGCGGCAGCTGCCGTGGCGCGACACCCCTTCGCTCTACAAGACGGTCGTGTCGGAATTCATGCTGCAGCAGACGCAGGTCGCGACCGTGCTCCCCTACTTCGACCGCTGGCTGCGCGCGCTGCCGGACTTCGCCACTCTGGCCGCCGCGCCCGAAGCGAAGGTCATGAAACTCTGGGAAGGTCTCGGCTACTACTCCCGCGCCCGCAATCTGCACAAACTGGCGCAGACCTACGTGGCTGCTTCGATCAAGCCCCGCACGTCGGCCGAATGGCGCGAACTGCCGGGCGTCGGCCCCTACACCGCCGCCGCCATCACGAGCATCGCGTTCGGCGAACCCGCCGCCGTGGTCGACGGCAACGTCGTCCGCATCCTCGCCCGTCTGACCGGCGAGGGCCGGCTGTTTCGCGACGGCACCGAGGCCGTGAAACATTTCACCCCGCTGGCCGGCGCGCTGGTGGTGGGTTCCGAGCCCGGCGAGCACAACCAGGCCATGATGGAACTCGGCGCCACCGTCTGCCTGCGCCAGAACCCGCAGTGTCAAATCTGTCCCGTCGCGCGGTTCTGCGCCGGCCGAAAGAGCGGTTCTCCGGAAAAACTCCCCCGCCTCAAGCCGAAGACGACCCGGCCAATGTTCGTATCACGAACATTCTGCCTTTATCGCGGCGCCCTGTTGCTCCGTCGCGGCCACGCGAGGGCCAAGCGCCTCGCCGGCCTGCACGAACTGCCCGAGGCCGCCGACCTCGGGATCAAGATTGCGTCATTGCGAGGAGCCCATCAGGGCGACGCGGCCATCCAGATGGATCGCGACGAGTGCGCAAGCCTCGGCGGCCACGCCCGTCCCGCAACGGCGGGACGGGCTCGCGAGGACAAGACCGGGTTGACTCTTCTGGCCGTGAAGCGCCGCTCGATCACGCGCTTTCGGATCACCGAATCAATCTATGCCGTGAAACCCACGGCCGCGCTGCTCCGGCGCATCGCCAATACTGCCGCGCTTGAGTGGGTGCCGTTGCGGCAGCTGGACCGCGTCACGCTGTCCGGCCCGCATAAACGATGGATCGCGGAGCTTTTTGAATAACTGCGCCATGACCCACCACATCAAGGGCGCGCGTTGCGCTTAAGCATCTCCTCCAGCGACCACAAGTCGCCCAAGACCCACAATGAGGCGATCCGGCCGGCTCGAAACCTGAAGTAGGCCGCGCCCTTCCACGAGATTTCATGCTGGGTTGGCGGATAGCCGCGAAAGACGCCGCGGTGCCGGCCCGAAAACTCCATCTGCGCGAATACCGCGTTCCCCTCGGCAACACAGCCAAGGATCTCGCACCGGTAGTCACCGAGGGCCGCGTGCACTTCCTTGAGATAGGCCCAGAACTGCTCCTGACCACGCCGCTCACTTCCAAGTGACCCGCGAAAGACAAACTCATCATCGAGAATGTCCCTCAGTGCGTCACGCTCCTGGCGATGCCAGAGCCGTTCATAGAAATCGGCGACAAGTTGGGGTGTGCTCATTTCAATCAGCCGAATCGGTGGTTGAGCAACGCCTCGACGCGCTGCTTCGACGCCAGCACTTCCTCGGGCGTAAGGCGCGGGCTGAGCTCGATGACGAGGGTGTGCTCGGGCCGCCAGAAGGTGCTGACCATCTCAAAGTCGACCTGGCCCGAGCCGATGGCGTGGTGATCGCGGCCCTCGGCGCTCACGTCGTGCAGGTGGAAGCCGATGGCGTTGGGCGCGTTCTTCTCCAGATGCTCGCGGTGGTTGAGCAGGCCCATGGTCTGCTTGATCTGGGCGTGGCCGGTGTCGTGCCAGTAACCGCAGGCGCCGGGCTTGGCCATGGCGGTGATCAGCCCGGGATGGTCGGCATCGAGCGGCAGCTCCTCGAATTTCTCGCGGTTCTCGAAGCCGAGCAGCACGCCCTTCTGCTCGGCATAGGGCAGCAGTTCGGCCAGGCCCTGCTTGGTGTTCTCCCAATAACGCGGCATCCGGGCCTTCAGTTTGGCGAGTGAACCGGCGAGGAGTTTTTGGTAGCCGGTGTCGGCGGAGAGGTCGGCGCCGGGATGCGAAGCGACATAGGCTTCCACCTTGCCCGCCGGGTTGAACCAGAAGAACTCGACCGAGCCGAGGTGCAGCACGACCTTGCGGGCCTTGACCTGGTGGGCGAAGTCGATGGTGCGCTTGGTGTGGCGCAGCCACTGGTCGCGCTCGCGGGCGTCGGCCGAGGAAGGCAGGTAGAGGTTGGGCGCGGCGTGCAGGACGCCTGTGGGCAACGGGCAAAAGTTGTGGCAGGACACGACCTTGATGACGCCCTCCGCGACGGCCTTCAGGATGCCCGGCACGAGCGTGATCCGGATGCCGTGGCTCAACTCAACCCACGCAAAACCCATGTCCGCCATCTCCTGTAGCATCGCATAGCCATCCTGATGACGGTGCGAGCACCAGCAGGTGGAGAGGGCGACAATGGGCTTCATGCGGCTGCCAGCACTAGGACAGGAGCGGTGCAGTAAATCAAGCCGGGCGCGGCGCGGCAACTTGGAAGGTGGAACGCGTCCGGAGGCCGCGCTCCACCCCAAGCAAAAAGCCGGACATCCGAGGACGTCCGGCCGGTCAAAGCAAAAGGCGGAGAGCAGTCTTATTCGGCGTAACGCCGGCGCAGCATGGCGGTGAAGGCCATGACCTTGTCCTTGCGGCGGCGGCGCTCCGAGGGCTTCTCGGCGTAGCGCTTCATGCGGACATCCTTGATGATGTTCTCGCGTTCGAGTTTCTTCTTCATGCGGCGCAGCGCCCGATCGATCGGCTCGTTCTTGCGCATCTTGATCTCAATGGACATGGGAAATGGACAGGTTGGTGTTGGAGAAAACGAGCACGAAGCCAGCCGCTCCGGCGACCGTCAACAGGATTTTTTCGCCCGCCAATTCGTCCGGCAAGGGGAGTCGTCCCGACGGGCGGCGGCTTATCCGGAGGATTCGCCCTACCTCATGCCAGTTTAGGACTTGCGGGGGTCTGCCCAGCGGCTTCCCATACCCGACCGTGGGCTCCGCCGACCAGAATTTCGTTCATCTCCACGTCCACAGCGACTACAGCCTGCTCGACGGCGCCTGTCGCATCGACCGCCTGATCAACCGCGTCGCCGAACTGGGCCAGACCGCGGTGGCCCTCACCGACCACGGCGTGCTGTTCGGGGCGATCGACTTCTTCACCACCGCCAAGGCCAGGGGCATCAAGCCCCTCGTCGGCTGCGAAATCTACCTCGTCGAGGGCTCGCGCCTGGAAAAGACCGCCCGGGTCGAGGGCGAGAAAAGCCGCTACCACATGGGGCTGCTGGCCAAAAACGCCCAGGGCTACGCCAACCTCCTCAAGCTCGTCTCCGACGCACACCTCCAGGGCTTCTACTACAAGCCGCGCACCGATCTCGACACCCTCGCCGCGCACGCCGGCGGCCTGATCGCCTTCAGCGGCTGCCTCGCCGCGCTGGTGCCGCAGATGCTCCTGCAAAACCGCTGGGAGGACGCCCACAAGGCCACCGGCCGCTTCGTCGACATGTTCGGCCGCGAGAACTTCATCATCGAGCTGCAGGACCACGGCATCCCGGAACAGCGCCGCATCGCCCCGCTCCTCCTCAAGCTTGCCGAGGAGTTCCGGCTGAAGGTCGTCGTCACGAACGACGTCCATTACGTCAACGCCGCCGACGCCTCGCCGCACGACACGATGCTCTGCATCCAGACCGGCGCGAAGCTCGAGGACGCCGACCGCATGCGCTTCGACACGCCGCAGTTCTACCTCAAGAGCCGCGAGGAGATGGCGCGCGTCTTCGCCGAGGTGCCCGAGGCCGTCACCAACACCTCCGCCGTCGCCGAGATGTGCGACCTCACCATCAAATTCGGTGAGAACCGCTACCCGAAATACCCGCTGCCGCCCGAGATCAAGACCGACAAGCCCGGCTACCTGAAGGAACTCTGCGTGGACGGCCTGCACCGCCGCTACGGCGTGCACTACGCCAAGCCCGCCACAGCCCAGGATGCCGCGCTCGCCCAGACGCTCGTCGAGCGGCTCGACTACGAGCTCGGCATCATCGCCAAGACCGGCTTCGTCGACTATTTCCTCATCGTCTGGGATTTCATCGCCTGGGCCAAGCAGCACGGCATCCCGGTCGGTCCCGGCCGCGGCTCGGGCGCCGGCTCGCTCGTCGCCTACGTGCTCGGCATCACCGACATCGAGCCGCTCCGCTTCGGCCTGCTCTTCGAGCGCTTCCTCAATCCCGAGCGCGTGTCCCCGCCCGACTTCGACATCGACTTCTGCATGCGCCGCCGCGACGAGGTCATCTCCTACGTTCGCGAAAAATACGGCCGCGAGTGCGTCGCCAACATCGTCACCTTCGGCACGCTCGGGGCCAAGGCCGTCATCCGCGACGTCTCGCGCGTGCACAACCTGCCCTACGCCGAGGCCGACCGGCTGGCCAAGATGATCCCCGACGAGCTCAACATCGAGCTGCAGGCCGCCATCGACAAGTCCGCCGAGCTGCGCGACGCCATCGCCGCCAGCCCCGCCACCAAAAAGATCATCGAGCAGGCGCTGGTGCTCGAGGGCATGGTGCGCAACTCCGGCAAGCACGCCGCCGGCATCATCATCGCCGACCGGCCGCTCAGCGACTTCGTGCCGCTCACGCTCCAGGAAGGCGACATCACCACGCAGTTCGCGATGGATCCCGTGCAGAAACTCGGGCTCCTCAAGATGGATTTCCTCGGCCTGCGCACGCTCACCATCATCCAGGACGCCGTGGACAGCATCCGCCGCACGGCCGACCCGCAGTTCGACATGGACCGCGTGCCGCTCGACGACGCGAAGACCTTCGCCCTGCTCAATTCCGGCCGCACCACCGGCGTGTTCCAGCTGGAATCCGGCGGCATGCAGGCGCTCTGCCGCCAGCTCAGCATCAATTCCATCGAGGAGATCATCGCCCTCATCGCGCTCTACCGCCCCGGCCCCATGGACCTCATCCCGCAATACATCCGCGGCAAAAAGGACCCCGCGACCGTCGAGTATCCGCACCCGCTGCTGGAGGCAGTCTGCCGCGAGACCTACGGCATCATGGTCTACCAGGAGCAGGTCATGGAGGCCGCGCGCCGCATCGCCGGCTACACCCTCGGCGGCGCCGACGTGCTCCGCCGCGCCATGGGCAAGAAGAACGCCGAGGAGATGGAACAGCAGCGCAGCGTCTTCGTGTCGGGCGCGGCCCAGACCAATAAGATTCCCGAGAAGAAGGCGCTGGAGATCTTCGCCCTGCTGGAGAAATTCGCCGGCTACGGCTTCAACAAATCCCACTCCGCCGCCTACGCCATCCTCAGCTACCGCACCGGCTACCTGAAGGCCAACTACCCCGTGCAGTTCATGGCCGCCGTGCTCGCCAACGAGCTCGGCAACTCGGAAAAAGTCGCGCACTTCGTCGCCGAGTGCGCCGCGATGGGCCTGCAGGTGCTCGGCCCCGACATCAACGAGTCGCGCGAGAACTTCACGCCGGTCGGCGACAAGATCCGCTTCGGCCTCGGCGCCATCAAGGGCGTGGGCGAGGCCGCCGCGCAGAAGATCATCGAGGAGCGCGAGAAAAACGGCCCCTACCAGGATTTCCTCGACCTCACCGCCCGCGTCGACGGCCGCGCCATCAACAAGCGCGTGCTCGAGCACCTGGTGAAGACGGGCGCCTTCGACTTCGCCGGCGAGAAGCGCGGCGTGCTCTTCGCGCAGATCGACGAGGCCCTGGCCTCCGTCGCCGCCCGCCAGCGCGACCTCGCGGCCGGGCAGCATTCCTTCCTCGACGAGTTGCAGGAAGCGCCGCCCGCAAATGGATCCGCTCCCGCCTCGGCGGGATCGCCGCGGAACGGTTCCGGCCGCCACGCCGACTTCTCCTCGGCCGAGCGCCTGCAATTCGAGAAGGAGCTGCTCGGCTTCTATATCTCCGGGCATCCGATGAACGCCTACGCCGGGCTCGCGGAGGCGATCACCACCCACACGGAGGAGCAGATCCTCGCCGAGGGCGACCGCATTGAGTTTCGTCTGTGCGGCGTCGCCAGCGGCATCACCAGGAAACTCTCGCGCAAGGACAACCGCCCCTGGGCCTTCTTCAACCTCGCGAGCAAGCGCGCCACCGTCCCGGTCAACATGTATGCCGAGGCGTTCGAGAACTACGGCAAAAGCCTCGGCGAGAACCAGCCGGTCGTCATCCTCGGCAACGTCATGCGCGGCGCCGATGGCGCCCGGCTCAACGTCAAGGAGTGCTACCCGCTCGACGCCTACCTGCCGACGGCGGTGCGCAAGGTCACGTGGCTCCTCCGGCCCGAGCATCCGCTGCTGCCCGATTTCCTCCAAAAGCTTCGCGCCGCCATCAACGCCTCCGGCGGCGAGACCCGCGTCGAGCTGGCGTTTCTCTTCGAGAGCCGCGCCGCGCCGGTTGCCGAGGCTGCCTCCAGCCTCAACTGGCGTGTCACCCCGCCCGCTTTTCAGGAACTGCGCGCGCATCCGGCGGTCGCCGGCACCCAGACAGAAGCCCGCCGCCTGGAGCTGAAGGAACAACGCCGATGGTCGAATCGCTCCTAACGACTTTCCACCGCTCTGGCGAAGGTGGTCGCCGCCGTCCCGGCGGCGATCAAGCCTCTTCTCTCTGCGGGCCACGGCCCAGTTGACTGCCGGTGGGCGCCCTGTTTTTCTCTCCCCACGGGCCTAGGAACGAGAACCATGCCTCCAATAATCTCCGCGCGCCTCGCGAGCGTGCTCCTTTTCGCACCGCTCCTCGGGCTGTGCGCGCCCGCTGACTCCGCTGCGCCTCCGGCACCGACGCACCCCGGCGAAATACCGGTCGAGAGTTTCTTCCGGCCCCGCTCCGTCCGTTCGCCGCAGCTCAACCCGGCGGGCACCCATCTGGCGCTGCTCGCCCATGACCTGAAAAACGATGCCAACTCGCTCGCTATTTTCAGTCTTGCCGACATGCAAGTGAAGGGCGTGCGCGGCAGCACCGACCCGAACATCGGGGCCTTCACCTGGGCCGACGACGAGCGGCTGGTATTCTCGATCGTGAAGGACAACCACTACGCCTGGGGCCTCTACGCCGCCAACCGCAACGACCCCTACCGCGTCACGACGCTCAACTCCCGCGACGTCGTGCAAGTGCTGGGCGTGCCGCGCCAGCGCCCCGACAGCCTCCTCATCTGGGTGCAGCGCGACGCGCGCTACGACGGCCGCGACAACGGCGTTCAGGAGATCGACCTGCGCCGCAACCAGCGCAATCCCGGCGATGTCATGAACGTCCGCCACAGCATCCCGATTCCCCGTGGCTACGCGGGCGTGCGGCGGTGGCTGCGCGACCGGCAAGGCGAGATCCGCTACGCCGCCGCCCATTCCAAGGGACGAATTTCTCTCCTCCGCCGCGACGACGACAAGTGGGCTCCCGTCGCCATCGACCTGGCCCTCGACGAGCCGCTCGCCGTCGACACCGACCCCAACATCCTCTTCGTCGCCCACCGCAACGCCACCGGCGCGCGCGACCTCATGCGCTTCAACACCACCGACGGCTCGCACGGTCCCGTGCTCTACAGCGACGAGAAATACGACTTCGGCGAAGGCACCGTCCATTACTCCGCCGCCGAGAAGGAAATCATCGGCCTGGTCTACGCCCGGCAGGCGCCCGAGCAGGTTTGGCTGCGCGACGAGGAGGCGGCCCTGCAACGCCGCATCGACGCCGCCCTGCCGCCAAATCACCTCAATCTCATCGCCAGCCGCAGTCGCGACGGCAAGCGCCTGATCATCCGCAGCTCTTCCGACCGTCACCCCGGTTCGCTCTATCTTTTTGACCGCGATAAATTGCAGCTCAAGGAACTGACTGCGGTGGCGCCGTGGCTGCCCGAGCGTCTCATGGCGCCCGTGCGCCTGATGACCTACAAGGCCCGCGACGGGCTCAAGCTTGACGGCTATGTCACTCTCCCGCTCGGCCACGACGAATCGAAGCCCGGTCCCGTGATCGTGCTCCCGCACGGCGGTCCCTGGCACCGCGACGTCTGGGGCTACGATCCCGAGAGCCAGTTCTACGCCAGCCGCGGCTACATCGTTTTCCGCCCGAATTACCGCGGCTCCACCGGCTATAACGACGAGATCAGCCACCGCCCGCGCATGGAGTTCCGTCGGATGCACGACGACGTCACCGACGGCGTCCGCGCCCTCGTCGCCGCCAAGATCGCCGACCCCGCGCACCTCGCCATCGTCGGCGCCAGCTTCGGCGGCTACCTCGCCGTCGCCGGCGCCGCCTTCGAGCCGGGCCTCTACCAATGCGCCGTCTCCTACGCCGGCGTCTTCGACGTGAAAACCATGATGAAGGACGACCGCGACAACGATAACGTTTTCCGCCGCGATTGGTTCCGCCGCGAACTCGGCGACCCCGAGAAGAACCGCGAGAAATTCGAGGCGATGTCGCCCCTGCACTCCGTGGACAAGATCAAGGTTCCGCTCTTTATCGCCCATGGCACCGAGGACAACAACGCCGACACCGAGCAATCACACCGCCTGGTGAAGGCGCTGAAAAAAGCCGGCGTGCCGCACGAGGCGATGTTCATCCCCGGCGAATCCCACGGCCTTGCAGAGCTGAAGCACCGGGTCGATTATTTCACCCGCGTCGAAGCGTTCTTGAAGAAGCACCTGTGACCGGCTCTGCTGCGCCAGTGCCCTCTTCCGCCATCCTCAACCATGCGGCGCGCATCCTGAAGCTGGTGCAGGGCGGCACGCCGGCCGACCAGGCGTTGCGCGAGTCGCTGACGCAGAACCGTCACTTCACCGCGCCCGCCGAGCGCCGCGGCATCAGCCGGGCCGTGTTCACCTACTATCGCTGGTGGCGCTGGCTCGACGAATCCGACTCCGCCCAAAAGCAGCTTGCCGCCGCGCTGGAGCTGCAAAAACGCTTCGACACCAACCCCGCCGCCTTCAAGCCCGAGGCCCTCGCCGCCAAGGCCGTGCCCGACTGGCTGTGGGATGAAATGGATTTCCCCGGTGGTAGCACCGTGCACCTGCCCTCCGTAGCTTCAGCGAAGGATGGGTGGCTCGCGCAGCTGCAACGCGAACCCGCGCTGTGGATCCGCGCCAAGCAAGGCCAAGCTACCAGTCTGGCCGCCAAACTCAGCCACTGCCGCCCAGCTTCCTTGTCGCAATTTCCGGCTCTCAGCTCTCAACTCTCAGCTCTCAGCTACTCGGGCCTCATCGATCTTTACCGCACGCCGGAGTTCCAGACCGGCGAATTCGAGATCCAGGACCTCGCCTCGCAACTGGTCGGCCTCGCCGCCGCGCCCCGGCCCGGCGAGACGTGGTGGGACGCCTGCGCCGGCGAAGGCGGCAAGACCATGCACCTCTCCGACCTGATGCGGAACAAGGGCCTGCTCTGGGCCAGCGACCGTTCGCTCCGCCGGCTCGGCAAGCTCAAGGCGCGCGCCGCCCGCGCCCAGGTCTTCAACTTCCGCGCGGCGCAGTGGGAGGGCGGCGCCAAGCTGCCGACGAAGACCAAGTTCGACGGCATCCTCGTGGACGCCCCCTGCTCGGGCGTCGGCACCTGGCAGCGCAACCCGCACGCCCGCTGGACCACGGCGCCGAAGGATGTCCGCGAATTGGCCGCCGTGCAGACGCAGTTGCTCGACCATGTCGCCGGCTCGCTCAAGCCCGGCGGCCGGCTCGTCTACGCCGTCTGCACGCTGACCCGCGCGGAGACCACGGCGGTCGCCGCCGCCTTCACCGCCGCGCACCCGGAACTCGCGCCGCTCTCCACGCAGACCCTCTGGCCGCACGAGCTCGACGCCAATGGCATGTTCATCGCGCAATGGAAAAGGCGGTAGGGCGAATCCTCCGGCCGTCGCCAAGGCTATGGCCGACAAGCCGGATGAGCCGTCCCTTCGGCTCGTCGAGACGACTCGCCCTACCCATTGTATGCCCGACCAACCACCCAAGATCACCGGCGACACGGTGCGCGCTGACTACAACAGCATCAACACCGTGCTCCACTACACGCGGGCCGCGCATTTCATCGGCCTGTGGAAGTCCGAGCTGCGCCTGATCGGGCAATACCTGCCGGATAAGAATGCGCGCCTGCTCGAGGCCGGGTGCGGCGCCGGCCGGGTGGCCGTCGGGCTCTGGCACCAGGGCTACCGGCGCGTGGTCGGCTTCGATTTCTCGTCCGAGCTGCTCGACCAGGCGGCGAACCTCGCCCGGGAGCAGGGCATCGGCGATGGCATAACTTTTCTCCAGGCCGACGCGACCCAGCTGGCCCTTGGTAGTCTAATAGACTACCAACCGTTTGACGGCGTGCTCTTCCTCTTCAACGGCCTGATGCAGATTCCGGGGCGGGAGCAGCGCCGCGCGGCGTTGCGGGGATTGCACCGGCTCGCCCGGCCCGGCGCGCCCCTCATCTTCACCACGCACGACCGCGGCGATCCCGCCGACCTGAAGGAATGGGCTGCGGAGGCCGAGCGCTGGGCCAAGGGCGAGCAGAACCCGCGGCTGGTGGAGTTTGGCGACCGCTACTTCACCGACCACAACGGCAACACCTTCATGCACCTGCCCGACCGCCAGGAGGTGCTTGAAGACATGGCCGCGACCGGCTGGAGCCACGTCTACGACTCCACGCGCAACGAGCTGGCGAGCGAGACGCCGAAAGTGCGCAATTTCTCCGACAACTGCCGCTTCTGGGTCGCGCGCAAATAACAAGGCCGCGCGGTTGGCGCGGCCTTGGCGGAATAATAAACCGCCGGTCGGTCAGAAGCCCGAGTGGATCGAGAAGCCGAAGCGGCTGCCGGTGTCGCCATCGTCCCGGAATTCGGCGGAGTAAGCCAGCGACCAGCCCCAGTGCCTGCCCAGCGCCCCGCCGAGGCGCGCGCCGAGCTTGAAGGAGTCGCCGTCGCCGTCGGCGACGGTGGCCGTGGCGTCGTTGGACACGAAGGTGTCGTAGAGGCGGCCGGCGAGCTGGCGGTCCCCGCCGTGCAGTTCGCCCTGGAACAGGCCGGAGAGGCTGAGCCGGAGGGGGCGCTCGGCCAGGCGGAATTCCCAGTCCGCGAAGGCGCCGGCCTGCCAGGCGGAGGATTTGGCGTCCTGCTCGCGGTAAAGCATGTTGAGGCCGGCCACGCCGGTCTCGTTGTAGGAACCGACCCGGGCATCCAGGTAACGCAGCCCGAGGAAAGGCTGGAGCCTGAAGCCCGGCCACTTCATGTTCCCCAGCATGCGGAGGGACCCGCCCCAGACGCCGCTGTCGTTCTGGCCGGTCGCCTGGAACCCGAGGGATGTGGTGCGGCGGATGTCGCGCACATTGTAGGTGCCGTAGAAGGCCATGCCCTCGAAGGAAAACACGCCCATGCCGTTCAACGCCGCGAACACGGTGCCCGTCTCCCCCTGGAGCTTGAAGCCGCCCGCCGCCGCCCGGTGGGTCGCCTTGGTGCGGCCCTGGCTGAGGGCGAGGCCCACGGTCAGATGATCGCCCGCGGACCAGTCGACCCCGGCGGTGGCCCGCGAGGAGGAAAATCCGAAACCGTTGCGGTAACCGCTGACGTCGCGCGATCCGTCCTGGTAGTCGAAACTGGCAAACCCCTCGGCCCGGTGGCGCGTGGCGAGTCCGCGGAGCTGGGCGAGGCGCGTGTCGATGCTGTCGGCGTTCATCCCGGCGGCGACGAGCACGGCGCTGCCCTGCACGGCGGCGTGCCCGAGGGCGAACTCGGGATTCATGGCCTCGGTCAGCGCCAGCGAGAGGAGCTGGTGGGTCTTGGTGGTCGGGTGGATGCCGTCGAAGAACATGTAGCCGTTGATGTCGCCCGGGTTGGCGCCGGACTGGAGGACGCCGAGGTATTCCTGGGTGGTGACGGTGAAGCCGAAGGTGGCGGCGTTGCGGCGGATGAGGTCGAAGACCGAGGCGAGGTCGAAGAGCGTGACGTTGACCCCGGAGCCGATGTTCAGGCCGCCGAGGCGGCTGCGGAGCTCGGTGTTGAAGGCCAGCGCGCCCACCTCGATGATGCTGCGGGCCGGCGCGCCGCTGCCGGTGATGAAGCGCGGGGTGTTGGCGATGTTGGGCACGTTGAGGACGAACAGGTTTTTCGCGCCGAGGCCGAGCAGGGTCTGCACATGGCCGCCGACGGCCTGCGCGGCCGTCTGCCCGGTGACGGTGAGCGCGGGGCCGTTCTGGGTGGCGGGATTGGCCGTGGCGTTCAGCAGGTCGTTGGCGCCGGCGAGGACGACAAACATGTCGTTGGCGCCGGCGGTGATGGCGCGCGCCTGATAGAGCCCGATCTGCAGGCCGATGTTGGGCGGCGAGGTGACGCCGGGGGTGGCGGTCGCGCCGGCGAAGGCGAAGTTGAGGTTGGTCTTCACGGTCGCGGCCGCGGTGAGGGCCGGCGCGAGGCCGGGCCGCAGGTATTCGGCGTAGGTCGGGCCGTTGGAGACGCGGCCCTGGAAATACGGCGGCGGCGGGCTCCCGGTGGCCGCGAACAGGTTGCCGTTGTCGGTGAGGCTGTCACCGAAGAAGAAGTAGCTGGAATAGCTACGCGGGGCGGGCTGTTGGGCGGCGGCCGTGGCGGCGATGAATCCGGCCACAAGCAGCGCGCCGAGGAGGCGGTTGCGCAGGTTGGTCATAAGCATAGTGGGTTGCTGGGTTGCCCCCAGCCCACACAACCGGGCGAAGGGTCGCAAGCCCGTTCCGCGCGGGCGCGCCGCCGGTTGGCCGGTTCAGCGCGCGAGCTTCGCCTGCAACGCGGCCTTCGCCGCCGGCCACTCCTCGGCGGTGAGGCTGAAGATGGCGGTGTCGCGCACGTAGCCGTCGTAGCGCGCCTGGTAGCGGCGCAGGACGCCCTCGAAGCCGGCGCCGAGCCGCGCGATGGCCGCGCGCGAGCGGGCGTTGCGCGCGTCGGTCTTCAACTGCACGCGCACGGCCCCGAGCCTTTCAAAGGCGTGGGTGAGCTGCAGCAGCTTGGCCTCGGTGTTGACGGGCGTGCGCCAGGCTTCCTTGGCCAGCCAGGTGTTGCCGATCTCGAGGCCGCGGTTGGCCCGCCGGATGTCGAGGAAGGTCGTCGCCCCGACCACGCGGCCGTCGCTGATCCGCACGGTGGCCCAGCCCACCTCGGCGCCGGCCGCCGTGTTGGTCAGCCGCTCCTCGAGCCATTTGCCCATCTCGGCCTCGACGCCAAGCGGCGGGGTGAGGAAAAACTGGAAAATCTCCGGGTCCTGCGCGGCGGCGACCAGCGCGGGCAGGTGGCGGCGCTCGAGCGGTTCCAGCCGCACCTGGCGGCCTTCCAGCACGATTGGCTTGGGATCAAAGGTCATGCGGCCAGCATGCGGGCCCGGCGTCTTTCGCCAAGATGGAATCATCTGTAGCGGCATGGCCAATAAGCGGCTCATCCGGAGGATTCGCCCTGCCCTTATTCCCTCACCGCCGGGCTTGCCGTGCCCTGCCCCGGACTCCAAGTTGCCGCCATGTCCTCGCTGCCCACCGACCGCGCCCTGCTGTGGCTCGGCGCCCTGCTTTACCTCGCCGGCTTCGTGACGGGCCTCGTCGGGCTGACGCGGGCGCAACCCGCGACCGGAGCCCGCCCGTTGCTCAACATCTTTCTCCTGGCGGGCTGGATCTGCCAGATGGCGGGGCTTTACGTGCGCGGCCTCGCCACCGGCGGCTGCCCGCTCGGCAACACCTTCGAGATCGTCCAGTTTGTGGCGTGGTCGGCGATGGTGCTGTATTTCTTCGTCGGCCCCATCTTCCGCGGCAGCCTGCTCGGCCTGTTCACCGCCGGCTACGCGGCCTCGCTGGCGCTCCTCTCGCTGCTCGTCCCGCCGTGGGACGCCGCGCGCGGACAGAAAATCTTCGGCAACAACCCCTGGATCGAGCTGCACGCCGCGCTCGCGGTCTTCAGCTACGGCGTGTTCGGCCTGCTGGCGCTGACCGCGGTCATGCACCTGTTGCAGAACTGGAGCCTGAAGCACAAGCGGCTCAACGGCCTGTTCTGGTTCCTGCCGTCGGTGGTCCAGCTCGACCAGATCAACTTCCGCCTGCTCGCACTGGGCGTGCTGCTGCTGAGCGTCTCGCTCGGGGTCGGCGCGGCGTGGTGGGTGCGGGACACCGCCTCGGTGGACCTGCCCAAGCTCGTCGTGACGGTCGCCGTGTGGGCCGCCTACCTGGCGGTGTGGCTGCTGCGCTGGCGGACCCGGCTCGTGTCGACGCGCTTCGCCTGGGTCTGCCTCGTGATGTTCGCCCTCGCCCTGCTCTCGCTCGGGCCGGTGAGCTCGCACCGGCCGGCCCAGGTCACCCTCACGCCGGAACGCTGACCGATGGAGCCGTCCCCGCCCGTCCTCTTCCTCCTCGGCGTCAGCCACCACACCGCGCCGCTCGCCGTGCGCGAGAAGCTCGCCCTCGACGACGCCAAGGCCGCCGCGCTGGCCGAGCTGCTGCGGGCCCAGCCCGGCGTCCGGGAGTTCACGCTGCTGAACACCTGCAACCGCGTCGAAATCTACGGGGTCGGCCACGCCGACGCGTTCACGCCCATCACCGCCACGCTGGCGCACGTCACCGGCTGCTCCGCCACGGAATTGGACGGCGTGCTGAAAACCCGTCTCGGCCACCAGGTCGTCGAGCACCTTTTTTCCGTGGCCTCGGGCCTCGACTCGCAGCTCGTCGGCGAGACGGAGATCCTCGGGCAGGTGAAGGACGCCTACGATGCCGCGCTCGCCCGCCATTGGACGGGCCCGGTGCTCAACCGCGTTTTCCAAAAAACCTTCCAGGCGGCGAAACACATCCGCACCCACACCGCCATCGGGGCGGGCCAGGTCAGCGTCGCCAGCGTGGCGGTCGACCTGGCCGGCCGCATCTTCGGCGAGCTGGCCACGACGCGCGTGCTCGTCGTCGGCGCCGGCGACATCGGCCTGAAGACCGTGCAGGCCTTCCAGAGCCGCGGCGCCACGGCGATCACGGTCGCCAGCCGCACCCTCGCCAAGGCCGAGGAGGCCGCCGCCTTCGCCGGCGGCTGGGCCGCGAGCCTGGCGGAGCTGCCCGAGCTGGTGGCCGCCGCGGACATCGTCACCAGCTCCACCGCCGCCCCGGGTTTTGTGCTGGGCAAGGAGCTGGTGACGGCCGCCCTGGCGCGGCGGCCGGCCCGCCCGCTTTTCCTCATCGACCTCGCGCTGCCCCGCGACATCGACCCCGCCGCCGCCAAGCTGCCCAACGTGTTCCTCTACAACCTCGACGACCTGGCGGAGATCGCCCGCGAAAACCTCGCCCTGCGCGAGGCCGAGGCGGCGCGCAGCCGGGCGATCCTCGCCGGGCGCAGCGCGGCGCTGTGGCCGCAGGTGGCGCAATCGCTCAACAAAGCCATTTGATGGAGGCGGGGTCAGCTGCGGCCGCGGCGGCGCGCCCGCCTGATGGCGGCGAGCAGATCCGCGGGCTTGATGGGCTTGCTGATGTAATCGTCCATGCCGGCGGCGAGGCACATCTCGCGGTCGCCCTGCATCGCGTTGGCCGTGAGCGCGACGATCCAGGGCCGGCTGGCCGCGTCGGGGCGCAGCTGCCCGAGCCGCCGCGCCGCCTCCAGCCCGTCCATCTCGGGCATGTGCACGTCCATGAGGATGACGTCGTAGGGCTGGCGCTCGACGGCGGCGAGGACCTCGCGGCCGTTGGCCGCCACGTCGGCGCGAAACCCGAATTTGTGGAGGATGGCCAGCGCGACCTTCTGGTTCACGACACTGTCCTCGGCCAGGAGCAAGCGCTCCGCGCGGGGCTCGGCCGTCGCTTCCGGGGCCGCGCCGTTGTCGCCGGCCGCTGCCGGGCCTCCGCGCAAATGCTGCACCACCTGCGCCAGCGCGTCGAACAGCTGCGAGGGCTTGACGGGCTTGACGAGCGCGGCCTCGAACAAACCGGCCGAGGGTCCCTTGCCCAGCCGCCCGATTGAGGACAACAGGACGAAAGGCAGCACGGAAGCCGGACGCAGGCGGCGGGCTTCGCGGGCGAACGCGGCCCCGTCCATGCCCGGCATGTGCAGGTCGATGATGCCGAGGTCGAGCGGCGCGCCTTTTTGCAGCAGCTCCAAGGCCTCGGCGCCGCTGTGGCAGACCCGTGGCTGCATCCCCCACTTCACGGCCAGCGCCTCGAGGATGCGGCAGTTCGTGAGGTTGTCGTCGAGGATGAGCACATTCAGGCCGTCGAGCCGCACCGCCGCCGGCTGGAACAAAACGGGTTTGGTCGCGACCGGCCGCACCCGGATCGTGAAGCTGAAGGTCGAGCCCGCCCCGACGGCGCTGTGCACCCAGATCCGTCCGCCCATCAGCTCCGCGAGCCGCTTGCTGATGGCCAGCCCGAGGCCGGTGCCGCCGTAGCGGCGCGCGGTCGTGCTGTCGACCTGGCTGAAGGACTTGAACAACCGGTCCAAGCCCTCGGGCGGGATGCCGATGCCGGTGTCGCGCACGTCGAACTGCAATTCCACCCAGCCCTCCCCGCTCGCGGCCGGGTGGACGGAGAGCACCACTTCGCCGCGCTCGGTGAACTTGAGGGCGTTGCCCAGCAGGTTGACCAGCACCTGCCGCAGGCGGGTCGAGTCGCCCTCGATCATGCCCGGCACGGCGTCGGCGATCTCGTAGAGCAGATCGATCC
Source organism: Opitutia bacterium (assembly GCA_016190985.1). Classification (GTDB taxonomy): domain Bacteria; phylum Verrucomicrobiota; class Verrucomicrobiia; order Opitutales; family Opitutaceae; genus Lacunisphaera. The sequence continues at coordinate 39,709 of JACPPI010000021.1, read as the reverse complement.
GCTTCTCGGCCGCCCGGCCCGCGAGCAGGTCGAGCGCGCCCTCGACGACCCCGCGGAGGATGAACGGCGCCTGCTCCAGTTCCATGTGCCCGGACTCGATCTTGGAGAAGTCGAGGATGTCGTTGATGATCGTCAGCAGCGCGTCGCCGCTGACGCGGACCGTCTCCACGTAGTCCCGCTGCTCGGGGGTCAGCGGGGTGTCGAGCAGGAGGCTCGTCATGCCGACGACGCCGTTCATCGGCGTGCGGATCTCGTGGCTCATCACGGCGAGGAACTGGCTCTTGGCGACATTGGCGAGGTTGGCCTGGACCACGGCCTGCCGGGCCTGATCGATGGCCGCCTCGAGCTGGCGGTTCAGCTCCTCCGCCGCCTGCTTGGCGCCCTCGAGCTGGCGCTGGACCTGTTTCAGCTCGGAAATGTCCACCACGGCCGCGATTTCCTGCTCGATCCGGCCCCCGGCGCCGCGGAAGATCTGCACCAGCAGCAGCACGTTGACCTCGCGGCCGTCGCGGCGCAGGTAGCGCTTCTCCAGGGTGAAGCTCTCGATTTCGCCGCGGCGCAGCCGCTCATACTCGGCGGCCTGCCGGGCCCAGTCCTCGGGATGGGTGATCGCCTGGTAGGCGTTCAGCCGCTCGGCCTCGGCCCGGGGCAGGCCCGTGATCCGCAGCACGGCGTCGTTGACCCAGGTCTCCTCGCCGGCGCGATACGAAGTCCAGCTCACGCCGATGGGCAGCGAGTTGAGGATGAACCGCAGCAGGGCTTCCTGCCGGGCCAGCTCGGCCTCGGCTTTTTTCCGGGCGGTGATGTCGAGCATGATCGACATGAACCCGGTCAGCGCGCCCTGCTCGTCGCGCAGGGGCTGGGTCTCGAAATCGCACCAGATTTCGCGGCCGTCCTTGGAGTAATTCAGCGCTTCGCCGCGGCTGGCGCGGCCGGCCTGGGCATCGCGCGCCACCTGGGCCAGGGTGCGCTTGCTGGTTTTCGGCCCCTTGATGAGGAACGGCCCGAAACGCCCCCGGGCCTCGTCGTTGGTGTAGCCGAAGAGCCGGGTGAAGCCGTCGTTGACCCACACCACCCTGCCGTCGCTGTCGGACAGGCCCACCGCGTTGGCCGTGCGGCTGGCGACCAGGGCGAGCCGGCGGGACTCCGCCTCGGCCGCGCGGAGGCTGGCCGTCATCGCGTCGGCCAGGCTGAGCGCGCGGCCGCGGGCCGACACCAGCGCCCAGGTCAGCCCCGTGCCCAGGCCCGTGACCAGCAGACCGCCGAACAGGATGGCCCAAGGAAGTTTGGCACTGCCCGCGGAATCGAATTCCGGCCGGGTGCTGATCACCAATGTCCAGGTGCGGCCATAGAAATCGAGCCGGGTGGAACTTGAAAAAGTGCGCCCGTTGATATCGGCCCCTTTGACTCCGGGGCGCACGGCCGCCGGGTCCAAATGGCCCTCCGCATCAAAGAGGCGCTGCTCCAGCGTCGCTTGCTCGCCATCAAAGACCTCGAAGTCGACCTGCGTCTCGGTGCTGCTTTTCACCCCCTCCAGCAAGGCGGCTATTCGGATCGAGGCGAAGGCCCAGCCACTCAAGGCCTCCGTTCGTTCCGCCGGGGTGGCCAGCCGTCTGTCCCGTTGATAGACCGGGGCCAGCAGCAGAAAGCCCGGGATCTTGCGGCCGTTTTCGATGATATGGATCCGATGCGTCAGCACCATGCGGTTCGTGCGCATGGCCTCTTCGGCGGCGGTCCGGCGAGTGTTGCCCGAGCCGATATCCAGGCCCAGGGCGCTGGCATTCATCTCGATCGGTTCAATCCGGGTAACAACATAAAGCCATTCATTGTTGCCCGTCCGCTCGACCGTAAACCGGTTGTCCCATTCCTCCCGGACCCGGGCTTCAAAGGCATCCAATTCCGAACGATGCACCCGTTTGATATAACCCAGCCCCACCACCGCGCCCTGGGTGAAATCACGCACCGACGAGACATAGGTGGCCCATTCCTGCCGGCTCACGTTGTCGCTGGCTTCCACCAGCGCCCGCGCGCCGGCGACCGAGTTGGCCGCCGAGTCGATCCGGTCGTGGAGGATTGTCGTGACCCGCTCGGCCAGCCGTTCAAACCGGGCCTGCTCGGATTGACTCACCTGCTGCCGCACCTGCCGCCAGACCACCAAGGTGAATGACAGCAGTATCACCAATACCAGCCAGGGCAGGTGGCGGGCGCGATTCTTGCGGCGGGGCGGCGGCGCTGGACGTGAGACGGGCACGGAAGTTCAGGCGGCTGGCGTGGGCACGAGTTGCCGCGCGAGCCAGTCGGCCGCGGTGCCCCGGGCCGGCTGGGCGAGCAGCGCCCGCAGTTTCCGCGCCTGCGCCCGGGTCCGCTCCAACCGGGCCGGCTCGTTCAGACAGGCGCGCAACTCGGCGGCCAAGGCCGCGGGCGTCGCCGCGCCCTGGATGAACTCCGGATACATCGGCTCCTTGAGCAGCAGGTTCGCGATGCCGATGTATTCGACCTTCACCAGCATCCGGCCGAGGAAATAAGTCAGCGCATCGGTGCGGTAGGTCAGCGCCCCGGGGATGCCGGCCAGCGCGCAATGCATCGACATCGTGCCGCTGGCCGTGAGGACGGCGGCCGCGCGCACCGGCGCTGCGCCGGACCCGGTCCGGCGCAGCCCGACATTTGCCGGCGGGTTCGCCGCCCGCAGCACGGCCAGGATTTCCTCGCTGGGATAAAGCACGACCGCCGGCCGGCCGGTGCCCGACTCGCGGTGGGCCGCAAGCAGAAGCGGAAAAATCCTCCGCACCACGCCGCGCCGGCTGCCGGGCAGCAGCAGCACGGGCCCGGCCGGGTCAAAGCCCACCGGGGCCGCGTAGGCCGGCGCGACAAACGGGTGGCCCACGAACTCCACCGGCAGCGCCGTGTCCGCGTAACAGGCCGGCTCAAACGGAAAGATCGCGGCCACACCGTCCAGGTGCCGCGCCATCTCGAAGCGCCGCCCGGCCCGCGAGGCCCAGATCTGCGGGCTGATGTAGTAAAGCACCCTGGTCGGCCCGCCGGCCTTGGCCGAAAATCCGCGGTCATGGAGCCCGGCCGCGATGCGAAGGTTCAGGCCCGACGAATCGACAAAGCACACCGCGCGCGGTCGGTGCTCCCCCACCCAGCGCACGACCTCGGCGATCAGGGCGCGGTAATGCGAAATTTCCGCCAGCACGGCGAAACCCATCGCGGAGGAGACGGTGAGATCGCGCAACAGCTGCGCCCCGGCCGCCGCCAGGCGCGGCCCGCCGAGCGCGCAGGCCTTCAGGCCGGGACTTTTCCCGAGCAGTTCGCGCAGCATGTTGCCCGCGTGCTCATCGCCCGAATGCTCGGCGGCGACGATGAGCAGGTCGACGCGGCCGGTAGCGGGCGGCGGGAGCAGCGCCTCACTCATGGCGAAAGCCTCCTGCTTGATTGATTGTGGGCGGGGTCGCGCATGGCACCCCCTCCCCCGTCATTCTGAGCGGAGCGAAGAATCCAGCCGTAATTCCGCGGTCAATCATCATTCTGGATTCTTCGCTCCGCTCAGAATGACACGCGAAGTGTAATTCTTTTTGCGCCTTGTTGTGCCTTGTTGCGGCCATCACTTCTGATTCTTCCGGATCTGCTCGGTGATGCTGATGGCCACCTCGAGGGCCGACTTGCCGAGGGCGCCGCCGACCTTGGGCTGCTTCGCTTCGCGCACGCTGTCGACAAAGTGCGCCAGCTCGATCGCCAGCGGCTCGCCCTTCTCGATGGGGATCTCGTGCACCGGGATCGAGGAGGCGTCGCCGGCCTTGGCCAGGCCGATTTTCAGCTTCACCCCGTAGGCGATGATGTCGCTCTTCTTCACGAGGTGCCCCTTCTGGTTCATGAAATCGAGCGAGAGGTAGGCGTTGTCCTGGAAGACGCGGATCTCACGGTTCTTCTTCAGGCTCATGCGCGACGCCGTGAGGTTGGCCACGCAGCCGCTCTCGAACTCGATGCGCGCGTTCGCGATGTCCTCGGTCCTGGAGAGCACGTTGATGCCGACAGAGTCGATCTTGCGGATCGGGGAATCGACGAGCGCCAGCACGATGCCGATGTCGTGGATCATCAGGTCGAGCACGACGCCAACCTCGGTGCCGCGGGTCTGGTAGGGCGCGAGGCGCTCGGTGGTGATGTATTGCGGCCGGCCGGCGTGCTTCTCGAGGTAGCTCATCACCGGGTTGAAATGCTCGATGTGGCCGACCTGCACGAGGCAGTGGTGCTTCCGCGCGGCGGCCAGCACCTGCTCGGCCTCCTCCAGCGAGGCACAGAGCGGTTTCTCAATCAGCAGGTGGCAGCCTTGGGCCAGCAGCGGCAGGGCGACCAGCGCGTGCTTGTCGGTCGGCACGACGACGCTGATGGCGTCGCAGGCCGCGCCCAGCTCGGCGAGGCTGGCGAAGCGCCGGCAGTTGAACTTGGCGCAGATCTCCGCCGCGCGGGCGTCGCTGGTCTCGAAGATGCCCATGAACTCGACATCGGGCAACGACGCGTAGATGCGCGCGTGATGCTGGCCGAGCGAGCCGACCCCGGCCACGCCGCACTTGATCCGGGGTTTAACCATACCCCATTTGTCCGTTTTTCAGGACAAGTTGGCGACTTGTTTTTTTCGCGTGGGCGGGATTGTGCGTGACCAGCACGAGGGCGGCCTTTTCCTCGGCGCAGACCTCGAGCAGGAGGCCGATGACCTCGTCGCCGGTGCGCTCGTCGAGGTTGCCGGTGGGCTCGTCGGCAAGGATGACGGCCGGCCGGTTCATCAGCGCCCGGGCGACGGCGACGCGCTGGCGTTCGCCGCCGGAGAGCTGGGCCGGCAGGTGATGGCCGCGCTCGGCGAGGCCGACGCGCCGGAGCAGCGCCGTGGCGCGGGCGCGCTCCGCCGCCCCCACCCCGCCGAGCATGCGCGCGCCGAGCAGCACGTTGGCGAAGGCGTCGAGCTCGGGAATCAGGTAATAGGACTGGAAGACCATGCCGAGAAACCGGCTGCGGCGCGCCGTGAGTTCGCCCAGCGAGAGATCGTGCGCCGCCTCGGTCCCCCAGAAAAGTTCGCCGCGGTCGGGCCGGTCGAGGCCGGCGAGGATGTTGAGCAACGTGCTCTTGCCCGAGCCGGACTCGCCGCGGACCGAGACCGTCTCGCCGGCCGCGAGGGCGAAGTCCACGCCGGTCAGCACCGCGAGCGTGCGGTCGCCGCTCGGGTAGGTCTTGGCGATTCCCCGGGCACGAAGGACTGAAAAACTGGAAGGCTGAAGGGCTGACATGGTTTCGATGGGGGCGCGCAATGGATGGGTTCGTCAGCTTTTCAGCTATTCAGTCTTTCAGCCATTATTCGGACCGCAGCGCCTCCACGGGTTGCAGCCGGGCGGCGCGCCACGCGGGGATCAGCCCGGCGATCGTCGAGGCCAGCACGGAGAAAATGATGATCAGCGCCACGTCCTTCGGCGCCGTGTGCGCGGGCAGCGCGCTGAACTGGTAGAATTTCACGAAAGCCTCCCTGCCCATCGTCATCCGGGCGATGAAACCCACGAGGTCGTCGCGGAAATGCAGCAGCGCGAACCCGAGCGCCAGGCCGAGCGCCGTGCCGGCCAGACCGATGAACAGGCCCTGCACGCAGAAGCACGCGGCGACATGCCGCGCCCGGCCGCCCATGGCGCCGAGCAGGCCGATCTCGCGGGTCTTGCGCACCACCGTCACGAGCAGCGAGCTGGTGATGGAGAACGCCGCCACCACGATGATGAACGTGAGGAGGAAGAAGATCATGTTGCGCTCAAAGCTGAGCACGGCCTGGAAGTCGGCGTTGGCCTCGAACCAGGTGAGCGCCCGCGTGCCGGCGGGCAGGTTTTGGTTCAGCGCGGCGGCCGCGGCATGTTCGTCCGCGCCGGGCTTCAGGCGGACGTTATAGCCGTGCACGCGCTGCTCCAGGCCGTAGAGGTCCTGCATGAGGCGCAGCGAACAAAGGACCGTCGAGCTGTCGAGCTGCTGATGGCCGACATGGAAGATGCCCGCCACGAGCACCTCGCGCGGCAGCAGCAGCTCGTTGCGCTTCGCGCGCTCCAGCGCCAGCGGCGAGTAGAGGCTGACCGTGTCGCCCATCCGCACGCCCAGCGTGCTGGCGAGCACCGAGCTGAGGATGACGGAGTCGTCGTCGAGGTTGTCGAGCGAGCCGGCGGTGAGGTATTGCCCCAGCGGCACGACTTTTTTCATCTGCTCGTAATTGAAACCCTGCACGGCGGGAAACGCCGGGCGGCTCTGGTATTCCAGCATCACCATGCCGGTCGCATACGGCGCGTAGGCCTCCACGGCGGGTGACGCGGCCAACGCCTTTTCGACGGTGGCGGCGGCCGGCTGGTCGAGCAGCACGCGGGCGCGCACCTGCACCTCGCCCTGCGTGTCGATGATCATCTTTTTGATCTGGTGGCCGAAGCCGCCCATGACGCTCATCGTCACCAGCATCAGGGCCACGCCCAGCGCGACGCCGAGCACGGAGATCAGCGTGAAGAACGGCACCCGCCGGCCCGACGGGAACAGCTGCTTAAAGGCGAGATAGATGGGCCAGGGCATGGCGGAAGAAAGACTGAAGGGCGGAAAAGCTGAAAGGCTGAAATTTACCCGGCCTGTTTCAGTCCTTCAGTCCTTCGGTCTTTCAGCCTTTTGCGTCCGAAGGCCGCAGCGACGGGAACAGAATCACGTCGCGGATGCTCTCGGCGCCGGTGAGCAGGATGCAGAGGCGGTCGATGCCGACGCCCATGCCGCCGGCGGGCGGCATGCCGTGCTCGAGCGCAAGCAGGAAGTCTACATCCATTTTTTGCTTATCCTCACCAATCTGCTTCTCGAACATCTCGCGTTGCACGAACGGGTCGTTCTGCTCGGAGTAGGCCGGCGCGATCTCCATGCCGCCGATGCACAGCTCGAAGACGTCGATCAGGCCGGGGTCCTGCTGGTTGAGCTTGGCCAGCGGGCACAGCTCCTTCGGCAGGTGCGTGACGAAGGTCGGTTGGATGAGCGCGGGTTCGATCTTCTTGGAGAAAATCTCGTTCACGATCTCGAAGGTCTCCCACTTGGGGTCGTAATGGACCTCCATCTGCACCGCTGCCCGGAGCGCCTGCTCCCGGTAGTTTTCCCTGGCGCGGAACCCGCTCAGCTTGAAGCCCACCGCCTCGTCGATCAGGTCGAAGTAGCGCGCCTCGCGCCACTCGCCGGCGAAGTTGATCACCTGTCCGCTGGCGGCGTGCTTGATCTCGAAGGTTCCGAGCACGTCGCGGCACACGTCGGTGAAGATGGCCTTGATCAGGTCCATCATGCCGCGGAAATCCGAATAGGCCTGGTAGACCTCGAGCATGGTGAACTCCGGGTTGTGCTTCCGGGAGATGCCCTCGTTGCGGAAAATGCGGCCGATCTCGAACACGCGGTCGTAGCCGCCGACGAGCAGACGCTTGAGCCGCAGCTCGAGCGCGATGCGCAGGAAAAAATCCACGCCGAGCGCGTTGTGGTGCGTGGTGAACGGCCGCGCCGCCGCGCCGCCCGCCACGCCCTCCAGCACCGGCGTCTCCACCTCGAGGAAGCTGCGCTTCGCCAGCGTCGCGCGGATGCTGGCCACGATGCGGCTGCGCAGCATCAGGCGCGCGCGCGACTCGGGGTTGACGATGAGGTCGAGGTAGCGCTGGCGGTAGACCTGCTCCATGTCCGACAGGCCGTGCCACTTCTCCGGGAGCGGGCGCAGCGCCTTGGTGACGAGGGTGTAGCCGGTGACGCGCACCGTGATCTCGCCGGTCTTCGTTTTGAAGAGGGTGCCTTCGGCGCCGATGATGTCGCCGAGGTCGAGTTTTTTGAACGCGGCGTAGGCCTCCTCGCCGACGACATCCTTCTTGAGGTAGAGCTGGATCTGGCCCTGCTGGTCGAGGATCTTGACGAAGTGGCTCTTGCCCATGTCGCGGATGACGACGAGCCGGCCGGCGACCTTGACGGCGACGGCGTTGTCCTGGCCCTCGACGTGGAGCCGCATGGCGTCGGCCGAGAAATGCGTCTGCTCGACGCTGGCGCGGAACGGATCGAAGCCCGCCGCGCGCATGTCGGCCAGCTTTTTCAGCCGCACGGCATACTGGTCGTGGGAGATGTCCTCGGGGATGTCGCTCATGGAAGGGCGCAGGCTTGGAGGCCCCGGCAACGGGCGCAAACGGAAATTACTGCGCCCGGCGTCCCTGCCAATAGCCCGGCCGCCGGTGCAGGTGCATGATGGCCCAGACAACAATTTCGTCCTTCCCGACCGTGCAATAGACACCAAAGGGAAATCGCCTGACCAAGCAGCGCCTGACATCGTGATTCTAAGCCCGCCAAGTCATGGGTTTTTCCCTGACCAGCTGAATCGTCGCCTCGGCCTCGTCGACAAAAGCCGCGGCGATGCGGGGAGAAACTTCCTGGTAATGCTCGGCGGCTTCGCGGTATTCGTCGCGGGCCGCTCGATCCAACCGAAACTTCATCGCCGGATGGCGGAACGGACCTGCTTCATGGCCTCGGCACCATCGATCAATGCCGAACGACCGGCCTGATAGTCCGCGCGGCGTTCTTGCACCGCCTGCAGATGAGACTGCTCGATCTCCGGGTCCAGGAGGCTCTCGACCAATTTTTCCGCCATCAGCTCCCGCTCCGGCACGGACAGGCGGAGCGCCGCATCGAGGACTTGCCGGGCATTCGCAGTCATGGGCTACAGGTCATCCCAAGGCCCCGCGAAGTCAAGATTGCGCCCGGCAACCAGGTGGGGATAGTCGGAACAAATGACCACTGCGTCTGCCACTTCGCTGACCCGCGCCACCCGCGATTGGGGCCGCACCGTTTATGCCGAGGCCTGGCGGCGGCAGGAGGATCTGGTCGCCCGGCGCAACGCGGGCGAGATCGGCGACACGCTCGTCTTCACCGAACACGATCCCGTCTACACCTTGGGGGTGCGCAAGGGCGCCGAGCAGCACATGCTCTGGGACGAGGCCGAGCTGGCGCGGCGCGGCATCGCGGTGGTGACGACCAACCGCGGCGGCGACATCACCTACCACGGCCCGGGCCAGATCGTCGGCTACCCGATCATCAGCCTCGCCCCGCGCAAGGACCTGCACGCCTACCTGCGCTTCGTCGAGCAGGTGCTGATCAACACGGTCGGCACCTTCGGACTCGCCGCCGCCCGGCGCGAGGGCAAGACCGGCATCTGGCTCGGTCCGCGCAAGATCGCCGCCATCGGCATCGCGGTGAAGAAATGGACGACCTTCCACGGCTTCGCCCTCAACGTGGACGCCGACCTCGCGCCGTTCTCCGGCATCGTGCCCTGCGGCATCACCGACGGCACCGTCACCTCGCTCGCCGCCGAGCTCGGCGCGGCGCCCTCCGCCGAAGAGGTGAAGCGGGTATTGGCGCTTGAATTCTGGGCGCTCCTGCCGAAGTTCTTCGCCGGAACATGACGCCCACCCACCGCAAACCCGACTGGCTCCGCGCCAGGCTGCCCTCCGGCCCGGCCTACCAGGCCACCCGCCGCCTGGTTGAGGACAACAAGCTGCACACCGTCTGCCAGAGCGCGCAATGCCCCAACATCGGCGAGTGCTGGTCGCGCGGCACGGCCACGGTCATGATCCTCGGCAACATCTGCACGCGCTCCTGCAACTTCTGCGCGATCCAGACCGGCCGTCCGACGGAATTTGATCTCGGCGAACCCGCCCGCGTGGCCGACTCCGTGGCCAAGATGGGCCTGCGTTACTGTGTCATCACCTCCGTCGCGCGCGACGACCTGGCCGACGGCGGCGCCAGCGTCTGGGCCGCCACCATCCGCGCCACCAAATACCGCAACCCCCGGTGCGCGATCGAGGTGCTCACCCCGGACTGGAAGGGCCGCCTGCACGACCTCGACACCGTCCTCGACGCCCAGCCCGACATCTTCAACCACAACGTCGAAACCGTCGAGCGCCTGCAGAAGCCCGTCCGCGTGCAGGCCCGTTACGACCGCAGCCTGAGCGTGCTCCGCCACGCCAAGAGCCGCGGCTTCACCACCAAGACCGGCATCATGCTCGGCCTCGGCGAGACGGCCCCCGAGATCGAGCAGTGCCTCCGCGACATCGCCGCCAAGAAAGCGGACATTCTGACCATCGGCCAATACCTCCAGCCGACGCCGCAGCACTGGAAGATCGACCGCTGGGTGCCGCCGGAGGAATTCGCGCACTGGAAACAGTTCGCCCTCGCGGCCGGCCTCGGCACTGTCGAGAGCGGCCCGCTGGTCCGCTCCAGCTACCACGCCGACGAGCAGTCCCTGAAATACACCGGCGCCGACCACCTGAACATCGCGCCGACGCTGGCCTCCGCGGTTTGAGGCAGGTGGAACGCGCTGACCCCAGCGCGTTCACAGCGTCCTGAGGTCAAGCCGCTCCACCCCGATGCACCGATTTGCCTCGCGGAATCCCGCGGCGGGGCTAATTTTTCGCGGGCAAAAGCCCCTTCATGGAAACCAAGAGGAAAATCGTCGAGAACTGGCTGCCGCGCTACACCGGCGTGCCGCTGAAAAATTTCGGCCGCTACGTGCTGCTCACCAATTTCGACCGCTACGTCGAGCAGTTCGCCCACTGGCACCGCGTGCCGGTGCACGGCCGGAACAAGCCCATGCGCAGCGCCACCGCCGGCGGCATCTCCATCATCAACTTCGGCATGGGCAGCGCCACGGCGGCCACGATCATGGACCTGCTCAGCGCCATCAAGCCCGAGGCGGTGCTCTTCCTCGGCAAATGCGGCGGCCTCAAGCACCGCGCCAAGCTCGGCAGCCTCATCCTCCCCATCGCCGCCATCCGCGGCGAGGGCACGAGCAACGACTATTTCCCGCCCGAGGTGCCCGCCCTGCCCTCCTTCGCGCTGCAAAAGGCCATCTCCACCACCATCCGCGACCACCACAAGGACTACTGGACCGGCACCATCTACACCACCAACCGCCGCGTCTGGGAGCACGACGCCGACTTCAAGAAATACCTGAGGAAAGTCCGCGCCATCGCGGTGGACATGGAGACGGCGACGATCTTCATCACCGGCTTCGCCAACGAGACCCCCACCGGCGCGCTCCTCCTCGTCTCCGACGAGCCGATGACGCCCGAGGGCGTCAAGACCGAGGCCAGCGACCAGGCCGTGGACCACAAGCACGTCGGGATGCACCTGCGCATCGGCATCGACTCGCTGAAACAGCTCATCAACAAGGGCGTCACCGTCAAACACCTGAAGTTCTGAGGCCGACCGTTGGATTTCTCGCCACGGGCTGCACAGATGATCGCGGATCAATGGCACCGATTGTCATTCTGAGCGCAGCGAAGAATACAGCAGCATGCCCGCCTGCGTGTATCATCCTGGATTCTTCGCTGCGCGCAGAATGACGCTTGCCTGAATTGATCCGTGTCAATCCGTGTCCTCCGTGGTCAAATGATCTTCGTCCCCCCTACCTGAAATACCGCCATGCTGATCCGAATCAAAGGCGCGATCTCCAACTGCTACCTGCTGCTCGGCACGAAGCCCGTGCTGGTCGACGCCGGCGCGCCCGGCGACCTCAAGCGCATCCTCGGCGCCCTGCGCGCCCATGGCGTCGACCCGGCGAAGATCGCCCTCATCCTCCTCACGCACGGCCACAGCGACCACGCCGGGTGCGCCGCGGAATTGCGGCGCCGCAGCGGCGCCCAGATCGCCATCCACGCCGGCGACGCCCCCCTCGTGCGCGCCGGCCGCAACGGCGTGCTCGCCGTGCAGGACACCCTCGGGCGCCTCCTCCGCCCGTTCGTGGACGAGGAGTTCGAGGCCTTCGAGCCCGACCTGGTCTTCACGGAAGGCATCGCGCTTGAGCCCTACGGCCTGCGCGCCCGCGTCGTGCCGACCCCGGGCCACACCCCCGGCTCCGTCTCCGTGGTGCTCGCCAGCGGCGAGGCGCTCATCGGCGACGTGCTGCGCGGCAGCCTCGTGTGGCCGAACAAGGCGCGCGAACACTATTTCTGCAACGACCCCGGGCGCAACCAGCGCAGCATCGTGCGGCTGGCGCGCGAGGGCCTGCTCCGCTGCCACCCGGGCACCTTCGGCAGTTTTCCCGGCTCGGAACTCGGCCGCTACCTCAGCACCGACGGCGGCGAGGTGCTCGAACTCTCCGGCGAGACCGCGTGATCCCCACCGGCCGCACGGAGCCAGGGAAATTTGCAATATAATAGATTACAAATTTCCGGGCTGCGGCCGGGGCTACGGCGCCACGTCCACCCAGAACGGGGCGAAGATCTCCCGGCCTTCCAGGCTCACCTGGGCCCAGATCACAAAGCGGCCGGGCACCGGGATCGTGACCTTGAAATTCAGCTCGGGGCGCAGCGCGTCGGGCGGCTTGGTCAGGTCGGTCTCGGCCGGGTGCAGATGGGCGAAGCCGCTGCGGGCCTCGTCAAAGGCCACGAGGTGCGCGAAGGCCCCCATCACCGGCTGGAGGGGCACGCGGATTTTCTCCCGGCCGGGGCTCTCGATGCGGAGTTTCAAGTCCGCAGTGCGGCCGGCGCGGAACGTATCCGGCAGGATGAGCCGGAAGTTGAACCCGGCCAGCTGGACCAGCGTGTTGGGCTCGCGGACCACCGTGGCCACCGGACCGGGCACGGTGAAATCGGCCGAGGCATAGAGTCCGCGCTGCGTCGCGGCCGGCGTGAAATCCGCGAACACCCGATACCGGCCGGCGCGCACCGGGGTCAGCGTGAACACCCATTCGCCCGGCCGGCGCCCGGGCACCGGATGCACGTGCTGGTAGTCCTCCAGCGTGGGATCGACGATCAGCAGGTGCAGCTTGCGGGTGTGCGCGACCAGCAGATCCTCGGGCGCCACCGGTTTGCCGCTGGCCGTGCGCAACGTGAGCGTGAAGGCCACCGGCTGGTCGCGCGCCGGCTCGCGGTCCGCCTGCAGGGAGGTCGCCACCGGTGAACGCGCGGCGACGACCGGGATGAACTGCGGGTTGGCGGGATCGCAGAATTCGAGCACGCCCTTCCCCTCCATCCGGAAATCCATGTGGTTGAGGTTGCTGCCGGTCGGCAGCAGCCGCACGCCCACGTAGAGCGCCAGCGCCACGGCGGTGATGAGGATGATCTGATTGCGCTGGGTCATGGGTGGAACGCGGCCTCCGGACGCGTTTTCAGGATTCGCGCTGTAAGAAACCCGTCCGGAGGCCGGGTTCCACCTTGTTCAGGCGCGCTCATCCCTTCTTCAGCCGGCGGACAAAGTCCTCCACCGCCCACATGCTGCCGTCCATGCGGTAGGCGATCTTGCCGTCCTCGTTGATGAGCACGGTGGCGAGGGTGTGCTTGATCGTGGCGCCCTCGAACTCGCGGATGACGCCGAGCTGCGCGAGCAGGTGGCGCACGGCGGCATCGGGCCCGGTGAGGAACGACCAGTTCGTGGTGTCGAGGCCGCGGGCCTGCGCGTAATCCTTCAGCACGCCCGGGGTGTCGTATTCCGGGTCGAGGGAGATGGAGACGAGATCGAAGTCGGTCGCCCCCGCCTCGCGCGCGGCCTTTTGCAGCCGGGCCATGCGTTCCGTGGCGGCCGGGCACATCGTGGCGATCGGACAGCGTGTGAAGATGAAATTGAGCACGATCTGCCGGCCCCGGAACCGGCTGCCGCTCACGGCGCGGCCCTCCTGGTCGAGCAGGGTGAACTCGGGCAGCACCTCGCCGATCTCGCGGTAGGCCTCCTTGCCGCGCATCGCCGTGTCCTGCGCCAGCGCCTTGGCCGCGGCGTCGAGCGCGCGCCGGGTGGCCGCGTCGTCGGGCCAGATTTTCTCCAGATGGAAATCGCTGCCGCGCCGCACCAGCTCGGCGCGGATGTGAGTGCCGGGCCGGGCGATGGCGAGGTCGCCCTTGGCCACCTTGAACTCCATCGTCATCGCCGGCATGAAACCCTTGATCTCATCGTGCGTGACGATGAGCGCGCTGCGTTCGGTGTCGGCCTTCACGACCTCGCCCGTCAGCGGATGGCGTTTTTCGGCGGGAGCCGCCGGGGCACTCGACCTCACGGGCGCCTCCTGTTTCCCGCAACCCGGCGCGATCGCCGCCAAGGCCGCCATTAGCGAGACGGCAACCAACCGCGGGAAGGGCGAATAACTGGGCTTCATCCGCCACACACATTTGCCAGCGGGGAAAATTGTCAAAAGGTTTGCGCTGCCCGCAGCCGAAGTATCCCCTGCCCATTCCCGCCCAACCATGTGCTCTGCCCCCATTCCCTCTCCGGTGGAGCGCGCTGACCCCAGCGCGCTTCGGGCGTCTTGAGGTCAAGCCGCTCCACCCAAGACCCATGCGCCGCACCTCCGCCTTCAAGCCCGCTCTCGCCGCATTCGCCACCGTCGGCAGCGGCTGGGTCTTCGTGCTCGTGGCCCTCGGGGCCTTCACGACCAGCATCGGCGCGGGCATGGCTTTCCCCGACTGGCCGCTGTCCAACGGCTCCGTCAACCCGCACGGCTGGCTGACCGAGATCGACAAGTTCGCCGAGCACTCCCACCGCTTGTCGGGTGCCGTGATGGGCTTCATCACCATCGCGCTCGCCGTCTGGGTCCACCTGCGCGAGGAGCGCCGCTGGCTGCGCCGGCTCGGCTGGTGGGCGCTGGCCATCGTCATTGTGCAGGGCCTGATCGGCGGCAAACGCGTGCTCCTCGACGCGCTCAGTGTGCCGGGCTTCGACATGACCCTCGGCCAGATGCTGCGCGTGCCGCACGGCATGCTGGCGCAGGTCTATGTCTGCATGCTTTTCGCCATCGTCGCCGGCCTGTCCCGGGCTTGGGTCGAGAATACGCTGGGCACGCCGAGCGAACTTGTCCGCCGGCTGGGCTGGTGGTGCGTCGCCCTGCTGTTCGTGCAGCTGGGCGTGGCGGTGACGATGCGGCACAATTATGCGGGCCTGGCCATCCCGACCTTTCCCTTTTCCACTCCGGAAGGCGCGCTGCTGCCGGCGCAGTGGGACTACAAGGTGATGCTGCAATTCGCCCACCGCGTCGTGGCCGCCCTGATCGGCGTGATGGTCCTCCTCTACTCCCATTTTCTCTGGCGCGAGAAATCCCTGGTCCCGCCGCTGCGCGGGGCCAGCTTCCTGCTGGTCGCGCTCGTGGCCGGCCAGATCTGCCTCGGCGCCCAGATCATCTGGACCGGCCGGAGCGTCACCATGACCACAGGCCACGTGATCCTCGGCGCGCTGACCCTGGCGGTGACGTTCGTGGTGGCCTTTTTCACCGGGCGCGGCTCGATTGAACGGAATCACCCATGACCCCAAAAATGTGTCATTCTGAACGAAGTGAAGAATCCACGGCCACGAACACGATGCCGCTTTCGAATGCGTGGATTCTTCGCTGCGCTCAGAATGACCGGCAGGGATATTCGATGACTTTGTCCGCTCGCTCCGATCCATGACGAAGACCGAGGAACAGAACCCGACCGGACTCGCCGCCCCCGCCGGGCGCGCGACCTGGCGGCATTATCTGGAGCTGACGAAACCGCGGTTGAGTTTCCTGTCGGTCGTCACGGCGATGGTCGGTTATCTGGCGGCGCTGCCGTTCTGGGACTGGGCGCGGACTCTGTTTGTCATGCTCGGCACGGCGCTGTGCGCCGGCGGCGTGGCCGCGCTGAACCAGTGGATGGAGAGCGACCTCGACGCGAAAATGAAACGCACGGCGGACCGCCCCATCCCGACCGGCGCGGTGCAGCCCGGCTCGGCCTTCATCGTGGGCTGGCTGATGTGCATCGCCGGGCTCGCCGTGTTGTTCCGACAGGTGAACGGCCAGTCGGCCTTCCTCGCGCTCGCCACCATCGTCGCCTACCTCGCCATCTACACGCCGGCCAAGAAATGGTCGCGCTGGAACACCGAGATCGGCGCCATCAGCGGGGCCCTGCCGCCGATGATCGGCTGGGCCGCGGCCGGGCGCTCGAATGATCCGCTTGGCTGGTCGCTCTTCGCCATCCTCTACACCTGGCAGATGCCGCACTTCTTCTCGCTGGCCTGGACCTACCGCCAGGACTACGCCGCCGCCGGGCTCCGCATGGTCTCCGTCACCGACCCGGACGGCCGCCGGACGGCGCGCCGGGCCTTCGTGTGGGCGGTGCTGCTGGTCGCGGCCAGCGTGCTGCCCACGCTGCTCGGCTACTGCTCGTGGTATTACTTCGCCGCCGCCGCCGCGCTCGGACTGTGGATGCTGAAATCCGCGATCACCTTCCTCAACCCGGCCAAGCGCGAGACCGAGGCGCGCCGGCTGTTCTTCATCTCGATCGCCTACCTGCCGCTGCTGCTGACGCTCCTCGTCACGGACCGGCTGATTTTCCGATTTTAAATCTGGAAATCAGGAACTCAGGAAACGAACCAATCAGCGTCTCTGTTTCCCTGATTTTCTGAGTCCCAGACAGATCCTTTTTCCGATTTTCCCATGACCGTCGCCGACCTCCCCACCATCAACGCCGCGCTCAACGCCACCGCGACGGTGCTCATCACGGCGGGCTTTGTTTTCATCAGGCGCGGCCAGCGCGACCTGCACCGGGCCTGCATGCTCAGCGCCGGCGCGGTGTCGGCGGTGTTCCTCGCGGGCTATGTGACCCACAAGATCCTCGTGCGCGGCGTGCACACCCCGTTCGGCGGCGAGGCGCCGCTGCTGCGCGCCTTCTATTTCACGATGCTGCTCACGCACATCGTGCTGGCCATGGCCATCGCCTACCTCGTGCCGCGCACGTTTTGGTTCGCGATCAAGGGCGACTACGAAACGCACAAGCGCTGGGCGAAGTTCACCTTCCCGATCTGGTATTATGTGTCGGTGACCGGCGTGCTGGTGTATTTCTTCCTCTACCGGTGGTGGCCGGCGGGCTGAATGCAGGTGGCGTGCTTGCACGCCCCGTTGCGCGCGAGCGCGCAACCTACACCTGCGCTGCGAGGCTGATGGTCCCGCCGCAAAAAAACAAAAGCCGGGCGCGGAGGCCCGGCTTGAATGGCGTCGCGAGCGAGCTCGCTCCCACAGGGGCGCTTACTTGACGACCATCACACCCTGCATGCCCGACAGGAAATGCGCCGGGAAGGTGCAGACGAACGGGTATTCGCCAGGCTCGGTCGGGGCCTTGAAGGTGATCTCGTCGCTCTGCTTGGCGCCGATCATCTTTGTGTGGACGATGATCTGGTCGGCGAGCGCGGGCGGGATGTAATCCGTGGCCTGGGCCGTGACGGCGGCGTCGGTGAACGCCTTGCCGTCGGCGCCCTTCTTGAGGAGCACCCAGTTGTGCGCCATGGCGGCCTTGGGCATGCTGCCGGTGTTGGTCAGCGTGACTTTCACGTCCTGGCCGGCCTTCACCTCGATGCGGGTGAGGTTGAATTTCATCGAGTCGTTGGCGGTGAATTCGAAGACCGCCACCGCCGAGGCGGACGCCGCGGAGTTCGGGGCCGCGGCCTGGTCTTTCGGGCCGCAGCCGGTGAGCGCGAGGCAGCCGGTGAGCAAGGGGAGAAGCAGGTGTTTTTTCATGGAGCGGCAGCCTCGCACACTTTGCGGGCGGTCTGCAATGCCGCAGCGCAGGTTAACACCCGGCTAATACCAGGCGCCGCGCGGTTAATACCCCCGGGCCGCAGGCCGGATTTTGGCGCGGTTTTGTGGTTGAAATGGGTTCCGTTTTCCAAACGCTGACCCCACTCACTTGGCCCGGCGCACCCCGCTGATGCCGCCCTTGTTACACATGACCAGTCCACGCTCCGACCACCGCAAAATCTTCCGCTTTGCCGCCGTTTTTCTCGCCGGGCTCGTCCTGGTCAGCTGCACCGGCTGCGCCTGGCTGCACCAGGTCTTCAGCCTCAGCGGCCCCCAGTCCACCATGGTCACCGAGGGCCCGGTGGCTAGGTCGCAATGGGACCTGTTCCTCGTCACCTGCTGGGTGACAGGTGGCATCTTCCTCGTGGTCGGCAGCGTGCTGGCCTACGCGCAGATCAAATTCCGCGCCAAATCCGAGGCCGACGAAAAATCCCCGCCCCCACCGCAGGGTCACGGCAATCCTCTGATTGAGATTGGCCTGATTGTCGCGTCCGTCGGCCTGCTGGTCATCATCGCCATCCCGACGGTGCGCGACATCTGGTATACGCACGACGTCCCCGAGGCCGAAAAGGGCAACGCCCTCGATGTCACCGCCACCGGCTATCAGTGGTGGTTCAAGTTCGAATACCCCAACGAGCTGGTGAAGCTCCCGACCGGCGGCGAGGCCCCGCTCGTCACCGGCAACGAGCTGGTCGTGCCCGCCGGCCGCCCCGTCCGCGTGCAGCTCCGCACCGTCGATGTCATCCACAGCTTCTGGATCCCCAAGCTGGCCGGCAAGGTGGACATGATGCCGAACCGCCCGAATTTCCTCTGGTTCAAGGCCGAGCGGCCGGGCTACTTCTACGGCCAGTGCGCCGAGTATTGCGGCGAGTCCCACGCGATCATGAAATTCCGCGTCATCGCGCTGGCGCAGGCGGACTACGACCAATGGCTCGCCCGCCAGAAGCAGCCCGCGCGCACCGTCCCGGCCCCGGCCCTCGCCGCCGCCGGTCTGCCGCAGGTCAGGTTCGCCAGCCTGAAACTCAACGACGGCCGCGCGCTCGCCGGCTCGACCGAGTTTGACGCCAATCCCCTCGCCGCCTGGCAGAAGATGCAGGAACCCGCCGCCGGGGAAAATCCCGCGCTCATCGCCGCCGGCCGCAAGCTGTTCTCCAGCAAGACCTGCATTTCCTGCCACACCACCCGCGGCCACGAGGGCATCGGCATCACCGGCCCCGACCTCACCCATGTCGGCGCCCGCTCGACCATCGCCGCCGGCGTGCTGGAAAACACCCCGGAGCGCCTGAGCCAGTGGCTCCACGAGCCGGCCCACTTCAAGCCCGGCAACAAGATGTATTTCGGCGGCTACCTCGTGCAGGATCCGACCGGCGCGTGGAAGCAGAACTTCACGCTCAACGACGCCGAGGTCAACGCCCTCGTCGCCTACCTGCACAGCCTCAAGTAACCCCCACCCTTTCCTCCCATGGCTGAAGCTATCGCAAAATCCGCCTACACCGGCGGCGCCCGCGCCCCGGCGAAGAAGGCGACCTTTGATCTGTTCGCCCGGCCGACCGCCAAGACCGGCCTCGTCAGCTGGCTGACCACCGTCGACCACAAGCGCATCGGCATGCTCTACGGCGGCTTCGCCATCCTGTTCTTCCTCATCGGCGGCCTCGAGGCCCTGATGATCCGCACGCAGCTCATCGTGCCGAACAACCGCTTCATCAGCGCGCAGCTCTACAACGAGCTGTTCACGATGCACGGCACGACGATGATCTTCCTCGCGGTCATGCCGCTCAACGCCGCGTTCTTCAACCTGCTCGTGCCGATCCAGGTCGGCGCGCGCGACGTGGCCTTCCCCCGCCTCAACTCCTTCTCGCTCTGGGTCTGGGTCGTCGGCGCCATCCTGCTCAACGTCGGCTGGATCTCGCACGTCTTCCCCCACATGAACTTCGGCGGCGCGCCCGATGTCGGCTGGTTCGGCTACGCCCCGCTGACCTCCAAGGCCTTTACGCCCGACCTGTCCACCGACTTCTGGGTGCTGGGCATCCAGGTGCTCGGCCTCTCCTCGATCGTGGCGTCGCTGAACTTCATCGTCACGATCATCAACCTGCGCGCCCCGGGCCTGACGATGATGCGCCTGCCGGTGTTCACCTGGATGGCGCTCGTCACGAGCTTCCTGCTCATCCTCGCCCTGCCGGCCATCGCCATCGCGCTGGTCGAGGTGATGTTCGACCGCAACTTCGGCACGAACTTCTTCGAGGTTTCCGGCGGCGGCCAGCCCATTCTCTGGCAGCACCTCTTCTGGGTGTTCGGCCACCCCGAGGTCTACATCCTCATCCTGCCCCCGATGGGCTACGTCTCGGAGATCCTCCCGACCTTCTCGCGCAAGCCGCTCTTCGGCTACCCGATCATCGTGTTCTCGGGCGTGGCGATCGGCTTCATCGGCTTCGGCGTGTGGAGCCACCACATGTTCACCACCGGCCTGGGCAACGTCGCCACCGCGGCCTTCGCGCTCGCCACCATGGCCATCGCGGTCCCGACCGGCGTCAAGATCTTCAACTGGATCGGCACCCTCTGGGGCGGCCAGATCATGACCCGCGTGCCGATGATGTTCGCCCTCGGATTCATCTGGATGTTCATGCTCGGCGGCTTCTCCGGCATCATGCACTCCGCCGCGCCGGCCGACGCCCAGCAACAGGACAGCTACTTCGTCATCGCGCACTTCCACTACGTGCTCATCGGCGGCGCCACCTTCGCGCTGCTCGCCGCCATCCACTACTGGTTCCCGAAGTTCTTCGGCCGGATGGTGCCCGAGTTCTGGGGCAAGGTCTCGTTCTGGCTCATCTTCGTCGGCTTCAACTGCACGTTCTTCCCGATGCACTTCCTCGGCCTGAACGGCATGCCCCGCCGCACCTGGACCTACGACTCCAACATGGGCTGGAACGAGGGCAACCTCTTCGCCACCTGCGGCGCCTACCTGCTCGGCGTCGGCATCTTCACCTACTTCGCCGTGCTCGTCTGGTCGCTCTTCAAGGGCCAGAAGTGCGGCAACGACCCGTGGGACGGCCGCACACTGGAATGGTCCATCCCCTCCCCGCCGCCTGAGCACAACTTCGACGCCATCCCGAGCGTCCATGCCCGCGACGCCTGGTGGTATGAGAAGACCCACAAGGACGAGATCGCGAAGGAGAAGGCGGCCCTCATCCAGGCCGAGGAATCCCATGGCGGCATCCACATGCCCGACCAGTCGTGGTATCCGATCATCGCCGCCTTCGGCCTGCTCATCGGCGCCTACAACATGGCCCAGCTCCACCACCCGGTCGTCATGTTCGGCAACCAGATCTTCGCCTCCCATCTCCCGCTCGGCATCGCCGGCGGCGTCATCCTGCTCGCCGCCTGCTACCTCTGGTCCCTCGAGGGCCCCGGCGGCTACCACCTCCACCTCGGCGCCGACGGCAAGGTCACCGAGTCCCGCGGCGACCACCACTAAGCCGCCTTGGCTTTCACCTTTCAACTTTCACCTTTCAACTAAGCCATGAGCAGCCACGCGGCCACCGCCGGTCACATCGACCACCATCACGACCACACCACGTCGACGGGCATCCCAAACAAGAAGCTCCTGTGGTGGGCCTTCCTCGCTTCGGACTGCATGTTCTTCGGCACGCTGATCTCGACCCACCTCGTCTACCGCCTCAACCCGCCCCCGGGCAACGCGGTCCCGACGCAGGTGTTCAACATCGAGCTCACGTCCTTCTCGACGTTCATCCTGCTCATGTCCTCGCTGCTCATGGCGCTCGCCGTGAACGCCATCCAGCGCGGCAACATCCGCAGCACGCGCACCATGCTGCTCGGCACGATGTTCTTCGGCTGCATCTTCCTCGGCGGCCAGGTCTACGAGTTCACCCACTTCGTCGCGGTGAAGAAGATGACGCTGTCGAACAGCATCTTCGGCTCCACGTTCTACACCCTCACCGGCACCCACGGCACCCACGTCGCCATCGGCGTGCTCCTGCTGGGCATGATGTATGTGCGCACCTTCAAGCCCGCCAGCGGCGCCGGCCTGGTGATGAACCTCCTCCATCTGCTCGCCGTCGCGGTCACCTTCGGCGTCGCCTTCATCTGGTTCGTCCCGGGCATGATCGAGGTCATCTACGGCCTGCCGCTCGGCCGGATGCTGTCGCACCACGCGGCGCAGTTCGGCGTCGGCCTCGTGGGCCTCGCCGCCATGGTCGCCCTCGGCCGGGCCCGCGGCGCGGTCGAGTTCGGCGAGAAAAACGCCATCGATGTCGAGGCCATCGGCCTCTACTGGCACTTCGTCGACATCGTCTGGATCATCATCTTCACCGCCGTCTACCTCCTGGAGTATCTCTAACCAATCGTTCTCATTCTCTTAATCCTAATCGTTCTCTTGAGATTAAGATAACGATTACGAGAACGAGAAAGATTATCCAACTCTCTCCCCATGTCTGCCCCCGCTGCCGCTTCTCCCGCCGCCGGCCACTCCGAGCCGAGCAAATTCCACTTCTACATCCAGGTCGCGATGATCCTGGCCGTCATCACCGGCGTGGAGGTCGTGCTGGTCTACCTGCCGATCGTGAAGTGGTTTGTCGTCACGGCCCTCTGCCTGCTCTCGGCGGTGAAGTTCATGTTCGTCATCTTCTTCTTCATGCACCTGCGCTGGGACAAGGTCTTTTGCACGATCCTGTTCTTCATCGGCCTCGTGCTCGCCGGCGGCACGATGTGGGCCCTGCTCCACCTCTTCGGCGCCGACGCCGCCAAGCCGCTGACCGCCGTCGCGCTGGAGTTCGCCCGGGTGGCCCTCGCCTGAGACCTGTTCCCACCCCGCTTCAAGCCGCGCCACCAGCGCGGCTTTATTATTTCCGCCACCGGTCATTCTGAGCGCAGCGAAGAATCCACAGGAAGCTCGCCACCGCTGGATTCTTCGTTTCGCTCAGAATGACTGCTATGGAAATGCTCATCCCATGATCGACTGGACCCACTGGCACAATGAGCCGTTCCTCATCGGCGGGCTCATCTTCCTCGGCTGGCTCTACGCCATCCTGACCGGGCCGTGGCGCGAGCAGCTCGCTCCGGGCGCACTTTATCCGCGCCGGCACGCCGTGAAGTTCTACGCCGCGCTCGTGATTTTCTACCTCGCCGTGGGCTCGCCGCTTGATCAGGCGGGCGAGCGCTACCTGCTCAGCGCGCACATGCTGCAGCACCAGCTCATCCTCTATCCCGCCGCCGTCCTCTTTCTGCTCGGCCTGCCCGACTGGCTGGTCCGGCCGCTCACGGGCCGGCCGGGCCTGCGCCCCATCCTGCGGGTGCTCACTCATCCGCTCGTGTGCGGCGTGCTCTACACCGCCGTCATCACGGTCTGGCACCTGCCGTCGTTCTACGACCTCGCGCTGCAAAATCGCCCCGTCCACATCGCCGAGCACTTCTCGTTCTTCGGCGCGGCGCTGTTCTACTGGTGGCCGCTGCTCAGCCCGTCGAAGGAATTTCCTCCGGCGAGCTACGCCTGGCAGATGCTCTACCTGCTGGCCGTCCTCATCGGCATGACGCCGGTCTTCGCCTACATCACGTTCTCCACCGACGTCCTCTATCCGACCTACGAATACGCCCCGCGCATCGTGGACGGCCTGTCCGCCGCGGCCGACCAGCTCCTCGCCGGCGCGATGATGAAACTCGTCGGCATGAGCGTGGCGATGATCGCCTTCGGCGTCAGCTTCTACCGCTGGTTCCAGGCCAGCGAGGCGCGGGCGGGAAAAAAACAAGGACGGGATTGCACCGGATAGTCAAAAGGGGGAGCGCGTTGAGGTCAACGCGCTCCCCCTCGAACTACTTTGAATGCCTCAGGCGTCCGCGGCCGGGATCAGGTCGTCCACCGGGTCGCTCTCGACGTTGATGTCGGCGAAGAGCCAGGTGGAGAGGTAACGCTCCGTGCTGGAGGGCACGATGACGACGATCTGCTTGCCGTTGTTCTCGGGGCGCCGGGCGAGCTGGAGGGCCGCCCAGATCATGGCGCCGGAGGAGATGCCGACCGGGATGCCGTCGAGCTGGTTGACCTGCTTCGAGACCGGGCCGGAGTCGGCCTCCTTCACGCGGATGATCTCGTCGTAGATCTTGGTGTTGAGCACGGCGGGCACGAAGCCGGCGCCGATGCCCTGCAGCTTGTGCGGGCCGGGCGCGCCGCCCGAGAGCACAGGCGAGGCGTCGGGCTCGACCACGACCATCCTGATGCCGGGCTTGCGGGCCTTCAACACCTCGCCCACGCCGGTGATCGTGCCGCCGGTGCCGACGCCGGCGACGACAATGTCCACCTTGCCGTCGGTGTCGCGCCAGATCTCCTCGGCGGTGGTCTTGCGGTGGATCGCCGGGTTGGCCGGGTTGGAAAATTGCTGGAGGATGATGCTCTTCGGAATCTTCGCCGCCAGCTCCTCGGCCTTGGCGATGGCGCCCTTCATGCCCTTGGGCCCCTCGGTGAGGACGACGCGCGCGCCGAGGATCTTGAGCAGCTTGCGGCGCTCGGTGCTCATCGTCTCCGGCATGGTCAGGATGAGCTTGAGGCCCTTGGCGGCGGCGACAAAGGCCAGCGCGATGCCGGTGTTGCCGCTGGTCGGCTCGATGATGACGCTGTCCTTGGTGATCTTGCCGGCCTTGATGGCGTCATCGATCATCGAGAAGCCGATGCGGTCCTTGACGCTGGAGAGCGGGTTGAAGAACTCGAGCTTGAGCAGGATCTCGGCCTGGGCGCCATGGGCGGCGGCGGTGCGGTTGAGGCGCACGAGCGGCGTGTTGCCGATCGTTTCCGTGATGTCGTTGTAGATCTTGGCCATGCGGATCGTGGGTTGTGGCGGTCAATGCAGCGAAATTAAGGCGAAAAGCAAACGCCCCGGGTGTCTTATGCCCGCGCGCCCCCGGCTTGGAGGTGCAACCTGAGCCCGTCATAAGCCAGTTGCACGCCCCGGGGGAGTCTCGCGCTCCACTCCTCGTGTCCGATCCGGTGTGTCAGGTGGGTGAGATAGGTGACCGGGGCTCCGATTTCGGCTGCGGCGGCGCAAGCCTCCTCGATGTTCATGTGGGACGGATGCGGCTCGACGCGCAGGCCGTCGAGGCAAACCGCATCGGCGCCCTTCGCCAGCGCGACCGCCTCGTGCGGGATGCGCTTGCAGTCGTTGTAATAGGCGAACTTCTTGCCCGACGACTTTTCCTGAAAAACCAAGCCGAGCGTGTTGATGCCGCCATGCGGCAGCAGCGTGGAACGGATGCTCCCCTGCGGAAATTCCAGCACCGGCGGCATCTCCACCAGCTTGAAGGCCGCATAGCCCTTCGACACCGGCCGCTCGGCGATCGCGTAGGGAAACATCGCCAGCACGCGCGCCATGCCTTCGTCGGTGGTGTGGACGGTCAGCGCCGTGCCGTCGCGCAGGTCGCAGAAGCGGCGCAGGTCGTCCATGCCCGTGATATGGTCGTTGTGGCCGTGGGTGAGGATGAACACGTCGAGCTGCGCCACCTTTTCGCGCAGGCATTGCAGGCGGAACTCCGGCGCGGCATCCACCTGGATGTGCAGCCCGTCCATGACGACATGGATGCTCGCCCGCGTGCGGTGGTTGCGCGGATCGGCCGAGGTGCAGACGGCGCACTGGCATGCGATCATCGGCACTCCCTGCGACGTGCCCGTGCCCATGAAGATGACTTCCATATGAGGAGACAACGGAAGAGCCTGGCCTGCTCTTTGGCAAGAGCTACGCTCTCAGTCACCCTCGATAAAATCCACCTTGGTCACACGCACGGTTTTGACCGCGTGATCGCTCCAGAAAAATACCAGCACATCGCCGGCCAAAACAACCTCGTTGGTGCGGCCGGTATCGTCGGATTCGCGAAAATCACCGGAAAGAAACGGCTCCAGGCGCAGGCGGGTCAGCAGCTCAATCACCTGCTCCCGCTGTTCCTTGTCGGCCCGCAAGAGCTGCTGCAAAACCTCCAAATCAAGGGAGAGCTCGTATCCACTCACAACCCCACACGTTTCATGGATTCATGGAGGGCGATGACATCCTCCAGCTTGGCCGCCTTGCCGGCGTCGATCCGCCGGTGCGCATCGCCCAGATCCTTGGCCAGCCGGCCGCCCTCTTCCTGCGTCTTGAGCTTGAGGTAGGCCGACATCAGCCGGCGCTCGGTCGGTGTCGCCTTGTCCACCGTGGCTTTGATTTCCTCGACTGACATGCCGACAATCTAGCCAGCCGGAATCCTCCCGCAAGATTCAATTCCACCCCCGGAGTTAAACTGCGGATAGCCCGGATGCGCACGGATTGGGATGAAACCACGAAACACCAGCCATCGGCTTGGCGAAGACTGGCCTGCCAGCCGTCTTGTCGGGCCGCAGGCTCGGCGTAGGCTGAGGGCTTTGCGGAGGCTGGCCAGTCAGCCGTAGGCCTAGCGAAGGCTGAAGCTCGGGCCACGCCGGCGCGTCGGTCACAGCAGTTTCTACAGCTGACCTTGTGATTCAGCGGACTTCCAGACCCGCCAAATGGGCGAGTTCACGCTGCCGCTCGTCGAAGGTCACAAATCGGCCGGCCTTCAGCGCCAGGGCTGACGCGACATGCAGAATATCCATGCCTCGCACGCCCAACGCCTCCGTATGCCGTCGGCTCAGCGTCTCGGCATGCTTCAATGCCCTGGGCCAATCCAAAGGCACGAGGTGAAACACGCCTGCCGCCTTATCCTGCTCGAGATCATGCAGCACCTCCTCCCGCTGGTTTGAGCTAATCTGGCGGCGAAATGCGCACAGCCGGATGGCATTGCGCAGTTCGTGCTCGAGCAGCGGCGTGAGGAAAGCTGGCATGACCCGTAACGCTGCCCCGGCCGCGCGGGCCGAGTTGGCATCCCGCAGACAGAGCGAGACGAGAAAACTCGTGTCGGCATAAGTCGGCCCGGCCATCAGTAACGCCCTTTGTTATCCGCCAGAATATCCGCCATGACCCCTGCCGGGATGATCTTGTCGCCGAAACGAGCCCGCAGCCGGGCACCAAAATCCGGCAAAGTTGGCTTTTTCTTCGCGGCGTCACCCGCCGGGGTGAGACTGGCCACGATCTTGCGGCGCCGGGTGATGGCCACCTCCTGGCCGGCGTTGACCCAGGCGAGGACCTTGGGGAACTCGGTGCGCAACTGGCGGACGGTGGCTGTTTTCATGTGAATCATCTTGTTTCACCAACGCGGCTTGTCAAGCCACCCCTCCCGCCCGGGGCCGCCTTCGGCCCCATCACAGATTCGACCCCATCAGATTCAGGCCTCAGGGTGCGCTCCTTTGAGCTTATTAGCGATGAACTCCTGCACCACCCCGCGACGCAGGTAGCTCGATTGCAGCTCGAACGGGAGGAGCCGGAAATCCTGCACGAGGCCACGACAGCCTTTGGCACCGCAGAGGCAAACCATCGTCCAGCGATTTTCATCCATGGTGGTCGAGTAATCGTAGCGAATTTCCTCGCCGGCCTCAATGCTGGACAAGGCGATCAGCGTGCGCGATTTGACGATGCCTGCATTCGGCTCGCACGAGTGATTCAGAAATACCCCGGGCTCTTCCATATCGATATACTTGCCTATTCCGATCTGTAGCGGGTTGGCTTCTTGTTCCCCCATCGAAATCGTCTCCGCCAAGGAGATAAGCGGTCCGGTCAATTGCAGGATTTCCTCCCCTGCCCCGAAGTCCCTCCCAGCAAAGAGTCCCTGCCCCAAAGCGCACTCGCCCACATAAACCGAGGACCGCAATTTCTTCTGCGCCGATCCGTTCAAGCAGCGTGCCTCCCGAGCAAAATGAGAGAAATCACAGCAAAACCCACACCGGCAAGCTCGGTCGCTGACAATTTCTCACCGAAGACCACGGTGCCCAGCACGGCAAGCAGGAGAACGGTGCTAACGCAGTAAATGCTGCCGCTGCTGGCCAACTTGAGATGCTTGAGGACATAGACCCATCCCAAGCAGGTCGCGGCAAAAACCACCACGCCCACAACGAGGAAAGGACTGCGCCAGGAATTATCCTCTTGGCTCGCCAGCTTGAGCAGCCATTCCGCCAGGACGCCCACGATACTCAGCCCGATCACTGCTGCGACGGCGAGGAACTTTGGGGACAGGCCAAGCATTCTTGGTTAGAAAAAGGCGGCCCTCGGATTCTAGCAAGGCAAATACCAAGGATGCTTGGTCGAGTGTCTTCGTCAGCTTTGCTAAACTCACTGCGCCATGCCGAGACGCAAGCAGACCAAAGCAGCCAAATCCTCCGTGGCATTGGCGCTGGGGAAAAGGCTGCGGGCGGAGCGGGAAAAAACCGGCCTTTCTCAGGAAGAATTCTCGGAGTTGGTGTCGTTGAGCAAAAATTACATCGGCAACATCGAGCGCGGTGAATACGAGCCGAGTCTTACCGTCCTGCTGCAAATCGCCAAGGCACTGAAGCGGTCGGCGTCGGATTTGCTGGCCGAATGCGGCTATTGATAAATCTCGCCGCTTGGACGGACGAAAGTGCCTTGGAGCAGCGCGAAGCTTCAGCCTGCGTTCGATAACTTGGCCGCGCTCGACCAGAACGCGGGCTGAAAGCACCGCGCTACTTTCCGGCCCGACCGTCATTCAATTGCCCGGCGCAGAAAAAGGCGCGCCCCGGAGAGCGCGCCTTGAAGTTGATGCGAGATGGTCGGTGGGACCTTGTCGCGCCGTAG
Source organism: Opitutia bacterium (assembly GCA_016190985.1). Taxonomy (GTDB): domain Bacteria; phylum Verrucomicrobiota; class Verrucomicrobiia; order Opitutales; family Opitutaceae; genus Lacunisphaera. The sequence continues at coordinate 11,446 of JACPPI010000021.1, read as the reverse complement.
CTCCGTGCGGAGCGAAGGCGGATCAGTAGTCCATGCCGCCCATGCCGCCGCCGCCGTGGCCGCCGCCGGCCGGAGCTTCCTTCTTCTCCGGCAGATCGGTGATCATGCACTCGGTGGTGAGGAGCAGGCCGGCGATCGAGGCCGCGTTTTGCAGCGCGGTGCGGGTGACCTTGGTCGGGTCCACCACGCCGGCCTTCACGAGATCCTCGAACTTGTCGGTGGCGACGTTGTAGCCCACGTTGCCCTTGGCGCTGAGGACTTCCTTGACGACCACGCCGCCGTCCACGCCGGCATTGGCGCAGAGCATGCGGATCGGGTGCTCGATGGCGCGGCGCACGATCTGGGCGCCGAAGGCCTCGTCGCCCTCGAGCTTGAGGGCCTCGATGGCCTTGATGGTGCGCAGGAGCGCGACCCCGCCGCCGGCGACGATCCCCTCTTCCACGGCCGCACGGGTCGCATGGAGGGCGTCTTCGACGCGGGCCTTCTTTTCCTTCATCTCGACCTCGGTGGAGGCGCCGACGTTGATGACGGCGATGCCACCGGCGAGCTTGGCGAGGCGCTCCTGGAGCTTCTCCTTGTCGTAATCGGAGGTGGTCTCGTCGATCTGCCGGCGGAGCTGCTTCACGCGGCCCTGGATTTCGGAGGACTTGCCGCCGCCGTTGACGATGGTGGTGTTCTCCTTGTCGACGACGATGCGCTTGGCGCGGCCGAGGTCGGCGATGGTGAGGTTCTCGAGCTTGAGGCCGAGGTCCTCGGTGATGCACTTGCCGCCGGTGAGGATCGCGATGTCCTCCAGCATGGCCTTGCGGCGGTCGCCAAAGCCGGGGGCCTTGACGGCGCATACGTTGATCGTGCCGCGGATCTTGTTGACGACGAGCGCGGCGAGCGCCTCGCCCTCGACTTCCTCGGCGATGACGAGGAGGGGCTTGCCGCTCTTGGCGACGGTCTGGAGCAGCGGGAGGAACTCCTGCAGGTTGGCGATCTTCTTCTCGTGGATGAGCACGTAGGCGTCCTCGAGGACGGCCTCCTGGGCCTCCATGTTGGTGGCGAAGTAGGGCGACAGGTAACCCTTGTCGAACTGCATGCCCTCGACGACCTCGAGGGTCGTCTCGATGGACTTGGCCTCCTCGACGGTGATGGTGCCGTCCTTGCCGACCTTGTCCATGGCGTCGGCGATGATGTTGCCGATCGTCTCGTCCCAGTTGGCGGAGACGGTGGCGACCTGGCGGATCTCCTCGCGGTCATTGACCTTCTTGGAAACGCGCGCGAGCTCGGCGACGGCGGCCTCGACGGCCTTGTCGATGCCGCGCTTGAGGTAGATCGGGTTGGCGCCGGCGGTGACGTTCTTCAGGCCCTCGCGGTAGATGCCCTCGGCGAGCACGGTCGCCGTGGTGGTGCCGTCACCGGCGCTGTCGGAGGTCTTGGAAGCGACTTCCTTGACCATCTGCGCGCCCATGTTCTCGTAGGGATCGGGAAGCTCGACTTCCTTGGCGACGGTGACGCCGTCCTTGGTGACGGTCGGCGACCCGAATTTTTTGTCGATGACGACGTTCCGGCCCTTGGGCCCGAGCGTGACTTTGACGGCGCGGGAGAGGATCTCGACGCCGCGGAGGATTTTCTGACGAGCGGCCTCGTCAAAGAGGAGTTGTTTGGCTGCCATAATTTGAAACTAAGTTGAGAGTTGAGTGATGAGGGTTGAGTGGCGTTCCGGGGTTAGCCGATGACGCCGAGGATGTCGTCCTCGCGGACGAGGGTGAACTTCTGGTCGTCGAGTTTGACCTCGGTGCCGCCGTATTTGGAGATGAGGACCTTGTCGCCGACCTTCACCTCGAAGGGCGTGACCTTGCCGTTTTCATCCCGCTTGCCGGTGCCCAGGGCGATGACCCGGGCCTCCTGCGGTTTTTCCTTGGCGCTGTCGGGGATGATGATCCCGCCGCGGACCTGTTCTTTTTCCTCGATGTGCTGCACGAGCACGCGATCACCGATGGGTTTGATGTTTACTTTAGCCATATGGGTTTTGTGTGGTTGGGGGTTTAAGGTTGGTGGTTGGAAGAGAGCGAGCCCGCCCCGACGGGCGGGAACGGGCGCGCGCTAAATTCATTTCTTCTCGTCGTCGACGATCTCGACATCGGCATCGACGACCGTGCCGTCGGCCTTCTTGGCCTTTTTCGGCCCGGCGGACGGGCCGGCCTCGGCGGTGGTGGCGCCCGGCTGGGCGCCGGCGGCGGCCGAGGCGGCCTGCGCCTGCTGGTAAAGCTCGGCGCCGATCTTCGACAGGTTTTCGAGCGCGGCCTTCATCTTGGCCGGGTCGTTGGACTCGAGTTCCTTCTTGGCGTCGGTGAGCGCGGTCTCGAACTTGCCCTTCACGTCGGCGGGGAGTTTGGCGCCGGCCTCCTTGAGGGTTTTTTCGAGCTGGTAGATGGTCGTGTCGAGCTGGTTCCTGGTCTCGACGGCTTCCTTGCGTTTGGCGTCCTCGGCGGCGTTAAGCTCGGCCTCCTTGGTCATCTTCTCGACCTCTTCCTTGGAAAGACCGGACGAATTCTGGATGGTGATCTTCTGCTCCTTGCCGGTGCCGAGGTCCTTGGCGGAGACGTGCAGGATGCCGTTGGCGTCGATGTCGAAGGTGACCTCGATCTGCGGCGTGCCGCGCGGGGCCGGCGGGATGCCGTCGAGCTTGAACGTGCCGAGGTTCTTGTTGTCGCGGGCCATCGGGCGCTCGCCCTGGAGGACCACGATCTCGACGCCCGGTTGGTTGTCGCTGTAGGTCGAGAAAATCTGCGTCTTTTTGGACGGGATAGTGGTGTTGCGCGAGATCATCGGCGTGGCGACGTCGCCGGCCGTCATGATGCCGAGGGTGAGCGGGGTCACGTCGAGCAGCAGCACGTCGCGCACGTCGCCCTTGAGCACGCCGCCCTGGATGGCCGCGCCGACGGCGACGACCTCGTCGGGGTTCACGCCTTGGTGCGGGGTCTTGCCGCCGAGGCCGCGGGCGATGTCCACGACCTTGGGCATGCGGGTCATGCCGCCGACCAGCACGAGTTCGTCGATCTTGTCGGGGGTGACGCCGGAGTCCTTGAGGCAGTTCTTGAAGGGCTGGATGCAGCGCTCAAAGAGGGCGTCGCAGATCTGCTCCATCTTCGCGCGGGTCAGCTGCACGTTGAGGTGCTTGGGGCCCGAGGCGTCCGCCGTGATGAACGGCAGGTTGAGATCGTAGGTGGTCGCGGAGGAGAGGGCGATCTTGGCCTTCTCGGCCTCCTCCTTCAGGCGCTGGAGGGCCATCGGGTCCTTGCGCAGGTCGATGCCGTTTTCCTTTTTGAAGGTGTCCACGAGCCACCCGATGATGGCGTCGTCCCAGTTGTCGCCGCCGAGGTGGGTGTCGCCGTTGGTGGCCTTCACCTCGAAGACGCCGTCGCCGATCTCGAGGATCGACACGTCAAACGTGCCGCCGCCGAGGTCGAACACGGCGATCTTCTCGTCTTTCTTCTTGTCGAGGCCGTAGGCGAGCGAGGCCGCCGTGGGCTCGTTGATGATGCGCAGCACGTCGAGGCCGGCGATCTTGCCGGCGTCCTTGGTGGCCTGGCGCTGGGCGTCGTTGAAATAGGCGGGGACGGTGATGACGGCCGACGTGATCTTCTCGCCGAGGTAGGTCTCGGCGTCGGCCTTCAGCTTGCCGAGCACGAACGCGGCGATCTGCTGCGGCGCGAACTGCTCGGTTTTGTCGCCAACCTGCACCTCGACGTAGGCGTCGCCGTTCTTGCCGGCGACCACCTTGTAGGGAAGATTCTTGGCCTCCTCGCTGACCTCGGTGAACTTGCGGCCGATGAGTCGCTTCGCGGAGAAAACGGTGTTCTTCGGGTTGGTCACGGCCTGACGCTTGGCCGCCTGACCGATGACCCGCTCGCCGGTCTTGGTGAAAGCGACGACCGACGGTGTCGTGCGCGCGCCTTCAGCGTTTGGGATGACCACCGGCTCGCCGCCCTCCATGATCGCCATGCAGGAATTGGTCGTGCCCAAATCGATGCCAAGTATCTTGCTCATGCGCGCAACCTAGCAATGCCCGTGCCTCGTCCCGGGCTGATTCTTAAGCTGCTAGTCCAGGCTTACTTGAAATAATCTACGCCGCTCGCAACAGCCAACACCATAGCCGCTCACGGGCCACCGTGGCACACCCGATCGCACCCGTGTCACACCTGCGCCGTGAGGCGGGAAGGTGGGCCAGCGAGCTTGCTCGCGCCGGATGGTGGTGGGCAGAGTGCGAGCAAGCCCGCAGACCCACATCTGAACCAAGCAACCCCCACCGTCAAAACCACTGGTTGAAAATACCGCCACCGCACCTACGGTTCAATCCATGGAAACCCTGCATGTGCCGGCGACGGTGCCGGTGATGACCCTGCCCGACACGGTGTTTTTTCCGCAGGCCCTGCTGCCGCTTCATATCTTCGAGCCCCGCTACCGCCAGATGCTGCGCGATGTGCTCGCCAGCGATCGCATGTTCGCGGTCGCGCATCTGGACACCACCTCGCGCAAGGATCCTCAGCTGGTCGAACCCCCGCACCACACGGCGACGGTGGGCATCATCCGCGCCTGCCAGAAAGGCGAGAACGATACCTCGAACCTCCTCCTGCAAGGCATCTGCCGCGTCACGGTGAAAAAAATTATCCGCGAGGAGCCGTATCGCATCATCGCCGTGCAGCCGCTCGCCACCTCGGCCGGCACACACCAGGCCGAACTCGAGTTCCTGCGGCTGGAGGTGATGCGCCTGCTCAACCTCCGTCGCCGGCTCGGCGCCGCCGCGCCCAAGGGCATGACCCAGTTCCTCGAAAGCATCGAGGACATCGACACCTTCGCCGACATCGCGGTCTTCAATCTCTGCGAGGACAGCGCCGTCAAGCAGCAGCTCCTTGAGACACTGGAGACCCGCCGCCGGCTGCAGCTTTTCGCGGCTTCGCTCAAGACCGAGATCGAGGCCCAGCGCCTGCGCCGGAAACTCCAAGGTCACCTGCCCGACGATCACATCGCGGATAACTGAGCGGCGCTTCAAGAAGCCCGGCTGGCCTGCCAGCCGTAGCAGCGGCGACCGTGGCCCGCCTTCGCGCAGCGGACTGAGCTACGGCGCGGCAGTCTTCACTCTCGCTTTGCTGCGAGCGAAGGCTGGAGCCGCTTGTCGGATTTGAACCGACGACCTACTCATTACGAATGAGTCGCTCTACCAACTGAGCTAAAGCGGCCAATAGTGAGGCGGCATTCGGCTGATTTGCCTCCGGTGAGGCAAGCTCGTTTTTGGAACTCTTTCCTCCCGCGCAGGAGCGTTGTTGCCGTCCCGCCCGGAGCCGCCTAGCCCTTTGCTCCCGTGCAGACCGATCTCTTCGACTATCCGCTGCCTGACCGGCTGATCGCCCAGCAACCGGCCGACCGGCGCGATGCCTCGCGCTTGCTCGTGGTGCACCGGCGGGAACATCGCCTTGAACACCGGCACTTCCGCGATCTTCCGGAATACCTGCGCGCCGGCGACTGCCTGTTCCGCAACAACGCCGCCGTCATCCCCGCGCGGCTGCACGCCTTCCGGTCCACCGGCGGCCACGTCGAGTGCCTGCTCTTGCGACCGGCTGCCAGCGCAGGGACCGTGTCCTCCGAAGCCCTGGCAAAGGAGGAATGGTGGTGCCTCCTCCGCCCGGGCAAGAAGCTGCCCGTCGGTGCGACCTTCGGCCTCGAAGGCCAGTTCACCGCCACAGTCCGTGAGAAAACCGACGACGGTCTTGTGCGCATTGCCTTCACGACCAGCGGCGGCGACATTCTCGCCGTCGCCAACCGCATCGGCGAGATGCCGCTGCCGCCCTACATCACGGGGCATGACAACGAAACGGCCCGCGCCCTGGACCGCGAGCGCTACCAGACCGTCTACGCCGACCGCGCCCACCAGGTCGCCGCCGCCGCGCCCACGGCCGGCCTGCATTTCACCCCCGAACTGCTCGCCGCCCTCGCCACCCGGGGGGTGGCCTGCGCCGATCTCACGCTGCATGTCGGCCTCGGCACCTTCCGCCCGATCGCCACGGAGCGCGTCGAGGACCATGCCATTCACCGCGAGGTCTATGCAATGCCCGTCGCGACCCAGCAGGCGCTCTTCAACACCCCGGGCCGCCGGATCGCCGTGGGCACCACCGCCGTCCGCAGTATCGAGGATTTTCTGTCGCGACACCCGGAACCTGCCTGTCATCGCGAGGCGGGCGAAGCCCGCCGTGGCGATCCAGCTGGATTGCTTCGTCGCCCCCCTCCTCGCAATGACAGACCGATGAAAGATTACTTCGGTGAGGCGGAAATCTACATCTACCCGCCCCGTGCCTTTCGCGGCGTGGATGCGCTCATCACCAACTTCCACCAGCCCCGCTCCACCCTGCTCTGCCTCGTGGCGGCTTACCTGACTCCGGACTCGACCGACGGCATCGCATGGTTGAAAGAAATCTACGCCGAGGCTGTCGCCCGTGACTACCGCTTCTTCAGCTACGGCGACGCCATGCTGATCTTGTGAATTCTCCGCCGCAAACCAGTCCGCAGTTGCACGATGCTCTGTTTTGAATATTGAGGGAAGCCGAACCCACTCACAAATAACCACCCTATGAAAAGACTGCTCCTGCTCCTCACCGCCCTCGCCTCCGCCGCCGCGCTGTCGGCCGAGACCTACACCATCGATTCCGTCCATTCCTCGGTCGGCTTCTCGCTTCGCCACATCGTGTCGAAGTTCTCCAGCAACTTCACCAAGGTCAGCGGCACCGTCACTTTTGACGCCGCCGCCCCCGAGAAGAGCAGCGTCGAGGCCACGGTGGAGATCGCCTCGATCAACACCGCCAACGAGAAGCGCAACGCGCATGTGCTCAGCGGCGACTTTTTCGATGTCACCAAGTTCCCCTCCGCCAACTTCAAGAGCAAGTCCTGGAAAAAGACCGGTGCCGACACCTTTGACGTGACCGGCGATCTCACGATCAAGGACGTCACCAAGGAAGTCGTGCTGCACGCCACCTTGCTCGGCTCCGGGCCGGGCATGGACGGTTCCATGGTCACGGGCTGGGAGGCCACGACCAAGATCAACAAGAGCGATTTCGGCCTGGCCGGCCCGGCGATGCTGAGCAAGGCCCTGGGTGACGAGGTCAGCCTGACGATCGGTGTCGAAGCCGGCTACAAGCCCGCGGCCAAGTAATCGCCGCATGCCACCACTCCAAGGACGGCCCGCAAGGCCGTCCTTTCTTTTTACCCGCGCCCTGCTACGGTCCAAGCGTGAGTCCCGCCGATATCCAGTCCCTCGTCGAGGAGGCCACCTTCGATTACACCATGGGCGAGCACGACGCCGCGCTCGCCAAGCTCGCCCGCGCCACCGCCGCCGCGCCCGCCGCCTTCGAGGCCTGGCACGCGCTCGCCGAGATCAACTTCTCCCTGCGCCGTTTTGACGCCGCCCTGGTGGCGGCGGACCGGGCCCTTGCCCTCCGGCCCGACGACCTGTTCATCAACACCACCCTCTCCCGCATCTGGATGGAAAAAGGCGACAAGGCCACCGCCGAGAAATACGGCGCGCAGGCAAAAATCCTCAGTTGGAAGGACCAGCTGAAGAATCCCGAGACCGCGGCGGGCGGACTCTGATCGCGGTGGCTGCGCCCGCGGCTCGAACTGCGGGAGGCGGCTTTATGCCGCGATTCAGCGGCAAGCATCGCGGCATAAAGCCGCTCCTACAGTCAGACGGATCGCTTACGCCTTCCCGTCTCTCTTCGGGGTGTCGCTCGGTTTTGCGGCTGGCGCGTCCGGCTGGCTCTGGCCGAGAAACGCCGGCAGGTTCAGTCCGACGCTTTTCGCGAGCTCGTTGATCGGCAGCACGCCCTTGTAGAGATCCTGCACAAACTGGCCGGCACCGCTGCCACCCGCGCCCATGACGATGACTTTCTCAAATTGCAGGCCCTTGATCGCGCCCGCCTGGATCTCGGCGATGCGGACGATGTTTTCGGCGATGAGCAGCTGCGTCGCGCCGGCGGTATCGTCCGCCACCTTGAGCAGCTTCTCGAAACCCTGCGATTTCGCATCGAGGATGGCGCGCGTGCCTTCGGCCTCGGCCGTCAGCTTCGCCTGGATGCCGGTCGCCTCGGCCGTCAGCTTGGCCCGTATGCCTGCGGCCTCACCCTCGGCGACGCGCCGCACACCCTCGGCCTCGGCATCCTTCTGGATGACATAGGCCGCGGACTGGCCCTCCTGAATGATCTTGGTCTGCGCGGCCTTGGCCTCGGCGTCGATGCGGACCTTCTCCTTGTCGATCTCGGCCTTCACGATCTGGTCGGCCTGTTGCTGGGCCTTCTCGCGCGCGGCGCGGGCGAGCTCGGCCTCCTGCTGGGCCTTGTAACCTTCCTGCAGGGCGCGGGCCTCGGCAACTTTTTGCGCGGCCTCGACGCGGCGCTTGGCCTCGGCCTGCTCGGTGGCGAGGTCGGCGTTGGACTTGGCGATGACGACCTGCGCGGTGTTTTCCCCCTTGCGGGCCTCGGCCTGCGCGGTGGCCACCCGGACAGCCTGCTCGCGCTCGGCCTCGGCGCGGCCGACCGCGCCGCGCTGGTTTTCCTGCGCCACGCGGATTTGCGCGTCGTTGATCGCCTTGGCGGCGGCCTCCTTGCCAAGCGCGTCGATGTAACCGGAGAGATCCTTGATGTCGCGGATGTTGCCGTTGATCATGCGCAGGCCGATCTTGTGCAGCTCGACCTCGACGCCCTTGGTGATCGCGGAGATGAGCTTCTCGCGGTCGTTGTTGACCTCCTCAATGGTCATCGAGGCGAACACCACGCGCATCTGGCCCATCACGATCTCGGAGGCGAGGTGCTGGATCTCCTCGGAGGAGCGGCCGAGCAGCCGCGTGGCGGCATTCTGCATGATCTCGGGGTCGGTCGAGATGCCGATGGTGAATGATGCCGGCGCGTCGATGCGGATATTCTGGCTGGAGAGCGCGCCCTTGAGTTCGATCTCGATGTTGATGGGCGAGAGGTCGAGGTAGCCGTAGCTCTGGAAAAACGGAATGACGAACGTCGAGCCGCCATGGTAACATTTCGACGACAGCCCGTTGGCCAGCTTGCCGTAGACGACCAGGATCCGGTCGGGCGGGCACATGCGGTAGCGCGAGACGAGGGTGGAGAATATTACGACAACGAAAACAACCGCGGCGGCGGCGAGGATGATGTTCAGGATGGGCATGGTGTAGGCGGGTGACAGGATTGATGCAGCTGAAATGTATCGCGCCGGCCTCAGGTCAGCGGTTCGACCAGCACGGTCCGTCCATCGATGATCTCGACGACCTTGATTTTTTCCCCACTTGGCACAGGGTGAGAGGTGACGTTCAGTGCCGCAAATGTTTCCTGGCGGCCGCGGAAATTGACGGTCACTTGCCCTCCCGAGCCCTTGGATGCAGGCAGCGCGACATACACTGTGCCGACCGCGCCTAGCGCGTCATCGATCCGCATGGTGCCATCGCTGCGCAGGGCAAAGATCGTGCGGAACATCACCACAATCACTGCCATCATCAATGCTCCGGCAAACGCAGCGGCGGCCAGGGCCGCGATGAGCGACCAACCCGAATCAACCGCCAGCCCGCCGGCCCAGCCGAAGCCAAGGAAGAACCCGGTGAGCGGCTTGATCGAGAAGATGCCCCCGCCGCCGTGATTGATGTCGGCATGCGTCGCATCAAGCGCATCGTGATGCTCCATCCCGAGAAAACCCAGCGCAGCCAGCAAGAGGGCAATAAAAGCCGAGATCAGCCCGATCCCGTAGAAAACCTGCCGGGCGGAACTGAGCTCCGCCCACCATTGGGTCACTTGATCCATCAAACCTAGAATAGTCATATCGGTTCCCGATAATATTAATTTCTGGCCCGTTAGATATTACAATGGCGCAACTTATCTCCAGTGATGTCAATCCTTCGCGACGGCAATCCATCCGGTCCGGCCGAGGCACCCGTTGACACGCGCCAATCAGGCCAACTATCTTTCCCGGCCTATGGATCGACCCGCCTACCTGCTGGAGTTCGAGAAACCGCTCCGCGAACTCGAAAAACAGCTCGAAGCCCTCCACCAACAGTCCCTCGAGAACAACATCGATATGTCCGCCGAGCTGGCGACCATCGAGGCCAAGATCGATGTCACCAAGAGCGACATCTACACCAGCCTCACGCCGTGGCAGCGGGTGCAGGTGGCCCGCCATCCCAAGCGGCCCTACGCCCTCGATTACGTCGCGGCGCTGTGCACCGACTTCCAGGAGCTGCACGGCGACCGCCAGTTCAAGGACGACCGCGCGCTCGTGGGCGGCACGGCCTTTTTTGGCGACCGCTCCGTCATGATCATCGCCCAGCAGAAGGGCCGCGACACCAAGGAAAACATCGTCCGCAACTTCGGCATGCCCCAGCCCGAGGGCTACCGCAAGGCCCTCCGCCTGATGAAACTCGCGGAGAAATTCAACCTCCCCGTGCTGTCGTTCATCGACACCCCCGGCGCCTATCCCGGCGTCGAGTCCGAGGCGCGCCACGTCTCCGAGGCCATCGCCGTCAATCTTCGCGAGATGGCCATGCTCAAGGTGCCCTCCATCGCGGTGATTGTCGGCGAAGGCGGCTCCGGCGGCGCGCTCGGCATCGGCGTCACCGACCGCGTGCTCATCTTCGAAAACTCCTACTATTCCGTCATCTCGCCCGAGGGCTGCGCCGCCATTCTCTGGAAGGACCGCTCCAACGCCCCCCAGGCCGCCGAGGCCCTCAAGCTCAACGCCGCCAATCTCAAGGACCTGGCCGTCGTCGACGAGGTCATCGCCGAGCCCTTCGGCGGCGCGCACAACGACCCGGCCGCCGCCGCCGCTTCCCTGAAGACCGCCTTCGAGCGCCACCTCGCCGAGCTCCTGCAACTCGACACCGAGAAACTGCTCGACACCCGTTACGACCGCTACCGCGCCCTCGGCGAATACCACGAAACCGCGGCGAAGTAGGCCGAATGTTGCGTGCCCTTGATGGAGCGAGCTTGCTCCCGATAATGTTGCCCTGTTTTACGCGTCACGTGTGCCTTTACAGACAGGATAAAGATCTCCGGGGCAAGCCCCGGGGCATTTGATCAAGACAGCTCTAAATCCAACTGCCCCTTGTGCAACTGACGATACTCACTCTTTCCGCCCTGTCTCTGCACGTATGCGGCAATCGTCTGCTCGCTGCCGTGTTGGCCCACCGTGTTAACGAAACAGCCTTCGCCACAAAACGCCCCGCCCCACAGCTGTTGCTTCACTTCTGGCGCCCGCGCAAATACTGAGGCTACCCCCGTTTTGTGGACAGAGGGCGCGGACCATCCCAAAAGGAACCGATACCCATGCCCAAGACCAAACCATCCTACAGTGCAGAGTTCAAACGCGAGGTGCTCGCCTATCAGGCGAGCACCGGCCAGTCCCAGAAAGAGGT
>JACPPI010000028.1 GCA_016190985.1 Opitutia bacterium | reverse complement strand
CGGCGCTTCCCCGAACTGGCCGCGGTGCAAAAAGTCCGGCCCGCCACCCTCCGCCGCCACCGCTCCCCCCTCGCCGCCACTCTGCCAAAAATCGAGATTACAGCTTGACCGGACTACCTCAGCTTTTGGGGCATTGGACCCCAAAGGGAATAAACAAAATTCTCCGCCAGTTGGGGCACCCAGAGCCCGAGGTCAAATTTGCCGCCCCAGTCCTCTGTCCGTCAAATCAGGTGAACCCCAACCTGCCCCTTTTGCTTACCCGGAGCTCAGAGGGATGGGGTTTACTTCTGCCTTACCGGATCTTCCGGTCGGGCAACTCGGCCTTGATGCCGGCGTCCTCGGGCATCTCGTCGTTCGATGGGGTGAGGCCGAGCATGAACATCTCAGCGAGAAGTTGGCGGTTGAGCTCGGCGATGTTTGCCGCTTGGGCCGGGTCAGCAATCAGGTTCTTCCGTTCCTCGGGGTCGGCAGTGAGGTCGTAAAGCTCGCGGAGGTGTTTGTCCGGCGTGGAGTCGAAGCGCGGGCCGTGGGGATAGCGGATGTATTTCCAGCGGTCGGTGCGCAGCGCACGGATATTCGGCGTGTAGGGGAACTGCTTCTCGTAGTTGTAATAATACAGCCAGGCAGTGCGCCACGCGAGGTCGCCGTCGCGCACGAGCTTCACCCACGAATGACCGGCGATCGACTCGAGCGGCTTGGCCCCGGTGAGTTCCAGCAGGCTCGGCGGGAGGTCTACGCTTAGCACCTGTTTGCTCTCCACTTTCCCCGCAGGCAGACCGGGGCCGCGGGCGATGAGCGGGATGCGCAGGCTGGGTTCGTGGGCGGTCCGTTTGTCCACCATGCCGTGCTCACCTTCGAGCAGGCCATTGTCGCCAAGGAAGACGATGATCGTCCGGTCAAGCTGGCCGGTCTTTTCGAGAAACTCGCGTATCCGTCCGACGCTATCATCGACGCTGAGAATCGTGCCCCAATAGCCGTGCACCATGTTCTCGAAGTCCTTCACCGCACCCGGGCTGGAGTCGGGGAAGTTCTTCCGCCACTCGAAGAGCGGGCCGTAAATACCGTGCCACGTGTTGAGTCGCTGCTTGATCCACTCAGGCTTGCCCTCGAGAGCCAAGGCGGAGTCGGGATACGACACGCGGACGCTGTCGAAGCTGTGCGCGTATTTCTCCTCCGGTGTGTAGAAGCTATGCGGCGCCTTGTGGCCCACGCAAAGCGCCCATGGCTTTTTCATGTCCTGTTTCTTAAGCCAGTCGAGCGCCATGTCCGTTACCTCCGTGGTGTAATAGCCGCCGGGCGTCACGTGCTTCTCGCCATTGAGGCTCCACTCGGTGCCGAAATATTTCCCCTGCCCCTTGTGCGTCACGAAGTAGTCGAAGCCCGGCCGCGGCGCGTCGTTGTCTTCGCCCATGTGCCACTTGCCGAGATACGCGGTGGCGTAGCCGGCATCGTGGAGCCGCACGGGCCAGTGCGCGAGCTTCGGCGGGAGCTCGGTGAAGTTGTTCGCAACCGTGTGCTGGTGCGCATAGAGTCCCGTGAGCAGCGAGGCGCGGCTTGGTGAGCAAAGCGACGTGGTGCAGAACATATTCGCGAATCGCACCCCCTCCGCCGCGAGACGGTCGATGTTCGGCGTGTGCACCACTTTCGAGCCATAGCAGCCGAGCGCCTGCGGGCGCAGGTCGTCGCAGAGGATGAAGAGCACATTCGGTCGGTCGGCGGCGCGCAGCGTGACGGCGAGGATGAAGAGGGCAAGGAGAGCAAAAATAGTCAGGTCGAGTTCCTTGCGGCTATGGTTCATGGAGGCGCAGGTTGCAGATAGTGACTCGATTGTTTAGTGGCACGCAAGGCGGGCATGCCCTGGCTCGGTATCAGTGCGAATCAACGGGGGCCAGCGCCGCCCGCGCCTGCGCCTTGGGCAGCGAGGCCTCGATGCGGTTGAAGAGGTGGAAAACTTCCTTGGCCGAGAGCAGCTTCAGGTCGCCCACCGGCGCCTGGATGGCGTAGTTGGTCGGGCTTTTCAGCGGGTAAGGCCCGTATTGCCGCGGATCGGTGGGCCCGAAGAGCCCGATGGTCTTGAGCCCCATCGCCGCCGCGAGGTGCATCGGGCCGCTGTCGTTGGAGATGATCCAGTCGGCCTTGGCCAGGAGCGCCGGCAGCGAGGTCAGGCTGGTGTTGCCGGTGAGGTTCAGGAAGGTGCCGTCGGGAAACGACTCCCGGACCGGCAGGTAGTTGTTGCCGGCCCACACGACCTTGCGGCCGCCCTCGCGGATGAGCTGCGCCGTGAGCTGGGCGTAGCCGTTCCAGCGCTTGTTGCTCAGGCCGCTGTCGGGGAAAATCAGCAGCGGCCGCTGGCCCTTGCGCGGCTCCATGAAGCTCAGGTTCAGCCGTTCCATCTCGCGGAAGCGCAGCGGGCCGGCCAGGCGCGGCTCGGCGCCCACGGCGGTGCAGAACTGCAGCAGGATTTCCAGCACGTGGCTCGCGCCGCCCGCCGGCGGCAGCGGAACGGTCGCGTCGTAGAACAGCCCGGCGCCCTCGCGCGCGTCGGCGCGGCCGACCTTGCGCTTGCCGCGCGCCCATTTGGTCATGAGCCCGGTGCGCAGCAGGCCCTGGAAGTCGAGCACGAGGTCGAATTCCTTTTTCCGCACCTCGCGCATTGTCCGCAGAAAGCCGCGCGCGCCCTCGTGCCGCCGGAACACATAGACCTGGTCCACCGCGGCCGACGCGCGCACCAACGGCGAGAAGATATCGCGCACGATCCACGAGACGCGCCACTCGGGCCGCTGCGCCTTGATGGACGCGGCCACCTGCAGCCCGTGGACGATGTCACGGAGCGCGGAGGGCTTGATGATGAGCATTTCGGGCATGGCGGCGGCAATGATGGACCGCAGGTCGTGCGGGCCGTTCCCAAACTTGTCGCGGCGGAAATAAACGCAAACGCGAACCCGCGGTAGGCGCGGTTTTTCGCCGCGATTTAACCGGAACGCCGCGTGAGCGTCACAACGCCCGTCCCCGCAGTTCCTCCAGCGCCGCCAGCACCGCCGCCGGCTCCAGCCGGTCGAGCCGGCCTTCCGGCGCCTCCACCACCCGGTGTTTCGGGTCTTCCGGCGGATACGGCCCAAAGCGCCGCGGCGAGGTCGGTCCGAAGAGGGCCAGCACGCGGTTGCCCGACGCCGCCGACAGGTGCATCGGCCCGCTGTCGTTGCCGATGAAGGTGGCCGGCCGCCGCACGAGCGCGATCATCTCGTCCATCGGGCAGCCCGTGAGGTTGAGGAAACGGCCGGCCGGCACCGCGATCCCGGGTTTGGTGAGTTTGCCCGCGCACCAGACCACCCGGCATTCGGGGATCGCCCCGAAGATCAGCGCCGTCAGCTCGTTGAAGCGCGGCCACTCCTTCTCCGCGCCGCGGCTGTCCGTGAAGATGACAAAGGTGTTCCGGGGATCGCCGGCGAAGAAGGGCCGCCACTTGTAGGCCGTCTCGGTTTTCAACTTCAGCGGAAACTCCAGGCGGGGCGCCACGCCGGCGGACGGCAGAAAGGCCTGCAAAATCTCCAGCGCATGGTGCGGCCCGGGGGTGGTCGGAGCCCCCACCACATGGTTGTAGAACAGGCCGGCGCCCTCGCGCGCGTCGGGCCGGCCCCATTTCGCGGGCGCGCGCGCGGCGGCCGTCATCAGGCCCGAGCGCAGCAGCCCCTGCATGTCCCACACGGCGTCGAACTGTTTGCCCCGCAATTGCCGGAGCAGCTGCAAAAACGCCCACCAGCCGCCCCGGCGCCGGAAGATGATCACCTCGTGGACGAAGGGCGCGGCCTGCACCAGCCCGGCGAAACGCTCCCGCACCACCCAGCTGATCCGGCAGTCGGGCCGCGCCCGGGAGAAGGTCTGCACCACCTGCAGCGCATGCACGATGTCCCCGAGTGATGACGGCTTGATGACGAGGAGGCTATGCATCGCGCAGGATTCGCAGGCTTGTGTCCGGGCCTGTTTTGTCCAACTCAATTTGCCGCACCCCATGAAATTCGACGCCCCGGAACTCGCCGCCCGTCAGACCGAACTCACCGCCCGCTGGCACCAGGCCGCGCCCGCCTCCAGTGGCGAGGGTTTTCTGCGTTTGCTCGAGGAAAACCACCTGCGCAATTTCTCCCTCTGGCACGAGGAGGACATCGCCCGCCGCGACGACCTCGGCTTCGAACGCGTCTGCCAGGCCAAGCGCAACATCGACCGTTTCAACCAGGAGCGGAACAACTTTGCCGAGGAGATGGACAAGGTGATCGTCGCCGCGCTCAACCCCCCGCTCTCCGGCTGCCCGCGCAACTCCGAGACCCCGGGCATGATGATCGACCGCCTCTCCATCCTCGCGCTGAAGGAATACCACATGCACGAGGAGACCGTGCGCCCGGAGGCCTCCGCCGCGCACAAGGCGAAGTGCGCCGAGAAGCTCGCGCGCATCCGCCAGCAGCGCGCCGACCTCACCGGCTGCCTCGCCGACCTGTTCGCCGACGTCATCGCCAGGCGCCGCACTTTTTCCGCCTACTTCCAGTTCAAGATGTATAATGATCCGGCGCTGAACCCGCAGCTTTACCGGCACGCGCCCAAGCCCGGCGGCGCATGAACCCCGCCGGCGAGCACCCGCGCCTGTGGCTGCCGCAGCACTGGCCGATGTGGGCGGCCCTGGGATTTCTGTGGCTAGCCGACAAGCTGCCCTGGCCGGAAAAGCGCCTGCTGGCCCGCGGCCTGGGCTGGATCACATTCCATCTGGTCCGCATTCGCCGCCGCGTGGTCTTCACCAACCTGCGGCTCTGCTTTCCGGAAAAATCGGCCGCCGAGGTCGCCACCCTCGCCCGCGCCCACTACGACTCGCTCGCCCTCGGCCTGTTCGAGGTCTGCGCCGGCTGGTGGGCCAAGCCCAAGGACCTGCCGCGGCATCGCATCGTCGGCCTGGAGCACCTGACCGCCGCGCTCGCCCGGGGCCACGGCGCGCTCCTGCTCACGGCCCATTTCACCACGCTCGAGATCGGCGGGAGATTGATGTCCGAGTCGCACACGATGGGCGGGCTCTACCGCGACCCCAACAATCCCGTTGTCGCCCACCTGATGCGCGGCCAGCGCGCGCGGCACATGGCACCCGCCGTGCATTTCGACGACCTCCGCAGCCTTGTGCGCGGCCTGCGGGGCAACGCCGCCATCTGGTATGCGCCCGACCAGGGCAAACGCAGCAAGTCCTCCGAGATCCTGCCCTTCTTCGGCGTGCCGGCCATCACCAACACCGCCACCAGCAAGATCGCCGAAATGACCGGTGCGGCCGTCGTCCCGTTCTTCGCCAAGCGGGAACCCGACCATTCCTACACCCTGACCATTCTGCCCGCGTTGGAAAATTTCCCAACCAAGGATGCAGCGGCCGACGCCGTGCGCATCAACCACCTCATCGAGCAGCATGTCCGCCTCGCGCCCGAACAATATTTTTGGGTGCACAAACGCTTTAAGGCTCGCGGCGAGGGCCACCCCGACGTCTACGGCGGAGTGTAATGGAAACTGAGACCAATCTGCCATGTTGCCGGGTAGCGACAGGCCTCAGTGCCTGTCGACTCCGGGTCGACGTGCGGCCGACAGGCCGAGACGCCTGTCGCTACACCTGACCTCCGCTCCATTTGCACCCCTGCCCCCGCTGAAGCCAAATCAGTCTTGCCATTGCCCCGTCATCGGAAAAATTCACCCCACCACTGGACTATGCGCGTCACTGTTCTTATCTCCACGTTCAACCAGCCGGTTCACCTGCGACGCGCCCTGCGCGGCTACCTCTGTTAGGGCGTGTATTCAAACCTCGTGGAACCGGATAAAGCGAGTCGGGTCAGAAGGCGCGACTATGATGTATCCGAGTCGATGGGAACTGGCGCAGCCGCTGTGGAAGCGGCTAAAAAAAATTAACCTGAGCCGGCGCAAAACCCGGCGAGGGCAGATTGGCACACGTGGGGGGCGTCCTCCGCACGATGATCGGGTCATGGTTACAGGGATATGGTTTGTGCTGCGCACCGGTTGTCCCTGGCGGGACATGCCG
>JACPPI010000018.1 GCA_016190985.1 Opitutia bacterium | reverse complement strand
TTTTTACCAGCGACTCAAAGCCAACGGCAAACCGCCAAAGGTCTGTCT
The DNA here is from genome assembly GCA_016190985.1 of Opitutia bacterium. Classification (GTDB taxonomy): domain Bacteria; phylum Verrucomicrobiota; class Verrucomicrobiia; order Opitutales; family Opitutaceae; genus Lacunisphaera. The sequence continues at coordinate 178,851 of JACPPI010000018.1, read as the reverse complement.
CGTCGCTGTCATGCGCAAGCTGGTCTGCCTGATGAACCGCCTCATCCTCGACCCAAACTTCACCCTTGCTCACTGACACCGCTGCTCCGGGGGCCTTTCCACCATTCCGCTTTTTGCCTGGTTCTGGTGGGAGCGACCTTGGTCGCGACAGTCGCGTGCAAGCACGCTCCCACAACCAAACCAAGCCGGAGCAAGTTCCGTATTGGACCCACTGCGAATAAAGCCCCGCCCACATAGGCCGGATTCCACAACCCGTCCGGAGGCCGGGTTCCACCCCAAGCCAGAGAGCCGCGGGGGCGTCAGACGGCGCTGTCGCCGTGCTCGTCGGTGCGGATGCGCACGACATCCTCCAGCGGGAGCACGAAGATCTTGCCGTCGCCGATCTTGCCGGTCTTGGCGGAGCCGGTGACGGCGGCGATCACCTGGGCGACGACGTCGTCGGCCACGGCGATCTCGATCTTCACCTTGGGCAGGAAGTCCACGGTGTATTCGCTGCCGCGGTAGATCTCGGTGTGGCCCTTCTGGCGGCCGAAGCCCTTGACCTCGGTGACGGTCATGCCCTCGATGCCCACGGCGCCGAGCGCCTCCTTAACCTCGTCGAGCTTGAACGGTTTGATGATGGCGATGATGAGTTTCATGTTCGGTGTGGGTTAAGGGGTCAGAGAATGTAGCCTTCCTCGCCGTGGTCGGTGATGTCGAGGCCCTGCTGCTCGGCTTCGGGGGCCGGGCGCAGGCCGACCAGCGCCTTGACCAGATAGGCGAGGACGATGGTGCCGACCACCGAAAGGACGAGGGTGACGCCGATGGCCTTCAACTGCGCGACCCAGAGTCCGCCGTGCTTGATGAGCGCGGCCAGGCCGTTCTTCTCGGCGTAGGCGGCGCTGACGAGGTTGGAGTTTACGTCGGCCGTGGCGAGGAAGCCCGTCAACAGCGCGCCGAGCGTGCCGCCGACGGCGTGGACGCCGAAGGTGTCGAGCGCGTCGTCATACTTGAAGACGGCCTTGAGCCTGGTGCAGGCCAGGAACGGCACGACGCCGGCGAGGACGCCGATGAGGACCGCGCCGGCGGCGTTGACGAAGCCGGCGGCGGGCGTGATGACGACGAGACCCGCGACAATGCCGGAACAGAAACCGAGCACGGAGGCGTGGCCGCGGGTGACCTTCTCGACCATGCCCCAGGTGAAACCGGCGACGGCGGCGGCGAGCGTCGTCGTGGTGAACGCGTTGGCGGCGATGCCATCGGAGGCGACGGCCGAGCCGGCGTTGAAGCCATACCAGCCCACGTAGAGCATGCCGGTGCCGACCATGCAAAGCACGAGGCTGTGCGGCGCCATTTTCTCCCGCCCGAAGCCGATGCGCGGCCCGAGGATGAGGCAGAGCACGAGCGCGGACCAGCCGGAGGACATGTGCACGACCGTGCCGCCCGCGAAGTCGATGGCCGGGATCACCGCGGCGGCGTTCCACACGCCGTTCATCCAGCCGGTGGCGCCCCAGACCATGTGGGCCAGCGGAAAATAAACCACCATCATCCAGAGTGTGACGAAGAGCAGGATGGCGTTGAACTTCATGCGCTCGGCGATCGCGCCGACGATCAGCGCGGGCGTGATGATGGCGAACATCATCTGGAACATCGCAAACACGTTCTGCGAAACCCAGTAGGCGTAGTTGGTGTTCGGGGCCGAGGTGACGCCGCTGAGGAAAAGGAACTCGGTGCCGCCGATGAACGGGCTGCCGTAGCTCGTGCCGAACACGAGGCTGTAGCCGCAGGCCCACCAGAGGATCGTGACCAGCCCGGTGATGCCGAGGCACTGCGCGAGCACCGAGAGCACGTTTTTCTTGCGCACCAGGCCGCCGTAGAAGAGCGCCAGGCCGGGCAGCGTCATGAAAAGCACGAGCGCGGCGCTCGTCATCATCCAGGCGTTGTGGCCCGGGCCGGGCGTCAGCGCCAGGGACTTGCCGGGATCGGTGTTGTTGACGTAGGCCTCCAGCGCGGCAAGACGCTCGTCCGCGGTCGGCGGGACGATCTTGGCAACTTCAGCGCGGGCGGACAAACCAAGCGCAAGGGCGAACAACGCCCCGGCGACAGTGAGCTGACGAAGGGTTTTGCGGAGGCAGGAGTGGTTCATGGACCCACCCGGGAAAGCAGCTCCAATGCCATGAGCCTGATCCGCCCCGGTTATTCCGGCTCGGCGTGCGTGTCATACACCAGGTGGCACGCGGCCTCCGGACGCGTTCGCCTGGTTTCGCCGCGCTCAGGACCCGTCCAGCCTGTCCCCGTAGCCTTGGCGAAGGGCGGAAGGCCGGGTTCCACCAGTCTCCGGCGGACAAAAACTGCGGGCCTGCTCAGACCGCCTGGTCGCCGTGCTCCTCGGTGCGGATGCGCACGACATCCTCCAGCGGGACCACGAAAATCTTGCCGTCGCCGATCTTGCCGGTCTTGGCGGCGCCGATGATGGCGGTGACGACCTTGTCCTTGATCTCGTCGCTGACGACGATCTCGATCTTCACCTTGGGCAGGAAGTCCACGGTGTATTCGCTGCCACGGTAGACCTCGGTGTGGCCCTTCTGGCGGCCGAAGCCCTTCACCTCGCTCACGGTCATGCCCTCGACGCCGACGGCGGTCAGCGCTTCCTTAACGGAGTCGAGCTTGAACGGTTTGATGATGGCGGTGATGAGTTTCATAAGGAGAGGAAGGTTGCCCGCAGTTTTGGCGAGTTGCCGGCCAGCGCAAGCCTACTGTGGCGGCACGACCGTAGAGATGTGCAGCTCCTTGAGCTGCTTGGCCGTGACCGGCGTCGGGCTCTGGGCCATCAGGTCCTGCGCCTTCTGCGTCTTGGGAAAGGCGATGACGTCGCGGATGCTCGTTGTGCCGCAGAGCAGCGCGCACATGCGGTCGAGGCCGAAGGCGATGCCGCCGTGCGGGGGCGCGCCGTAGGTGAAGGCCTTGAGCAGGTAGCCGAAACGGCTCTCGACCACGTCGGCCGGGATCTTGAGCACATCCTCGAACACCTTCTTCTGCAACGCGGGCTGGTGGATGCGGATCGAGCCGCCGCCGAGTTCCATGCCGTTGAGCACGACGTCGTAGTGCTGGCCGCGCACGGCCTTCGGGTCGCTGTCGAGCAGGCCCGCGTCCTCGGGGACGGGCGCGGTGAACGGATGGTGCGTGGCCGCGTAGCTGCCGCGCTCCTCGTCGTAGGACATGAGCGGGAAATCGACGACCCACAGGAAATTCCACTGGTCGGCGCGGATCGACAGCTTGCCGCGCTTGACGAGCAGCTGCGCAGCCTCGAGGCGGGTGCGGCCGAGGATGGCGCAGGCGCGCTCCCACGGGGCGGCGGCGAAGAAGATGATGTCGCCGTTCTCGATGTTGAGGCGCTTCGTCAGCTCGGCCTTTTCGGCGTCGCTGAAGAATTTCACGATCGGCGACTTCCATTCGCCGTTCTCGACCTTGATGAAGGCAAGGCCCTTCGCGCCGAGGGATTTTGCGACCTCTTCGAGCGCGGTCGTCTCGCCCTGCGTGATGTCGGCCAGGCCCTTGGCGTTGAGCGCCTTCACCGCGCCGTGGGCGGCCACCGTGGAGGCGAACACCTTGAAACCGGACGTCTTGAACAGCTCGCTGAAGTCGACCAGCTCCATGGCGAAACGGGTGTCGGGCTTGTCGACGCCGTAGCGGTTCATGGCGTCCTTGTAGGTCAGGCGCGGGAACGGCGTCGGCAGGTCGTGGTTGAGCACGTCCTTCCAGACCTTCCTCAGCATGCCCTCGAAGAGCGCGTAGATGCCCTCGCGGTCGATGAACGACACCTCGACGTCGATCTGGGTGAACTCCATCTGCCGGTCGGCGCGCAGATCCTCGTCGCGGAAGCAGCGGGCGATCTGGAAATATTTCTCCACGCCCGCGACCATCAGGATCTGCTTGAACTGCTGGGGCGACTGGGAGAGCGCGTAGAACTGGCCGGGGTGGATGCGCGACGGCACGAGGTATTCGCGGGCACCCTCGGGCGTGCTCTTGAACAGCGCCGGCGTCTCGATCTCATAAAAGCCCTGCGCGTCGAAGTAGTCGCGGACGGACTTCGTCGCCCGGTGGCGCACGGCGAGGTTCCTGCGCATCTTCGGGCGGCGCAGGTCGAGGTAACGGTAGGTCAGGCGCAGGTCCTCGTTGACCCTGTCGCCGCCGGCGTCGGTCAGCGGGAACGGCGGCGTGTCGGAGATATTGTGCACGACCAGCGTGGTGGCATCGATCTCCACCTCGCCGGTGGGAAGGCTCCTGTTCACCATGTCGGCCGGGCGCGGCTCGACCTTGCCGGTGACAGCGATGACGGACTCGTCCTTGAGGTGCGCGGCCTGCGCGCGCAGCGCCGAGTCGAACTTCACCTGGGTGACGCCCTCGCGGTCGCGCAGGTCCACAAAGATGATGCCGCCGTGGTCGCGGATGGAGTCCACCCAGCCGGCGAGCGACACGGTCGCGCCGAGGTTGGCCTTGGTGAGTTGGGCGCAGTGATGGGTGCGTTGCATGGGAGCGGAACGCTCAACCAAACGGCCCGCCCCACCCCGGGGCAAACAGATTTTGACCCACTATGACACTATCAAACTCTCGCCGGTCATCTCCGCCGGTTTGGGCAGGCCCATGAGGTGCAGCACGGTCGGGGCGATGTCGGCGAGGCGTCCGCCGGTGCGCATCCTGGTTTTGCCGGCCACCAGGCCGTCGCCGACCACGAAGACCTCGACCTGATTGAGCGTGTGCGCCGTGTGCGGGCCGTTGACGGTCGGGTCCCACATCTGCTCGGCGTTGCCGTGGTCGGCCAGCACCACGGCCTTGCCGTTCTTGGTGGCCAGCGCTGCGAGCAGGCGTCCCACCCCGGCATCGGTGGCCTCGACCGCCTTGATCGCGGCCGGCAGCGAACCCGTATGGCCGACCATGTCGGGATTGGCGTAGTTGACGACGATGAGCGCATATTTGCCGGAGAGGATCGCGGCCTTGGCCTCCGCGGTCACTTGCGCCGCCGACATCTCGGGCTGCATGTCGTAGGTCGGCACCTTCGGGCTGGCCGGACAGGCGTTCACCTGGCCGGGGAAGGGTTCCTTGCGGTAGTTGTTGAAGAAAAAGGTCACGTGCGGATTCTTCTCCGTCTCGGCGCAGCGGAACTGCGCGAGACCCGCGTTGCTCACGACTTCGCCAAGGATGTTTTTCAGTTTCTCCGGTTTGCCGGAAACCACATGCACGGGCAGGCCGGCCTCATACTCGGTCATCGTGGCGTAATACAGGTCGAGCTTCGGGCCGCGGTCGAAGCCCTTGAAATCATCCATGACAAAGGCCCGGGTGATCTCGCGCGGGCGGTCGCCGCGGTAGTTGTAGAAAAGCACGGCGTCGCCGTCGCCGATCGTGGCCACGGGATTGCCCGCGGCGTCCACCACCCAGGTCGCGGGCACAAACTCGTCGCCATTCTGCGTCGGGCTCAGGGGCTGGGCGTAATAATTCGCGACCGCCGCCGCAGCGCTCGGCGCCGTGGCCGCGGCCTTGCGGCCGGTCAGCATGTCGTAGGCCTGCTGCACGCGCTCCCAGCGGTTGTCGCGGTCCATCGCCCAGAAGCGCCCGCAGACCGAGGCGATGCGGCCCGCGCCGATTTCGCGGCACTTCGCCTCCACTTGGTGCACGTAGCCCAGTCCGCTCTGCGGCGGCGTGTCGCGGCCGTCGGTGAAGGCGTGGATGAAAACCGCCGCGACCCCGTCCGCCTTCGCCTGGCGCAGGATGCCGTAAAGGTGCTCCAGCATGCCGTGCACGCCGGCGTCGGACACGATGCCCATCAGGTGGAGACGTGATTTCCGCGCCTGCACGCGGGCGATGAGGGCGCGCCACACGGGGTTGGCGGCGAGTTTTTGGTCGGAAAAAAGCTTGTTCAGCCGGACCAGCTCCTGGTCGACGATCCGGCCCGCGCCGATGTTCTCGTGGCCGACCTCGCTGTTGCCCATGACGCCGTCGGGCAGCCCGACATCGAGCCCGCTGGCCGCGACCAGCGTGGCCGGGCAGTTCGCATGCAGCAGGTCGTCGCAGGGTTTGCGGGCGAGATGCACCGCGTTGAAGGCGTTCTGCTCCGGCCGGGGATTTTTTCCCCACCCGTCGCGGATCACGAGCAACACCGGAGCAGTCTTGGCGGTCATGGCGCAGTTGTCCGGTTTCCCCCGGAGGCGGGCAACCAAAAACCCGCGCCGCCCGGTTGACATTCCGCGCGGAAACCGCACCTCTAGCTTGCTTCATGTCCTCGTCCGCCGTCCTCCTGCTCAATCTCGGCTCGCCCGACTCCCCGTCCGTGCCGGACGTGAAGCGCTACCTGCGCGAGTTCCTCAACGACGGGCGGGTGATCGACCGGCCGGCCAATGCCTTCCTCCGCTGGGCGCTGGTCAACGGCATCATCATCCCCTTCCGGGCCAAAAACTCCGCCCACGCCTACTCGACGGTGTGGACCGCCGAGGGCTCGCCGCTGGTCGTCACGAGCCGGCACTCGCAGGCCAGGCTCCAGGCGAAGATCAGCCTCCCGGTCGAGCTGGCGATGAACTACGGCAAGCCGTCCATTCCCGACGTCCTCCGGCGGCTGGTCACGCAGGGCATCGACCGCGTGCTGCTGTTTCCGCAATACCCGCACTACGCGATGTCGAGCTGGGAGACCGTGGTGGCCAAGGTCCACCGCGAGGCCGCCAAGCTGGCGCCCGACCTGAAGATCGAGTGCGTGCAGCCCTACTACGGCGACGCCGATTACATCGACGCGCTGGTCGCGAGCGCGCGCCCCTACCTGAGCCAGCCGCACGACCACCTGCTTTTCAGTTACCACGGCATCCCCGTGCGGCACCTGACCAAGGCCGACAGCTCCGGCGCGCACTGCCAGTTGGCGGCCGATTGCTGCAACACCTGTTCGCCGGCCCACGCCACCTGCTACAAGGCCCAGGTCACGCGCACGACCCGGCTCTTTGCGCAAAAGGCGGGGCTCGACCCGAAGAAATGGTCCGTGGCCTTCCAATCGCGCCTCGTCGGCGAGCCGTGGATTTCGCCCTACACCGACTACGAACTCAAGCGGCTGCCGGGCCTCGGCAAAAAGCGCCTGCTGGTGATCACGCCGGCGTTCGTCACCGACTGCCTGGAGACGCTGGAGGAAATCCGCGTGCGCGGCGCCGAGGATTTTCTCGCGGCCGGCGGCGAGTCCTTCCGCCATATCCCTTGCCTGAACGACCAGCCGGTGTGGATCGATTTCCTGGAGCGCCGGGTGCGCTTATGGCAATCCAACGGCGTTTAGGAATGAACTCCGGCCTGCGGGCTGGGTGATTCCCCTCACTCGCTCGTAAATGCAATATAAAGACTCGGCCTAAAAGGGAAACAGGGTTGGCGACGGGCTTTCCCTCAGCAGCCTGCTCTTCCCCTTGCACACGCTGTATAACCACTCCCCCGTGCGCCATGTGCTGGCCGCCTGCCGGCAGAGCAACCCACCGTTGCCGGCCGACGCCGAGGCCGGGCGCATCCTTTTCATGGATGACGACGAGAGCATCCGCTCTCTCACGCAAGGACTGCTCGGAAATTTGGGTTATGTCTGCGACCTGGCCAAGAACGGCGAGGAGGCGCTCCAGCTGTATCAACGCCGGCTCGGTTTGGGCCGCGCTTATGACGCCGTCATCATGGACCTGACGGTCGTCGGCGGCATGGGCGGCGAGCAGACCTTCAAGCGGCTGCGGGAACTCGACCCCCGCGTGCGCGCGGTCGTGACGAGCGGCTACGACAGCGACGAGTTGCGCCACCACCTGCTCGGCCTGGGCATCCGGGGATACCTGCCCAAGCCCTACCGGGTCGGCGAGCTCGGCCGCCTGCTCAAGACCGTGGCGGCCTGAGGCCGTTCAACGGGATGCCGCCAGCACGCGGGCGCGCGCCACCGCCGCCTCCAGATCGGCCCCGATGTTTTCGCGGCCGAGGGCGTCGAAGAACCCGGCTTTCTCCAGCATGAAATAAGGCTGCGTGTGCGGGCCGCTCAGCACGAGGTGCTTGCCATGCCGCCGCAGCTTCGCGTGCAGGTTTTCGATGCGGTTGAGCGCGGTGGCGTCCATCGCCGTCACCGCCGCCATGTGCAGGATGACCACGCGGGTGTCGCCGCCCGTCCGGCGGATGATGCTCTCCAGTTTTTCCGCCGAGCCGAACAGCAGGGCGCCGAACACGCGGTAGATCATCACGCCGCGCGGCACGTCCTTCACCGGCTCGTGGCCCTGCCCGCCCGCCGCCGCCTGCTCGCCGGTCATCTCGTGGATCTTCGTGGTGTCCGCCACCCGCTTGATGAACGCGACCGCCGCCAGCACCATGCCCACCTCGACCGCCACCGTGAGATCAAACAACACGGTCAACCCGAAGGTCGTGAGGAACACCGCCGCGTCGCCCCGGGGTTTCTTGCGCAACAGCCAGAACTCCCCCCACTCCCCCATGCGCACCGCCACCACCGCCAGCACCGCGGCCAGCGCGGCCAGCGGCACGTCGGTGAACAGCGGCGCGGCCACGAGCAGCACCAGCACCAACAGGCCCGCCTGCACGAGGCCCGCCACCGGCGTGCCCGCCCCGCTCCGGATGTTGGTCGCCGTGCGGGCGAGCACCCCCGTCACCGGCAGGCCGCCGAACAGCGGCGTCACGAAGTTCGCCACCCCCTGCGCCATCAGCTCCTGGTTGGAGTCGTGCCGGTCGTCGATGAGACCGTCGGCCACCACGGCCGACAGCAACGACTCGATGGCCCCGAGCAGCGCGATGGTGAACGCCGGCCGGATCAGGCCGCCGAGGTGATCCCAGGCAAAGCGGGGAAAATGAAACCCCGGCAGCCCCTGCGGAATGCCGCCAAACCGGCTGCCGATGGTGTCCGTGCTCCAACCGAGCCGGTGATACAGCTGCACGACCAGCACTCCGGCCCCCACGGCGACAATCGAGCCCGGCACCCGGCTCCACCGTTTCGGCCAGAGCAGGATGATGGCCAGCGAGACGCCCGACAGCGCCACCGTGCTCCACTGGACACTCGCGAACGCGCCGGCCAGCGCGGCCAGCTTGGGCAGGAACTCCGCCGGCTCCTGCGTCAGGTGCAGCCCGAACAGCCCCCGCAGCTGCGTCGAGAGGATCGTGATGGCGATGCCGCAGGTGAAGCCGACCGTCACGGGATGCGGGACGAACTTGATCAGGCTGCCCAGCCGCAGCGCGCCCATCGCGAACAGGATCACCCCCGCCAGCATCGTGCAGACCAGCAGGTCGGCCACGCCGTAGTGCGCCACCATCAGGGCGATCAACCCGACGAACGCGCCGGCCGGCCCGCCGATCTGCACGCGCGACCCGCCCAGCGCTGAGACCAGAAACCCGCCGATCGCGCCGGCGTAGAGCCCCGCCGCCGGAGTCACACCCGAGGCGATGCCGAGCCCGATGCACAGCGACAACGCGACGATGCCCACGGTGAGCCCGGCCCCGAGATCCGTCAGAAACTTTGCGCGCGAGTAACCCTTCAGCGCGTCCAGGAGCTTGGGCCGGAAATAGAGCTTGTTCTTCGCCCACGGGGCCGCGGTCTCGATCATGATGACGCACTTTGCCCCCGCGGGCGGCTTTTGGCAACCCGCGGATTGGCCGGCCGGACAGCTGGCAGCCCGGCGTGTTGGGACCGGTAAGCCGCCTGCGTGAGCCTTAGCCCCGCCAGGTCATGGCGTGGCACAACGCCACGCCGGCTGCGTCGGCCTCGTCGAAGGCCATCGCCCGGCCATGCCCGAGCATCGCCATCACGGTGCGCGCCATCTGGTCCTTGCTCGCGCGGCCCCGCCCCACCACGGCCAGCTTCACGCGCAACGGGGCATACTCATAAATCTCCCTTTGCTGTAGCGCCGCCGCCGCGATGGCCGCCCCGCGCGCCGCGCCGAGGATCTGCGCCGTCTGGAAATTCTGCACGTGGATGGTCTGCTCCAGCGCCACATGCCGCGGGTCGAATTCCACCACGAACGCCGTCACCGCCCGGTGGATCTCCCCGAGGGCGAACGCCAAAGAGGCGCGCGGCGCGACCTTCACCTTCTGGCAGCGCAACAGCACGGGCGGGCGTCCGGGCGTGAACTCGATCAACGCCAGGCCGGTGCCGCGCAGGCTCGGGTCGACGCCGAGCACCCGGCCGGCAAACGCCGGGCGCGACAGTGTCGGCGCAGCGGGCCACGACTTGGGCGCAAGGGTGCCCTCAAGCTTCGCCTTCCACATCTGCCGGACGGATTGTCGTGCCATCGTTCTCCTTCTCTTACTCTTTCTCGTTCTCTCCAACAACTAAAACGCCAGGAACTTCACCGCCGCCTGCCGGACCGCTTCGTCGCCCCGATTCGGCCATGGCATTCATCACGCCCGGATAAGGCCGTTGTCCACCGTCAACACCTGCCAGCCGGCCGCATCGGCGGGCCGGCTCGTGCCCGTGGCGATGACCTGCGGTTCGCCCTCGAGCGACGCCCAGAAGCGCGCGCGCCGGTCCGGGTCCAGTTCGCCGAGCACATCGTCGCACAGCAGCACCGGGGTGACGCCGCCCTTGGCCTGGAAATACGCCGCCTGCGCCAGCCGCAGGGCGATCACGAGGCAGCGCTGCTGGCCCTCGGAGGCGAACTGCCGCGCGGGCCGGCCGTTGAGCAGCAGATCCAGGTCGTCGCGGTGCGGGCCGCGCTCGGTGGATTTCAACAGCGTGTCGCGCGGGCGGCACTTCAGGAGCAGCGCGGCGAATTCCTCTCGTGCTGGCGCCGCCGTATCGGGCGCGTAGATCAGGCCGGCCGTCTCGCCATCCGGGACCAGGCGGGCATGGGCGGCGCGGAATAACCCGCTCAGCTCCGCCACCCCCGCGCTCCGCTTCGCAAAAAGCGTCACCGCATGGGCGGCCAGCTCGTGCTCGAACGCCTCCAACGCACCGGCGTCGCGGCCTCCCTGTTTGAGCAGGATGTTCCGCTCCGCCACGGCGCGCGTGTAGGACTGCAAGGCCGTCAGGTAGCCGCTGTCCATGGCCGCCAGGGTGAGGTCCAGCCAGTGCCGCCGCCCCGCCGGCGCCCCGCGCAGGAACTGGCTGTCCTGCGAGGAAAACACCACCGTGGGGAATTTCCCGATGAAGTCCGCCAGCCGCGTCACCCTGCCCTGCTCCCACATCACCTCGCGGCCGTCCGGCGTGAGCGTGACGGTGAGCCGGCTCTCGCCGAATTTTTCGTGCCCGACCGTGAATCCCAGCCCCGCCTGCGGCTGCCCCAGCCCGATGAGCGCGCGCGGCCCGGCCCCGCGGAACGAACGCAGCGCCGTCACATAGCCCGCCGCCTCGAGGAAATTCGTCTTCCCTTGCGCATTGGCCCCGGTGAGAAACGTCCGCGGGCCGGCCAGGGTCACATCGACCAGCGGCAGGTTGCGGAAGCCTTGCAGGGTGATCTGGTGGAAACGCACCCGGCGAGTCAGGCAACCGCGCCCGCCCCTGTCGATTTGGTTCTTGCGGATTGCCCGCGGCGCGGGCTTTTTGTGCGCCTTTATGAGCAAAGACAACGCCTCCCCGGAAGTCGCCGTGCTGAAGACCAGCTACGGCGAGATGACCATCGCCTTCTGGCCCGACGTGGCCCCGAAGACGGTCGAGAATTTCAAGCGGCTTGCCCACGAGGGCTTCTACGACGGCACGGCTTTCCACCGCATCATGAAGGGCTTCATGATCCAGGGCGGCTGCCCCAACACCCGGGCCGGCGAGAGCGGTGCGCCCGGCACCGGCGGCCCCGGCTACAAGATCAAGGCCGAGTTCAACGCCAAGGCGCACGTCCGCGGCGTCATCTCGATGGCCCGCTCCTCCCATCCCGACTCGGCCGGCTCGCAGTTCTTCCTCTGCCACGGCGAGGCCAGGTTCCTCGACCGCCAATACACCGCCTTCGGCCAGCTCATCAGGGGCGACGAGGTGCTGGAGCAGATCGCCAATGTTCCGACCAAGGCCGGCGGCGGCGGCGAGAAGAGCACCCCCATCGGGCGCGTCGAGCTGGTGAGCGTCACCATTGTGTCGCAGGCGCAAGACGGGCAGCTGCCTGCCTGAAGCCCGCTCCTCCGCCGGGGGGCTTGTTGTTGTCGGCGCATCACTTCGGCAAGGCCTCCCGGGCCGTCGCAAGCAGATCGCGCGCGCGCGACCAGTTCGGCCGGCATGTCCGCCGTTGACCGGTCCACCAGGTGCGTCAGGCGTGTCACCGCTTGCGTCGGCTGGCCGAGCCTGAGTTCACCGTCAGCCAGCGCGACCTGCACCACCGGCGAACCCGAGGCACCGGCCTGCTCGGCCCGGAGCATCTCACTAAGTTCCGGGCGCTCCTTGCCGGAAGTGAGGATGACCGCGGCCATGGCTTCAAGCACAGGCTTGAAGGCGGGCCGCAGTTTTGCGGCTGTCAGGAGAAGGCTCTCCGCCTCAAGCAGCCGGTCTTCCCCGATGGAATCGTTGCCGGGCGAGCCGTTCAGGTTCACCTCCCGCAGCGCCATCCTTGCGAGCATGATATAGATCCAGGGATTTCTGGACGACAGTCTCTTCGCCTTCTCCAAAGCATCGACCGCCGTCGATTTCTCCACCGGCTGTCGCGCAAGCGCCAGGACCCCGGCCAGTTCCCGGTTCCGCGCGTCCGTTCCGTCGGCGGAGCAGGCATAGGCGATGAACTGGGCCGCTGCTGCGACCCGGTTGGCGGACAACAGCAGCATGCCAAACTCGCGGTAGAGATCGGCCGGTGCCAGCACCTCGACCTTGAGGGAATCTCGCGAGAAAGACCGGTCCAGCGGCAGGGTCTCGAAGCGCCACCGAGGCACCCGCACATAGGCGTCGAGTTGCTGCCGTGCAACCTCGGGTGTCAGGCCAAACCCCTGCATAAAGGCATCGGTTCCCGTCAGCCCGGAACGCAAGGCGTCCACATAGCGGGTGATTCGCCCGCGGCTCCCACCGTCGGCTCCGAGCGTCAGCATGTGGGTCAACGCCCAAGACTGCGCATAGAACAGGGTTGTCTTGCCGTGTTTCCAGCCGGCCCGGGAATAATCCAATGTGGCCTGCTCCAGCAGGGGCCCCACGGGCGGCGTGCCGGCAATTCTCACTGTGGTCAACAAGTCGGGTTGAATGTGCCCGACACGGAACGCCTCGCCCTGCAGAGTAAAGGACTGGAAAATCTGCGCCAGCCCCTCGTGGAGCCAGAGTGGAACATCCACCCCGACGACGGCCAAGTGCCAGTGGGTCATCTCATGGAACAGTTTCTCCCGGACGTCGAAGCGGGATCCGTCCAACCCAATCATCCCGACGTTGTGCCCCGCCACCGAGGAAAATATACCCGCGAGCAGCATGGAATTCTTTCCAAGGTCAGGCAGATACCGGCGCATAGTCCGATCCGACTTGAACAGGAAGATCGTCGCGGGCTCGCGCACACTGTCCGGCCGCAACGGGAGGCCGGTCTGCAAGCCACCTTGGAACCAGCTCATCTCTGTCGCCCATTCCCTCAGCTTTCCCTCCGAGGCGTCAGTGATGATCGTTATTTCGCCGGCCCTGACCTTGAGCCATCTTTGCGCCGCGACCTCACCGAGGGAGATATCAGCGCCGGAGGCCCCGGGGTTGGCCCACCAGATGATCAGCCCCGCTGCCAGGCCAAAAACGTGTTTCATCGCCGCATGAACCCGAATCGTCTCCGGCGAGTCAAGCCGGTGATCTGCCGCGTTCCCCTTGGATTGCCTCAAGGCACCCCCATCGGGCGCGTCGAGCTGGTGAGCCTCACGATCGTGGCGCAGGGCTAGTCGAAATCAGGGATTGCCGCATAGGACTGGCGTTGGGGCAAGCTACGCCAACAGGCGTTCTCTGTCACTCTGCTCCGGCAGCATGAGAATCTTACCCGGGCGGAATCGTGGCATAGCGACGATCAAGGCCTGAGACGCGGCCTGTCGATCTTGGGGCGGAATCCCGTGCTGGTTTCCATTCCCGGCGCGGCCAGGAGTTCCGTCCGGGGTGGCCGGCCCTCGTTTTGCGCGCGGATAAGCTCCACAGTCCACATCAGTTCAGTGCCGCCAACCTGAGCCTCCAATGTCTGGAGCATTTCTTCCGCGCCCGCATTGTCCTTGAGGCGCACCCGGGCCCAGGCCAGCGCCAGAAGGGTTCGGTTCTTGCGCCCAAGACTGACAAACTGCTTCTGCACGGCATTGAGATTGCCAATCTGAGGAGCCTCCGCCGTCGCCTCGACCCAGGCGAGGACCTCCCACGACAGCGGGTCAGCGGGGGCGAGTTCCCGGTATAGCGCAATCCACGCGCGGAGCTGCCCGGCTGCTTCCTCGGGCAGCCGGTAATACGCGTCGAAGCGGCTGAAGCGCTGCCTGTCCTCATTCTCGATCAACCATCGCAGCACCGCCGGATTCCTCGATCCGGCCGCCATGGCACGATTCCACCGCTCGGCGACCTGATCCCAATTCTCTTCCCGCATGGCGTCAGCGCCGAGCACTTCCTGGATGCGGGCGGCATCAGCCCGGTCGCCCGCCCGCAGCAGCGCCAGCTTGCCCTGAGGTGATCGGTTTACCCGCAAAGCCAGCTCGGCCAGCCTCAGGTCAATCTCCGCAAGCGAGACCCCGCGCATGGGGTAACTCTTGCCCGGCGCCACGACCGGCAGGGCCTTTGTGCCGTAACCGTATTTGCCGCTCCGGAAATAACGCTGCAGGGCCTCGTTGAACTTGCCGTAGGTGATCCCCACCTGCTGCTCGAACACCTGGCGGGTGGTGGCGGCATCAAAATTGCGGCTGCTGTTCAGGACGTGGCTGATGAAATTGGCCACTCCATCCTTCGGCAACTTGTGCGCCCCGAAATAAAGGTAGTGTATCATCGCCCAGCTCTCATCGTGAAAAACAAGGTTGGACTCATCGGATGAAAATGCCCCGGCCTGATAGTCCGAGCCCAGCATGGTCTCGACCGGGATGAGATCGGCCTTTTGCAGGCGGGAGACCTGCTGGGGATCCGGCCGGCCGAGTTCGAGTGTCCTGTCGTTGATGACCAGGTTGCGGAAAATGCCCGAGATCCCATAGCCATACCACACCGGCGGAGCCTCGCCCATCAGCCGGAAGAGGTGATGCGCATAACTGCCAAAGGCGAGCTGCTGGGCCGCCTCGTAGCTCGGCAGCGGCGCGACCGTCAGTATCCCGCGATCCGGCTCCGCGTGATAGAAGGTGGCGATATTCTCCAGTTTCCTGGAGGATTCCGGTTTGTAGGCCGCGAAGTGCCTGTCCCGGGAAAAAAAGAACACCGTGACCGGCAGGACCCGCGTCGCCGTGAACCCATAGGTCTCAAAGAAGATGGCGTGGACCAGCTCCAGATTGTAGAGCAGGCGGCGTGACTCGCCCTCCGAATTGCGGCTGTAGAGCTCAAAGTGCTCCGATTGCAGCAAACGCCATTTCTCGTCGGCGCCGATCATCACATCCGCGGCGGTCAACCGGCCTGCCAGGAGGGCAAAGATCACCGGCAACCACCGGCCTCGCGGCAACAAGTGTGCGATGGACATCGGGACAATATTCCTGCGCTTCCCCATCGTGCACTGGTATCCTTCGCCCGGCGCCATGCGCAAACAAAAAGCCCGGCGGCAAGACTGCGCGCCGGGCCGGTGACAGCGGTGGCGCCTACGAGTCGAAGCCCACGGCCTTGGCGACGGCGTCGTAGGTGATGCGGCCGTTGCGGGTGTTCACGCCCTTGGCGAGGCCCTTGTGCTCGCTGAGCGCGCGCTCCACGCCCTTCTGCACCATCATGGCGACGAACGGCTCGGTGGCCTGCGTGAGGCCCATGGTCGAGGTGCGGCCGACGAGCGCGGGCATGTTGGGCACCGCGTAATGGATGACGCCATGCTGCTTGTAGACGGGCTTGGTGTGCGAGGTGGCGTGGATCGTCTCGATGCAGCCGCCCTGGTCGATGGCGATGTCGCAGATGACGCTGCCGGGCCGCATCTGGGCGACCATTTTCTCGGAAACAACGATGGGTGCCTTGGCGGCGGGGATGAGCACCGCGCCGATGAGCAGGTCGGCGTCGGCGACGGCGTGCTCGATGTTGGCGGGGTTGGACATCAGCGTGACGATGCGGCCGCGATACTCGGTGTCGAGCGCCTCCAGCTTGCGGGTGTCGAGGTCGAGGACGGTCACGCGCGCGCCCATGCCCGCAGCCATCTGCACGGCGTGCGCGCCGGAGTTGCCGGCGCCGACCACGACGACATGGCCGGGCATCGTGCCGGGGATGCCGCCGAGCAGCACGCCGGAGCCGCCGTGTTGCGACTGGAGAAAATAGGCGCCGATCTGGATCGAGAGCCGGCCCGCGATCTGCGACATGGGCTTGAGCAGCGGGAACTGTCCGTCCGCGCTCTCCACCGTCTCGTAGGCGATGCCGAGAATGCCCTTGCGGCAAAGCTCCCTGGCCAGCGCCGGGCCGGCGGCGAGGTGCAGGTAGGTGAAGAGCGTCTGACCCTGCTGCAAGTGGCCGTATTCGGACTCGAGCGGCTCCTTCACCTTCAGGATCATGTCCGCGCTCTTCCACACCTTGGCGGCGGAGGGCGCGATGGTGGCGCCGGCGGATTTGTATTCATCGTCGGTGAAGCCGGCGCTGTTGCCGGCGGACTTTTCGATGATCACCTTGCCGCCGAGCGCCGTCACGCGGCGGCAGAGGCTGGGCGTCATCGAAACGCGGGTTTCACCGATCTTAACTTCGCGGGGGACTCCGATAATCATAGGCGGTTATGACACGTGATTATTTTCCCGCAGGCAATGCCGGAAGCGAAGCAAGGGGCCAATGCCCCCCGGTCTCGACAAACGCCCCGGTTTGCACTTCCTAACCTGCTGATGGCCAAGCCGCTCAACCTGATCGTCGCCAGCGCCGAGAATCGCGTCATCGGGCAGGGCCGCCGCCTGCCCTTCCACATCCCGGAGGACAAGGCGTGGTTTCACGCGAAGACCGCCAACACCGTCTGCGTGCTCGGCCGCATCTGCTATGAAATCTGGCCGCGTGTCCTGCTCGACGGCCGCCAGCCGGTCGTCATCACCTCGCAACCGGCGCAGGTCCGCGCCGATGCCGGGCGGCGCTTCGGCGCCGGGGCGGCCGCCCGAGTCCGCCTCGCCCCCGATGTGCCGGCGGCGCTGGCGGCGGCCCGGCGGTTGCCCGGCGAGATCATGGTCTGCGGCGGTCAGCGCATCTATGAGGAAACGCTGCCGCTCGCCGACCGCCTCTTGCTCACGCTCGTGCATGCCGACGTGCCCGGCGACGTCTTCATGCCCGAATGGCGGCACCTGCCCTGGCGCGAGACCTGGCGCAAGGACAGCAGCGACGCGAACCACCGCTACACCTTCTCCATCCTGGAGCGTGCGGCGGGTGCTACCGGTCCGTGAAGGTCGTGTCGAGGTGGAACGGCAGGTAGAGCGGGCAAAAGCCGGCCAGGCTCGTTAGGATCGGGATCAGGCCGAGCAGCCCCCACAGGGAATCATGGTGGTTGCCTATCCCCATGATCAGGCAGCCCAGCACGAAGCGGACCGCGGCATCGTAGGAACCGACATTTGCTTTCATAGGAGTGTTGGGATTCACCCCAACATATGCGCCGCAGGGCAAGCCCGCTGCGCGTTTCTTGGCCAACGCCGGGCATGGATCAACCCCGCCCGGGCGCCGGTTCGTCCCGGCCGCGACACGAGGGACGGAGGTCAGGGCACTCTGGCCGCCCTTTGGTCGCGGCCGTTCTGGTGCAGGATCAGCGCCTCCACTTTCCCGTCGGCGCCGCGCACGAAGGTCAGCGCGGCCTCCACGACGTCGTAGACGAAATGATCCTCGCGGTCGCCGAAGACAGGATACGCGGGCTGCCCCGTGAGTTTGACGAACAAGTTTTCGCGGCTGGCCTTGACCTCGAAAAGGATGCCGGGCGCGAGCTCGTAGGTGCCGGCATAGGCGGCCAGCTGGGCCGCAGTGAGGGCGAGCACCGTGGGCACCGGTTTTGCGGTCCGCCGCGCCGGAACCTGCTGGCCGCTCTGGTGCAGCGTGAGCGATTCGATTCGCCCGTCTCCATCCCGGGCGAATTGATATTCGGCCGCGACAACCTTGAGGAAGAAGCGGTCGTTCCCCATGTGGAAAACCGGAAAGAAGGGCTGCCCGGTCAGCCGGACAACGAGCCGGCCCTGTCGGTCGATCCGGGCGGTGAAGCTCGCGGCGCCGTCGATCTCATACACCCCGGTGTATTCCGCCAGCTGGCCCGGTGTGATCGTTTGCTCCACTGGTCCGCTCGGCGGTTTGCTGGTCGCAGGCTGCTCCCATTCGCGAATCTTCGCGGCCACGGCCAGTCCCTCGGGCGCATCGTTGTTGATCAGCACCGCCAAGATCTCCCCGGTCGCCGTCGAGAACTCCAGGTGGCTCCGGTAGCCGCCGGTGCCGCCGTCGTGGCCGTAAAGCAATTTCCCGCCGCGCCCGGACATCAGGATGCACAGCCCGACTTTCCCCGCGTAGGCCGGGAAATCCGCGCGCGGCTGCCGCGCCAGCTCCCACGCGGCCTTGAGCGGGCTGTCCGCCGCCGTCAAGCGCCCGACGAACCGCAGCAGGTCCGCCGCGGTCGAGCGAATGGCCCCCGCGCCGGCCAGGGCATCGAACGTCCAGTTCGCCACCCTCTGGCTGCCGGAGTGCGGCTTCGCGAACCGAGCCTGCTGGCTGCCGTCGAGGGTGACGACCGTATCCGTCAAACCAAGCGGCCGGGTGATCTTCTCCCGCAGGAGATCCTCGTAGGACACGCCGTAGACGCGCGTCAGCAGATGCCCCAGCAGACCGATCCCCAGATTTGAATAGGCCGCGGGCTGCGGGGCCGGACCGGTGAGCCGGCAGTTTTGGAGCGAAGCATGGAGCGAAGCCTCGCCGTAGCCGGCGTAGGGATCGGACGCGTTTGCCGGTGACAGGTCCGCCGGCAGCCGGGGCAGTCCCGAAGTGTGGGTCGCCAGCTGGCCCAGGGTGATGGCCGCCACGTCAGGCGGGAGCACAAGTTCGCCGGGCAGATGCCTGGCGAGAGTGTCATCGAGCGTCACGCGCCCCTCGACCACGGCCTGCGCCAGCAACAAGCCGGTGAACATTTTGGTGATCGATCCGATCTCGAACACCGTGTCGGCGGTCATCGGCGCCGCGTCGGCCGCGCTCCGCCGGCCAATCGCCAAAATGTCAACTTTGCCCGCCGCGTCCTTCCGGGCGATGACCGCGCCGCCGGGGACGTCGGCGAACATTCTTCGCAGGGCGTCATCGAACTCCGGTTTTTCGGCCGCGGTCGAGAAACCGGAAAGGATGGCGCAAAGCAGGGTGGTGAATCTGAGGATTGGTTTTCTCATGGCTGTGATCGGATTGGGGGGCTTCAGAGATCGGTTTTCAGGGAAATCCGGATCGAGTTCAGTTCGCGCAGTTTCGGTTCGAGCGTGGTCCGCGCCGCCTCGCGGTTGATCCAGACGATGACGGCGGAGAATCCCAGCATACCGAGCCCGAACAGGCCCACCCGCCATGACCAAAGCGGCGGCAACGGCGCGGGCAGGGCCGATCTCACTCCCCAGAAGAGAAAGACCATGGCCAGCATGAGAGGCAGCACATACCAAAGCGCCACGGTGTGCAGAAGGCGGCATTGGTGGCGCAGCTCCGCGATATCCGCCTCCAATTTGATGAGCAGCGGCGCTTCGGGGGGCGGGGCCGAGCGGCGGGCGCAGCGGCGCTCGCGGATGAAAATCGCGCTCACCCCAAGGATGAGCGCCACGGAGATCCAGCCCGGCCAGGCGGCGGGCCCCAGTGGAACGAGCGTCGCGGCGAAGAAAATGGCGACCGCAATGCCCACGCCCGCCTCCAGCCAGTCACGCCGGGCCAGCGTGCGCGCGAGCCGGGCGCGCTGCCGCTCGAACTCCGCCGGATTCCAGGCGGGTGGCGGCGCGACCGGCTGCTGTGTCTGCCAGAGTTGCTGAAGTTCATTCCAGTTCATTGAGGACTCCTTTCATCTGCGCGGCGAGGCGCTGGCGGGCGCGGCTCAACGCCACGCCGACATGGTTTTCGGTCAGGCCCGTGACTTCCGCGATGTCCCGGTAAGCCAGGCCGTCAAGCTGCAGCAAAAGCAGCGACCGGTCGAACTCCCGCAAAGCATGCAGCGCTTCATACATTCGGCCGAGCAGGTCGTTGTGCTCCGCCATCAACGCTGGTCCCGGCGACGCGGCGGGAAGCCCTTCCACGGCGATTCCGGCGGCATGGCGCTGCTCGCGCCTCCCGGTGTTGCGCCGCCAGGTCAGGGCGCTGTTCAGGCAAACCCGGTAAATCCAGGTGGCCGCCTTGGCGGTGCCGGCGAAACGCGGCACGGAAAGCCAGATTTGGAACATCAGCTCCCGCGCCAGGTCGGCTCTCTCGCGTTCCTCGCGGGCATAGGCCCGGGATACCTTTTCGACAATGCCGCCGTGCTCAGCCAGCCAGGCGGAGAAAACGGCGTCGGTGTCGGGTTGAGTTCCCATTCACCTGTATTAGTCGCCGCACCCCGGGTGTTGCTTATAATTGATCCGCGGTCCTCGTCCTTGTGGCGTGCGCCCGGGCAACCTCGATGTATTTCTCGGCCCAGGGCCGCAGGCCGAGCAGCTCCGCCTCATTCAGCGGGCGGACCACCTTGGCCGGGGCGCCGAGGATCATCGAGCCCGGCGGGGCGACAAAACGCTGCGTGACAAGCGCGTTGGCGCCGACGACGCAATGGTCGCCGATCTTCGCGCCGTCGAGGATGGTCGCGCCCATGCCGATGAGGCACTCGTCGCCGATCTCGCAGGCGTGGATGATGGCGGTGTGGCCGATGGTGCAATACCGGCCGATCTTCGCGCCGTGATCGTCCGCGACATGCACCATGGTCAGGTCCTGGAGGTTGGTGCCCTCGCCGATCTCGATCGAGTTGATGTCGCCGCGCAGCACGCAGCCATACCAGACACTGCTCTTCGGCCCGAGGACCACATGGCCGAGCACGGTGGCGTTGGGCGCAACGAAGGCCGCGCGCGCGGTGTCGGGTTTTTTGCCGAGGTGCCGGGCCAGCCGTTGCTTGACGTCCATGCCGGCAGCCTAACGGCCGCCGGTGATTGGCCAAGCCTACAGATGCCAGGCGGTTTTCCGGTCCTTGCCTTGCGCCATTTTACCGCCCGCGAGCCAGACCACCATGCCGACACCACCCACCACCGCCACCGCCAGCGCGGCCAACACGGCCCCGAGCGCAAAAAGAACCTGAAGAATGTCGATGTTCATATAGAAGGAGGTTCCAACCGTTCCCTTCAAGACGCCGCCCTATTCCGATAGTTTCATCCCATCTGTTCTTCACACAATTGTCACAAGTCCGCGGCGAACCCGCTCCGATCTCCCGCCTCGCGTAAGGAAATCACTCCAGCAAACCGCCCATGATCGCCCCAGGCGCGGCCTGCAGGCCGCCCTCAGATGACGATGCCCGCGATGGTCGCGGAGAGATACGAGGCGAGCGTGCCGCAGAGCAGCGCCTTGAGGCCAAGCTTGGCCAGGTCGGTGCGGCGCTCGGGCACGAGCGCGCCGATGCCGCCGATCTGCATGCCCACGCTGCTGAAGTTGGCGAAGCCGCAGATGGCGATGCTCAGGATCAGCAGGCCCTTTTCGGTGAGGATGGGCACGCTCTTGTTGGTCAGGTTCTGGAAGGCCACGAATTCGTTGATCGTCAGCTTCTGCCCCAGCAGCGTGGCGACGTTGCTGATGTCGGCCGACGGCACACCCATCGCCCATGCCATCGGGTAAAAGAGTTTCCCGAAGATCCAGTTCAGCGTCAGGTTGAAGTCCGCCGCGAAGAGATGGCCGATGGAGGTGAGGATCCAGTCGAGGCAGGCGATGACCGCGATGAAGCCGATGAGCATCGCGATCACGTTCATCGAGATCTTGAAGCCGTCGGCGGCGCCGTGGGAGACGGCGTCGATGACGTTGCTGTAGTCGCTCTTCACCTCGAGTTTCACCGTGCCCATGGTCTGGCTCTCCTGGGTCTCGGGGAACACGATCTTGGCGATGACGAGCGCGCCCGGCGCGGCCATCAGCGAGGCCGTGATGAGCTTGGGGGCGAGGTCCATGCCCGCCGCCGCGCCCATGTTGGCGTAGACGACGAGGATGCCGCCGGCGATGCACGCCAGGCTGCCGCTCATCGAGGCCAGCAGCTCGCTGTTGGTCATGCCGAGCAGATAGGGCCGGATCATGACCTGCGCCTCCACCTGGCCGACGAAGGCGCTGGCGACGTTGCTCAGCGACTCCGCGCCGCTGACGCGCATGACGGCGTTCATGGCCCGCGCGATGAGCGCCACCACCCGCTGCATGATGCCGAAGTGGTAGAGGACGGCCACCAGCGCGCAGACGAGGATGATCGTCGCGGTGACGTTGAAGGCGAAGACGAAGCCGCCGGCGATGTAGTTGCCGGTCTTGCCGAACTGGTCGACAATGATGCCGCCGTAGACGAAGCCCGCGCCCTGCCGGGCAAACTCCTCCAGCTTGCCGATGCCGTGGCCCAGCAAGGCGAAGAACCGGGCCACCGGGCCGACCTTGAAGATCATCAGCGCGATCACCACCTGCATCGCGATGCCGGTGACGACGAGACGGTAGTTGATCTTGCCGCGGTTGTTAGAGAACAGGAAGGCGATGCCGAGGATGAGCGCGATGCCAAACAAACCTTGTAGTCGGTCCATAGTGTGGGGGTGTTGGGGAACGGGGTGGCCGTGACACTGCGGGAGGCCCCGGGTGAATTCAACTCCCGATGCGGGCCAGACTGGCAGCCAGCGTCCCCCGCAAACAAGCCCCGAGGCTCCCTACTTCTTCCGCCAGGCCCCGGATTCGTCCTGCACCCACACGCCGGGCTTGCTGTTGGCGGTGATCTGCCGGGCGCGCGCGCGGCCCACCGCGTCGGCAGTCGCGCCGGTCTCCCGGGCGATGAGCGCATAGACCGCCTCGCGGTCGCGGTTCTCCTCGGCGGCCAGCGCGCCGGAGCCCGCCTTGCGTTCATCGAGGAAGCCGCGGTTGTTCTCGCCGAGGATTTCCTGCGCCTTGAGCGCGTCGATCTGCGGCAGGCGCTGCTCCATGCGGCGGCGGATATCGGCCGCGTTTTCGGCGAAGGCCGTGACGGCGCACAGGCACAGAGCCGCGAAGAGGGTGAAGAGTCGCGCTTTCATGGTCATTTGGTCTCCCCGTGGGCGAGGGTGGCGGATTTCCTGTCGAGGTCGCCGAAGAAATCATCGAGCGCCTTTTCCACCTTCACGTTCACATCCACGGTGATGTGGATCGGCTTCACCTCGATGGGCTCGGTCTTCACGTTCAGGCAGCCGCCGAGGAGAAGCGAACCCAGGGTGACGGTGGACAAAAAGCGGCGGCGGTTCATGGGGCAGCAGGGTTAGTCAGCGGACGGAGCCGGTTGTTTCAAGGTTTTGAGCCGAAACTGACGCGCGAGTCGAGCCCGAGGTTGAGGAGCTTTTCCAGCGGGCCGTTGACGTTGAGGTCGAGCACGACGGGCGCCTTCACGTCGGGGTCGACCGGCTCGCCGGCGATGTGCAGCGTGGCGGAGCGGCCGGGCGGCGCGTTGGGCGGCCGGATATCGAGCCGCATTTCGGTGATCTTCAGCTTGAGCAAGCCGGACTCCACTTTCTTCAGCACGGCATAGCCGGGACTGCTCGCCGAGGCTCCGCGCGTCAGCAGCCCGGTGGCGTCAAACTGCATCTCGGCATACACGCCCGGCTTGAGCTGGAGCCAGCCGGTGCCGAGCCGCAGACCGCCGGCGTCGATGCGCAGCGGGAACCGCCCGTTCACCCGGCCCGTGGCCCGCGCCGGCAGATCCTGCGTCAGCGCCAGGACCGCCGCGATGTCGATGCCGTCGACCAGCACGACCAGCTCCGCCTCGCGCTGGCTGGGAAAATAGTTGAACGGCTCGACGGCCACGGCGCCCCCGAGCGTCTGGAACGAGGCGCGTTGCACCGTGATTTTGTCCGGGCCGCCCAAGGCCAGGCCGGCGTCCACCTCGCGCAAGGCCAGCTGCCCGGCCCGCAGCTCGCGCACGCGCACGGCGCCCGGCTGGCTGACGAGCCCGGCCAGGTCGGTGAACTCGAGGCCGGCCTCGATGCCCTCCGCCGTCACGGCCAGGGCCGCGTTTTTCGCCCGCCCGTCGCGCAACCGCACGCTGCCCGTGGTGGTCAGCTTCTTGCCGGCCAGCCGGCCCTCGGCCTGCCCGGTGAACCTGCCCTCCAATTCCCACGCGCCGCCGGGCAGCAGCACCAGCCGCCGCACGAAGTCCTGCCACACCTTCAGGTCCAGTTCGGCGGCCGGCACCTTGAAGGCCAGGTCATCCCGGCCCGGATCATAGCTCCCCTCGCCGCGCAGGCTCAGGCCCGGGCCGTCGGCCCGCACGATGCCCTCCCACGTCTTCTGCGCGGACTGCCGGGCCGCAAACTTCACCTCGAGGACCTGATCGGGCAAGGCCGCCGCCTTCACCACCAGCTGGCCGTCCACCGAGAGTTCGTCCAACGGCGCCTGCCAGGGCTGGACCGCCCCGCCGTTCTGGTAGCTGGCCCACGACCACGGGTTGGTGTCGGAGCCGTCGATGGTGAGGGGCACGCTGGCCTGCTCCACCCGCACGGCGCCGAGCGACGGCATCCACCAGCTGCGCCGGTCGACCGTGACGCGCTTGGCCGCGAAGGCCTGGGTGCGCACGGAGAAGCTCAGGTCGTCCACCACGACCTGCCAGGGCGAGGCCCGCACCACATTGAAATTCACCTGCGAGGCGCCCGAGGATTTCAGGAGCAGGTTCACCATCAACCCGGCCATGGTCAGACGGAAAAACAGCAGGACAACCACGGCGGCAAGCAACAGCCCGGCGGCCCACGGCAGCAGACGGCGTATTTTAAGCGCGCGGGGCATGGCGGTTAATATCCTCGGCAGGCGGGCTGGAATGGGTAATTTCGCACGAGACCCATACCTACGGACACTCCCCCGTTTCGCCATGAAAATTTCCGCGTGCCTCCGCAGCCTGCTCCTGACGGCGGTGCTGCTCGCCCTGCCCGGCGGACTGGAGGCGCGGACCAAGAAGGTTCCTGCCAAGCTCCGGGAGTTCACCGGCCGCGTGATCAAGGTGAAGGACGGCGATTCCCTCGAGGTGCAGAAAGGCGAGGACGTCTACGAGGTGCGCCTCGCGCGCATCGACGCCCCCGAGCTGCACCAGCAGCGCGGGGAGCAGGCCCGGGATTTCACCCGCGGCAAGGTCGACGGCGCCACCGTCATCGTGAAATCCAAGACCATCGACCAATACGGCCGCTTCGTCGGCGAAGTCAGCTACCGCGGCGGCCGCTCGCTCAATGAGGACATCCTCGCCGCCGGCTGGGCCTGGTGGTATAAACGGCTGTATCCCGACGACACCGTCGCCGCCGGCCTCGAGCGCCGGGCCCGCGAGCAGAAGATCGGCGTGTGGCAGGACCAGAACCCCACCCCGCCCTGGAATTTCCGCGCCAAGAACAAGCGCTGAGATGTGCGGACAGTATCAACCCGCACACATTTTCTGGCCTTCTGAACGAAGTGAAGAAGCCAGGCGCTCACCCGTGATATGGCGTTCGTTGCCGTGGATCCTTCGCTGCGCTCAGGATGACAGCCCATTGGAAACATCCCCAGCCGGTCACACCTTCAGCGGCTTGAGACTCCAAATGTCCTTGGCGTATTCCCGGATGGTGCGGTCGCTCGAGAATTTCCCCATGCGCGCGGTGTTGAGGATGGCCATCTTCGCCCATTTCGCGCGGTCGCGGTAGGCGGTGTCCACGCGCGCCTGGCAGTCGCTGTAACGGCGGAAATCGGCGAGCACGAGGTAGGGATCGCCGCCCTGCAGCAGGCTGTCGTGCAGGGGCGCGAACGCGCCGTGCTCGCCGGGCGTGAAGAAGTCGCTGCCGAGCCACTCGAGCACGGCGCGCAGCTCCTCGTCGGCCTGGTAGCAGTCCCGCGGCTTGTAGCCCCGGGCCCAGAGCGCCGCGACCTCGTCGACGTTGTGGCCGAAGATGAAGATGTTCTCCTCGCCCACCTCCTCCTTGATCTCGACGTTGGCGCCGTCGAGCGTGCCGATGGTCAGCGCGCCGTTGAGCGAGAGCTTCATGTTGCCGGTGCCCGAGGCCTCCTTGCCGGCGGTGGAGATCTGCTCCGAGAGGTCGGCCGCGGGGATGATCTTCTCGGCGAGGGACACGCGGTAGTTCGGGAGAAAAGCGACCTTGAGTTTGCCGCCGATGCGCGGGTCGGCGTTGATGCGCGCGCCGACGACGTTGATGGCGCGGATGATGTTCTTCGCCAGGTCGTAGCCGGGGGCGGCCTTGGCGCCGAAGACAAAGACGCGCGGGACGAGGTCGAGCCCGGGGTGCTGCAACAGCCGGCGGTAGAGCGCGAGGATGTGCAGCAGGTTCAGGTGCTGGCGCTTGTATTCGTGGAGGCGCTTGATCTGCACGTCGAACAGCGCGTCGGGCGAGACCTCGAGGCCGCACTCGGCCTGGATGACGGCGGCGAGGTCCGCCTTGTTGGCGCGCTTGATGGCCATGAACTCGGCCTGGAAGGCGGCGTTGGCGGCGTGCTTCTCCAGGCCGCGCAGCAGGCCGAGGTCGCGCACCCAGGCGGCGGAGCCGAGTTTTTTGGTGATGAGCGCGGCGAGGCGCGGGTTGCTCTTGAGCAGCCAGCGGCGGGGCGTGATGCCGTTGGTCTTGTTCTGGAACTTGCGCGGGTAGAGCGCGTCGAATTCCGGGAAGAGGTTTTTCTTGAGCAGGTCGGTGTGCAGGGCCGCGACGCCGTTGACGGCGTGCGAGCCCACGACGGCGAGGTTGGCCATGCGCACCTGCTTCTGGCCGTTCTCCTCGATCAGCGAACAGATGCGCTTCTTCTCGTTGTCGCCCGGCCAGTTCTTTTCCACGGCCACGAGCAGCTGCGCGTTGATGTCGTAGATGAGCTGGAGGTGCCGCGGGAGCAGCCGCTCGAAAAGGCCCACGCTCCACTTCTCCAGCGCCTCGGGCAGCAGCGTGTGGTTGGTGTAGGCGAAGGTCCGGCCGACGATCTCCCAGGCAGCGGCGAGCGTCATGTCCTGCTCGTCGATGAGGATGCGGGTCAGTTCCACGACCGCGATGGCGGGGTGCGTGTCGTTGAGCTGGACCGCGACCTTGTCGGCGAAATTCCGCCAGCTGTTGTCGGGATGGCGGAAATGGCGGCGGATGATGTCGCGCAGCGAGCAGGCGACGAAAAAATACTGCTGCATCAGGCGCAGCTCGCGGCCGGTCTCGGTCTTGTCGTTCGGGTAGAGCACCTTTGAGACGGTCTCGCCGACGGCCTTCTCGCGGACCGCCTCCACGTAGCCGCCGCTGTTGAACGCCGCGAGGTCGAAGTCCTCGGAGGATTTCGAGGCCCAGAGCCGGAGCAGGTTCACCGTGCCCGTGCCGAAGCCGGCGGTCGGGATGTCGTGCGGCACGCCAAGGATGGTCTTGGTGCCGACCCAGCGCGGCCGGTAGTTGCCGTTGTCGTCGAAGACGTTTTCCACCCGGCCGTAGAACTGGACCTTCTGGGTGTATTCCGGCCGGGCGACCTCCCAGGGATCGCCGAAGAGGATCCAGTTGTCGGGATGCTCGACCTGATGGCCGTGGGCGATCTCCTGCCGGAACAGGCCGAACTCGTAGTAGATGCCGTAGCCGAGCGCGGGGTAATCGAGCGTCGCGAGCGAATCGAGGAAGCACGCGGCGAGGCGGCCCAGGCCGCCGTTGCCCAGCCCCATGTCCATCTCGGCCTCGCGGATCTTCTCGAAGTCCTGCCCGAGCGAGGTCAGCGCGGCCTTCGCGGTGTCGTAGAGGCCGGTGGCGAGCAGGTTGTTGCCGAACAGCCGGCCCATGAGGTATTCGAGCGAGAAATAGTAGATGCGCCGGACGTTGGCGGCGTTATGGGCTCCCTGCGTGGCGATCATCCGCACATGGATGGTGTCGCGCACCGCGAGGGCCGTCGCCACCCACCAGTCGCGCGGTGTGGCCGAGCCCGCGTGGCGGGCCAGGGTCGAGACCAGGTGGCGCAGGATCAGCGAGCGGAAAATCGTTTCCGGCGAGTCGGTGCGCGGGCGGCCCGGGTTCTGGGCGGGTTTCTTCGCGGTGGCTTTGGCGGGCATGGGAGAGGTGGCATCACAAGTCCTGCCATCCGGACAGGCAAGGCGGGAATGGCCGGTTTGCCGGGCGACCGGCCCGGACAAACACCGGCCGGCCAGCGCAGCCGCAGCGAAGGCTGCGCGAGTGATCCCGGGCTGGCAGCAGCCAGCAACAGGATGGCCGGAACGGTGCCCTTATCGGTGGAAGCGCCGCCCCAACTCCCCCTTGCTCAGCTCGAAATGCGTCGGCCGGCCCGCCGGGCTGGTGTGCGGCTGGCGGCAGGCGAAGAGCTGGGCGACCAGGGCCAGGGCCTCGGCCTCGCCGACGGTCGGGGGCAGCCGCACGGCCTTTTGCGCCGCCAGCCGGGCCAGCTCCTCGTGGGCGAGGCCGGCTTTTTTTTCGTCCAGCCGTCCCTCGCGCATCAGGCCGATGACATCGCGCAGGAATCCCTCCGCATCCGCCGGCTCCAGCCACACCGGCACGGCCTCGATCCGGAAAAAATTCCGGCCAAACTCCCCCACTTCGAGTCCGTGGGCCTGGAGAAACTTCAGCCGGTCGAGCAGCAGCGCGCTGGCGATGGCGTCCAGCTCCACCGGCAGCGCGAACAGCAGGCGCTGGCTGGCCACCTCGCCGCGGACAAACTGGTCCTGCAGGCGCTCGAACCACACGCGCTCGTGCGCCGCGCGGCGGTCGAGCACCACCACCCCGCCCGGCGCCTCGAACAGCGCGTAGTCGCCGTGCGCGGCGCCGAGGAAGCGCCAGCCGAGCAGGCGCGAAGCGTCTGCGGAATTTTCGATTTTGGGTTTTGGATTTTCGATTGGCTGAACCGCCGTTCGCGAGACCTGCACCGGCGGCATGGGCGCGTATGCCCGGAAAGGCTGCGCCATCGCACTGGGCGCCGGTGGAACCGCAGGCACGGGATCGCCGGGGAGATGTTCCGCCGCCGGCAAGCCCGGCCGGCCCTCCGGAGCCTTGGCGAAGGAGCGCGCCCCCGATTCCCGCAGCGCTTGCAGCACCGCCCGGATGACGAAGCCGCGCACCGCGCCCTCGCTGCGGAAGCGCACCTCGCGCTTGGCCGGGTGCACGTTGACATCCACCGCCGCCGGATCGAGGTCGAGAAACAGCACCGCCACCGGGTAGCGCCCCTTGGCCAGCGAGGTGGCATACGACTCGATCAGGGCGTAGTTCAGCGTGCGGCTGTCCACCGGCCGGCGGTTGACGAACATGAGCAGCTCGTGCCGTGTGGCCCGGCTGATTCCGGGCTTGCCGATGAGACCGCTGAACTTCAGCCCGGTTTCCGTGGCCTCGACCGGGAGCAGGTCTGCCGCGAGCTGCCGGCCGAAGATTTCCCCGACGCGCTCCGCCAGCGTCGTGCAGACCGGCGACTGGAAAAGGATCCGCCCGTCCTCGATGAGTGTGAACGCCGTCGCCGGGCAGGCCAGCGCGTAGAGCCGCACCGTCTGGATGATGTGCGCCGACTCGGTCGCGTCGCTCTTGAGGAACTTCCGGCGGGCCGGCACGGAGTTGAAGAGGTGCGTGACGGTCGTGCGCGTGCCCTTGGCCAGGCCGCACTCGCGCACATGCACGAGCTTGCCGCCGTTGATCACAATCTCGGTGCCCGGACCGGTGGCGGGCCGCGTCTGCAACTCGAAATGCGACACGCTGGCGATGGAAGGCACCGCCTCGCCGCGAAAGCCAAAGGTGCCCAGCCGGTCGAGGTCGGCGGTCTCGACCAGCTTGCTGGTCGCGTGCCGCTCGAGCGAAAGCAGGGCGTCGTCCTTCGTCATGCCGCTGCCGTTGTCCTCCACCCGGATGTAACTGCGCCCGCCGTGGCGGAACTCCACCTCGACGCGCGTGGCGCCGGCGTCGAGGCTGTTCTCGACCAGCTCCTTCACCACCGCGGCCGGGCGCTCGATGACCTCGCCGGCGGCGATCTGGTTCGCCACGCGGTCGGAGAGGATGCGGATGGTCGGCATGAGCGTCTAAGAGGAAATCGCGGAAGCGCGACCCCGCCTACCCGAGCAGTTTCTGCCAGCGCGTGAACTGCCGGGCGAGCTGCGCGGGTCCGGGCATGCCGGTGCCGGTGCGCCGGGCCATGGCCTTGCGCAGATCAAACGCTCCGGTCCAATCGCGGCCAAAGGTGGGATGCACCGTCCTGACATCGGCGAGGCTCAACCGGTCCAGGGCGACCCCCTTGCTCTCGGCCATCTTCACGACCGCTCCGACCGCGTGGTGCGCCGTGCGGAAGGCCACACCCTTGCGCACGAGGTAGTCGGCGAGATCGGTCGCCAGCAGCGCGGGGTCAGCCACGGCGGCCGCGCAGGAAGCGCGGTTCACTTTCAGCCCGGCGAACATGCCCGCCAGCACCTCCAGGCACAGCGCCGTCTGGTCGTGACTGTCGAAGACCGGCGGCTTGTCCTCCTGCAGGTCCCGGTTGTAGGTCAGCGGCAGGCCCTTCACGAGCACGAGCAGGGTGTGCAGGTTGCCCTGGAGTCGCGCCGACTTGCCGCGCAGCAGCTCGGCCGAGTCCGGATTTTTTTTCTGCGGCATCAGGCTGGAGCCGGTGCAGAAGGCGTCGGGCAGCCCGAGGAAATTGAACTCCCGGCTGGACCAGAGGATCAGGTCCTCCGCCATGCGTGAGAAATGCACGCCCGTGAGCGCGCAGGCCGACGCAAACTCGATGAACACGTCGCGGTCGCTCACCGCGTCCATGCTGTTCTGCGTGACGCGTGGCCGCCCGGCGGCGTCGACAAACCCGAGCGCCCTGGCGGTGAGCTCCCGGTCGATCGGCAGCGTCGTGCCGGCGATGGCGCCGGAACCGAGCGGGCACCAGTTGGCGTGGTCGGCCACGGCGGCGAAGCGCCCGGCATCGCGCTGCAACATCTCGAGGTAGGCGAACAGGTGGTGCGCGAGGAACACCGGCTGCGCCCGCTGGAGGTGCGTGTAGCCGGGGATGAGCACGTCGCGGTGCTTCGCCGCCACCTTGAGGATGGCGCGCTGGGCGGCGGCGATCTTGCCGATAAGCTCCGCGCAGGAGGCCTTGAACCAGAGCCGCATGTCGGTAGCGACCTGGTCGTTGCGGCTGCGCGCGGTGTGCAGCTTGGCGGCGGCGGGCACGCGCCGGGTCAGCGCCTGCTCGATGTTCATGTGCACGTCCTCGAGCCGGGTCTGCCACTTGAATTTGCCGGCGGCGATCTCGCGGCCGATGGCGTCGAGGCCGCGCTGGATGGTGTCGCGCTCCTTTCGGGTGATGAGCCCGACCTTCGCCAGCATGGCGGCGTGCGCCTTGCTGCCCGCGAGATCGAACGGCGCGAGGCGGCGGTCGAAGGAGACGGACTCGCTGAAACGCAGCATCAGCCCGGCGGGACCCGCCGAGAAACGCCCACCCCAGGTCGCTTGCGCCTGCTTTCCCATAGACGGCCAAGCAACGGCCCGCCGCCGGTCTTGGCAACGCGGAAATGGGGGTTGCGGGAGCCGCCGGCCCTTTCATCTTGGCCGCATGCTCCGGTTGCCATCTCTTCTGCTACTGCTCGGCCTGATCTCGCTGGCGCGCGCGGACACGACGCGCCCCGCGGGCGACTGGGATGCGGTGACGGTCGCCCCGATGAAGACCTCCATCTACATCGGCAGCGTCACGCTCACCGCCGCGGAATTCCGGCGCGACGGCGACAGGTTCACCACCACCTACGAGGCCAAGGTCCGGCCCTGGTTCTTTTGGAGTGAAACAGGACGCGTCAGCATCATCGTGCCCCAGGCGGATCTCGAGCGCCTGGCCAGGGGGGAGCGGGTCGAGTTCACCGGCGAGGGGACCAACCACAAGAACAAGCCCCGCCGGATCACCGGCCATGCCGAGCGGACCGACGGAGCCGCGGGCAAAATCAAGGTGCGTCTCAGCGCCGACGGCATTGAACTCGTCTTCAACGGCACCTACCGTTTCGACAACGCCGTGAAGTGACGGCTTAAAGCTTCATGGTTTGATTCCAAACCGCTCGCACTCTGGCGGCATCGTCCGGGGTGAGTTTGCCCAACCGACGCGTGAAGATCGTCTTTTCAGCCGTGACCACGCAATCAATCCGGGCCACTGAAGGCTTGAGCAAGCCTGCGGCCTGCCATCCGACCAATGTCACATCGAAGGGACCCGAACGCTGCACGGATGTAATCCGGCAGATGACCGCATCCTCCTTGAGATCGAACAACACCAAGGCTGGTCGGATCTTGCTATGAGCCCCCGAAGTGAATGGGAATTCGCAGAGATAGACCTCGCCGAACATGCTAACGCAGCTTGTCGTAGACGGCATCCTCCGGCGGATCCTCACGCAGGAATTGCTGGTAAGCCCCCTGCTGCCAGTCCGCGTCCTCGCTTTGTTCGCCCGTCAAGACAATGACCCTTGCCTTGCCCGCCTTGGGTAGACGCGCCGCAGCATCCTGCGGAATGACGAGAACCGCCTTCCCGCTCAGCTCAGTGGTGAACTCGACTGCCTTCATGCCCGAAAGCTACCTGCCGCGCCTCCCTGGTCAACAGCGGGTTTCCCGGGTTTCCACTCCATCCGTTCAGCGGAAGAGACGGACTTATCGGCCGACGGGCGCAGATGGTGGCTCAGGGTTAATGCAAATTCAGAAGCCGCAATCGTTCGTGCTGGATTTCGCCACACCAGTTCATCCGGCCCAGTGGAAGGTCACCGGCCGCTTGATCGACGGGTGCAGGCTGTGGTGCACCGGGCAGTTGAGCGCGGCTTTTTCGAGAACGCCTTCCGGATCCTTGGCCTTGGGAATGGGGAGCCACACGGTCGCCGTCATCCGCACGATGCGGCGGGGGGCGTCGGTCGACATTTCCTTGGTCACCTCCCACTTCGCGCCGGAAATGTCGAAACCAAGCTTGGTCCGCGCCGCGATCGCCATGGTCGTGACCATGCACGCGCCAAACGAGGCGGTGGTCAGGTCCGTCGGCGAAAACGCGAGACCGCGGCCGTGGTTGTCCTTCGGCGCGTCGGTGTCGAATTGCTGGCCCGAGGGGCCGTGGGTGAGCTGGCAGTTGAGTCCGCCCTGATAGATGCCGGTGCTTTTGACCATGGGAAGATTTGGCCACAAAAAGACGCCAAGAGACACAAAAATCCAGCCCAGTGATATCTGTCATTCTGAGCGCAGCGAAGAATGACCAACGCGGGAGCACTCCGCACTTCCGCGTTTCCGCGAGTGCTCCGGTCTTACATAAACCGTCGCAGCCGCGAAGCGACGTCGGAGCGGAGGCGGTCGATGTAGGCCAGGGTGTATTTTTCCACGTTGCGGCGCGGGCTGGCCACGAGCGGCGTGAGGTCCATGGCCCAGGTCAGCGCCGTGGCGCGGTCGGTGGCGTGCGAGGCGTGGAAGGTGGCGTTGGCGAGGCGCCGCCCGGCGATGGCCAGATCGTAGCGCTTGCCGCCGGCGATCTGCGACTGGAACGCGCCGATGAGCTTCGCCGCGAGCTTGGGATTGGCCGAGTCGTCGAGCCCGACCTTGTCGGCATCGGGCAGCCAGTCGAGGTTGCGCCAGACCTCGCAACCGTAGACGGCCTTGGGCCGGAGCCGGGCCGGCAGCACGCGCAACGCCTCAAGGCTGCGCCAGAAACAGGCGACATGGGTGTCGTGTTTGTCGGCGGGATTGTGCAGGTAGACCACATCGGGCGTCGTGGCGCGGAGGATCGCCACCAAGTCGGCCACGACTTCCATGCGGCGCGGATCCTTGACCGCCGCGCTGGGATGCGCGAGTTGGAGCTGGACGGCGTAATGGCCGAGCCGCGCGGCCCGGCGCTGCTCGGCGCGGCGGACCGCCTTCATCTGCTCGTCGGTGTGGCGCGCAAAGTGTCCGGCGCGCGGGCTGCCGCCACCATCCGTGATGACCACGCCCGTGAATGTGCGCTTGGCGAATCCCGCCCTGATGCCGTGGTAGGCGAGGATCTCGATGTCGTCCTGGTGCGCCGCCAGACAGAGGTGGGTCGTGCGGCGCAACGCCGCCACGAGCGGCCGGCCATCGGGCACATAGATGTCGGCGGCGGGCGACGAGAGTTTCATGGAGCAAATCTAGCCACGAAAAGGCGCGATAATTCACAAAAAGAGCCAGAGAAGACCGGTGCCTTTCTTTTTCGTGGATTCTTGTGCCTCTTTGTGGCCATCAGGTTGTAAAACTTAGCCATTCGATGCCCTCGGCGCGACCAGATTTCGCGAAGGCGACAAGAGCGGCCGACAGGCGGACATCGCCTGTCGCCACCTCGAAGCGACGCGGCAGGCCGTCGAGGAACCGGCCGACGACGGGCTCGATCTCACGGCCGAGCACTGATTCGTGCGGACCGGTCATGCCCACATCGCACATGAAGGCCGTCTGCCTGCGCAGCAGCGAGGCATCGGCCGTGGCGACGTGGGTATGCGTGCCCAGCACGGCGGTCGCACGCCCATCGAGGTGCCAGCCCAACGCCTGTTTCTCAGATGTGGCCTCGGCATGGATCTCGACCAGCGCGCCATCGAACTGTCCGGCGAGTCTTTTGAGCATCGCGTCCGCTTCGAGGAACGGACATTCGGCCTTCAGCCCCATGAAGCTCCGCCCCAGCACGGTGAAGACGAGCAACCGGAAGCCGTTTTTCTCCACGATGACGTGGTCGCGCCCCGGATTGCCCGCCGGCAGGTTGGCGGGCCGGCAGACGCGGTCGAGCGTCGTGATCTCGTTCTCAAAGCCCTTCTGGTCCCACACGTGGTCGCCCAGCGTGATGACGTCCACGCCCGCCTCGAGCAGCGATTTGCATATGGCGCCGGTGATGCCGGCGCCGGCCGCGGCGTTCTCACCGTTGGCGACGACAAAATCGATGCCCCG
This sequence comes from Opitutia bacterium, assembly GCA_016190985.1. GTDB lineage: Bacteria > Verrucomicrobiota > Verrucomicrobiia > Opitutales > Opitutaceae > Lacunisphaera. Next base: position 143,883 of record JACPPI010000018.1, on the reverse strand, counting down.
CTCGGCGCGGATCTTCGGCGCCAGCGCGCCGACGATCTCGCGACCCGGCTTGCCGACGATGTCGCCGATGAAGAGGAGCCTCATGAATTACGGCGCGAGGTAGGCCGCGCCGGAGGCGTTGCCGAGCGAGGTCGGGCTCAGGCGCGTGGCCTTGCCGGACTCGGTGTCGAGCAGCCAGAGGCTGCGGGTGTTGGCGGCGCGGAAAGTGCAGATGACGTGGCGGCCATCAGCCATCCAGACGGGCTCGATGGCGTCGGTCGGAGCTTTGGAGACCACGGCGCCCTTCCCGCTCGCCAGGTCGTAGACGGCCACCTGGAAACCGCGCCCTTGGGCGGCGGTGAACGCGATCTTGTTCGGATTGGCGGCGCTCCAGACCGGCTCGGCGCAGTAGTTGAACCCTGTCACCAGGCGGGTCATCGCGCCGCCGTTGGCGGACATGATCTGAAGCTGCGGCCGCCCCGTGGCGATGACATCGGAGGTGAAGACAAGACGCGAACCGTCGGGCGACCACGAGGGCGAGGCCTCGACCGCCTGGTTGTTGGTCAGCCGGCGGATCTGCCGGCCCTGGGCGTTGCCGACGTAGACCTCGGGATTGCCCTCGCCGGAGAGCACCATGGCGACGCGCGAGCCGTCGGGGCTGTAGCAGCCGCCGCTGTTCGTGCCCTTGAAACTCGCGAGCAGGGAAATGCGGCGGTTGGTCAGCTCAAGGATGTAGATGTCGGGAAAGCTGGTGCGGTAGCTGGTGAAGATGATCTTCGAGCCGTCGGGCGACCAGCGCGGGCTCATCGTCTGCTTGCCGTCGGCGGTCCAGCGGAGCACGTCGCCGAAAAAGACATCGGAGGTGTAGATCTCGGTCTTGCCGGTCGTCTCGCCGACAAACGCCAGCCGCCCGGCGAAAAAGCCGCGCAGCCCGCTCGTCTTGGTCACGGCCACGTCGGCGGCGCGCAGCAGGGCGTTGCGCAGGTTCGCGCCCGAGACCGTCTCGGTGTGCACCGGCGTGCCGGCGCTGCCTTTGGTGATGGCGACGGTGACCTGGCTGGCGCCGGCCGGGGTGAAGGCAAGGTTGAACGCGCCGCCGCTCGCGACCAGCCGGTAGCGGCCGTGGGCGCCGAAGGCCTTCAGCGCGAGGTTTTGCAGCTCCGGCGACGACGAGCTGAGTGTGATCGCGGTGGTCTGGGTGTCGGCGTTGACATCGACGATGCCGATTTCACGCTGGGCGAAGAGCGGCGCGGCGAGCGCGAGGCCAAGGAGGAGGCGAAAGGCGTTCTGCATGAGGATGGGTCCGGAATTGATGGGGGAAGATCGCGGCCGGTTTTTGTTTTACTCCCGGCAGCCTACTCACAAGGTCAAAGCCCACTCTTTTCCAAGCCATTTTCATTCACACCGTGACCGCCGACACCATCAAGGAAGCCCTCAAGCAGGTAAAGTATCCCGGATTCAGCCGCGACATCGTCTCTTTCGGGCTTGTGCGCTCGGCGACCTTTGTGGACGGCACCGCCCAGGTCGCCGTGGCCATCACGACCTCGGACCCGAAGGCGCCGACGACGCTCAAGGCCGAGATCGAGAAATGCCTGCGCGCGCTGCCTGGCGTGAAGGACGTGATCATCGAGCTGGCCGTCTCCGCCGCCAAGGCCCCGCCCGCCGGCGGCGCGGGCGGAGCCACCGGCGCCGCGCCCGCCGGCCTCAAGCACTCCGTCGCCATCGCCTCGGGCAAGGGCGGCGTGGGCAAATCCACCTTTGCGGTCAACCTCGCCTGCGCCCTCGCGCAAATCCTCGAAAAACGCGGCCGCCCGGGCCGCGTCGGTCTGATGGATTGCGACATCTACGGCCCCTCCGTGCCGCTCATGATGGGCCTGCAGGGCCGCCCGGAGATCGACGGCGAGTCGCTGGTGCCGCTGGAGCGCTTCGGCGTGAAGGTCATGTCCATGGGCTTCCTCGTGGACGACAACACCCCGGTCGTCTGGCGCGGCCCGATGATCATGAAGACCATCCAGCAGTTCGTCCAAAACGTGAAATGGGGCGAGTTGGACGTGTTGCTCATCGACCTGCCGCCCGGCACCGGCGACGCCCAGCTTTCCCTCGTCCAGACGCTCCCGCTGGACGGCGCGATCATCGTCACGACCCCCCAGACCGCCGCGACCAACATCGCGCGCAAAGGCGGCCTCATGTTCCAGAAGGTCAATGTCCCGCTCCTCGGCGTGGCCGAGAACATGAGCTGGTTCGAGGACGCCAACGGCAACCGCCAGTCGCTTTTCGGCGACGGCGGCGGCGCCACCACGGCCGAGCTGCTGGGCACCACCCTGCTCGGGCAGGTGCCGCTTTTCCCCGAGATCCGGGCCGGCGGCGACACCGGCCACCCGGTCACCATCAACGCCCCCGACAGCAGACCGGCGCAGGTCTTCCGCGACATCGCCACCGCGCTCCTCGTCCGGCTCAAGGTGTGAGCGGCTGGTTGACACCGGCGCGACGAAACATCTAGGTTCCTGCCCATGATCCAGCAACCGGACCGCCCTCAACTGCCGACGATGCAAACCGGGCGCGGCCCGGGTTGTCGCTGAGGATCGCCATGCCAGCCACGATGTCCTCCCCCACCGAGACCACCGGCAGCCGCGACTTCGTCAAGCAGTCCAGCCTTTATCAGGAATTTTTGGCGGAACGGGAGGAGATCCTGAAGCACAAGTGGATCGAGTCCGAGCGCCTCGGCTACGACATCGGCTTTGAGCGCGCCCTGCTCGACTGGATCCGCAAGCACCGCGACAGCTGGCGGGCCGCCCGCCGCGCGCAGCTGGCCGGCACGCCGGCCGAGGACAAGAAATAATCATGGTGGAACGCGGTCTCCGGACGCGTTCGCTGTAAGCCCGCCCGGAGGTCGGGCTCCACCCCCAAGCAAAAGGCCGGTCCGCGAGGAACCGGCCTGCATTATTTTGTGGGAGCGACCTTGGTCGCGACTGTCGCGTGCGAGCACGCTCCCACAGAAACCAACGCCCTTACTTGATCTCCTTGTGCAGCGTGTGGCGCTTGAGGAAGGGATTGTATTTCTTCTTCTCGATGCGCTCGGTCACGGTCTTCTTGTTCCGCTTGGTGAGATAGCGGGACGGCGGTTTGCCCTCTTTGCGGGCTTCGGTGCACTCCAAGGTTACGGTTTCTTGCATGGTTGAGAGGATTGGAAGGGCCGAAAGAAAGGCCCGGCCTCCCCGGCGCGCAATCTAAAAGTTTTGCCGGGCGAAAGGTGGAGCGCATTGGCCCCAATGCGCTGAGGGTCGCCTTGGCAGAAACGCGTTGGGGTCAACGCGTTCCACCCCAAGCCGGCCTGCCCCTTCCCCTTCACCCTCACTCTCCCCTCGGCTACGCCGACACCTTCTTTTCCGTCAGCGGCATCATGACCCCGCGGCGGAACAGCGTCACCTGCCCCGAGCTCGACGAGACGACCAGCGCGATGCAGTCGGCCGCCACCGAGATGGCCGCCGCCGCCGCGTGCCGCGCCCCCAGCCCGCTGGGCAGGGCGTGGTTGTAGTCCGAGGCCTGGATGAGCGAGCCCGCCGCCTCCACCACCCCGTCGCCCCGGATGACAAACGCCCCGTCGATGGACGAAAACTCCTTGATCGTCTCGTCCATGAAGGGATTCAGGATGTTCCGGTCCTCCTCCTTGTAGCCGTAAAACGGATTCAGCACGAGCGGCTTGGTCAGCGCCGCCAGCTTCTCGCTGTCGCCGACGACAAAGAGGCAGCCGACCGGCCGGCCCTCGCGGCCCTCGACCGCCAGTTCCGTGGCCACGGCGATCACGCGCTCCAGCACCTCGGGCTTCACATCGGGCGGCAGCAGGTCGGCGTGGCCGGTGAGGAGAGTCGCGAATTCCTTTTCCACATCCACGATCACGATCGTGTCGAACTGGTTGCTGCCGGCCAGCCCGCCCACGCAGCAGATGCGGTCCTTGTAGTCGATCAGGCCGCGCGTGATGCCCACCAGCACCGCGCTGCGCAGCTGGGCCATGCGCTGGCTGGAGAACGAGCGCACCTGGATCGTGTCGTCGAAGCGCTTCGCCCGCTCCTCCGCCTCGGCCAGGTTGCGGGTCACGAGGATGGTCTTGAGCGGGCCGGCCCACTTCGGGGCCTTGAAGCTGCCCGCAAAGGTGTCGCCGAAGACCATCAGCCCGGTGCAGCCGCTGCCGAGCGCGATCTTTCCCGATTCGCGCAGCACGACGCGGTTGACGCGGGTCTGGGGCGCGGCCACGGGGCGGGCGGCCATGCCGCCGAAGCCCGCGAAGAGCCGGTCGTAGAGCGTGGCGAGGTCGGGCGCCTGCACGAGGCTGTCCACGAAGTCCTGCTCCTTCATCAGCCGGGCCAGCGCGGCCAGCAGTTGCAGGTAGTCGCGCGTCTTCTCGTCGGCGATGAGCATCAGCACGAGCCGCACGGGCTCGTTCTCCATCGCGCCGTCGTAGCGGATGCCGTAATGGCTGCGGCCGATGGCGAGGATGTAGCGCCGGCCCATCTTCACGCGCACGTGCGGCATGGCCACGCCGAGGCCGAGGTAGGTCGTCATCGTGTTCTCGCGGCGGAGCAGGCCCTTGAGCAGCGCGTCCTTGTTCAGGTCGGGGAAGCTCTCGACCGTCAGGTTGAGCAGCTCGACCAGCGCGCCCTCCATGTCGGCGCTGCCTAGGTCGATGACGCGGCTGCGGGAGATGTATTTGTCGAGGCGCACGGACTAAAGTTGAGAGTTGAGTGTTGAGAGACCGGATTGCGATTCGGATGTGGCGGCGGCTGAGGGGCTCTCAACTCTCAGCTCTCAACTGGAAACTCGCCTTACTTCTCCCATTCCAGCGCGCCCTTCCTCACCTCGTAGAACAGGCCGAGCACGAGCACGAAGAGGAAGAAGAGCATCGGCGACAGGATCGCGATGTGGTGGGCGAGGAAGTCCCGGTAGACGAAGGTCCACGGGATGAGGAACACCACCTCGATGTCGAACAGGATGAAGAGCATCGCCGTCACGTAGAACTTCACCGGGAAGCGCGTGTGCGTGCTGCCATCGGACCGGATGCCGCACTCGTAGGCCGCGTCCTTGATCTGGGAGTGCGACGCGCGCTGGCCGAGGAACTGGCTGAGCGCGATCACCCCGCCGGTGATCCCGGCGGCGAGGACGATCTGGACCAGAAACGGCAGATAGGCGGCGTAACTCATCCCCGGCAAGATGCGCGCAACCCCCGCCGCGCTTCAAGGGGATTTTTTGCCGAACGGCTGCACGGGAAAGTAACTGGAACTCAGCCAGACGATGTGGCTTGGTTCCTGCCGACTGCTCTCTCAATCTACTTATCAGAGTTCCCAGGTAGCACATATGCCGTTGCGATGCCATCTGGCCCGGTTCTCACTTCCAAGACCTTCACCCCCTGTTCATCGCGAGATGCCGCTAGAAGATGGCCCCCGACCTTGGGTCTGAAGATGACCGGTGCATTGCTCAAAGGTTTTCCTTGGACATCACAAACAAGCACCTGTATAGTTCCGCCTTCCCCCAGCTCACCGTCTGGATGCAAATTCGTAGTTACAGGTAAAATTCCATTGTAATAATCCCCCGGATCGGTGCCACGTTGATATTCTGCAAGGTTACTTACGCCGTCTCCATCAGGGTCAGATTTCGCATCACTGCTGTTTGTTGGGTCCAGCTTGTTCTCCCGCTCCCAGTCATCGGGCATTCCATCCTGATCGGTATCGAGCACGACAGGCGCCAATACCACTGACTCCTTAGGCGCAGCAACAGTCGTAACTGGCGTTTGCTTGGCCACGTGCTGGCATCCACTTAACAGCAATGCCAGGCAGCCGAGTAATGTGGTGCGATGCATGCGGCTCATAGTGATTCGATCACTTACTCCGTCCCGACGGGCCGGCAGGGGTGACGATGGTCGGATTCTGATACAGCGTGCCGGGGGTCACACCGGACACGGTCTGCTTCTTCAGCGAGCCACCGGGGCTGACGAGGTTGGCCGTGACGAAGATGAGCAGATTACGCTTCTGGGAGCTCTCCCCCTGGTTGCGGAACAGCCGGCCAACGAGCGGGAGGCTGCCGAGCACGGGAACCTTGTCGCTCACCTTCTTCACGTCCTCGCGGGTCAGGCCGCCCATGACGAGCGTGGCGCCGTCCCAGATCGTCACCTTGGTCGTCACCTCGCGCACGGCGAAGATCGGCTGATAGAACCCGGGCGGCACCGTGATGGTCGTGCCGCCGGAGATGGCGACGCTCGGTCCGCCGTATTCCACGAAGCCCTCGAATTCCGTGACCTTGGGGTTCAGGTCGAGGCTGACGCTGTAGTCGTCCTCCTCGACGGTGGGCGTGACCTTCAGCTCGACGCCGACGTTGCGCATGGTGAACTCCTGCGGCGTGCCCGAGGTGATCGACACGCCGGCCGAGCCGCCGCCTGACACGTTGCCGGTGCCGACCTGCGATTGAATCTGGCCGTAGCTTTGCGGATACCGCAGCTCCTGCGCGACGGTGATGGTGGCCGGGTTGCCCGAGAGCACGGTGAGCTTCGGGGCGCTCAGCAGCTCCGTGCCGCTTTTCTGCGACAGGGCGCGGATCACGGCCTGGACGTCGAACTCGCCGACGATGCCGGTGATGTTGGCCAGCGGTCCGGCGCCCGCGCCGAGCAGCACGCCGCCGGGAATGGTGGGGGCCGGGGTCGGGATGTTCAGCCCGGCGGCCGGCTGCCCGGTGCCGGAGACGGAAATCCGCTGGGCGGTGGTCGAGTTGCGGAAGGCGTCGGCCAGCGTGCGGTTGACCGTCGTATACTCCGCCTGCGCGGCGTCGCGTTGGGTGGCCTTGGTGGCGAGGTTCCACTGCACGCCCAGCTCCTCCAGCGCGCCCTGCTGCACCTCCATGAACTTGGCCTCGATCTCGACCTGCCGCAGGTCGTTGTAGCGGGTCAGGATGTTGCGGATGCGGTCGAGGTTGCGCGGGGTCTGCGTGGCGATGAGCTGCGAGCCGTCGAAGGCCAGCGTGCTGCCGGCCACGCCCTCGAAGCTGACGCCGGCGAGCTGGAGGAAATTGCGGATGGCCTGGCCTTCGCTCTCCACGTTCACCGGCGGGGCGGGCGCCGCCCCCGCGGCCGCGGCCGGCGCCGGGCCCTTGCCGGTCATGCGGAGCACGGTGGAGCGCGAGACGGGGAAGAACCGGGTCTCGAGCGCGGACTGCTCGCCGCCGGGGCGCACCACCACGGCGTCGGGCTGCACCTCGTATTGGTAGCCGACCGAATCGGTGATGAAGTCGAGCACGCGCTTCAGGGAGAGGTTGCGCAGCGTGAGGCTGACGGTGGGGTTCGCGTTGCCCTGGTCGAGCAGGACGATGTTCACGCCCTTGGGGGCGCCGCCGGTGCGGTCGAACTCCTCGGAGATGACGCTGAGGGTGTTGACCACGCGGCTCAGCTCCATGCCGCTGAAGTTCACGCTCGGCAGCACGATGGCGTTCAGTTTCTCCACGAGCGGCGACGGCCCGGTGGCGGCGGCCTCGGTGGCGGGCTTGGGCTCGATGACACCGGGCCGCTGCCAGGCCTTGTCCACCTCGCCCATCATCTGGCCGCTGGTGCGGGCGCGGGCGGAACCGGCGGCGGACTCGCTGGCGATGCGTTGCAGGAAATAGGCCGCGGCGGCGTTGCCGGGGTCGATCTTCTCCACCCCCCGGAAAGTCTCCGCCGCGGCGGCGGACTCTCCCGCGAGATACTGGCTGCGGGCGCGGGCGACCAGGCCGGTGACATCGGGTGTCGGCGGCGGCGCAACCGCTCGCTCCTCCGTCCGTGGAGGCGCTGCCTCGGAAGCCGGCGCAGGCAGCAGATGTTTTTCGCGGGCGGCCGAGATCTCGGCCTTGGCAATGCCAAGGTCGGCGATGGCGGCCTTGGTGAGATTGTTCTCCGGCAGATCGGCGCGGGCCCGGTCCAGGGCGTCGAGCGCCGCCGCAAACTGGTTCTGCTTGGCGAGGGCGCGGGCTTCCTTCACCGCCGTGCCGGCCGCCGCGATGAGTTTGGCCAGCCTCTCCTCCTCGGCGCGGGCCAGTTGGTCCGCCTCGGCGAGCGCCGCCGGATCGGGCGGGGCGGGGGCCGGCGTGCCGCCCGACACGGTGACTTTCTTCTGCGGCAGCTTTTCCAAACTGGCGAGCAGTCGCTTCACCGTCTCGTCGTTGGGGCTGAGTTTGAGCAGTTCCTGGAGATTCTGGCGCGCCGTCGCCGTGTCGCCGGCATCGCGGGCCTGCAAGGCGGCGGAGAGCAGCTTGATCTTGGTCTCCGCCGAGTCCGGCGCGGCCGGCGGAGCGGCCAACGCCGTGAGCACGATCAGACAGGCGAGGCCGGGCAAAGTGACGAGAGAACGGACGGAGCGGTTCATGCGGGTGGATCAGGGGCCGTTGGTGGCGAGACCGCTCTTGGGGGGCGCGGGAAACTTCTTCGGCGGAGCGGGCTTGCCCGCCACCTGCACCCCGTCCTTCCCGGCGGGCCGGAGAATCCTGGTCTCGGGCACGGGCAGGCCCGGCGTCTGCCGCGCCACGACCACCTCGGGCGGGTCCACCTGGATGCGCTCGACGCGGTAGGTGCCGGTGGCGTCGGAAAAGGTGTCCCCCTCGTGCAACGCGCGCGGGGCGGCGCCGGCCGCCGTCAGGCGCAGCACCGCCAGCGGCGTGTCGGTGAGCTTGCGGGCGCGGCTGTCGAGCACGACCTCCGCGCCGGATTTCTCGTCGAAGAGCACGGCCAGCGCGGCCACGTCGTAGACGGGCCAGGGATCGGTGTGCGGCACCTCGACCTTCTTCACGTCGAAACTTTTCAGCGTGAGCCCGAGTTGCTCGAAGCGCCGGCCGCTGCGCGCGAGCAAGGTCTCCGGCTGGTCCGCGCTGACAAAGGCCGCCAGGTAATCGCCGGGCTCGCCGAAATAGCCGACGAGCTGGAGCCGGTAGGGCTCGAATTTCACGTCGAGCAGCTCCAGGCCGAACGGCACACCGCCGTCGGCCAGGTTCCGCGGCGGGGTCACGGCGAAGGATTTGGCCAGCGCGTTGTAGTAGATGACCGGCGGGGTGAACACCTCGTAGAGCCAGCCGCCGCCGTGCGACTGCGCCGCGGGCTTGGGCCAGGGAGCAACCTTGGTCTCCGGCGGCTGCAAGCCTGAGACGGCATAGGGCGCACCGGACAACTCGGCCGCCACCGGCTGATGCCGCAGCCGGGCGAGATCGGCCTGGTGCGACCACATCCAACCGCCGCCCGCCGCCACCAGCGCCGCCCCGAACGCCGCCAGCAGCTTGTCGTAACAGGATTTGATGAGTTCGCTCATGGGGTGGAACGCTCCGGGGCGGGCAGCAGCTCAACACATTCCACGACGACCGCAAACCTTGAAAGATTCTGCGCCACCAGCGGCACCGGCGCGCCCGCCGGAAGGTTGGCGGTCGAGGGCGCCTCCGCCGTCAACCGCTCCACTTCCACCCGGCGCACGACGACGGGCCGCGGGCCGGCGGCGAGGCTGTTCAGAAAGGCGCGCAGCGCGGGCGTCTGCCCCGTGAACTCAAGGCGGAACGCCTCGCACTCGATCCGCCCGGGCAACCGCAGCGAGCTGAGCGCATCAACCTCGAAGAAATCGGTCGCCTGTCCGCCGGTGTTGGCCGCCGCTTTTGCTGCGGGCGCGCCGGGCAGGTTGCGCCGGGCGCGCTGCGCCTCCGTCATGGGACGTTCGCGCTGCACCCCGAGCAGGGCCTGCGGGCGGGCTTCCAGCAGCGCCTCGAGCAGATAGTGCGCGGCCTGCCGCTGCCGGTGCACGGCCGGCACCAGCTCCTTTTCCGGCCCCTCGTTCGTGTGGGTGGAGAAGCCGAAACACTCCTCCGGCCGGAGCACCACCTGCGCGCGCGCCGCCAGCGCGCGGGTCTTTTCAACAAAGGCGGCGACGTCGAAATATGCGTCGATCGATTCCGCGGGCGCGGGGCCGGCGGGCGCCTTGCCCTCGCGGGGCTGAAGCGCCGCGCGCAAACCCGCCAGCACCTTGGCCGCTTGGTCGAGATCTTGCCCAATCGCCTGCTCAGTGGCCGCGCTTAACGCCGGCGACTGCGCGGCCAGCGATGAGCGTTCCTGCTTTTTTTGTTCCAGGGCCGCCAGCGCGCGCGCGGCTTGCTCCCGGGCCGAGCGCCACAGCCAGACTTCCGCCGCGAGGAGAAGTGCGCACACGAGGAGCACGCCGCCGAGCAGGGGATTTCGTTTTGACCAATCCATGGGTCAGAGCGGCCGGGCCGCATCGGCCACGAGCACGAAGTCGAATTGCAGGATGCCGGGCTGCCCGTTGTTGAAACGCTCGCCCTCGACGCCGGCGACGAACGGCGAGTCCACGATGCTCGCGAGCAGGGCCTTCACGCGGTTGTAGGTCTCGGGGCTGGCCTTGGAAAGCGGGTTGGTCTTGTCGAGCATGCGGCCCGAGACCGCGAGGCGGAGCGGCGTGCCGGGGGCGGAGGCGACGGCCAGGCGCTCCAGCCACACGTCCTCGACGCGCACGAGCCGGTCCTGCAGGTCGGCCAGCAGGTTCAGCCAACCCGCGCGACGGTCGAGGACCCCCTGGAGCTGCGCGACCTGCTCGCGGAGTTCCGCGAGCTGCCGCAGGTTGGCGCGGTTGCGCTCTTCGCGCGCGCGGAGCGGGACCAGCTCGCGCTCGATGGCCGCCGTCTTTTGCCGGGCCTCGGCCGCCAGGGCGCGGCAATGCCAGAGGGGCGGCAGCCACGCCGCCACCGCCAGCACCGCCGCGGCGATCAGCCAGGGCTGGCGCCGGCGCAGGCTCTCGTGACGGCGCAAGGCGGGCGGCAGGAGGTTGAGCGCGGGCTGGTCCGGCCGCAACTGGGTCAGGGCCGCGCCGGCGAGGTCGGCGAGCAGCAGCGCGTGCTCGGCCGCGTCGTTGCGGGCGGCGGGGGCGGCGATCTCGAGCGCGCTGAGGACATCGAGCCGGCCGACCGGAACCTTGAGTTTCGCCGCGAGCGCCTCGCCGAGGCCGGCCAGGCGCGCCCCGCCGCCGGCGAGCCAGATCCGCGCGGGATTCTCCAGACCGCTCTGGCGGCGGAAATGCAGCACCGACCGCGTGATCTCCTGCGCCAGGCGCGTGGCGAGGGCTTCCATGGCGTCGGCCGTCAACTGGCCGCTGCGCTCCGCCAGCTTGATGGCCTCGGCCTCCTCCACATCGCAGTCCTGGTTTTCGGCCACCTGCTGGGTGATGCCCTGGCCGCCGAGCGCCAGGGTGCGGGCCACGAAGCGGCGGCCCTCCAGATGCAGCAGCGTGGTCGAGCGCGCGCCGAGGTTGAGCACGAGCGCGGGCTCCTCGGGCGCCGCGTGCACCAGCCGGAAGGCCGCAAGCGTGGCCAGCGGCGACGGCAACAGCAACCGCGGCTCGAAACCGGCCGCCTGCACGGCGGCGCAGAGCGGCTCGACCGCCTCCAGCTTCGCGGCGGCCAGCAGCACCTCGAGGTCGAGATCGTGCTCCGCGGCGAGAACGCTGTCCCAGACCACGTCCGCCAGCGCATACGGGATGCTCTGCTCGGCCTCGAAGCGGATGACCTTGTCGCGCTTGGCCGGCTCCACGCGCGGGGCCTTGATGAGCTTGGTCAGGACCAGATGGGCCGGCAGGACCAGCACGACCGGGCCGCCATGCTTGAGTTTGCCGCGCAAGGCCGTGAGCGCCGTCCGGGTGTGCTCCAGCCAGCGGTCCTCGCCGCCGGCCACCGCGGGGAAAATCTCGGCCGCGTAGTCGTCGAAGCGCAGCCGGTTGCCCTTCCGGCTGAACGCCCCCAGCGCCGTCCGGCCGGCCCCACAGTCGAGAATCAATGTCCGGTTGGATGCCACGGGGAAAATCAGTGGAGGCCGCTTGCGGGGATTTGTTTGCCCGAGCACGGGCGGCGGGTCACGCTCTTTCGCACATGGCCACCGTCCTGCCCTACAAGATCAGCGTCCTGGTCTTCATCGAAAACACCGCCGGCGAGCTTCTGCTCCTGCTCCGCGCCCAGCCGCCCAACCTCGGCGTGTGGACGCCCATCGGCGGCAAGCTCGAGATGGCGACCGGCGAATCGCCCTTCGACTGCGCCGTGCGCGAGACCGCGGAGGAAACCGGCCTGCGCGTCGCGCCGGCGGACCTGCACCTCTTCGCCATGATCGCCGAGAAGGCCTACCAGGGCGAGACGCACTGGCTGATGTTTCTTTTCCGGTGCAAGAAACCGATCGCCGCGCTGCCGCCCGACATCAAGGAGGGCCGGTTCGCGTTTGTGGCGCGCGAGAAAATCAAATACCTGCCCATTCCGGAAACCGACCAAGCCGCGCTCTGGCCCATCTACGACCAATACCGCGACGGCTTCGTGGCCCTGAAGGCGGATTGCGCCCGCTCGCCGATCAGGATCACCGTCGAGCAGATCACCGGCGCGCAGAAGCGCTAGGCAGGTTTCGCTTGTGTTCGCCGGGTTTTGCCGAAAGGACAAAACCTTGAGCCCGCCTGTTGCTTCAAACTCGAACCACTTCCCGTGACCAAAAAGACCACGCCTGCCAAGAAGACCCAAGTCGCTGGCTACAATGCGCGCCAGGCTCCCATCAACGCCCGGCTCGGCCACGACGAGCTGATCGCCCTCTACCGCGACATGGTGCGCATCCGGCGTTTTGAGGAGCGCTGCCTGCGGAGCTACCAGCAGGGCAAGATCGGGGGCTTCCTGCACCTCTACATCGGCCAGGAGTCCATCGCCGTCGGCTGCGTCTCGGTCATGGGCCAGCACGACCACATCATCACGGCCTATCGCGACCACGGCCACGCCCTCGCCGTCGGCATGGGCATGAACGAGATGATGGCGGAGAACTACGGCAAATACACCGGCTGCTCCAAGGGCAAGGGCGGCTCGATGCACTACTTCGATCCCACGCGGAACTTCTGGGGCGGCCACGGCATCGTCGGCGGCCAGATCCCGCTCGGCGTCGGTCTCGCCTATGCGCTGAAATACAAGGGCCGCAAGGGCGCGGCCCTCGCCTTCATGGGCGACGGCGCGGTCAACCAGGGCGCCGTGCACGAATCCTACAACCTCGCGGCGCTGTGGTCGCTGCCCGTCCTCTTTGTCATCGAGAACAACGGCTACTCGATGGGCACGAGCCAGGACCGCTCCTCCGCCGGCCCGAGCCTCGCCGAGCGCGCCGAGGGCTACGGCATGAACTGGGACATCATCGAAAACGGCCACGACGTCCTCGAGGTCCGTGACCGCGTCGCCGCCGCGCTCAAACTTGCGCACGAGCAATCGCTGCCCAGCGTCCTCGAAATCCGCACCTACCGCTACCGCGGCCACTCCGTCGCCGATCCCGACACCACCTACCGCGACAAGAAGGAGATCGAGGACTACAAGGCCACCAAGGATCCGCTCATGTTCTGCCAGAACCAGCTGCTCGCGGAAAAGGTCCTCACCCAGGAGATCATCGCCAAGATCGAGGAATCCGCCCGGGCCGAGGCCGAGACTTCCGCCCAGTTCGCCGAGGCGAGCCCCTTCCCCACCGCGGATGACATCCAGAAGGACGTCTATTGGGAGGCCGACAATCCGGCCGACCGCAAATCGCAGGGCGCGCTTTTCTTCAGCTGAGCCCGGGGTCTCTCAACTCTCATCCCTCAACTCTCAACTTTCAGTCCAATGCCCGTCATCACCTACCGCGAAGCCCTCCGGGCCGCCATGTCCGAGGAGATCGAGCGCGATCCGAATGTCGTCCTCATGGGCGAGGAAGTCGCCCAGTTCAACGGCGCTTACAAGGTCTCCGAGGGCATGCTGGCCAAATATGGCCCGAAGCGCATCGTCGACACCCCGATCAGCGAGGCCGCTTTCATCGGCATGGGCGTCGGCGCCGCCATGCTCGGCGTGCGCCCGGTCATGGAGCTGATGTTCTTCAGCTTTTACTCCGTCGCCTTCGACCAGATTTTCAACAACGCCGCCAATCTCCGCTATATGTCGGGCGGCCTCGTCAACTGCCCCATCGTCATCCGCGGCCCGGCCAACGGCGGCACCAACGTCGGGGCCACGCACTCGCACACCCCCGAATCCATCGCGGCCTACCACCCCGGCATCAAGGTCGTCGTCCCCTCCACCGCCTACGACGCCAAGGGCCTGATGAAGTCCGCCATCCGGGACAACGACCCCGTGCTGTTCATGGAAAACACCCTGCTCTACGGCGAATCCGGCGAGGTGCCCGACGGCGAATACCTCGTGCCGCTCGGCTCGGCCAAGGTCATGCGCGAGGGCGCCGATCTCTCCATCATCGGCCACGGCCGCGCCATCCAGCTGGCGCTCAAGTCCGCCGACCTGCTCAAGGAAAAGCACAACATCAGCGCCGAGGTCGTCGACCTGCGCTCCATCCGCCCGCTCGACGAGGAAACCATCCTCGCCTCCGTGCGAAAGACCAACCGCGCGCTCTACGTCGAGGAATCCAAGCCCTTCTGCTCCGTCGGCGCCATGGTCGCCGCCATCATTTCGGACAAGGCCTTCGACCACCTCGACGCCCCGGTGAAGCGCCTCACCTCGATCGACTCCCCCGCGATCTACTCCATGCCGCTCGAAAAACTCCAGCTCCCCTCGGTCGACCGCATCTGCCAGGCCGCGCTGGAGACGTTGAAATGATCGTTCTCGTTCGCCCTAAACACCGAGAGAAAGATTAAGATTACGAGAAAGAGAACGATCACCACTCACTCCCTCATTCCCTAACTCCCCTTTCCCCCTCCTCCCATGGCCGACATCATCGAAATGCCCAAGCTCAGCGACACCATGACGGTGGGCACGCTGGTCAAATGGCTCCGCGCGGAAGGCGACGCCATCAAGGCCGGCGACATGCTCGCCGAGGTCGAGACCGACAAGGCCACGATGGAGCTCGAGTCCTTCTTCACCGGCACGCTCATCAGGATCTTTGCCCAGCCCGGCTCGCAGGTCGCCATCGGCGCCCCGCTCTGCGCCATCGGCAAGCCCGGCGAAACCGTGACGGCTCCTTTGCCGGCGGTTGCGCAGCAGACCGCCGGACAAACACCGGGCGGGCAGCAGCCCGCAACGGTGCAAGCAACCCAGAAGACAGAGGCCAGAGAACAGAAGACGGAAGCCAAACCGATGCCTGTGGCGTCGACACCTACGCCGCCTCCGGTGACGCCAGTTGCTTCAACACCCGCAGCAGTTGCTTCTGCTCCGTCCTCTGTCCTCAGTCCTCTGTCCTCCGATGGGCCCGCAGGGCGCATCAAGATCTCTCCTCTCGCCCGCAAAATCGCCGCCGACCAGAAGATCGACGCCTCCCGCCTCACCGGCTCCGGCCCGCACGGCCGCATCGTCAAGGCCGACGTCCTGGCGGCGGCAGCCAACCCCGCGCTCCTGAAGCCTGCTTCTGGTTCCTCAACTCTCAGCTCTCAACCCTCAACCTTTGCGGGGGGCACACCCGCAAAGACCGGCCCCATCCAGGCCGACCGCACGGTCCCCGTCTCCACGATGCGCGGCGTCATCGCCAAGCGCATGGTCGAGTCCACCACGACCATCCCCTACATCTATCTCGACATCGAGATCGACACCGAGCCGCTGCTCGCCATCCGCGCGCAACTCAACACCGGCCTGGAGAAGGAAGGCGTGAAACTCTCCGTCAACGATTTCGTGCTCAAGGCCGCCGCCGAGGCGCTGCGCCGCGTGCCCGCCGTCAACAGCTCCTGGGAGGGCACGGCCATCCGCTACCACGGCGCGGCGCATGTCGCCTTCGCCGTTGCCCTCGAGGACGGCCTCATCACCCCGGTCGTCCGCGACTGCCACCTGAAGAGCGTTTTTCAGATCAGCGCCGAGGCCAAGGCACTGGGGAAAAAAGCCAAGGACAAGAAACTCGCGCCGAACGACTACACCGGCGGCACCTTCTGCGTCTCCAACCTCGGCATGATGGGCATCCCCAAGTTCACCGCCATCATCAACCCGCCCAACTCCGCCATCCTCGCCGTCGGCGCCACGGTCGCCAAGCCTGTGGTGAAGAACGGCGCGATCGTGCCGGGCCAGATGATGACCGTCACACTGAGCTGCGACCACCGCGTGTTCGACGGAGCCGTCGGCGCCCAATGGCTCGGCGCCCTGAAGGATCTCCTCGAGAAACCCGCCCTGCTGCTGGTGTGATAAACTCCCTCGTGAATCACGCCACGTGGCACCGTGACGCCGCCGCGCCGGAGAAAGCACGGCAGCGTATCATCCAGATTGATTGGTCTCGGGCGCCCGACGCGCCGCGATTACTTCTGAGCGCCTTTGCCCTTTAACTCGACGAGGATGAGACTGAACGGTTTATTGTCGGTGCTTTCCGGCAAGTGAGACATGGCGGGAGTCCATTTGACTTCTCCCGCTTTGGCGAAAACGGCTTCCACCTTGCCATCCGGAAAGGTGAATTTCCCATTTTGGTCCGTCAGAAATATCGCGACCGCGTCGGGATGCGAGTGCATGACCGACTTGGCGCCGGGCGCGTAGGTGATGCGCAATACCCGCACCTGGTCATTTTCGAACTCAACCTTGTAGTGC
Source organism: Opitutia bacterium (assembly GCA_016190985.1). GTDB lineage: Bacteria > Verrucomicrobiota > Verrucomicrobiia > Opitutales > Opitutaceae > Lacunisphaera. The sequence continues at coordinate 127,374 of JACPPI010000018.1, read as the reverse complement.
TTGGCGTCCACTTTCGCCGCGTCTTGGGCCCGGACGAGTGCCGCCGACATGAATGCCATTCCAATGAGAACGTATCTGAATTTGCGCATGGCTTGTGCCTCTGTTTGAGGGTGGTTATTTGTGGGTTGGGCGGCAGCCAATCACTATGACCGGCCCGCCCTTGGCGGTTCAGCAGCTTTTTAAGCAGTGTCGATTCAAGTGCAATGCCAATTATCGTCTGGTTTTCAGGCTTTGCAGGGCTGCCGCTTGCGGCATGCCTTACGGGAAAAGGTGCGGCGCAAGCGCCGACCCTACAGTCCAGAAGCAAGGGGCAATTGGTATAAGGCCGTGCGGCCTTCGCCAATTTATCATAGTTCATCGTTCACCTGTCAGCGTTCATTGCTTCGGAAAATGACTACTGAACATTGACCGATGAACAGTGAACAATACCTCCGTCCTCTATCTCAGGCTCTCGCCTCGCCGTAGCTCGTCAGGGCGTAGGCGGGTCCGCGCGTTGGCGTGCGTCTGCGTCGATCAAAGCCTTGAGGGTGTCGAGCGTCGCCTTCGCCTTTGCCTTGGCGGCGGGCAGATCGGCGGCAGACTTCACCGGCTCCTGCGCGAAGAGGTAGAACTTCATCTTCGGCTCGGTGCCGCTGCCGCGCGCGGCGAACGAATAGCCGTTGGCGAGCGTCACCAGGTAAAGGTCCTGCGCCGGGATCAGCTCGTTGTCGGCGTCGAAGAATTTCTCGCGGCCAAAATCCTGGAAGCGCGTCACGTTCGTCTCGCCAAACGCCGTCGGCGGCGCGGACCGGTAGGTGTCGAGGATGCGCTTGATCTTCGCCGCGCCGCTCGCGCCCTCGTGGTAGATGTTGATCACGCCCTCGAGGAAGAAGCCGTATTTCAGGTAAATCTCGTCGAGATATTCGGGCACGGTCAGGCCGCGCGACTTCGCCCACGCCGCCACCTCGGCGAACATCAGGCACGCCGCGTTGCCGTCCTTGTCGCGCAGGAGGTCGTTGGGCAGATAGCCGTAGCTCTCCTCCGTGCCGAAGAGATAGAACGTGCTGTGCTTTAGCAGCAGCGCCGCGCGCGCGCGGAAGGGCGTGGCGTCGTAGTCGAAGCCCGGGCCCATCGCCTGGACGAGCTTCTCCTCGTAGCCGCGCATCTTGCCCGCGATCCATTTGAAACCGGTCAGGGTGTTGATGACCTTCACGCCGTGGCCGCGGCCGATGGCGTCCTGCAGCGGCGTGGTGACAAAGGTCTTCACGATGCACGCGCTCTGTGAGCCGGCCTTGGGGATCCAGCCCAGCTCCTTGTATTTGGTGATGCGATAATCGGCCAGCAGCGCGCCGACCTGGTTGCCCGTGAGCAGCTCGAGTTTGCCGGCGCGGTTCCGCACCGCCGCGCCCATGCGGTCGCTGTCCGGATCGGTGGCCATCACGAGGTCGTGCCCGCCCTTCTCGGCCAGCGCGAGCGCCAAGGTCAGCGCCTCGGTGTTCTCGGGGTTGGGTGACTTCACCGTCGGGAACCGGGCGTCAAACGCGAGTTGCTCGGGCACCTCCGTGATCTTGGCGCCGGCGTGATGCAGCAGCGGGATCGACGAGATGGCGCCCACCCCGTGGATGTTGGTGAAGACCACCCGCAGCTCCGTTTTTTTCAGAACCGCCGGGTCCAACGCCGCCTGCGCCGCCGCGCTCAGGTAATCGTCGTCGGCCTTCCGGCCGAGCGTGACGACCTTCGTCAGATCCTTCGTGAGAAATTCGTGCACGGCGGACAGCGGCACCGCGTCCACCTCGGCGATGATGCCCTTGTCGTGCGGCGGCGTGACCTGCGCGCCGTCGGTGAAGTAGGCCTTGAAGCCGTTGTCGTGCGGCGGATTGTGGCTCGCCGTTATTACCACACCCGCATGCGCCTTCAGGTAGCGCACGGAAAAACTCAGCTGCGGGGTCGAGCGCGGCCCGTCGAAGATCACGGCCTCGCCGCCCAGCCGCGTCCAGGTGGAGGCCGCCAGTTCGCAGAAATGCCGCGAGAAGTGCCGCACGTCGTGCGCGATGACGATCTTGGGCTGCGCCGTGATTTTCTGTGCCGAAAGATATTTCGCGATGTAGCGGTGCAGGCCGATCACGGCGCGCGCCAGGGTGAACTCGTTGAGCAAATTGCTGCCCACGGCCGCATGCTCGGGACTGCCGGTGGACGAAAGCGTGCCGGTCTCGGCCTGGGCCGCGACCTGACCGATCGTGCGGCCGCGCATGCCGCCCGTGCCGAATTCGAGGTAGCGGTAGAACCGGTCGTTCAGTTCGGCCCACTCGCCGCGCTCGATCAGCTCGGCCAGGCTTTGCGTGGCCCACTCCGGCAGCCCGCCCTGCAGCCAGGCGTTCAGGTTGTCGGCGGCGCTCGCCATCAGTTTGCCGTCCCTGACGGCCGCGGAGATTTTGTCGGTGGAATTCAAGTTAGGGGGCGACACAGAGAACGCAGAGTGCGCAGAGAAGGCTCAAGGCTGTTTGACCCCGGATGACACGGATGGAGGCAAACCAACTGGCCCGGGTATTTATCCGTGATCATCGTGCAATCCGTGGTTAAAAAAGTTTTGTTCTATTCCAAATACAGCCCCTCGGCCACGACCGGCTTGATCGGCAAGGAGTGCCACCGCTCGGCGAAGGAGCCGGCGTCGTAGCCGAAGAGCGGCGAGATTTCGAGGCCGCATTTGGGCCGCCCGGTGGCGTCGGCCTCGACCGCAGCCCCCGCCGCCCTCAGCCAGCGCGCGGCCTGCCGCAACTGGTCGTCGCGGGCGGTCGACGGCGAGTCCACGCCCTCGGCGTTCTTGACCGGGCTGAAGTCGTCGGCGCGCGCCGTCTCGATGACGACGGAGTTGTCGGCGAAAGGCAGCGCGTCGAACACGAACATCTCGAACTTCACGCCGTTGGCGTTCTCGGGCTTCACGGGTCGGCCCGCACAATCGATCGTCGCGATTTTCTTGTCGGCGCGATGGAAAGGCAGTGCCGGAATCCCGAAGACCGCTTCGCCTGTCCCGCTTTTTGCGGGACTGGACGAACCAGCCATAGCCTTGGCGACGGCTGGCGCGGCCATGCGCCGCGCGAACTCCCGGTCGATGACGTGGATGGCGATGCTGCCGGCGCCGTAACGGAGCGTGCCATCCGGGTTGGTCTCGCGCTGCATGACCAGCGGCATGTCGCTGTATTCCACGACAACCACCTTGCCGTTTTGCCGGCAGAACAACCCGACCCGCTCCTCTGGATAGGCCTTGGGCACCATCTTGCTCGACATCCCGGCGCGCGCCTGGAGGTGAAACCCGATGAACGCCGCGTCCACGCAGCGCACCAGCGGATTGTCGACCTGGAAGTAACTGATGGTGTCGACGCCCTCCGACTGCATGAGGTCGAGCGCCCCGCTGCGGTGCAGCGCGCGGAGCGAGCCGCCGTGGCCGTCGGGGCTCAGCGCGAGCGACGATTTGGTCTCGAGCAGGATTCTCCCCGCGAAATCCACCGCCGGCATGCGGCCTTGCCGGAAGAAATGCACCCGGGCCTTGTCCAAACCGAAGAACCTGTGCTCCGCGAAGAACTGCTCCGTCCGTTCGTGGTTCGCGTGGCTGGTCATGATGAACCAGTGCAGCGGCTTCCCATGGCGCAGGCCTGCCGACCGGATTTTTTCCGCGAACACCTGGAAAAGTGATTTCTTTTTCAGCGGCGTGACGGCGAAGGTGCCCTTCGGTCCGTCGTAGCCGAGGCGCGTTCCCTGCCCGCCCGCCACGGTGAAGGCCGCGACCCGTCCGGCACGCAAGGCCGCCTCGCCGGTGGCTTTGGCTGCCGCCCATCTTGCCGCCTCGCCGCCGTTTTCCGGCAGGTGCTCGCACGGCGCCGGGCTCAGGCCGTCGAGGCTCACGCCGGTCGCGCCGGCAGACTTCAGCACCAGCGTGCGGCTCAGGTGCGCGATCTCGGCCAGGTCAATCTCGGCGGCTTGCGCGGCCAGCTCCGCCCGCTCGGCGGGGTTGAGCGAATCCCAGAAGGCAAACACCTGGCCCTGCCCCGCGGCGCGATAGGCGGCGATCAAAGTGCCGGCGTTCACGGGCGGGCCGGCTCCTTCGGCTTGTCATCAAACCGGAAAACGAACTCCTGCGATTGGGCGTAGCCGAGTTTTTCGCGGATGAGGCGCTCGACCAGCGCCGGATCATTCCGGAGCTGGTCGAGATATTTTTCCTGCGCCCGCAGCCGGGCCTCGGCCTCGGCGAGGCGGCGTTGGTTGAGGCTTTCCTGCGCGCGCAGCGCCGTGACCTCGCGGTGCATCTGCACAAAGAAGACGGCCGCCCACAGGGTCACCGCCGCAAAGAGCGCCAGGAAAACCCCGAGGGTGAGCTTGCCGATGTTCACGGGGGGCATGGCGGTAAGCAAATGGCGGGGGCGGACGTTTCGGCAACGTTTTTCACGGGCTCTTCGCGCGGTTTTGGCGTGCTTTTTCCCGTGCGGCCCAGATAGTTGCCCGCGCGATGTATCAAAGCTACTACGGTTTTGCGGAGATGCCGTTTCACATCACTCCGGACCCGAAGTTCCTCTATCTCAGCGCCACCCACCAGGAGGCGCTGCAGCATCTGAAATACGGGGTGCAGGAGAAAAAGGGCTTCATCGTGCTCATCGGCGAGGTCGGCTGCGGCAAGACCACGCTGTGCCGGAAATTCCTCGGCGACCTCGATTCCACCCACTACGACACGGCCCTCGTCCTGAATCCGCGCGTCACCGAGACGCAGATGCTCAAGGCCATCCTGACCGAGTTGGGCGAGCCCAACCTCGCGCGCAGCAAGAACGACCTTGTCGCCCAGATGAACCAGGTGCTGCTCGACCGCATCGCCAAGGGCCGAGAGATCGTCCTCATCGTCGACGAGGCCCAGAATCTCTCCTTCGAGGTCTTCGAGCAGGTGCGCCTCCTCTCCAATCTCGAGACCGACAAGCAGAAACTCCTCCAGATCGTCCTCATGGGCCAGACCGAGCTGAAGGACCGGCTCGCCGCCGAGGAACTCCGCCAGCTCCGGCAGCGCATCCTCGTCCACTACGAGCTGCGGCCCTTCCTGCGCGAGGAGATGGACCGCTACATCCACCACCGCCTGACCGTCTCCGGCAGCATGGGCCGGCCGCATTTCACGCCCTGGGCGCTGCGCCACATCTACAAGGCCTCGCGCGGAATTCCCCGTGTGATCAACAATCTTTGCGACAAGGCCCTCCTCTCCGCCTTCATCCGCGAATCCGACGAGGTCAACTACTGGGACGCCCGCCGCGCCGCCAAGGACCTGGAAAAACTGACCGACTGACCATGAGCCTCATCAACGACGCCCTCAAGAAGGCCCAGAAGCAGCGCACCGGCGAGGCCCCGGTGCTCGCCTCGATGCCCGGCGTCGGCGGTGAATCCGCGGCCAGCATTTCTCGCCGCGCCAAATCCGGCGCCCCTGGTTCGATGCTGATCTGGGCCGGAGCCGGCGTCGGCGTGCTGCTCCTGGTCGGTGGTTATTTCGCTTTCCGCTCCTCTCCGACCGCAAAGAACGTGGATGCTACCCCCACCCCCGTGGCCCAGTCCTCTTCGCCGGCCGCGCAGCAGTCCACGCCCGCCTCGCCTGCGGTGAAACCACAGGAAGAGCCTCGCCCTAGCTCGAAGAGCGACGGCGGGTCCGCCCCCGTCACTTTCGTCCTGTCCGTTGCGCAGGCCCCGAAGAGCGCACCTTTGCCGGCAGATGCCAGGCATTTGCCTGACGGCGGTCAGGACAAATCCCGGGCGGGCAGCGGCCCGCAACGGGAATCTGCCGGACAAACACCGGGCCCACAGCAGGTGGCAACGGTGCTCTCCGCTTCGCCGGCGACCAAGCCTCCGGTCCCTCAACCCTCAACTGTAAACCCTCAACCGGCGGTGGCCGCACCACCGCCTAAGCTCGAGCCGCGGGCGATCCAATTCATCGACAACATCAAGGTCGCCGGGGTCCGCGCCTCGGCGACCGACGCCAAGGTGCTCATGAACGACCGGGTCTACCGCATCGGCAGCCAGGTCGACGCGGACCTGGGCCTGAAACTGGTCGGCATCACCGCCAACTCGCTCACCTTCGAGGACGAGCGCGGCGCCCGCTACACGCGGACACTCTGAGCGAGCGCATTCACGGCGCCGCCGCCTGCAGCGTGAAATCCCTGAAGGTCGCGTAATCGTCGCCCACCTGATTGAGGGCGCGCACGCCGAGGCCGACATGCTTGGCCTTCGCCGGCGCCTGCGCCCAAGTGACCAGTTCGACCTCAGCGCTGTAATCCCCCGCCGGCAGACGGTCGACCAGGCCCAGCCCGAGCGTTCGCCTGCCCTCGTCCTGAAAGTTCAGGATCAGGTAAGTCATGTTGCCCGGACTGACTTTCGCGCGCACCCTGACCCGGGCCACATACCACCGGCCCGGCTCGGCGGCGGCAAATTGCGAGAAGGTCTCCTGCTTGCAGCCGCGCATGGCCAGGATGTTGCCGGGACCGAGGATCACCCGGCGCGTTTCATAGGGCTCGCCATGCCCGCGCCAGGCACCCTGCGTCACCCACTCCAGGTCCATTGATCCGGTCGGCGGCTTGATCCGGGTCTTCTCCAGCAAGGTGTCGCTGAGGAGCTCCTGGCCAGTGAGTCGCAAGGCCACCGGGCCGCCCAAACTCGCGAGCAAATCCGCCCCGTCAGCCGACTCCCTTAACCGCCACCCGGCGCGCCGGCGGGGATCGTTGCGCTCAAATTCACCCATCACCTTCGCCACCACCGCGAGCGGCGCGGCCTTGACCGTGGCGGCGTGGATCTGCCGCAAATGTATCCCGCTATCGGTGACTGCCTGCGAGGCCGCCCTTAGCTGGCCGGCGTCGGGTGCAGGGAGCAGGGCCAGATGGGACAGCCGGCCCTTGGATTCCTGCCAGCCGCAAAACGCCTCCGTGACGGAGAATGCCTTTGCGAAAAACTCCACCCGTTGCCGGGTCAGGTCCGCTTGCGCGGCCTGTCGGGCCGCCTCGATCAGTCCCCGCAGTTTCATACGGACTCCCGTCGGGAAAAGCAAGTGCTGCTGCTCGTCCTTGAAATACTTGAGCCAGTAGGACGGCTTCGGCTGGTTGCGCCACTGCTCGTCGCAGAGCGCAAAATATTCCCGCATCGGCGCAGCCGCCTCGCGCCAGAAATCGCGATAGTAGGTCTCCAGCAAATCATCGGGCTTGGCCGTGGCGTCCCACAGCAGTTGCGCCGCCAGCCAGGCCTTGGGCCCGTCGAGCCCCCAATTGGGAAACACCTCGGCATAAAACGCCCGCACTCCGGCCTGATGGGCAAAGGGGATCGACTGCCCCACGGCATACAGCGTCGGGCGTGGCACAAGGAACGGCGCGCCGTAGTAATAGTCGTAGAGCCCCACCACTTCGGGCCCGGCGGCCACCCAGCGGCGGATGAGCGCCCGGTCTTCCTCGGCGAATTCCGGATTATGCCATTCGCTGCGGTCCGCCGTCAGGTAGGGCACCACGTTGCGCTCGATCGGAAATCCCGGTGTGTCCTCAGTCCAGTCGTAGGCATAGGCCCCCAGGTATCTTCCCGGCACCCGCTTCGCCACTTCGTTGACGAAGCGAAACACCAGCTTGGAGTAATCCGGCTTCAGCCGGAACCAGCGCGGGGCACCGATCAGCTCGCGAGTCTGGGGCGACTGATCAAAGCGCATGCTGTCGTTCATGCCGATCGCCGAGGAAAACTCGCGGCGCTGGCGCAGAATGGTGGCTGCATGTTCGGCGGCGCCGACGGCGGCGATGTTGGGCTGCCAATTGCCGTCATTGGCCGATGCGGGAAAATATTTCGCCCCATTGACCAGCGGGGCGTAATCGGGATTCCGCCTCATGTCATCCGGGCTGAAGAGTCCGCTCATGGCGTGCCCGTGCCTGAACCAGGCCCGCAGGCGATTCCGGCTCCACCATTCCTTCTCCTCGGGAGAGCCACCCAAGCCCAGGTTTCGCGAAATAAAAGACGGTGAATGCTGCTTTTCGCCGAACGGCAACCGCAATTCGGTGCGCCGCGGCACATGCTCGCCCAATTTCCCCGGCATGAACCACCGGGCGCCGGTCGTTTGCTCCAGGAACCACGCCGCCGCAGCCTCGATGGCATCGGCCGGATAGCTGGAGATCACCACCCGGCCGGGCATGGCCCGCCACGACACTTTCTCCCCGAGCCGGGGCTCGCCCACCTTGCGATGATTGCTGCCCTCGACGCGGATGGAACCGGGGCTCGCCTGCTCTTGCTCCCGAATGGGAAACCTGTTCTCCGAAAGTCCCGATGCTTTGGCCAGGGTGTGCTGGATCAGCTTGGCCGCCCTTCGCGCCTCGGGGCTCGGATTCTCCGGCAGGCTCACCACGCAACCGTGGCCTTGGTCAAAAACCAGGAAACTGGAGGCCGCGGCTTCCTCCCCCTCCTTTCGGCAACCGGAAAGAACAGCCAAACCCAGCACAGTGGCGAGCAGGGCGGCGGCCTGGCGGCAAGTCCTCATTCCAAAGTCAGGTCGAGACCCAGCCGCACCGCCTCGGCTTCCAGCCATTGTCTGTCCAGCGTTGACCCCGAGGCCGGCACCATGGCGCGCACATCGCGCCGGTGCTTTTCGCCTCCGCCCTCCCGGTGAAAAGCAGTTTGTGCAGGATCACGGCTTCAGGGGCCGCCACCCAGACCTTGCGGCCGGCCACCGGCAGAGGACGACGGCGTTCAAACCACGTTCGCTGACTTGCGGGCAGCGGATAAAGATCGGCTTTCGTCATGCCCTCCAGCGCGATGATGTTCCGGTGCGCGCCGCGGGCCCGGCCGAGTTCGGCCAGCACCACCTCGACCGGGGGGATATAAAACTTGTCCGCAGGAAAAGCCGGCACGAGCCGCGCCGCGTCATCCGTCCCGATCTGGATGACCAGGTCGAGGTCGTTCGTGGCCCGGGGTTCACCGTAGATCGATGAAGCCACGGAGCCGACCATGGCGTAAGGCAGCCCCTCCTGCTCCAACGGATCGATGAACTGAAACAGCCAGCCCCACATGACGGCGGGTTCCTTCAATCCCGGGCCGACATCCACCAGTGGCGCAACTCCGCCTGTCGCTGCGCGCCGGTCAACTCCGGCCGGGCGTCGGCCAGCTGTGCTTCCTTCAGCCCCTGCAAGACCTGGTTCAAGCGCACCACGGCCGTCAGCTTTTGCTCCGGCGTCGCGACGCGGTAGAGCGCCAGCAACCGCGGTTCCAACGGATTCTCCTGACCGGTCTCGGGCTGGATTGACTGCGCGACACTCGTCATGCCCACAAGCTAGTCTGCGGACTCCTCAACGCAAGCCCGCGCCAGCAGCCGGGGTGGCGGGTTTTTGCGCTCAGTGGGACGGCCGCGATGGATTGCCGCCGTCCAGTTCCAGCCAGCGCAGGCTGACGATCAGCAGCACCAGCCAAGTCACCAGGATGGCCGGATTTTGAAACGGGAAGTCCATCACGGCATGCGCCATCACCTGGCAGACCCCGAGTCCGATCATCAGCACAAGCGGGTGCCGCCACCCGCCGCCCCTGAACCAGGTCCAGGCGAGCCAGCCAGCTCCGGCCACCAGCAAGAGAACGCCCGTCAGCCCCAGCTCAATCGGAATCTCCAGCCAGTCGTTGTGGGCGTGTTCCCAGAAAAGCTGACCGCGTTCGTAGATCAGCGGCTTGTCCTTGATGTATCCCGGGAACAGATACCGGAATCCGCCGGCACCCACGCCGCGCACCCAGTGGTCGCCCAGCATCTGGGTCGCCGACTCCCGGGCGAGTTGGCGGCTGAGCACGCTCGGATCGTTCGCCTGCAGCCGGGAAAGCTGCTCAAAACGAAAATAGACGGCCGAAAAATCGATCTGCCGGACCATCCAGGCCACCGTGCCGATGACCCCGAGCGCGACCAGCACCGGGACGATCGTGGGAATGGTGGACTGCGTGGCGGTGGTGAAGCGCAGCAGCAGCAGCGCGATCATGGCTGCGATGGCGAACAGCGCCAGGCTGATGATGGCGCCGCGCGACAGGGAGAACACCACAGCGAAAACCAGGAGCAGCGCGGCGATCAGCCACAACGCCGCCGGCGTGGAGCGCGCCATGCGCTTGCGCCCCTCGAAGAAATGCCAGACCGCCAAACCGAGAGCCGTGAAGCTCATGAGGCTGAAGTAGGCCCCCGCATGGTTCTGATAGACAAAACTGGCAAACGAGGACGCCCCGGGGAAATCGCGCATCCAGAGCAACCGGGGCTCGCCGCTTGCCTTGTGCACAAACCCCACGAGGCCGAGGACGCAGGCATTGGCCACGAGTGCTCCCAACAGGACATGCATGGTCCTGCGGCGGGTGACTCCAATCCAGCAGGCACAGGCGGTCAGCCAGGTGATCGCATAGATGATGAATTGCCGCCACAGGTTGAAACGCTCGAACGGCGTCTGGATGGAGGTGGGCAGCCACTCCACTTCGTTCACCCGCACCAACCACCAGGAAGTCGCGTTGCGGGTCCACAGCCAGGCGGGGTTCCAGGCCTGCAACCCGAGGTAGAAGAGCAGACCGAGCCCCAGCCAGAACAAAGGGAACCGCATCAGCCGCGGCCAGCTGCGCAGCTGGAACTCGGGCCCCTCGCACAGGTCGGTCGAATAAAATCGCGGCCACAGCGCCACGCCCAGCAACACCGCCCCGAGACCGAGTGCAGTCAACTGGCTCCAGACATGCATGGTCCCGAACGCCCACGGCAGGAAGACCAGTTGGAGCATGGCCAGCCCCAGAAACCATTTCTCCTGCGGGTGCAGGGGCGGCCGCTGCTTGTGTCCTGCTACTTGCATGGGACCAGTAGTCGGCTCTCAGCCTTCAGTTGTCAGCCATGAATTAGGCTCTTTGCCAGCGCCCGATTGAACAAGGCGCCCTTTCAGCCTGACCCTCACTTGTCCGTCAGCGGATTCTTCCATTTCAGCCCGCGAAAACGCGCGAAATCCGCATCGGTGGATTGCAGCACGCAATTGTGCTCCACCGCCAGCGCCGCGAGATGGGCGTCGGACACCAGGTTGGCGACGGCATTGCCCTCCCGCAGCATCTTCTGAAAGATCACCCAATGTTGGTCCGTGGGCTGGATGAGCCGGACACACGGCTGGTCGAACCAGCTTTGGGTGCGGTCGACCGCTTCCCGCAGGGTCAAAGGCCGCCGATGCAGTCGCACATTGGTGCCGATGCGGATAAAGGCCGTCAACACCGGCCAGCACAGCGCCACCGGTCCGGTGCCGCTCAGTTGCCTGTCCCACCATTCCCGGGCGGCGTCATGCTGGGCCGACAGGCTGTCCTCGGCATAAAGCAGCAGATTGGCATCTACCAGGATCATCAGGCGCGCTTAGCCTCCGGCTGGATGGCCGCAGCCATGTCCTGCGTCGAGCTTCTGTCCGCTGGTCTCATGAGTGGTCCTCGCCTTCCGCACGGGCCAGCAGTTCCGCCACATTGTCGTAGCTGAACCCCTCATTCAGCCCCAGCGGACGGGCCTTGGTTTTGTAGGGCTTGGCCGGGGCCGGCTTCAGCAGCTGCTCCAGGCCGATGCGCAGCGCGGAATTGACGACCTGCTTGAACGGCTGGCGCAGGCGCGCCGCCCCCTTGCGGGCTTTGGCCGAGATGTCGGGATCAAGGGTCAGGGTGGTTCTCATGCAGGCATCATGATGCTATTTGCACTTACGTCAAGATGCCACATACTTGCATGTCTCCGTCCTCTTTGCCTGAAACTGCGGCGCCGCTCGCAGGTTGCCGGACTTTTGCCCCGGCACAGGCCGGCGGACGAACCCCGTGAAACCAGCAGGTTTCAACCGGACACACCGGATTGCGATCAAGCAACAGCAAGCGTCCACTGTCCTCCGCCGTCTTTCCTCTGTTCTCGCTCCGCTTCAGTCCAGGTGCGGACTGTATTCCGGCACGAACTTCCTGATCCGTTGCCTCAATTGATTCGGGTCCAGTTGTCCGGCCTGCTCCTCCAGCTCGGCGCGGCAGTCGGCCACCCATTTTTCACCGTGCGGTGCGCTGGCGGCCAGCAGGTGGATGCGTTCGTGCGCCGTCGGTTTCAGTTGCTCCGAGTGGTGCTGGAGTTCCTCGAACAGCTTTTCGCCCGCGCGCAGGCCGATAAACTTGATCTCGATGTCCTCGCCGGGACGCAGGCCGCTCAACTCGATCAATTGCCGCGCCAGATCGACGATTTTCACCGGCTTGCCCATATCCAACACGAAGATCTCGCCGCCCTGCCCCAGCGTGGTGGTGCGCAGCACCAGCCCCACGGCCTCGGGGATGGTCATGAAATAGCGCGTCACGTCCGGATGCGTGACCGTCACCGGACCGCCGGTGGCGATCTGCTGCTTGAAGATCGGGATCACGCTGCCGGAGGAGCCGAGGACGTTGCCGAAGCGCACGGCCATGAAACGGGTCCGGTTGCCGGGCTTGTCCTGCAGCGCGAGCAGGTGCAATTCCGCCAGACGCTTGCTCGCCCCCATGGCGCTGGTCGGATTGATGGCCTTGTCGGTGGAAATCAGCACAAACACCCCGACGCCCTTCGCCACCGCCAGCTCGGCCAGGCGGCGCGTGCCGGTGGTGTTGTTCTTCACGGCCTCGCCGGGCTGGCGCTCCATCATGAAGACATGCTTGTGGGCCGCCGCATGGAACACCACCTGCGGGGTGTAGCGCTCGAAGATGAAGCGCATGCGGTCGGCGTCCATGATGTCCGCCACCAGCGGCACGATCAGGTGCTGCTGCCCGCGCTCGTTCAGTTCCGCCTCGATGTTGAACAGGCTGCCCTCGGCCTGCTCCACGAGCAGCAGGCGCTGCGGATGGTAGCCGGCGATCTGCCGGCACAGTTCGGCGCCAATGCTGCCCCCCGCGCCCGTGACGAGGATCACCTTGTCCCTTACGAGCGCCGCGACGTCGTCGCTGCGCAGATCAACCGTGTCGCGCCCCAACAGATCCTCGACCTGCACCGGGCGGATCTTGGTGACCTGCACCCGGCCGCTGGCCAGCTCGGCCATGGACGGCACGATCTCCACCTTCAGCCCCTCGGCGGTGAGCACCTTGTAGATTTCCTGCAACCGCTTCGCCGGGGCCGACGGCATCGCCAGCACGCAGGCGTCGATCGGGTAATCCTTGCGCAACCGGGCGATTTCCTCCGGCGCCCCCAGCACCGAGATGCCGTGAATGGAATGGCCATGCTTCTTCCAGTCATCATCGAGGAAGAACACCGGGCGCAGGCCCAACGAAGGCTTCGCCTGGGTCTCGCGCACAAACTCCGCCCCTGCATCCCCGGCCCCCAGCACGGCGATGCGCCGGGCGGCCTTGCCGTTTGGGCTGTGCCCGGTCAGGTAACGCTCCCGGTAGATGCGAAAGCCCAGTCGCATGGCGCTCAACGCGCCGACCCCGAGCACAAAATCAATCAAGACGACGCCGCGCGGCGACATCAGGCCCGGGTTGAAACCGTAGCGCAGCAAGTAGCTGACGAGGTTGGCGCTGGCCATGGCCGCCGCGATGCGCATCAGGTCCGGCACGCTGAAATAGGTCAGCAGGCTGCCAAACTGGCGGAACAGCAGCAGGAACCCCAGCTTGATGGGCAGGTTGACGGCCAGGGAATACAGCCGCTCCTCCTGGAACTCATGCGGCACCAGAAAATCAAAGCGCACCTCGTAGGCGAAATAGCGACAGGCCGTCAGGACTGCGGTGTAAAGCGCGATCAGTGCCAGCGCGCGGCTAATCCGTTCCCCAAAGGTGGAGGCGGAGAAAGAGCGGGGGGTGGAGGTTGGTTGATTCACTGGATTGGTCAAAGCTGCTGGTTTTTTATGCTTTAGGTTTTGTTTTCCATCCTCCGTCATCTGTCATCTGTCCTCTGTCCTGTTGGTTTGGTTCGGTTGAAATTCCGGCATCGTGGCGTCACCGGGGGCCGATATGCCCTCCCGCGCGACCACCTGCCAGACGGTGCGGGAAAGGATGCGCAAATCGAGCCAGAAACTCCGGTGGTCCACATACCAGACATCCAGCTTGAACTTGTCCTCCCACGACAGCGCGTTGCGACCGTTCACCTGCACCCAGCCCGTCAGCCCCGGCCGCACGTCGTGTCGCCGCCTCTGCGCGGGCGAATAGCGCGGCAGGTATTGCACCAGCAACGGTCTCGGCCCTACCAGGCTCATCTCGCCCCGCAGCACGTTCAGCAGCTCCGGCAGTTCATCCACTGAGGTCGAGCGCAGCCATTGACCGAAAGGTGTGAGTCGTGAGGCATCGGGCAAGAGGTTACCTGAGGGATCCCGGGCATCCGTCATGGTGCGAAACTTGATCAGCTCGAAAATCTCCTCCCGGAAGCCCGGGCGTTTTTGGCGGAAGAACACTGGTGAGCCCAGCTTCACGCGAACGAGCACCGCGAGCACCGTCAGCACCGGCAGCCAGAGCGGCACGGTGAGAACCACGGCTGCGAGGTCGAAGAGGCGCTTTGCGAACGCCGATTTCATTTCACCACGGATTGAACGGATTACCACGGATTGTTCCATCTGTGACCATCCGTGTTCATCTGCGGTCAAATGCCTTCCGGAACGCCTCAACCACTCGCACCAAGTCGGACTCAGCCAAATTCGACCCCGAAGGCAGGCACAGGCCATTTTCAAACAGACGCTCTGCCACCGCTCCGCCGTAAGCGGGACAGCCCTTGAAGATCGGCTGGAGGTGCATCGGCTTCCAGACGGGGCGCGCTTCGATGTTCTCCCGCTCCAGCGCGAGGCGGATTTTCTCCCGGTCGGTGCCCGCCGCCCTGGGATCGACCGTGATGCAGGTCAGCCAGCGCGTGCAGCGACCGAAGTTCGCTTCCGGCATGAACGCCACGCCCGGCAGATCCTTGAACGCGGCCTGGTAGAAGGCGCAGTTGCGCCGCCGGGCGTCCACGCGCTCCTCCAGCACGCGCAGTTGGCCGCGGCCGATGGCCGCCAGCACATTGCTCATGCGGTAATTGAAACCGATTTCCGAGTGCTCGTAGTGCGGTGCCGGATCACGCGCCTGGGTCGCCCAGAATCTAGCCTTGTCGATCAGCTTGGCGTTGTTCGACGTCAGCATGCCTCCGCCCGAGGTAGTGATGATCTTGTTGCCGTTAAAAGAATGCACCCCGCAGAGCCCCACGCTGCCGGGGGCTACTCCAGAGGACGGAGGACGGACGACGGAGGACGATTTGGCAGTTGTCATCTGACCACTGTCCTCGGTCCTCTGCGCGGTGCCGTAGTAAACCGCACCCAGCGCTTCCGCCGCGTCTTCGATTAGCGGTATGGCATGTTTGGCGCACGTCGCCGCGATAGGGTCGATGTCGGCACTCTGGCCGTAGAGGTGGACCAGGATTACCGCCTTGGGCTTCTTGCCCTGCTTCAGGCGGTGCTCGATCGCTTCGGCCAACAAAGCCGGCGCCATGTTCCAGGAGATGTCGTCGCAGTCCACAAACACCGGCGTCGCTCGCTCGTAGAGCACCGGGTTGACGCTCGCTGAGAACGTCAGTGTCGAGCAGATGACCTCGTCGCCCGGCTGGAGGTTGAGCCAGCGCATCGCCAAGTGTAGCGCCGCCGTGCCCGAGGAGAGTGCAGCCGCATGTAGGCCGGGCGACCGGCCCGGACCTACACCGGGTTGGCAGCCAGCCAACAACGGTGCCCTTCCGATCAAATCGGCAAATTCCCGCTCAAAGGCATCAACCTGCGGCCCCAGTGGCGCGATCCAGTTGGTCGCAAAGGCCTCTTTTACCAACTCGAGCTCCTCCCCGCCCATGTGCGGTGACGAAAGATAGATGCGGGATTTGGTCACGGATGCTTGCCGGAGATGTCACGGGGTGAAGTTCCGCTATGCTGCTGTGCCCACTCCACAATCGTTCGGGCCGCCAGCGCAAACTCGGCCGCATCCCGCGGCCTGATATCAATGCTGTCATCCGGGTATCGGCTGGCCGAGGTGATGGTCGCCAACAGCAAGACCGCATCACGGACTTCCTGCGTTTCCGGAATGATGTCTGCCAGCCCGGAAAGGAGAAAAGCCACGTCATGAGTTCGCGGCACCGGCCGACCCTTGGCCAATAGAACCGCCTTCAGGGCTTTCTCGGCGGCTTGTTGAAAGCTCCAAGTGGCTGGGCGCGGATGGGCCGCCCGGCCGCCTTCGCCATAGGCCAAGTCCTCGCGGGCGGATTCCAACCAGCGCTTCGGCTCGCCGGGATCAGGTCGCTCCGCGGTCATAGAGCACAACGCCGTGAGCGGTGATTTGCCTGGCCAACAGGGTGGTCTTCCGCCGCCAGACCGAGGCAGGGATTGCCACCAAATCGACCGGGAATCGCCGCGGCCAGAGCAGGCGATGTGCCTCTTGCAGTCTCACCCGTGTATCCGTGCCGTCGGGCAGGATCAAAGCCAGGTCCACATCACTGTCCGTCGCGGCCTGTCCTTTGGCCCTTGATCCAAACAAAATCACCTGATCGGCCGCGCAAGCCACGCCCAGGCGTCGCGCTGTGGACTTTAGCAGGGCGGCGTCCTCCAAGCCGGAAGTGTCTGGTTCGCGAGTTATTACCATGCGCCTACAAAAGCAACTGCCAGTCAGGTCGTCAACCGTGCATCCCACCCACATCAGCCACAAGCTACGCCCCATCACGCTTGCCGCGCCGTAGTCCCGCGACTGCGGGACGCAGGCGGGTCAACTCCGCAGCACGATTCCGAGCTTACAGCCTACAGCTCATAGCTGTCAGCTTTCTCTGACTGCTTTCTTTGCCCGTGAATCCGCCGGAGGACGGAGTTCTCGGGACAAACACCGGGTTGCCAGCAGGCAACAACGGCGCGCCCTCTGTCCTCTGTGCGTGCGTCAGCGCGCCGCCAGCCCGAGCTTGGCGAGGGCGCCGAGCAATTCTTCCCAACCCGGATCACCCTTCAGCTCCTCAAACGGCTGGTTGCTTGTAACCCGGATAAAATACTGAGCCTCACTGCCGCTGAAGGCATATTCCAAAGTGTCCCGCCACCATTTGTCCATTGCCGGACGGGAATTGAAGCGTGTTCCGTAGTCATAAAGGCGATCACCGACCAAGTGCCAGTAGACCACATATTGCATCGCTGCCCCATTGGGCGGTGTGAACCGCCGCCATTGCGCAGGCCGCAGGTGCAATTCTCCGACTCCGACCGGTTCCGCAAAGCGCATATCCTCGCACCGCCAGCCGTTCTCCGTCCAGCAACGGTCAGGAGTATGCGAAGCAACTTTCTGCATGGGCATACGCCCCGCCGCCCAATAGGCGATATAGACGCCTACCTGTCTGCTGTCTTTCTCAAAGACGCGAAAAACATAGTCGTCATAATTGAGAACACGTTCCGCCGCGCTACGGGTTGCCTCATTTAGTCCCAGTGGCTCGTCTCGCCCTTTCCATCCGGCCAGGGTCACTGGCATACGCTCCGCTAATCCCACCGGACGCAACTCCGCCGCCCGGTCTCCTTTCTTGACGTCTCTTACATTAACCCATTGCAGAACAATACCCCCGAGTAGAACAGCAATTCCGCCACCCAAGATGAGAAATTGCCGCTGTGAGAACATCACCCGATCCGCCGTGCGGGAACACCAACAACTTTCACCCCCGCCGCCACGTCTCTCAATACGACCGAGCCTGCTCCAATGTAGGCTTTATCGCCAATCTTCACATTCGGGATCACAGAAACCCGGCTGCCAAAAAATACTTCTCTGCCCACCTCGACCGATGCCGTTAGATCACAGTGGCAGTTGATCTGGGTCCAGTCTCCGACGGTGGCATCATGGTCGACCGTGGCATGAAGATTCAAGGCAACCCCGCGACCCAGTCGGTTGTTAGCCGATGCCACGGCATAGGGACAGAGGATGACGCCCTCGGCCATCTCAACATTATGTCCCAAAACCGCACTGCGATGAAACAAGCGGGTAAATCGTCCTCCCCGTGAAGCAATCAACTCCGAGCAACGACGCTTGATCTCCGGGACGCCGATCGCGCAGATGAAGGCATCCTCGGCTGCCGGCTGATAGTCCATAATCGTGCCCAATAGTGCGCCGGGACTCGGCTTGCCCTTCAATGCATCGAGGTTGTCATCGATAAAACCCTTGAGGGTCCATTCACGCTCAAACTGGACGGACTGCTCGGCCCAGGCCCACATCTCACGACCAAAGCCACCTGCCCCAATGATCACCAACCGTGGTAAGGTCGCCATGGTCTAAATTGTGCCCGAATCCACGAAAATATTTTGCCCGGTGATGGAAGCAGCCCCCTCGCCCAGCAGGTGGACGGTCGTCGCCGCGACCGAGTCGAGTTTGGTCACCTGTTTCAGGGCCGTGCGGTTGTAGATCCACTGGCGCTGTTCCTCCGTGAGCTTTCCACTCATCGCCGTGTCCATAAAACCGGCGACGGCACAATTCGAACGAATGCCACGCTCACCCCACTCCCGGGCCGTGTTCTTGGAAAAAGCCTCCAGTGCTCCCTTGGTCGAGGCATACATTGCCAAGCCCTTGTAGCCGGTGTGCACGCTGATCGAGGAGATGTGCACGATGGAACCGGCCAACCGGTTGAAGAGCATGTGGCGAATGGCGTATTTGGTGACCATCATCGGCGCGAATACGTTGACCTCATACATCGCCCGCAGACGCGCGGCATCGAGGTTGGTGACGATGTCATCATAGGCCACGGCGGCATTGTTCACATAGCCATGCAACGGCAGCTCGAACGGCAAATATTTGTCGAAGAGTTCCGACTTCACGTCGTCGGTGCGGCTCAAGTCAAAAGCGTGAAAGCGTGCCCGGGGCCCGTGCTCCCGTTGCAGTGCGGTGTATTCCGCGGACAGTCGCCGGCTGACTCCTGAGACTGTCCACCCTTGGGCAAGCACGGCCCGGGCAATGGCCAGACCCAGGCCTTGCGAAACACCGGTAACGAGGATATTTTTTGTCATGGCTGCATTAACCGCCGAAACCCTGCCTGCTCAAAATGCTGGTCTGCGGTCAGCGCCGACTCCAGCCCGTGCTCCCGCATCACCACAAATGACGTGCAGTCGGTCAGCGACCAAGCCTTGTCGGCACGCTGGGCAAACAAAGCCAAGGCTCGGGCGAAAGTCTCATGGTTTGCCGCCACAATCGCCACATCAGGCTGTGTCTGGAGGGTGGCGACCAGACGGCTGAACTTGTCGCGGGCGGGCGGGCTGACCAAGGCATCCCCGAGTTCCATCAGCACCCATTCGGTAGTCAGCAACGGACCAGGCGGTCGCTGGCTGAGTGCCAGAGCCTGTGCATGCCAGTGATCGCGCGCATTGACCAAAGCCAGAAAATACGAGGTGTCGCCAAAGATCGGTTTCACCGTTTGGGCGCCCCATGCAGG
This sequence comes from Opitutia bacterium, assembly GCA_016190985.1. Classification (GTDB taxonomy): domain Bacteria; phylum Verrucomicrobiota; class Verrucomicrobiia; order Opitutales; family Opitutaceae; genus Lacunisphaera. The sequence goes on along the minus strand of JACPPI010000018.1, from coordinate 108,029 downwards.
TAATGGTCGTGATTGCTGGCGTAGTCCGCCGGCAATTCTTGCACAACCCCGGCAAACTCAGCCAGCGCCTCACCCCAAAGGCGGACAGGTTGACGTCCTAGCAGTTGCTGCAACCTGGCCTCCACCGCCTCCAGTTCCGGACGGGTCAGCTTGGGCAGTTCGGCGATGATCTCCTGCGTGCTCACGCTTGGAACTATCTCTACCCTCTTTCTTTTGGCAAGCCGTCTTCAGCCGTCCGTTCTACTGGCCTTACCTGTGCGGGTGGTGGCGAGGTTGTCCACAAACCGAATCATTCGCGGAATTTTGTAGGGTTGCAAGCGCTCTGCCAAGAATGCCCGAATCTCGGCTTCTGTTGGCGCCGGCGGCCGGGCCAAAATCTCCGCGCACAGGATATGTCCCATGACGGAATTCCTGCGACCAAACACCCGCACCTGCCCCACTCCGGGATGTTCGCTCAGCATTGCCTCAACTTCATGCGGGTTCACCTTGCTCCCGCCGACATTCACCCAGTCCCGCTCGCGGGCGACGATGCGAAATCGCAGCGGCTGCTCAGATACTACCTCCACCACATCACCGGTATCATACCAGTCGCCAATCATGGCACCGCCGGTAAACTCACCCAGCAGACTCTGGTGGACACTCAGCCTCCCAGCGCGCACGACGACCCTGTCCTCCATGCCGGGGGCGATTGCAAAGACGTCACCGTCCGCGACCAGCAGGGTGCCCGCTTCGGTCGAGGCATAGACATTGTGCATCCGGGCGTTGGGAAACAGCTCCCCCAGCTTGGCCAGCAAGCGGGCGTCGGCACTCTCACCTCCGAGCGTCACCGATTTGACTGAATGCAACGGTCGGTCCGCCGGCAGTAGCAGTCGAAAGAAACTGGGCGTGGCGGAGAGGTGGGTGACGTGATGCCGCTCCAGCGCGGCCAGCACCTGCTCCCGACCGAGCCCATAGACATCCACAATGGGGCAGCCGTTGGCCAAGGCCTGCAGATAGACTTGGATCGCCGCCACGTGCGTCGGGTTGTAAGCCAGGGCCCAGACAGCCTCGGCGTGTCGCGGCGAAACTTTCACTGCCCGCGCCAGGTTGGAAATCTTCTGCCAGACCAGCTTTGGCAAACCCGTCGAACCCGAGGTAAAAAGACCGATTCTAGCCGACGAGTTGCCTGCGGCGGCTGTGGCCAAACTCGATTGATTTACTGCCTTTGGGAAATTCACCGGTTTGGTATGATTGAGTTCTGATCGCTTAATGCCCAGCGCCTCGATCTCTCGCTCACCAAAATCCGTGTCGTGCAGTGTGATCTCCTCGCCAAAGGCAATCGCCTTGGCGATCTCTCTAAGGGCATCTTGAGTCGATTCCGGCTGGCACAGAGGGTGCAAGCTGGCCGGTTTCCTGTTCAGATCAGCCAGCAAATCACCGTAGTTCGCTGTGACGCCTGTCCGACCGTCGATGAACCAAGGTCTGCTTTCTTTATCGGTCACAATATTGGCTTTCAGCGCCTTATTGCAGCCAACCTCCGTCATCCGCCGTCTGTCGTCTGCTTCGCCGCCTTTTCCAGTTTGGCGGCGATTTCCCCCACCGTGTGCACCAGCCCGTCGGCAAACACATCGACGCCGAATTTTTCCTCTATACGGACGGTCAGCTCTGCCAGGTCCAGTGATGCGAAGTCCAAATCTTCCCGTAACCGCAACATGGCTGTCAGATTGGTGATTGGAGGCTGCCGCTTATTTGAGCGCACCTCATTGATTAGAGCTTCAAGGATTTGACTTTGCATTTGTGGGATTCGCGTCGATCCATTTTCTTTTCCACGACAAAAACATGAGCACGGACCACAGTTGATGAACCAAATTGCGTCGGCCGCTGAGGTGCTCTGCCCAGTTGCTACGCACCGCTTTGGTATTCAGCCAGCCTCCATCCTCAATACTGGCTTCACTCAACAGATCCTCCGCCCAGTCGCGCAGCGGCCCTCGCAGCCAGCCTCCTACGGGAATGCCAAACCCCATCTTGGGACGCTCGAACAATTCCTCTGGCACATAGCGCTTCAGCACCTGCCGCAAAGGCCACTTCCCCACCCCACCACGAATCTTGAATTCCATTGGCAATGACCAGGCAAACTCCGTCAATTGATTGTCCAAAAAAGGCACCCTCGCTTCCAACCCGGTCGACATACTCGCCCGGTCCACTTTGCAAAGGATATCATCCGTCATGTAGGTCATCTGGTCGAGGAACATCATGCGTTCGATATCCCCCAACGATTTCGTGGCGCTGTCCCAATCGACAAAGGGACTGCGCAAGGCTTCGGGGTGTGCCAGTGCGTTGCCCGCCCATTGCGGATTCGAGACCAACTCCAGGTAGAGTGCTTCCAAGGTCTTCGCATCCAGGATGCGCGCCATCTTGTGCATCTTGTCGCCGCCACCCCGGACCCGATACCGCCTAGGCACACAATGATTGCCCAGGTTGACCACCTGCTCCCACATATGTGCGCTTACTGTCCTGATCATGTCCCGCCCGATCAATCGCATCCCTTGTGGAAAAGACTGAAACCGCTTCCACAGCCGCTGACTCCAAAAGTAGCGATTATAACCGCCGAAGAATTCGTCACCCGCATCGCCCGACAATGCCACCGTCACGTGCTTACGCGTGAATTCCGATACCAGAGTGGTCGGGATTTGTGACGAGTCCGCAAAAGGCTCATCGTAGATTTCCGGCAGCCGCCTGATTGTCTCGATGCATTCGCTGCTGCTTAGATAAAACTCGTGATGTTCCGTCCGAAGGTGTCGTGCTACATTGGCTGCATCCTTGGCCTCGTCGTAGTCACTTTCCCAAAAGCCGATTGTGAACGTCTTAACCGGCCGGGTGCTCTGCGCCTGCATGAGTGCAACCACCGTAGAAGAATCAATACCGCCGGAGAGGAATGCACCCAGTGGCACATCAGCCACCATGCGGCTTTTTATCGCCCGCCGGAGCATGACATCAAGCCGGTTGATGGTCTCCTCATCACCCAGTTCCGAGGAGTTATTGCCCCGCCCAGCGAGCATTTCCTGCGGGTTCCAATAGGCCTGCGGAGTGCCAGGCTCATGCCCGGGCGTGACTTCCAGGAAACAACCTGCGCGCAATTTCATGACCCCCGAAAAAACCGACTGAGGCGTGCCGATGTAGCCGAAGCTGACCAACCGGGCGAGACCGGCCGGCTCGATCTCTCGGCGAAAGGCCGGATGCTGCATCAGCGCTTTCAGTTCCGAGCCAAAAAGCAGAACCCCGTTGTGCCAGGCATAGTAGAGCGGCTTTTCGCCAAACCGGTCGCGCGCCAAAGTGAGTTTGCTCTCCTGCGCATCCCACAGCGCAAAGGCAAACTGCCCGTTGAGCCGCGGCAGCGTGGCCTTCACCCCCCAACGCTCGATCCCGCCCAGCAGCACCTCGGTATCCGACGTGCCCCTGAAGCGCTGTCCAACCGCTTCCAGTTCAGCCCTAAGTTCGGAAAAATTGAAGATCTCTCCATTGTATATGAGCACAAAACGCTCATCGGGTGAAATCATGGGCTGTGCTCCGGTGGGGGAAAGGTCGATGATGCTCAGCCGCCGGTGACCCAGGTTCACCTGGCCGTCTGAACTCTGCCAGAGTCCATCCGCATCGGGCCCACGATGCCGGATCGCATCCGTCATCCGCTGCAGCACGGCCCGGGCATCCTCCCGTCGCGAGGTTCCGTCGTTAATGAATCCGGTTATGCCGCACATTGAATTGTCATTGCTTGTAGCCTACCGCACACCAATAGGGCTCAGCCTCACTAAATTGGATCTGATCGAGCCCGGCCCGCTGCATCATCGCCTCAATTTCCGCTCGCGTGAATCGTTGCTCCAATTTGGTGCCGAACCTATCCAGTGAATCATTTCGCATGACATAGAAACTGGCCTGTCTATAAGCAGACAGCGGCCAGTTACCGACCTTTCGCCCGGCACGTTCACCCAGCAATGCCAGCCTTGCCAGCGGCCAATACACCATGAGGGCAAGCACTTCGCAGGCTATCCGCTTTACCCAGAACGGCCGGCTCGAAATGAGTCGACGAGCCATGTCACTCACTCGCCACACTCCGCGAAACCAGGCGGGCCGGTTATCGAAGGCATAGTAGAGATAAACGAGAAACGGGGCGCCACGGCGCAGTTTCCGGACGCATGTCGCCAGTCCGGCCGTAGTGTCAGGCACATGATGGAGCACACCCAGCGAATAGCCGAAATCCATTGAATCGTCAGGTAATGGGATGGCATCAACCGATGCGAGGTGGAATTGTGCCTGCGGAACTCCCTGCAAGTTGCTCCGGGCGACGGTCAACGCCTCATCACTCGCATCAATGCAGTGCAACTCTCCTACCTTAGGAGCGACGAAGCGCGCCCAACGCCCGCTGCCACACCCAATATCGAATCCTTTGGCTTGTGCTGGCAGTTTATCCCAAGGGAAAATAGCAAAATAATCGGCAAAGTTTCGTTCCAATCCCTCGGAATTGGCAATCGAATGTGTGAAAGTTTTCCACTCCTGGCCGAAACCTGCCACCACTGCGTCGTCTCGGTTGTTCGTGTTCATCAGGCGACAGACACTGGAGGACGTGACTTTGAATATTCTGCCGAGATGTTCATTTCCGACATCATCCGTGCATTCACTTGATTGACATCAAAAAAACGCTCGGCGAGCAAGCGGCCCTGTTGTCCCATCCTCACGGCCAGCCCGGGGTCGCGGGCAAGCCGTAGCATCGCTACCGCCAGACATTCATCTTCACGCACCGGGACGAGCGCCCCATTGTTTCCCCATTTCACCCCGTCGACATCCGGTGGTCCCGCCTCGAACACCATGTCGCGGCAGCCAATGGTATTCGTCGTGATGACTGGTCTGCCCATCGCCATGGCCTCCAACACTGAACGCGGCATACCCTCGTGATAGGAAGGCAGGACATAGATCGAGCAATCGGTCAGCAGAGGACGGACGTCGGATACGGCTGATCGATACTCTACGGCCCCTTCCTGATTCCACTGGTTTAGCTGCTCCTTGGAAATGGCCGCTGGATTCGGATCCGTATTACCCACGAGGAGAAATCGTGCCCGGGGTAGCTGCTTTTTAACCAACCGGGCGGCAGCGACATATTCCTCCACTCCCTTGTCCCGCAGCATCCTCGCTAGCAAGAGGAATACCGGCGGTCCTGCCCGCGGAGGGATGAAGGCAAAATGAGCCGTATCAACTCCTGAACCCGGCACTACCATCATTCTCCAGGCATCGACAATCCCTTCCTTGACGAACAGGTCGGCGATTTCCTGGTTTTGCACGAGCACCTTGGTGCATCGCTTAAGTGCCAACCGATACATCTGCGCTGCAATGAACCGCAACAGCCTGCCCTTGATCCCCGCTGTGTGAAAGGCCGCACCCAGTCCGGTGATGAGCGCGTAAATTCGCGGCACCCCGCTCCAACTGGCTGCCAGTGAACCATAGATCACCGGCTTGATGGTATAGCTCAGCACCACATCGGGACGTTCCCGCCGGAAAAGTGCTTTGAGCCGAAGCAAACTCAGCAAATCGGCCAACGGATTGAGTCCGGCCCGGGCCAGAGCCACCGGCACAAACCGCACACCCATTTCGGACAGCGCCTGAGGCACACCCGGAGTCTCCGTCGGTGCTACTCCAATCACGGTATGCCCGGCCTTCACCATGGCCCTCAGCAACGGTCCGCGAAAATTCACCAGTGACTCATCATAGCCACCCAAAACAAGCATGGTTTGGGGATTCATGCTTCCAGCACCTCGGCCAATATTTCCCGCAGCACTGCGCGGCAGGCTTCTTCGGAAAAGTTAGCCTGCACCCACCCCCTCCCTTTCGCCGCGGCCACTCTGGTGTTCGACCATTGGGCCAGCGCTCGTTCCACTGCCTCAGTCGCTGCTTTGACGTTCTCAATTGGGACTAGATCAAAAGGCGCCCCCTTGTCTTTTAGCACCCGCAAATCGCCCACATCGGTGGCGATAGCCGGCAAGCCGACGCTGAGAGCCTCCAGTAAAGTGTTGGGCATACCCTCGAAACGACTCAATAGCAGAAACAGGTGCCCCTCGCGTAAAAACTCCTCGGGATGCGAAACTTCTCCATAAAACTTAACGACCGACTGCACATTTAGCCGGTGGAATATTGTCTCGAGCTCCGCCAGTTCATCCGGTCGACCGGCAATCCTGAGTTCAAATAAGAAAGCCTTGCCCAGCAGTATCTGCGCAAGCTGGGCCGCGAGGTCGTAGCCCTTTGTCATGATTTTGATATTCCCCAGCATGACCAACACCAATCTTTGCGGCGGTAAATCGGGCAGATCGACCTGAGTGCTGGAATCAAGCGCCACCGCATTGGGCAAAACCCACTGTCGCAAGGTCGGGATATACTGAATCTCACTCATTACCAATCCCGCATGGGTATTGGAAATCACACCGTCACAACGCCTGGCCAGTTGCTTCCGAATCCATGAACCAAAATTTCCTAGCTGTGTATTTGCGCTGCGAATCGACATTATCCATTTGGTCGGGGCATTAAGCAATCGGCCCAGATAGCAAATACCGTCAGCGCGCAGCCCCCATGACCAGATTAGATCAGGCCGGGTGTCACTAAGATGTCTCCGGAGTCGCCCTAACCCCTGCCAGTTTCCACTGTGTGGAGGAGCTCGCAGCACCAGCACACCTTTCTCAAGGGCGACACGAACCATCGCTTCAATTCGTTCGGTTCGTTCACCAGCAGCCAGTTCAAGAATGCTACACGGTATCCCCAAGGACACAATTTCAGAGGCAATCCAAAGTAACTGCTTTTCCGCGCCACCGCTCCGCAGGCAATTCAATACCAGTGTAACACCGCCTCTCACGTCGGGCGTGCCATCTTGAATTGTTGCGCGTGGACTCCCCGAGGTGAATGCTGGCGCATCCGGACGAAATAGTCGGCCATCCCCAAGGCCAGGCAAGGCACCGCCACGAGAAATGGAATCATGGGAATGCGGTAGCGGGATATCGTGCCCGAGTTGCTGGCAAAAAGACCAACGCCGGTGGCAATTATCAGGGCGACCATCAGCATCCCCCAAAATAATCCAGAGAATTGTTCACGCTGTTGCGACGTCAGTCGGCGCAGATAGCAATGGAATCCAACCACGACAAAGCATACGACCACCAGATTTTCCAAGGCGGCGGCCGCTTGTATCGGCTTTGTCACATCCCAGGGAAGCGGTCGGAACAGGCAGTTGGTAGCACCGATGCCCAAGGACAGGATGCCGCTAGGCGAGAAGCTCAGATCTGTGTTTTCGAACGACGATCCGGCTTCAATTTGGGAAAATATTGCCGCGCCCTCGCGACGGTCTTCAACAAGATTATCTCCAAACTTGGCCGCCAAGGTCCACAAGACGCTGGCGCAGATTGCCGAACCCGCCATGAGATAGAGAATTTTTACGATCCCCCCTTCCCTACGCATGCTTGCATAGAGCAAAATCACCCGGTCCCAAAACATGAAGACGGTCAAGGCCGCTAGCGGAAGGAAAATGAAAGACCGAAAAAGAAGAATACTATACAGGTAGAGGAGCAGCAGGATCAGTGCTGACAATTTTTGTCGGCTTAACAGGATGTGTAGCGCATACACCGCGCCGCCCAAGCCGAAGATGCCAAATGAGTCCTTGAGCAACATTCCAGACCAAAGCATGAAGCTAGGATGAAAAAGAATAGGGAGGAAATATACGGGCCTGACTTGCGGAAATCGCTCGCGAAAATATCGATAAACCAGCAACTGCCCTACTGCGCCAAACAGACAGGCAATGGCGGTCGCCCCGAGAAAACTGCCTTGGACCAGCACCAAGAATAATCCCGTCAGGCTGCCGAGCCGGTCAGTCGAAGTCCCATTTAAGGTCCAAAAGGGAGTAGTGCCTAGGTATTCCCTAGATTCAGCTTTGAACAAATCCGTCAGCATGTCTGCGTAGAGTTGCCCGTCTCGATAATATCCTGCGGCGTCAAATTCCACATCCAGAGAAATTAACCACACAGTAGAACCAAGACCGATCACTAGCTTGGTCAGCAGGAAAATTATCAGGACATTTCGAGTGATCCACCGGAAATGCGCCATGAAGCCGACTACTAAAACACCAACAATGATTAAAATGCTCCAAACCAGATCAATTCCTGATAGCTTGATACCGTATAGCATTTCGCGTTATGGTGAATTTTATTTATGACAGTCGACTTATGTCAGTCGACCTTGGTAGCTGCCCGCACTTTCATGTAAATTAAAGCCAAAGAACCGAGCGATGCAAAGGCTGCACTGGCGGTTACCAAGATCAACGCCGAGCGAATAACCAACGAACCCAACAGCAAGCACGCAACTGATAATGTGAAGATCAGCCGAAGCGCCTGAGCTGCGGCAACCTGCTTATACCCGCCAATTGCAGTCAAGGCATTGCCGAAATGGATTTCAAGAAACTGAAAAAAGACGGCAATAACTACAATAGGCAACTTGTCCGCATAAAGCACCATATCAGTTCCAAAGAGAAAAACCAAGATTTGCTCGCCGCCCGCGATAAGTGCAGCTCCCAATAGCAGCACCAAGCAGGCATCCGTGATCACTATAATCGCCAAGCATTGCCACAGTTTAGCGAATTCGTTCTGCATCCAAGCGCGCCCCAAGATGGGTATTGTCACATAGCCCAAGGCTGTAGCGACCACTCCCGCTACCACCGCAATATAAGACAACGCTGCAAACGCACCCAGCTCATGCTGCCCAGCAGACATCTCTAGGATAATGCGCGGAACGCTTGCGGCAATGGCGGCCAAAACAACTCCGATGGATGCTGGCGCAAGTTCCTTCGCCACCTCGAATAACTTCTTGGAAAGGTGGGGCGAAAACCGGAATACGTTTCTGGTCTTGGGAATGTCGAACATTAGGGTGACCACTGCGCTGCAAATAAGGAGGCCCGCAAAAGCGAGGGTGAGACTATGGGAGTTGGCATACAAAAGATAGAACGCCCCGATACCCAAACCACACCGGTAAACACTAGACATGAATGCAAAATGCATCTCGGCAGCTCGCTGATATTTAGACTGCAGAAAATCTCCAATCACATCGAAGAACCTGTAGGCTGATTGGGCTAGGAACGCGGAAATGACCGCCAGCTCCCAAGACATCACCAACACAGCAATAATGGTAGATATCAGGAACCCGCATATTGATGATATTAATCTGAGGGAAAAAAGGTGCACATTATTTTCATCAGGATACGTGCCGGAAGCACTTACCGCCCTCAAATTAAAGGATGTCGCCGCGAGCAGTGGCGTCAGTATGGCCATAAAGTAGGCATATCGGCCGGCTTCGTTGAGTCCACCGATGTTAATAATAATCCTCAGCAAAAGCCACTGAGCCAGCGCATAGACTAGTGTTGCAGCTGTAGACCAGATCAGTTGTCCAACCAAGCCAGTGCGAAGGACTGATTTTTTGTCCATCAATCGAAAAACGCCTTCCCCTCAGACTCGGGGGCGAACGGTGGCGGCAAGGAAGAAAGATTCCGCCAGGTGACATGGAAATAGATGATCTCCGGATTGGAGGCGAGGAGCTTGGGCTCCGCGAACATGAGTTCCTCGTGGAACCGGTTGTAATCCGACTCGTAGAACGCGGGAGCAATGCCACCATCGAGGAGGAATAACTCCTGATTCGCCTTGATCTCATGCGTCGTGGAGCCGCCCAGGATCGCAATGCGCACATTCTTCTGCGGCGGTCGCTGTAGGAGTTCGCGCCTGATCGCGCGCCGGTTGCGCAGGATTTCTGCGGGAATCAGGGGATGGATGAGGGCGGCATGCATCGTTTATAGCTGCCAGCGCAGTCCGTCAGGGGCAGACGCAGCACTCTTCCCGATCATTCCTTTCACATCGATCAGGATCGGACTCTGGTGCCCCCCTAGCGCTTGGAGCTTCTTGAGAGCAAATTCTTGAACAATGGCCCGGTGTTTGACGGCGAGGATGACCGCATCGAAAGGCCCTTTTTGCGGAGCCTCACTCAATAGCTCGATGCCGTATTCATGCTTCACCTCGCTGAGGTTTGCCTCCGGATCGTAGCAGCTGACATCCACCCCGTAGGTCTGCAACTCGTAATAGATATCGATGACCCGCGTGTTGCGGATGTCGGACACGTCCTCTTCGCCTGCCGCAGCGCGACTGGTCGAACCAGCCATAGCCTTGGCGACGGCTGGCACTCCTTGCTGCTCGGCCCCCCGGTGCAGCGATCCCGTTGTCACTTCGGTAAATGCTTTTCTCCTCATTGCTGTTTCCACCCCCCTGCCGCTCAGAGCCCGTGCGTCATTCGGACGCACAAGCTCAAAATGGTCTTCAAACCGGAATCTGCGGTTGCACTCAATACTTTTGGACTTTCCCAGGCAGTTCAGGCGCCGGCAGCAATCCATCGTCACGCCGTGCCCATGCCTGCCTCCACCACTGGATACCGTCCCGTCACGGCGTCGAAAATCCAGATATCCTCGTCAATTTCCTCCCAGCGCAAGGCCCTGCCCCCGACCCGGAGTTTTACCGCGGCCAACTGGCCAGGCGCAGCTGCGGCCAAGCGGGGATAATACTGCACCGGAAAGGTGTGCGTCGCCCCGTCCAGCAACCGCAGCCAGATCTGGCCATCGCGCAAGGCCGCCTCCACCGCAATCATCTCATCGGTGTTTCGTTCCATGGTATTCATTCCATTTTTGCATCAGTGTGACTTGGTGTATCCGCACAAGATTCGCTAGTTCGCTGATCTCAGGGGGAGCAAAACCATAATTGCGGGCCAAGGCAAGTGACTGAAGCCAGAACTTCGCCTCCTTTTCGTCACGCTACACATGAATGTGCGGCGGCTCCCCAGGCTCGCGGGTGTAAAAATGAAACCGGTAGGGGCCGACGCGTAAGACGGTTGGCATCAGTGTCGCTTGGGTTCGTCCAGCCAATTGTGAATGTTTATGAACCCGTTGCGCTCTGCAAGGCTGAAGCCATCATAACTGCCATATGGCCGAGGCGAAGCCCGTCTGCCCTCTGGCCAGAAACCCCTTCACATCGATGACCACCGGCGGGCGAGACCCGCCAAGAGACTGGATTATCTCCAAAGGATAGGCGGCAAACAGGCTGCGGTGCTTCACCGCAAGAATGACCGCGTCGAATGGCCCCTTGCGCGGCGCGGCCATGAGCAACTCGATACCGTATTCGTGCTTCACCTCGGCCACATCTGCATGGGGATCATAGCAGCTGACATTAACGTAGTAGCTCTCCAACTCGCGGTAGATGTCGATCACGCGGGTGTTGCGGATGTCAGGCACGTCTTCTTTGAACGTCCAGCCGAGGATCAGGACTTTCGCGCCCTTGACCGGGCGGTCATTCGCGATGAGGAGCTTCACGGTTTTTTCAGCAATGAACTTGCCCATGCCGTCGTTGATCCGCCGGCCGGCGAGAATCACCTGCGGATGATAGCCCAGGCTCTCTGCCTTGAATGTGAGGTAATACGGATCGACGCCGATGCAGTGTCCTCCGACCAGACCCGGGCGGAACGGGAGGAAGTTCCACTTCGTGCCGGCAGCCTCAAGCACATCCAGCGTGCGAATGCCCATGCGGTCAAAGATGAGCGCGAGCTCGTTCATCAGGGCGATGTTCAGGTCACGCTGGGTATTCTCAATGACCTTGGCTGCCTCGGCGGTCTTGATGCTTGCCGCCACAAAGATGCCCGCCGTGATCACGGCGCCGTAGATCTGTTTCAGCATTTCAGCCGTGTCCGCCGTGTCCCCCGACACGACTTTCTTGATTTTATCCACCGTATGCTCCTTGTCGCCGGGATTGATGCGCTCCGGCGAATAACCGGCGAAGAAGTCCTGCTTCCATTTCAATCCACTCTCCTTTTCGATGAGCGGGAGGCAGTCTTCCTCCGTGCAGCCAGGATAGACCGTCGATTCATAGACCACAGTGGTGCCGGGTTGGATATGCCGGCCGATCATGGTCGAGGCCTTGATGAGCGGCGTCAGGTCGGGATTCTTATGATTGTCGATCGGCGTCGGCACTGTGACAATAATCAACCGCGCCTGACTCAGCACCTTCGGGTCCGTGCTGAACTCCAATCCGCCTGTCCTCTGAGCTCGTGCGTCTTTTGGACGCACAGGCTCCTTTCCGCCTCGTTTAGCCTGACCTCCGTCCTCTGCCGTCAGTCCTCTGGCAGTTTTCAGCTGCTCGCGGCTCAGCTCCCTCGTGCGATCATGCCCCTCCCTGAGCTCTTTCACCCGCCGTTCATTGATGTCGAAGCCAATGACCTTGAATTTGCGGCTGAACACCGCCGCGAGGGGCAGGCCAACATAGCCCAGGCCGATGATGGCGATCTTGGCTTCACCACGGGTAAATTGTTCAAAACTCGGACGCGTGATTTTCATGGGCATATCAAAGATGGATGTCCGCCAGCCAGGATCGGTGCTCCCGATACCAGTCGACGGAACGCTGGAACCCCTCGATGTTGGATACTGTCGGCTTCCACCCAAGGAGTCGGTCCGCTTTGGCGATGTCGGCCCAAGTCTCCTTGATGTCGGCAATGTGGAATGGCTGACCGGAGATGATGGCTTTCTTCCCTAGGGCCTTTTCGATGAAGGTGATGACGGTCTGGAGATTGATGGGATTGCGTCCCCCGCCGAGATTGATGATCTCATAGCCCAAGGGCTTGGCGGCAAGGACCGTGCCTCGAGCGATGTCGTCGATATAGGTGAAGTCGCGTGACTGAGTGCCGTCACCAAAAAGCTCGAGCGGTTTCCCCTCATCAATCCACTTGATGAAACGGAAAATGCTCATGTCTGGCCGGCCCGCTGGACCGAAGACCGTGAAAAAACGCACGACCGAGATATCGAGCCCGTAGAGCTTGTGGTAGCTGTAGGCCATCATCTCGGCCGCCTTTTTGGTGGCAGCGTAAGGAGAGAGTGGCGTGTTGACCGGCAGCTCCTCGGTGAAGGGCAGCGGGCAGCCGGCATAGAGCGACGAAGTGGACGCCAGCACCTGTTTCTTGACACCATACTTCCTCTGGCATTCGAGCAGGTTGAGCGTGCCGAGCGTGTTCGTGCTCAGGTAAACATAGGGATTCTCCATCGAGTAACGCACACCGGCCCTCGCCGCCAGGTTGAACACTGCGTCGTATTTCTGGCCGCAGAAGAGTGCATCGAGCGCCGGGAGATTTTCGATATCGAGATGCTGGAAAGAAAACCAGCCATGTGTGATGGACTTTGAGTTGCCCGCGTAAACCGACTTCCTGGGATCGGCTCCCAACTTCAAACTCGAAGCGCCCAGCAGACGTGATAGTCGCCAGTCTTTCAGCCGGACATCATAGTAGTCATTGAGGTTATCGACGCCGACAACGGCGTGCCCCTCGGCGAGCAGATACTCGCATACCTTGGAGGCGATGAAGCCGGCGGCGCCGGTGACAAGGTAGGTGGCCATGTTATTTGTCCGTATTTTTCAGAGTGCGAGCACGGAAGCCAGCCTTTGCTTGAAGATCGGAAACGAAAACCCCTCCGCGCGGCGGAGCATCCTAGCCGGGTCGCGCGGACGACGGATCAGATCGGCGACGGCGATCTGACTCTGTGGGACCGCTCTGAAAATCAGCTTGGCTGGCATCTGTTGACTTCTCTCATCCCCCACTCCCGGCGGCCTGAGCTCGTGCGTCGTATCGACGCACGAGCACTGTCACCGCGATCTGGCTGCGTCGTGCCTTCTTGTCGGCCATAGCCTTGGCGACGGCTAAAGCCTGGCCGAAGTTTAACGACCGGGCGAAGGCTGAAGCCCGGGGTGCCGGCTGATCGGTGTTGCCGTAGCTCGACACTTCTGGCTCACCAGTTCCACTTCAACCCCCTCTCCAATTCCCAGGCGGCAGGAGCTTGTGCGACATTCGGACGCACAAGCACGGAGTGGAGTGACTCATGATTCTCGTTTTTTGTCGCGCTGATCAGCCCCCGTCAGGGCTGCCACATCGGCCAGATCCTTTGGCCGCCCGGCAGACCGCTTGTTCGCCAGCAACTTGTCCCGGTCGATGAAACAAAGGCGAACACCGTCGATGGTCTCCTCTATCCGCCGGGCATAGCACTCGGCAAACGTGACTCCGGAGATCTCGTTCATCACTTCCAGACGCAGAGGCGGAACGCCTATCCGCACAATGCGGCCCGGTTCCAGGAATATCGCCGCACTCAGCTCAGGTGCGGTGAAACCGAAATCCTTGAATGCGTCCATCAGCTTGCCCGCATTGGCAGGCGAAATCCCCACAAACACATCCAGATCACCGGTCGCCCGGACAAATCCATGATAGCCGACGGCATAGCCGCCAACGACCAGATACTCAACGTCGTGGCGGTTGAGTGATCTCAAGAAATCTGCAAAATTCCGGTCGAGCCTCTCCATAACTATAAAACTGGTGACGTAAAAACTCGATGCCCGCCAACCGGGTGTGTGCCGGTTGCTCCAGCCAGAACGCCAGATCATCCGGTTCATCGCCGACCGAGCCGATGACTATGCGCGAACGATCGAGTTGGAAACTCGGTGCCGGGGGCCGCGGCGCATTGGGCTGGAATGCCATGACAGAATCCTATCCCCGACCGGCACTTTGTCGAGCACCCGCAAATCCAGCCCACGGTGGAGCTTGGTTCCTTTCCTTGCGAGCGAATGAGTGGATTCTCATGAAGAACGCTCGGAAAGGCTAACCGCTCAAGGCCGCCGCCAGCCGCCGCTTGAACTCCGGGAAGGCAAACTCCTGCGCCCGGCGGAGCATGGCGCTCTGATCGCGCGGATGGCGGACGAGGTCGGCCACGGCCACCGCGATCTGGTCGGTGTTGCCGTATTCCACAAGCGCACCCACTGTGCTGTTCACGACCTCGGGCGCTCCGCCGGCCCGGGCAGCGAGACAGGGTTTGCCGTAGCTCATGGCCTCCAGATACACCAAGCCGAAACCTTCCTTCCGGCTGGGCAGGGCGAAGATGTCGCAGGCCGAATATTCGTGCTTCAGCGCATTGTCATCTATCGTCCCGGCAAATTGCACCGCGCCGGCAAGCCCGAGTGAGCCGGCGATCTCCGCAAGCCGAGGCTGGTCGTCGCCACCCCCGGCGATGCGCAATTGGGCGGACGGATATTGCCGCAGGATGCGGGGCATGGCTTCGATCATCGTATCAACGCCCTTGTATGGGTCTGATGCGGCCAGACGCGACACCATGAGGATACGCGGGTGTTTGCCGCTCGGCTGCATCGGCGCTGGCTTGAGCCCCGGCACAAAGACCGGATCGAAAGTGTTTGGAATGACGACCAGTCGAACCGGGCTGAGAAACGGAGCGAAGCGCAGCATCTGCCGTCGCGTATATTCGCTCACACAGAAAATCCGATGGGCGTCGCGCAGGGCCGCCCGTTCGAGAGCCGAATAGGGCCGCCAAGCCTCAATGCCGTGCGCCACCAGATAGTATCGGAGCCTGGGCCGGAAGACCGCGGCGAAGCGGGCGAGAATGAGATGATGCAGGTGTCCGCAGACAATGCGGTCGGCCTCACGGCCCCGCCAGAGCACGGTAAAAAAGAACAGCCATTTGCTGCGCCCGCAATTGTCGAGGCCCGCCAGACGCTGCCCGGCCAGCGCACGGGCCCTTTCCCTCGTGTCGCCGTTGTCGAGCAGAGCCACGTAGCGTATCTCGTCGCCTGGAACCGACAGCTCTCCCACCGCTTTCAGGTATAGCCGCATGATGCGCGCTATCCCCCCTTCGGCCTGGAACAATTCCGGCAGGATAAAGAAGGTCTTCATGGATTTCGCTTCGAGCTCCAGCCATCAGCTCACAGCTCGGTTCGCGAAGGCGACGAGCACGGCGAGGGTCCAGACGCGGGTCCAGTTGCGGGGGTCACGACCGAGGACAAACTCCTTCCATTCCGCCTGCACGGCGGCGGCATCGAGCCACGGGCAATTGGCGAGGGAGGAGGCGGAGAATGTCTCCTCCAGAAACGGTTTCAATTCCGCCTGCATCCAGACGGGAAAGGGCAGGCCGAAGCCCTGCTTGCGCCGGGTGCGGATGGCCTCGGGCACCAGATCGGCCACGGCGTCGGCCAGGGCGGCCTTGGCCCGGTCCGGGTTGTAGCGGAACTCGCGGGGCTGGTTCCACCACCACTCGACGAACACCCGGTCCACAAAGGGCACCCGCAGCTCCAGCGAATTCGCCATGCTGAACACGTCGCTGTCCCGCAGCAGCACATCCGTCATGTAGGTGCGCATCTCCCACGCACTGACGGTCTGCGCCGGATCCGCGCCCAACAGCTCGAACACGAAATCGTCGAGCATGGGGTGGCTGGGCCCCTGGCGCACGGCCAGCCGCCGGGCCGCCGGGGCCAACAGCGGCAGCCGCACCGACTCCGACAGCACACGCCGCCGCAGCGAGCAGAGTTCGTTCAGGTCCCGGGCAAATTCCAACATGTCGGCCAGCTTGCGGGCGCGCGCGCCGCGTTTTCGGAGCTGCCTCACAATGCCACTGCGCAGCGACTGCGGTAGCTGCCGCCAATATGGAATCCAGCGCGCGAGCCGCGGCATGTCATTGAAAGAGGGGTAGCCGCCGAACAGCTCGTCCCCGCCCAGGCCCGACAGCGCCACCTTGACCCCGCCGGCGTGGGCGGCGCGGCTGACATAGTAGGTGTTGATGCCGTCGCCGGTCGGCTGGTCGAGTGCGCCGATGATGCGAGGCAGGTCGGCGGCGACCTGCCGGCCGGTGAGAACCTCCTCGTGATGGTCGGTGCCGAAGGTCTGCGCCGCCAGCCGGGCCGGCGACTGCTCCGAATACTCCGCCTCGTTGAAGATAAGCGAGAAGGTTTTCAGCTTACCGGCGCCCGCCGCCGACATGAGGCCGACGATGGCGGTCGAATCCAGGCCGCCGGAGAGAAAGGCGCCCACCGGCACATCGGCCACGCGATGGGCGCGGATGGTGTCGTCGAGCTTGCTGCGCAACTCCCGCACGAAGTCATCATACGAACCGCCCGGCTTGCCCGGCTGCGATTCCGGCAGGTGCCACCAGGGCGCGATCTCGCACCGGCCGATGGCATTGACACTGATGGCGTGGCCGGGCGGCAGGTTGGCAATGCCGCGGTAGATGGTGCGGGGCGCCGGCACGGCGAACCACGCGAGATAATCCCCGACCGCCACCGGGTCGATCTCCCGGGGCACGAGTCCGCTGGCGAAGAGGGCGTTGAGCTCCGAGGCGAAGACAAAGGTGTCCTCCGCGAGCTGGGCGTAATAGAGCGGCTTGATTCCCAGCGGGTCGCGGGCGGCGAAGAGCGTGCGCTCCTGCGCATCCCACACGACGAAGGCGAACATGCCGCGCAGGCGCGGCAGACAGCCCCGCCCCCACTCCGCATACGCGGCCAGCAGCACCTCGGTGTCGCACTGCGTGCCGAAGCGGTGCCCCTTCCCCGCCAGTTCCGCCCGCAGTTCGCGGTGGTTGTAGATGGCGCCGTTGAAGACGAGATGGAAACGCCCGTCGGGGGTCGCCATCGGCTGGTGTCCGTGCGCCGGATCGATGATGGCCAGCCGGGCCATGCCCAGGGTCGCGGACGCGTGCGAGACCAGCCCGTCGTCATCCGGCCCGCGGTGCCGCTGCCGTGCGATCATGCGGCGCACCGCCGCCTCCCGGCCGGCGGTCGGCCTGCGGCCGTCAATGATGCCGGCTATGCCGCACATGAAGGAAGCTGGGAGCTGGGAGCAATGAGTATGGAGTTCAGGCGAACGGGAAACACCAAATACGATTTAACACAGAGGACGCAGAGTATTGAAGCACCAGAATCACCTCCCGTGGCCATTGTGAGCTCGGTGGTTAATTTCATATCCGTGTGATCCGTGGCAAAAAAGCCCAGGTCCTGTTTTCTCTGCGCTCTCAGTGCTCTCTGTGTTAAAAAATCGGATCGTCTCAAAGTTTAATTTCCTTGAGCCAGTCGCGGTTCGCGGCGTGCCACTCGACGGTGCGACTGAACCCTTCCTCGATCGACACACGCGGTTCCCAACCAAGCAGCGCCTTGGCTTTGGCGATATCGGCCCAGGTTTCCTTCATGTCGGCGGCGCTCGGGGGTTGGCCGTTGATCCGCGCCTTTTTGCCCAGCGCTTTTTCAATGAGGGCAAGCACGGCCTGTATGCTGATCGGGTTGCGGCCGCCACCGAGGTTGATCACCTCATAAGTCGGGGCTACAGAGCCCCGAGGTTGAGAGCTGAGAGTTGAGAGCTGAGAGCCGAACAACTGCCCGGCGAGGACGGTGCCGCGGGCAATGTCGTCCACATAGGTGAAATCGCGTGCCTGCGTGCCGTCACCGAAGAGCGTGATGGGCGTGCCCTCGTCGATCCACTTGATGAACCGCAACGGCGCCATGTCGGGCCGGCCGGCGGGACCGAAGACGGTGAAGTAACGCAGCACCGAGACATCAAGGCCATGCTGCCGATGACCGTCATGGGCCAGAATCTCCGCCTGCCGCTTCGTTTCGGCGTAAGGCGACTGCATCTTCCCAAGCGCGGCCTCCTCGGTGAACGGCATCGCGCACCCGGCGTAGACCGACGAACTCGAGGCGAGCACGTGCTTCTTCACGCCGTATTTCACCTGGCACTGCAGCACGTTGGCCTCGCCGGCGACGTTGGTCCGCCGGTAAAGCTCCGGCTGCTCCAGGCTCGCCCGCACCCCGGCCCGGGCGGCGAGGTTGAACACGGCGTCGAACCGGTGCGCCGTGAAGATTCTCTCCAGTCCGGGCAGATCCTCGATGTCGAGACGATGAAAACTGAAGCCCGGCTTCGGCGTCAGTTGGGCGAGCCGATAGTCCTTCAGGCGCACATCGTAGTAATCATTGAGGTTGTCCACCCCGACGACCGTGTGGCCGTCCGCCAGCAGCATTTCCGCCACCTTGGAGGCGATGAACCCGGCCGCGCCGGTGACGAGATAAGTGGCCATGAGATTGTGGCGAGGTGAGCCCGCGCCCGGCTGTTCAGTCAAGTCTCTCGAAATCACATTGCCGACATCAGGGCGTCGTAGTCCGCCCGCGCCATGAGGCGCGCGACGGCGGTGCCGGTCACCTTGGGTGTCCAGTTGAGCGCCTTTTTGGCGAGCGCAGCATTGCCGACAAGGTGACTCGGGTCCGTGGCCCGGTAGAAGCGTGGGGCAATTCGGATTACGATGGCGCCGGTGTCGGTGCGCCGCCCGGTCTCCGCCGTGCCGCGCCCGCTGAACTTCAGCTTGATTCCGAGCTCGGCGAACGCCGCCGTGGCGAAATCGCGCACCGAGCAGGTCTTGCCGGTGGCGAGGACGTAGTCGGCGGGAGCCTTGGCCTGAAGCATCCGCCACATCGCAGCCACATATTCCGGGGCGTAGCCCCAGTCGCGCCGGGCGTCGAGGTTGCCCAGCGTCAGGACCGACTGTTTCCCGGCCGCGATGCGGGCCGCCCCGAGCGTGATCTTGCGGGTCACGAAATTCTCGCCCCGCCGCGGCGACTCGTGGTTGTAGGCGATGCCGCTGCAAGCGAAAAGCCCGTAGGCGCTCCGGTAGACGCGGCAGAGCTGGGTGGCAAAGGCCTTGGCGCAGCCGTAGGGGTTGACGGGATTGAAGGAGGTCTGCTCGTTCTGCGGGCCCGACCGGGGCGAACCAAACATCTCCGAGCTGGCGGCGTGATAAAAGCGCACCGGGTAGTCGAGGTCGCGCAGCGCCTCGAGCAGGCCGAGCGTGGCCATGCCGTTTTCCTGGCAGGTGACCTCGGGAATCTCGAAGCTCAGGCCGACGTGGCTCTGGCCGGCCAGATGATAGACCTCGCGCGGCGCGAGCTTCCGCAGCAGCCGGCGCACGGAGGTCAGGTCCGCCAGATCACCGTAATGCAGCACCAGCCGCTCAACGGACACGCTCGGGCGTCCGGTCCGGCCGCCCGGCGAACGCAGGTGGTCGATGCGCGAGCGGTTGAACATGCTCGCGCGGCGCACGAGGCCGTGCACCGCGTAGCCCTTGGCCAGCAGGTGCTCGGCCAGATAGGAGCCGTCCTGCCCCGTGATGCCGGTGATGAGCGCGGTTTTGTTCATAGGCTGGGATTTAACACGGAGGACGCGGAGCGCACGGAGGAAATCGAGAAACCGCATCGCGACCGCCAACACGGCTTCGCCCCGTCGCTTCGGTCAAAGCAACCCGGAATGAGGATGATTTGGGCGTGGCGGCCAAGAGGGCCGGCCCGGCGGAACTAGCCGCCGAGTTTCAAAAAGGTCCGGACGACGGGCAGCAGCGCCCGCGCCTTGGTGTTCCAGTTCTGCAATTGTTTTACGCGGGCTCGCAGCACCGCGGCGTCGCCGTTGCGACCCTGGGGGAGGGTCTTGGCCAGCTGCCCGAGCCGGGTGCCGCCTTGCTCCAGCTGCCGGGCCAGCCGGTTTTCGAGAAACCGCTGCACCATCTTCCGCATCTCCAGGTCGGGCTCGAAAAGCTCGGCGCGGTCGGCGGCGGCCGAGACCTCCTTCACCGCCCCCACCTCCCGCAGCACGCGCAGGCCCTGGCTCACCGAGCCCTTGCTGATGTCCAGCCGCGACCCGATGTCGGCGAAGCTGAGCGGCACGGGCGAGGCGAACACGATGCCGTAGATCGCCGCCACCGATTTGGGCACCCCCAGCAGCTCCGCCGCGTCCACGAAGAAATCCACCATCGCTCCCTCGAATGCGACCACGTCGGCCGCGCGGCCGCCAGGCAGGACAAGGCCCGGGTGGGACGGACTGATTGCGACCGATGGCATGACAGAACCCAGTGAGGCAGCTCGCGCCGCAAAGTTCAATTCATTTTGAAGTAAACTTCGGGCCGGCGGACCCCTCAGCCCCGCCGGGCGGCGAGCCACTTTTTCATCGCCGCGAGCGGCCGGGTGTTCAGCACGTGGTCCTTTGTCAGCCAGCCTTTGCGGGCGGCGCCCACGCCGACCTTGTGGTAGGCCAGCTGGTCGGTCCCGTGGGCGTCGGGATTGATGCTGGTGAGGAGCCCCTTCTCGGCCGCCTTTCGCCAGTGCCGCCAGTCCAGGTCGAGGCGCGAGGGGTTGGCGTTCAGCTCAATGACGACCCCGTTGGCGATGGCCGCATCGATCACCTTGTCCACCTCCACCGCGTAGGCCTCGCGCTCCAGCAGCAGCCGGCCGGTGAGGTGCCCGAGCATCGTCACGTGCGGCTGCTCCAGGGCGCGGATGATGCGCTTGGTCATGACCGCGCTCTCCTGCCGGAAGGAGCTGTGCACCGACACGACCGTGTAATCCAGTTGCGCGAGCAGGCCCGCGTCGAAATCGAGTTTCCCGTCGGGCAGGATGTCGCATTCCGTGCCCGTGAAGACGTGGCATTTGAACTTCTTCGTCGCATTCAACCGGCCGATCTCGGCGATCTGCGCCACAAGGCGTTCCTCGCTGAGGCCCCGTGCTTGCACGCTCGATTTCGAGTGGTCGGCAATGCCGAGGTATTCCAGTCCCAGCGCTTGCGCCGCCGCCGTCATCTCTTCGAGCGTGTTGTGTCCATCGGAAGCCGTCGTGTGGTTGTGAAACACCCCGCGAATGTCGCCTTCCTCGACCAGCGGCGGCAACGCGTCCTCCGCCGCCGCCTCGATCTCGCCGAGACCCTCGCGCAACTCCGGCGGGATATGCGCCAGCCCGAGCTTCCGGAACAACTGCTCCTCGGTCCTGATATCCGTTTTCCGGCCCAGGTGCTCCGCCTTCTCCTTCGCCGTCCCCTCGCCCGCCGCCGGCACCAGTCCCCACTCGCTCATGGACAGACCGCGCTGCTGGGCCCGGTGCCGCATCTGGACATTGTGATCCTTGGAGCCGGTGAGGTGGTGCAACGTAAAGACAAACTGCTCCGGCGGCACGAGCCGCAGGTCCGCCTGCAGGCCGGATTCGAGTCGCACGCTGGCCTTGGTCTCGCCGCGCGCGGTGATCTCCTTGACCGCGGGCTGCGTGACAAACCACCCGACGATCGGCGCCGGGTCGGTCATCGCGACCAGAAAGTCCAGATCCCCCACCGTCTCCATGCGCCGGCGCAGGCTGCCGCAGGATTCCACCTGCTTCACGCCCGGCAGTTTCCTGAGGCCGGCCAGGATGGGCGCGGCCGCCTCCGCCGCCGTGAGCCAGAGGTGCCTCTTGTCGTAGGCCTCGCGGTTGCGGATGCCCTCCAGGATTTTCTCCTGCGTCTTCTCGCCAAACCCGTCCAAGGCCGCGACCGAGCCCGCGGCGCACGCCGCCCGGAGCTTCGCGACCGTGTCGATGCCGAGTTTTTCCTGCAAGGTCCGCGCCTTCTTCGCCCCGATGCCGGGGATGCGCAAAATCTCAATCAGACCGGCCGGCACGGACTGCGCCAGTTTATCGAAAAACTCCAGCCGGCCGGTCGTGTGCAGCTCGGTGATCTTCTGCGCGAGCGCCTCGCCGATGCCCTTCACCTCCTCCAGCGTGCCGGCCTCGATTCGCTGCGTGAGCTCGTCCTCACCCAACGACTCCACGACGCGCGCGCCGGCCTGGTAGGCGCGGATCTTGAACGGGTTCTCCCCCTTCAATTCCAGCAAGGTGCCGATCTCGGTCAGCACGGCGGCGATCTCGGTCTTGTTCACGGTGTTTGGTTTTCGGGCGGATTGTTTCGCCGTTCTTCCAAATATTTCCGGTCCATCGCATCCTTTTCCCTCCAACCCTGTTTGAAGCGCAGCATCAGGACTGAATTCGCAAATGGCACCCTCACGCCCTCTATCACCTGCCACTCGATGAATTTCTCGGCTTCGTCATAGCCAATGCCCGATGCTTCAGTCATCAAGTCCACGGTGATCTGATCATTGACGCGGACAACCACCCACGCCGCCAGATCCTCTTCCGGGCCCAATTCCCGCACGGCCTTGTCGGGCAGCACTTCCAGCGCCTTTCGGACCAACTGTTGGTTGGCCAGATCGCGGGCGATCAGCAGATCCAGATCATCCGTCGCCCGGATGAAACCCAGCCGGTTTATCGCCACACCACCGATCACCACATAGCGCGCTCCCAGCCGGTTCAGCTCCCGTGCCAGCGCGGCCAAATCCCTCTCATCGGGCGGCCGGGTCAGGCCCCCTGCCGGCGTTTCAGCTTCCATGAGTCAAACTCTTCCCAAGTCCGAAACCGCACGATGCCTGATTTTGCGCCTGCCGCCGGTGCGACCGAGGCAGCCCGGCGTTGATTGCGGCCAAACCGCGCCATCGGCGACGCCGTTAATTTGCCCACAACCAATATCTCCCCTTTTTTCACCATGCTGTGAGTATTCGCCCAATCCCGACTGGGTCAACCTACAGTTTCAGCTCTCAACGCCGCTCCTTCCGCTGTCGCACGACCTGCGCCAGCAGCGCGGCGCGGTCCACCTTGCCCTGCGCGTTGGCCGGCCAGGGCCCGACGAGCGGGATGTAGCTCTTCGGCCGCTTATAGACGGCCAGCCGGCTCATCACCCGGATCACCGAGTGGAAATCGGGCTGCGCCGAGCCGGGATAAACCGCCACGACCAGCTGCCCCCACCTGGCATCCGGCAGGCCCAGCACCACGACATCCGGAAACTGCCCCGTGCCGCGCAACACCGCCTCGATCTCGGCTGGAACGACCTTTTCGCCCCCGGTGATGATGACCGCGTCTCGCCGGCCGAGCACATGCAGGTGTCCGTTGGCATCCAGGCGACCGAGGTCGCCGGTCGCAAACGGCCGGCGGTCGCGCCACTCAGGATGATAGCCGCGGAAGAGCGAGTCGCCCCACACGGAGATCACGCCGTTGCGGCCGACCTGGACGGCCGCATGCTCCAAAGCCGAGCCGCTGTCGCGGGCGCCGAGCAGGAATTCTTCCGGCCGCAGCGCCGTGACCATGGCCGCCGTTTCTGTCAGACCGTAGCCCAGCGACAAGGGCAGCTGGGCGGCCGCGGCCGCCGCCAGCAGTTCCGGCCACGCCGGGGCGCCGCCGAGAAAGATGATCCTGAAGCCTTGCAACCACTCGACGGCGGTTGCGCTGCGCAGCAGCCGCTCAAGCTGGGTCGGCACCAGCGAGATCACCCAACCCTCCCGCCTGGCCGGCAGCGGCGGCAGCTCGCCCGCCTCGATCTTTTTCCAGTCGAGCGGCCAATATTCACAGCCCGTGAGCGTGGAGCGCAGCCAAGCCATCAAGCCGCTGACATGGTGCAAGGGCAGCACTCCGGCGGCGTTAAAGCCGGCGGATTTGAAGTGCCGGTGAAATCCAACCACAGCCGCGGCGATCGTGTCCTCGTCATGCCGGGCAAACTTCAGCACGCCACCCGTGCCGCCCGTCGGGATACATAGCCAGCCCTTGCCGGCCGCCGTGGCCGGGGTGACCTGCGCCCGGTCGCGCAATGCCGCCAGCTGACGGCGCTCATGCTCCCCCCAGTTCTCACTCGCCAGGATCACCGTTCCTCCTTGCGCGGTGGCGGCGGCCAGCGCGGTCATGAAACGACGCGGATCGCTTTCCTCGATCACGGTCGTCGCGAGCGACGGCTCGGCGACCAGTCCGGCGGGGGCGCCGAGCATCCGGGCTAATTCAGTGCGTTCCATATTTCCTCCGGGTTCACCGCGCTGATCCAACTGCGGTCGAGCACCGGCCCAAGGATGGGGCCGTCCCAGCGCCGGTCGCCGAAAATCTCGCCGACCCCGAAACCGAGGGCCCGCCTTGTCAGCGGCTGCGTGAGCGCCGTGCGCAGGATCGCCGCGCGACCGAGAGCTGTTTCGATCGCGCTGGAGAGCACGACGTCGGCCTTGGTCGTGGTGATCCACGCCGCGGTTTCTTCCAGCGGTCCCGCGAGCGATGGCTTGATGACAAACACCCCGGACCAGCCCAAGCCCTGCCAGCGCTGCGCCGCCGCCAGACCGGTGACGGATTCGTCGAGGGCGAGGGTCACCGGATAATCCGCCGCGAGCCCGAGCAGCGCCGCCTCGTCCGCGGCCGGCACCGGCTGCTCGACAAACTCCACCGGCCGCTCGGCGCAGCGCTTGAGCCACCGAGCCGCCTGCCGCCGGTCCCAGGCGCCGTTGGCATCGAGGCGCAACTGCGCATACGACGGCAACGCGGCCAGCAGGTCGTCGAGGATGCCAAGCTCGTCGTCCACGGCGCCGACGCCGACCTTCCACTTGAAGGAGAGAAAGCCCGCCTCGAGTTTTGCGGGCAGAGTCACCAGCGCCGTCCGTCCGACAGGAAGCAACGCCGTGACCGGCAGGCGCATCGCCGACTCTTTGTCATCTATTAGATGACAAGTTCCGGATCGGGCCCCGGCCAGCGCGAATCGCACGCAACCGAACCGCGCCGGCACCGCCTCGAGCGTCCCCGCGTCCACGGTGGCGCCAAACTTCCGGCAAATCTCCTCCGCCTCGACCATGGTTTCCGTTCCGAACCACGGCAGCGGCGCAATTTCCCCGAAACCCACCCTTCCTGTCTCCTCCTCCAGCCGCACGAGGATGCCCTCGCGCTCGGCCCAGACGCCGTGCGCGGTGCGCAGCGGGGCCCGCAGCGGCAGACGGTAGGACTTGAAACTGAAGCGATAGGCCATCGCCCAAACTGAACAGGGAAACGCTATTTTGGACAGAATTAACAGAATTGGACGGAAATTGCCCCCGTGGATCTGGCTCCGCTTCTTTCATCCCATTCTGTCAATTCTGTCCAAACACCCCAAATTTCTCGTTGAGCTTTCGCGCGCCGGGATTACTTCGTTCTCGGCAACGATGACCAAGCCTGTTGCCCACACCGCCAGCGACGCGGACTTCTACCTGCCCGCCGACCGCTTCTTCGCCGCCAACCTGCCGAGCGCGCTGACCTACGACGACGTCTCGCTCGCCACGCTCCATTCGGAGATCCTGCCCAAGGAGACCGACCTGGCCACCACCCTCGCCGAGGGCCTGCGCCTCCAGATCCCGATCATCTCGTCGGACATGGACACGGTGACCGAGTCGCGCATGGCCATCGCCATGGCGCTCAACGGCGGCCTCGGCCTGATCCACTACAACCTGCCTGCCGCCGACCAGATCAAGGAGGTCGCCCGGGTGAAGCGCCACATCCACGGCCTCATCCAGGACCCGATCACCGTCTCCCCCGACGCGCTGGTCAGCGAAGTGCTCGCGATGATCGACCAGAAGCGTTTCGATTTCCGCACCTTTCCCGTCGTCGACGCCACGGGCAAGCTCGCCGGCCTGCTCTCCGGCAACCTTGTCAAGGACCGTTACAAGTCCAAGAAGGTCGCCGAGGTCATGACGCCCCGCCAGCAGCTCATCACCGTCACGGAAAAGCAGATGGCCGCCGACCCGATCAAGGCCGCCGACAAGTTCTTCACCGCGAACGTCGGCATCCACAAGATCCTCGTCGTGGACGACAAGGACCACCTGCGCGGCCTCGTGACGATCTCCGACGTCGAGCGCATCACCAGCGAGGCCAAGTCCCGCCGCAAGCCCGCGCGCGACTCCCAGTTCCGCCTCATTGTCGGCGCCGCCGTCTCGCCCGTCCGCAAACCGAGTGGCGAACTCGACCGCGACAAGATCCTCGCCCAGGTCGGCGCCCTTGTGCACGAGGCCGTCGATGTCGTCGCCGTCTCCACGGCGCACGGCCACACCGCCGGGGTCGGCGACATGGTGAAGCTCATCCGCGGCGCCTTCAAGGATCTCCCCATCATCGCGGGCAACGTCACCAGCGGCGCGGGCGTCGAGTTCCTCGCCGCCGCCGGCGCCAACGCCATCAAGATCGGCCAGGGCCCCGGCTCCATCTGCACGACGCGCATCGTGGCGGGCGTCGGCATTCCGCAGCTCACGGCCCTCCATGTCGCCGGCCAGGGCGCCGCCCGGAAAGGCGTGCGCCTCATCGCCGACGGCGGCATCACGAAGTCGGGCGACATCGTCAAGGCGCTCACGCTCTCCGACGCCGTGATCCTCGGCGGCCTGCTCGCGGGCTGTCGCGAGGCGCCGGGCGAGATCATGGAAATCTCGGGCAAGCTCTACAAACAATACCGCGGCATGGGCAGCCACGCCGCCATGAAGGCCGGCTCGGCCGCGCGCTACGGCCACGACAAGAACGACACCGCCCGCAAGGTCGCCGCCGAAGGCATCGAGGCCCTCAAGGAAGTCTCCGGCTCGGTCGACGACGTGCTCGGCAACCTCATCGGCGGCGTGCAGAGCGGCATGGGCTACCTCGGCGCCAAGGATCTCGGCGAGCTTCGCCAGAAAGCCCGCTACGTCCGTGTCACCCCCGCCGGCCAGAAGGAAGCGGCCCCGCACGACGTGATCGAAGTCGCCACCCGCCACGGGTGACGCGCGTTCTGTGCACCAAAGCCGGGTTTTGGCGGATATTGCATAACTAGCGTTTGACCGGGCGGAGCGGACCGGGAGAATTCGAGCAACGAATACCCATGAGCTTCCGCAAATGGATTTTCTCGGGCGGCCTGGCCCTCCTGACGTTGCCGATGTCGGGATACGCCGCCGACCACGACTTGCCCGGCGGCCGCCGGCCGCTGGTGCTGGAAATTGACGGCGAGTGGAACGGCAACGGGGTCAGTTTCAGCCCCTATCGCGCCGGCCAAGCCCCGGGCGGGAAGGTGCCCTCGGAAGCGGAGATCCTGGCCGACCTCCGACTGGTCGGCCGCTACTGGCGGTTCATCCGCATGTATGATTCGGGCGAGATGGCCCAGCGGACTCTCAAAATAATCCACGACCGCCGGCTTTCATTCCGGGTCATTCTGGGCGCCTGGATCAACAGCGGGCGCACCCCGGCCGAGCAGGAGGAAACCCGCCGGGAACTCGCCACCGCGATCCGGCTCGCCAACACCTATCCCGACATCATCGCGGCCGTTGCGGTGGGCAACGAAGCCGGCGTCGAATGGTCGGCCCATCGCACGGACCCGGCCAACCTGGCCCGTTCCGCCCGGGAGGTGCGCGCCGCCATCCGCCAGCCAGTCACCTGTGCGGACGACTACAATTTCTGGAACAAGGAGGCATCCCGCGCCGTGGCCGCCGAGCTGGATTTCATCATCTTCCACGCCTATGCGCTGTGGAACGGCCGCCGGCTCGACGAGGCGATGGCTTGGACGGCCGGAGTCTACGACGCGGCGGTGCGCTTTCACGCCGGCATCCCGGTCATCATCGGCGAGACCGGCTGGGCCACGTCCAGCGATCGCACCCGCACCAAGCCCGGCGAGGAGGGCGCGCTGATGAAGGCGGAGACCTCGGTCTCCGCCCAGGAGCAATACTTGCGCCAGCATTACCGTTGGGTCGCGCAGCGGAAGGTCCCCACGATCCTTTTCGAGGCTTTCGACGAACCGTGGAAAGGAGGCGGAGCCAGCACTCCGCCCAATGTCGCCGAGAAACATTGGGGTGTATTCGATGAGCAGCGCCGCCCCAAGGCTTCCTTCGAGGCCATCATCGGGGAATTTTATCCGGCGAATCGTTGACTACCTGCGCAAGTCCATCCCGACCGGGAGCAATCCTGTTCTGCAAGTCCGGCGAGACGAGAGCCGGTCGAGGCGCACTGCCCTAGTCGAGCCGATAGACCCGAACGTAGTCGATGCGGTATTCCTGCGGGAATCGGGTTGTGGCATCCGGATAGCCGGGCCAGACGCCGCCGACGGCGAGATTGAGCAGGAGGTAGCAGGAAATGTCATCGAAAACCCATTTCGCCTGCGCCGGCAGATCTTTCGCAGTCCGCGTGTGGTAGATTTTGCCGTCGAGCAACCAGTCGATGCGCCCGGGCCGCCAGTCGACCGCGAACACATGATAGGCCTCGGAGAACTCAGCCCCACCTGGCAACTCGGTGGACTTGGTCAGGCCTTGCGTGCCTGAGTAACCGGGACCATGAAGCGTGCCGTAAAGGGTGCCAGGTTGGTGTCCGATGAGCTCAACCACATCGATTTCACCACAGGCCGGCCAAGGCACGGTGCCGATCTTGTCACCGAGCATCCAGAACGCCGGCCAGATCCCCTGCCCGCGCGGCAGCTTAAGGCGGGCCTCAATGCGACCAAATCCGGTGGTGAATTTCCCGAGTGTCTTCAGCCGGGCGGAGGTGTAGCCGCCCGCAGCCGTGCGCGCCGCCTTCAGGACGAGCGCCTTGCCGTCGGTCGCCTCGGGATCGTCCACGATGAAGGAATTTTCGCGCGAGTTGGTGTAGGTCTGCAGTTCCTTGTTGCCCCAGCCGTTGTCACCGAGTTCATGCACCCATTTCGCCGGGTCGGGCCCGGTGCCGACCGGCTGGTTGAACTCATCCTGCCAGACGGGGGTGGTAGCGTGGGAAGTCATAACGAGGGAAAGAATGAGCAAAGGATATGATTTCATGAGACAGATTGGTCTCACGGCCTGTGCCTGAGATAGGTTTGGACGGCGTGGGCGGGCACGGTGCAGGCCAGCGCCTCGCCGCCCACAGCGAGCGTGAAGGTCACGGCGGCGTCCGTGCGGTTGAGCACAACGACCGCGAGGGAGCCATCGGGATTGGCAAAGGCGATGGAGTCGAGCCCGGCCGGGTCGCCGCTGCTGGCGATGCGCTGTGCGCCGGGGCGGACGAACTTCGAGAAGTGCGCGATGTAGTAGAACGACGGGCCGTAGCGGACCTCCTTCGTGTTCGTGTCAACGATGACGGGCGCGTCGCAGAAATTGCCGACGTGGTTGGGGCCGCCGCGCTGGTCGAGGACGATGTTCCAGTCGATGTAGCCGGTGACCCAGTTCTTGAAGTCGCCGATCATCTGCTGCGCGTAACCCTCGCCATGCTCCCAGGCGCCGATCTTGTCGCCGCCCTCCCAGCAGCCTTCGGTGAAGAGGATGGGCTTGTCGGGATACTTGGCGTGCACGCGGGACGAGGCGGCGAAATCGCTGCTCACATACCAGTGGAGACCCATCCCCCAGAGATATTTTGCCGACCCGGGGTCGCCGAGGCTGGCGCCGGCATGCGCCTCGATGAGGTCGCGGTTGTGGTCGAGCGCGAGGAGCTTGACCCCGGACAGGCCGGCGCCGGCCAGCGCGGGGCCGAGGTGCTTTTTGACAAAGTCGCGCTCCTGCTCGGGCGTGTAGAGGCAGGATTCCCAGACCTGCTTGGCCTGGGGCTCGTTCTGCACGGTGAGCGCCCAGACCCCGATGTTCTCCTCCGCTTTCATCCGTTGGACGAACTTCACGAAATAATTCGCCCAGGCCGGGGCGTATTCGCCGCGCAACGAGCCGCCGTCGTCCATGCGGTTGTTGGTCTTCATCCACGCCGGCGGGCTCCACGGGGAAGCGAGCAGTTTGAAGCGGTCCTGGCCGGCGACCTTCTGCGCGTCGCGCAGCAGCGGCATGAGCCAGCGGCGCATCGGTTCGAGCGTGAAGTGGTGCAGGTCATAATCGCCCGGCGTCTCGTCGAGCGCCCACATGCTGAGCGAGAAATCGCAGCTGTTGATGTGGGTGCGGGCCAGGGTGTAGCCGATGCCCTCCGTGGGGTCGTAATAGCGGCGCAGCACCTCGGCGCGCTTCTCCGACGGCAACTGCGCGAGCACCCAGGCGGAAGACTCGGTCAGCGCGCCGCCGAAGCCGACCATCTCCTGGTATTTCTGCGCCGGGTCGACGGTGAGCACACCCGGCGTGACGGCACCGGCTGCAGGGGCCGCCAGCATCGCAAGACGGTGGCCGTTGTCCCGGGCCGTCTCGAAGACGGTCCAGCGGCTGGAGGGGGCGGCGGTCAGCAGGAGAGGGGCGAGCAGCAGGAGTCCGGCAGACTTAAGGTTCAGGGGGGACATGATGGGGGAAATCACGCGGTGGGCGCGGCGGTGGGCGTTTCCGCCGCCTTGCGGGCGGCGAGCTCGGCCTCCATCCGTTTCACCTGCGGCTCGTCGAGCGGGTAGAAGAAGATGGCCAGACCGCTGAGCAGCGCGAAGCCGCCCGGCAGCACGGCGAACAGCAGCATGATGCCATGCAGCGCACGCGGGGACTGCGCGGCCTCGGCCACGTAGCCGAAGTAAGCCAGCAGCCAGCCGATCATCGCGCTGCCAATGGCCAGGCCGACCTTCTGCACGAAGACGGTGGCCGAGAAGATAAGCCCGGTGGTGCGGCGTCCGAACTTCCACGCGCCGTAGTCGGCAGTGTCGGCATACATCGACCAGACGATGGCCGGCGTCGGGCCGGCGACGAACAAGGCGAAGATGTTCAGCGCGTAGAGCAGCGGCAGGTTGTGCGGATCGACGAAATAGAGCGACGCCATGCCGAGCGCGTTGAGGATCGTGAGCACGATCATGAGCTTCCGGCGCGAGAAGAAGCGCGTGAAAAGCCTGGTGCTCAGCGCGCCGCCGATGAAGGCAAGGAAGCCGAAGAGATTGAAATTCCCGAGACCGGCGAAGTCGCCGACGACATATTTGAAATAGTAGACACCGGAGCCGCTGCGCAGGCCGGTGTTGGCCAGGGTGAGGAAGCCCGCGAAGAAGAGCACGAGCCACGGGCCGTTGCGGCAGAGGTCGCGCAGGTCGCGGCCGAGCGAGCTGTCCTGGTCGGCCGGCGGGAGGACGCGCTCGCGGGTGTTGAGAAACGTGTAGAGGAACAGGATCACCGACGCGACGGCGAAGATGCCCATGGTGTAGCGGAAGCCGGCGGCCTCGCTGCCGCCGATCTTGGCGAAAAAGGCGCTCAGCATCGGCACCAGCCAGCCGATGAGCAGCGCGCCGGTAAAGGCGCAGGCGAAGCGGTAGGTGGAGAGCGAAGTGCGGTCCTCGGACGAGGGCGACATGACGCCCATGAGGGCCGAATACGGGGTGTTGATCGCCGCGTAGGCGACCAGCATGAGCGTGTAGGTGGCGTAGGCGAAGTAGAATTTGCCGTCGGGCGAGAAGTCGGGGTTGGTGAACATCACGTAGCCCAGCACGCCGTAGGGCAAGGCGCCCCAGAGGATCCACGGGCGGAACTTGCCCCAACGGGAGCGGGTGCGGTCGGCGAGCACGCCGATGACGGGATTCAGCGCCGCGACCAGGATCGGCACGGTCCCGAGGAGGGTGCCCACCGCCGCGCTGTCCTTGATCCGGACGACGTCGGTGTAGTAGTAGGCGAGAAAAATGTTGAACGCCTGGAAGAAGAAATTCGACGCGGTGTCGCCGAGGCCGTAGGCCAGTTTTTCCCGGAAAGAGAGTCGGGGGCTGGGGTTGGACACAGGTTAATGGGGGTTGGCGGAGTATCGGGGCAAAGACCGGCCGGTGGCGAGACAGCTTCGCACCGGCCTGCCGTCAAAAAAAGCGCGCACGGGCTGTCGGGCCGGTGCGCGCCGAATCAATCAGCCACAGCGAACCGCTTAGAATCTGGTGGCAAGTTCCAGGCGAAAAGCGCGGGGTGCGGCATAAATCAGGCCATAGCGCTGGCGGTCATCGAGGACATTGGTGACGTTGAACTGGAGGCTGGTGTCGCGGTTCGCGAGCTTGAAGGCATATTTCGCCATCAGGTTCACGTTGACCCGGACGGGCGTCCTCAGGATGACGAGGTTGCCGTTCCTGTCGGTTATCCGCTGGCCACCACCGCGGGTGATGCCCGACTGGTATTCGCGAGGCGATTCCCACGAATAGCCCAAGCCAAGGGACAAGCCTTTGGCCCGGCCCGTTGTGAATTGATAATTGCCCCAGGCCGTCACCACGTGTTCAGGAGTATCGTCCTGTTTCTCACCCGAGCCATAGCCGATGCCGGTCCAGGTCGAACTGTCATTCGTGTCGGTGTAAACCGTGGAGAGCGGCTTGCCGGTCAGACCCCAGTCGGTGTTGGGGAAATACCACACGGCCCAGCGATCCTGCGGATACGGATACTTCGAGAACTTTCCGGCAGAGGTGATAATCTTGTTCACATTGGCATAACTGGCCACCAGTTGGAAATTGCGGTTCGGGCTCCACACGATTTCGGCGCCCCAGCCATCGGCTTGATCCGTGGCGATGACGACTTCACCCTTGGCCGCCGCAATATCCCCAAAGGTCTGGTTGGTTTCCGAGTCCGTGATGTAAAGCCAGCCCGGCCAGGACATGCCCAGGGACTTGGTGACATCGAAAACCTTGTCGAGGTAGGCGGCGCCGGTGGCATTGGAGGCGTTGAGATACCAATTGCCGTTTTTCTGATAAGCGGCGCCGGCGGCGACGGCGGCATTCCATTGCGCCTGCGCGGCGTCGGTCGCGCCATTGCCTCCGTTGCTTCCCCCCGGAGCGGAGCTGGGGGTGAAATTGCCCACATTGTAGACAATGTCCTTGGCCGGGTTGAACGTGATGTTGTTGCTCGTCGGCGCCCACCAATAAGAAACGGGCGTGCCGGTGCGGTTGATCTTGAATTTGGTGACCGAACCCGAGATCTTCCCGTTGAAGAGGTCGAATTTTAGTCCGTATTCCGTGCTTTTGGCGAGGATCGGTCCGATCGGGTTGCCGTCGGTGTTCTTGGCTCCGCTGAAGTTGGGTTGGATGCCTTCCGCCTTCAGGGCAAAGGCCGAGATATTCCGGGTGATCTGATAGCTCACCCCGTTCTGATAGGTGCGCTCCTTGGCTTTCGCGCTGCGGACATCGGATGAGGTGTTCCAGACGGACGAGTTCCAGTGCACAAAATTGTCGCTGTGGTCATTGCGTGCGCCCGAGACCACAAAGAGACGATCGTCCAGGAACTTGCCGGAGTATACCAGGTAAGTGGACTGGTCCCAGGCAATGTTGTAACCGTCTTCCTTGGGCACCATGGTCAGATCGGCGCTGCCATCCCCCTGTTTGCCAAAGCGGATGGGGCCGGCATCAAGCGGACTCTTGTAGTTCCACATATTGTCTGGGGTCTTGATATTGCTCCAGCCCGTGTTCTGCTTCTCCTCGGAGTGCCCCAGCAGGAAGGAGTGATCCATCTTCAGCCATCTGCTGGAATTCTGGAACAGCTTGAACCTCCAGTTGAGCTCGGCGCGAACTTGCTCGTGGGTGACGGCACTGCGGCCGTCATTCCAGAAATACTGCAGGATGACATTGGGCACCTGTCCGCTCACCACGTTCAGGTTGCTGCCCCCGACCGAGGGGTTGAGCGCGGGATTGCCAAAATTCACCGTGGCGCGCAGCGCGGCCGGGCCTTGGTTCTGGATCAGGTTGCCCTGGACGTCACGCGTATCAAAGGACGACGTTGAACGGTTGTAGCCGACCAAGATGTTGAGGTTCGATCCAATCGACTGGGCAATCTGCGCCCGCAGATTGGTCGCCGACGAATTGACATAGGTGTCAGGGCCGCTCCACCGGAAGCTATACGGATCGGTGCCCGGCAGGGTATAGAAATCGACGTGTTCATTTTGGTCGTTGTTGACCCCGACGTTCGCCATGGCGCGGACGCGCTGGAATCCGACACCTTTCTTTTTCTGACTGCCAGACTCATAGTCCACATCGACCTGGGTTGTCTTGAACGGTCTGAAACTTACCGAGGGCGAGATGAAATCATGGCTTTCCTTGTAGAAATCCTTGCTGTCCTCTGAAGATTGCAAGGCACCAGTGAGGCGGTAGTTGAAGTCCCATTTCTCGCTGATGGGGCCGGTGGTGTCCAAGGTGGCACGGTAGAGGCCGTAACTGCCGGCCACGAGCCCGACTTCGGAGCGGGTTTTGGACTCGGGCGCCTTGGGGATGTAATTCACGATGCCACCAAAGTTCCCGATGCCGTAGAGCAACGCCGCCGGGCCGAAGGCGACTTCAATGCGGGAGATGTTGACCGAATCGGTGGACACCTGACGGCGAAACCCGTCCCGCAGGACTGTGTCGGTGATGTAACCGCGAATCTTGTAGGAGGACTGGGTTTTGTTCGCCGTGGCTCCTTCCGGGTTGTTCACTCCGCCGGGTCCCTGATAGGCACCACCCGGGACGCCTTGGTCGTTCTGTGACTGCAATTGAATGCCGGAGGTATAGGCTAGACTCTGGCGCAGGTCGCCCGATCCGGTGTCGCGCAGAAATCCCTCGGAGATTACGGAGATGGGCATCGGCAGGTCCTTGATCGGCGTGTTCAGGCGTGTGCCCGAAGTCGCATTAGTGACCTTGTAGCCGATGTCCTTTTCCGTCGTGACCTTGAACGGGGAAAGGACCACAATTTCTTCCTTTGTGGCTTCGTCCTTCTTGGCCGCCGCCTCTTCGACGGCGGGTTCAGTTTTCTTTTCCTGGGCACTGGCCGCGAGCGGCCACGCCAGAAGGGCGGCCGCGCTTATCAGCATTCCCGCATAGAACGGGCAACGATTCATGAACTTCATGGGGGTGTTGGTTTGGGCGATCCCCGCTGCGGACGGACTGATCCTGATTTCTGTGGGAAACCGATTTTCAGTCTGTCGCTCATGGGGTATGCGTTTGAGTAGTCAGGTCGGTGTTTTTTCCTTGCGACAATGAGAGCTGCACATGTGCACATCAGTCAACTATTATGTGCGCACTTAGTTGCATAATTATAACCAGGCTATACGTAGTTGTTTTCGCTTGATTTTCAATTGATTGCGCTGTTATTATATCTTATCTCGCACATTTATCACTGATTATTATTATTTTTGTTGCATGACTATACACACGAGCCTTAGTGATATTCGAGAGATGAGAGCACACGCTTTCGCGACCTCTCCCCAGCCCATGCCCACGATCAACCAAGAGCTCATCGCCCAGCGCCTGAACCTCTCGCGCGCCACAGTCTCGCGCAGCCTGGCCAATCACCCCGCCATCAGTGCGGAGACGCGGCGGCGTGTGCAGGACATGGCCGCCAAGCTGGGCTACAAGCAGACTCCGGGGCGCGCCGCCCGCCGCGGGAAAAAATCCCGCACCTTCACCATCGGCGTCGTCATCGGCATCCCGCGCGAAAACGTGACGATGGTCACTTATCCGCATATTTTGAAAGGCATCCGGGAGCGGGCCGAAATCGAGCGCGTGAGTGTGGATGTATCCTACCAGCCTCCGGCCGAGTTCGACACCGATGACGGCCGGCAGAACCTGCTGAGGCAGATTCGCAACAACGACTGGCGGGGCGCGATTCTCATCCACCCCTTCCCGGAGCCCGCCGTGGCGCTGATCGCCAGCCGCATCTCCATTGTCTCCGTGCTGGAGAGCTACACCGAGCCGGGCATCGACATCATCGACACCGATGACGCCCCCGCGATTCTCGATCTCGTCCTCCGCCTCTCCGCCGCCGGCCACCGGCGCATCGGGTTTGCCTCCTGGACCTACCCTGTCGGCGGCCACTGGGTCGCCCGGCGTTTCAGCGGTTACGTCGAGGCCCTCTTCTATCAAGGCCTCGAGTTCCGTCCCGAGTGGGTCATCAACGTCCACAAAAACTCGCCGCGCCTGCTGCCGCCCGAGGTCAGTGCGACCGTGGCCCGGCTTTTCAAGAAGGATGGCGTGACCGCCTGGGTTTGTGCTGCCGATCACCAGGCCTACCCGCTCATGCAGGATCTGGCGGGCCACGGCATCCGCGTGCCGCAGGACTGTTCCATCACCGGTTTCGACGGTCTGGAGCCACCGGCCGGGCTGCGCCGCGTGGCGTCGATGCGTGTGCCGCACGAGCACATCGGCTCTTCCGCCCTCACTCGCCTCGTCAACCGCATGTCGCATCCCGCTTCGCCGCGCCGCAAGATCCTCGTTGAGGCCCAACTCGTGGAGGGCGAGACCATCGCCTCCCCACAGAAACCCTGACTCCAATCCCATGCCCGCTCTTCCCGCACTCTTCACATTCCCCCGCAATTTCACCTGGGGCACCGCCACTGCCGCCGCCCAGATCGAGGGCGCGGCCTTCACCGATGGCAAGGGCGAGTCCGTGTGGGACCGATTCGCCCGGCGGCCGGGCGCAATTGACGGCGGGGACAACCTTGATGTCGCCTGCGACCACTATCATCGCTACGGGCGGGACTTCGCCCTGATGCGGAAGCTGGGATTCCGTCACTATCGCCTCTCGCTGGCCTGGCCGCGGATTTTCCCGGCTGGCGATGGCGCGCTGAACCGGCGCGGCGTGGACTTCTACAACCGCCTGATCGATTCGCTCCTCGCCCACGACATCACGCCGTGGGTGACGATGTTTCATTGGGACCTGCCGCAGGCCCTCGAGGACCGCGGCGGCTGGCGCTCGCGCCTCGTGACCGACGCCTTCGCCGCCTATGCCGACACCATCGTCCGCGCCTATGGCGACCGCGTCAAAAACTGGATCACCCTCAACGAAATCCGCTGCTTCACCGTCCACGCCTACGGCGAGGGCGGCAAGGCGCCGGGCTTTCGCGAAAGCGCCCGCACGGTCAACCAGACCATGCATCATGCCCTCGTCTGCCACGGCCACGGCGTCCGCGCCGTGCGCGAACACGGCGGTCGCGGCGCCCGCGTGGGCCTGACCGACAACTGTGAATCCGTCATCCCGGTCTCGGAGTCGCCGGCCGACATCGCCGCAGCGCGCACCCGGTTCCAGGAAGGCAACTGGCCCGTGCTCGATCCCATCTACCGCGGCCACTACGCCCCCGCCTACCTGCGCTCCAGCGGCAAAGACCGCCCCGTCGTCACGCGCGGCGATTTCGCCCTCATCAGCTCGCCCGCCGATTTCCTCGGCCTCAATATCTATACCGGGACCTTCGTCCGGCGCGGCGCACGGGGCCGGCCGGAAGTCGTGCCGCCCAGCCCCAGCTACCCGCGCACCGACAGCCCGTGGCTCAACCTCGCGCCCCGGGCGCTCTACTGGACGCCGCGCCTGGCCGCCGAGACCTACGGCGAGAAAAACATCTACATCACCGAGAACGGCTGCGGCTACAACGACGACATCGTGACCCGCGGCGAGTGTCTCGACCTGCACCGCGTTGAGTTCCTCCGCAGCTATCTGCGCGAGCTGCACCGCGCCATCGCCGACGGCGCGCCGGTGCGCGGCTACTTCCTGTGGTCGTTCCTCGACAACTTCGAGTGGGCCGACGGCTATCGCCGCCGCTTCGGCATCGTCCACAACAATTTCAAGACCCAGCGGCGCACGCCCAAGCTCAGCGCCCATTGGTATTCGCAGGTCATCGCCGCCAACCGCGTGCTCTGAACCGCCACGGCGGGGCAGGCTCAATGCTGTGGCGGCGGCCTATGACCGCCGATCCCCAACCGCGTTCACGGAGCGCCGCTGAGGATGACACGGGGCCAGTCGGTTTGGCGTTGCCGCACTCAGCACTCAGCACTCAGCTTTCAGCTCTCCGATGTCCCTCCTCCCCTTCACCAGCCAGCTCATCGCCGATGTTGGCATTTCCTTCGGCGACGAGGGCAAGGGCCGGCTGATCCCCGAGGTTATCGAGGAGCTGGGCAGCACGCCCGCCGCCGTCACGGTGGTGTTCAAGGTCAACGGCGGCTCCAACTCCGGCCATACCGCCGGTGGCATCAAGCTCAACCTCCTCCCCGCTGGCGTCGTCGTGAAATCCGTGCCGCACCTCGCCATCGGCGCCGGCGTCGTCGCCGACCCGCGCAAGATCCTCTGGGAAGGCCGCCCGCTCGAGCACAAGGGCCACGCCATCTTCTCCCGCCTCGTCGTCGACGAGCGCGCGATGGTCTCCGACCTTTCGCACCGCCTGCTCGACCTCGCCTGGGAGGATTACCGCGCCAACGTGCTCAAGGAGGAGCCACGCGGCTCCACCGGCCGCGGCATCACGCCGGCCTACCAGGACGAGACCGGCCAGTGGCAGATCACCTATGCCGACTTCCTCGGCGGCCCGAATTTCTTTGCCCGCAAACTCGCCGCCCGCGCCGACCGCGTCCTGCGCACCATCCAGCACGTCTGCCAGGTCAACCCGAAGATGTGGGACGCCTTTTTCGAAAAACTCACCGCCGCCGAGCAGAAGGCCAACGCCGAGGCGATCGAGCTGGGTCTGTTCACCAAGGCGGAGTTTGATCTCGCCCAGTTCAAGGGCCCGGCGCCGTTCACCCTTGATGTCGCGAAGCTCACGTCGGTCTACTGGGACGCCGGCCAGCAGTTGAAGAAGAACATCGGCGAGGTGCGCGAGCTGGTGCTGCGCGAGCTGGCCGCCGGCCGCTCCATCGTCGGCGAGTTCGGCCAGGCCTACTGGCTCGACAAGCGCCACGGCTTCGCGCCCAACGTCACGGCCTCGCACACCTTCACGCCCGAGTTCTTCGAAAGCGCCGGCATTCCCGTGCAGCCGATCCACACCTTCGCCGTCGCCAAGGCCTACGACACCAAGGTCGGCACCCACACCTTCCTCACGCAGATGGACGAGGCGCTGCCGGTCTGCCAGCAGTTGAAAAAAATCGAGTTCGGCACCGTCACCGGCCGCCAGCGCATGGTCGGCTGGTATGACGCCGTGGAAAAGGGCGACGCCCTCCGTTACGGCGGCTTCCAGGACCTGATGATCAACAAAATTGACGCCCTCACCGGCGCGCCCGAGCTGCTCATCTGCACCGCCTACGAGGACGACAACGGCCGCCGCTACGGCCACGTGCCGCGCAACGAGGCCATCCGCCGCGCGCTCCGGCCCGTCTATTCCAAACATCCCGGCTGGACGGAGGACCTGACCGGCATCCGCAAGTTCGCCGACCTGCCAAAGAACGCCCAGCGCTACACCGCCGCGATGGTCCGCAGCCTCATCGAGGTCGCCTATCCCGATCCCGCGGCTGTGGGACCCGCCGTGCTGCCCAATCTCCGCTACCTCGGCGTCGGCCCGCTCCCCTCGCAGATCATCAAGGACGTCCCCGCCACCGCCGACTTGATCAAGTTGGTTTGAACTACATGACCGGGAAGGAAAGAACCCCTTCGCTCATCGCTCCACCCGCGCGCAGGTCAGAGCGGTCTCGTGCACATCCACCCGCGATACTGGCAGGGTGGTGAGCTGGGTCAGGATCCAAGCGCCGAGATTTTCGGCCGTCGTCGGGCACGGCAGGATTTCGTTGATGTTCCGGTGGTCGAGCCGGTCGATGATCGGCTTCATGGCCGCGCTGATATCGGCGAAATCCACCACGAAACCCCGCTCGTCCAGCGGCCCCGAGCAGAAAACCTCGACCACGTAGGAGTGCCCGTGGAGGTTGCGGCATTTGTGCCCTTCGGGAAGGTGGGGCAGGGAATGCGCGGCTTCGAAGGAGAAGCGTTTGGAGACGGTGTATTTCATGGTTTCGAGAGTCGGCGCTTGGGGCGCTCCGTGACGGTCTGGAGTTTCAGCTGCCGGTTGAGCCCAAAGGCCGAGGCTCAGTCAGGCCAGCCTAAAGAACGCCTTCACTTCCGAGAGGGCGCCTCGCAGTTTTTTGCAGCCCCCGAGGGAGCCCCACAAGGGGGAACCCGGCTGACTACTCCGATTTTGCAAAAAAGTGAGATGCGCCCCTACCGCGACAACTCGCGCCGCCGCCGCCGGACAGGCCGGGGTGCAGCGGCAGCGCAAGGACTTCGGCGCAGGCCTGCTCGGTCTGCGGCAGCGACAACGAGGCGTCGTGATACGCCGGCTGCCGGAAATCCCCCAGCGCTCCCCTCCGCTTTCTCCGACTACACCCCAGAAATTTGTAATATAATAGATTACAAGTTTCCGGGGTGCGACCGGCCCTCCTTCTTGAGTCGCGGGCGTCCAGAGCGGACGGAGGGCGAAAGCTCGCCGCCCCGTTGGAAGAAACCCAGCCAGCCGATAAGGAGCAGCGTGCGTTCCGCATCGAGGCAGGCGGACCCCGCCTTGAGGCCGGCGTGCAGGCGCTGGCGCGGCAATGCCAGCAGACGCGCCAATTGCGCCTTGCTGCCTCGCTTGCGGAGATACGGCCGCACCTGGCGGACCAGCTCGTTCCACAGCGGCGTGTCCGGGCCAGGCCGCAGTGTCAGGTTGCGTCCGGACTCATCCGGACGGATCGGCTTCTGCCGCAACTTGTGGGCGGCCTCGGTGGCTGCGTCTATCAGGTCCTCGACCAAGGCGAACGGCATTGGCGTCGGTCCGTAGACGGCTTGGCGCAGGGTAGGCATCGTTATTTTGTAATATAATAGATTACAAATATTCCAGGTCAACTGCCGGGAACTGTCCGACCATTGGCCGCCGTGAGCAAGGCACTTATCTCCCGGACCACCCGGGCAACGTCCTCGTCCTTTAGGCCGGGGTGCAGCGGCAGGGACAGCACCTCGGCGCAGGCTTGCTCGGTGTGGGGCAGGGAGAGCGAGGCGTCGTGATACGCCGGCTGGCGGTGGATCGGCATCGGGTAAAGCACGCCGCAGACGATGTCCTTCCTCGCCAGGTGCGTCTGCAACTCGTCGCGCCGCGTGGTGCGGACCACGAATTGATGCCAGGTGTGCGTGCGGCCCTCGGCGAGGGCTGGGAGCTTGAGCGGGGTGTCCTTGAGCGCCGTGAGATAGTGCCGGGCGATCTCGTCGCGGCGGCGGTTGCCGGCCTCGATCCGGGCCAGCTGCACCCGGAGGATCGCGGCCTGCAACTCGTCGAGCCGGCTGTTGCGGCCGTGGTGGTCGCTCACGTAGCGTTTCCGCCAGCCGTATTGGCGCAGCAGCCGCACTTTCTCCAGCAGCGCGGTGTCGCGGCCCGTGACGGCACCGGCGTCGCCAAAGGCCCCGATGTTTTTCGTCGGATAAAAACTGAACGACGCAAGCGAACCCCAGGTGCCGGCCATTTTCCCGCCGACCAGGGAGCCGTGGGCTTGCGCGCAATCCTCCATGACGAAGAGATTGTGTCGTCCGGTGATTTCCATGAGGCGCGGCA
The DNA here is from genome assembly GCA_016190985.1 of Opitutia bacterium. GTDB lineage: Bacteria > Verrucomicrobiota > Verrucomicrobiia > Opitutales > Opitutaceae > Lacunisphaera. The sequence continues at coordinate 66,417 of JACPPI010000018.1, read as the reverse complement.
TGTCCACCGCCTGGCCGTAGAGGTGCACCGGCACGACGGCCTTGATCTTCGGGTCGCGCAGGGTGGCGAGCATGGTCTCGAGCGCGGTCACATCCATGAGCATCGTGCCGGGCTCGATGTCCACGAACACGGGCTTGGCGCCGGTGGCGACGATGGCCGAGACGGTCGCCGTCACGGTGTTGGCGACGGTGACAACCTTGTCGCCGGGCCCAATGCCGGCGGCGAGCAGCGCCAGCTCGATGGCGTCGGTGCCGTTGGCCACGCCGACCGCGCCGGCGGTGCCGAGCCAGGCGGAGAATTCCTTCTCGAAGGCGTCCAACTCGGGCCCGAGGACGTAGTGCCCGCTCAGCATCACGCGTTTGATGGCGGCGTCGATGTCGGCCTGCGCGGCGAGGTAGGCGGCCTTGGGGTCAGCGGGAAGGATTTTAATCACGGCAGATTTGACACAGAGGTCGCAGAGATCGCGGAGAAATCCAACCTGTTTTCATTAAAACCTCCGCCGTCTCCGTGATCTCCGCGTTCAAATTCAGAGGTAATACGGCAACTCCTGACGGTAGTATTCCACGGTGCGGGCCAGCGCCTGCCGGATGGTCGTGCGCGGTTTCCAGCCGAGCTTTTGCGCGATGAGGCGGCAGTCGGAATAGTAGTTGCCGATGTCGATCTTCTTCCGGTCGGCGGGAAAGGCTTTCATGGCGTAGCTCCCCTGCCCGGCCACGGCCACGAGGGTTTTCGCCAGGCCACGCAGACTGACGCGACCCATGCCGCCGAGATTGAAGACCCCGCCCACAGCCTTGGGGTGTGTGGCGGCAAGCAGGAACGCCTCGACGGCGTCGTCCACGTAGGTGAAGTCGCGCAACTGGTCGCCGCCCCAGACCTCGACGGGTTTGCCTTCGAGGATCTGGCGGATCCAGACGCCGACAAAGGTCTGGCGGGCGTCCTTCACCCGCATGCGCGGGCCGATGGTGTTGGTCAGCCGCAGCACGGTGCTGCGGATGCCATGGACCCCGCTGTAGAGCAGATGGTATTCCTCGCCGGCGAGCTTGTTGATGCCGTTGACGTCGACCGGTCGCAAAGGGTGCTTCTCGTCCACCGGCAGGTAGTCCGGGCGGCCGTAGATCTGGCGGGTGCTGGCGAACACGACGCGGATGCCGGGGTTGTGCTTGCGGCAGGCTTCAAGCAGCGTGAGCTGCGCGCGGCAGTTGATCTCGAGGTCGGTCTCGGGGTCGGTCATCGAGTCCATGTGGCTCGTCTGCCCGGCGAGATTGAAAAGGAAATGCTGCCCGCGCAGGAATTCCGGCAGGCTGGGCCGGTCGCGCACGTCGGCGATGTGGACGGCCACCTGGCGCCCGAGACCGTGCAGGTTGCGGCGGTTGCCGCCGTATTCCGGGATGAGGCTGTCGAGGATCGTGACCCGGGCGCCGAGGGCCACCAGCGCTCGGGCGAGGTTGGAGCCGATGAAGCCGAGGCCGCCGGTGATGAGCACGCGCCTGCCCTTGAAAGCCTTGGCGAATGACGGGCGGGGTTGCATCAGCTGTGTCCGACGCTTGCAGCGGAACCTCCGGGAAACAAGCGCGCAGTGCGCCGCTCAGAAATCCTGCAGCTTGCCCTCGCCCGCGCCGCGGCCGGGTTCGACGCGCTCCAGCACCTCGCCGAGCAGGTAGATCGAACCGGTGACGACCACGGTGTCGCCCGGATCCCCCACGGCGCAGGTGCGGGCATCGGGAAACAGCTGCGCCACCGTGCCGCGATGCACCAACGCGCGCTGTGGTTCCGGCACCAGGGCAAGCAGCTCCTCAAAGCTGCTCGCCCGGGCCTGAAGCGGCGTGACGAGATGGATTTCCCGGGCATATCGACAGACCACCTCAAGCAGCGCCCGGGCCCGGAACTCGCCCAGCGCACCCGCAATGACCACCGGCTGGCGGCCGGTCTCCGCGACGAGCTGCTGCAGATTCCGCTCCAGCACCTGCGCGCCCTCGGGATTGTGCGAGGCATCGAGGATGAGCGGGCGGCCGCCGAGCGTCGTGCGCTGCCACCGGCCGGGCCAGTTCACCGACCGCAGGCCTCGCGCAACAGTCGCTTCGGTGAGTTTCCATTTCGCCGGCAGCAACCGCGCCGTGAGCGTGGCGGTGGCGGCGTTCCACCGTTGGTAATCGCCCGCGAGGTTGGTCGAGGGATAGGCGTTCAGCTCTTCTCCGAACTCCAGGCGGACGGAGTGAGCCGGCGCTCCGACACCGGCCGCGACCTCGCGGATCACGCGCTCCGCCTCCGGGGGCACCCGCCCGATGACCACCGGCCGGCCGGGTTTGATGATGCCGGCTTTCTCACGGGCGATCAGCTCGACCGTGCCGCCCAGCTCGGCGACGTGGTCGAGGCCGATGGAGGTGATGACCGTGATCTCGGGCTGCACGACATTGGTCGCGTCGAGTCGGCCGCCCAGGCCGACCTCGACGATGGCGATGTCGACCTGCTGCCGCTGGAATTGCAGGAACGCCATCGCCGTCATGAACTCAAAGAAAGTCGCGTGCTCATCGGCCGCGCCGGCGGCGGCCTGCGCCGCGAGCGGCCGGAGCTCGTGCACGTAGGCCGCGATCTCCGCCTCGGTGAGCAGGCGGCGGTCCACCTGGACGCGCTCGCCGAGCTTCACCAGGTGCGGCGAGGTGTAGAGCCCGGTGCGCCAGCCGGCGGCGCGCAGGATGGCGTCAAGCATGGCCGAGACCGAGCCCTTGCCGTTGGTGCCGGCGACATGGATCACCGGATAGCTGCGCTCGGGATGCCCGAGGGCGGCGGCGAGGCGCCGCATCCGGTCGATGCCGAATTTCACCCCGCCCGCCTTGAGGGAATACAGGTATGCGGTGACCGCGGTGTAATCGGATATTTCTTTAGCCACGGATTTCACGGATGGGGAGGAAATATCCGTTGATTGTCATTCTCAGCCCCGCGAAGAATCCAGCATGATATGCGTTCGCGGGAGTCATTCTGGATCCTTCGCGGCGCTGAGGATGACAGGTCACGGCAAATGATCCGTGTCAGCCCGTGCCATCCGTGGCCAAAAGCCAGGACTTTCTCAGCCGGCCGTGGCCGCGACCGCCGGGGGAAACGGCGCCGCCGTCGGCACCTTGTGCGGATGGTATTTGTGCGCCTGCAGGGCCTGCAGCAGGCTGGTCAGGCGGTCCCGCATCTCCAGGCGGCTGACAATCTGGTCGATGAGCCCGTGCTTGAGCAGGAACTCCGCGGTCTGGAACCCGGGCGGCAGCGTCTGTTTGGTGGTCTCCTTGATCACGCGGGCGCCGGCAAAGCCGATGAGCGCGCCCGGCTCGGCGAGGATGATGTCGCCCAGCGTCGCGAAGCTGGCGGTCACGCCGCCCGTGGTCGGGTAAGTGAGGATCGAGATGAACAGCAGCCTGGCCTGGGCCAGGCGGCCGAGCGCCGCGCTGGTCTTGGCCATCTGCATGAGGCTGAAGATGCCCTCCTGCATGCGCGCCCCGCCGGACGAGCTGACGATGATGCACGGGGTCTTGTGCTTCAGCGCGCGCTCGACGGCGCGGGTGATCTTCTCGCCGACCGCCGCGCCCATGGCGCCGCCGCAAAAGCGAAAGTCCATCACCGCGAGCGAAACGGCTATGCCGTCGATCTTCGCCAGGCCGCAGATGACCGCCTCGGGCAGGCCGCTTTCCTTTTCGTAGCGCTTGATGCGGTCGGGATAGGCGGCGGAATCGACGAACTTCAGCGGGTCGGCCGACTTCACGTTGGCGTCGAACTCCTCGAAGGTGTCGGTGTCGACCATGCTCCTGATGCGCTCGCGGCAGCCGATCGGGAAATGATGGCCGCTCTTGGGCACGACCATGAGGTTGGCCTCCATATCCTTGTTGAAGATGATCTCGCCCGAGACCGGACACTTGGTCCAGAGCCCCTCGGTGGTGATCTTGTTCTTTTTCCTGCCGCCGCCCGTCTTGGCGGACGGCAGCCGTGGTTTGGCGAAATGGGTCATGGTTTAGCCGTGGCCGAAGGTGACGACGTCGAGGTTCAGCGCGCCGCCCCGGCGGAGGACCGTGGCGCAGGCATTGAGAGTGGAACCGGTTGTGAAAACATCATCGACGAGCACGTAACGTTGGGCCGGATTAATGGTGGCGCCCGGGGCCAAAGCAAAGGCATTTTTCAGGTTAAGCTGGCGCGCGGCGCGGTCGTAGTGCGTTTGCGATTCGGTGTGCGCGACCCGGCAGAGCAATTCCTCCACGCGGGCCTGTCCGTCGGCCGCCTGCGCGGCGCACTCGGCCAGCAACCGGCTCTGGTTGTAGCGACGCTTGCGCTGCTTTTTCGGGTGCAATGGCACCGGCACCAGCACGGCGCCGCGCAGGTAGTCCGCGAAACCCGGCGCCTCCCGCATGATGACCGTGATGTCCTCCAGCACATGCAGGCCGCGGTGATATTTGAGCGCATGCACCAGCGAGCGGCCTGAGCCCTTGAGCAAAATGGCCGTCTTCCCCTCGCCGAATTTCGGCTCGAGCATCTCGCAGTGCGGGCACAGCCGGTTGATCTCGGTCTCCCCGAAGTAAGGGTGCCCGCAGGTCGTGCAGTGCGGCGGCGCCACCACGAAAAGCAGCCGCGTGCAGGCCGGACACAGGTGCCGCAACCGGCCGCCCTCGGCCAGCCCGCCGCAATGCACACAGGTCCGCGGGAAAACCACGTCGAGCTTGTCGCGCCAGAACTGCTGGAGCACGGGACTCATGCGGCTAGTATAGCACCTTGACCAAAAACAGCCCCTGCGGCGGCGCCGTCACCACCGTCGGGATGCGGCGGCGGCTTTTGATCAGCCCGGCCAGGTCCGCCGGCGTGAGCTTGCCAAGGCCGACGTTTACCAGCGCGCCGGTCAGGCTGCGCGCCATCTTGTAGATGAATCCGTCGGCCTCGAACGTGAAGGTGACGCGCGGCCCCTTGCGCCGCACCTCCAGCCGGCGGAGGTCGCGCACGGTCGTCTCATAGGTCCGGTCGTTCTCGCCGGAGAAGGCCCAGAAGTCATGTCGGCCGCGCAACACCTTCGCTGCGGCCTGCACCGCCGGCCAGTCGAGCTCGCGGTGCAGCGACCAGCAATACGCCGTCTCGAACGGATCCGCCGCGTCCAAATGCAGGTGATAGCGGTAGATCTTGCCCTTCGCGTCGAACCGGGCGTGGAATTTCGCCGGCACGGCGCGCAGTCTCTTCAGCTGGATGCTGCGCGGCAGGCCGGTCTGTAATGCGAGGCGCAGCTTGTCGGCGCCGTGCGGCCACACCGCGTCGAAGTGGAACACCTGGGCATGGGCGTGCACGCCCGAGTCGGTGCGCCCGCTGCCCTCGATGCGGATCTGCCGGCCGAAAATGTTCTTCAGCTGCTTCTCGATCAGGTCCTGGATGGTGTTGCCTCCCTCCTGGCTCTGCCAGCCGTTGAACGGCCCGCCGTCGTAGGCGCAGACGCACTTCCAGCGGATTGTCTGGGTTTCTTTCACCACGGATTTCACGGACTATCACGGATAGATTCCTTCTTCATCCGTGTCCATCCGAGTAATCCGTGGCCAAAAGCATCGGTCAGTCCTGATGGGGAATTTGCGGAGGATGCTTCTGATCGAGGAAATCCTGCAGGATCAGGCACGCAGCGCGCGAGTCGACCAGGCCTGAGTCGCGCACCCCGCGCCGGTCCTTCTTGGCAATCGACGATTCGGCCTCGCTGCTCGTCAGTGTCTCGTCCACGAGATGCACGGGGAGCCCGAAGGCCGCTTTCAGTTTCGCGGCAAAGGCGTCGACCTCCTTCGCCTTGAAGCCGGCGGAGCCGTCCATGTTGTAGGGATAGCCGAGCACGAGGTCGGTGATGTGCCGTTGCTTGATCAACTCGCCGAGCTTCGCCCAGCGCGCGGCCTCGTTGGCGTCGGTCAGCGCGGGCAAGGGCGTGGCCACCCCGAGGTCGTCACCGTGGGCGAGACCGAGGCGCTTCGTGCCGTAATCGATGCCCAGGCAGCGCATGGCGCTCAGAGGAACTTCGTCTTCGCCGGATCCTGTTTCAGCCGCTCGAGCAGCGCCTTGATCTCCTGCGCCCGGTCCTTCGGGCACACCAGCGTCGCCTCGGCCGTGTGCACCACCACTAGGTCGCTCGCGCCGACCACGGCGGTCAGATGGCGGTCGTCGCTCACAACGATGTTGTTGGCGCCGCCTTCGACCATGGCCAGGCCGCGCAGGACGTTGCCGTCGGCATCGGGCGTGAAATGCTTGGCGATGGCCGGCCACGCGCCGACATCGTCCCAGTCAAAGGTCGCCGGCACCACGACCACATTGGTGGACTTCTCCATCAGGGCGTAGTCGACGGAAATTCTCGGCAGCGTCGGGTAAAGGGCCGCGAGCGCCGCATCCCATTGGCCGCTGCTCTTGACCGCGGACTCGACTTTCTGCAGCCCGGCGTAGAGTTTGGCCGCGTGCGCCTTGAACGCCGCCTCGACTACCGGCACGCGCCAGACAAACATGCCGGCGTTCCAGTAATAGTCACCAGACGCCAGATAACCCTTGGCGGTCTCCAGATCCGGCTTCTCGACAAAGCGCTTCACAGCCATCACGCCGCGGCCCCCGATCTTTTTCCATGGACCGGATTGCTGGATGTAGCCGAAGCCCGTCTCGGGTGTGGCGGGCTTGATGCCGAGGGTGACCAGCACATCGGCCGACTCGGCGGACTCGAACGCCACCTGGAGCAGCTTCGCGTATTCGGCGGTGTCGTGGATCACATGGTCGGCCGGCAGCATGGCGAAGGCCGCCGCGGGGTTGCGCTGCTTGACGAGCAGCATCGCCAGGCCGGTCGCGGCCGCGGTATCGCGCCCCATCGGCTCGGCGACGATGTTGGCCGCCGGCAGGCCGGGGCAGGCGGCGCGGCAGCCGGCGAGCTGGGCCTGCGTGGTGAGGACAAAGATGTTCGCTAGCGGCACAACGCCGGCGACCCGGTCCACCGTCTGGGCCAGCATGGGTTTGTCGCCGACGATGGGGAGCAGGTGCTTGGGGGTGGCTTCACGGCTTTGCGGCCAGAACCGCTCCCCGCGGCCCCCGGCCATGATGACAACAAATCTTTCGGGCATGGCGCTAACGACAACCCCGGCCCTGCCGGGGTCAACGGCATATTGGGTGCAACCCGGCCACCGGACGGGTTGCACCTCGCGCCCGAAAACGCGTCCAGAGGCCGCGTTCCACCTCATGCCTGTTTCGCGACAGAACGAAGGTTGCTTTTCCGACCGCCCCACCCATGTTCCGCGACCCGCCGCATGGACACACCGCTCGAAACCGACGTTGCCACCGCCGCGCAGCTCCTGCGCGAGGGCGCCATCGTGCTTGATGTCCGCGAGCCGTTCGAGGTCGCCACCTGCGCCGTGGCCGGCAGCCGGCACATCCCGATGCGCCAGATCCCGGAAACCCTGCCCGATCTGCCCCGCGACCGCCTGATCCTGGTGTTGTGCCACCATGGTGGTCGCAGCCTGCGCGTGACCCAATACCTCCGCGCCAACGGCTTCGCGCAGGTCCGCAACGTCGCCGGCGGCATCGACGCCTGGGCGGAGCAGATCGACCCGACGCTGGCCCGTTATTGAAGCACCCCGCCCCGAGCCTTGGTAGTCTATTAAACTACCAACGCTTAGGACGACAGAAGTAGTTTAACAGACTACTTGGGGCTGCGGAACCGGCGGGCGGAATTCGCCAATCCACCGCTTGACTCCGGGCCGGCCTTTCAGGCACAAGTCTCCCTTCACCTTTCACTTCCCATGGGCCAACAAACCAACAAGCACATCAAAAAGAAACGCCGCCTCGCCTACCACAAGCGCCGCAATGCCCGCCTCAAGGCGGCCATGAAGACCAAGAAGTAACCCGGCTGCGTCCGCCTTCGAGCTGCAGCGGCGGTCTGTGACCGCCGTTTTTTATTCAGCCTTTCCTTGTCGGAGTTCACTCATGCCACCCAGCCCGCAACACCTGTCATTCTGAGCGGAGCGAAGAATCCACCCGATCACTGGTGATATCACGTTCGCCGCCGTGGATTCTTCACTGCGTTCAGAATGACAAGCCAGTGGCAGCACCGCCAGCCCATGATCAAGGTCAGCCTCATCTCCCTCGGGTGCGCGAAAAATCTCGTCGATAGCGAGATCATGGTCGGCCACCTGCACCAGGCGGGCATGGCCGTCATCCCGGAGGCCGAGAGGGCCGACGTCGTCATCGTCAACACCTGCTCGTTCATCGACTCGTCCAAGGAGGAGTCGATCGGCCACATCCTCGAGGTCCACCAGAACCGCGGCATGACGAAGCGCCGCAAGGAGCAGAAACTCATCGTCGCCGGCTGCATGTCGCAGCGTTTCTCCAAGGATCTGTCCACCTCGCTGCACGACGAGGTCGACGCCTTCATCGGCCTCGACCAGATCACCAAGGTCGTCCCGATCATCGAGGGTCTCTACGCCAAGGAGCGCGGCAAGGACGCCGCGAAGGAGGCGCCGGCCGTCTTCATCGAGGGCAAGTCCACCTACATCCCCGACTACGACACGCCCCGGTTTCGGCTCACGCCGAGGCATTTTGCCTACGTCAAGATCGCGGAAGGCTGCAACCACCCATGCACCTTCTGCATCATCCCGCAGATCCGCGGCCGCCACCGCAGCCGCACCGTCGCGAGCGTCGTCGCCGAGGCCCGCCAGCTGGTGCAGGAGGGCGTCAAGGAGCTGAACCTCATCTCGCAGGACACGACCTTCTTCGGCATGGACACCTGGGAGCAGCGCCCGAATCCCCGCACGCCGGTCGACTCCTCGCGCGGCACCGCCCTCACCACCCTCCTCCGTGAGCTCAACTCCATCGAAGGCGATTTCTGGATCCGCCTGCTCTACACCCACCCGGCCCACTGGAGCGACGAGCTGATCAAGACCATCGCCGAGTGCCCGAAGGTGGCCCGCTACATCGACATCCCGCTCCAGCACATCAGCGACAACATGCTTGAACTCATGCAGCGCGAGACGAGCGGCGACTACATCCGCGACCTGCTCCGGCGCATCCGCGCCGGCATCCCGGGCATCGCGATCCGCACCACCTTCATCGTCGGCTTCCCCGGGGAGACCGAGGCCGACGTCGCCGAACTCTGCGCCTTCATCCGCGAAACGAAGTTCGAGCGCCTCGGCGTGTTCCGCTACTCGCAGGAGGAAGGCACGCGCGGCGCCAAGATGCCCGACCAGATTCCCGCCAAGATCAAGGAAGCCCGCTGGCACACGCTGATGGGCTTGCAGCGGCAGATCGCCTCCGAGGTCAGCAAGGGCTACGTCGGCAAGACGCTGAAGGTCCTCGTCGAGGAGCCAGGCGTCGCCCGCGGCGGAGCCGATGCGCCCGACATCGACGGCCGTGTTTACGTGCCGCGCGAACTGCCCGTGGGCCAGTTTGTCGAGGTGAAGATCACGGGCTACCACGATTACGACCTGCTCGCCCTGCCCAAGGGCGAAAAGCCCGCCGAGTTCAAGGTCGCCAAGCAGGCGCAGTGAGTTTTTTCGCCACTGATTTGACGGATGGTCACGGATAAGACCATCTACCTGTCTTGTCCTTCTGAACGGCTCGTCAGCCGTAGCCTTGGCGAAGGCTGAAGCGAAGCAGCACTATCGCAGATCCGTGCCCATCGGTGTCATCCGTGGCTAAACCTTGCTATTCGCCTGGACAAACTTCCCGATGATCCCGTCGAAGGAGCCGTTGGTGAAGAAGACGACGAGCTGCGGGCGCTCCGTCTCCTCCGCCGTGTTCTCCGCGATGATTTCCAGCAACGCCGCATGCGTCGGCGCCGTGTAGCCGTCCACACCCTGCGTCTCCAAATGCTGGATGACCGCCTCCACGTCGAAACGCTCCTCGGGCTTCAGCTTTTCCGGCCGCGCCACGGCGCCGAGATAGACGACATCGGCCAGCGCCAGCGCGCGCATGAAGGCCGCCTGCAGCACCTTCGTCCGCGAGGTGTTGCTGCGCGGCTCGAAGGCCGCGTGGATGATGTGACCCGGGAAGCGCGCGCGGAACGACTGCAGCGTCTCCGCCAGCGCCGTCGGATGGTGGCCGAAATCCTCGACGACCTTGAGCTTCGGCGTGTTGACCAGCAGCTCCTGGCGGCGCTTCACGCCGCGGAATTTCGCCAGCGCGTCCAGCTTCAGCTTGCTCGGGTTGTCGGGGAAAAGCGCGAGGCCGGCCGCGAGCGCCGCCATGGCGGCGTTGCGGGCGTTGAACAGGCCCGGCTGCGCCCACCGGACCTCAGTCCAGGGTTTGCCCTGCCACACCAGCCGGAATGACGCGCTGTCCGGCGTCTCGCGAAACCCGGCGACGTGGAGGTCGTTGCTCTCGCCCGTGCCGACGCGGACGACCCGCGTCCACGCCAGCGGCCCGAGGGCACGGAGGTTGTCGTCGTCGCCGTTGAGCACGATCCAGCCGTTGCGCGGCACGATGCGGGTCAGGTGGAAAAACGTCCGCTGCACATCCGCCAGGTCGCGGAAGATGTCGGCGTGGTCGAACTCGAGGTTGTTGAGCACCGCGATGTGCGGGACGTAGTGGATGAACTTGCTGCGCTTGTCGAAGAAGGCGCTGTCGTATTCGTCGCCCTCGATGACAAACGGGTCGCCGAGCGTGCCGAGATGGCTGCCGGCCGGCGGATCGAGCGGCACGCCGCCGATCAGGAAGCCGGGGTCGCGGCCGTTCTCGCGCAACAGGAAGGCCGTCAGCGCCGTCGTGGTCGTCTTGCCGTGGGTGCCGGCGATGACGATGTTCTTGCGCACCGCGAGGACGGCGTCGGAGAGGAAGGCCGGCAGCGAGGTGAAGGGTATCGCGCGGGTGTCGAGCAGCCACTCGACCTCGGGGTTGCCGCGCGACATGGCGTTGCCGACCACCACGAGGTCGGGAGCAAGTTTTTCGAGGCGCGCCGGATCGTAGCCCTCGTGGAGCGCGATGCCCGCCGCCGCCAGCACGGTGCTCATGGGCGGATAGACGCCGGTGTCCGCGCCCAGCACTTCATGGCCGGCGGCGCGCGCCAGCAACGCGGCGTTGCCCATCGCCGTCCCGCCTATGCCCATGAAGTAGATCCGCATTGGCCGACAGGTTCACCGGATTGGGAAATCGCGGCAAGCCCGCAGTGAGTCACTGCCGCCGGCTTGACCGGTGTGCGGTGACGGATTATTCCTCCGTCCGTCTGGCCATGGCGCGATTCATTTCCCACTCCCTGCTTGGTGCCACCCTGCTGTGGGGTGCCAGCCCCGGGGCAGCCGGGGAGCCTGTTTCCCCCGATGCCGCCCCGCCGATCAGCGAAGAACGGGTGCACGTGGTCGGCTTGCCCGAACACAAGTGGTCCTTTTTCTTCGACACCGAGACTATGGCCGCCACCTCGCTGAAAGGCCAATGGGGCAATCTTACCGAGGCAGAACAGAAGCGATTCACCGGCCTGATGGCCCAGCTGATCTATCATGCCTTTCAGCGCTTCCAGCGGGAGCTGAAAGCCTATGAGGTAACGCTGGGGGCTGAGGAGCGGCGGACGGACGGCTGGTTCGAACGGAAATTCAGCGGTCGTCCGCGCGATCCCAAGGATTTGTCCCTGGAGTTCACTCTCGTGTTCAGCCGCGATGAACGCGGCCAATGCGAACTCAAGGATTGGATCAGGGACGAATTGTCCACGGTGACGGTCTATCGCTCCCAGTTCCTGAAAATCCTGCGCAACGAGGGTTTCCCGGTGCTGATCGAGAAGATGCGGACCAAGATCAAGAAGGACACAGCTGCACCCGCCGGCTAAATCTCACAGCAAACTCATCGGGTCGACGTCGAGCACCTGGATGACGTCGTCGGGCCACTTGACCGTGGCTTGAAGTTTCACGAGCTCGGGCACGACCTTCGTCGCCCGGGCGCAGAAATACCAGACCTGAAAGCGATACTCGTCCTTCACCTTCTCGATCGGCGACGGCACCGGCCCGCGGATTTCCACGGCGCCGCCAAGAGCTTTCTCCACCTGCTTCACCCAGTGGTCGGCGAAGAAGCGGATCTTCTCCGGGTTCGGTCCGCGGAAAAGGTGGTGGATGAGGTGGCGGTAGGGCGGATAGGCGAACTTCCTGCGCACGGCCAGCTCGGCTTCGGCGAAACCGTCGAAATCCGCTCGCTTGGCAAACTGGATGGCGTCGGCCTTGGGTGTGAAGGTCTGCACGACGACCTCGCCGGAGCGGTCACCCCGCCCCGCCCGGCCCGCCACCTGCACGAGCAGTTGGAACGTCCGCTCGTTGGCCCGGAAGTCCGGCACGTGCATCGAGAGGTCCGCGTCCACCAGCCCGACGAGCGTCACGTTGGGAAAATCGAGTCCCTTGCCGATCATCTGCGTGCCGATGAGCACGTCGATCTTGCCGGCACGGAAATCGCCGAGGATCTGCCGGAACCGGTGTTTTTTCGTCATCGTGTCCGTGTCCATCCGTTCCAGCCGCGCGCGGGGCAGCACGCGCCGCACCGCCTCCTCGACGCGCTGCGTGCCGAGGCCGCGCCAGCGGATGTCGGGTGCCGCGCAGGCCGGGCACACCGCCGGAGCGCCGCGCTCGTGCCCGCAGAGATGGCACTTCAGCGTCTCGTCGGCCCGGTGGTAGGTCATCGCCACGCTGCAATGCGGGCATTGCTCCACGTGGCCGCACTTCCGGCACTGCATGCTCGAAGAATAGCCGCGTCGGTTGATGAACAGGATCGTCTGCTCCTTGCGCTCGAAGCGCTGGTGCATGTGGTCCACCAGCAGCCGTGACAGCGTGACCAGCCCGCGCGAACGCATCGCCTCGACGCGCATGTCCACGATCTGGATGTCGGGCATTTTCTTGTCGTCGACGCGCCTCGTCAGCGTGTTCAGCCGGTATTTGCCGCCTTTCACGTTGGCGAACGACTCCAGCGACGGCGTGGCCGAGCCGAGCAGGCAGACGGCGTGCGCGAGCTTGGCGCGATAGACCGCCACGTCGCGCCCGTGGTAGCGCGGCGTCTCGTCCTGCTTGTAGGCCGGCTCGTGCTCCTCGTCCACGACGATGAGCCGCAGGTCGCGCACCGGGGCGAACACCGCCGAGCGCGCGCCGACCACCACCCGCACCCGGCCGGAGGCCAGCGCCGTCCAGCCGTCGAGCCGTTCGCCCTCGCCGAGGTGGCTGTGCCAGACGACCGTCTTGTGCCCGGCCGACTCGAAGCGCCCGCGCAGCCGCGCCACGGTCTGCGGCGTGAGCGCGACCTCCGGCACGAGGTAGATGGCGCTGCCGCCGGCCGCGAGCACCTGCTCGACCGCGCGGAGATAGACCTCCGTCTTGCCCGAGCCGGTGACGCCATGCAGCAGGTGCGTGGCAAATTTCTTTCTGGCCAGGTTTTCGCCGACGGCCGCTACAACCGCCGACTGCTCGTCGTTCAGCTTCGGCGGCAGCCCGGTGACGACCTCGCCGCCCGTCCAGTTGTCGGCGTAGGCCACACGCTCGACGTGGCGCGCCTCCTCGCGGATGAGCCCGTGCTTGACCAAGGCGCTGGCCACCGCGGCCGTCGTCCCGAGCCGGGCGAGCACGAGGGACTTCTTCTGCGGCTGGAACTGCTGCTTCAGAAAAGCATAAAGCTTCGCCTGCTTCGGGGCCTTCTTGGCCAGCACCGCCAGTTCGTCCGGCGCCAAAGTGCGCACCACCTCGAGGTATTTCTCCGCCTTGAGCCGCGCGCCGTCGCGCACCGCGGCCGGGATCATCGCCTCCAGCACCGACTCCATCCGCGCCGCGTAGTAGCTGTGCATCCAGCGCGCCAGTTCGAGCAGGTCGGGGGTCAGGGCCGGGAACTCATGCAGCACGCCGCTCACCGCCTTCAGCCGCGCCAGCGGCACATCGGGCGCCGTGTCGGTTTCGAGCACGAGGGCGAGGTGCGACCGATTCATGATCGGCACGCGCACCAGCGATCCGAGCCGCATGCCGGCGCGCAGCGCCTCCGGCACGGTGTAGTGCAGGAGCTTGTCGAAACCCGCCAGCGGCTGGACGCCCACGATCATCGCCTCAAGTGAGCGCGGGGCGCGGAACGAGGCAACGTGTTTTGTGGTGGAACGCGTTGCCCCCAACGCGTTCCAGCGGCTTGAGGGCAAGCCGCTCCACCTCTCGCCGCCCAACCCCAATATCCCTTTGACAGGCCGCGCCGCGCGCACCGACATTGCCGCCGTGAGTGTCGACGCCGCCCGCGATAAATTCCAAGCCTACCTCGGCCGGCAGGGATTGCGCGTGACCGACCAGCGCCTCGCCATCTTCAAGGCCGCCTTCGCCCAGAAAGAACATTTCACGGCGGATGTGCTGCTCGATTCCGCCCGGAAGATCGACGACTCCGTGTCCCGCGCCACCGTCTACCGCACCCTGCCCCTGATGACCAAGTGCCAGGTGTTGCGCGAGGTCGACATCGGCTCCGGGGAGAAATTCTACCGCGCCGCCACCGACGGCAACACGCAGGTCGCGCAGGTCGTGTGCGAGGACTGCGACAAGATCTTCGAGATCAGCGCCCCGTTCATGGAGTGGTATGGCAGCACCGTCTCGCTCAAGCTCGGCCTGAAGCCCGTCTCGCAGCGCCTGCAGGTCAGCGCCCAGTGCATCGCCTGGCGCTCGGCCGGCCGCTGCCCCAACCGTCGCAAGACCTGATGAGAAAAATATTTCACCACGGATTTCACGGAGAACACGGATTTGGAAGCCAAGACTTCGAACTCCGAGACTTGCCATCGGCTCTTATCCGGATCGTATCCGTGCAATCCGTGGTTACCTGCCGCTGAATTGATCCATGTCCACCCGCGCCAAGCCCGACCCGCAGTTTGAAATCGAGTTCTTCGAGGCCGTGCACCGTCGCTGCCCCGGCTATGTCGACGTGGTCGGCCTGCTCGGCGGCCTCTACACCAAGGTCGGCCGCATCGCCGACGGCCTGAAGATGGACCGCAAGCTGGTGCGCCTCGAGCCCGACAATCCCACCGCCCACTACAACCTCGCCTGCTCCCTCGCCCTCAGCAAAAAGCGCCCAGATGCGCTCCGCTCCCTCCGCAAGGCCCTGGCGCTCGGTTACGACGACCTCGACTGGATGCAGCAGGATCCCGACCTGGAGATGCTCAAGGACGACCCCGAGTTCCAGAAACTGCTCAAGCAACTGAAACCGCAGAGTTGAGCAGACTGCCGGCAGCCCGGCACACACGTATCCTCAGCGTCGTTCTCGTTTCCGGCAAAAGTCTGATGTCAACTATTAGTTGACATCAGCCATATCGACCGGCATGCGACGGCCGCGGATCATCATCGCAGCCCGAACACCAGTTGCAGCATCGTGGTGAGGTCGCCGCCGAGGGTGTAGGCGCCGCCCCGGCCGGGCTTCGCGAGCGACTTGCACCGCGTGGCGCGGAGCAGCGCTGCATCAGCCGCGACGATGCGCGCCGTGCCCTCGCGCTGTCCGCCGAGCTCCGCCGCGGTGAGCGGGGTCCAGGCGAACGGCAGGCCGGTGGCGTTGCACTCCACCTCCCAACCCGCGACGAGCCCCAACGGCACCGGCTTGCGCAGCAACGCCGGGTAGCGGGTGATGAAGTCCGGCGTGCGGGTCGTGGCCACGCGCACCGTCACCACGGCGCGCATCCGGCCGAGGTATTCCTGGAAATTGTCCACGCGGCGCCGGCGCCACTCGCGCAGGAAATCCAGCGGGTCGAGGCCCAGCAGGTTCATGCCGTTGTAGGCGCCGTGCTCGTTGGGGCTGCCGAAACGCCGCCACGCATACCACGGGGCGAAGTTCTGCGTCGCCACCAGGCCGATCTCGAAATGCAGGTGCGCGCGCTCCTTCGGGATCGCCGTGCTCCCTTCGCTGCGGCCCATGGTGGCGATGGCCTGCCCGCGCGCCACGGCCAAACCCGGCCGGAGGCCGGGTTCCACCTTGGCCAAATGCGCATAGAGCGTGTAGACCGCCGGCGAGAGATCAGGGTGCTCGATGACAACATAGCGGCCATAGTTGCTGTTGCCCGGCGCGGTGTTCACGTGGCGCACGACACCGTCCATCGCCGCGAAAATCTTGTCCGCCGGCTCGCCGCGGGCGTCGCGCGAGACGGCGCGGATGTCGAGTCCTTCGTGGAACTGGGCGCCGCCGCTGCGCACGCAGCCGAACAGGCCGGACTCCGGGTCGCCCGAGACGGTAGGCTGCACCCAGGCGGTGTGGTCGCGACCCTGTTCCCAGGCGCGGTTGGGCGTCGGCCAGATAAACTCGACCCGCTGGGCGGAAGCGAACGGGGCGGCGAGCAGAGTCGCGCAAAGCAAGAGACCAAATCTCCGACACCTGTCATTCTGAGCGAAGCGAAGAATCCAGTTATACATGCGCCGTTCCGGGAAACGCCCGACCGGATCCTTCGCCCCGCTCAGGATGACGGACCATGGCTCACCGGCCTTTCTTGGCGATGGCGGCCGAGGTGCGCTTCAGCCGTTCCGCGATGGGCGGCAGCTCCTCGTTCGGCACCTCGAGGAAGATCAGGAACCCGCCGTCGGCGATCGGCTGGTCGAGGCGGCGCGCCCCGATCGGCTGGTCGTTCAGGGTCAGCACCAGCCGTCCGCCGAGATTGGCCGCGCTCAGACGGTAGAGGTCGCGCGCCGCCGCGGAATTGAACTGGAAATAAAGGCACCAGCCGAGGTCCACCTTGGCGAACTCGACGTTGGCGATGTCGTATTCCACGAGCACCGGCTTCGGGTTGATGTTCACCGCGACCTTGCTGACGGGCAGCTGCACCGTGACGCCGGGCACGCCTTGCCGCACCTCCATGAAGAACCGCGCGACCAGCGTCTGGTCCAGCGGCGAGGCCTCCTTGGTCTGGCAGCCATTGAGCAACAGCAGGACGGGAAACAGGGCGAGGAGGCGGAGCATGGCTTCCCCGCGCGCCATGAAGCTTCGACACACCCCGCCCTTCGGGCACCCCTCTCCAGAGGGGATCTTCGGAACACGCGCCTTGGAATCCCCTCGATCAAGAGGGGTGGCGCGCAGCGCCGGGGTGTGTGGGGCACAGCGTGCGTAAATTGTCATCATTTGCCCGCCACCTTCGCAGAGGATTCAAAAGCCTCAAGGATATCCGCACCGACCGCGTCGGCCAGCAGCCGGCCGCGGGGCGTCAGGCTGATGCGGCCCTCGACCGTCGCCGTGAGCAGGCCGCCGAAAAGGAATCTCGGCAAGATGTCCTCCAAGCCGCACCAGTCCGCCGTCGGGAACCGCCGGCGCAGCCGCGGCAGCGACACGCCGTCGTTCATGCGCAGGCCGAAGATCACGGCGTCGGCCGCGAGCAAGTCGTTGGTCAATGCCACGCGGTCCGCCGTGGCGCGGCGACCGGCGGCGACATCGGCGTGCCAGAGCGTGAGGTCGGATGGGTTGGCCGCGCGCCAGCCGGCGTGCTGCGACGCCCCCGACGGCCCGAGCCCGACCCACTCGTGCATGTGCCAGGTGTTGAGGTTGTGCCGGCACTGGTGGCCGCGCCGCGCGAAATTCGACACCTCATACTGCGCGTAGCCGGCGGCCTCGAGGTATTCCCAGGTCTTCACGTAGAACGCCGCCTCCTTGTCCGCATCGAGCTTCACCTTGCCCTGCGAGAGCTTCACCCACAGCGCCGTGTCCTCCTCGAAGGTCAGGCAATAGGTCGAGAGGTGGTCGGGCGCCAGCCGCAAGGCCTCGGCGAGGTCCGCGCGCCACTGCGCCTCGGTCTGGCCCGGCAACGCGAACATCAGGTCGAGGTTCACGCTGGCGAAGCCCGCCGCCCGGATCAGGTCGTAGGCCCGGTAAATCTGCGCCGGCGTGTGCTGCCGGCCCAGCGCGTCGAGCAACGCCGCGTCGAAACTCTGCACGCCCATCGACACGCGCGTCACGCCGAGCGACTTGAGCACGGCCAGCCGTTCGGGCGTGACCGTCGCCGGCGCCAGCTCGACCGTCCACTCCTCCGGCTGGCCGGCATGGCGCAGCATGATGCGGCCGAGCCGCTCGATCTCCGCCGCCGCCAGCAGCCCCGGCGTGCCACCGCCCCAGAACGCCGTGGCCGCGCGCCGCGCGTCCTGCCCTGAGCCTGCCTGCGGTGAGCCAGCCGAATCCGTCGCATGGGCCCAGTTGACCAGCGCCGCTTCCGCCTCCACGGCATCGACATACCGCCGCACCGCGTCGCCCTTCGGCACCGTCTGGTAGAACGCGCAGAAGTCGCATGTCGTCGCGCAGAACGGCACATGCACATAGACCCCCAGCGGCGGCGCGACCGCGACCTGAGCTTTTTCTTGCCCTGAGGGGAACCCGGCCATTATGAAATGAGTCAATTTACGACCAGCCAACGGCCTACGCGGCCCCGGCGATCACTTTATCCAAATGCACAAGACTCCCTTCCTTCACGCGAGCAGAATTTTCCCGGCCCTCACCGCCGCGGTGGCGCTGCTGGTCCTCACCGGCTGCAACCTGACCATCACCAACCTGACGCCCGACACCGTCCCCGCCAACCCGTCGCAGATCTACACCATCACGGCCAGCTTCCACCCGAGCAGCCAGGTTGACGAGGCCAGCATCTCCCCGCGCATCATCATCGACGGCTCGGCCTACAAGATGACCAAGAGCACCGCCGGCTCCGACATCTGGGAATTCGAATACCAGGTGCCCGCCGGCCGCGAGGACGCGCGCTACTACTTCATCTGCGAATACGCCGGCAAGGGCAGCACCAGCGGCGCGGTCAACGCGCTGACTTCCGAGATCCAGACGATGAAGATCACGGGCCGCTATGTCATCCGCTCCGAGGCCACCCGCGCTCCGGTCGGCTCGCGCGTCAGCATCCTCGGCGCCGGCTTCACGCCCACCGACCTCGTCTACTTCGACCAGAACCCCACCCGCACGGTCTTCGAGTCGCCCAGCTCGCTCAGCTTCTTCGTCCCCGCCGTCGCGCCCGGGCGCACCTACCGCCTCAGCATCGTCAACGCCGGCGTCAGCCTCGACGTCGGCACCTTCCGCGTCGACGCCATCAGCTTCTCGGTCGCGCCCGCCGCGCTGACCCTCCGCTCCGGCGAGCACCAGGCCCTCACCTTCACCATCCCCGCTCCCGCTCCCGCCGGCGGCATGCTCATTGATGTCCGCACCGACGTGCCCGACAGCGTCATCATGCCCGAGGTGATGGTGCCCGCCAACGCCACCAGCGTCACCGTGCCCGTGCAAGGTGGCAAACCCGGCAGCGGCTCCCTCTTCTTCACCAGCAGCGCCGGCGAAAGCTCCGTCGCCGTCACCGTCACGGCGAAGTAAGCCGGACCGGCACCGCATGACCGCTGACCGCTCAATCAACGGCAGCGGCGAGACAGCGGGTAAGGTTTTTGTCGGATGCTGGCACACCCGCAAAAAGCCTTACTGGAAAAGCTTCGCCCTTTTGCCCAGCGGCTTCCGGCTTTCCTGACCCCATGACCCCACGCCAGCAAGGCTTTCGACTAAGGCCGAATAACACGGTTGGGCAATCCCTCTTCGCCAAACATAATCCAGCACATCATGAAAAACCGCCTTATCCCCACATTGGCCTCGATCATTGCGCTTTCGGCAACGGTCGGTTGCAGCGTTCTTCCATCATCCTCTACCTCCAGCGGCAAGGCCGGCCACACAGGATTCAATCTGGCCGAGATGCAAAAACTGATTGAGGCAAATAATGAGCGCTTCACGGCGGCTCATGTCCGGGGCGACCAAGTCACCATCGACGGCATGTTCACCTTAGATGCCAAGTGCCTTCCACCCGGTGCGGACCCGGCGATTGGTCGCGACGCCATCGCGAAGCTGACAAGGGAATATCTTGAAACCGGTGTCTCGGAGTTCCGCGAAGAAACCACCGACTTCTACGGCAATGAGGATCTACTGATCGACCAAGGCACCTACGTCATGGTCTACGGCCAAGACAAGACCCGGGAAACGGGAAAATACTTGAACGTCTGGAAGAAGGAATCAGGCGTATGGAAGATCTATTCCAATATTTGGAATGCCAACGCGCCGACAGGGCCGGCAAAATGAACAGCAGCCCGAGGAGCCTGAGAAGAGCCTGAGAAGGGGTCAGGCCGGGCACGGCGTAGTCTCAGGCCATGTCGTTCCTTGACGGGTTTCGGGCCGCCCAATTTAGTCGGCGCGTCGCATGACTCTCCCCGCACCGCACCGGTTGTTGCTCTTGGCGATGTTGCTCTCCGGGCTCGCGGCGGCGACCGGGGCCGCCAGCGACGGCTGGCCGCTCACCGCCGAGGGCCTGGCCCCGGATCCGGCGTGGGTGTGGGGCCGCCTCGACAACAGGCTGCGCTATGCGCTGCGGAAAAACGCCCAGCCCGCCGGCCATGTCAGCCTGCGTTTGGCCGTGCAGGTGGGCTTCGCCCACGAGACGAAAAGCGAGCGGGGCTTCGCGCATTTCGTGGAGCACATGGCGTTCAACGGCACCACGCATCACCCCGGCGAGACCCTGCTGGCGGACCTCGCCTCGCACGGCGTGGCGCTCGGTCCGGAGCTGAGCGCCTTCACCTTCCTCACCCACACCCTCTACGGCCTCGACGCCCCGTCGGCCGCGCCGGCCGACCTCGACCGCTGGTTCACCGTGCTGCGGGATTTCGGCGACGGCATCCAGTTCGACCCGAAGCAGGTGAAGCGTGAGCGCGGCGTGATCAGCAGCGAGACGCGCGACCGCCAGTCGCCCGGCAGCCGGTCCGATGCGGCGCGGCGGCTGTTCCTCTACCCGCTCTCCGCCCTGAGCAATCCCATCGAGGGCGACGTGGAGGCGGCCGACGCCAGGTCGCTCCGCGCCTTCTACGACAAATGGTATCGGCCGGAGCGGATGATCCTCGTGGCCGTGGGCGATGCCGAGCCCGCGCAACTGGAGGCCATGGTGCGCCGGCATTTCGATTCGTTGCGCGCCCGGACCGCCGAGGCCCCGCGGTTCGACCCCGGCTTCATCGAGAACGCGCCGAAAGGCGCCACCCAGGTCGTGCACGACGACAAGGTGTCCGGCCTCAACCTGGAAGTCATCTCCGTGCTGCCGCGCGACGGCGCCGATTCGCTGGCGGGGCGGCGGCGCTGGCTCGCCGGCAACCTGCTCGTCTACATGCTCAACGTGCGGCTGGGCCAGATCGTGCGCGCGCATCCCGACAAGCTGTTCCAACTCGGCGTGCAGTCCGGCTTCCCGACGCCCTACAGCGTCGAGACGCTGATCCGCTTCTCCGCGCCCTCGCCGGAATGGAAATTCGCGCTCACCACGGCCGAGCAGGAGCTGCGCCGCTCGTTTGAATACACCTTCCGGCCGGCCGAGATCGCGGAGGCCCGCGCGGCCGTGCTCGCCGCCGGCGAGCAGCAGGCGAAGGAGGCCGCCACGGAGAAATCCTCCGGCCTGGCCGGCAATGCCATGCAGGCGGCGCTGTGGGACTTCGTCCTCACCGCCCCCGACCTCAACCTGCGCCAGACCCGCGAGTGGCTGCCGCAGATCGACGCGCTGGAAATCAACCGGGCGTGGCGCAGCCTCTGGCAGGAGGGCCGCGCCGGCATCTTCGGCTTCGGGTATTTCCCGCTGCTCAACGCCGACGCGATTGTCTCCAACGCCTTTCAGGAAAGCCTGGCCCGGCCGGTCGCGCCGCCGGAGCCCAAGAAGGCCGTGCCGTTTGCCTACACCGATTTCGGTCCGCCCGGGCAGATTCGGCGCCGCGAGCACCTGCCGGAGCTGGACGTGGAACTCATCGAATTTGCCAACGGGGTGCGGGTGAACCTCAAGCGCACCACCTTCGAGGCGGCCACGGTGCACCTGACCGCCCGGCTCGGCCGGGGCCAGAGCACCGAGCCGGCCGACCGGCCCGGCCTGGCCCCGCTGGCCAGCAGCGCCCTGCTGAACGGCGCGCTGGGCCAACATCCGCCGGAAGAGCTGCGCAGCATATTGTCGGCCTCCAACCTGAGCCTGAACTTCGGCTGCCTGGAAACCTTTTTCAGTTTCCACGGGCAGGCCGCCAGCACGACCCTGGACCGGTTGCTCCAGGTGCTGGGCGCGTTCCTGACCGACCCGGCGTGGGACGCGGAGGGCGTCACCCTCGCCCGCACGCAGCTGGCCACCTATTGCCACGACCTGGACTTCACGCCCGAGGGCATCATCACGCAAAACGCGTTCCGCCTGCTGACCGGGGGCGACACGCGCTATGCCTCGCCGACCGCCGACCAGGTGAAGGCGCGGACGATGGAGGATCTGCAGGGCTGGCTCGGCCCGGCCCTGCGCGCGGCGCCGCTGGAGATCGGCCTCGTGGGCGACTTCGCGCTCGAACCCACCGTCGAGCTGCTGGCCCGGACCGTCGGCGCCCTGCCCGCCCGCAACCCGGCGGATGCGACGGAGCGTCCGGTGGTCTTTGCGCGCAGCCAGGCCGAGCACACCTTCCGCTTCCGGGGCGAGCCGCAGCGCGCCGGCATCGAGGTCGTCTGGCCGGTGGAGCACTACGACGACATCAGGGTCTCGCGCCGGGTGGAAGTGTTGAGCGCCATCCTGGCAGGGCGGCTGCGGCGGAAAATCCGCGAGGACCTGGGCGCCACCTACGCGCCGTCCGTCACCGAATGGAAAAGCGAGGCGGACCCGGGGAGCGGTTATCTCATCGCCTACCTGACCGTGAAGCCCGAGATGGTGCGCCGCGTCACCAAGCTGATGGTGGACATCGCCCACGGCCTGGCCCGGAAAGGAATCACGGCCGCGGAGCTGGCCGAGGCCCGCGCGCCGATCCTGGACCGCGCCATTTCCGACCAGAATGACAATGCCTACTGGGTGCGGCACATCATGTCCAAGATCCAAAGCCAGCCCGCTGTGCGCCGGTGGCCGCTCACCCGGATCCCCGACCTGCGGGCGATCACGACCGCCGACCTGAACCAGCTGGCCGAGGCCACGCTGAAGTCGTCGCGCGCCATCACGTTTGCCGCGCTGCCCGAAGGGAAGTGATCTCCCGCCGCGGCGCGCGTGGTTCAGGCCGCCGGGGTCCGCTCCGCCGTTTCCAGCTTCAGGTTGAGCAGGGGCACGAGCAGCAGCAGCCCCACGCAGGTCAGGCCGAGCACGGCGTAGCCCGCCGCGTCGTGCACCGTGCCGCTGATGGCGTCGGGCCCGCGGGCGTAGGCCCAGCCGGTCAGGAACAGGCTGCGCGCGAGGTTCATGAGGAAGGCAAAGACCATCGAGGCGGCGACGAGCGTCACCTTCTTCCACGTCTGCTCGAAAAACACCGCGCCGAGAAACGACCCGGCGAACAGGCAGGCCGTCAGCGAGCGGATGCCCGAGCAGGCGTCGGCCACGCCGACCGGGCCCTTGGGCAGCAGCAGCACGTTGCCCTGCTGCTCCAGCGGGAAACCCAGCAGGTCGAACGCGAACGCCACCACCGTCACGACCTTCCGCAGCAGGAAGAGACTGATCTGCGACTCGACCGCCGACACCAGCGGCGCCGAGATCAACCACACGAGCACCGGGAAAATAAACAGCGACGCCACCCGGAACCGGCCGTCGCCCCAGAGATCCGCGAACCGGAATTGGGTGGAGGGCTTGCCGGCCATAGGCTCGGCGACGGCCGGCACGTTGAAAAAAATCAACGGCAGCACGATCGCCGCCATGCCGAGCGTCAGCGCAAAGGTGCCGGGCTGCGAAGTGCCCGCCCCGGCGCGGTAGAACGCCCCGAGCAGGAAGAACAGCGCGCCGAAGACCAGCCCGAGCGCCGCCGCCGTGTTCAGCGTCCACCGCACCCACGGCGCGCCTGCCGGCCCCGCCTCCGCCGCCCCCAGCCGCGCCAGGATCTGCGGCCAGCGGTCATAAACGACATAGCCGGTGAACAGCGGCACGAGCCAGCCGAACGAGTAATCCTCCTTCACCCGCCACCAGTGCGACTGGTCCCACGCCACGAACGCCATGAAGCCCGCCGCCAGGCCGAGCGTCGCTGTGAAGGTCGCGGGCGGTTTAAGAGATTTATTATCCGGAATCATTTATCCGCTAATTTTCGCTGATTGACGCTGATGCGACCCGCCCGGTTCGGAATCATTAGCGCTGATTAGCGGAGATTAGCGGTTTGCCAATCACCTTCGCCAGCGACCGGTCGTGCCAGCGGGGCAACAACAGCATCGCCGCAATCGCCCCGACGAGCGCCAGCGCCATGTCGGTCTGCGTGTCCCAGGCGTAACCCTGCGTGCCAAGAAAATCATCTGCCGCCGATCCGCTCCAGACCGCCACCGCCCACTCCAGCAGCTCGTAGAGCGCGCTGAAGGCCAGGCACACGCTCACGACGAGGACCGGCAGCCACTTGCTGCCCTTGAGCGGTGAGGTCCGCAACAACACCTCGCGCGTCAGGATCGCCGGGACAAAACCCTGCGCGAAATGCCCGAGCTTGTCGTAATTGTTGCGCGTCCCGCCGAACCAATGCATCGCCCAGTCCCCCAGCGGCACGCGGGCGTAGGTGTAGTGTCCGCCGACAATCAGGATGACGCTGTGCAGCCAGAGCAGCACCAACAGCAGCGAGGACAGCGGGAAGCGGCGCTGCACCGCCAGGGCGACGGGCAGGCCGATGAAGATGGGCAGCACCTCGAGGAACCAGGTGAAGTAATCATGCGGCGCGACGGCCGACCAGCCCAGCACCGGGGCCAGCAGGGCGCAGAACCAGAGGAGACGGCGATCCATGGCCGCAGTCTGCCAGCCGATCCGTTCAGGGCAAGGGTGGAGGCAGGGAACACTTGTGGGAGCGAGCTGGCTCGCGACTCCCCCATTGTCGCGAGCAAGCTCGCTCCCACAGTTCAATTCCACCGTGCCCAATCCCGGTTTTGACTTCCCCGCCCCGCCGCCCAAGCCTGCCCGCGCAACATGGACCACCTGCACGCCTATTGGCGGATGGAATACATCGAAACGCCGCGCCTGCCCGAGGGCGGCAACATCTTCGCGGACCTGCCCAAGCTCGGCAACGACGCCGAGGCGCTCATCATCCACCGCAGCCAGTTGTCCTACCTCATCCTCAACCGCTTTCCCTACAACCCGGGCCACCTCCTCGCCGTGCCCTTCCGCGCCGCCACCGATCTCGTGGAACTCACCGCCGCCGAGCGCGCCGACTTGATGGACGAGATCATCCTCGGCAAACAGGTGCTTACCGCCGCCGTCAGCCCCAACGCCTTCAACGTCGGCTTCAACTTCGGCGCCGCCGCCGGCGGCAGCATCCCGCACCTGCACGCCCACATCGTCCCGCGCTGGACAGGCGACACCAACTTCATGCCCGTCATCGGCCAGACCCGCGTGCTGCCCCAGTCCCTCGCCGCCATGTATGCACGGCTCAAGGAAGTCGCCGACAAGCTCTCCGCGAAAATCTGACTCCTGTCCTCCATCCTCTGACAACGTGCCCGACTCCAAGACGCTCCGCTACCCCAACGCCCGCCACCTGCACCAGCTATACGGCGGCAGCGAAGCCAACCTCACCCGCGCCGAGTCGGCGCTCGGCGTCCGCCTCGCCACCCGCGACGACTGGCTGAAGCTCGAGGGCCCCGCCGAGGCCATCGCCCGCGCCGAGGAGTTCTTCACCCTGCTCAACGCCGGCAAGACCCAGGGCCTCGCCGTGCGCACGCCCGACTTCATCCGCCTGCTCGAACTCTACGTGCAGGACAACGGCGCCAGCCTGCGCACGCTGGTCAACGAGCCGGTCGTCATCGCCACCCAGCGCAAGAGCATCGTCCCGAAAACCCTCGGCCAGAAACTCTACCTCCAGGCCATCCAGAAGAACCCGATCGTCTTCGGCATCGGCCCCGCCGGCACGGGCAAGACCTACCTCGCCATGGCCGCCGCCATCTCCGCGCTCTTGAAGAACCAGGTGCAGCGCATCGTGCTCACCCGCCCTGCGGTCGAGGCCGGCGAGGCGCTCGGCTTCCTGCCGGGCGACCTGCGCGAGAAAATCCTCCCCTACCTCCGCCCGCTCTACGACGCCCTCCACGACATGCTCGACCCGCAGGATGTCGCCACGCTGTCCGAGAAGGGCGTCATCGAGATCGCCCCGCTCGCCTACATGCGCGGCCGCACCCTGGCCAACGCCTACATCATCCTCGACGAGGCGCAGAACACCTCGCACGAGCAGATGATGATGTTCCTCACCCGCCTCGGCGACGACTCGCGCATGATCGTCACCGGCGACATCACCCAGATCGACCTGCCGCGCCACAAGGTCTCCGGCCTCGTGCAGGCCCCGCGCATTCTCCGCAACATCCCCGGCATCGAGTTCCACCACTTCACCGCCTCCGACGTCGTGCGCCACCCGCTCGTCCAGAAGATCATCGACGCCTACGAGCAGGCCCGGTCGGCCGAGCCCATCGGGCCGGGTTGATAACTCCGGCAATCTGTCATTCTGAGTGAAACGCAGAATCCAGTCAGATTCCTCCGGATGCTTCGCTCCGCGCAGCATGACCCGCACCGTCGCCATCACCAACCGCCACCCCCGCCTGCGCTTCCAGCGCGCGCAAGTTGCGCGCGTGATCACCACGCTCGAGGCCAATCTTTCCGCACTCCGCATTCCGCCATCCGCAATTCCCGGGGGCGAACTCTCGCTGGTCTTCCTCACCGATCCGGCGTTGGCCAAGATCCACGGCGACTTCATGGCCGACCCGACCGCAACGGACGTCATCACCTTCGCGGGCGACGCGGCGGCCGGGCTCGCCGGGGAAATCTGCGTGTCGGCCGACACGGCCCGCGCCTACGCCCGGGCCCACCGCCGCGATTTCTCCGCGGAACTCACCCTCTACCTCGTCCACGGCTGGCTGCACCTGGCCGGCCACGACGATCTCCCGCCCGCCAAAAAGCGGCGCATGCGCGCCGCCGAGGCCCGGGCGATGAAACTGCTGCGGGCGGCAAGGGCCGTGCCGGTGTTTAGTCTTCTGTAGCGGCGCTCTAGGAGCGCCGGACGGCGGTCACAGACCGCCGCTACAGCCATCCCCGCCCGCAAAAAAATCAGTGGCGTCGGCGTTCAGGTGTGGTTCACTGTTCACTCATGCCGACTTCCCGCATCGCCTCCCTGCGCAACGCCTTCCTCACCGGTCTGCTGCTCGTCGCCCCGCTCGTGGTGACCGTCTGGGCCCTGCGCCTGATCATCGGCTTCGTGGGCGGTTCGATCACGCCGCTGTTCGCGCCCTATCTGCCGGCGGCGCTCAGCCAGTTGCCGGCCCTCGTGTGGGACGTGCTGACCACGTTCATCGCGCTGTGCCTCGTCACGCTGCTCGGCTACCTGTCCCGGCTCTTCCTCGGCCAGTTCGTCGGCGCGATGGCCGAGCGTTTCATCCAGACCATTCCCGGCATCGGCGGTTTCTACAACAGCGTGAAGCAGTTCATCGAGACCTTCGGCGCGAAGGACCGCACGCAGTTCAGCAAGGTCGTGCTTGTGCAGTTCCCCCGCCCCGGCGCGTGGACCATCGGCTTCGTCACCAACACCGGCCAGGGCGAGCCGCATGCGCACCTGCAGGCCGGCCACTGGGCCGTCTTCGTCCCCACCTGCCCCAGCCCGGTCAACGGCTTCTTCATGTATCTGCCCGCCTCCGAGATCGTCGAACTCGAGATGTCGGTCGGCGAAGGCATGAAGACCGTCATCTCCTGCGGCGCCGTGCTGCCGGCCTGGTCCGATCCCGCCGCCGCGAAAGCGGCCTTGAAGAGTTCCGGCTTCCGGAGCAGCTGATCAGCCGCTCAGCCCGGCGGAGTATTCTGTCCCCTGATCTCTGTTCTCAGAAATGCCCGGCCCGCAGCTCCAGACCACGGCGTTCGTCCTCGCCAGGCAGCCGTCGGGCTCCGACTCCTTCGAGCAGCTGACCGCCTTTTCCGCCGAGCAGGGCGTGCTGCTTTGTCTCATGAGAAAAGCCAAGGCCACCCCACCCGCCCCGGCGCGCCGCAGCTCCGCCCTGCGGAGCGAAGGCTGGCTGGATCTGTTCGATGAGACCGAACTCTGGCTCGAATCCTCCAATCAGGGCCGCACCTGGTTCATCAAGGAAC
Source organism: Opitutia bacterium (assembly GCA_016190985.1). Taxonomy (GTDB): domain Bacteria; phylum Verrucomicrobiota; class Verrucomicrobiia; order Opitutales; family Opitutaceae; genus Lacunisphaera. The sequence goes on along the minus strand of JACPPI010000018.1, from coordinate 38,453 downwards.
ACCGCCTCATCCAACGCCACGACGGCATCGGCCGCTCCTACGACGCCCTCCGCGCCGCCGCCGCGCTCGGCTCGCTCCTCAGCCGCAATCCCGTGCCCGACGAGTCCCGCAAGGCCGTCGCCGGCCTGCTGCGCACCACGTTTGCCGCCCTCGCCGGCGGCGGCCGGCCCGACATCGTCTGGCTCAAGGCCCTCTACTCCCTGCTCCGCGACGAGGGTTACCCCGTGAAACAGCAATGGTGGCCGCAGTTCAGCCCCGCCGACCGCGACACCGCCGCCCACCTCCTCAACCAGCCGCTCGCCGCCCAGACCGCCGACACTGCCACGGTTGCCAGGATAACGCGCCGCCTCGAGGACTGGGTGCATGCCGAGACCGAGGTCCGGCTGGGCTAACATGCATTTCTCCCTCGAAACACGCACCGTCAGCCTGAGTGTGGGCGAGTTCGCGGGCTTCGCGCTCGGACCGCACGACGCCGGCGGCGGACCGCAGGGGCTTTGGCGCGCCCAGCTCGGCCAGCATTGGCACAACGAGCTGCAGAAGCGCACGCTCGCCGAGGCGCCCGGCGCGCAGTTCGAGGTCGTCATCGACGGCCGGCTCACGCACCGCGGCTGGACCTTCGCGCTCAACGGCCGCATCGACCAGCTCGTCGGCGACACCCTGCGCGAGATCAAAAGCGTCATGCGCCCGCTCCCCGCCGACGAGCCCGCGCTACGCGCCGACTACCCGCCCTACTTCCTGCAACTCGCCGCCTACCTCGTTCTGGTCCGGGCTTCGTCCATCAACTCTCAGCTCTTCCGCCCGGCGACGGCCGGGACGGACACCGGGCTGGCAGCAGCCAGCAACGGCGCAGCTCTCAACCGCTCCGCCCTCCGCGCGGAGCTTGTCTTCGTTGAGGCCGGCTCCGGGCTCGCGCAGGCGATCGCCCTCACGCCATTCGACGAGGCGCTCGTCCACCACCAGCTCGACGCGCTCGTCGAGTTCCTCAACCTCCGGCTCCGCGCCACCGAGCGCCGCCGCTCGCTGCAGTTCCGCCCCGCTTTTCAAAGCCTGCGTGCGGGACAGGAGACAATCCAGACCGACCTGTCCTCTGTCCTCTTTGCCTCGGTTTCGCCCAGCGAGAACCGAGGACAAACATCGGGCCGACAGCAGTCGGCAACGGTGCGTTCTCTGTCCTCTGTTCTCCTCTTCGAAGCCCCCACCGGCTACGGCAAGACCGGCTGCGTGCTGGAGTTCGCCCTCGGGCAGATGCGCGCCGGCCGCTTCGCCCGGCTTATCTGGCTGACCGGCAAGTCCACCGGCCAGCTGCACGTGGTCTCCACGCTCTCTCAGCTGACGTCTCCGGAAATTTGTAATATAATGGATTACAAATTATCCGGAGCGCTTGCCTTCTGGCAGGTGCGCAACAAGTCGGAGCACTGCGTCAACCACACCTTCCACTGCGTGCGCGACGGCTGCGACTATCTGAAGGACTGCGCCGACCGCTGGCCGGGCAGCGGGCTGGCCAAGTTCTACCTCGACGACACCCAGCCGCGCGACCTCGAGACCCTGCGCGCCGCCGGCCGCGACGCCCGCATCTGCCCCTACGAGATCACCCGCGCCTCGCTGGCCTTCAACGACGTGTGGATCGGCGACTTCAACTACGTGTTCGCCCCCGACAACCGCGGGCTGTTCTACGACCAGCCCGGCTTCGACCCGGCGGAGACGCTGCTCGTCATCGACGAGGCGCACAACCTGCCCTCGCGCGTCGCCGGCGCCCACTCGCACCGCGCCACCGACACCGACGCCCGCCTGCTGCTCGCCGAGCTCGACCACCTGCGGGCCCCGGCCACGCTGGTGCTGGCCGTAGAGGAATGGGCGCGCCTGCTGGCCTCGCTGCGACCCGCCGACTCGCTGGACCCGCCGATTGAAGCCGAGGTGCACGACCTCGTTGCGAAGATCGCCAACCTCGTCAGCACGCAGCCGTTGGACTACGCCGCGCTCGGGCCGAAGCACGCGGAGACGCTCTGGTCGTTCGGACAACTCGTGGATTTCCTCGACGATGCCAAGCTCACGAAGCTCCTGTGGGTGGCCCGCGAGGGCGAACTGGAGTTCACCTGCGTGGACGCGGCGCCGGCCATCGGCGAGACGCTCCAGCAATTTGGCGGCGCGATCCTGATGTCCGCCACGCTGCAGCCCTATGCGGAGTTTGCGGACTCCTGTGGCTTGGTATCCTGTGGGAGCGAGCTCGCTCGCGACTCCTCCATTGTCGCGAGCAAGCTCGCTCCCACGAGTTACTCCACCCACCACGCCCCGACGCCGTGGCGGGCGGGCGCCTACGACGTCGCGGTGGACTTGCGCGTGAGCACCACCTTCCGCGAACGCGCCAACCACTGCGGCACGACGGCCGCCACTGTTGAAGCGCTGCACCGGGCCGCCTGTGGGAGCGAGCTTGCTCGCGACATTTCAGCAATCGCCGTTTTTTTCCCCTCATACGCCTATGCGGAAGCAATCCTCCGCGCCCTTGAGAATCGCGGCTCGGTGCTCCGCGTGGCGCTGCAGCCGAAGCTGCCCGACCTCGCGGCGCAGACCGCGTGGATCGAGGAAAATCTGGCCCTGAGCGACGCGCTCTTCCTCGTGCTCGGCAGCAGCTTTGCCGAGGGGATCGACCTGCTCGGCGGGCGCGTGACGCATGCGATGGTCGTCGGCCCCGCGCTGCCCGAGGTCAATGCCGTGCAGAAGGCGCGCATGAATGCCCTCGCCGGACTCGGTCGCGAGGCGTCGTTCCGGCGCGTCTACCAGATCCCCGGCCTGCAAAAGGTCAACCAGGCGCTCGGCCGGCTGGTGCGCGCGCCCGGGCAGAAAGCCAAGGTGCTGCTCCATTGCCGCCGCTTCGCCGAGCCCACCTACGCCGCGTTGCTCGCGGCGGATTATCAGATGTTCTCCGAGATTGACACGGAGAACGACCTGCACAATTGGCTTGGCCGCCACACGTGAGAGAGAGAGGCGTGCCTGCGTTCAGCTCGCCTCGACCTCGCCGAGGAGGTTGGCGAAGACCATCTTGCCGCCGGCGTTGGGCATCACGCCGATGATCTCGGCGCTCACCCGTTTGCCCACGAAGGCCCGGCCGTTGTTCACGACCACCATGGAGCCGTCGCTCAGGTAGCCGAGCGCCTGGCCTTCTTCCTTGCCGGGCCGCAACAGATCGATGGCGATGCTCTCGCCGATGACCAGCTCGGGCCGGAGGGCGGCCTCCAAGGCGTGCAGGTTGAGCCAGGAGACGCCTTGGAACTTGGCCATTGTCGCGAGGTTGGTGTCGGTGGTGAGCAGCTTGGCGCGCATGGACTGCGCGAGAAAGACGAGCTTGGCCTCCATGTCCTGCCGGCGCGCGACCTCGCTCTGGTGGATGCGGATGTCGAGGTTCTTGATGGCGCGCAGCTCGTTCAAAACCTGGAGGCCGCGCCGGCCGCGGGCCTGCTTCACCGGCTCGGGCGAGTCGGCGATGGCCTGTAGCTCGTCGAGCACGAAGGTGGGGATGATGAGCGCCGCGCCGATAAACTGCGTCTGGCAGACCTTGGCGACGCGACCGTCGATCAGCGCGCTGGCGTCGATGACGATCAGCGGCACGTCCACCTCGTGCGGCACGAACCGCACGTAGGGGATGACGAGGTTGAAATCATCCTTGCCGCGCAGCGCGATGACGGTGCCGAGGTAGGTGCAGATGACAAAAAGCGCCATCTGCACGAGGTAGACGGTCGTTGGGTCGCCCTTGCCGGGGGGATTAAGCAGGGGGGAGCTGGCGATGAGCCAGGCAATCACGGATCCCAATCCGAGCCCGAACGTCACCGCGGTCAGGCCGCGCAGGGAAAAACCCTTCAGCATCAGGTCCACCAGCACGACGAGGGAGCCGATCAGCAGGCCGATCATGACCGCCAGCCCGCGGCGCTGGTCCCAGTCCTCAATGGTGTAGCAAAGCAGCCAGCTTCCGATCGCGCACAGCGCGATAAACAGGATGCGGATGACGAGCAGCGTTTTGTTCATGCGGCAGGCGGGAAAAATCAGCCGAATGCTCCCCGGTTTTTCAGCCACAGCAAGACAAAGGGCAGGACCCCGAGGAAAATCATGACCCCGTAAAGAATCATTTGTGCCCGGTGGGCTTTTTTGGCTAGTTCCGGATCGATCTCTTCCACGCCCGCATCCGACCAATCCCCTCCCCCGATGACAACGCAATACTGGCTCGTGAAGTCCGAACCCGAAACCTACTCGTGGGACGACCTCGTCCGCGAGCGGCGCACCGAATGGACCGGGGTCCGCAATTACGCGGCCCGGCTCCACCTCAAGGCCATGCGCCCCGGCGACCCGGTGCTCTTCTACCACAGCGGCGAGGACAAGAGCATCGTCGGCCTCGCCCAGGTGACCAAGCCCGCCTTCCCCGACACCACCGCCGACGAGGAAGGCTGGGTCGCGGTGGAACTCGCCCCGGTCAAACCGCTGGCCGCGCCCGTCACGCTGGCGCAGATCAAGGCCGATGCCGGGCTGAAGGCCATGGAGCTGGTCCGGCAGAGCCGGCTGTCCGTGTCGCCGGTCCGGCCGGCCGAGTTTGCGCGCGTGCAGAAACTTGGCAGGGGCTGAATCGCCTCAGCGCGCGACCGGCGCCAGCAGGTCCACGGCGACGACCACGCGGAATCCCGTGGTGCGGCCGCGCTCGGCCTTCGGCGCGACTTTGTCCACGCCGTGGGCGCCGTGCAGCGGCGCCGTGGAGGCGTTGCCGCCCGCCTCCGCCGCCAGCCACTCATCCAGTCCGCCCGCGGGGTCCATGAACCCCGGGTCGCGCGCCGCCCCCGCCAGCTCACCCGCCGTCGGCAGGCGCGTGGCGGCGCCCAGCACCCAGCCCAGCCGCCGGCAAAATTCCCGCGCCTCCGGCTCGCTCACGGAATCCACCGGCCGGTTGCGCCCGGGAGTCCGGCTGGGATTGGTGTTCATCACGGCGGCGAAAAGCGCCTGCGGCACGGCGCGTTTCAACAGCGCCGATTGGGGCCGGGCCGGCAGGGGCAGCAGCAGCTCGTAGGTCTGGTCCTGGACAAATGCCAGGTCAGCTGAACGCAGGGCCAGGTAACCCAGGCGCTCGCGCAACTCCTCGTCGGTCCCCTCCGCCTTGGGTGACTGCGTGATCGCCGCCTCCAAGGCCGTCAGGGCCTCCGCGATGAACTGCTGCGCCTGAAACAGCTCGCGCCGCCGCAGGTGCCCCGCCACCCGGCCGTCGAGCGCCCGCACCTGCTCCAGCACGGGGCGCAGGCGCAGCGTCTGCCGCGTCACCTCGATCCGCTCGAGCTGTTCCATGGACACAAACCGGCTGTTCGGAAATTCCGTGTTGATCGCCTGCTGCCGGTCGGCGGCAAGCGCGTAGGACTTGTCGGCGGCGGCCAGGTCGCCGCGCGCCGCCGCCGCCGCGGCCTTCTGCAAAAACGACCGCAACTGCGCCTGGGCCTCCGTGGCGCCGAGGCTCGCCAGCTCCGCCTCGATCCGACCGTCGGCCAGGACCGCGGAAAACCGGGAGCGCGGAAATTCCCGGGCGAGCTGCTGCTGGATTTCCCCGGCCCGGCCGTAGGACCGCACCGCGTCGGCCCAACTGCCCCCGGCCACCGCCGCGCGCGCGGCGGCCAGCCAGCGTGTCGCCTCGGCCAGCAGCGGCTCGGCGCCCAGCTCCTCGATCTGCTGCCGCAACCGGGCCTCGCGCCCGTAGCTCTTGAATTCCCGGGCGGCCATGCTGCGGTTGACCTCGAGCTGGAGGCGCAGGGCTTCCTGGAATTTTTCCACGGCGGCGGCGGTCTGCTTTTGCCGGCGCAAAAGCTCGGCCGCCTCCTCCAGCTCGCGGCTCAGCCGGCTCTGCTCGGCGGCCACGAGGTTGTCGCGCTGCGCCTGCCATGCGCCCAATTGCACGCTGTCGGCCGTCACCGGCGCCGCGCGCAGCTTCAGCAATTCGCTTTGCCGGGCCAGCGCCTCCTCGAGCAAGGCCCGCCGCTCGGCGGATGCGGCGTTTTTGGGCAGGGCGGACAGTTGCGTGCGCAGGCCCTCCAGTCGCTCCTCCAGCCGGACGACCCCGCCGGCCCGGGTTTTTTGCTCGGCGGTCGGCGCGGCGGGTTCCCGCCCGAACTGCCAATACGCGGCGGCGGCGGCGATCGCGCCCACCGCCACGATCCCGAGCCGCCGGCGCGCGCGCCCGCGCGCCGGATTCACGGGCTCATCGGGCAACTCCGGCACTTTGTCGTAATTCATGCGCGAGGTTCAGCCAACCCCGCCCGCGCGCAAAAGGCAACGGCATTGCCCGCCGCCCCCGGCCCGCCCGGTAATTTGTCAATTATTACGTTACAATTTCCGGGTCGGCCGCTCACGGGAGGCCCGGGCTCGACAATCCGGCGCGGGCGGCTTTGCCTTGGCGGCGTGTTTGACCAGATCGCCATCCTCGCTCCCGGCCTGCTCGGCGCCTCCGTGGCCCGCGCGGCGCGGCACTATGGCGCGGCCCGGCGCGTCACCCTCTGGGCCCGCCGGCCCGAGATCCGCCTGCAGCTGAAAGGCCAGGAATGGTGCGACCGCGTGGCCGACACCCCGGCCGACGCCGTGCGCGACGCGCAACTGGTCGTCATCTGCGCCCCGGTCGACCAGATTGTGCCGCTCGTCCGGCAGATCGCCGCCACCCTGCCCGCCGGGGCCATTGTCACCGATGTCGGCAGCGTGAAAGGCGAGATCTGCCGCCTCGGCCACATCGAGCTGAAGGGCCGGGCGCACTTCGTGGGCTCGCACCCGATGGCCGGCGCGGAGAAGACCGGCTGGGAAAACGGCCGCGCCGACCTCTTCGCCCGCCGCACGGTCTTTGTCACTCCGCTGCGCGAGACCGACGCCATGTCCGCCGGACAGGTCGCGGCCTTCTGGACCGCGCTCGAAGCCGAGGTCGCCTCCCTCGAGCCCGATGCGCACGATGAGATCGTCGCCCACATCAGCCACCTGCCGCAGGTGCTCGCCTCCACCCTCTGTGCCGCGCTGGCGAAGCGCGATGCCCGCTGGCGCAACTACGCCGGCGGCGGCCTGCGCGACACCACGCGCATCGCCGGCAGCGATCCCCGGCTCTGGAAAACAATCCTCGAGCAAAACCGCGACGAGGTGCTCCGCTCCGTGCGCGGTTACCAGGAGGAGCTGCATGGACTCGAGCGCGCCCTGGCCAACCGCGACTGGTTCGAGGTGCAGGCCATCCTCGAGCGCGGCCGGGCCTACCGCGACCAGTTCCGGCCGGTCCCATGACGCAGGAAATCAGGAGTCATGCGACTCGTCTTTTCCCTGATTTCCTGAGTTCCAGATAAATATCATCATGATGCTCACCTACCCTCCCACACTGCCGATCCAGCCGTTCACCAAGCCGGTGCGCGGCAGCGTGACGCTGCCGGGTTCCAAGAGCATCACCAACCGCGCGCTCATCCTCGCGGCGCTCGGCAAGCAGACTGTCACGCTGCGCGGCGCCCTCTTCAGCCGCGACACCCGGCTCATGATCGCGGCGTTGCGGCAGCTGGGCTTCGTGGTCGAGACCGGCGAGCCGGCGCTGACGATCCGGGTCGAAGGGCGCGGCGGCGAGATCCCCGTGCGCGAGGCGAAGATCGATGTCGGCAACGCCGGCACCGCCGCGCGTTTTCTCACCGCGTTGGTCTGCCTGCGGCCCGGCGGCACCTACCACTTCGACGGCGACGAGGCCATGCGGCGGCGGCCCATCGGGGCTCTGCTCGAGGCGCTGGAGTCGCAGGGCGCCAAGGCCAGCGCCCGCAGTTTTCCGTTCACCCTCAGGACCGCCGGCCTCCGCGGCGGCGCCGTGGACCTCGACGCCTCAGCGAGCAGCCAGATGTTGTCGGCCCTCCTGATGGTCGCGCCCCAGGCGAAGTCGCCGCTCACGGTGCGGCTCAAGGGCGAAGCGGGTCCCAAGCCGTTCGTGACGATGACCGAGACCATGCTAAGGCAGTTTGCCACCGCGCCCGCCGAATACCAAATCGAGGGCGACGCCTCGGCCGCCAGCTATTTCTTGGCGCTGCCGCTTGTCACCGGCGGCGAGATTTCTTTCACCAATTACGGCGGCCCACTGCAGGGCGACGTGAGATTTCGCGACGTGGTCGCGGCAGTCAGTTCCTCCCGTCGCGGAGTTGCCCGGGATTTCCGCGAATTCTCCGACACGTTCCTCACCCTCGCGGCCCTCGCGCCGTTGCTCTCCGGTCCGACCAAGATCTCCGGTATCGCCCACACCCGCAAGCAGGAGACCGACCGCGTCGCCGGCATGGCGCGCGAGCTGACAAAACTAGGCCAGCACGTGATCGAGACGGAGGACACCTTGGAAATCCATCCACGCCCGCTCCAGGCCGGCGTCGGGATCGAGACCTACCACGACCACCGCTTCGCCATGAGCTTCGCCATCCTCGGCTGCCACGACCTCCGGAAGAACGGCCGGCCCTGGCTGACGGTCAAGGATCCCGGCTGCTGCGCGAAGACCTTCCCGGCATTCTTTGACTTGCTCGCCGGCTTGCGCGCGGGCTCTCATTAGGAGCGCAGGAGCGACCACGATGAATCTGGGACTCAGGAAATCAGGAATCGGAAACCACGATTTTTCCTGATTTCCTGATTTCCAGATCATTTGGCCTTAATTCATGCCTGTTCCAAATTTCATCATCATCGCGATCGACGGCGGCGCCGCCTCCGGCAAGTCGTCGTCGTCCAAGATCCTCGCCGAGCGCTTCAATCTGCTCCACGTGGACACCGGGTCGTTCTACCGGCACATCACCTGCGAGCTGCTGCGCCGGGGCGTGCCGCACACGGATCTCACCGCGCTCAAGGCCGCGCTGGCCGACCTGCGCTTCGACACCCGGCTCAACGGCCGCTCGGCGCAAATGTTGATTGGCGGCCAGCCCGCCAGCAGCGAGATCCGCGGCCAGAGCGTCAACGACCACGTCTCGCACTACGCCGCCATTCCCGAGGTGCGGCACACCCTCCTCGGCTACCAGCGCGGCCAGGTGGAAGTGGCCCGGGCGCATGGCTTCCGCGGCCTCGTCATGGAAGGCCGCGACATCGGCTCGGTGATTTTTCCGCGGGCGGAATTCCGCTTCTTCCTGAATGCCGATCCGGCCGAGCGGGCCAGGCGCCGCGCCAAGGAGGGCGGGCAGGATTCCATCTCCGAGCGCGACCGGCTCGATTCCTCGCGCAAGGCCTCGCCCCTGACCTGCCCGGCCGGGGCGATCGAGATCGACTCGACCTCACTCACTCTCGATCAAGTCGTCGAACAGATGACGTCCGTCGTCGCCACCCGGCTCGCCATGTCATGAGCAACGTTCCCGACCACCTGAAGATGCGGCCGTTCTACGGCTTCTTCCACTACCTGTCGCAGAACATTTACGGCATGTGGTTCCGCGGCGAAGTGGCCGGCACAGGAAATTTCCCTTCAACGGGACCCTTCCTTATCGCCGCCAATCACGCCAGCCACCTCGATCCACCGCTCGTCGGCAGCCAGATCGCGAAGCAGATGCGTTTCTTCGGCCGCAAAAGCCTCTGGAACAACAAACTCATCGCCTGGTGGCTCGACCAGGTGGAAAGCATCCCCGTCGAGCGCGACAGCGGCGACGTCGGCGCCATCAAGAAGGTGCTGCAGGCGCTCAAGGAGGACCGGGCCGTCGTCCTCTTCCCCGAGGGCACGCGCTCGCCCGACGGCCGGCTGCAAAAGCCCAAGGCCGGCGTCGGCATGATGGCGTGCAAGTCGGGCGTGCCGGTGGTGCCGTGCCGGGTCTATGACTCCTTTGCGGCGTTTCCCAAAGGCACGGCGCTCCCGCGCTTCGGCACGCCGGTGACCATCGTGTTTGGCGCGCCGATCCCGGCCAGCGACTACGACGACCCGTCGCTCGGCAAGGCCCGCTACGAGACGGCCGCCCAGCGCATCATGGACCGCATCGCCGCCCTGCCCCGCCCGGTCTATCCGGTGATTTGAAATGCGGGAGGGGCAGCGCGCCAACCCACGCGCAGAAGTCGGCAATTTATGAACGAAGATGGGACTTTACCGACGAGACACCGGGGCTAGCCTGCGTGTTGCAAACCCCAACTGACCGGCGCGGCCCGCCCCGGGCCGGGCCGATCTCCCCAGGAGAGCACGACCATGAACGGCACCAGCCCCGCGAACATCCGGAATTTCGCCCTCGTGGGCCACGCCAGCAGCGGCAAGACCACCCTCGCGGAAGCCATGCTGCTTTGCGGCAAGGTCATCCACCGCCTCGGCTCCGTCGCCCAGGGCACCACCGTCTCCGACTACCACGTCGGCGAGCAGACACGCCACATCTCGATCCACGGGACGCAGCTCAGCTGCGAATGGCAGGGGCGGCGGCTCAATCTCATCGACACGCCCGGCTACCTGGATTTCGCCGGCGAGGCCATCAACGCCCTCCGCGTCGCCGATTTCGCCCTCGTGGTCATCCACGCCTCCCACGGCATCGGCGTCGGCACCGAGTTCATGTGGGAACAGGCCGGGCAGACCGGCATCCCGCGGCTGCTCGTGGTCACCGGCCTCGACAAGGAGAAGGGCGACTTCGACGCGCTGCTGGAGGACATCCGCGCGCATTTCGGCAGGGCGGTGTTCCCCCTCGCCCTCCCCCTCGACCCCGGCCCCGGCTTCCATCGCGTGCTCGATGTCATGCGCAGCGAGGTCGTGAGCTACGCCACCGACCGCTCGGGCAAATACACCGAGGAACCCGCCGCCGGCGCCGAGAAGGCCCGGGTGGACGCCCTGCACAAGGAGCTCATCGAGCACATCGCCGAGAGCGACGACACGCTCCTGGCAAAATACCTCGACGAGGGCGGCCTGTCCGAGGAAGTCCTGCGCACCGGGATCCACCCCGCCGTCCAACAGCAGGCGTTCATCCCCCTGCTCTGCGTCTCGGGCGAGACCAACGTCGGCGTCGCCCGCCTGCTCGACTTCATCGCCAAATACGGCTCCTCCCCGGTCGACCGCCAGACCATCGGCGCCGTGGCCGCCGCCACAGGCTCGCCCGTCCTTGTGCGCCTCGAAGGGAGCGAGCCGGTCGCCTTTGTCTTCAAGTCCCTCACCGACCCCCAGACCGGCGACCTGTCCATCTTCCGCGTCTACTCCGGCACGGTCCGCAGCGGCATGGAGCTGCACAACAGCGAGCGCCGCGTGGCCGAGCGCATCGGGCCGCTCTACCGGCTCAACGGCAAGCTCCGCACCCCCGTCGAGGCCCTGCACGCCGGCGACATCGGCGCCACCGTCAAGCTCCGCGACACGCACACCGGCAACACGCTGTGCGACGCCCGGCATGCCGTCGCCCTGCCCAAGCTCGAATACCCGACGCCCTACACCCACGCCGCGCTCAAACTCAACGCCCCGGGCGACGAGGAGAAACTCGCCGCCGGCCTCGCCGCGCTGCACGAGGAGGATCCCGAGTTCAGCTACCACACCGATCCGGAACTGCGGCAGTGCATCATCTCCGCCCAGGGCGAACTGCACCTTGAGGTGCTCTTCGAGCGGTTGAAGCGGCGCTACAAGGTCGATGTCTCCCTCGAACCGCCGAAGATCCGCTACCGCGAGACCATCCGCGGCTCCGCCGACGCGCGCTACCGCCACAAGAAGCAGACCGGCGGCGCCGGCCAGTTTGCCGAGGTCTGGGTGCGCGTCGAGCCGGCCCCGCGCGACTCCGGCCTCAAGTTCACCGAATCGCTCGTCGGACAGGACGTGGACCGGGTCTTCGTGCCCTCGGTCGAGAAAGGCGTGAAGACCTGCGCCACCGAGGGCGTCCACGCGGGCCATCGCGTGACCGACGTGAAGGTCGACTTCTACGGCGGCAAGATGCATCCGGTGGACTCCAAGGACATCGCCTTCCAGATTGCCGGCTACTTCGCCTTCCGCGAGGCCATCGCCGCCGCTAAGCCCGTGCTGCTCGAGCCGATCAACGAGCTGGAGATCCGCGTGCCCGAGGAGTTCGTCGGCCGCGTCGTCGGCGACCTGTCCGGCCGGCGCGGGCATATCCTCGGCATGGACGTGGCCGGCCGCCTCCAGGTCATCAAGGCCCACGTGCCCGCCGCGCAGCTCTACCACTACGGCACCGCCCTGCGCTCCCTCACCGGCGGCCGCGGCCTCCACAGCGAGAAGTTTGCCCACTACGAGGAGCTGCCCGCCGACCAGGAGAGGAAGCTCGTCGAGGAATACCAGAAGGCCCGCGCCGCCGGCACCGCGAACCACAACCACACGCACTGAGCCATGAGTGCGGGCTATCGTCTGGCCCAAGTCGCATCTTGCCTAGTGATGAAGCGCGAACTTCCTGGGGCACGGCACCATGGAATGCTTTAGTTTTCATTTGCTGCTATAAGCTATCGTTCATAGGGCTCATTTGTGCGCATCCTGCCTCTATTGTTGCTCATTGGCCCAATCTTGGGGCTGGCAGGAGAATACCCCATCAATGCCGCCACAAAGAAAGCTCATCCTGCCAAGCCTGAGGACAGTGGGCTCCGACTGGAGATCAACGCCCGGCTGGACGATAGTATTACTAGCAATGGGACCGGATGGAAGTGGGACGGAGCTTTTCTCTCTATTGAGATTGCTCTTCGCAATACCTCTCAAGCACCAATCACCGTGCCAACCACTCTATATGATGGGAAAGCTACGATCGCAGATTGGCCGGGATGGGGCCAGGGGATGGAACGGATTCGTCTCAATATCAAGTCACCCATGTTTCAGGGCAAACCCACCGCCTATGCCGCGTCACGTTTTTCGCCCGTCACCCTAGCACCGGGTGAGTGCGTGTTGCTCTTGGACCACAGGACCATGATAGAGGATCGGAAACACGCGGACTCCATTAAGGAAGTTTCCGCCAGTTTTGGGGTGGCGCGTGATTTTAGCGGACCACAAGAATGGTGGAGAGGAAATCTGGAAACCTACGCCGAGATATCCCGACGCAACGATCCGGACAAAGAAATCGCACTGTTGAGGGCCAGCCAGGAGCGATATACGGCCCAAAAGGAAGCTGAAGAGAAACCAGGTTACGGGATAAAAAACTCTGCGCGCATCGCCTCTTTGATAGCCAGCGCGGATAACGTCCGTATTCGCGGTGAATTGGAGAAAAAAGAGGATGAAATCGTCGTTCGCGATCTGAGTTGGATTCGGCGTGTGAGCGAAGTCATCGCAACCACGCCCCTCTCGGAATCTGTCGCGTGTCTATGCATTGGCTGGAACACCGCCTATTTCTACAAGGGCGAGCAGTTGATTGTCAGCGTCGCCGCGATCCACGGGAATCAACTTCGCATTCATTGCGACGGAGACAGCGGGGATTATCCTATCACCGAAGCTCACTGGAGTGCCGTGAAGGCGGTCCTCGACCGCGGGGTAAAAGCACCGACCGTTCCCGCAGAACCTAAGACTGCCGGTAAAGGGCACCCTGACTGATACCGCGCACGCTGGCGCAGCCAGCCAGACCCATCGTCAGGTCAAACTCGGCGAGCACGTTGCCGATGACCTCACGCACGCCCGCCTCGCCGGCGATCGCCAGCCCATAGACATACGGCCGGCCGAGGCACACCGCCGTCGCGCCGAAGGCGAGGGCCTTGAACACGTCGACACCGCCGCGCACACCGCTGTCAAACAGCACCGGGATCTTGCCCGCCACGGCGTCCACGACGCCCGGCAATGCGTCGAGCGAGGCGATCTCGCCGTCGATCTGCCGGCCGCCATGGTTGGAGACGATGAGTCCGTCGATACCGTGCTCGAGTGCGAGTTTTGCGTCGGCCGCGTGCAGGATGCCCTTGAGCACGATGGGCAGCTTCGTATGCTGGCGGAGAAACTTCAGGTCATCCCACGTGATGTTGGGACGCGAATAGGTGGCGATGAAGCGCTGCACCGCCGCGCGCGGCGCGGCCGAGGCGAGGTTCTTGGCCAGCCCGCCGGGGAAATTCGCCTTCTGCGCCAGCGCGGTGCCGAGGGTCTGGAAATTCAGCGGTGGCTTTGGCGCCGTCGGATCCACACCCGCCGCCAGCGCCTCGCGCATGAAAACGGGATCGCTGGTGTATTGGGCGATGCCCTGCCCCTGCAGGAACGGCAGCGAGCCGAGATCAAGATCGCGCGGGCGCCAGCCGAGCATCGCCGTATCGAGCGTGAGCACGATGGCGGAGCAGCCGCAGGCCTCGGCGCGCTTCACAAAGGAGGCCACAACCTCGTTCGACCGGCTCCAGTAGAGCTGAAACCAACGGGGCGCGTCACCCATCGCCGCGGCCACCTGTTCCATCGGCACCGAGGCCTGGTTGGAGAAAATGTGCGGCACGCCCCACTGCGCCGCCGCCCGGGCGACGGCCAGATCGGCATCGGCATGAGCCATCTCCGCGACCCCGATGGGCGCGAGCAAAAGCGGCGTCGGAAGCTTCTTGCCGAACAGCACGACCGACAGATCGCGTTGTTCGACGTCGCGCAGCACGCGCGGCACGATGCGCCAGCGCTCGAAGGCCGCGCAGTTGGCGTCGATCGTGGACTCGCGCCCCGCCCCGCCGGCCACATAGGCCCAGGCCTCCGGCGACATCGCCGCCTGCGCGGCCTTTTCCAACTCGGCCTGCGCCACCGGCACCGCCGGCAACTTGCCGCCGACGCCGGCCACATAGATCGCGCGCTGCCGTATGCGTCCGATGTCGGAGAAACTGGAATTCATTTGACCACAGATTTCACGGATTACCACGGATGTATGCTGCCGGATGCGACACTCATCTTTGAAATCCGTGATTGTCTGTGTGATCCGTGGCAAAAAGACTGACCCGATTTGATCAACGTGATCAACAGGTCAGCCCCGCCTGCGCCTCACGATATTCGGTGATCGCTTCACGGATATTGGCCGGCGCCTCCTCCCGGGTGGCGCCTTGCGACCGACATCCCGGCAGCGAATCACACCACACCGCCCAGCCTTCGTCCGACCCCGCGAGAGTGACGCTGTATTTCATGCCGACAAGCTAGATGCCGAACGCCTAGCGTCAAGCATCCGGCCACGACCCGCAGGAACGCTGGTCCTCCATCAAATTAATCTCAGGCCGCAGGCCCGGCGGGCGCGGGCCATCGTCTTCTCGGCCACGGCGCGGGCGCGCAGGGCGCCGGCGCGCAGGACCTGCTCGACGTAATCGGGATTCGCCGCCAGCTCGGCGCGCTTGGCGCGATAGGGCGCGAAGAAATTCCAGCAGTGCTCGAACAGCGCCTTCTTGAGGTCGCCGTAGCCGAGGCCGCCGGCGCGGAGGCGATTCTCGAAGTCGATGGCCACATCTTTCGGCGCGAAGAGCCTCAGCAGCTGGATCGCGAGGTTCCTGTCGGCGTCGGGCTTGGGCTCCTGCGGCGTGCGCGAGTCCATGACGATGCCCATGATTTTTTTGCGGAGCGCCTTCTCGTCGCCGAAAATCTCGATCGTGTTGCCGTAGCTCTTGGACATCTTCTGGCCGTCGAGGCCGGGGATGGCCGAGACCGCCTCGGCGATGCGTTCCTCGGGCACGACGAGCGTGCCTTCGCCGTAGGTCTGGTTGAACTTGATGGCCATGTCGCGCGTCATCTCGAGGTGCTGCTTCTGGTCGCGGCCGACGGGGACGACGTTGGTGTCGAAGAGCAGGATGTCGGCGGCCATGAGCACGGGATAGGCGAAGAGGCCGAAGTTGGGCGAGATGCCCTTGGCGACCTTGTCCTTGTAGCTGTGCGCGCGCTCGAGCAGGCCCATCGGGGTGAGCGTGCCGAGCAGCCAGGTGAGTTCGCAGACCTCGTGGATGTCGCTCTGGCGCCAGAACACGGCCTTGGCGGGGTCAAGCCCGCAGGCCAGCCAGTCGAGGGCGATGCCGCGCGTGAAGGCCAGACGCTCCTTCGCGTCGGTGATGGCCGTCATCGAATGGTAGTCGGCGATGAAATAGTAGGCGTCGCCGCCGGCCTGCAGCTCGATGGCCGGGCGCATGGCGCCGAAGTAGTTGCCGATATGGAGGGTGCCCGAAGGCGTGATGCCGGTGAGGATGCGGGGCATTTTAGAAAATCGTTCTCTTAATCGTAATCTTTCTCAAAAGGGGCGCATAGAGAGAACGAGAAAGAGGAAGAGAACGAGAAAGATTTTTCTCAGTCCCGGCGCGGCATCGTGGTGATGGCGTGGCGGGTGCGGGCGACGGTGTTGGCGGCGACATAGCCGCCGAAGGCGGTGCAGGGCAGCACGAGGGCGCGCGGGCCGATGAGCGAGCCGGGGTTGAGCACGGCGTTGCAGCCGATCTCGGCCTGGTCGCCGATGACGGCGCCGAACTTTTTCAGGCCGGTGCCGATGGTGTCGTTGGGCAGCCGCACCATGACCTCGCCCTGGTCGAGGCGCAGGTTGGAGCAGATGACGCCGGCGCCAAGGTGCGCGCCGTTGCCAAGGAGCGAGTCGCCCACGTAGTTGAAATGCGCCGCCTGCACGCCGTCGAGCAGCAGGCAGTTCTTGAACTCGCTGGCGTTGCCGAGCACGCAGTTCTCGCCGGTGATGACATTCCCGCGGATGAACGCCCCCGGCCGGATCTGGGTGTGCGCGCCGATGAAGACCGGGCCCTGGATGACCGCGTAGGGCGGGAGCTTGACCGTCGGGTGCAGCCAGACCTTGCCCTCCAGGTGGACGCCCGGCGGGATCTTGGGGCCGGGCGCGCCGGCCTCGACCGTCTTGAGCGCGGCGCCGATCTGCTTCAGCCAGTCCCACGGGGTGGCGGTGGCGGGAAAAAACCTGGCGAAGCGGGCCAGCGACGGCGGCAGGGCGAAGAATTCGGAGGCTTTCACTCTTCCCCGATAACAAATTCCCGGCGCGAAACCAGAGGAATTAGGCTAGCCCCGCCGGCCGGCCTGGGGCACACTGCCCGGAAAGGAATTCCCATGACGCCACCCGCCCGCTCCCGCCTCGCCGCTCCCTGCCTCGCCGCCGTCTTGCTCCTGGCCGTGCCGCTCGGCGCCCAGAACACCACCGTGCGCGGCAGCTACAACGACGCCGCCTGGAAAGCGCGGCAGAATGCCCGCTTTGACGAGGCGGACAAACTCTACCGCACGGCCATCCGCGAGGCGGAGCAGGCGGGCCAGCGCGACTGGACCTACGCGCAAAGCCTGCACGGCCTCGCCACCCTGCTGCAGCAGCAGGCCAAGTTCGCCGAAGCCGAGCCCCTCTTCCGCAGCGCCCTCGCGATCTATGAGCAGGATGAGGGGGCGGACGGAAAAAACGTCGCCGTCGTCACGGCCGCGCTCGGCGGCATCTACCTCTCAACCAGCCGGCCCGGCGACGCGCTCCCGTATTATCAGCGGGTTCTTTCGATCCGTGAGCGCGATCCCCACGCCAAGCCCGGCGACCTCGCCTACGCGCTCGACGGCATCGCCCGGGTTTACCTGCTCCAAGCCAACTATCGCGAAGCCGAGCCGCTCTTTCTGCGTTCCATTGACTATTTCCGCCAGGACCCGGAGACCACGCCGCTGGGCCTGTCCTCGTCCTATGCGGCGCTGGGTTCGCTCTACCAACGCAGCGGCCGGCACGAGGAGGCCGAGAAATACATGCGCGACACCCTGGCCATCCGCGAAAAAGCCCTGGCGGCCGACCATCCCGATCTCGCCGCCAGCATGGTCAGCCTGGCGGTCGTCCTCGTCTCCCGCGGCCAGCAGGACGAGGCCGGCGCCCTCTACGAAAAGGCCCTGGCGATTGACGAAAAATCCTACGGCCCGGAGCACCCGACCGTGGCGACGATTCTCATGAACCTCGGCAACATGCACCGCCGCCACGGGCGTTATGCGCAGGCGGAGGCGCTGCAACGCCGCAGCCTCGCCATCCGCGAAAAAATCTACGGCCCCGACAACGCCAACGTCGCCGCCTCGCTGGGCAATCTCGGCGAGGTGTTTGCCAACCAGGAAAAATACTCCGAGGCGGCCGCGTGCTATCAGCGGGCCCTGACCATCCGGGAAAAAACCTTCGGCGGGGACAACCAGGCCGTGGCGGGCTCGCTGGGCGACCTCGCCTGGCTCGACCTTGAGCAGGGCCACTTCGGCGCCGCCGAGGACAAACTCGCCCGCTGCATCGCGATCAGCGAGAAGACCTATGGGGCCGGTCACCGGTATGTCGCCGGCTATTGGCGCTCCCTCGCCCTCGCGCGCCTTGGCGCCGGCCGCGCGGCCGAGTGCGACGACCTGCTCGCCCGCGCCCAGGCCGTCTACCGCAAGGAGAAGCCGCAGGGCGAGTCCGCCTTCGGCGTCCGCCTGCTCGGGCTGGCCGATGGCTTCGATGCCGGCGGCAACCTCGCCGCCGCCAAGTCGCTCTATTTCCTGGCGCACGACATCTTTGAAAGCGCGCTCGGGGCCGATGCGCCCGAGGTCCGCGAGTGTCTCGGCAAGCTCGCGTCCATCTACCAGCGGCAAGGCCGGCCCGTGCCGGCCGACTACTACCGCAAGCGGGCCGCCCTGATCGGAGGTTGAACGGGAGCGGACCGTCGCCGCGCTCAGTCGATCGACTTGGACTTGTATTCCTTGTGCCCTTCTTTTTGCAGGGCCTTCATCGCTTCGACCAGGTTCGCCGCCTCGCCGTTGTGCCCGGCCTTGAGGGCCGCCTCCAGCTCGCCGATCGTCGCGAGGAGTTCCTTCATCTTGGCCCGGTAGCCCTCCAGCATCTTCGGGCGGCCGGCGGCGGGAATCTCGGTCAGCTTGAACGGCTCCAGCTTGGCCGCCGCCACGATGTGCTCGCGGATCGTCGCGACCAGGGCCAGCGACCCGGCGTTCTGCGCGGCGTCGCCCGCCTGTTTGCGCAGCTTGCGGTAGGCGGCGTTCACCTTGTCCATCGTCCTGGTCAGCTCGGTCTCCGCTTTCTCGGGTTTGGGCGCGGCGGCCGGGGTCTCGGCGGCCGCATGGGCGGACGCTCCGGCCAGGAGCAGGGCGATGAGCGAAAGCAGGCGGGACAGTGATTTCATCGGAAAACATGCGGACAGGAAATTGCGGAGCAGTCGAGCTTGGGAAAACTCAGCGCGACTCCAGCCGGTCGGCGAGTTCCTCGGCCCAGCGGCTCACGAGCGCGATGTCGGCGGCGGTCAGGCGGGCCTCCCGATGCAGCAGCAGGTAGGATTTGAGCGGCATTTTGCGCTCGGACACCTCGTCGGCCACATGCCGGAGCTTGCGCACGGCGCGCCTGGCATCGTAGGCGGCGAATTCCGAGAAGTTCAGCTCGCGCCTGCCCTCCGTCACATGGTGGTTGAGCCCCCAGCCGACCGGCTGCACGGCCGCATACCACGGGTAACGCGTGGCGTTGGAGTGGCAGTCGTAGCAGGCGCGCGCGAGGATTTGCCGCACCCCGGCGGGCACGGGGTGCACCGCGCCGACGGACGACGGGCCCTCCGCCGTGCCGGCATTGCGCGGCGAGCGGAAGAACTGAGCGGCGACAAACGCCACCAGCAGTCCAACCAGTGCCAGGCGCGTTATCTTCATCATGTCGCCCAAGAAGAAAGAGGCCAAGGCCTCCCCGGAAAAGCCCAAAGATGGCGCGGGCCCAAAAATCAGCCGAGCAGGCGCGCCACTTCCGCCACGATGAACTTGAGCGGCGTGGTCTTGGGCAGATAGGCCGACACCTTGTCGCGCAGACGCGCCTCCACCGTCTCCTCGTCGAACAACACGCCGGTGAGCAGCAGCGTCGGCAGATCCGGATGGGCCGCCTTGACTTCCGCCAGCAGGGCGAGCCCGTCGGACTGCTCCAACTGGAGGTCGGTGATGACAAGGTCGGGCCGGCCGTCGGCCAACACCTTGCGGGCGGCGGCCACCGTGGCCGCCTGACTCACCCGGTGGCCGGCCAAGGTGAGGACCTCCGCGAGCAGGTCGAGGATCACCGCCTCGTCGTCCACGATCAGAATGTGCTTGGGTGCGGGCATGAAAGGCGGGGTCACGCGGCCGGGGCCGGCGGCAGGCGGAGGGTGACGACCCCGCCCACGACCTTGTCGCTGTCGCGGAGCGGGAAGAAGTTGAGCACCAGGGAATGGTGGCGGCCGGCCGAGTCGGTGAGCACCGCGGATTGCTCGCGCAGATCCCGGCCCTCCTTCAGCGCCCGGGCCAGCAGATCATCAGACGCAGCCGCTCCCGCCAGCTTCACCAAGGCCGCCAGCGGCCGGTCCACCAGCGCGGCGGCGGCCAGCCCGGACAGGTGCCCGACCGCGGGATTGATGCGGGAGATGTTGAGATTCTTGGTCACGACGATGGCCAGCTCGCTGACGGCATCGATGATGAGGTGGTTGTAGTGCAACTGGTGTTCGAGCGCCAGCCGCGCCCAACGATCCTCGAGGGACTGGGCCTTGAGCGCGGTGTTGGCGGCCGACAGCTCAGCCGTGCGTTCCCGCACGCGGGATTCCAGCTGCTCGTTGGCCAGGCGCAGGGCGGCGGCGGCGCGCCGGCGGGCCTGCAAGTCGTCGCGGATCAGCCACGCCGCCCCGGCGAGCAGCAGCAGGTCGAGCACCAGCGCGCACAGCACGGTCCAGCGCGTGGTCTGGGCCTGGAGGTAGGCCGCGCGGTCCCGTTCCGTGAGCAGCTGGGCCTGTTCCTCGCGGAAGCGGTCCACGCGCCGGCCGATCTCGCGCACCGCCTCGCCGCCCGCATCGGCGGCGAGCAGGGCGCGGAGTTCCTCGGGCGCACCGCCCTGCCGGACGCGGATCAGTTCGCGGGCGAGATCGGCGCGCTTGACCAGCCTCTCCTCCAACCGGGCGATCTGGGAGGCGTCCGCCGGCGCCGGCCGGGCCAGGGCCTTGGCCACGTCGACGTGCTCCGCCAGATCGGAGAAGGCCGCGCGGTAGTCGGCCTGATCGCGCGGGTCGCCGGTGAGCAGGTAGGTGCGCAACGCGCCCTCCGCCTCGCGCAGGGACGACAGGATCCCGGCGGCCTCGGCGCGGAGGGCGTGGGTGTGATTGACCCAGTCGGCGGCGGCGACCGCGCGGCCCTCGTTGCGCAGCGCCAGCGCCACCACGCCGAGCAGCACCACCGCCACGACGATGAGGCAGGCCAGCAGCCGGCGGAAGGTCAGATCGGGAGAGGACACGGCGGGCGGCAGGGGTCAGTTGACGAGCAGGCGGGAAGCCGGCACCCCGCGCCCCACGGCGTCCAGGGCCGGCGGATCGGTCCGCGCGATGGTCTGGATCATCTGTTTCTTCCGTGTGGCATAGGAGTAGGTGAAGATCGAGGCCGAGGTCCAGCCGGCCTCGAGGGAATCCGCCACCTTGGCTGCGATCTCGCGCAGCGAGGCGCCGGATTTGCTCAGCGTGAAGAACACATTCCGGTTGTTGTAGTCGAGGTAGGCCCGGTTTTGCTCCACGTAGCACACGGCATGCGCCGTCATGCCGGCCAGCCGCACATGGACCAGGAAGGTCTGGAACTGCCGGCGGCGCAGCACCTCGTCGGCGAGGATGGCGTAATCGTCGCAGTCGCCGCGCTCGGAACGCAGGAATGCATCCACGGGTTGGACGGACGCATGATATTCATACCGGAAATGGGCGAAGTGGTTCGCAAAGCGTTTCGGGTTCATCTCCGGATCCCCCAGCAGCTCGGAATGGGTCACGGCCAGCGCCGGCACCGGCGCGGCGAAACCGGCCAGGACCGGCAGGAGCAACAAGGCCATGAGCCCCCAACCCCGGCGACCGACTGGGTGCGACGTGCGGTGAAATCTCATGGGGAATGGATCTCTTCTTAATTCGACACCAGCGGCTCCCGACTGGAGCGGGAATTCCAAGAACCTGCTTATTTTTTGCGCCAAATTGGGCTAAATCTCCCGCGGATCAATCCGATAAATGACCGGCTCGCCGGACATCCCGGTTCCCGGCCGTCTCATGTCTACCATCGTCGCTCCCCCGCCCCGCGACCAGGACGCCACGCTGCGCCCGTTGCTGCGGCACGCGCTGGCCGCGGGTGAACTGCACCTGCCGGTCCTGCCGCAGGTCACCAGCCGGGTGATGACACTGACGCAGGATCCGAACGCCGACCTCGCCGAGCTTTCGCACCTGATCCACCAGGACCAGAGTCTGGCGGGCAACGTGCTCCGGATCGCCAACTCGGCGGCCTACCGCGCGGGCGAGCCGATCGTCTCGCTGCGGCAGGCCGTCATGCAGATGGGCCTCGCGACCCTGAGCGAGGTCGCCCTGGCCGCCTGCCTCCAAAGCACGGCGCAAAGCGCGCCGGGCTACGAGCGCCTGCACCGGCAGATGTTCGCCGAGGCCTTTGTCGCCGCCGGTTTCGCGAAGGAAATCGCCCGGTGCCGCCGGAGCAGCGTCGAGGTCGCGTTCCTCTGCGGCCTGCTGCACCGCATCGGCCGGCCCGTGGCGCTCGGCGCCATCGCCCGGCTGGCCGGCGACGCCGACCGCCGGCCGGACGCCGACACCGCCCGCGCGCTCGCGGAGGAATTCGAGGGCGACTACGCCGCGGCGGTGACCGTCGCCTGGAAACTGCCGCCGGAGGTCCGCACCGCGGCGCAGCACCATGCCGCGCCGGACCAGGCGCCGGAATTTGTGCCCGAGACCAAGCTCGCCGCTCTCGCCGGCCATCTGGCGCGATGCTTCCTGCAGCCCGACCCGGCGGCCCGGGAGGAACTGCCGGCGCTGCCGGTCTGGGCCGAATTCAACCTCTACCCTGACGCGGTGGCGGCGGTGCTGGAGCGGGGCCAGACCCTGGTCTCTTCCGTCCCCGCCTTCGCCGGACGCCAGCCATGAGCGCGACCTACGATCTGGTCGTCATCGGCAGCGGACCCGGCGGACAAAAAGCGGCCATCCAGGGCGCCAAGGCCGGCTGGCGCGTCGCCGTGATCGAGCGCGAAGCCAAGGTCGGCGGCGCCTGCGTCTACACCGGCACCATCCCGAGCAAGACGCTGCGCGAAGCCGCCCTGACGCTGCTGGCGGTCCGGCGCTCGGCCAAGTTTCTGAGCGGCACCCTCGAGGCCCAGACCAAGATCTCGACCCTCATGCACCGGCTGGACGAGGTGCTCGCCGCGCACGGCCGGTTCATCCGGCGGTTTTTTGAAACCAACGGCGTGACGGTGGTGCACGGCCGCGCCCGGCTGGTGGACGCCCACACCATCGAGGTGCAATCGGTCGCCGGCGCGCGGCAGCGCCTGACCGCGCGACACATCGTGATCGCCAGCGGCTCCCGGCCGCGCAACCCGCCCAATGTGCCGGTGGACCACGAGTCCATCCTCGACAGCGATTCCATCCTGGGCATGCACTACCTGCCGCGCTCGCTCACCGTGCTGGGCGGCGGCGTGATCGCGACCGAGTATGCCACCATTTTCTCCCTGCTCGGCGTCAAGGTCACGATGATCGACGCGGGGCCGCGCCCCCTGGGCTTCATCGATCCGGAGCTGGTCGACCGCTTCCTGCGGCACTTCACCACGCATGGCGGCACCTGGCTGGGCCGGCGCACCCTCGAGTCGGTGTCCCTCGGCCCGCTGGGCGAGGTGGTGGCGCAGCTTGCGGGCGGCGAAACGGTCGTGAGCGACAAGATGCTCTGCGCGCTGGGCCGCTCGGCCAACGTCGAGGATCTCGGGCTGGGCGCCGCCGGCATCCTCCAGGGCAAATACGGCGTGATCGCCGTCGACGCGCACTACGAGACCAACGTGCCCGGCGTCTATGCGGTGGGCGACGTCATCGGACCGCCCGCGCTCGCCTCCACCTCCATGGAGCAGGGGCGGCGCGCGGTCTGCCACGCGCTGGGCCGCGACCCGGGCTCCGCCTTTGCCGTCGTGCCCACCGGCATCTACGCCGTGCCCGAGATCGCCAGCGTCGGCCTGACCGAGGCGCAGGTGCGCGAAAAACACGGCGGCGTGCTCGTGGGCCGGTGCGAATTCTCCGAGGTGGCGCGCGCACACATCGCCGGGGACGACAGCGGCATGTTGAAGCTGCTCACCGCCCCCGATGGCGGCCGCCTGCTGGGCGCCCACGCCGTCGGCGAAGGCGCCACCGACCTGATCCATGTCGGCGAGATGGCGATCCTGAACGGCAACGACGTCTCGGTGTTCCTCGAGAACATCTTCAACTTCCCCACCCTCGGCGAGGCCTACCGCATCGCCGCGCTCAACCTCCGGAACCAGGTCACCAGCTACGCGCCGGCCGGGCCCGCGGCGGTTTGGGCGTAAACTTCCGTTTCACTGCGCCGATAACCAAGGCAGCATCATGTTCCCCTCGCGCCAAAGTGTGTTTGCCCCGGGTCCGCTCGCGCCCGATTCCGCGCCCGGCCCCAAGCGCGACCTCGTCTGGGGCCGGCCGGTGTTCCGGCCGCCGGCGCTGCCGAACCCGCGCGTGATCTTCGACCCGCTGCCGTTCACGACCCAGCGCCTGGGCGGGGCCCCGCGTTCCGCCGCCGGGCGCTGAGCCGGCGGATGCTTCAGCCGGCGGAGCCCGCCGGCCGGTGTTCCAAGGCCCGCTGCACCGCCAGCGCCAGTTCGTCGGTGGTGAACGGCTTGGTGAGGGTCACGATGTGTTCCAGGTTGGTCGTCAGCGACGCCACCAGCTCCTTGGTGAAATAGCCCGACATGAGCACCGCGCCCAGCCGGGGGTTGATCTTGTGCAGGGCGTCGAGCAGGTCGGTGCCGGTCAGGCCCGGCATGGTCTGGTCCGTGATGATGAGGGAGCAGGCCTGGGGATCGGCGCGGATGGCCTCGAGGCACGGCAGGGCGGAGCTGAAAAGCACCACCTTGTAGCCCATGCGCTCCAGGGCGATCCGGGCGAATTTCGCCACGATCTCCTCATCGTCCACAAGGTAGATCGTGTCGCCTTGCCCGGGCAGGGGGACGGGCCTCGGCCGTTGCGGGGCCTGCGCCTCGGCGGCGGCCTCGGGCAGGAAGATATGGAAGGTGGTCCCGACCCCGGGAACGCTCTCGACCTCGATGCCGCCCTGGTGGTTGCGCACAATGCCGTGGACGACGGACAGGCCCAAGCCGGTGCCCTCGCCCGGTTTCTTGGTCGTGAAAAAGGGATCGAAGATGCGTTTCACCGTGTTCGCGTCCATGCCGTGCCCCGAATCCGTGACGCTGATGCAGGCATAGCGCCCCGCCACCAAGCCCCCGAGCGCGGTGGCCCGGCTGGCATCCATCTCCACCCTCCGGAGCGCGATCTTGAGCAGGCCGCCGCGCTCCCCCATGGCCTGCGCGCCGTTGGAGCCGAGGTTCAGCAGCACCTGGTGCAGCTGGGTGCTGTCGGCCAGCACGCGGGGGCCGTGGTCGGCGATGTCCGCCTGGATATCGATGGTCGCGGGCAGGGTCGCGCGCAGGAAGCGCCGGGCCTCGCCCACCAGCAGGCCGAGGTCGAGCGTCATGCGCTCGGCGGACTCCTGCTGGCGGCTGAAGGTGAGGATCTGCTCCACCAGGCCGCGGGCGCGGAGGCTGGCCTGGCGGGATTCCGCGAGGTAGCCGCGCACGGGATGGTCCTCCGGCAGCATGTCGGTGGCGAGGTCGTGGTAGCCCATGATGCCGGTGAGCAGGTTGTTGAAATCGTGCGCGATGCCGCCGGCGAGCGTGCCCAGCGTGTCCATCTTCTGCGCCTGGAACAGCTGCAGCTCCAGCTGCCGCCGCGCCTCCTCGGCCCCGTGCCGCGTGGTGATGTCCTGATAGGCCCCGTAAATCCGGACGAGGCGCCCGTGGGGCCGGTCCGCGCGGCCGAGCAGGCGCACCCAGCGGCGGTTGCCGGCCGCCGTGATCAAGGGCAGTTCCAGGTCGTAGGGCTCGCCCTGGGCCAGGCAGCGCTGGAAGGCCTCCTGCAGCACGCCGCGCATCTCCGGCGCGCAGAAACTGTGGCTGGCCTCCACGTCCGGATCGTAGCTGTCGGGCACCTCGTGGATCCGGCGCACGCTCTGCGACCAATAGATTTTCCGGTAGGCCGGGTCGTATTCCCAGCCGCCGATGAGCGCCATCTTCTCCACGTGCGTGGCCAGCTCCTGGTTGCGGCGCAGGATCTGCTCCATCTGCTTGCGCTCGGTGATGTCGCTGAGCGTGCCGACCATGCGCCGGGCCTGCCCGGCCGGGTCCCGCGCCACGACCTTGCCGCGCCCCAACACCCATTTCCACTCGCCGGAGCCGATCTGCATGCGGTGCTCGGTGGCATAGAGCGGCGTCCGGCCGGCGACATGGGACTCCCGGGCCGCCATCGTCGCGGCCAGGTCGTCGGGATGCACCAGCGCCATCCAGCCCCGGTCGTCCTGCGGCAGCTGGCGCAATTCATAGCCGAGGATCTCGGCATAGCGCTCGTTGAAATACATGCGCCCGCTCGGGATGTCCCAGTCCCAGACGCCGTCGTTGGTGCCGGTGAGCGCGAGTTCCCAGCGCTCCTCCGCCATGCGCAGGGCCTCCTGCATCTCCTTCTCGGCGGTGACGTCGCGCTCCATGCCGACGCACCGGGTCATCCGCCCGGTCGGGTCGCGCCGCAGGCAGCCGTGGGTCTCGAGATGGCGGATCCGGCCGTCGGGGCGGATGATCCGGTATTCGATCTTGAACTCGTTGCCGGAATCCTCCGCCGCCTGGTCGATGACCTCGATCTTGACCCGGTCCTCGGCGTGGACCAGCGCGGCCCAGGCCCGGAAGGTGCCGTTGAAATCCTCGGGCCGCACGCCGTAGATCTCGAACATGCGCTGGTCCCAGTAGATCTTGCCGGTGCGCGGGTCCATGTCCCAGACGCCGCAGCGCGAGGCGCGCAGGGCCAGCTGGAGGCGCTCCACCGAGGCGTGCAGCTGCTCCCGCTGTTCACGCTCGGCGGTGACGTCGCGATCAAGGCCGACGATGCGCAGCGGATTCCCCTTCTCGTCCCGCTGGAGGTAGCCCTTGCTCTTGATGTGCCGCTCCCTCTTGTCCCGGGGCCGGACGATGCGGTATTCCTCGTCAAACTGGACCATCTTGCCGGAGATGAGGTCGGCGTAAATCCGGCGCGCGCGCGCGTGCTCGCCCGGATGGGCGCAGCGCAGCCAGCTTTCCGGGGAGCCGTCGAACTCCCGTTCGGGCAGGCCGTAGAGCTCGAACATGCGCGCGTCCCAGGTCTGGCGCCCGGAGCGCACATCCGCCTCCCAGACCCCGTAGCCGGAGGCCAGCACGGCCAGCTGCAGCCGCTCGTTCAGCTGCTGCAGCTGCTGCTGGGCCTCGCGGTATTGGGTGATGTCGGTCAGCACCACGATGAAATTGACCGTCTCGCCCTTCTCGTTCCGCACCGACTCGATGTCGATGATCTGCCAGTAGGGCCGGCCGTCCTTGGCGGAGCTGAGGATCTCCTCATAGCAGGATCCACCGCGCACGAAAGCCTGCTCGACCCGCCGGAGGCCCGTGGACCGGGGCTCCGGCCCCCGCAGGAAATCCACCGGCGGGTGGCCGGCCACCTCGGCCAGCGCGTAGCCCGACATGTGCTCCCAGGCCTTGTTGACCCATTCGATGCGGCCCTGCGCGTCGGCGATGATGACGCCGCTGGTCGTATGGCTGGCCACCAGCGACAGCTGCTGGTTGGCCTGGGCGGCAACCTTCAGCCGGCGGTTGCTTTCCTCGAGTTCCAAGGTGCGGGCCGCCACCAGTTCCTGCAGGCCGGCCGCCTGGTTCTGCAGGCGCGCCAGCAACCGGCTTTGCTCCGCCTCCGCCAGCTCACGCTGCTGCTGAAACGTCCCCGCGATCCGCGTCACCCGGGTCAATAAAAACACCCCCGCCAGGATCCAGACCAGGGAGAAAACGGCCGACTCCTCCGGCAATCCGACCGGCAGGCGGCTCAGCACATGCAGGCGCGCCAGGAGCAGCAGCGGCGGCGCGAGAACCACGGCCAGCAGGAGACGGCGGGCAAAGTCCCCGACGGCGGTGTCGCCCAGAAACACGCCCACGAAATCATCTTCCGGGCGCAGCAACAGCAGGCCCGCCCCCAGCAGCAGAAGTCCGGCTGCCGGCAGCCACCCCATCCGGATCGGATCTTCCAGCCCGACCGCCGGAAAACCATACAGCGGGGCCAGCAACGATATGAGCGCCAAAGCCAGCACGCCGACCGCCAGCCAGGGCGACCAAGCCCGGGGCGCCGGGCGCGCCGAACCGGGGCTGCCCAGCAGCGCGAGGCCGCCGAGGATGAAAGCGGCAGCCGCACCCAGCGGCAGCGTGCCCGGGAGAGCCCGCAACGCGCCCGCCCAACCGCCCGGGACCAAGGCCGGCAGGATTATTTTGCCCGCACCCGCGAGGCCGAGGGCCAGCCCGCCGAATGAAAGCGCCCGGCCGGCCAGACGCGACTTGGGCCCGCCCAGGCCCAGCCCCACCAAGGCCGCACCCAGCACGACGCAGCCCAAGGCGAAAGTCAGGGATACCGCCGCATTCAGCGGATGTCCCGCCAAGCACCGCCCCAAGCCGGCCAGCAGCAGCAGCGCGCCACAGGCGACGGGGAGCCGGCGGACCAGCCGTTCAGCAATCAACGGGTCATGGGAAGGCGGTGTCATCGGGACGCAGACGGACCGGAGCCGCCCACTCAAAGAGCTGGCGCCGCCAGCGCGAGAAATTAAAGGCGGCCGGGGCGGGAGGATCAAGGCCGCAGCAGCCGCAGCACGGCCTGCGGCGCCTGGTTGGCCTGCGCCTGCATCGCCGTGGCCGCCTGCAGGAGAATGTTGTAGCGGGCCAGCCGGGTCGATTCCCCGGCCACATCCACATCGCGGATCTGCGAGATGGCGGCGGAGAGGTTTTCCAGCTCGACGCGCAAGGCGCCGGCGACCAGCTCCAGCCGCGACTGGCTCGCGCCCAGTTGCGCCCGCTGCGCCGCCACCTGCTGCGTGGCCCCGGCGATGGCGCCGGGCGCCGCCGGATCGGTGGCGGCGAGCGTGTAGTTGCCGCTCCCGTCCTGGCTGATCAGGGCGAGCATCGCTCCGCCGCGCAGGTCGGTGGTCGGCAGGGTCAGGTCCTGGTCGGACGCCGCCCCGATGGCGATCGTGAGCCCGGGGGTGGCGCCGAAGAGCGCCGTGCCGTTGAACGCGCCCGCCGGCGCGCCGACGCCGGCCACGCCGCCGATCTCCGCCGTGCTGCCGCCGATGGTGGCGCGCAGCTGCTCCTGCAGCGCGGTGAATTCCCGCTGATACAGCGCGATGTCCGCCGGGGGCTTGATGGCGTCCCCCGCCAGCGCGCTCAGCTCGCCCAGGCGCGACAGGATGGTGGTGAAGCTGGCGAGAAAACTGTCGGCGGTCTGCACCAGGGACACGGCGTTCTGGGCATTGGTGGCCGCGGCCTGCGCGCGCCGGCTCTGGCCGTCGAGCCGGGAGGCGCCGGCGACACCGGCCGCGTGCTCGCCGGGATCGACGAGGCGGGAGCCCGACGACAGGCGGCTGAGGGAACGGTTGAGCAGCTCCTGCATCTGATCAAGGCTGCGGGCGGGCGGGACGGAGGTGGTGATGGGATTCATGGGAGGGAGGGTTGGGCGCGCGGGGGCAGCCGCGGGGCCGCGGATTTCTGGCCGGCGCCGGGGGGCCGGGCCAGCCGGGGCAGCTGGAGGGACGGGAGCGCCTTGGGGTCGAGGGCGGCGGCCTGGTTGGAGGCGCCGATGACGGCGAGCACCTCCTTGCGGAAAATGGGGATCTCGCGCGGGGCCTCGATGCCGATCTTGACCACCTCGCCCTCGATGCGGCTGATCCGGATCTCGATGTTGCCACCGATGACGATGGATTCGTTAACTTTGCGGGAAAGGACGAGCATGATGGGACCTCCGTGTCGGGCGGGTTAGCGGGCGGGGACGGACCCCACGCCCTGGGCCTTCTCCACGAGGGGGTGATGGGCGCTGTAACGCGAGTAGTTGGAAATGACCACCTGCCGCGCGAGGCGGGTGCGCCGGTTGACGACGATCGGGCCGACCAGGTTCACCGTGGCCTCCAGGGGCCGCGCCTGCCGGAGGGTGACGATGTTGAGGATCATCGCCTCCGCGGCGTCGCGCAGGCCGAGGTCGAGGGCGTGCTCGTCAAACAACTCGGGCTCGTAGCCGGGGATGATGCCGCCCGGCTCGATGACCACGAAGTGCAGCGGCGCGGCGGTGCCGTTCAGCCGGAGCCAGAGGAACGGCAGGTTGCCGGGCTCGTAGAGCAGCTCGGCGTGGCGGTGATCTTCAAAGCCGATCAGGCCGCCGGGCAGCGTGAAGGCGTTGGAGGCCGGGGCCTCGAGGTCGGCGGGATAGAGTTCGGGCAGGACTTTCATGGCGGCGGGGGCGGTTCAGCGGATGTAATCGAGGAGGGAGAGGCGCATGATGTTGGCGGCGGACTGCAGCGCGGCCTGGTAGGCGGTCTGCGTCTGGTTCAGTTTCATGACGGTCGCGGCCAGGTCGGCGCTGGTCTCGGCGGAGATCAGCTGGTCCACGCTGGTCGTGCGGTCGGCCTGCTGGGCCTGGCTGGCCTCGATGCGGGTCTGCATGCCGCCGTTGTCGGCGATCGCGGCCACGAGCAGGTCCTCGCTGTCCGTCAGGGCGGCCTGGGTGGCGGCCACGGCGGCCGGGGCGCCGCTGTTCAGCGCGTCGCGCAGGCCGATCAGGTTGGTGATGAAGTCGGCCAGGCCCTGGTTGGTGGCGCCGCCGGTCGAGGGGGCGATGCTCGTGGCCTCGGACAACGGGATGACGGCCTGCGCGCTGTTGCCGTCGTAGCTGACGGCGGTGATGCGGCCGCCGACATCGCGGGTGACGCTGACGGCCGGGGCATCGACGGCGGTGCCCGCGAAGAGGTAGTTGCCGCTGAACCGGGTGTTGGCGGCCTGCACGGCCTGCTCGATCAACTGGCCGGCCTCGGCGCCGTAGGCCTGCATCGCGGCCGGGCCGAGCACGCCGGTGCCGAGCGTGGCGAGTTCCCCCGCGCGGTCGGAGATTTTCTTGATGCCCTGCAGGCCGGAGAAGGCGGATTGCGCCACGGCCAGCGCGGTGGAGGCGTTGAGGCCGAACTGGGTGATCTGGCGGCGCTCGCTCTCCAGGTTCAGCACGCGGCCCACGGCGGCGGGATCGTCCTCGGGCTGCGAGATGCGCTGCCCGGTGGCGACCTGGCTCTGCAACTTCGCCTGCTGGCTGCTCAGCTGCTGGATCTGGCGCACGATGCTGTCGGAAACACTGCCGGAGGCTACACGCATGGGAGGAGGAATCAGGCGCCGAGGCGGTTGACGACCGTGTCGAGCAGGGAATCGATGGTGGTGAAGACCCGCGCCGAGGCCTGGAAGGCGCGCTGATACTTGAGGAGGTCGGCCGTCTCCTCGTCGAGGGAGACGCCGCTGGCCGAGTCGCGCTGGCCGGTCACGAGCTGCCGGACGTTGTCCTGGTCGGCCACCCGCGCCGTGGCGCCGGCCACGGCCTGCCCGAGGTTGCTGACCGCGGCGGAGAAGTAGCCGCCGAGCGTGCCGTCGATGGCATCGCCGCCGGCGGTGGAGAATTTGCGCGTGGCGATCCGGGCGATGGCGAGCGCCACGGTGTTGTCGCCCGCGGCGCCGCCGTCGCTGGCCTTGAGCGTGCCGGTGTTGACGCCCGCGGCGATCGCGATGGTGCCGGCCGTGGCGCCGCCGGCGGCGAAGAAATCGCCGGTGGCGGCGGTGGGGTTGTAGGCGGCGTTGACGGCGCCCACCAGCTGCGCGGCGAGCCGGTCGAGGCTGTCCCGGATCTGCCGCGCCGCGCCGTCGCGGGCGGTGAGGGCGCCCTGGATGGAGCCGGAGGAGAGCGCGAGCACGGCGGCGGCGGCTCCGCCGGTGACCTGCGTGCCGTTGAACGCGACCGGGCCCAGCACCGTAGGGCCGTCGACCAGCAGCACGTCGTTGCCCAGGGTGTCCTTGGCGTAGAGCTGGACCTGCCCGGCGGGCGAGGTGCGCAGATCCACGGGCATCGTGGCCGCGAGCTGCTCGAGGTCGGCCTGCCGCTGGTCGCGGAGGTCGACCGCCGAGCCGGGGTTGTTGATCTCGAGCCGGGCGATCTGGGCGTTGAGGCCGGCGATGGTCGAGAGGAGGCGGTTGGCGGTGCCGACATCGGTGCCGATCTGCGCGTCGAGATCGCTGCTGACCTGGGTCAGGCGCCGGTCGGCGAGGCGGAGGCGGTCGGTGAGGATGCTGGCGCTTTGCAGCAGGGTCTGGCGCTGGCCGGCATCGGTCGGATTGGAGGCGAGGCTCTGGAAGGCGTTGAAAAAGTCGTCGAGCGCCGCCGCCACGCCGTTGGCGCTGGTGCTGCTGGCGCCGCCGGCGTTCTGCGTGCCGTCGATGCCCTGGCCGAGGCCGGCGGAGGCGCGCTGGTAGCCCTGCTGCTCGGCCGCGTAGCCGGCCGACAGCGAGATCTCGCGCAGCACCTGCTTGTCGAGCAGCGCGTCGCGCATCTGCTCCAGCCCGAGCACGGTCACGCCCATGCTCTCGGGGCCCTGCGGGGTCTGGATGGTTCCCAACGAGCCGAGATGGACGCGCTGGCGGGCGTAGGCGGGGTTGTTGACGTTGGCGAGGTTCTTGCCGGCGGTCTCCACGGCGCGGCTCTGGACGCCCAGGGCGTTGGCGGCGGCGTTGAGGCTGGAGAACAGGCCGGACATGGGAGGGGCTCAGCCGGCGGCGCGCAACGTGGAAGCCGTCGGATTCGACGCCAGCTGCACGCGGCCGGCGGGAGTGTAGGTCTGCGTGAAGGCCTGGGGCCGGAGTTGCGCCAGCGTCTCCTGATGGAGGGAGACGGTCCGCGAAAGGAGCAGGTGGTTCTGGCGGTTCTGGCGGCGCACGCGGTGCAACAGGCGGTTGACCTCGGCGATGAGCGCCTCGAGGAGCGGACGGGCCGTGGGCTCGATGAGGGGCAGCAGCGAGCGCAGGGTGGCGCGGTCGGGCTGGCCGAGGGCGCGGGCCAGCAGGGCCACGAGGCTTTCGCGCCGCTGCCGGCAGCGGCTGACGCCGCCCACCTGCCGCTCGATGACCGCGGAGAGGCGCAGCACCTCGCCGGCCTCGCGGGCGAAGAGGGCGCGCTGCTGCTCGTCGAACAGCGCGAGCAGCCCGCCGTATTCGGCCAGCTCGGCGCGCAGGGCCTCGACGATCTCCGGCCAGTTGACGGGTGCGGTGGCGTTCGCGTTCATCGGGGTTGGGGCGCGGCGGGCGCGGGGGCCGGCTTGCCGCGGGGTGAAAGCTGCCGGGTGATGACCGGGGCGAGCCCCAGGCCGCCGCCCTGGGTGAGCTTGTCGGCGAGCGTGTCAGTCAGCATGTAGCCGTAGACGCCGCCGCCGCCCTCCTTGCCGTCGCCCATCAGCGAGCCGAGGCTCTGCGCGAGAAACTGGCGGATGAGGATCGCCTCGAACTGCTCCCCCACCGCCTGCCGCTGCTCGGCCGGATCAAGGTTGCCGCGCTTCAGCGCCGCCAGGTCGTGCGCGGGCCTGGCGTGGTGCGAGACGGGGCTGACGGCGGCGGCGGACATGTCAGTTGATGATGAGCTCGGCCTGCAACGCGCCGGCGCGCTTGAGGGACTGGAAGATGGCCATCATCTCGCGGGTCGAGACGCCGAGGGCGTTCAGGCCGGCGGCGAGGCGCTCGATGGTCGGCGCGTCGTTCAGGATCAGAAATCCGCCCTTCACCTCGTTCACGCTGGTCTGCGTGCTGGCGACGGGCGTGGTGCGGCCGGAATTGTTGAAGGCGCCGGGCTGCGAGACCCCGACGTTGGAGGTCACAGTGATGGTCAGCGAGCCGTGCGCGATGGCCACCTGCGCGATGTGCACGGTGGAGGTGGCGACGATGGTGCCGGTGCGCTCGTTGATGACGATGCGGGCCTGGGTGTCGGGCGAGACCTCGATCGTGCCCAGCTCGGAGACAAAGGCCACGTCGCGGCCGGCAAACGCGGCCGGCAACTGCACCGTGACGGTGGCGGCGTCGCCGGCGTGGGCGGCGGCGGGATAGACGGCGTTGATGGCGTCGGCCAGGCGCGTGGCCGAGGTGAAATCGGGATTGTGCAGCAGCAGGCGCAGGCTGTTGTCCTGCACGAAACGGGCGGGAATCTCGCGCTCGACGATCGCGCCGTTGCTGATCGAGCCGACGGTCGGGTGGTTTTTCTGCACGGTCGCGCCCCCCGCCCCGCCCGACCCGCCGAGGAATCCGCCGATGACCACCGGGCCCTGGGCGACCGCGTAGGCGCGGCCGTCGGCGCCGAGGAGCGGGGCCTGCAGCAGCACGCCGCCCTGGAGGCTCTTGGCGTCGCCGAGCGAGGCCACGGTCACGTCGATGCGGGCACCGGCCTTGAGGAACGCGCCGATGTCGGCCGTGAGCATGACGGCGGCGACGTTCTTGGCCTTGATGTCCGTCGGGCTGACGGCGAGGCCGTAGCGCTGCAGGACGTTGGCCACGCTGCGAAGCGTGGTCGCGGCGTTGCTGTCGCCGTCGCCCGCGAGGCCGACGACGAGGCCGTAGCCCACGAGCTGGTTGTCGCGCCCGCCGTCGATGAGCGTCAGGTCCTTGATGCGGCTGCCCGCGGCGACCGTGGCGGCGCCGAGCAGCAGGGCGAAGAGGGGGAACATCCTTGTCATGGCGGGCGGGATCAGAAGGGGCGCAGTTTTTCGTAGAGCTTGAAGAGCCAGCCGCGCTTCTGCGCGTCGGTGAGCGAGCCCTCGCTGAGGAACTCCACCCGGGCGTCGGCGATGTTGCTCGAGGCGACGGTGTTCGCGCGGGAGACATCGTCGGGCCGCACGAGGCCGTGCAGGACGACGTATTGCGTCTCCCCGGAGAAGGTGACGACGCGCATGCCCTCGATCACCATGTTGCCGTTGGGCAGCACGTCGGTGACGAGCACGGCGGCCTGGGCCGAGAGGCTCTGGCTGTTGCTGATGTCGCCGCCGCCGGCATTGGAGGCCGAGCCCTTGATCGAGACGCTGGGCAGCGCGCCCTTGTGCAATCCGGTCGTGGGATAGAGAAAACTGGAGACCGCGTCGGCGATGGTGGAATCGCGCGTGGACTTTTTGCTCTGGCTGTTGGAGGCGGAGACCGACTCGTTCACGACGATCGTGAGGATGTCGCCGGCCCTCGCGGCCTTGCGGTCGGCGAACATGCCGCGGTCGCTGGCCCCGTCGGCCCACAGCGAGCCGGCCGGGGCGGGCAGCGCCGCCGCCAGGCCCGCCGCGAGCGCGGGCCAATGGCGGAGGAGAGATTGCCTTTTCATGGTCAGAAGCGGATTTGCACGCGGTTCTCGGCCACGACCTGGGCCGCGAAATCCTTGCGCGATTCCTGGTTGCGGATGGTGACGGTGTCGCCGGCGGCGCCGCTTTCCATCGCCAGGCCCTTCATCGTGATCTGGAGCAGGCCGTCGATGGCGGCCACCTCGACCACGTCGCCCTTGCGGACGAGCGGGCGCCGCGCCACGTCGCGCCAGGTCAGCAGGCGGCCGGGCTGGATGGAGCGGACAAACCTGAAGTCGTGATCGCCGACGGTGGCCGACAGGGCGTCGCGCTCGCGGAAAAAATCCACGCGGCGGGCCTCGAGCGCGGCCGCGTCGAACGCCGCGTTGGCCGCGAGCGGCTGGCGGGCCGCCCAGGCGTCGCGCCAGAGCAGCGCGCGCAGCGTGACGGTGCAATCGGCCGCCGGCTCGCCGTCGGCGAGCACGCGGCAGCGGACCAGCATCGAGGTGGCCGGCAGCGAAGGATACTCGGTGACCTCCACCGCCCATTTCCGGGCCAGCCGCGCCGGGGCGGCCCAGGGGCGGAGCAGTTCCAGCTGCAGGTCGCCCTCGAGGTTGAAATGCCGGACGAGATCGGCGGTGAGCGCTGTCACGAAATCGTCGCGCGTCAGCGGCGTGGCGTCGGCCACCGGCGCCGCCGCCGCAGTGACGGCGCAGATCAGGACGAAGGAGAGGAGCAAGGCGCGCATGGGATCAGCGTTTCATCTGGGCGACGTTCTGGAGCATCTCGTCCGAGGTCTGGATGGACTTGGAATTGATCTCATAGGCGCGCTGGGCGACGATCAGGTTGACCATCTCCTCGACGATGTTGACGTTCGAGGCCTCGGTGTAGCCCTGGATGATGCTGCCGAAGCCCGTCTCGCTCGGTGAGCCGGTCTCGGGCGTGCCGCTCGCCGCCGTCTCCTCGTAGAGGTTGCCGCCGAGGCTGCGCAGGCCGGAGGGATTGGCGAAGCGCGTCATGGTGAGCCGGAAGCTCTGCGTGCCGTTGGACGACTGCACCGACACCTCGCCGTTCTGCGCGATGTTGACGGCGCTCGCGCCCGCCGGGATCGCCTGGAAGCCGCTGAGAATCGGCAGGCCGTCGACGGTCACGACCTGGCCCTGGGCGTTGAGCTTGAAGGAGCCGTCGCGCGTGTAGCCGATGGTGCCGTCGGCGCGCTGCACCTCGAAGAAACCGTCGCCCTGGATCGCGAGGTCGAATTTTTCGCCGGTCTGGGTGAGCTGGCCCTGCGTGAAGACCTTGGAGGTCGCCGCGACGCGCGAGCCGTTGCCGACCTCGATGCCGGTGGGCACGAGGTTGCCGCCGCCGGAGTTGGAGCCCACGGCGCGGGGCTTCTGGTAGAGCAGATCCTGGAACTCGATCTTGCTGCGCTTGAAGCCGGGCGTGTTCACGTTGGCCAGGTTGTTGGCGATCGTGTTCAGGTTGAGCTGCTGGGCCTCCATGCCCGTGGCGGCGGAATAGAGCGAGAGGTTCATGGGCGGCGGGCGGCGGGGAAGGAAAAGGCCGGCATGCCTCCAAAGCATGCGCGGCCATGCAGTCGTGATTTGGTCTGACTAGCGGCTGCAAATTTCATGGCGGGTTCTCAGCCAAGGGCATCGAGGGTCTGCTGCATCGTCTGGTCGGCGACGCTGATGATCTTCTGGTTGGCCTCGTAGGCGCGGGAGATGATCACCATGTCCACCATTTCGCGGAGGGACGAGGTGTTGCTGCTCTCAAGGTAGCCCTGGAGCACCTCGGGCTTCTCCACCAACTCGGCCTCGACGCCCTCGGGCGCGGTGAAATAGCCGCCGGCGATGGGCGACAGCACCGAGTTGTCGCTGAATTTTCTCACGGCCAGCTTGCCGAGCTGCGCGCCGCCCTGGAGGATCGTGCCGTCCTCCTCGATGCTGATCGCGCCGCCGCCGGCCAGCAGCACGATGGGCCGGCCCGAGGTGCTCATGACCTCCTGCCCGCCCGTCGTGACCAGGGTCCGGTCGGGGCGCATGCGGAACTCGCCGCTGCGGGTGTAGGCCTTCGACTCGTCCGGCATCTGCACCTCGAAAAAGCCCTCGCCTTGGAGTGCCAGGTCCAGGTCGCGGCGCGTGGGCTCGGTCTCGCCGGAGTTGAAATTCACGCCGGTGTTGATCTTGGGGAAAATCGCCGGGGTGCCGTTGCCCTCGCCCATGCGGCCGTGCGGGTCGGTCTGCAACTCCCCGCTCAGCTCCGTGCTGAAACTCACCGTGCGCTTGCGGTAGGCCGTGGTCTGGCTCGACGTGATGTTCTGCGCCACCACATCCTGCCAGCGCTCGATGGCCGTGAGGGCCGACGCACTTTGATAGAGACCGATGTTCATCCTCCCGCCGACTGTGCAAGCCCTGTGCCAAGAGATGCCGCCGCGCGCTAGCCGCTCCCGACCAGCGACATGCAACTATCATGATTTTTCCGGGTAATTTTTGCCCGACCTTCACGCTGCAATTTTTGCCCTGCCTCCCCTATCTTGGGGAACCTCTGAAAAACTCCCGTGTTTTTTGGAACGTATTTTTGCGGCAGCGGGTGAGATCCACCTGAGCCAACAAGCCACGTTTCTGTCTTTGGGTTGTCTGACCAAACGCACGCGCGCCGACCGCTTTCTCGACGAGATGAGCCGGGTGGTGCCGTGGGCGGAGCTGGCCGCGATGGTCGCGCCGCACTATCAGCCGGCCGGCCCTTGACCGAGGTGGAGCTGCTGCTGCGCCTGCACTGCCTGCAACTGTGGTATAACCTCAGCGATCCCGGCCTGGAGGACGCCGTGCATGACCGGCTGTCGTTCCAACGCTTCCTCGGTCTGGACCCGCTCCAGCAACGCGTCCCCGACGAGACCACGATCCTGCACTTCCGCCGGCTGCTCGAGCAGCACGGCCTGGCCGAGGCGATCTTCGCCCGGGTCAACGCGGGCCTGGCCGCCCAAGGCCTGCTGGTGAAGACCGGCACGGTGGTGGCCGCGACGATCCTCGCGGCCCCGAGCAGCACGAAGAACCAGAGCGGCCGGCGCGATTCCGAGATGAGCCCGACCCAGAAGGGCGGCGACAGGCACTTCGGGATGAAGGCCCACATCGGCGTGGAGGCGAAAAACGGCCTGGTTCATACGGTGCGCACGACCACGGCCAGCGTGCATGACAGCCAGGTCTTCCGCGAACTGCTCCATGGCGAGGAGGTGGTGGTGGCCGGCGACAACGCCTACTGACCTTCATACATTTGCCCTTCCTTGTCGGGCAGCTGGCCGGTGGCGGTGGCGCTGGCCGCGTTGACGAAGATCGGCGGGCTGACCTCGGTGTAGCCGGCCTGCACGTCCTCATCGAGGAAGAACTGGAGCAGCGCGCGCACGATC
>JACPPI010000019.1 GCA_016190985.1 Opitutia bacterium | reverse complement strand
GGTTGGCGATGGCCTTGCGCAGGGCGAGGCGACCGGGCCACTCGAACGTCTGCGTGACGGAGACGGACCACGCGTGGCCTGCGCCCAGGAACGTTCCGGTGGTCACGTCGCTGATGCGTTTCCGCCCGACACCCAGTGAAATCGAGGGATCGTTGAGTGCCCCGGCCGACTGCGAGGCGGCCTTCACGGCGGCGATTTCGGCCTCGTAGAACTTGAGCTCGGGATTGTGGGCGGTGATCTCGCCGACGATGGCGGGAAGGGAAACGGGAGCCGGCCCGGGGGGAGCGGTCTCCTCGGCGCGCGCGATGGCGGCCAGCAGCAAGAGCCCGGCGAGCGGGCGGTGGAGAAAGGAAAAAGACGGTTGATTCATGAAAATTGAAAATGGAAATGGAGGGGAAAATCGGGGCACGGCACGGCCCCGGTGAAAACGCGACGCGCAGAGGCGTCCGCGGAGGGAAACGAGAAACCCATCGGCCCGCGCAGGGGCCCGATCAGGTCAAGGCGGGCGACGGCGCCCGGGCCGGCAAAGCGGCCCGGCGCTCGAAAGTCCAGCGAGTCACCCAGGATTGCGGGCGCTCAAAAGAGACCGGCGAAAAATCAGCGGCGGCGACGAGGGCCGCTTGCGCGACCAACTGCAGGCACCGCAGGCAATCGCAGGCCAACAGCTCGGGTGCCAGCACCTTCAAGGCCGCGGCCGATTGCTTGAAGAATCCTTCCTCCACCTGGCGGCAGCCGTCACCGGCACAGTCCACCGCCGCCGCGCAGGCGGATGATTTGACGAGCAGGCCCGCGGCTTCGAGACCGCAATGCGCGGTCGCCGGCAGCCAGAGGGCGGCCAGCAGGAGCGCGGCAAGTTTCAGCAGGCGGGACACGGCGACACCATTTGCGGGCGGCAAAGGATTGTCAAGCGGCCGGGCATGATCCTCCAGAACCATGCGGGGGCTCCGAGCCGGAAGATCCATGCGGCCTTCAGCGTGAGGCCGTTCCGTGTCTCGGGCGGAATCGGTCGAAAGAGGTGCCGTAGCAGCCGCTCACGACGCTGCATTTCGAATAATGAGCTAGAGTTTCACCCGGCGCAGGCGCAGGGCGTTGGCCGTGACGCTCAGGCAGCTGAGGCTCATCGCAGCGGCACCCAGCATCGGGTTAAGCAGCCAGCCGGTGAACGGGTAGAGCGCACCGGCGGCGATGGGGATGCCCAGGACATTGTAGGCGAAGGCGAAGAACAAATTTTGCCGGATCGTGCGCAGGACGGCACGGCTGAGATGGACCGCGGCGACGAGCGC
This sequence comes from Opitutia bacterium, assembly GCA_016190985.1. Classification (GTDB taxonomy): domain Bacteria; phylum Verrucomicrobiota; class Verrucomicrobiia; order Opitutales; family Opitutaceae; genus Lacunisphaera. The sequence goes on along the minus strand of JACPPI010000019.1, from coordinate 11,261 downwards.
GCCCAGATCGCCGCGCAGCAGCACCAGCCCGGCGCTGTGCATCGCGATGTCGGTGCCGGTGCCCATGGCGATGCCGACATCGGCCGCGGCGAGCGCGGGCGCGTCGTTGATGCCGTCGCCGGCAAACACCACGCGCTCGCCGTGCGCCCGGTGCTCGCGCACCAGCTCCTGCTTGCGGGCGGGGGAAACCTCGGCGTGGAATCCGTCCAAGCCCAGCTGCCGGGCGACGGCCTGCGCGCTGGCGGTGCGATCGCCGGTGACCATGTAGACCTTCAGGCCCAGCCGGCGCAGCTCCGCCACGGCGGCGAGGGTCGTGGCTTTCACCCGGTCGGCGAGCGCGATCAGGCCGGCTTCGCGGCCGTCGATGCGCACGGCAACGAGCGTGGCGGCGGGATGGAGCCGTTGGAGCGGCTGGTTCCCAAGGCGCTCAGCCGCATCCGGGGTGACACGCCCCACCTCGATGAGTCTTCCCCCGACGGTGGCGCAAATTCCATGTCCCGGGGTCGCGGTAAAAGTTGCGACGGGTGTGAGCGTGAGGCCTTTCTCCTGCGCGGTCCGGACGATGGCGCGGGCCAGCGGGTGTTCGCTGCCGGCCTCGGCCGAGGCCGCGAGTCGCAGCAATTCGTCGGCGGGAAAGCCGACCTGCGCCTCGATTGCCGCCACCTCCGGCCGGCCCTCGGTCAAGGTGCCGGTCTTGTCAATCAGCAGCGTGGTGACCCCGGCGAGCGTCTCGAGCGCCGCGGCGTCCTTGACGAGCACGCCGGCCTGCGCCCCGCGACCGATGCCCGTGACGAGCGCGACGGGCGTGGCGAGCCCGAGCGCGCAGGGGCACGCGATAATGAGCACGGCCACGGCGTTGACGAGGCCGTAGACCAACCGCGGCTCGGGGCCGAACCAGAGCCACGCGCCGACGGTGAGCAGGGCGATGACCGCGACGGCCGGCACGAACCACTCAACCACGCGGTCGGCCACGCGCTGGATCGGGGCCTCGCTGTCCCGGGCGGTTTCGACGAGCCGGATGATCTGGGCGAGCAGGGTGGCGCCGCCGACGCGCTCGGCCCGGAAGAGAAAGGTGCCGGTGGTGTTGAGCGTGCCGGCGCTCACGGCGTCGGCGGCGCGTTTGGCAACCGGCAGCGGTTCGCCGGTCAGCATCGATTCGTCGACGTGGCTCGCGCCATCGAGCACACGACCGTCGACGGGGATTTTCTCCCCGGGCCGCACGCGGAGCCTATCGCCGGGCACGAGGACGGCGACGGGCACGTCAGCCTCGTGGCCAGTGGCGTCAACGCGGTGGGCCTGCGCCGGGGCGAGGTCGAGGAGCGCGCGGATGGCCACATCGGTGCGCGCGTGGGCACGCTGTTCGAGAATCTGTCCGAGGAGCACGAGGGTGGTGGTGACGGCGGCGGCCTCGAAATACAGCGGGACGCCGTGTGCGCCGCCGCGCAACGCGGCCGGCAGCCGGTCGCCCCAGAGCAGCGCGGCGGTGCTGGCGAAATACGCCGTGCCCGTGCCCGTGACGATGAGCGTCCACATGTTCGTGTCGCGCTCGCGCAGCGAAACCCACCAGCGGCGGATGAACGGCGCGCCGCTCCAGAAAAACACCGGGGTGGTGCAGAGGAATTGAATCCAGCCGGAGAGGCGCGGCGCCAGCAGGTGGCCGAGGCCGGGAATCATTTCGCCCATGGAAAGGATGAACACCGGCGTGGCCAGCGCGAGGGCGGTCCAGAAGCGCGGCCAGAGGTAGTGGGCGTCGGGCAGGCCCATGTAGACCGGTTCGTCCGGCGCCGGCCGGCCGGTGGCCGGCGCGGCCGCCGAATCATGAGGGCGCTGCCCGGGGCGGGCCGAAGGAGTCGATGCGGAATGGCGGGAGTGGTCGGAGTGGTTCACGGGCGGGCAAAGTTGAGGGGGCAGGCGAGCTGGCTGGCATGGTCGGACATGGCAAAAGAATCTGAACATGGCGGGAATATTCGCCATTCTCAAATGGTGGTGAGACAGGAAACCGCCCGCCGAGATGCTGGCGGGGTTTAGGGCGCGCCGGCTTGGAGCTCAGGCCTTGGCCTCGGCAACCCTGATATACGGCTCTTCGTGAAGTTGCCGTTCGCGTCTGCCGACGAGCAGCTCCCACCACAGACGCATGTTGAGGAGGACGACCATGGCCACGAGCAGGAGAAAAACACCTGTGACGGCCGCATTGACCTGGTTGTTCAGCAATTGCGCACGCCACAGACTCATCTCCGCCTCGGTGCCGCCGGCCGAGATTTTCTCACTGAAACCACGGGCCGAGGCCAGGAATCCCAGCGGTGCGGGACTGAAGATTTTCATGAAGCCCGCGGTCAGCGTCACGGCCAGAAGCCAGCCAAGCGGGAGCAGAGTGGTCCAGAGGTAGCGGGTGCGGCCCATCTTGAGCAGAACAGTCGTGCCCAGCGCCAGAGCGAGCACAGCGAGCAACTGGTTGGCGATGCCGAAGATGGGCCAGAGCGAGTTGATGCCGCCCAAAGGATCGACCACGCCCTGATAGAGAAACCAGCCCCACATCGCCACAAAAAGCCCGGTGGCGAACGCCCCGGCGCCGGTCGACCGGGTGTCACCCAGCGGACGCCAGACCGCGCCCAGCAAATCTTGCATGAGAAACCGGCCTACGCGGGTGCCGGCGTCGATGGTCGTGAGGATAAACAGCGCCTCGAACATGATCGCGAAGTGATACCAAAGGGCGAGCGCCGCCTTGCTGCCGACCACTCCGGCGAACATGTGCGCCATGCCGACGGCGAAAGTCGGCGCGCCACCCGTGCGGCCGATCATCGTTTTCTCGCCGACGCTCGCGGCGAGGTCGGCCATCTGGGCGGGCGTAACGGGAAATCCGAGCGCCGTGGCCTTTGCGGTCACAACCTCCGCTGGGCCGGTCATGTTGATCGCGAAATATTGCCCCGGCTCCATCGCGCAGGCGGCGATGAGGGCCATGACACCCACGCACATTTCGGTGACCATGGCGCCATAGCCGATCGCGCGGATGTGCGACTCGCGCGCGAGCAGCTTGGGGGTCGTGCCGCTCGCCACCAGCGCATGGAAGCCTGAGATCGCTGCGCACGCGATGGTGATGAAGCAGAACGGAAACACGGGCCCCGCAAAGACCGGCCCGCCGCCGCTGATGAATGGCGTGAAAGCCGGCATCTTCAGCGTGGGCGCGAGCACAATCACCGTCAGCCCGAGCGCCGCAACGGTGCCGAGCTTCATGAATGTGCTCAGGTAGTCGCGCGGGGCGAGGAGCAGCCAGACGGGCAGGACCGAAGCCAGAAAGCCATAACCCATGATCCACCACGCGAGCGCCGTGCCTTCCAGGGTGAGGAGAGCCTCGAACGCCGTGCCGGGGAGAAATTGCCCGCCCCACACCGCGGCGAGCAACGCGAGCACGCCGAGCACGCTCACCACCGCGAGCCTGCGATGCCCGGTGGCTTTCATGCCCAGGCCCATGGCGACCGCAATGGGCATCGTCGCCGCGATCGTGAAAAGGCCCCACGGGCTCTCCGCGAGCGCTTTCACCACCACGAGCGCGAGCACGGCGAGCAAGATGACCATGATCGCCACGATGCTCACCAACGCCAGCGCCCCCGCGAGCGGGCCGACCTCGTCGCGCACCATCGCGCCGAGCGATTTGCCGCGTCGTCTGGTCGAGCAGAACAGGACCACCGAGTCATGCACCGCGCCGCCCAGTGTCGCGCCGACGAGCATCCAGATCAGACCGGGGAAGTAACCAAATTGGGCCGCCAGCACCGGCCCCACGAGCGGGCCCGGGCCCGCAATGGCGGCGAAGTGGTGGCCGAAAACGACCCAGCGGTTGGTCGCGACAAAATCCCGGCCGTCGCCGTGAACCTCCGCCGGCGTGGCGCGCAGTTCGTCCAACGTGAGCACCTTTGCCATCAGCCAAGCCGAGTGAAAGCGGTAGCTGACGGCGAACACGCAGAGCGCGGCGACCACCATCCACAGCGCATTCACCGGCTCGCCCCGCGACCAGCCGAGCACCGCAATGGCGGTGGCACCGAGACCGGAGGCCAGAGTCCAACCTATGATCCGAGGGAGATTGCGGGGCGTTGTGCGGTTGGTATGGTTCATTCGCGGTGGATCCCCGTCCGTCCGGGACGCATCTCAAGGATTGGCGGCCGGGCTTCAGCGTTTGGCGGCGATGACGGCTATTTCTATTTTCGCGTCGCGCGGCAAACGGCCGGCCTGAATCGTGATACGCGCGGGCGGAACCGTGAAATGCGTCGCGTAGATCTCGTTCATGGCGCCGAAATCGCCTAGGTCGGCCAGGAAAACCTGCGTCTGCACGACCTCCTCGAAGCCCAGGCCGGCGGCGGCAAGAATGGCCCGGAGATTATGCATCACCTGCGCGGTTTGTTCGCCCGTGGTTTTGCCCACCATCTGCCCCGTCTTGGGGTCGAGCGCGATCTGACCGGACACATACAAGAAGCCATGGCTGAGCACAGCCTGCGAATACGGGCCGATAGCCGCAGGGGCATCGGGGGTTTTGATGATTTGCCGTGCGCCCTGCGGGGCAGCGCACCCGGTTCCGCCCACCACGCCCAAAACGCCGAAGATGAGACAGGCGCCCTGGCCCAGATGTCGGATGCGATGGTGCGTGGTATTCATGCCGCAGGCGGGGAGGAGCCCGGGCTAATGAGCCACCGGCAGATCGCGGGCCAGTCTCAACATGGTGGTGACAAACCGGTCGATCTCGGCAGCGGTCGTGGACAGGCCCACCGAGATGCGGATGCCTTGGAACTCCTGCGTCCGGCGGGCAACATTGAATGTGAAGAACTTTTCCTGCTTGAACAGGCGCTCCCACAGTTCGCCGGAACTCGTCCCCTTGAGGTGAAACGTCGCGATGACGTTGCTCATGCCGGGGGCAAACGAAGTCCGGAACTCAAACCGCTCGTTGGCGCGCAAAGGATCCGTCCACGCTTGTGTGAGAGCCCTCAAGCGGTCGCCAATCCGCACGGTGCCGATAGCCTGGTGAAATTGGATCGCCTCGGAGAGGGCATACATCGTCATGGGCGCGGTGCCAATCTGCTCAAACTTGCGGATGTTGTCCGGCGGCAGGGTGGCCCCGGCCGGAAACAGCGGCCAGAGCTTGGGAATTTTCTCCCGCTTCACATACAGCATGCCCGTCCCTTTCGGCCCCATCAACCACTTGTGCAGGCTCGTGCCCATGTAGTCGCATTGCAATGATCCGGCGGTGACCTCAAACTGGCCAAAGCTCTGCGCGGCGTCCACCAGAACCTCGATGCCGCGGGCATGCGCCATCTCGCAGATCCGGGCCACCGGGAAATGCTGCCCGGTCAAGTTCACCGGATGGCTGACGAGGATCAGCCTGGTCCGATCGGTGACCGCCGACGCAAAGGCATCGAACAGTTCGTCCTGAGAATTGGCGGGCACCGGCATCCGCACTTTCTTGACGACGATGCCATCGCGTTTCACCCGCTGGTCTAAGGCGTCAAGCATCGCCCAATAGTCCAGAGTGGTGGTGAGCACCTCGTCGCCGGCCCGCAAGGGCAGGCCGAGCAGCACAATATCCAGGGCTTCCGTGGCGTTCCGAAGAATGGCGACCTCTTCGCTGTCGCAGGCAAACATCCGGGCTAGGCCAGCCCGGATGGGCTCCTTGGGGCCATATTGGAAGAGGTTCCAAGAGGGGAGCGTCTCGACTTCATGCACGTAGTGCTCGACGGCCTCCAGGACCGGCTGCGGGCAGCAGCCTGCGCCCGCGTGGTTCAGGGCCACGATGTCCCGGCCCACCACGAACGACCGCTGCACTTGGGCCCAGTCGGCATCGTCGCCGGCCAGCGTTGAGCTGGAGGGCAGCCCGCCGGGGGCCTTGGTCGGCTTCGGTGCGGCGGGGCCGGGTGCGGAGGCATCAAGCCGTTGGGCGCACACGACCCCGACCGCGCCCGCGACAGCGGTTTTTATCCACTGACGACGATCAACATCGGCGGGCATAGCCGTCAGAATTTGAGGCTGAACTTTGCGTAGAAAAACGCCCCGTTAAACCCGTAGGGCGAGATGTTCGTGTAGGGGAAGGTGCCGGCGTTGTCCGAGCCATTGGTGCCCGCCGCCACGGAGGCCACGGTCGAAGCGAGGTTCTTCGTCGGATAAACGTCGAAGAGGTTGTTGGCGCCGAGGGACACGCTGCTCTTCGGGGTGAGGCGGTAGGTGATATCGAGGTCGGTCACGATATCGGCGTCAAAGATCTGGATCACGGCGAAGTTGGCCGAGGCAGGCTCCGTGGGCTCGAGACGGATCTTGAAGCCGGGGCGCAGCGCGTCGATCCGGGCCTGGCTGAGGCTGGTGAAAGCCACGGTCTCGTATTCGCCATAACGAACACTGCGGAGAAAGATGGAGAACTTGCCGATATCCCATCCCAGGCCGAGTATGCCCTTGTCCTTGGGCTGGCTGGACTGTTGCCGCACCCGTTGGGTGATGTCGAACAACGGAGTCGTGACGCCGAGCGCGGCCAAGGACGCGGGAGTGGGGGCAATGCGATTGTAGGAGGTGTTGGCCGTGGTGGCGGCGAGGGTGACCGTGAACTTCCCTGCCGCCTCGGTCTTGATCACATAGCGGGCGGTGAAATCCACGCCGTCAGTCTTGGTGTCGATCGCATTGGTGAAATAGCTGACGGAGCCGACCCCGGCAAACCCGGCGCCGGCGAGGAAGTTGATCACGGGCGTGCCGCCGAAGTTGGAAGACAGGGCGATGCGGTCATCAATCGTGGTGCGGTAGTAGTCGAACGAGGCCGAGAACCGTCCGGCTTCCAGCGTGCCGCCGACGGAGAAGTTGCGGGTGGTTTCGGGTTTAAGGGGCGTCGCACCGAGCAGGCGGGCCTCGGGGGAGGCGACGGGGAAGAGCCGGTTATCCACGGGCGCGCCGTTCACAAAGAACGTCGCGGTCGAGCTGAAGAAGGACTGGGCCAGGTGCGGCGCCCGGAAACCGCTGCCCACCGAGCCGCGCAACGCAAAGCCTTTGGCCAACGCCAGCCGGGTGGACAGCTTGAAGGTGGTGCTGCGGCCGAAGTCCGAGTAGTTCTCGTGGCGCACAGCGGCGTCGACCAGCAGGCGGGAGGCGAACTGCGTCTCGGCTTCCAGATACGCGGCGTTGCTCGTGCGGCGGACCGCAACCGCGTCGGACGGACGAAAACCGGGGAATACCTGGGCGCCGGGCGTGGCGAGGCCGCCGGCGGCCGGGCCGTCCAGGATAGGCACGCCGCCATTGCGGTAGGAGTCGGGTTCGCCGGCGACAAGCCGATATTTCTCCTCCCGGTGCTCCAGGCCAAAGGCGACTTTCAACGGCTCGGGCAGACCGGCCTGAAACTCCCGGTTCAAATCAAGGTTGGTTGTCCACTGGCCGAAGCTGGAGCCGCCGACATTAAACCGGGTCGGGCTTGCGGTGCCGAGGCTCACGTTGTTGGAGTTGCTCACGACAATATCGAACTTGTCGCGGCCATAGACGCTGGACAAATCCCACCGCCAGCCGGCGGCGTAACCCTTGACCCCGCCGTCGAGCGAGAAATCGGTGACCTTGATGTTCTCAAGAGGCAGGTATCCGTTGGGGTAGAGCGCCCGCACGGTTTCGTTCTGGCCGGCCCGCCGGAAAAACCCGGTGCTCTTGCCCCGGCGGTCATTGTAGCTGCCAAAACCATAAAGCGTCAGGCCGTTGCCGAGCGGCAGCTCCGCGTTGAGGATGAGGCCGGAGTCGCGAACCGCCGGCTCGCCCCGACGCGACAGAATCCTGTTCAGCGTGGCTTCGCGCGGGTCGAGGGTGCCGTTGGACGGGGTCAGGCCCGTGCCGGAGCCGAAATTGCCGGAGATCGCCGTCAGCGCGCCGGTCGCAGGGTTGGTGCCGAAATACTGCTGGCGTGTGTCGGGTTCGGCGCGGTTGGTGAACTGGCGGTCGCGGGCAAAAACCGTGGCGCGCAGGATGCCCTTGTCGCCCAACGGCACGCCGGCGTAGGCGCTGCCATCAATGGTTTGGCCGTCGCCCTGGCTGTAACCGCCCATGAAGACGTCGAAGCCGGAGCCGACGGACTTGTCGAGCACGAGGTTGATGACGCCCGCGATCGCATCCGAGCCGTATTGCGCGGCAGCCCCGTCGCGCAGGACTTCGACCCGGCCCAGGGCGGCGGCGGGGATGGCGCTGACATCGACGGCGACCGAGCCGCGCCCGATGGCGTTGTTGATGTTGACGATCGCGCTGGTATGGCGGCGTTTGCCGTTGATCAGCACAAGAGTCTGGTCGGGTTGGAGGCCGCGCAGCGTGGCGGGCCGCACGACATCGAGGCTGTCATTGGAGCTGGTCCTCGGGAGATTGAACGAGGGGATGGCGGCCACCAGCATTTCCGCCGTTCCCGTGTTTCCGCCGGTCCGGAGTTCGCGCGCGGGGATGACATCAATCGGCACCGGCGAATTGGTGACCAGACGGTCGTTGAAACGGGAGCCGGTGGCGACGAATTTGTCCAGCTGCACCACGTTTTCGCCGGAGCCGGCTTCAGCCTTTGGGTTTGCCGGCGGGCGGGCGCTGTTTGTCCGCGCCGCCCTTTGGCCGTTTGGGTCATTGGCCGCCTTTCCGACGGCGAGCGCGCCGGTCGCCTTGTCCTGCGTGGCCGAGAGGGTTGTGCCGTCCAGCATCTGGTCCAGGGCTTCGCGGGGTGGCAGCTCGCCGCGCACCGGCTTGGTTTTCTCCCCCTTGACCTCCTCGAGGGAAAACAGGAGTTCCAAGCCCGACTGGGTGGAGAACAGCTTGAGCGTGGCCGCTGCTTCGCCGGCGGGAATATCAAAAGCCTTGGTGGCCGCCGCCGTCAGGCGGGCCGGGGTCAGGCCGAGGGTCACCAGCGCGATCAGACAAAGAGCGGCCAGCGCCGCCCGGGAGTTGTGAGCGGTGCGGCGCGCCGCCCGCTCGTTGCTTTTGGCGAATGAGGTGGTCATACAGCCTAGCAAGACGGGCGGACTGCCGGAACTCTCTACGGAGATATTTCGGGCTCGGCCAGACGCAGGCGCGTTTCAGCTCCTGTTCGCTCGGCTTTCACGCCGAAGCGGCTTTCCAGCAGTCGGACAAAGCCCTCCGCGTTGCTGACGGTGAAAGTGCCGCCAAACTGGCGCTCATTCAGCCGGGCATCCGCAATGACAAGCTTTTGGCGATTATAACGGTTGAACTCAGCCACCACCTCCGCGAGTGGCGTGCCGTCAATGATCAGGCGCCGTTCCTGCCAGGCGAGGGCCCGCTCGATTTCCGGCGGGGAGATAGGCCCGGCCGTTTCTGGAGCCGGAGAACTCATGGTCACGTTGATCAACACCCGTTGGCCAGCCTGGAGGAGCGGCTCTTCCGTCGGGGTGTGCGCCGCGAGCAGGGATGTGCCCTTTTGCGTATCGGCCACGCGAACCTTGCCCTCGGTCACGATGACTTCCACCGCCTCGGGGCGCAGCCGCACGTTAAAGGCGGTGCCGACGGCCCGGATGTCGACGCCCGCCACCTCGACCACAAACGGCCACTGGCTGCTCTTGGCGACGGAAAACTGCGCCTCCCCGCGACGAAGCCGGACGCGCCGCTCGGCCGCCGTGAAGGCAACCTCAACCGCCGTGTCCGTGTTCAAATCAACCGACGAGCCATCCGGCAAGCCGAGTTTCCTCTGCCCACCGATCTCCGTCGCGGCCGCCTCGACAAACGGAGCCGCAGCGCGGGCCGGTCTCCACCAGCCGACATAGGCGATCGCGAGAGCGGCGGCCGTTGCGAGCGCCGCCTGGAAAATCAGGACGGCCTGACGCCGGCGCCTCATCGGCACCGCCGGCAGGTCGGCTTCCAGCCGGTTGCGCGTGGCGACATCGAGTTCCTTCAACCGATCCAATGAACTCCAGGTCAGCTCCAACGCGGCGAACGCCTGCGCGTGGCGAGGGTCGGATTGCAGCCAGCGGGCCAGTTCGGCCTGCTCGCGGGATGTCAAACCTCTCACCCGCCGGGCGAGCCAGGCGGCGGCGGCCCTATCGATCGGCGAAGCCTTCACGAATGTCTCAGTGCGGCTCATGGCTGCTCCCGCGGTCATGATCCGGCGGCGACGGAAGAGATCCAGCGCGGCATTCCGGGCGGTCGCGAAAAGATAGGTCTTGGCATTGGCCACCTTGCCGGCCACCCGGGCCCGGAGAAGCCGGGCGTAGGATTCCTGCACCAGGTCGTCGATGTCCGGGAGCGACGGGAAGCGCGCGCGCAGCCAGCCGCGCAGTTTTGATTCGTGCGGTTGGATCTCCTCCGCGAACCAGCGGGCTTGCTCAGCTTTGTCCGTGGCTGTGGTGGGCGGGACCATGCTGTGTTCGAGCATCGGGGGCACGTTGCGCGGGGGTTGGGGAGGAAGTATGGGCTGACGACCGCGAATAGCGAGCCGCGATGACGGGTGTCACTTTTCGATGGAGCCGCAGGTCGCCATGGCCCGGCCGAGATAAGGGTTGCTGATCGCCCGGGTCGTCTGCACCCAGTCGCCCTTGTCCTCTGGCACCATCGGGCAGTGGGCCACGTAATAGCCGGGCTTGCCCTGGGCGACATGGACGGCGCGCTTGCTGAAGGATTTGAATACCTCGCGGGCCTCTTGCAGCGACTGGGTGGTGGCGAGCTTGCGGGCGTCCAGCACATAGCCTGGCGGGGCATCGGCACCGTTTTCATGATGGATGACGGGCATCGCTGCGACTACGGCGGCGGCCTTCCGGGCGGCGGCGAGATCATCCGCCGCCAAGGCGGCCCGCACCAGTTCGTATTGGGCGAGAAACAGCTTTTGATCGTTGTCGAGCGGGGCGTTCTTGTCGTGGGCCTGGGCAGCCGAGGCCAGCAGGGCGGAGAAGCCGAGCGCGCGGAGGAGATGGATGAATTTCATGGTTCTGATGAGAACAAATCAAGGGCGCACGGCGCGGTAAAGGGCCAGCGTGCCGCAGGCAGTGGCGAAGCGGCCGGTTTCCGCCACTTCGTCGAACCCGGCTTCGCGCATGAAAGCCGGGAGATAGCCGCGCACGTTGTCGGTGGTGGTGGCGAAGCCGTCGAGCAATTGCACGGGGAGAAAGGCCGCGCGCATGAGCGGATTGGCCGCCCGCCCCCAATCGGCGAGGTGGAACTCGCCACCGGCGGCCAGCACCCGCCGGATCTCCCGCAGCGCCGCCAGCTTGGTGGGCCGGTCGAGATGGTGGAAAACGAGGCTGCTCACCACCCGGTCAAAGGCGGCGTCGGCAAACGGCAGGGCATCG
>JACPPI010000026.1 GCA_016190985.1 Opitutia bacterium | reverse complement strand
GCGGGCCACCTCGCTGGGCCCCTTGCCCTGCTCGAACAGTCGGCCGGCTTTCAACCGGCGCTTTTCCATCGCGGCATGATCTCGTTGTTTGGCCATGCCCGACCCAAACACCTGTCAGTCTATTAGGCGAGTCTTAATAGATGAAATCGCCGGTTATATCGTCTCGGACATCGAGGCGTTCCCCGATGTCCCGTTCTGGATCATCCCCAAGGATGTCGTCACCACTTGGTGGCGTGAGCAACAGCTTGGTTCGACTACCAAGATCAGTCGCGACAAGGCTCACGCCCTGCTTGCCACTTGGCAGCCATGATCCCACCGCCCGCAGAACTCGCCTTCGCTCCGGCCACTCAACGGCTCGACTCGCTATTGCATGAGCTGACCGCGTTCCGCGAATTCGGTCAGACCACCGTCTGCGAGGAGATTTCTGGCTTGGGTCACAACACGGTGCCTGTGTTCGTGAACGAATTCTGGACCTCCAAGCAGCGCGCCGCACATCCCCTGCACGAGGTTTCCTACCGGGCCTGCTTCAAGCCACAACTCCCTCGCTTCTTCATCGAGCGCCTGACCCAGCCCGGCGATCTGGTCTATGACCCATTCATGGGGCGCGGCACCACATTGGTCGAGGGTGCCTTGCTCGGTCGCCACATTGCCGGATGCGATGTCAATCCGCTCAACTGCTGGGGCGTGAGCAACAATACCAAAGGGACGAACACCAACAGGGTCGTGCTGTTTCAGAAACCATAGCCCACTATCCGGAGCTTGATCCTGCTCCGGGCTGCCGACCGGATTCACGCGGCGTATGCCCCACCGGATCATCTCTACGCCCAACGCGGCCCAGCCGCCGCCCACCTACAGCCAGGCCGTCATAAAACACGAAAAGCCCCTTGGCGGCCACGCTATTTTTACGGTAAAAGTGAGCAATCTAGCCCGATTTTTGATGTGTTTTGCTTAAAAAAAAGCGGTTTTACATAATCTGACAATCCCCGGAAATCAATAGTTGCTATACCGGGTGAAAGTTCTTTTGAACGCGGGCCTCTGGAATGGCACTAACCTGTGCCGACACTAACTTAACCAAGGACGATTGCTTGGACTTAAAACAAATTAAACAGATCATCGATTTGATGAAGCGATCCGAGCTGTGTGAGTTCGAATTCGAGGAAGAAGGCTTCAAAATCAAGATCAAGCGTGGCTCTGGTGGCCAACCCATCATCACTTCCGCCCCGCATTCGGTCCATCCGTTCCCTGCGATCTCCGCCCCTGCAGAGGCACCGGCCCCTGCGGTTCGTGCGACACCTCAGCCGGCACCAGGAACGGCTGCTGGTGCAGAAGAAGTTGGTTTCGCCTACGTAAAGTCACCGATGGTCGGCACTTTCTACCGCTCACCATCACCCGAAAACCCGGCGTTTGTCGACGTAAACGCCAAGGTGGAGGAGAAAACGGTCGTCTGCATTATCGAAGCCATGAAGATCATGAATGAGATTCAGGCTGAAACCAAGGGCACGGTCGTTGAGATCCTGGTAGAAAACGGCCAGCCGGTAGAATACGGCCAGCGCCTCTTCAAGGTTAAGCTCGGCTGACCGAGCTTGTTCATTGGCTGGGCAAATCCTGCTCGGCTTAACTTTTCCCCGTATGATCCAAAAGGTTCTCATCGCCAACCGCGGTGAAATCGCGCTCAGGATAATTCGAGCTTGCCGCGAAATGGGCATCAAGACGCTCGCGGTTTATTCCGAAGCCGATGTTCAATCACTCCACGTGCAGCTCGCCGACGAGGCGATCTGCATCGGGGGCCCAAAGAGCGCGGACAGCTATCTTCGCGCCGATCGCATCATCAGCGCGGCTGAGATCGCCGATGTGGATGCGATCCACCCTGGTTATGGCTTCCTGTCGGAGAACGCCAAGTTCGCCGAGCAGTGCGAATCATGTAACATCAAGTTCATCGGCCCGAAATCGAAGAGCATCCGCATCATGGGCGACAAAGCCGTCGCCAAAGACACGGTGCGCAAAGCCGGAGTAATCACGGTGCCAGGGTCGGATGGCCCGATCGACAACGAGACCGAGGCGGTGAAAACCGCCCGGAAAATCGGGTATCCGGTCATCATCAAGGCGGTCGCCGGCGGCGGCGGACGCGGCATGCGCATCGCGCACAACGACGTCTCCTTCGCCAAAGAATTCCATGTCGCCCGCAACGAAGCCGAGAAAGCCTTCGGCAACGGTTCGGTCTATATCGAAAAATACATCGAGAAACCGCGCCACATTGAGTTCCAGATCCTGGCGGACAGCCATGGCAAAGTCCTCCATCTCGGCGAACGCGACTGCTCGGTCCAGCGCCGGCACCAGAAGCTGATCGAGGAATCCCCGTCGCCCTTCCTTAACGCCGACCTCCGCAAGAAAATGGGCAAGGCCGCCGTCAAGGCCGCCGAGGCCGCCGAATACCAGAATGCCGGCACCATTGAGTTTCTCGTCGATGCCAAGGGAAACTATTACTTCATCGAGATGAACACGCGCATCCAGGTGGAGCACCCGGTCACCGAGGAAGTGACCGGCATCGACCTGATCAAACAGCAGATCAACGTCGCCAACGGCGAGAAACTCGCCTTTGACCAAGGCGACATCAAGTTCGAGAAACACGCGATCGAGTGCCGCATCAACGCCGAGGATCCGGCGCGCAATTTCACCCCCTCGCCCGGCACGATCAGCCTGTATTACCCACCGGGCGGACTGGGCGTTCGCGTCGATTCCCACGCCTATAGCGGCTACACGATCCCGCCTTATTACGACAGCATGATCGGCAAGCTGATCTGCGTCGGCCAGACCCGGAAGCTCGCGCTCCAGCGCTCCTATCGCGCCCTGAGCGAGTATCTGGTCCGCGGCATCAAGACCACCATCCCGCTCCACAAGGCCATCATGAGCGATCCGGTCTTCATCGAAGGCAAGGCCACCACGGCCTACATGGAGGACTTCATGTCGCGCACCCCGACCGATCTTTTCTGAGCCGCGTTTATCCAGCCTCCTCTTTTGCAATTGACCGCGACGCCTCCCACTCGCGGTCAATTTATTTTCGCCATCCTCCATGAGCCGTTACGCCTACTGGATCGCCGCCTTGCTGTTTGCCGCGCTTGTGCTGGCAAAGTTCGATCCGCAAACGGGCTTCACCAGCCTGATTCGCTTTGGGGCGCCGTGGCAGGAACGCCGGCACAGCGCGCTGCAAGATCTGCCGCTCGCCACGGTCGAGGAGTCGGGCGGATATGATGGCCAGTTTTACGCGCAAATCGCACTCGATCCATTGCTGAGAAACGCCGAGTTGGAGCGGGTCATCGATGCGCCCGCCTATCGAGCGCGTCGGATTCTGGCTCCCGCCGTCGCCGCTATTGCCGGCTTCGGGAATCCTTGGCTGACGTTGCAGGCCTACGCGCTGCTCAACGTTCTTTGCTGGTTTGTGCTGGGCTGGTTATTGCACCGGCAACTCGCTCCGGCTGACGATCTCGCGTTTGCCCGCTGGGCAGGCTGCATGTTCAGCATGGGTGCGCTTGAAAGTGTCCGGCAATCGCTGGTCGATCTGCCGGCGCTGCTATTATTGGCCCTGGCCATAACCGCCTGGCCAAAGCCCCCGGGCAAGCGCCCTTCGCTGTGGCTGTGTCTCGCCAGCCTGGCCAAGGAAACAAGTCTCCTCGGCGCACTCGCCTTGCACTTCGAGAAATCCCCCCGGCCATTCCCATGGCTTCGTGTCGGCCTGAGTCTGCTGATCACCATCCTCCCCATCGCAGCCTGGGCCTTCTACGTCGGCCGGCGATTTGCCGACACCCCGAGTCCAGCTGGCTTCGGGAATTTTTCCTGGCCCCTCATGGGATTGTTCGCTCAAACCAAGCAATCGCTACGGGAGTTGTTCCTCGGAAATTTTGGTGGCCGTTTTGCCTTCAGCCTCATCGCCATCATCGGTTTCCTGATCCAAGCCGCCTTTTATTGGCATCGCCCGCGATTTGAGTCTCCGTGGTGGCGTGTCGGTGCGGCCTACTCCTTGCTGTTTGTTTTCCTCGGATCATGGGTTTGGTCGGGTTATTGGGCCGTCTGTCGCGCGGTGCTGCCCATGACGGTTGCCTTCAACCTGCTGCTGCCCGCCACGCGCGCCTTCTGGCCGCTGTGGACACTGGGCAATCTGACGATGCTGCACGCCATCTGGCGCTTCCTCTGATCTTCAGGCGGGACTGGTCAGGGCGAGATCCGCCCACTCACCCAGCTCGCGCGACTCCACTGCCCACCCCGCGGCCACATCGGCAAATTTTGCCCGCACCGTCGCCAGCTCCTGGCCGAGGATCCCGCTGAGCACGAGTTGCCCGCCCGGGGCCACCGCCGCGCACAGCTCGCTGGCAAAACGCATGAGCACGTCCGCTTGGATGTTTGCCAGCACCAGCTCGCCCGACCGGTTCGCCAGCCCCGACACCAGGTCGCCCACGGCGAAATCCACGTGCCCGGCCAGTCCGTTGAGCATCGCGTTCTCCTCGCTCACCCGGATGGCCTCCGGATCATTGTCGAAACCCGCGGCCTGTCCAAAGCCGAGTTTCGCGGCCGACAGCGCCAGGATGCCCGACCCGCAGCCGGCGTCGATCACCCGCCCCTGGCTTCCACGCGCCGCCGCGAACTGCGCCAGCCGTTCGCAGCACAACCGCGTCGTCTCGTGATTGCCCGTGCCGAACGCCATGCCGGGGTCGAGCCACAGCACTTCTTCTCCTGCGGGGACAACAAAAGTGTCCCTCTCCCACACCGGCACCCAGTTCAATCGGCCGAATTTCCACGCCTTGAAGTGCGCCTTGTAGCTGCTCTTCCAATCTTCTTCCGGCAGTTGGCGCACGACGGGATCGCCCGGGATCCAGTTCGCGGGCATCGCCTCGGCCAGGCCTTCCCATGCCGCCGCGGCTTCGACCTGCGAGGCAAAATATCCCGTCAGCCACGCCCGGCCGGATGGCTTGTCCTCCACCACCATCAGCCGCTGTTCCTCGCGCTCGGCGAGCAGATCCTCCAGTGCCGCCACCGCGTCCGGCGGCAGCTCCGTCTTGATTTCGAAAATAGCCATGTTCAGCTCGCCGTTTGACTCAGCCGGGCGATGACGGCAGGCAGCAGGACGTGTTCAGCGGCGTGAACCCTCGCTGTCAGGCTCTCCAATGTGTCGTCCGTCATCACCGGCACCTGCGATTGTTCGATGATCTGACCGGCGTCCACCTCTTGGGCCACGTAGTGCACGGTGCATCCGGTGACTTTCACGCCGGCGCGAAACGCCTGCCCGATCCCGTTCAACCCCGGAAAGGCCGGCAGCAGGCTCGGATGCAAATTGATGATCTTGCCGGCAAAGGCGGCGAGAAAACTCGGCTTCAGCACCCGCATGAAACCCGCCAGCACCACCAGGTCCGCCTGCGCCGCCTGGATCGCGGCGATGAACCGTTCCTCGCCGGGCCCCTCGAGCTTCGTCTTGAATGGCGCCGGATCCACATACGCCGCCGGCACGCCAAAGCGCGGACCCAGGGCGAGAATGCCCGCATCCGGCCGGTCCGCCACAATCTGCACGACGCGCGCCGCGCCCAGCCGACCGGCCGCCTGCGCGCGGAGGATCGCCTCCGCGTTGCTGCCCCGGCCGGAACCCAGAATCACGACTTTCACCGCCCCAATTAGCCCCAGCCCGCACGCGGAAGCACGCATTTTTTTCCGTCCGCGCCGGCAAATCGGTCCGCGCCCCCGGCTTGCCTTGCCGCGAATCGGGCTCACGCTGGCGGCATGAAATCCGACCGGGGATTCCTGCGCATCTTCGACAGCCTCACCGACCGCATCCTGTGCGTGCTCGGTGCCGTGCTGTTTTCCCAAGGCCCGGAGTTCATGCAGCAATATTTGCAGCGCCTCGGCGGCCACCTCGACGAAGCCCGACGGCAACTGGCGATCTTTCAAAGCACCGCCGCCCAGGCGGGCGCCGCGCTCGAGCAATTCATCCGGCAGACGGGCGCCAACTCCGATCCTGGGACGGCCCGGCTGGGCGGCGTGATGTCCGATGCCGTGGAGCGTGCCGGCACGCTCCAGTCCGCGCACGATGCCCTCGTGCAGGCCGCGGTGTGGGAGCGCCCGTTCGTCTTTCTGCGCCACCTCGATCTTGAGATCGCCCGCGCCACCGGCGCGAGCTACCGACCCGCCGTGCCCACCACGTTGGAAGGCCTGGTTTACGCCCTGGCCGGAATGCTGGTGTTTCTCGCGCTCCACCACCTTGTTCTCCGGCGCGGGCTCGCAGCCGTCTTCCGCCGTCCATCCGGGCCCGGCAAAGCGCCGGCTTGACCGCCCGCGCTCAGAAAAACTTCTTCGCCTTCTCGAAAAAGCCCTTGCTCAGCGGCTCGTCGGTGTCGCCGCTGACCCGGGAGTATTCCTCGAGAATCTTCTTCTGCTCGGCCGAGAGGCTGGTCGGCACATCGACCTGCACGCGGATGAGCTGGTCGCCGTGCGCGCCGCCGCGCAGGTGCGGCAGGCCGCGGCCCTTGAGCCGGAAGGTTGTGCCCGATTGCGTGCCGGAGGGGATCTTCAGCGACGCCTTCCCCTCCATGGTCGGCACATGGATCGTGCCGCCGAGCGCGGCCAGGGTGAACTTGATCGGGATCTCACAATGCAGGTCATCGCCCTGCCGTTCGAAGACCTCATGCTCCTTGACGTGCACCACGATGTAGAGGTCACCGGCCTCGCCCCCCATCACGCCCGCCTCCCCGTTGCCCGCCGAGCGCAGTTTGTTGCCCGTGTCCACGCCGGGCGGGATGCGGACCTTGACCTTGGCGCTCTCGTTGAGCCGGCCCTCGCCATGGCATTTGCCGCAGACTCTCTCAAACTTCTGCCCGGAGCCGTGGCACGTCGGGCAGGCTTGCCGCACATGGAAGAAGCCCCGCGAGGTCGTCACCTGCCCCGCGCCGCGGCAGGTCGGGCAGGTCGCCTTTTTTGAACCCGGCTCCGCGCCGCTGCCGTGACAGTGGCCGCACTCGCCCAGTTTGCGGAATGAAATCTCCTTCTCCACGCCCCGCGCCGCCTCCTCCAGGGTGATCTCAAGGTCATAGCGCAGATCGGAGCCGCGGCCCGCGCCGCCGCCGTTGCCGTCGCCGCCGAAGAACTGGTCGAAGATTCCGCCGCCGCCACCGCCCTGCTGGCCGAAGACCTCGCGGAAAATGTCGAAGGGGTCGTGGAAGCCGCCGCCGCGCGGCCCCGCGCCCTGCTGCTGGAAGGCGGCATGCCCGTAGCGATCGTAGGCGGCGCGCTTCTCCGGGTCCTTCAGGGCCTCGTAGGCCTCGGAGACTTTCTTGAACATCTCCTCCGCCTCCTTGTTGCCGGGATTCTTGTCCGGGTGGAACTGCACGGCCTTCTTGCGGTAGGCCTTCTTCAGGTCCTCCTCCGTCGCGTTTTTCGCGACGCCGAGCAGCTCGTAGTAGTCCTGTTTTTGTCCGGCGGCCATGGCGTCAGGCGGAGGCTTCCTTCGCGGGGCCGCTGGACACGATCACCGAGGCCGGGCGGAGCAGCCGCCCGTTCAGGGTGTAACCGGCGCGCACGACCTGCATCACATGCTCCTCGGCGACCTCGGGGCTGGGCTGGTGCGAAATGCACTCGTGCAAGTGCGGATCAAAGCGCTGGCCGTCGGGCCAGACTTCCTTCAGCCCGTGCCGCGCCAGGGTCGTCTTGAATTGTTCCAGCACCAGCGTGATGCCGGAGACGATCGCCTTCACGTCGGTCTGCTGGCTGGCGGCGGCCAGCCCGAGGCTCAGGTTGTCGAGGATGGGGATCACGTCGTCCATCAGCCCCGATGTCGCGAACTGCCGCAGTTCGTCCTTCTCGCGCAAGGTGCGTTTGCGGAAATTCTCCAGGTCAGCCACGGCGCGGGTGTAGCGGTCGTAATTGGCCGCGGCCTCCTTCTTGGCGGCGGCGAGCAAATCCTCCGGGCCCGGGCCGGGCGCGCCCGGAGCGGGTGCGGTTTCCGGCGCCGCCGGGGCGGGATTGGGATTGGTGGTCTCGGTCTGGCTGGTTTCGCTCATGAAAGGAGGTCCGACGTTACCTGATTGTTTCTACTTTTCAAGCGAGCCAAATTTATCGGTCGCCAACACGACCGAGTCGGCCCCGGCGGCGAACCCGTGTTCCCCGGCATAGGGCAGGAGCACGTTGTCGCCCGTCAGCAAGGCCCGTCCATCCGCCCTGAGCTCGCCGGAGACGACCGAAAGGATGCGCGCCTGTTCCCCGGCCGGAAAGGCCAGCCGTTCGCCGCGCGAGAGCCGGTGCCGCGTGATGCGGAACTCCGGGCACTCGGCCAGCACGGCGGTTTTTGCGGCCGGGCGCACCAAGTGCGCCGCACCGGCGGTGTTCGCCTCCAGGGAGGCCATCGACTGCTCAATGTGCATCGCGCGCGGCTTGCCGTCCAATCCGAGCCGCCCCCAATCATAGACGCGGTAGGTCGTGTCGGAGTTCTGCTGGATTTCGAGGATGAGGTGGCCGCCGTCGATCGCGTGCATCACGCCGCTGCGGATGAGGATGGAATCGCCCGTCGCCGTGGGCAGCCGGTGCACCAGCGACTCGGCCGTGTTGTCCTTCAGCGCCGCGCGGAAACGCGCTGTATCCACGCCCGGCTTCAATCCGGCGAGGACGGCTGCGCCCGGCTCGGCCCGCGCGACATACCAATTCTCCGTCTTGGGCTCGCCGCCCATGCGCGCGGCGACACTCGCGGGCGGATGCACCTGCAGGCTCAGCCGCTCGCGGCAATCGAGCCATTTCACCAGAAGCGGAAAAGGCCGCGCCTTGGGCCAAGCCGGACCCATGATTTCCGCGCTGTGCGCCGCCATGATTTCGCGCAGAGTCCGGCCCGCCCACGGCCCGTCGGCGACCACGGATTGCGCTTCGGGGCGGTCCACCAGCTCCCAGCTTTCGCCGATGGGCGACGCGCCCGGCAGTTTCCGTCCAAGAAATTCCGCCAAGCCGCGCCCGCCCCAGACCCGTTCCTGATAGAGCGGGATGAATTCAAGAAATGGCGTCATTCGTTGGGTGCAAGTGGCTTGTGCAAATCTTGCCGGGGGATTTTACATTGACCCTCCGGCCCGTTGGACCTGCAATAATTCGGATACCCACTCAAATGCGCAAAGCGGAGAATTCAAACGCAAAGGACAAGGACAACCCATCCTTTGAAGCTCCGCGGCACCGGCCGCACTGGATCCCGGCGTCCTTGTGCATGGGGCTCGGCCTCTACCTGCTCATGGCGCTCTTCGACTTCGATCCCGCGCAGAGCATCCAGCACACCACCAGCCCGACCAGCACAAACATCTGCGGCGTCATCGGGGCGGAGTATACCTGGTGGGCCTATCACCTCTTCGGTGCCGCGTCGTGGCTGGTTCCGGTCTTCCTGCTCCGCATGGCCTATATTTTTCTGCGGAGCGCGCGCAGTCTCACGGCCTCGCGGCTCTTCGCCATCATCGGCTGCGTGGTGTCCCTGGCCACGCTCCTGGCGATGCAGGACACCGTCTTCACCCACAAGCATCTCTTCAGCGGCGGCCCCGGCGGATTGCTCGGCGCGTTCCTCTACCACACGCTCTTCAAGGACAGCCTCGGGGTGTTCGGCTCCGCCCTTATCTTCGGCCTCATCTACCTGATCGGTTTCGTCTGCATTTTCACCCGCGACTTCATCGCCGACTTCCTCCACCTGGTCCAGATGTTCACCGAGTGGCGCCAGAAACGCGCCGCGCGGGCCGCCGCCCGCGCCGAGGAACTGCGGTTGAAACGCGAAGCCGCCGCCAAGGTGGCCGCCGTGATCGCGGCCGCACCGGCCGCGTCCGCTGCGGTGAAGAAGTTGCCCGACCCCAGGGGCGACCCCCCCCGCGTCGAGCCGGCCAAGGCCGCTTCGGTCGCGCCGCCCGCGAAACCGGCCGCACCCGAACCCACCGCCGCAAAACCCGCGACTCGTGCGGGCAAATCCGCCGATTCGTCCGGCAAGATCGAGCTGAACATCGTCAAGCCCGAGGAGACCAAGAAGGCCAAGGTCGCCCTCCCCCAGAGCGACGACAAGGATTACGAGTTCCCCCCGCTCACGCTGCTGCGCGAGCAGCTGAAGGGCGACGCCTCCAACTCGGAGGAGGAGCATCAGCAGAACGCCGCGAATCTCCTCCGCATCCTCGGCGAATTCGGGGTCGAGGTGACGCTCGGCGAGATCCACGTCGGGCCCGTCATCACCTGTTACGAGGTCGTGCCCGCCGCCGGCGTGCGCGTGGAAAAAATCTCCGGCCTCGACAAGAACATCGCCCTCGGCATGCGCGCCCAGTCGGTGCGCATCCTCGCCCCGATCCCCGGCAAGGCCGCGGTCGGCGTCGAGGTGCCCAACCAGAAATCCACGCCCGTCGGCCTGCGCGAAATCCTCGAAAGCTCGATCTGGAACGACGAGAAACGCGAGCTGCCCATCGCCCTCGGCAAGGATGTCAGCGGCAAGCCCTTGGTCTCCGACCTGACCAAGATGCCGCACCTGCTCATCGCCGGCGCCACCGGCTCGGGCAAATCCGTCTGCATCAATTCCATCGTCGCCTCGATCGTCTACTCGAAGAGCCCGAAGGATGTCCGGCTCATCATGGTCGACCCGAAGGTGGTTGAACTGAAGATGTTCAATCCTCTCCCGCACATGCTCATCCCGGTCGTCACCGAGCCGAAGAAGGTGCCGGCCGCGCTCAAGATCCTGCTCAAGGAGATGGAGCGCCGCTACCAGCAGTTCGCCAAGGTCAATGTCCGCAACATCACCGGCTTCAACAACCGCAGGAAGGAAAAGCCCGAGCCCCTGTCGCCCGAGCTGCAGGCCGAGCTGGACGGCGTCACCGAGGAAGTCGAGATTCCGGAACGCCTCCCATACATCGTCGCCATCGTGGACGAGCTGGCCGACCTCATGATGGTCGCGCCCGCCGAGATCGAGACCTCCATCGCCCGCCTTGCCCAGCTCGCCCGCGCCGCCGGCATCCACCTCATCATCGCCACCCAGCGCCCGTCGGTGAACGTCATCACCGGCGTCATCAAGGCCAACCTGCCCTCGCGCATCGCCTTCCAGGTCGCCTCGCAGGTCGACTCCCGCACCATCCTCGACGGCAAGGGCGCCGACACCCTCATCGGCCGCGGCGACATGCTCTTCTCCCCGCCCGGCACCTCCAAGCTCGTCCGCGCCCAGGGCGCCTTCGTGGCCGACGAGGAGGTCGCCAGCATCGTCGAGTTCCTCAAGCGCAACGGCCCGCCGCAATACGACCAGTCCGTCCAGCAGCAGATCGACCGTGCCGCCAAGGAGGACGAGGAGGACGGCGAAGGCGGCGAGGACGAGGACGGCGAAATGGGCGACGACACCGCGCTGTTCCAGCAGGCGCTCGATGTGCTCAAGTCCACCAAACGCGCCTCCACCTCGATGATCCAGCGCCGCCTCCGCATCGGCTACAACCGCGCCGCCCGCATCATGGACCTGATGGAGCAGAAGGGCATCGTCGGCCCCGAGAACGGCTCGTCCCCCCGCGAAATCCTGGTGGACCTTGACACCTATGACGCGGGAGGCCGCCCTTAAGCCAGGCGCGCCGAAGCTCCCCGGAGCGAAGGCCGGGCGCGAAATCCTGGTCGATCTGGACACCTACCAGCCCTGCGCCCCGATTAGACTTTCAAAACCCCGGCAAAACCACTTAACCAATCACCATGCAGACCATCGGCGAACGGCTCGAGGAGGCGCGCAAGCGCAAGGGCATCTCCATCCGCGAAGCGGCGGAGTTCACCAAGATTCGCGGCGACTACCTGCAGAAGTTCGAGGCCAACTCCTTCGAGGTCGACCTGCCGCCGCTCTATATCCGCGGCTTCCTGCGCTCCTACGCCCGTTACCTCGACCTCGATCCCGACCGCGTGGTCAGCGACTACGACACGCTGCTGGGCCGCGAAGGCCGGCCCGCCCGCCGCGAAAGCCGCGAGCCTTACGGCCGGGTGGACTTCGGCGAATCCGGCCGCGGCCCCGACTCGGGCCTCGCCGCCCCCGCCGGCCGCTCGGATCAGGACCAGGCCTTGATGCTGAAATACGGGCTGCTGGCCGGCGCCGCCGTGGTGGCGCTCGTCGTCATCATCCTCCTGATCAATGTCCTTTTCACCCGCACTCCGGCCAGGCCGGCGCAAACCGCCCAAGGATCCGCACCGCAAGTCGTCCAACCCGTCCAAACCCGCGAGGCCACTTTCACCATCACTGTGATCGAACCCACCCGCGTGAAAGTCGCCTACTTGGACAACAGCGCCATATTTCTGGATGGCAAATTCCCGCTGAACCGTGGCGAAGTTAAGAGCATCCGTTATACAAAAGACTTGATCGTCACGATTGAGCACCCGGACCGAATCAAGACTGAGCTAAACGGCCGGGCGGTCGATGTGCCGACAAACAAACCGATGACCCAATTCCGAGTTCCCTACGAACCACCGCAATGAGTGCCAGCACGCCAGACTGATTCAGCTGACAGATGCGGGCCAAGCGGAGGGTGCCTTTTCAAAATTTCCGGTCACACATTGCACCCCAATCCACATGAAAAGTTCCATCCATTGTCTGGCCCGGAACAACGGCCGTTGGCTTATTGCGTGTATTATTGAGATCAGCACCTGCACTGGCCTGCCAGCCCAGACCTACACGATTGCCGATCTGCCGCCCCTCCCGGGCGGCACCTACGCCAGTGCTTATACCAATTACGTTGTGAATTGACACTGTAGGGGCGGACCTTGTGTCCGCCCGCGAGGGCGTGGACCAGCCACGTCCCTGCAATAGAGCCAAACCGAACCGTAACTGGTATTATGCCCTGAATGAAAGCGGACAGGCGGCCGGCAACTCAGGCAATCGCGCTGTAATTTGGACCGATCGTGTGCCGACCGACATCCAGATACTCGCGGGAGCCTATGATAGCGTGGCTTTTGCCATTAATGATATCGGACAGGCGGCGGGAGATGTCTCTCCCACTGAGAACAGCTCAAGCGCGTTCTTCTGGAACAACATCACGATGAAGCGTATTCTGCCCCCTGCAGGTGAGTATATTGTTGAAGCGTAAGCGTCGCTCCGAGTGCCCCCTTGACGGGATCGTAACTACGAGAGCGACGACCGGGATGGTCTCGTAGCTACGAGAGCTTGTCCGCCTGTGGCGGGCTACGATGCGCTGGCTGGCTGCCAGTGGGCGGGCAACAGCG
>JACPPI010000022.1 GCA_016190985.1 Opitutia bacterium | reverse complement strand
GGGTCCAATGCCCCAAAAGCTGAGGTAGTCCGGTCAAGCTGTAATCTCGATTTTTGGCAGAGTGGCGGCGAGGGGGGAGCGGTGGCGGCGGAGGGTGGCGGGCCGGACTTTTTGCACCGCGGCCAGTTCGGGGAAGCGCCGCAGGAAGGCCAGGGCCAGCGGCTTGGTCAGATCGTCGCCGGCCAGGGTCAGGGCCTGCGGGAAGCAGCCCTTGAGCACGCGGCCCAGCCGGTTGGCGGTGCCGGTGCGTTGGTCCACCGCGCCCCGCCGGGCGGCCACCAAGGGGGCCAGTTCCCGCGTGGCCGGGGTATCCAGGACCAGCGGCTGGAGTTGGGCGCGATGGGTGCGCAACAGGGTGAGGATCACGGCCGCATCGGGGCCGTCGTCTTTCGCGCCGGAGGGCGTGAAGGCTTTGCGGAAACGCGCGCTGGTGGCCGGAGGCACCGGATAGAGCGTCAGCCAGGGATGTTCCAGCCGCGCGTGCAAGAGCGCGTTGCGCCCGGCTTCGACGGCCAGGGCCACGGGTCGGCCGCCGTGACTTTGGCCCAATTGCTCCAGCCAGGCGTGCAGGGCTTCGGGCGTCGCCGCGATCTCACCGCGTTCAATGCCATCCGCCCCGGCGCGCTGCCGGGCGGACGCATGGGTCTGGTCTCCCCAGTCCAGGGCCACGAGGGCCGCATGGTCGTCGTGTTTCATGGTGGTTTTTGGGTTTGGCGGAACCGGGCTGCAGGTCGTATCGTGCGAGGCGTCGGATTCGTCCTGCGACCGGTCGGCAAAGTAACGCCGAGCGGCCGGCCAAGCCCAGCTTGATAACCCGACTCGACCAGGCCTTCCGCTTCGCGTCGGAGCGGGGCGGGGCTGACGCCCCTCCCCAGCACCCCGCCCCGAAACATAAGGTTTTCCATCGGCGGACTACCGATACGGGGCTCGCCCCGGGGCATTCTTTACTGTGCCTCGGGTTTGCCGGGATCAGCCGACTTGGCTGCTGGCTTTGCCGGCAGCACGATGAACTCGGAAGCGCGGGCGGGGTCGAGGTATTCCTTCGCGAGGGCGGTGAGTTCCTCCGCCGTCACGCTCTCGGTGTCGCTGTAGCGGTTGCGGCTCCACTCGATCTTCTCGGGAAACTCCTGGGCGGCGGCGAAGACGCTGTTCAGCCAGTAGCCGTTGGTGCGGGCGCTCTCGCGGAGCGCGGTGAGCACGGGCTGCTTGGCGCGGACCAACTCGTCCTCCGTCACACCGCCGGCGTGAAGCGAGACGGCGACGGTCCGGATGGCGTCGGCGACGGTGTCGGCCTGGTCGGGGGCGACGGTGGCGTCGGCGATAAGGTAGCCGTAACCGGGATAGGTTTCGCTAAGGTCGGCGCCGGCGCTCGGGCTATAGGTGCCGCCCATCTGCTCGCGGATCACCACGCGGAGGCGGTCGGCGAAAACCTCGGTGAGGAGCCGGATGCGCCGGGCGAATTTCACGTCGCGGCCGTCGCGCGCCGGCCAGTAGAAGCGCAGGAGGGCCTTGGGCAGCTCGGATTCGAAGGTGTATTGTTTGGCGATCGGCTCGGCGAGCTTGGCGACGGCGCGGGCCTCGTCGTAGGCGGGTTTTTTCTTCCGGTTGGGCAGGGCGCCAAAGGTCCGGCCGACGGCGGCCAGCGCGGCCTCGGGGTCGATGTCGCCGACGAGGGCGATCTCGATGGCGCCGTGCGCGAATTGCGGGGTGAGCCAGGCTTTTAGTTCCTCCAGGTTGCGCGAGAGCAGGACGTCCTTGGGCGGGAGCCCGAAGCGCGGGTCGCCGGCGGCGAGCAGGCTGGCGGCCTCGAGTTGAAGCGGGCCGTCGGCCACGTGGGCGAGGCGGAGGTAGGTCTGGTCGGCCATCTTGCGGAGCTGGCGGAGCGACTCGGGCCGGTAGCCGGGATCGGTCAGGTAGGCGCAGAAGAGCTGGAGCTGCAGGAGCAGGTCGTCGCGGGTGGTGGTGCCGCCAAAGGTGAAGGCGTCGGCCTGCGCGCCGAAGGCCAGGCCGACGGTCTTGCCCGCGAGGAGGCGCTGCAACTCGTCCACGCTGTGCCGGCCGAGGCCGCCGGTGGTGAAGGCGGTGTTGGCAAGGAGCGCGAGTCCGCGCCGGTCGGCGGGCAACGTGAGCGTGCCGCCGCCAACGCGCACCGACACCTGGATGCGGCCGGCCTCGAAGTCGGTGGTCATGAGGTTGAGGCGGACCCCGTTCTTGAACCGGTGGAGGGTGGCGGGCAGATCCGGCACGGGCGCCGACTCGGCCACGCGGCCGGGCTTGCCGAAGTCGGTGTAGGCAAACGCCGCCGCGGCGGTGCGGGGCGGCGCGGCCACCGCGACGCGCCGGCTGGCGGTGTAGGCGGCGGCGATGTTCTGCGGCGCGCGGCTGAGCGCGAGGTTGCCGCTGACGAAGATCTTGCGGCCGGCGGACTCGTCCCACACGGCGCGCAGCGCGGCGGCGCAGTCGTCGGGCGTGACGGCGCCGAGCGCGGGTGCGCACAGCGCAAGATCGGTCTCCGGGGTGGTGGTGACGGAGCGCTCGAGCAGGTCGTCGACCAGGTCGTCGGCCAGCTCGGCGGACTGGCGGGTGGGCGCGTTGCGCACGGCCTGCCGCAGGTGGTTGTGCATCTCGGCGACAGCCTCGGCGAGTTCCTCGGGCAGGAAGCCGTGGTCGAGGGCGCGGCGCAGCTCCTGCTCGGCGAGGGCGAGCGTCGCCGCCCACTGCTCGGGCGGGCAGGTCAGCTCGATGGAGGCGTTGCGGAAGGTCTCGAACTGTTCCGTCACGCCGACGAGGCCGCTGAGGAACGGCGCACCCTCCTTCTTGGCGAGGACGGTCAGGCGGCGGTTGAGCATGTGCAGCGCGAGCGTGCGCGGGAGGTATTTGAGCCGGTTGGCGGAGCTGTCGGGCTCGAAGGCCCAGGGCACCACGGTCTCCAGCGCGACGTTGGTGTTGCCGGCTTCCTTCTCGGTGTGCAGGTGGGCGACGACGCCCTCGGACGGCGCGACCGTGCCGAGGCGCGGCTCGGGCAGCGGGGGGCCGCGGGCGGCGAGGGGCTCGAACAATTCCCGCACCAGCGGCTCGACCGGGGCGGGGTCGAGATCGCCGACGAGGACCAGCATCATCCGCTCGGGGCGATACCAGGCGTCGTAGAATTCGGCGAACTGCGCGCGGCCGGCGGTGCGGATGACCTCCTCGGCGCCGATCGGCAGGCGCTGCGGGAAGCGTGTGTCGGGCACGAGGAAGTCCATCTCGGCCTGGAAGGTGCGGAGGCCCACCGAGTCGCGGGCGCGTTTTTCGCTGAGGATGATGCCGCGCTCCTTGTCGATCTGGCCGGGCTCCAACAGCAGGCCGCCGGCGACATCGGCGAAAAACGTGAGCGACTCGCGCAGCGTCTCGGGCCGGGCGTCGGGCAGCTCGAGCTGGTAGACGGTGCGGTCGAAACCGGTCGAGGCGTTGGTGTCGCCGCCGAAATTCATGCCGAGGCGCTGGAAGAACTCGACGACGTGCGCCGCCGGGAAGTGCCGGCTGCCGTTGAAGGCCATGTGCTCGAGGAAATGCGCGAGGCCGCGCTGCTGGTCGTTCTCGTGGACGGAGCCGACCCGCACGGCCAGGCGCGCGCTGACGCGGCCCCGGGGCTCGGCATGGCGGCTCAGGGCGTAGCGCAGGCCGTTGGGCAGCCGGCCCCAGGTCACGGCGGGATTCACCGGCAGGTCGCTGGTCTCGTGGGCGAAGTCGGCGGCGAACACCAGCAGCGGCGCGAGCAGCAGCAGCGCGGCACAGGCGAGAAAGCGGGCGGGGCGGGGGCGGGCCGTCACAGTGGGATTCATTCCGACCCGCGCGCCGACTGCAAGTTTCCAGCGGGGTGCGGCCGACTTTAGTGTGGCCAAAAGTCGGTGCCGCTTGCTAGCTGGGGGCGCATGATCAAAGCCCGCCGTCAGACACAACGCCCCGAGGACATCCACGCCGCCCTCGCCCGGAAAAAGGGCCCGGTTTCCCGGTTCATCGCGCGGCATTACCGCCATTTCAACGCCGCGGCGCTGCTCGACACGGCCAAGGGCTACGAATCCCACCTCGCCGCCGGCGGCCAGATGCTCGTCACGCTTGCCGGCGCCATGTCCACGGCGGAGCTGGGCATTTCCCTCGCCGAGATGATCCGGCGCGACAAGGTCCACGCCATCGTCTGCACCGGCGCCAACCTCGAGGAGGACGTGTTCAACCTTGTGGCCCACGACTACTACGAGCGCGTGCCGCACTACCGCACCCTCACCGCCGCCGACGAGCAGAAGCTCCTCGACCGGCACCTCAACCGCGTGACCGACACCTGCATCCCCGAGGGCGAGGCCATGCGCCGCATCGAGGCCGCCGTGGCCGAGGAATGGCTGGCGGCCGACCGCGCCGGGCAGCGCTTTTTTCCGCACGAGTTCATGTATAAGATTCTCCGGTCGGGGAAGCTGAAGAAATATTACCAGATCGATCCGAAGAACTCGTGGCTGCTCGCCGCCTGCGAGAAAAACCTGCCCATCATCGTCCCCGGCTGGGAGGATGCCACGCTCGGCAACATGTATGCCGGCCGCGTCATCAGCGGCGAGATCAAGCACGTCCACACCGTGCGCTCCGGCATCGAATACATGGCCTGGCTCGCCGGCTGGTATACGAAGACGGCGAAGAAGCTCCGCAACGGCGAGGGCTCGGTCGGGTTTTTCCAGATCGGCGGCGGCATCGCGGGCGATTTTCCCATCTGCGTCGTGCCCATGCTGCACCAGGACCTCGGCCGCACCGGCGTGCCGCTCTGGGGCTATTTCGCCCAGATCAGCGACTCGACCACCAGCTACGGCAGCTACTCCGGCGCCGTGCCCAACGAGAAGATCACCTGGGGCAAGCTCGGCGCGAAGACCCCGAAGTTCATCGTCGAGTCCGACGCGACCATCGTGGCCCCGCTGATCTTCGCCTGGGTGCTGGGACAGTAAACTCCGATCAGTATTAACACAGAGGACACAGAGCGCGTAGAGTCCGACTGAATAACTCCGTGAACTCCGCGTCCTCTGTGTTAACTATTAGGAAGCCGGGGCCACTCTTGTGATCTGGCTTTACCGCATCCTCTTTCTCCCCCTGTTGCTGCTCGCCTCGCCGTATTACCTCTGGCGCATGCGACGGCGTGGCGGCTACGCCGAGGGATTCTGGCACCGCTTCGGTGCCGTGCCGCCGCTGCCGGCCAAGGCGCCCGGCGCCCGGCGCATCTGGCTGCAGGCCGTCAGCGTCGGCGAGATGCTCGCGATCGCGCCGCTGCTTGAGGCCTTCAGGCGCGAGGGCCGCGCCGAGGTCTACCTGACCACCACGACCAGCACGGGCTACCAACTGGCGAAGGAGAAATACGCCGCGCTGACCGTCGGCCTTGGCTACTTCCCGCTCGATTGGTGGGCGTTCAGCGCGCGGGCCTGGCGCCGGGTGGCGCCCGACCTCGCGATCCTGATGGAGGGCGAACGCTGGCCGGAGCACGTGGCGCAGGCGTGCGCCCGGCGCGTGCCGGTGATCAGCGTGAACGCGCGGATGTCCGACCGCAGCTTCCGGCGCTCGCTGCGCTTCAACTGGGTGCTGCGGCCGCTGGCGGCCGGCCTCACCCGGGTCCTGTGCGCGGCGAAACGCGATGAGCAACGCTTCAAGGCGCTCGGCTTCCCGCCCGACCGGCTGCAGACGACCGGCAACCTCAAGCTCGATGTCAGCATCCCCCTGCTGGCCGACGCCGAAAAAGCGGCGTTGCGCCGGGAACTCGGCCTTGGTGCGGGGCTCGTGCTGCTCGGCTCGTCCACCTGGGCCGGCGAGGAGACGGCGCTGCTGACGGCGCTCGAGGCGGCGCGGGAGCGCGGGCTGCAGGTCGCGCTGCTGCTCGTGCCGCGCCACGCCGAGCGCCGCGAGGAATTGCGCGGCCTGCTGGAGAAGTCCGGACTGAATTTTCATTTTCGCTCGGCCGGCGCTGCGGTCGGCACCGTCGATGTCGCGGTCGGCGACACGACCGGCGAGTTGCGGAAGTTCACCCAACTGGCCGACCTTGTCTTCACCGGCAAGAGTCTCGCGCCGCACGACGGCGGGCAGACGCCGGTGGAGGCGGCGGTGCTGGGCAAGCCGGTGCTGCACGGCCCGCGCATGACGAATTTCCGCGACATCATCCGCTCCCTCACCGAGGCCGGCGCCGTGCGGAAGGTGGAGACGCACAGCGACCTGATCACGGCGGCCGTCGAGCTGCTGCAGGATGCGCCGCAGCGCGAGAAGCTGGCGGCGGCCGCGCGCGAGTGGGGCGAGTCCAACCGCGGCGCCACCGAGCGCACGCTGACGGTTATCAAGAGCTTCTTGAAGTAGGTCTGAGCCGGCCCCTGCACGTTTGAAGTCGGCGCGCACGCTGGCCGTCATCCGCACGCAGCTCGCGGGCGGATAGCCAGCCTGCGGAGACCAAACCGCTGGTAGTCTATTAGACTACCAAGACCGGGTGGCACAATCTGGTTTGTAACGTATTAATTTACAAATTGGAGCGGCGGCTGTGGGCGGCGGCATAAGCGGGGTGGGTCTTCAGCAGATGTGCCACCAGCTCCCGGGCGGACAGTTGTCCTGGCGCGCTGACCGCGTCAAGATAGCCGTAGGTCAGGCACGAGCCGAGGGCGGGGTAATCGGTCCGGGTGCGGGTGCCCTTCGCGCCCATGCCGATCAGGCAGAGCGGAATCTTCCTCGGCTCGCGAAGGACGGCGTCCAGCGTCGCCAGGTCGGCGTCAGTTTGGACCATGGTGGCGATCTTGACGGCCGCAGCGTGCGGGCTGGCCTCGGCGATGACTTGCTCCAAATCTCTTTGCGGGGGCGTCCGGGCGAAATCGTGATACGAGACGAGCAGGAGCTTGCCGGCGGCGGCGATCACCGGCTTCAGTTCAGCGGGCGAGTCGCTGTTGTGCTCGACATCGACGATGGAGGCGCAGGCCGCCGCCTGGGTGAGGAGGGCGCGGCGCTCCTCGCGGGAGCGGCCGCACCTGCCGCCGTCCTTGGTGCTGCGGAGCGTGAGCATGACCGGCCGCCCGGCGGCCTCGATCTTCCGGCAGGCCTCCATCCAGCCGGGGAAGACCCCGATCTCATCCAGCCGCACCTCGGCGATGTCGCAGGCATCGCGGTGCGCCGTCACGAATGCCTCCAGCCCGGCGCGCGTCGTGAGCGTGCCGACGACGAAGGGGATTTTCCCGAGGGGCAGGAGGTGTGGTCGGCTCGGCATGGCTGAGTGGAGCAAACCGGGAAAGGTTCCGGGAGCAAGCCCGTGGGCATTTGATCAGGCCGCCTAGACCAAATGCGCCGTCGTGCCTTCCTCTTGTAGGAGCGGCTTTAGGCCGCGATTCGTGCACGGCACCGCGTTTGGATCGCGGCCTAAAGCCGCTCCTACAGCTATCCAAGCCGAAGCAAGCGACGGGATGGCGACCCGCTCCAAGAAATCGGTTGCGCCGAAAGCAGACCTCATTCCTCTGGCTCCATGCATGAGATCAAGTCCACCGCCGGGCTCGCCAAGCCCGAGGCCTACCGCGCCCTGCACACCCAGCTCGCGGCGATGTTGGCCGGCGAGCGCGACGGCCTCGCCAACACGGCCAACATGGCCGCGCTGCTTTTCACGGCGTTGCCCGGGCTCAACTGGGCCGGGTTTTATTTCCTGCGCGACGGCGGGCTCGTGCTCGGACCGTTCCAGGGCAAGGTCGCCTGCATCCGCATCCCGCTCGGCAAAGGCGTCTGCGGCACGGCGGCGCAGCGCCGCGAGACCCTCGTGGTGCCCGACGTGGAGAAATTTCCCGGCCACATCGCCTGCGACCACGCGTCGCGCTCGGAGATCGTCGTGCCGCTCATCAAAGACGGCCGCCTGCTCGGCGTGCTCGACCTCGACAGCCCGCACCTCGCCCGCTTCGACGCCGATGACGCCGCCGCCCTGCAAGCCATGGTGAAGCTGCTGCTGGATGGGTCTGACCTCGGCCGACTGGCGACTGGCTAACCTCTCCTTTTATCCCGGGATCAACGCAACGATGACGCCGATGCCCAGCACCACATATGGAATATACTTCGATGGAACAAAAAAGAAGGAATCCCCTCTGCTAATTTGCATTTCTTTGCCTGTTTCTTTGTCGACCACAGTTCGGGGCGCATTTCCTTTCGCAAGAGCCTTGGTCATGCCAAAGGCGAGTAAAGCGCCCAACACAGCACCACCCAGTTTTGGAAGCGCGTGGGTCTGATAGTAAGTCGTATCGTGTGTGACAGAACGTGAAATGGTTTCCGCGATGATGAAGCCGGCGAAGCCAGCGATGGCTACTAGGATTCCGAGACCTCTCCAGATGATCATGGGTGTTTAAGGGGTTTATTTTCCGCTAACTGGTATTCGGCCACACCACGTTATACGGCGTAGCCTAGCGCGAATATTGAGCAGCAGTAGCTTGCGTTTGGCAACGGTGCAATCTGGCCCGGGCATGGTGGCTTGACGAAGCAATACGATGGGGATTCATTATCCGCATGAGCACCAAGGAACTCGCCCATGCCGCGATTGATGCGCTGCCGGAGGACGCGACCTTGCAGGATGCCGCGGAAAAACTGGCGTTGCTCGCCGCCTTGGAGAAGAGCCGGCAGAGCGTGAAAGCAGGCCATTGGAAATCGCAGGCAGACGTCGAGAAGCTGCTGCCCCAATGGCTCGAAAAGCAATCTGGTCTGACGATGCCATTGCCGACTTGGAGGCAATAGTGCGGCACATCGCCGCGGACAATCAGGCGGCGGCGCTTAGAACCGGGCAGGACATTTTGGAGAGCACCAGACTACTCGGAGACTTTCCGCAGGCCGGTCGTATTCTGCCCGAAGAGGGCAGGGACTCCGTGCGTGAGATCATTCATCGCCCGTATCGGGTGATCTACGAATTATCCGGTGCTGACGAAGCTGTGGTCTTGCGGGTTTGGCATGCTGCGCGGGGTAAGCCCGAGCTATGATTATCGCGGGATAAACCCGCTCCTACAGTTGAGTCGGAATGCGGTAAGCAGTCGGCAAGGCTGTGTCAGGTCGTCTCATTTCCCGTTGACCGGGGCGGGGCCGGGGAGTGAGATACGGCCATGGTGCCGAGCGTATTGATCGTCGACGACGAGAAGCACACCCGCGAGGGGCTGCAGCAGGCGTTGCAGGAGCACTACGACGTGTCGGTCGCCGCCAGCGCCGATGAGGCCTTCAACCTGATGGACGCGCAGGAGTTCGAGGTGATCATCACCGATCTCCGCATGCCGGGCAAAAGCGGCCTCAAGGTCATCGACAAGGCCCTCGCGCTGGCGAACAAGCCGGCCGTGATCATGATGACGGCCTACGGCAGCATCGACTCGGCCGTCGAGGCGATGAAGCGCGGCGCCGTCGATTTCCTGACCAAGCCGGTGCAGATCGAGCGGCTGGAAATCCTCATCCAGCGGGCGCTGAAGACCAAGACCCTCGAGGTCGAGGTGAAGCAGCTGCACGAGCGGCTCGACGAGAAGTTCAACGTCGAGGGCATCGTCGGCCACTCGCCGAAGCTGGCCGAGGTCATCGAGCGCGTGAAGCTCGTGGCGCCGTCGAAGGCGACGATCCTCATCGAGGGCGAGACCGGCACGGGCAAGGAGCTGATCGCGCAGGCCATCCACCAGGCCAGCCCGCGCGCGCGCAATGCCTTCGTGCCGGTGCACTGCGCGGCGCTGCCGGCGCAGCTGCTGGAGAGCGAGCTGTTCGGCCACGAGCGCGGATCGTTCACCGGCGCGACGGACAAGCGCGAGGGCCGCTTCGAGGTGGCGGACGGCGGCACGGTTTTCCTCGACGAGATCGGCGAGATCGGCCCCGAGATCCAGGTGAAGCTCCTGCGTTTCCTCGAGACCAAGAGCTTCGAGCGCATCGGCAGCTCGAAGACGATGACGGTGGACGTGCGTCTCGTGGCCGCGACCAACCGCAACCTCGAGCAGATGGTGAAGGAGGGGAAGTTCCGCGAGGACCTGTTCTTCCGATTGAACGTCGTGCGCATCACCACGCCGCCGCTGCGCGAGCGCACCGAGGACATCCCGGTGCTGCTGGAGCATTTCATCCAGGTCTACTCGAAGGAGAACGCCTACGAGGCGGTGACGGTCGAGCCCGGCGCGATGCGCTTCCTGCAAGGCTACCCGTGGCCCGGCAACATCCGCGAGCTGCGCAACTTTGCCGAGAACGCCGTCGTGCTGCGGCGCGGCGGCAAGCTGAGCGAGTTCGACCTCGAGCCGAAGTTCCGCGGCGAGGTGGCGCCGCCGCCGTCGATGGTCACGGCCACGCCGGCGAACCCGTATTCCGTCGAGGACAACGAAAAACGGCTGCTGCGCGAGGCGCTGATGAAGGCCCGCGGCAACCGCACCAAGGCGGCCAAGCTGCTCGGCCTCAGCCGCCGCACGCTGCACCGCAAGATCGCGCAATGGCCCGAGCTGGACGTGGTGGACCGGGGGTGAGTGCGTGACACACCTGATTGTCATTCTGAGCGCAGCGAAGAATCCAGAATGATATAAGCGAGCGGTCATGAAACTGGATTCTTCACTTCGTTCAGAATGACACGCATCGTCATCATGTTCGCCGGCTTTGTGGTGGCGGCGGCGGCGGAGATCCGCGTGGCGGGCTCGGACTTGCTCGGCGCGGAGTTCGCGCGCGCCGTGGCGGAGTTCGCGCGGCAGGAGGACACCGCCGTGAAGCTCGGCCTGCGCGGCACGCGGCCGGGGCTGGCGGACCTGGAAGCCGGTTGCGCCGAGATCGGGCTGTTTCTGCTGCCGGCGGAGGAAGCGCCGCCCAGTGGCAACGTGGTGAGCCGCGTGATCGGTTACCAGGTGACAGTGGTCGCCGTGCCGGTCGCGTCACCGTTGACGCAGGTCACGGTCGCGCAACTGCGCGGGATTTTCGGCGAGACGGCGAAGGAAAGTTACTCACGCTGGGGCGAGTTGAACCTGCCCGGCGAGTGGGCGGCGCGGCCGATCGCGTTGCAGGCGCTGGCCCCGTCGGCGGGCCTGGCCTGGCCGTTGTTCCGGCGGCAGATCCTCGGCGAGGCCGCCCCGAGGGCGGCGTTGCAGTTGGCCGCGACCGACGGCGCGCTGATGGAGCGACTCACGGCGGCGGACAACAGCATCGGCGTGGGCGGGGTGGGGCTGGCGGGCCATCCGGCGCTGCGGGCGCTGGCCGTGGCGGCGAGCCCAACCGAGCCGGCCTATGCGCCGACGGCGGACAACGTGCACCACGGCAATTATCCGCTGCGGCTGGCGCTTCATGTGGTTTTCCCGCGCGCAGCGGCGCCCGGATTGCTCCGTTTTCTGAAGTTCCTGCTGGCCGACGAGACGGCGGCGGCGCTGGCCCCGGCGCATTTCGTGCCACTGCCCCGGGGTGCGCGCAACCAGCTGGTTTTCGAGCTGGAGGAGATGCGGTAGGAAGCGGCTTGTCAGGGCGGAGGGCAGGGCTTTGACTGCCCCGCTTCACCTGACCCATGGCCTCGATCACCAAGAGCTACGAACCGCGCGACGTCGAAAAGAAGTGGTATGCCGCCTGGCAGGCCGCGGGCTGTTTCGCGGGCCGGGTCAACCCCGCGCGGGCGCCGTATTGCATCATGATCCCGCCGCCCAATGTCACGGGCGTGCTGACCATGGGCCATGTGCTCAACAACACGATCCAGGACATCCTGATCCGTCGCGCCCGGCTCGAGGGCCGCGAGGCCATGTGGCTGCCCGGCATGGACCACGCCGGCATCGCCACCCAGACCGTGGTCGAGCGCGAGCTGAGGAAACAGAAGAAGCACCGCCGCGATCTCGGCCGCGATAAATTCCTGGAACAGGTCTGGTCGTGGAAGGAGGAGAAGGGCGGCATCATCCTCCAGCAGTTGCAGGCGCTCGGCGCGTCGGCGGACTGGAGCCGCACGCAGTTCACGATGGACCCGGCCTACTCGCAGGCCGTGCTCGGGGTGTTCGTCGACCTTTACGGCAAGGGGCACATCTACCGCGGCAAGCGCATGGTGAACTGGTGCCCGGCCAGTCTCACAGCGCTCTCCGACGAGGAAGTGATCATGAAGCCGGTCAAGGGCTTCATCTACCAGGTGCGCTACGAGCTGGCGGACCAGCCGGGTAAATTCATCACGGTCAAGACGACGCGGCCCGAGACGATCCCGGGCGACGTGGCCATCGCGGTGCACCCGGAAGACCCGCGCTACGCGGCGTGGATCGGCAAAAAGGTGCGCCGGGCGCTCGGGCCCAAGGCGGAGATTCCCATCATCGCCGACGCGGCGGTGGACCGCGAGTTCGGCACCGGCGCGCTGAAGATCACGCCGGCGCACGACAAGGTGGATTTCGAGATCGGGCAACGCCACAAGCTCGCGCCGATCGACGTGCTCACGCCCGACGGCACGCTCAACGCTCTCGCCGGCCCGGAGCTGGCGGGGATGGAGCGTTTCGCCGGCCGGAAGAAGGCGGTCGAGCTCTTGAAGGAGTCGGGCGCGTTGGTGAAGGAGGAGCCGTATGAGAACAACATCGGCTACTCCGAGCGCGCCGACGTGCCGATCGAGCCGCGCCTGACCTGGCAGTGGTGGTTGAAATATCCGCGCATCGAGGAGGCCAAGGCGGCGGTGCGCGACGGCCACATCAAGTTCCACCCCGAGCGCTGGTCGAAGGTCTACCTGCACTGGCTAGAGAACATCCAGGACTGGTGCATCAGCCGCCAGCTCTGGTGGGGGCATCGCATCCCGGTCTGGTATGCCAAGGGCCTCGACAAGGAGACGCTGACCGCGGCCGATCTCGCCGACCCGAAGAAAGTCCACGTCTCGCTCGCCGGCCCGGCCGACAAGGCCAACTGGGTGCAGGAGGACGACGTGCTCGACACCTGGGCCTCGTCCTGGCTCTGGCCCTTCGCCACGCTCGGCTGGCCGGACAAGGACGCGATGGCGAAGGCCGGTTACGATTATTTCTACCCGACCACGACCCTCGTGACCGGGCCGGACATCATCTTCTTCTGGGTGGCGCGCATGATCATGGCCGGGCTGGAGTTCGTCCGCCCCGGTGAGCCGCTGGAGCGGCGCATCCCGTTCAAGCACGTCTATTTCACCGGCATCATCCGCGACGCGTCGGGCCGCAAGATGTCGAAATCGCTGGGCAACTCGCCCGACCCGCTCGACCTGATCGCGAAATACGGCGCGGACGGCCTGCGTTTCGGCATCATCTCCATCGCGCCGCAGGGGCAGGACATCCGTTTCCAGGAGGACCGCATCGAGTCCGGCAAGAATTTCTGCAACAAGCTCTGGAACGCCTGCCGCTTCCGCCAGATGAGCGGCGACATGGCCGACAACTCCGCGCTCGCCGCCATCC
Organism: Opitutia bacterium; assembly: GCA_016190985.1. GTDB lineage: Bacteria > Verrucomicrobiota > Verrucomicrobiia > Opitutales > Opitutaceae > Lacunisphaera. The sequence goes on along the minus strand of JACPPI010000022.1, from coordinate 14,403 downwards.
TCGCGCGGCTGGAACCGGCGAAGTTCGACGCCGACGACCACGCCATCCTCGACCGGCTGCTCTCGACGACGCGCGAGGTGGACCGAAGCTTTGCCGAGTTCGAGTTCAGCGCGGCGGTGCAGGCGCTCTACGGGTTTTTCTGGAACGATTTCTGCGACTGGTATGTCGAGGTCTCCAAGACCAAGCTGCAGGATCCGGCCACCAAGGCGAACTGCCTCGCCATCCAGGATCTCGTGCTGCGGCAGACGCTGCACCTGCTGCACCCATTCACGCCGTTCATCACGGAGGAACTCTGGCAGCTGCTCGGCTACGGCGCCGAGGGCAAGCTCCTGATGCGCGACTCGCAGCTGGAGAACTGCTCGCAGCTCGCCGGCCGCGGATTGCAGATCGACAGCGCGGCCGCCGCGCTCATCGGCCAGCTCAAGGCGGTGGTCTCGCAGGTGCGCGCCTTCAAGGCCGAGCACGGCGAGGCGGCGAACAAGGCTTCCGAGCTCATCGTCGAGGCCTCCGACGCGCACTGGGCCGTGTTGGAAGCCAATCTCGGCAAATTGAAGCGCATGATGGGCGCCGCGTCGGTCCTGCGCGGGAAGATGTCGCCCGACGCCCCGGCGACTGTGACCGCCTACGGCTCCTGGAATCTCATCAAGTCCCGCGGCCGCGGGAGCGACCCGGCCGCCGAGAAGGCGCGGCTCGCCAAGGAATTGGAGACGCTGGCCAGGCACATCGCCGGCACCGAGGCACGGCTCGCGAACGAGGCGTTCGTCAGCAAGGCCCCGCCCGCCGTGCTCGACGGCGCGAAGAAGCAGCTCGCCGACCAGCAGGCCAGGCAGGCCGAGCTGACGCGCCTGCTGAAGTCGCTCGGTTGAATTTATGAAGACATTGCCCCGTCTGCTGGTCGCCGGCCTGCTGCTGGCTTTCCGGGTGTCGGCCGCCGATTACCCCGCGCCCGTCGAGGGCGATTTCGTGCTCAAGGATTTCAAGTTCGCTTCGGGCGAATCGCTGCCCGAGCTGCGCGTCCACTACCGCACGCTGGGCGTGCCGCAGCGCGACGCCGCCGGCGTGGTGCGCAACGCCGTGCTCATCACCCACGGGACCACGGGCAGCGGCGCGCAGTTCCTGGCCCCGACCTTCGCGTCCGAGCTGTTCGGCCCCGGCCAGCCGCTGGACGCCGCGAAGTATTTCATCGTGCTGCCCGACGCCATCGGCCACGGCAAGTCGGGCAAGCCCAGCGACGGATTGCGGGCGAAATTCCCGCATTACGGCTACCGCGACATGGTCGGGGCGCAATATCGCCTGCTGACCGAGGGGCTTGGCGTGAGCCACGCCCGCCTCGTCATGGGCACCTCGATGGGCGGCATGCACACGTGGCTGTGGGGCGAGCTGCATCCGGATTTCATGGACGCGTTGCTGCCGCTGGCGAGCCTGCCGACGCAGATTTCCGGGCGCAACCGGGTGTGGCGCCGCATGGCGATCGACGCCATCCGCGGCGACCCGGAATGGCAGGGCGGGGAATACAGGCAACAGCCGCAGTCGCTGCGCACCGGCGCGCAAATGCTCTACCTCATGAGCAGCAATCCCGTGGTGCGGCAAACCGAGGCGCCGAGCCTTGCGCAGGCCGACGCCGCGCTTGATGCCTTTGTGGCGAACTACCTCAAGACGGGCGACGCGAACGATTTCCTTTATGCGCTTGAGGCCTCGCGCGACTACGATCCCGGCCCGGGCCTGGAAAAAATCACCGCACCGCTGCTCGCCATCAATTTCGCCGACGACCTGATCAACCCGCCCGAACTCGGCATCCTGGAGCGCGAGATCAAGCGCGTCGCCCGCGGCCGGGCGGTCACGATTCCTTGCAGCGACAAGACCCGCGGCCACGGCAGCCACACCATCGCGGCGCTGTGGAAAGCCGAGTTGGTGCGCCTGCTGGCCGAGGCGATAAAATAGCGCTGAAGCCCGGCTTGCCTGCGGCGAGGACATCCCTCTAGCTGTTTCCCCACATGAAAAAAGCCCTGATCACCGGCATCACCGGACAGGATGGCTCCTACCTCGCCGAACTGCTGCTCGACAAAGGCTACGAGGTGCACGGCATCATCCGCCGCGCCTCGACCTTCAACACGAGCCGCATCGACCACCTGAATTTTGACCGCCACGCCAACGGCGCCAAGCTCACGTTGCACTACGGCGACCTCGCCGACGCCGTGCAGATGGTGAAGCTGCTTTACGAGCTCCAGCCCGACGAGATCTACAACCTCGCCGCCCAGTCCCACGTGCGGGTGTCTTTCGACATCCCGGAATACACGGGCGACATCGACGGCCAGGGCGCGTTGCGCATCCTCGAGGCCATCCGCGAGGCGGGGCTGGTGAAGAAGACGCGGTTCTACCAGGCGTCGTCGTCCGAGATGTTCGGCAAGGTGCAGGAGGTGCCGCAGGTGGAGACCACGCCGTTCTGGCCGCGCTCACCCTACGGCTGCGCCAAGGTCTACGCCTACTGGCTGACCGTGAACTTCCGCGAGAGCTACAACCTGCATGCGAGCAACGGCATTTTGTTCAACCACGAGTCGCCGCGCCGCGGCGAGACCTTCGTGACCCGCAAGATCACCCGCGCCGCCACCCGCATCAAGCTGGACCTGCAGGACTCGCTCTACCTCGGCAACCTCGACGCCAAGCGCGACTGGGGCTACGCCAAGGAATACGTCGAGATGATGTGGCTGATGCTCCAGCAGGACAAGCCCGACGACTATGTGGTCGCGACCAACGAGACGCACAGTGTGCAGGAGTTCTGCGAGGCGACCTTCGGCCTGCTCGGCCTGGATTGGCGGAAATACGTGAAGCATGACACCCGCTATGAGCGTCCGGCCGAGGTCGATCTGCTCATCGGCAACCCAGCCAAGGCCAAGAAGCAGCTCGGCTGGGCGCCCAAGGTGCTCTTCAAGGACCTGGTGAAGATCATGGTCGAGCACGACCTCGAGCTGGCCAAGCGCGAGGCGCAGATCGCCAGCCTGTCCAAGCCCACGAAGTCTCCGTTCGCATGAGAGTGTTGAACATTTGCCACGGATTGCACGGATGACCACAGATACAATCCACACAGCCTGTCATTCTGATCCCGCAGGCGCGGGAGATGAATCCAGCGGCACGAGCGCTGACGGGAGTCATGCCGGATCCTTCAGTTCGTTCAGGATGACGGGATTCGGCCGCCCATCCGTGCTAACCCGTGATATCCGTGGTTAAAGAATGAAGCTCTTCATCGCAGGGCATAACGGCATGGTCGGCGGGGCGCTGGTCCGCCGGTTCCGGCGTGAACCGGACGTGACCCTTCTGCTGCGGACCCGCCAGGAACTCGACCTTTTGAAGCAGGCCGCTGTTGCCGATTTTCTGGCGGCGGAGAAGCCCGACACGGTCATCATGGCTGCGGCCAAGGTGGGCGGCATCCTCGCCAACAACACCTACCCGGCGGATTTCGGTTACGACAACCTCGTCATCGCGACCAACACCATCCACGGTGCCTTCGCGGCCGGCGTGAAGCGCTTTCTTTTCCTCGGCAGCTCGTGCATCTATCCGAAACTGGCCCCGCAGCCGATGGCCGAGAGCTGCCTGCTCACCGGCCCGCTCGAGCCGACGAACGAGGCCTACGCCATCGCCAAGATCGCCGGGCTTAAACTCTGCGAGTATTTCCGCAAGCAGCACGGCGTGCTCTACCACTCGGCCATGCCGACCAACCTCTACGGCCCCGGCGACAACTATCACCTGCAGAATTCGCACGTAATGCCGGCGCTCATCCGCAAATTCCACGAGGCGAAGCAGGCCGGCCGCGCCGAGGTCACCGCCTGGGGCACGGGTTCGCCCAAGCGCGAGTTCCTGCACGTGGACGAACTGGCCGACGCGTGCGCGTTTTTGCTGAAACAGGCCAATCCGCCGGACCTGATCAACGTCGGCACCGGCACGGACGCGACCATCCGGGAGCTGACGGAGATCGTGGCCGCGACCGTCGGTTTCAAGGGGCGGATCGCCTGGGATGCCACGAAGCCCGACGGCACGCCGCGCAAGCTCATGGATGTTTCCCGGCTCACCGCGCTCGGTTGGCGCGCCCGGGTCGGCCTGCGCGAGGGCGTCGCGCAGACCTACGCGAGTTTTCTGGCCGAGCAGACCGCCGGCACGCTGCGCGGGTGAGGGGGGTGGGCGGGTGGGTGATAGGCGCGGGGTCGCGCCGGTCCCAGCGATCGCCGCTTGGGGCGTCTATTTCGGTTCAGACGGCGTGGGAATGACCGATAAAAAGACAGGCGGCTGACACCCCGGGGCGCGGCCACGGTCCGGCGTGGATACGCCACTCTTCAATGGCCAACATACTCCTCCTCGATCCCAATGAAACGGCGCGGCGCGCGATGCACGGCATCCTCGCGCGCGGCGGGCACCGGTTTGCGGCCGTGGACACGGCCCAGGCCGCCTGGGACTTCCTCAGCCGCAACGTCCAGGTGGACCTGGTTTTCGTGGAACTGGGCCTCAAGGGCGAGAGCGGCCTGGGGTTTATCGAACGGCTCAAGCGCGATGGCCTGCGGAAGCTGCTGCCGGTCGTGGTCTACACCGCGACCGGCGACCGCAACGCGGTGCGACGCGGCCTGGAGCTGCGCGTGCAGAATTTCCTGATCAAGCCCTACCATGACGACGACATCTTCGGCGAGATCGCCAAGGCGACGGCGAACCCCTGGCGCAACCGGCATTTCGAGGAGGAGAAATCGTTCTGCAAGATGATGGGCCTGAAGCCGGACGAGCTGGAGCGCATGCTCGCCGGCCTGCGGACGGCGCTGGAGCAGGCGGCTGTCCCGCTGCTGAAAGCGGCGGAATTGAAGGCAACGCGTCACGCGAGCGAGGAACTCGCGGCCTTGGCGAACCAGGCCGAGGTGGCCGGGGCCTGGGGGGTCGTGGATTGTCTCAAGACCCTGAACAACTCGGCCAAGGCGGGCCATTGGGCCGAGTTTGGGCCAGGCCTGGAGACCTTGGATTTCGCCACCCGGCTCATTTCTCAGCAGCTCGCCCCGACGCTCGTGCCCCTGGGCTTTCTCGCGGGCGCCACGCAGCACTCCGAGCTGGAGGTCCGGGAACGCGCCGTGTGGTTCAATGCCCCGCTCGAACACCGTTGTCCGGTCACCGACTGGCGGAAAATCCAGAGGGAAATCGAGGCCTTGCCCGGCTGCCCGGTCATCGACTCCGCCGCCGCCGCGTTCCAGATGGCGGCCACGGGCCATCCGTCGTGCCTCAATCCGCTGATGGACCTCGTGGAGAAAGACCCGGGGCTCGCGGCCCAGATGCTCATCGCCGCCAACCAGGCGAAACCTCCGTCCGGGACGGACCGGACCGCGATCGAGGATCCGCGGCTGGCAGTGGGTCTCCTGGGCGAACTGCGGCTGACCGCGCAAGCCCGCGGGTTCGTGGTCACCCCGGCGAAAATGATGGAACTGCCGCCCGCCTTCGACTGGCAGCGATTCTGGATGTTCCAGATCGGGACGGCCCGGACCGCGCGCTTTGCCTGCAAAGCACTGGAGTTTCCCCACCTGGCGGCCCCGGCCTACACGGCGGGCCTCCTGCATGATCTCGGCAAGCTGCTGCTCTTGCGCCTGCACCCTTTCGGCCTGCAGGCGACCCTGGAGCATGCGCGGCAGCACAAGAGACCGCTCGCCGAGGTCGAACGGCTCTTCCTGGGCTGCACTTCCCGAGAGATGGCGGCGCATTTCGCGGAAAAACACGGCCTGCCCCGCCGCTTTGCCAATGTCATGCGCTGGATCGAATCGCCCAGGGAGGCGGCGGAGGACAAGGAACTGGTGGCCATCGTTTCACTCGCGCGCGGCCTCTGCCGGCACAACCAGGTGGGCTCCTCCGGGGACAAGCCGCTCGACGAGGCGCTCCCGCTGGAAGAGACCGAGGAGTGGCGCGTGCTGCGGGAATGCGTCTTTCCCGGTTTCAAGCTCCGGAATTTCGAGCTGCAGGTGCATGCCGAGTGCCGCGAATTGAAGCTGGAGCTGCACGGGCGGTTGGCGAGCTACGCCGTGGCCTGAGCCGGCGGGCGGAGCAGTTTCCGCTTGCGGCACGGGCGGGCCTGCCAAGGGTAGGCCCCTCCATGATCGCTCCCGAAACCTTTTCCCACTTGGACAACATAAAGAAGCGCGCCGGCTACTTATGGAGGTTTCTTTGACGTCGAACAAAAGCAGCGCGAGATAGAGGCGATGGAGGGGGAGATGGGCGCCCCGGAGTTCTGGAACAACCCCGAGAAGGCCCAGAAGCACATCGCCCGGCTCAACGGCCTGAAGCGCGCCATCGCCGGGCTCGTGGCCTTCAACAAACGGCTGGATGACGCCGCTGTCATGGTCGAGCTGATCGAGGCGGCGACCCCGGCCGAGCAGGAGGCCCACGCCAGGGAACTCGGCGCCGCCGTCACCACCATGGTCGAGGAACTCGACCGGCTCGAGATCGCCTCCTTCCTCACCGGCCAGTTCGACCGCAACAACGCCATCTTCAGCATCCAGGCCGGCGCCGGCGGCACCGAGTCCAACGACTGGGCCGACATCCTCTTCCGCATGTATTCCCGCTGGTGCGAGCGCCGCGGCTTCGCGGTCGAGCTGATGGACGTGCAGCCGGGCGACACCGCCGGCATCTCCAAGGCCACGATCCTGATCAAGGGCGAGAACGCCTACGGCTACGCCAAGGCCGAGCGCGGCGTCCACCGCCTCGTGCGCATCAGCCCGTTCGACTCCAACAAGCGCCGCCACACCTCGTTCTGCGCCGTGGACGTCGTGGCCGAGATCACCGAGGAGATCGTCATCGAAATCCCCGAGGACGAGATCCGCACCGACGTCTACCGCTCCTCCGGCAAGGGCGGCCAGGGCGTCAACACCACCGATTCCGCCGTGCGCCTGACGCACATCCCCTCCGGCATCGTGGTGGTGTGCCAGAACGAGCGCTCGCAGATCAAGAACAAGGCCGCCGCCCTGAACGTGCTCAAGGCCCGCCTCTACGAGAAGAAACTGGACGAGCAGCGCAGCGAGATGGAAAAATTCTACGGGGACAAGGGCGAGATCGGCTTCGGCTCCCAGATCCGCAGCTATGTGCTCCAGCCCTACCAGATGGTGAAGGACCTGCGCACCGGCGTGAGCACCAGCGACACGCAGGCCGTGCTCGACGGCGACCTCGACCGTTTCATCTACGGCTGGCTCCGCGCCGGCTGCCCGCGGCACCGCAACAAGGACATCCAGATGGATGACTAGGAGAAAACGGCTGAAAAGCCGAAGAACTGAATGGCTGAATCGGTCATGACTCCCGCCCGCAATTTCAGCCTTTCAGCTTTTCAGTCTTTCAGCCTTCGCTGCGATGCCTGACCTAACTCACGAATACCTTAAGGCTGCTTTTGCCACCCAGTCGCTGTTCGAGGACAAGACCTGGCGGCTCTCGCCGGCCGCCTGGCCGCTCACGCCCGCGCAGGTGGCGCAACTGGAGCAGATCGGCGCCGCCTGCGTGGAATTCCACGCCGCGCTCGAAACCCTCTACCTGCGCTCGGCCCTGGGGAAGAATCTCCTCCGCAACAAGCCGCTGCTGGCGCCGTGGGTCGCCGACTACCTCGACCGCGGCAAGCCGCCGGCGCTCATCGCCCACGCGCGCGACCCGAAGAACCGCGGCCAGTTTCCCACCGTGCTGCGGCCTGACCTTTTGCTGACGGACGACGGCTTCGCCCTGACCGAGCTGGACTCGGTGCCCGGCGGCATCGGGCTCACGGCGTTCCTCAACAAGCTCTATGGCGGCGACACGGACCGCGCGGTGCTCGGGCACGGCGGCGCCATGGTGGAGAATTTCCATGCGGCGCTCGCCGCGCTGAAGCCGGCGGCGCGCAATCCCCTCATCGCCCTCCTCGTGAGCGACGAGGCGGCGACCTACCGCCCCGAGATGCTGTGGCTGGCCGAGCAGTTGCAGCGGCTGGGCCGCCGCGTGTTCTGCCTGCGGCCGGAGGATGTGTTTCCGCTCGGGAGCGAGCTGTTCTTCGACGTCGAGGGCACGCCGGAGAAAATCGACATCATCTACCGGTTCTTCGAGCTGTTCGACTGGGCCAACGTGAAGGTGGGCCGCGAAATCCTCGAGGCGTGGCAGAACGGCGCCGTCGCCATCGCGCCGCCGATGCGTCCGTTCCAGGAGGAGAAGCTGGCGCTGGCGCTCTTTCACCACCACCTGCTCGGCGAGTTCTGGGCCGAGCACCTCGGCGGCCGGAGCCTGCAGCTGCTGCGCGAACTCATCCCGCAATCGTGGATCATGGACCCGGCGCCGCTGCCGCCCGGCGCCGTGCTCGACGGCCCGCGCATCGGCGGCCGGGCGCTCAACGACTGGCGCGACCTGATCGGCGCCTCGCAGAAGGAGCGCGACCTGATCATCAAGATCTCCGGCTTTCACGAGACGGCCTGGGGCGCGCGCAGCGTCGTGCTCGGCAGCGACTGCTCGCGCGAGGAGTGGCAGCAGGGCGTCGAGCAGGCGCTGAAGCTTGCGCCGACCAACCTGCACGTGCTGCAGGAATACCGGAAACCGAAACGCGTGTCGCACCCGCTCTACGAAAAGGCCGGTGCGGGCCAGCCCTCCGTCTCGTCCGCCGCAGGCCCGGCGAAGGCGGAAGCCTCGGCGAAGGCGGGCCGGTTGCGCTTGTGCCCGTATTACTTCGTGGTCGGGGGGCAGGCGCGGCTCTCGGGGGCCCTGGCCACGTTCTGTCCGCCCGACAAGAAAATCATCCACGGGATGGTTGATGCAGCCTTGCTCCCGTGTAGGGTTTTGTCCTTAACCTAAGGCGTGTGTAATTTCACGGCAGCCACGAGAATCCCCAGGGCCCTGAGGCCGGGGTGGCTGCTGGCTGGCGTCGTCCTGTTCGCCAGCCTCGGGTGGCTGGGCGCCGCGGCCCAAACAACGCCGGACTTGGAAAGACTGCGGGCCCGGGCCGAGCAATCCGACGCCGAGGCCATGAACGCGCTCGGCAACGCCTACAACGAGGGCCAGGCCGGCTTGCGGCAGGATTACGCCGAGGCGCTGAAGTGGTATCGGCGCGCGGCGGAAAAAGGCTTCGCGGCGGCGCAATACAACCTGGGCCTCGCCTACGAATTCGGCCACGGCGTGCCGGCGGATGAGCGGCAGGCTTTCAAGTATTATCTCCAGGCCGCGGAGCTGGGGTTTCCCGCCGCGCAGTTCAACACCGGCAACATGTATGCCGCCGGGCGCGGCATCGGGCGGGATTTGTTCGAGGCCAACCTCTGGTTCAAGCAGGCGGCGGAACAGGGCATCGTCGAGGCGCAGTTCAACCTCGGGCTCGCCTACGAGGCCGGCCGCGGGGTGCGGAAGGACGAGGTGCAGGCCGCCCGCTGGTATAAGCTGGCGGCGGACCGCGGCTACGCCCGCGCCCAGCACAACCTCGGCCTGCTGTTCGAGGATGGCCGCGGCGTGCCCAGGAACGACGCCACCGCCGCCGCCTATTACCGCGCCGCCGCCGAGCAGGGCTTCGGGGCGGCGCAGACCAATTACGGCCTCATGCTCTCCGAGGGCCGCGGCGGCGTCTCCAAGGATCCGGTGCAGGCCTGGGTCTGGCTCAGCCTCGGCGTGGAAAACGGCTCCGCGCCCGAGGCCCGCGACGCCGTCGCCCGGACCCTGGACGCCGGGCAACAGGCCGCCGCCACGCGCTTGCTCGCGGAGCGCCGCCCCGGCAAAGCCCAGCCGGCCCTGACCGCCGCGCCCGCTCCGGCGGCCGCCGCGCCGGAAAAGCCGGCCGCCCCGGCCAGCGCCGGCCCCGACAAGTCCGCCGCCGCAGCGGCCCGGGTGACGGAGTTGACCGCCGCGCTCGAGCAGGCCCGCGAAGCCAACACGCAGCTGGCCGCCGCCAACCAGCGGCTCGAGGTGGAGAAGGCCCGGCTGGAACAGCAACTCTCGTCGTCGGGCGGCGACACCGCGCGGTTGGTGGAGCAGATGCGCGCCCAAAACCAGCGGCTGGCGGGGCAGGTGCAGACCCTCACCGTCGACAAGGAGAACGCGGAGCGCGAGATGACGCTGGTGAAGACCCAGGCCAAGGATGCCCAGGATGATCTGGCCCGGGCCAAGGCCGCCGCGCCCGCTCCGGTGGTGGACGTTTCGCGTTACGAGAGCCAGATTGCCGGGCTGACCGCCAAGCTGCAACACTCGGCGGGCGCGCTCGCCCAGTTGCAGACGGCGAACCAGCAATTGACCCAGAGCAACACCCGGTTGCAGCAGGAGAAGGAAGCTCTCGCCGCGAATGCCGCCAGACCCGATGCGGCTCCTGCCGCCGCCGGCGACCAATCCGCCACCATCGCCAACCTGCAGCGCGACAACGCGCGGCTCAACGACGAGGTCAAGCGTTCCACCCGCGAGCTGCTGTCACTGAACAGCCAGTTGCGGGCCCTGCGCAACCAGACCGCCAAGCCCGCTGTCCCGGATGGCGCGTCGGCCCAGCAGATCGCGCAACTGACCGCCAAGGCCGAGCAGGCCGCGCAGGAGGCCGCGCGCTGGCAGGCCGAAAACCAAAAGCTCACCGCCCGCGTGGCCGAATTGGAAAGCCAGCCCAAGCCGGCCACGGATTCCGCCAGCGCCGGCAAACTCGCCGAGGCCCAGCGGAGCGCGGCGCAACTGCAGCAGCAGGTGGCTGCGCTGCAGGCCGAGAAAGCCGACTTGGAAAAATGGAGCCGCTCGCTGGAGCAGACCGTCAACGAAAAATCGGCGCAGGTGGAGGCCGCCAGCTCCGGCTCGACCGACCTGCGGTCGAAGCTCTCCCAGACCCAGAAGCAATTCGACGATCTCTCCACGGAGAACCGCAGCCTGACCGCGCGGCTGGCGCAGGCCGAGCAGTCATTGGCCGCGCGCGCCGAGAGCAAACCCGACACCGCCGAGCTGGACCGGCTGCGCCAGAAACTCGCCGCCGCGCAGCAGCTGGCGGAGGATTCGACCCGGGACAAGCAAGCGCTCGCCGACAAGGTGGCCGATCTCGAGCGCGACCTGCGCAGAACCCGGATGGTAGCGGGCAAATCCGCGGAGCTGGACAGTATCCGACAGCAGCTCGCCGACGCCAATGAGGCACTGGATAAAAATGGCGCCACGGTGGCGGAAGTGACGGCGGCCAACGACCGTCTGGAAAAGGCCCTGGCTGCGGCCAAACGGGGTTCCGCCGAGACCGGCAGTCTGCGCGACGAACTGGCCAAGGTGACGTCGGAAGCGGCGGCCTTGCGCGCCAAGAACGAGCAACTGACCCGGGAGGGCGAAGAGCAGGCGACTTTCACCAGCAGCACGCAGCACAATCTCAACCAGGCCCTGGCCCGCGTGAAGGACTTGGAAAAGCAGCTGGCGGATGCCGCGACCGTCCGCACAGGGAGCGGAGCCGGCGACCGGAAGCTTGAAGCCGACCTCGCCGAGGCCAACACGACGGTGGAGCGGCTCAACGCGACGGTCGCGGAACTGACCGCCGCGAACGACCGCCTCGAAAAGGATCTGGAGAGCGCGAAGAAGAGCACCGAGGCCGCTCTGGCCGCGCAGTCCCAGGCCGTCACCGCGGCGCAGCCCGACGCCTACAAGATGGAAATCAGCACCCTCCAGGCGCACGTGAAGGAGCTGGAAGGCCAGATCGAGGAGGAGCGCAACAACTCCGCCAAGGAAGTCTCCACGCTGGCCGCCCAGCTGGCGCGCACCCGCGAGACCAACAAATCCCTCGCCGAGGCCAATCGCGCTTTGACCAGCGCACGGCTGCCGGAGACCGATGCCGTGGACAAGACGGAGCTGACCCAGTTGCAGGCCAGGGTGCGCGAACTCACGGCGGCGGGCGACCTCCTGCGGCAGCAGAACGAAAAGCTCACGGGCGACAGCCAGAGTCTGCTCGGCGAATTGTCCGGCGAGAAGACGGCGTTGCAGGAAAAACTGGCCGCCGCCGACACCGAGCTGGCCAAGGCCCGGCAGGAGGCCGAGCAGGCCAAGGCCGAGCTTGCGGCCGTGCAAAACCGCGCGGCCGAGGCGGAGAAGGCCACCGATTCGCACAGCGCCACCGTGGCCGAGCTGACCCAGGCCAACACCCGGCTGGAGACGGAGCGCGAGGACATGCGCCGGCTCGTGGAATCCTACCGTGCCGACATCGCCCGCCTGACCCAGAGCGTGCGCAGCGCGGAGCAGCAGCGCGCCGAGGCCGAGCGCGGCGCCCAGCACAGCGTCGATTCCGTCACCGCCCAGTTGGCGCAGCTCCGCCGCGACCTCGAAGGCGCCCGGACCGCCTTGACACGGCAGGCCGAGGCCGGCGCCGCGCAGGATCGCGACCGGGTGGCGGTCATTACCCAGTTGCGCACGGAAAACGGCGCGCTGGCCGCCCGGCTCAACCAGGCTCAGGGCACGCTGGACCAGATCGCCTCGGCCGCCCGCCTGGGCACGCCGGCGGCGACGATCGCCTCGGGCGGACTGGCCCCGACACGGCCGGTGGTCGCGGCCCCGCCGGTGGGCGTGCCCGACGTGCGCTATCATACGGTCACGGAGGGCGACTCGCTTTCGCGCATCAGCATGCGCTACTACGGCACGGCCAACCGCTGGCAGGAGATATACAGCGCCAACCGCGACGTGCTGCAGGGTTCGAGCGTGCTCCGGGTCGGCATGCAGCTGAGGATCCCATGAGGTGGAACGCGCCGAGCCCAGCGCGTTTTCCTGGCAAGCGCGTTGAGGTCAACGCGCTCCACCAAAAAACAAGGGCACGCCCCGCTGCGTGCCCCTGGTGATTTTCCACGGCGAAAAGCGGCTCAGGCCACGGCGCCGGCGAGGACCGGGGCGGGGGCGGACGACTGCTTCGCCAGGTGGGCGAAGAACTGGTCGCGGCGTTCGCGGGCCAGGTTGACATCCTTCGTGCCGAGGGAGCGGCGGATGCGCTCCTTGGTGAAGGGGGTCGGATAGACCGTGTAGTGCAGGAACCACGTGCCGTTGTTGTTCCAGAGGTGGTGGTTCGGGTTCGCTTCGCTGATGCGAAGCGAGGCGAGGGTGATGATGTTGTGGGACATGATGCGTGAGCGGTTGATGGTTAGTTAATCGTTCGCGCATCAGGGTTTTTCCTGAAAACGAAAAGCCGCCTGAGGGCATCAGGCGGCTTTTCGCTTTTTTGGAGGAGTTTTTTGTTAGAGGGTTTGACCCCTCTCACATCCGGGCGCCTTGCGGCGCTCGAAACCACCGTGATCACTCCTAGACCCGGTTGGCAGAACCGGCTGTTGCCAGCCGATCCTTTCCTGATGCAATGTGAACTGAGCAAGTAAGCGCGTCCTATGCCAGATAATTTTCTATTTTGGGCCCCGCCGCAAAGGTGGTAATCGGGCAACCTCCTGGTTTTTGAGCAGTTAGGCCCGGCGTGTCATAAATGGCTTTTTCAATCGGGTCGCCACTGGTTGCGAAACTGTGCGGCTGGTCGGACGACGAGTGGGACCGCCGGATAAGGCTGACCACAAGGCGGACAAGTTTGCCCCGCCAAGTCGTCGCACTTGACACTGTATCATTATTGATTCACTTGATGGGGAATGTCCAAGCCTCGTCCGCTTCCGTGCGTGTTCTTTCGCACGGCCGTCGGCAACGAGCCAGTTCGTGAGTGGCTTAAAAGCCTGCCTGAAGACGAACGGAAGCAGATCGGGGCCGACATTCTGGCTGTGCAGTTCGGCTGGCCACTGGGCCTGCCGCTGGTGGATTCCTTGGGCGAGGGCCTCTGGGAAGTCCGCACACGGCTGCCCAGCCGGATTGCCCGCACGCTCTTCTTCACCCACGACGAAACCATCATTCTGTTACACGGATTCATCAAAAAGACCCGGGCCACACCCGAACAGGAACTCAAACTGGCCCACAAAAGGAAACGCGACTATGAGCACCAACAAGAACATCCACGGCGGAAGTAACTTCACGGATTTTCTCCGCGAGGAGGGCATCTACGAGGAGGTCGAGGCCGCCGCGATCAAGAAGGTCATCGCCGCCGCGCTGGCCAGGCAGATGGAGCGCAAGGGGGTGTCCGTCTCGGCCTTGGCTGAAAAGCTTGGCACCAGCCGGGCGGCGCTCAACCGCGTGCTCGACGAGGACAACACCTCGATCACGCTCACCACGCTCTCCCGCACCGCCGCCGCGCTCGGCTGCCGGTTGAATCTGAAGATCGTGGCGGCGCGGTGAAACGCGGCGGGCTACAAACTACAAAGCCTGACCCTATCTCATCCGCGTCCTATCTCATCCGCGTCTATCTCATCCGCGGCAGGGCAGTTCGGCCAGCGACATGGCGTTGTCAAAGAGGGCGTAACCCAGCCGTTCGGCGGCGGCCGGACTCAAGCGGGCAAGAAAGCGGACAATGTCGCCGAGATCTCGATCAGCGCGGGCCGCGAAGATCACCCGCTAGCCCAT
>JACPPI010000020.1 GCA_016190985.1 Opitutia bacterium | reverse complement strand
GTGCCGCCGCCCCAGCACATCGCGCTTCTCCCCCGTCTCGATCAACTCTGTCTCCGCCGCTCCCGTCGTAGTAGTCACCATTACGACACCTTACCATGTCGTAGCTCTCGTAACTACGAGGCACCCGAGGCGACGCTTACTGAAGGACTGCGATTTGCTTGTTGGCGTTTTTTGGACACGAATCGGAACTTCCACGGGCGACTATGCGAGCGGCACAGTCGAGGAAATTGAAGAGCATATAGCGGCCGGGAAACCCGTTATGCTGTATTTCTCATCTACGCCAGTGGCATTGGATTCGGTCGATCCTAAACAGTATGAACAACTGAAGGAATTTAAGGCCGCGTGTTACAAGCGCGGCTTAGTAGAGTCGTTTACCGATTCAACTGAGTTCAAGGAAAAGTTCGCACGTCAGCTACAGCTTCGACTGAATCAAGATGAGTTCTTCACGAGTAAAAGTATGCCGCCCTCCGTAGATGCGACACCAGAACCGATGTTAACAGCTCCGGTTCCTAGGCTTAGTGTTGAAGCGCGGCAGTTACTTACTGAGGCCGCAAATTCCGGAGACGGCACAATAATGCTCATGAAGTTCTTTGGCGGAGTCCGCCTGAATGCTAATGGCAAGGAATTCATTACGGACCGCTCTCCGAAAACGAGGGCTATCTGGGAAGGGGCAATCGAAGAATTGCTACGGGAAGGATTAATCGCAGATCGCGGCTACAAGGGTGAGATTTTTGCAGTTACTCGAGAAGGTTACGAGGTTGCAGAGCTTCTTTCTCCCAAGACGTAATTACTAAATACTAATATCGAGCCTTATCTAGAAGCGTTCGAAACAGAGCCTACCCCCGCTTGTCCATCGGCACGTAGTCGCGTTTGACGGGGCCGGTGTAGATCTGGCGGGGGCGGTAGATGCGGCCCTTGGGGTTGGAGGCGACCTCGCGCCAGTTGGCGATCCAGCCGGGGGCGCGACCAATGGCGAACATGACGGTGAACATGTTGGTCGGGATGCCGAGGGCGCGGAAGATGATGCCGGAGTAAAAGTCGACGTTGGGGTAGAGCTTGCGGGAGACGAAGTAGTCGTCCTTCAGCGCGGCCTCCTCGAGGTGGCGGGCGATGTCGAGCAGCGGGTCGGACTTGCCGAGCTTCTTGAGCACGAGGCTGCAGGCCTCGCCGATGACCTTGGCGCGGGGGTCGAAGTTGCGGTAGACGGCGTGGCCGAAGCCCATGAGGCGGTTGCTCTTGCTGCCGCCCTTGGCCGCCGCGATGAAGCGGGAGCCGTCGTCGTGCTCGTCGTGGATGGACTGGAGCATCTGCATGACGGCGACGTTGGCGCCGCCGTGGAGCGGGCCGGAGAGGGCGTTGACGCCGGCGGCAAGCGAGGTGAAGAGGTTGGCGCCGCTGGAGCCGACCATGCGCACGGTGGAGGTGCTGCAGTTCTGCTCGTGGTCGGCGTGCATGAGCAGGATGAGGTTGAGGGCCTGCGTGACCTCGGGGATCTCGACATGGTCCTTGTAGGGCTCGGAGAACATCATGTGCATGAGGTTCTCGCAGAAGGGCAGGTCCTTCGGGTGCATGAACGGCAGGCCGCGCGAGTGGCGGTAGATCATGGTGCCGAGGGTGCGGATCTTCGAGATGGCGAGGGCGGCCGCGAGGTCGAAGTGCTGGAGGTCCTTCTCGAAATTGTTGGTGGCGAGGTGCGGGTAATAGGCCGCGAGCGCGCCGACGAGCGAGGAGAGCATGCCCATCGGCGGGGCGTCCTTGGGGAAGCCCTCGAAGAGGCGCTGCATCTGCGGCTCGATGTGGGCGTTTTCCCGCAGCATGTCGCCGAATTTCCGGCGCTGCGCCGCGGTGGGCAGCTCGCCGTAGATGACGAGCCAGGCGGTCTCGACAAACTCGGAGTGCGCGGCCAGCTGCTCGATCGGGTAGCCCCGGTGGCGGAGGACGCCGTTGTCGCCGTCGAGGTAGGTCACGGCGCTTTCGCAGGAGCCGGTGTTGCCGTAGCCCTGGTCGTAGAAGATGTAGCCGGAGTCCTTGCGGAGATTGCGGGCGTCGACGGCCCTCTCGCCCTCCGTGCCGGTCATGATGGGGCAGGCGTATTCCTTGTCGGCGATCTTAAGGACGGCGTTCTGGGGCATGATGGGAAAATGAGCAGAAATGGGGCGCGTTGCAAAGCAAAGCCTCGGGGTTTCCCGGGCCCGGGGCGGAAAGTAGGAAAGCTCAACGGCCGCAGCAGAAAATGTAGGAGCGGCTTTACGCCGCGATTTGCGCGTGGCGCATGTCCCATCGCGGCGTAAAGCCGCTCCTACGGCGACCAAGCAAGGCCCGCCCCGCTCAGTTCTCCCGCAGGGCGGGCACGGCAAACTCGGCGGCGGCGTGCGCCTCGTTCAGGATCACCCGCTCGAAGACCATGGTGGTGGCGCGGCCGCCCTTGTCGCGGTTGACGACCTTGCGCGGGAAACGGACGCCGCTGGCAAAAATCTCGCCCTCCTCGCGGATTTCCGTGCCGCTCTCGGTCTCGGTCTTGACCAGGCGCGCGGTGGCCTTGTCGAGGTAGCGCGTGAGCACCATGTTGGGCAGGTAGGTGAAGACGAGCTTCACGCAGAGCACGCCGTCGACCGTGGTGTCGCCGTCCAGCCGGACCGAGCCGCGCATCTTCTCGATGCCGCTGAAAAAATTGAGGTTGTCCCAGACCTGGGCGCGGAGGCGCTTGGTCTGGGCCGCGTCGATCAGGGTGAGCTGCCACTGGGCGGGATTCTTGGGGTTGATGCGCTTCTGCCAGGCGTCGTATTCGTCCAACGCGATGATATCGGTGACTTCGGCGCCGGTCAGGGTGATGCGCTGCTTCAGGGGCTTTTGGAAAATGATGTCGAGGGTGCGCTGCTTGGCACCATCCTCTTCAAGGGTGCCGGTGTAGCGGATGGAGCTGACCCCCTGCAGGGCGGCCTCGGAGCCGAGGCGGGCGCGGGCCCGGGCGATCCATTCCGCGGCGGTCTGGGCGGTGGCCGGGACGGCGGCGGCGGAAAGCAGAGCGGCGGCCAGGAGAAGGCGGATTTTCATGGTGTGGTGGGACAGGAGAATCAGCGAGGAGTGCCCCGGTTCGCAACGGGAATCTACTCCCACTCGATGGTCGCGGGGGGCTTGGAACTGATGTCCAGGACCACCCGGCTCACGCCCCGGACCTCGTTGGTGATGCGGCTGGAGATTTTCCGGAGCAAATCGTGGGGCAGCCGGGCCCAGTCGGCCGTCATGGCGTCGGTGCTCTCCACGATGCGGAGCGCGATGACGTAGTCATAGGTGCGCTCGTCACCGAACACGCCCACGGTCTTGACCGGCAGGAAGACGGCGAAGGACTGCCAGACCTTCCCGTAATGACCCGACTTCATCATCTCGTCCTGCAGGACGGCGTCGGCGTGGCGGAGGATCTCGAGCTTCTCCGCCGTGATGTCACCCATGACGCGCACGCCGAGGCCGGGGCCGGGGAACGGCTGGCGCCAGACGACCTCGCGTGGCAGGCCGAGCGCAGCGCCGACCCGGCGGACCTCGTCCTTGAACAGCTCGCGCAGCGGCTCGATGAGCCTGAGTTTCATGCGCGCCGGCAGGCCGCCGACGTTGTGGTGGGTCTTGATCAGCGAGGCGGGGTTGCCCTGGATGGAGACCGACTCGATGACGTCGGGATAGAGTGTCCCCTGCCCCAGGAACTCGGCGCCGCCGATGGATTTTAGCGATTTTTCAAAGACCTCGACGAAGGTGCGACCGATGATCTTGCGCTTCTGCTCGGGCTCCGTGACGTCCCGGAGGCGTTTCAGGAAGAGCGCCGAGGCGTCCACGACGCGCAGGTCGATCTTGAAGTTCCGCTTGTAGAGCGCCTCGACATAGGCGCGCTCGCCCTGGCGGAGGAGGCCGTTGTCCACGAACACGCAGGTGAGTTGCCGACCGATGGCCTTGTGCAGGAGCGCCGCGGCCACGGAGGAATCGACGCCGCCGGACAGGCCGAGGAGCACGCGCCCCTTCCCCACTTTTGCCCTGATGTCGGCGACGGCGTGGGCGATGAAATCTCTGGTCGTCCAATCCTGCCGCGCGCCGCAGACGCGGACGAGGAAGTTGCGGATCATGTCCACGCCGCGCTCGGTGTGGAAGACCTCGGGGTGAAACTGGATGCCGTAGAATCGGCGCCTGGCGTCCTCGATGCCGGCGAAGGGCGAGTTTTCGGAGACGGCGGTCGCGACGAAGCCCGGCGGGAGCTTGGTGAGCTTGTCACCGTGAGAATTCCAGATCCGGAGGCGCTTGGGCAGACCGGCGAAGAGCCTGCCGGGTTTCCGGATGGTCAGGTGGCCGTGACCGTATTCGCGGGCCTTGCTCAGGGCGACCTTGCCGCCGAGGAAGTGGCCCATGAGCTGCACGCCGTAGCAGATGCCGAGAACGGGCACGCCGAGCTGGAAGATGGCCGGATCAGGATGCGGGGCGGTCCGGGCATAGACGCTCTGCGGGCCGCCGGAGAGGATGATGCCGACGACGCCGTCGGCGCGGAGCTTAGCGGCCGGCGTGCTGAAGTGGTAGATCTTCGAGTAGACCTGACACTCGCGGATGCGGCGGGCGATGACCTGCGTGAGCTGGGAACCGAAATCGAGGACGGCGATGGTCTGTGCCATGCGAAGTTATGGGGGATTCGGCGCGCGCGAATCAATCAGAAAGGCGGTGAGACCACGGATTTCACAGATCAGCACGGATGTTGAATCAACAATGCCTGTCATCCTGCGTGCAGCGAAGGATCCAGCCGCGCAGCAAACAGCAATCATGACACTGGATTCTTCACTGCGTTCAGAATGACAAGGTGTTGTTACCTATTTTCCGGCGCGGTCCGCGATCCAGGCGTCAATATGGGCCTCGAGCACGGACAGCGGCAAGGCACCCGGCAGCAGGATCTGATCATGGAAATCCCTGAGGTCGAATTTCGCGCCAAGTTTCGCCTCCGCGCGGGTGCGCAATTCGCGGATCTTCAGCTGGCCGATCTTGTAGCCGAGGGCCTGGCCGGGATTGGCCATGTAGCGCTCGGTCTCGGAGACCAGGTTGGGCAGGTCGCCCTCCGCATCCCGGCCGAAATCCATGGCCTGTTCCCGTGTCCAGCCTTTGGCGTGCAGGCCGGTGTCGACCACCAGCCGGACCGCGCGGTGCATGTCGCCAAAGAGCATGCCGAGGTATTGGTAGGGATCGGCGTAGAGCCCGAGTTCCGTTCCGAGGCTCTCGGTGTAGAGCGCCCAACCCTCGACGTAGGCGTTGTTGGCGTCATAGCGGCGGAACCTGGGCAGGTCCGTGTTCTCAATCGTGAGCGAGAGCTGGAAGTGATGGCCGGGAATCGCCTCGTGCAGGAAGAGATTTTCCATGCGGGGATTGCGGTAGCGCTTCAGGTCGGGAATCGGCACGTAGAACACGCCGGGGCGCGAGCCGTCGGCGGTGCCGGGACTGTATTCGTGGGCGGCGGTGGCGGCGCGGAATTTTTCCGTGGCCCGCACCTCGAATTTCGTGCGCGGCAGATGGCCGAAGAATTTTGGCACCCGGGCCATGATCCGGCCCTCGATCGCCCGGTAGGCCGCCAGCACCTCCTCGTCGCTCTGGAAGGGCGAGAACGACGGGTCGCTGGCGACGAACTTGAGGAATTCGGGCAGCGGGCCCTTGAAACCGACCCGCAACCGCACCTGCTCCATCTCACCCTTGATGCGGGTGACCTCGCGCAGGCCGGTCTCGTGGATCTGCTCCGGCGTGAGGCCGGTGGTGGTCTGCCAGCGAACGGCGCTGGCATAGGCGGCGGCACCGCCCGGTAACGAGCCGATGCCCGCCGTGGCGCGGCAACGCGGCAGGTAGTCCGCCTGGATAAAGGCATGGAGCCGGGCGTAGGCCGGCAGCATGACCTGACGGATGGCGACGGTGTAATCGGCGGTCAGCCTGTCCTTGTCGGCGGCGGCAAGGTCGGCCGGGATCATTTGTAACGGCCCGAAGAGGACGTTTTTCGCCGGGTCGTCCGCCATGAGCGGCTCGAGCTGGGCCAGCACGCGTTCCATGAGGATTTTCGGCGACACGATGCCGGTGGCCACGCCGGTCTTCATGTTGGCGATGGCGGTGTCCACCCAGGCGCTGAAGCCCCGGGCGCGGCTGATGAAATTACGGAAATCCTGCGCGGTCTTGAACGGATGCACGCTTTTGCCCGAGGCCATGAGCGCAAAGATCAGGTGCGCGGCGGAAAACTGGTTGAGGGGCGTGAGGTGAAAAAAATGCGTCCCCAGCTCGCGGCGGGCCGTGAGGCTCCACTTCAGGGTGTCGTAGCTGAGGCGGTCGGAGGCGGAGAGCGCGGCGCGGTCGATGCCGGCCAGTTCGGCGAGGTAGCGGTCGCACATGGACGCGACCTTGGCGCGGTATTCCGGGCTGATATCGTTGGGCCAGACGGCCTCGTAGCGCGGATCGTTGTCACCGTAGACCGCGGCCTCGATCGGATAAAGCGAGAGGAATTCTTCGTAATAGCGGTCGAGCAGCCCGTGGAAGGGCGTGGCGGCACGCAAAGCAACAGTTGAGACGAGGAAGAGGGACAGGAGGAGGCGTTTGAACATGGGGATGAAGAAATCATTAACCACGGATTACTCGGATGGGCACGGATAAATTCACCCAGCATGTCATGCTGAGCCAAGAGAAGAATCCATCCCAATGCGGTCAGGCGCCCGGGGTGGTCGATGTGGGGCCACGTTCGGGCCGGCAGATACAATCCATCCGTGCCCATCCGTGCAATCCGAGGTCAAAAAATCAAAACTTCAACCGCGTGTTCGGGTGGCCGCACTTGGGACAGGGGGCCGTGTCGGTGCCGGCCTTCTCCGTGTAGAGGTGGTCGCAGCGGATGCAGTGGAAGGTGATCTTGCGGCGCTGGGTGTCATAGAGCGCGCGGTCACGGCGGTCATAGTAGATCCACAGGAAACCGAACACGCCCAGCACCAGCAGACCGTAGAGGACGACATCGAGGGTGAAATCGGGCGGCGTGACCACGGCCGGAAACCTCGCACGAAGGCGGACGGACGCCAAGGGGAAAGAAAAACGCGCCGACCCGAAGGGGCGGCGCGCTGAGAGTGGAAGAGAACGGCGCGCTGGGATCAGCGCGCGCCACCTTATGCCTTGGGGGCTTCTGCCTTCACCGAGGCTTCGGCGGACAAGTCGGGAGCGGCGGCTTTCGCCTTCGAACCTTTCTTTTTCTTGCCCTTGGACTTCTTGTAGCCTTCGTCGTCCGCGCCGACGAACTCGATCAGCGCCATCTCGGCGGCGTCGCCGATGCGCTGCGGACCGAGCTTGTAAATGCGGGTGTAGCCGCCAGGGCGCTGGGCGAATTGCGCGGCCTTCTCGTTGAAGAGGAGGGTCACGGCGCCTTCGTCGCGGATGTCCTTGAGGGCCATGCGGCGGAGGTGGAGGGCGTCCTTCTTCTCGGCCGCGGCCGCGGCGTTCTTGGCCTTGGTGATGACCTTCTCGATGAAGGGACGGAGGGCCTTGGCCTTGGTCAGCGTGGTCTCGATGCGACCGTGCTTGATGAGGCTGGCGCCCATGTTGGAGAGCATCGCCCGGCGGTGTTCGCGGGTGACGCCGAGGGAAGCGTGGTGTTTGTTGTGACGCATTTTCTTTGGAAAACCCCAAATCCCAAAAGTCCATAGGCCAAACAGTCAGCGGCCGGACAGCGGAGATTGGGTTTATTTGGAATTCTGGAGTTTGGACGTTTGGCGTTTCGCGTGAAGCGCGGCTCAGGCTTCCTTCTTGGTGTCGAGGAGGCGCTCGTCGAACTTCATGCCGAGGGACAGGCCGAGGGCTTCGAGCTTCTCCTTGATCTCGTTGAGGGACTTCTTGCCGAAGTTGCGATACTTGAGCATCTCCTGCTCGGTCTTCATGGCGAGCTCGCCGACCGTGGTGATGTTGGCGTTGTTGAGGCAGTTGGCGGCGCGGACCGACAGCTCGATCTCGTTGACCGACATGTTGAGGAGCTTGCGGAGCTTGTTCTGCTCCTCGGAGACCTCGGCGGCGACGCTCTCGAACTCATAGGCCTCGGGCGAGACGCGGTCGAACACGTCGAGGTGGTGCTTGAGGATGGAGGCGGACTGCTTGAGGGCGTCGTCCGGGGTGATGCGGCCGTCCGTCCAGACCTCGAGGACGAGCTTGTCGTAATCGGTGATCTGGCCGACACGGGTGTTCTCGACGGCGTAGCGGACGAGGCGGACCGGGGAGAAGAGCGAGTCGATGGCAATGACGCCGATGGCCTGGTCTTCCTTCTTGTTGCTCTCGCCGGGGCAGTAGCCGCGACCGGTCTTGATCTCGATGTCGGCCTCGAAGGTGCGCTTGTGGTCGAGGGTGCAGATGAGCTGGTCGGGATTGACGATCTTGATGTTGGCGTCGGCCTGAATGTCGGCGGCGGTGACGGCGCCCTCGCGATTGACCTTGAGGTGCAGCTTCACCGGCTCGCGTTTTTCGGAGACGATGAGGATTTTCTTCAGGTTGAGGACGATGTCGGTGACGTCCTCGACGACGCCGTCGATGGACTGGAACTCATGGTTCACGCCCTCGATCTTGATCGAGCTGATGGCGCTGCCCTCGATGGAGCTGAGCAGCACGCGACGGAGGGAGTTGCCGACGGTGTGGCCATAACTCGACGATGAGCTGCTCGTTGATGGAGGGCTCCATCTCGTCGCGGGTGGGCAGGCGGGTGACGGTGCCCTTGAGGGCCTCGTCGTTGCGCGTGAGCCAGCCGGGGACGACGCGGGCGCGGTTTTCCTCGATGGCGCGGGTGGCGAGCTGGCGGGAGGAGTTGACGGCCTTCATCTCGACCTCGTCGCCCTGGACGACGCTGTAGCTCGCGATGTCGACCTTGCGGCCGTTGACGCGGACGTGGCCGTGGTTGACGAGCTGGCGGGCGGCGGCGCGGCTCTTGGCGAAACCGAGGAGATAGACGACGCTGTCGAGGCGGGTCTCGAGGAGCTGGAGGAAGCGTTCGCCGGTGACGCCGCGCTCGCGCTTGGCGATGGCGAAGGTGCGGCGGAACTGGCGCTCGAGCAGGCCGTAGATGTAACGGAGCTTCTGCTTCTCGGCGAGGCCGACGGCGTATTCGGAGAGCTTGCGGCGCGACTTGGGGCCGTGCTGGCCGGGCGGGAAATTACGGCGCTCCAGCACCTTCGCGGAGCCAATGATGTATTGGCCGAAGCGACGGCTGATGCGGGTGGTTGGTCCTGTGTAGCGAGCCATGGGAGAAAGAAATTAAAGTTGGGAGGGATCAGACGCGACGGCGCTTGCGCGGACGGCAGCCGTTGTGCGGCACCGGGGTGACGTCGATGATGGAGGAGATCTCAAGCCCGATGGCCTGGAGGCCGCGGATGGCGGAGTCGCGGCCGAGGCCGGGACCGCTGACGCGGATCTGCACTTCCTTGAGACCGTGGGCCATGGCGTTGCGGGCGGCGTCCTGGGCGACGACCTGGGCGGCGTAGGCGGTGGACTTGCGCGAGCCGCGGAAGTTACACTTGCCGGCGCTGGACCAGGAGACGACGTTGCCCTTGGCGTCGGTGATCGAAACGATGGTGTTGTTGAAGGTGGCGGCGATGTTCGCGATGCCGGAGGTGATGTTCTTCGAGCCCTTGGCCTTGCGGACCTTGACGGCGAGCAGCTCCTCCTTGAGGAGGTCCTCGGCGGTGACGGCCTTGGGCACGCCGCCGACGAGTTCAACCGGCTTGGCTTCGGCGGCCGGAGCGGCGGCGCCTTCGGCGGCGGGCTTGGCGGTCTTTTCTTTGCCGGCCTTGGCGGGCTTCGCCTCGGCCGCAGGGGCGGCGGGGGCAGCGGGGGCGGCCTTCTTGGGCGCCTTTTCTTTCTTGGGAGCGGATTTCTCTTCGGACATGTGGTGAGAGGGTTGGGATTAAGCTTTCTCGACGGCCTTGCTGACGCCGACGGTCTTGCGCGGGCCCTTGCGGGTGCGGGCGTTGGTGCTGGTGCGCTGGCCGCGGACGGGCAGGCTGCGGCGGTGGCGGATGCCGCGGTAGCAGTTGATGGCCTGGAGGCGCTTGAGGTTGCCGGCGATGTCGCGGCGGAGGTCGCCCTCGACGACCCACTTGTTGTCGGTGATGACGTGGAGGATCTTGTTCAGCTGCTCCTCGGAGAGGTCCGAGGCGCGCATGTTGGCATCAAGGCCAGCGGTGGCGATGATGAGGTCGGCCCGGGTCGGGCCGATACCGTAGATATACCGGAGGGAGTATCCGATCTTCTTTTTGGCGGGGAGTTCAACGCCGAGGAGACGAGGCATGGGTGATGTTGGTTGAGAGTTTTTTGTTGAGAGTTGAGAGAGGGTAAACTTCAGGCGGCGGGCGGGATCGTGAGGATCTCGGGGCCGGCATCGGTGGTGAGCACGGTGTGTTCGAAATGGGCGGAGGGCGTGCCGTCGGCGGTGACAACGGTCCACCCGTCGCTGAGGGTGCGGACCGCATGACCGCCGAGGTTGACCATGGGTTCGATGGCGAGCGTCATGCCGGGCCTGATCTCGTCGGTCCGGTTGCGTTTCCGGTCGACGAAGTTCGGGATCTGCGGCTCCTCGTGCATCGTGCGGCCGACCCCGTGGCCGACCATTTCGCGGACGATGCTGAAGCCCCGGGCCTCGACGTAGGTCTGCACGGCGTGGGAGATGTCGCCGATCCGGTTGCCGACGGCGGCCTGGCGGATGCCGAGGCGGAGGGCTTCCTCGGTGACTGTCAGCAGCTCGGCCACGCGGGGGGCGATGGCGCCGACCGGGACCGTGACGGCATTGTCGCCGATGTAGCCGTTGTATTCGACCGTGACGTCGACCGAGATGATGTCGCCGTCGCGCAGGATGCGCTTGAGGGAGCCGATGCCGTGAACAACCTCTTCGTTGACCGAGAGGCAGGTGTGGGCCGGATAAGGACGCCCGGAGCCGTGCTTGTAGCCATAGGGCGCGCTGCGCGCGCCGAACGAGGCGATGAGATCGCGGCCGATTTGATCCAAGTCGTAGGTCGTGATACCGGGACGGACCTGCTCCTTCAGCCGCGCGAGAATCGTCGCGGCGACGGTGCAGGCCTCGCGCATCCGCCTGATCGCTTCCGGATTCTTGATCGGGATCATCAGGCGGCGGCGGAGAAGGCCCCTTGCAGGAGCCCTTGAGTGCGGTAGTGGGTGGCGACGGGTTCCGCCAAAAGCGGATGCGGCGCGAAGCAGCCGGTGAGAGTTTCACCGCGGGCTTCGAGCCACTCGTCGAACACCAACGCTTGGAGCAGCGTAGCCGGGAAGCCTTCGAGAAGGAATCCCGCATCGGGTTTGCGCGCCCAGAACCACTTGCGCAGAAGCGCAAGGTGCAGCTGGTTGAGGTCCCGCGGGAGGGCGGAACGGGTGCGTCGCGAAATCTCCTGTTGCACCAGGGAAGCAGGAGAGACGTGCTCAAGATTCAAAGAACGGCCTTGGCGAACCAGATCCGCGAAGTGCGGGCCGGAGGGACCAAGGAGAAGGAACTTGGCTTTTGCCGGGGCAAAAGCGGAAAGGGGGCTGGAGTGTTCAGTCCCTCTCACCGAAGTAAAGTGCTATTTGAGGTTATGGCGGATGAGCCAGGCCGTGATGCCGACAAGCAATATAACCACCATGACCGTAGTGAGTTGCATGACAGCCTTGTCGCTGGCGGCCTCGCCCAAAGCGACATTCGTGGAGGTGCTGCGGCCGCGGATGCGGCCCTTCTTCAGGAAGCCGTCGTAATGGCGCTGGAGCAGGAAGGTTTCGATCTGGCGCATCGTGTCCAAAATGACGCCAACCGTGATCAACATGCCGGTGCCGCCGAAGAAATAGGCGATGCGCGGCGGCACCTGGAAAGTGTTCAAGAGGATGTCGGGGATCACGGCGATGACCGTGAGGAAAATCGCGCCGGCGAGTGTCAGCCGCGTCATGATGAAATCGAGGAAGCCGGCCGTCGGCTCGCCGGGGCGCACGCCGGGGATGTAGCCGCCGTATTTCTTCAGGTCGTCGGCGATCTGGATCGGCTTGAACATGACGGACACCCAGAAATAGCTGAAAAACAAAATCAGGGTGGTGAAGCCGGCGTAGTAGGTCCAGTGGCCGCGGGTCAGGTTGTTGGCGAACTCGACGAGGAACGGCAGGTTGAAGGCCGCGCCCGCCTGCGAGAAGATCTGCTGCGGGAAAAGCAGGATGGCGCTGGCGAAGATCACGGGCATGACGCCGGAGTAGTTCACCTTCAGCGGCAGGAACGAGCTTTGCCCGCCGTAGACCTTCTGGCCGACGACGCGCTTGGCGTATTGCACCGGGATCTTCCGCTGGCCCTGCGTGACGGCGATGATGCCCATCGTCACGATCAGGAAAAGGCCGACCATCATCACGCCCTGGGGCAGGCCGAGCTTGGCCACGCCGACGGGCGCGAAGAAGAGCTGGTAGGTGGCGACCGCCGCGCCGGGGATGTCGGCGAGGATGCCGACCGTGATCAGCAGCGAGACGCCGTTGCCGATGCCGCGCTGGGTGATCTGCTCGCCGAGCCACATGAGGAGCATCGTGCCGGCGGTCATGTAGATGGTGGAGAAGATGAGGAACGGCCAGTGGCCCATGACCACGATCTGGCCGTAGGTGTTGACATCGTAGCCGGCGAAGATGCGGCCCGGGTTCTCCAGCGAGAGGATGAGCAGCACGCTTTGGAGCAGACAGATGGCGACCGTGAGGTAGCGGGTGTATTGCGTGAGCTTCTGGCGGCCGACATCGCCCTCCTGCTGCAGGCGGCTGAGGGCCGGCACGACGGCGGTCATCAGCTGGAAGATGATGGAGGCGCTGATGTAGGGCATGATGCCCAGCGCGCAGACCGCGCCCTTGAGGAGCGCGCCGCCCGTGAACATGTTGTAGAGGCCCATGAGGCCGCCGCCGCCGCTGGCGGTCTGCGCCTCGAAGAAGTTCAGCAGCGGCTTCGGGTCGATGCCGGGCAGCGGGATGTGCGCACCGACGCGGGCGACAAAGAGCAGGCCGAGCGTATAGAGGATCCGCGAGCGGAGCTCGGGGATCTTCATGGAGTTGGCGAAGGCGGAAAACACAGGGAGTTATTTTTGATTTTTGATTCTCGATTTTCGATTTTCGCCCGGTCGAGGGCGCTGCGGGGGTCTTTGCTCCAAAATCCGCAATCGAAAATCCAAAATTCGGACGTCAGGCCGTGAGGGCCGCGCCGCCGGCCTTCTCCAGCTTGGCCTTGGCCGAGCCGGTGAACTTCTGCGCCGTGACCTTGAGGGCGCGGCTGATCTCGCCGTCGCCGAGGACCTTGAGCAGCCTGACGCCCGGGCGGATGAGACCGGCGGTGGCGAGCACCTCGGCGTTCACCTCGGTGATCTTGGCGTCGAGCGCGGCGAGATCGCCGACGTTGACGACCGCATAGCTCGTGCGGAACTCGTAGTTGTTGAAGCCGCGGTGCGGGAGCTTGCGGTAAAGGGGCATCTGGCCGCCTTCGAAGCCGGGGCGGATCGAGCCGCCGGAGCGGCCTTTCTGGCCCTTGCCACCGACGCCGGAGGTCTTGCCGTGGCCGCCGCCTTCGCCGCAGCCGACGCGCTTCTTGCGGTGCACCGCACCCTTGACGTTAACGAGATTATGGAGACGCATTTTCTGGATTCCTGATTTTTGGGCGCCGGCGCGCGCGAACGCGGACCGACTCGGATGGATAAGATGGCTTAGGCGCGGAGCGCCTTGAAGTCCGCCTCGAGGCGGAGCTTGCGGAGGCCGTTGAGGGTCGCGTGGACCACGGCGATGTGGTTCTTGGAGCCCATCGACTTGGTGAGGACGTTGTGGACGCCCGCGGCCTCGAGCACGGCGCGCACGCCGCCGCCGGCGATCAGGCCGGTGCCGGTGGACGCGGGGCGCAGGAAGACCTTGCCGCCGTCGTATTCGCCGAGGACCTCGTGCGGGATGGTGGAGCCCTTGAGCTTCACGGAGACCATGCGCTTCTTGGCGGACTCGGTGGACTTCTTGATGGCGTCGGGGACCTCGTTGGCCTTGCCGTAGCCGATGCCGACGCTGCCCTTGCCGTCGCCGACGACGGAGAGGGCGGAGAAGCTGAAGCGGCGGCCGCCCTTCACGACCTTGGCGCAGCGGTTGATGAAGACCACCTTCTCGAACATGCCGGGCTCGCCCGTGTCATTCGCGGGGCCGTTGGAAAAAGACCGATTGTTGTTAGCCATGGGTGAGGATTAGAATTGGAGACCGCCCTCGCGGGCGGCTTCGGCGAAGGTTTTGACGCGGCCGTGGTAGGGGCGACCGTTGCGGTCGAACACCACGGAGGTGATGCCGGCGGCCTTGGCCTTGGCGGCGAAGGCGACGGCCAGGGACTTGGCGCCGGAGAGGTTGCCCTTCGCGCCGCCCTTCTTCACCTCGGGATCGAGGGTGGAAAGGAACACGAGGGTCGCGCCGGCGTCGTCGTTGACGGCCTGCGCGTAGATGTGCTTGCCGGAGAACTTGACGCTGAGGCGCGGCCGGGCGGCGGTGCCGGTCACTTTCTTGCGGATGCGCCATTTGCGCTTCTGGAGGAGCTGGGCCTTGTAGACGGTTTTCATGGTTGGGTTCCGGGTTAGGCGACGGTCTTGCCTTCCTTGCGGCGGACGCGCTCGGCGTGCTCGCCGACGATGCGGACGCCCTTGCCCTTGTAAGGCTCCGGCGGGTAGTAGGCGCGGATCTCGGCGGTGACCTGGCCGACGAGCTGCTTGTCGGCGCCCTCGATCTTGAGCTTGGTCTGGTCGGTGACGGTGACCTTGATGCCCTCGGGGATGTCGTGGAGGATGGCGTGCGAGTAGCCGAGCGCGAGGTCGAGCTGCTTGCCCTTGAGCGCGGCCTTGAAGCCGACGCCCTGGATCTCGAGCTCCTTGAGGTAGCCAACGCTCACGCCCTTCACCATGCCGGCGATGACGGAGCGGGCCGTGCCATACATGGCGCGGGAAAAGCGGGTCTCCTCGGTGGGCGAGACGAGGACGTTTTTGTCCTTCTGCTCGATCTTCACGACGGACGCGAAGGTCTTGGAGACTTTGCCCTTGGGGCCCTCGACGGACACGGTGGTTCCCTTGATGTCGACCTTGACCTTGTCGGGAATGGGGACGGGTTGTTTGCCGATTCTGCTCATGGTGGTGGTGCTCCTTACCAGACGGTGCAGACGAGTTCACCGCCGAGTTTGTGGCGGCGGGCGTCCTGGTCTTTCATGAGACCCTTGGAAGTGGAAATGATGGCGAGGCCGAGGCCGTTGAGGACGCGGGGAATCTCCGAGTAGCCGGCATAGAGGCGGCGGCCGGGGGTCGAGGAGCGCTTGAGGCCGGTGATGACCGGGGCGCTGTCCACATACTTCATGGTGACGATGACGGTCTTGTGGCCGCGTTCGTCGGTGCCGGTGGCCACGTCGCGGACGTAGCCTTCGCTTTTGAGGATGTTCGCGAGGCTCTCCTTGAGCTTGGAATGCGGGGAAACGCACTGCGCGAGGCCGGCCTTCGACGCATTGCGAAGGTGGGTCAGGAAATCACTGATCGGGTCTGTCATGGATGGATGTTGTTGGATGGGTTGCCCGTCGGATCATATCCGACTTCCGGCGGGAAAGTGGTGGTTACCAGGAGGACTTGGTGACGCCCGGGATCTTGCCGGCGAGCGCGAGTTCGCGGAGCGTGATGCGGGAGACGCCGAAACGGCGGTGGAAGCCGCGGGGCCGGCCGCTGAGCGAGCAGCGGTTGCGGATGCGGACCTTGGAGGAGTTGCGCGGGAGCTTCGCCAGCTTCTTCTGGGCGGCGAAGAATTCCTCGTCCGTGGTGGCCGGGTTGGCGAGGACGGCCTTCAGCTCGGCGCGCTTGGCGGCGTGCTTTTCGACGAGGCGGATGCGCTTCTTGTTGCGTTCGATGGCGGAAGTTTTCGGCATGGTCGTAGGGTTTAGGCGGCGGAAGTCTTGGCGGGCGTCGGCGCGGCGGGCTCGATGCGGCGGAAGGGCATGCCGAGGGCCTTGAGGAGTTCGCGGGCCTCGTCGTCGGTCCCGGCGGAGGTCACGAGGGTGATGTCGAGGCCCATCGAGCGCTTGTTGTTCTCGACGACGATCTCGGGGAAGATGGTGAAGTCGGTGATGCCGATGGTGTAGTTGCCCTGGCCGTCGAGCTTGTTGGGCACGCCGCGGAAGTCGCGGATGGTGGGCAGGGCCACGGCGAGCAGTCGCATCAGGAAGTGCCACATGTTCTCGCCGCGGAGAGTGACGTGGCAGCCGGTGACCTGATTGGGCTTCAGCTTGAAGTTGGCGATGGCCTTCTTGGAGCGGTTGAGCACGGGCTTCTGGCCGGCGATGAGGGCGATGTCGCGGGCGGTGTCGGCGATCTGGTTCTTGTCGGCCTCGGAGCTGATGCCGGTGTTGATGACGATCTTCTCGAGCTTCGGGACCTGGTGCTTGTTCTTGTAGCCGCGGGAGGCCATCAAGGCCGGGGCGACGGTCTCGGCGTAGAATTTTTGGAGAGGAGTGGGTTGTTTGCTCATGGTGCTAACCGGATTTCCGACCCGGATGCGTTGGTTGAGTATTGGATGATTTTTTGAGGCGGCTCGTCCAGAGGACTCGCCCTACCCTCTTCAGGCCTTGGCCGCGGGCGCGGCGGTCTTCCGGCGCTTGGAGGCGTCGAAACGCGACTGGAGCATGAGGTTGGACACGTGGATCGTGCCCTCGCGCTCGGCGATCTTGCCCTGCGGGTTTTCCTGGGACTTCTTGAGGTGGCGCTTGATCATGGCCACGCCCTCGACGACGGCGCGGTTCTTGGCCGAGCGGATCTCGAGGATCTTGCCGGACTTGCCCTTGTGGGCGCCGGCGATGACGACGACCAGGTCGTTCTTCTTGATGTGAAATTTCTGGGACATGTTAGAGGACCTCCGGGGCGAGGGAGATGATCTTGGAGTAGTTCTTGGCGCGGAGTTCGCGGGCGACCGGGCCGAAGATGCGGGTGCCCCGCGGGTTGCCGTCCTCGCCGATGATGACGACGGCGTTGGAGTCGAAGCGGAGGTAGCTGCCGTCGGCGCGGCGCAGCGGGGCGCGCGTGCGGACGATGACGGCCTTGACGACCTCGCCCTTCTTCACGGTGGCGTCGGTGCTGCTCTCCTTGATGTTGATGGTGATGATGTCACCGACGTGGGCATAGCGGGAGGGATGCCCGATCTTGCCGATCATTGACGCGCGGCGCGCGCCGGTGTTGTCGGCAATATCGAGGATGGAACGCATCTGGATCATGGTGGTGTCTCCGGCGGGTTGGGTCAGGCCTTGGCGGCGGCCACGTTGGCCTTGGTGGTCTTGGTCGGCACGGCCTCGGCGACGTCCTTCTCGGACACGGCGACGAGGTCCAGGCCCACGGAGGCCTCGACGACGCGGATGATGCGCCAGCGCTTCAGCCGGCTGATCGGGCGGGTCTCCATGACCTCGATCTTGTCGCCGACCTTGGACTCGTTCTTCTCGTCGTGGACGTGGAGGACGGTCTTGCGGTTGATGACCTTGTGATAAAGCGGGTGCGGCGTCTTGTAGGGGACGGTGACCTTGACGGACTTGTCGCCCATCTTGGAGCTGACGAAACCGATGAGGGTCTTGCGGCGGTTGTGGCGTTCGTGAGTGGACATGGAGGAAAGCGGTTGGCTCAGGCGGCCTTGGCCTTGGCGGTTTTCTTGGCCGCGAGGGCCGTGAGGAGGCGGGCGATGTCCTTGCGGTAGGCGCGCAGGAGGTGGGGCTTCTCGACCTGCCCGGCGTTTTTGCGCAGGCGGAGCTGGAGGAGCGCCTCGCGGGTCTCGCGGAGCTTGATGGTGATCTCACTGGGCGCGAGGTCGCGGATTTCTTTGGAAGTCATGGCGGCGTTCTCCGGGTTATCAGGCGGCGGTGCCTTCGCGGACGATGAAGCGGCAGCGGAAGGGCAGTTTGGCGTCGGCGAGGCGGAAGGCCTCCTTGGCGATGGTAAGGGGCACGCCGGCGAGCTCGAAAAGCACGGCGCCGGGCTTGATGACGGCGACGTAGAACTCGACCGGGCCCTTGCCCTGGCCCATGCGGACCTCGGCGGGCTTCTTGGTGACGGGCTTGTGCGGGAAGATGCGGATCCAGAGCTTGCCCTTGCGCTTGAGGTGGCGGGCGATGGTGACGCGGGCGGCCTCGATCTGCTGGCCGGTCATGGGGCCGCGCGAGAGGGACTGCAGGCCGAATTCGCCGAAGGCGAGCGTGTTGCCGCGCTTGGCATTGCCGGCGCGGGAGCCTTTCATCGACTTGCGGTATTTGGTGCGGGAGGGAGCTAGAGCAGGCATGGGATCAGTGGCGCGACGCGCCGGGTAAGGTGATTAATTGGCTTCGTCTTTTTTGCAGATCCAGCATTTGACACCGATCTTGCCCCAGACGGTCTGGGCCTCGGCGAAGCCGTAATCGATGTTCTCGCGCAGGGTGTGCAGCGGAATGCGGCCCTGGCGCTGCCATTCGCGGCGGGCGATGTCGGCGCCGCCGAGGCGGCCCGAGCACTGGATCTTGATGCCGTCGATGCCAAGCGACATGGCGATCTGGATGGATTTCTTGATGGCGCGGCGGAAGGCGATGCGGCGCTCGAGCTGGAGGGCGACGTTCTCGGCGACGAGCTGGGCCTCGATCTCGGGCTTCTTCACTTCCTGGATGTCGAGGAGGACCTCCTTGCCGGTGAGCTTGCCGAGGGCGACCTTCATGTTCTCGACCTCCTGGCCTTTCTTGCCGATGACGATGCCGGGGCGGGCGGTGAAGATCTTCACGCGGACGCGGTTGCCGGCGCGCTCAATGAAGATGCGCGGCACCGAGGCCTGCTTGAGCTTCTCCATCAGGGTGGAGCGGATGACCTGGTCCTCGTGGAGGAGCTTGGCGAAATCCTTCTTGCGCGCGAACCAGCGCGACTGCCAGTTGCGGCGGACGGCGAGGCGGAAGCCTGTAGGGTTGGTCTTTTGTCCCATGGGAAAAGTCAGTTGGATTTGCCGTCGGTGAGGACGATGCGGAGGTGCGACATGCGCTTGACGCGCGGCTTGGCCGAGCCCTTGGCGCCGGCCTTGAAGCGCTTGAGCACGGGGCCGTTCTCGATCAGGGCGCGGTGCACGGTGAGCGAGCTGGCGGAGAGGCTGTTGTTGTTCTCGGCGTTGGCCACGGCGCTCTTCAGCGTCTTGACGAGGAGGCGCGAGGACTTGCGCGGGATGAGCGTGAGGAAGTCGATCGCCTCGTTGACGGGGCGGCCCTGGATGAGGCGCGCGACCTCGCGGACCTTCTTGGGCGACATGCGCGCGTTGCGGGTGAGAGCTTGAATTTCCATGATGATGTTCCGGTTGGGCCGCGGCCTCAGATTTCCTTGCGGGTCATGCCGCCGTGCGCCTTGAAGGTGCGGGTCGGGGCGAATTCGCCGAGCTTGTGCCCGACCATGTTCTCCGTGATGTAGACGGCGATGTGCGCCTTGCCGTTGTGGACGCTGATGGTGTGGCCGACGAACTCGGGCGTGACGGTGGAGCGACGGGACCAGGTCTGGATGGGCTTGCGGACGCCCCCGGCCTTGGCCGCCTTCTGGATTTTCTCCAGGAGGTGGTAGTCGACAAAGAAACCTTTTTTGATGGAACGGGCCATGGTGCGGAGTCGTTGGGATTATTTCTTGTTGCGCGGCGGGCGGCCGTTGGCGCGCACCAGGATGAAGGAGCTGGACTGCTTGGAGCGGCGGCGCGTCGGGAAGCCCTTGGCGAGCTGGCCCCACGGCGAGACGAGGTGCTGGCGGCCGCCACCACCCTTGGACTTGCCCTGGCCGCCGCCGTTGGGGTGGTCGACCGGGTTCATGGCGACGCCGCGCACGCGGGGGCGGCGGCCCAGCCAGCGGTTGCGGCCGGCCTTGCCGAGCGAACGCTTGCTGTGGTCGGCGTTGGAGACCTCGCCGATGGTGGCGCGGCATTGGGCGTGGACCAGGCGGGTCTCCCCCGAGGCGAGGCGGATCTGCGCGTAGCCGTCCTCGATGGCGACGAGCTCGACCGAGGTGCCGGCGGCGCGGGCCAGCTGGGCGCCCTTGCCGGGGATCATCTCCACGGCATGCAGCTTGGTGGAGGGCGGGATCGCCGCGAGCAGAAAGGAGTTGCCGGGCTTGAAGTCGTTGGTGTCGGTCTTCAGCGCGCTGTAGACCGTGTCGCCGACCTTGAGGCCCTGGGGCGCGAGGATGTAGGTCTTCGTGCCGTCGGCGTAGGCGAGGAGCGCGAGGAGCGCGGTGCGGTTGGGATCGTATTCGATCGCCTGCACCTTGGCGGGCATGTCGAGCTTGCCGCGCTTGAAGTCGATAATGCGGTAAAGCTTCTTGTGGCCGCCCCCGCGACGGCGCGAGGTGATGCGGCCGTAGGTGTTGCGGCCGCCGGTCTTGGGCTTCGACTCGACGAGGGAGCGCTCCGGGCGCTTGTCGGTGATGTCGTCGGGCCGGTTCAGGGTGGTGAACCGGAGGGACGCGGTGAGGGGACGGAAGGATTTGAGGGCCATGGTGGTGGTCTCCGGGCTCAGGTGAGCTCAATCTTGTCACCCGACTTGAGGGTGACGATGGCGCGCTTGCTGTCGGACATGGTGATGGGGCGGCCCTGGCGCGAACGCTTCGGCTTGCCCTTGCGGTTCTGGATGTTCACGCGGGTGACGGTGACCTTGAAGGTCTGCTCGACGGCCGCGCGCACGGTGTGCTTGGTGGCGGTGGGATACACCTCGAAGGTGTATTGGCCGTAGTTCGAGGAGAGCTTGTTGGACTTCTCCGTCAAACGCATGGTTTTGAGAATCTGGGCGGCGTTAATCATGACTGGGCTCCGTTGGTGCGGGCGATGATCTGCTCGAGCGCCTTGGTGGAGACGACGATCCAGCTGTAGGTGACGAGATCGAGGGTGTTGAGCTTGGAGGCTTCCTGCAGGGTGACGCGGGCGAGGTTGCGCGCGGCGCGCTGGGCCTCGGTGGTGAACGGCGCGTCGACGATGAGCACCTTGCCCTTGGGGGCGATGCGGCCGATGACCTGGTCCATCAGCTTGGTCTTGGTCTGCTTCGCGGCGAAATTCTCGATGACGCTGATCTCGCCGGCGCTGGCCCGGTCGAACAGGGCGCGGCTGAAGGCGAGCGCCTTGACCTTGCCGTTGATTTTCTTGGAGAAGTCGCGGGGCTTGGGGCCGAATACCACACCGCCGCCGGACCACAGGGGGGAGCGGATGGAGCCGGCGCGGGCGCGGCCGGTGCCCTTCTGGGCCCAGGGCTTCTTGCCGCCGCCGCGGACTTCGCCGCGGGTCTTGGTCGAGCGCGTGCCCTGGCGGGCGTTGGCGCGGTGGGCGACGACGACTTCCTTCACGGCCTGGAGACCGCGGTTGCCCTCAAAGGTCGGGAGGTTGAAGTCCTTCTCGGAACTCTGGGTGGCGTCGGGGGTGAAAATTTTGAGCTTCATGGGATGCGTTCTCCGGTGAATCAGGCTTTGGCCGGCCTGGCCTTCTTGCCGGAGCGGATGATGACATCGTCGCCGTTGGCGCCGGGAATGGAGCCCTTGACGAGGATGAGGTTCTTGTCACTGATGATCTTCACGACGCGCAGATTCTGGACCGTGCGGTTGAGGCTGCCCATGTGACCGGGCATCGACTGGTTCTTCCAGGAGCGGCCGGGGGTCTGGCGCATGCCGATCGAGCCGATGCGGCGGTGGAACATGGAGCCGTGGGCGGCGGGGCCGCCCTGGGCGCCGTGCTTCTTCATCACGCCCTGGAAGCCCTTGCCCTTGGAGACGCCGAGCACGTCGATGACCTGGCCCTCGGCGAAGGCGGCGACGGTGATGACATCGCCGAGCTTGACGGTGGGAGCCGCGGGGAGACGGACCTCGTTGAGCCGGCGGGGCGTGATCTCGAGGCCGGCCTTCTTGGCGTGGTTGGCCTCGGCCCGCGTGGCGTTCTTCGCCTTGAGGGCGCCGAAGCCGAGCTGCACAGCGTTGTAGCCGTCGGACTCAACCGTCTTGATTTGGACGACCGGACACGGGCCGGCTTCCACGACGGTGACCGGGACCAGGACGTTTTGCGCGTCGTAGACCTGGGTCATGCCGATTTTTTTTCCTAATATGGTAGCGATCATGGGCTAAGTGGTAGGTGGCGGGTGAGCGCCGTTTGTTTAGACCTACTTTAGCAAGGGCCGGGGTGAGCCGGCTGGCTTGGCTAAGATGGTGGTGGTTTGAAAAGGTTAGACGTTGATGGTGATGTCGACGCCGGACGGGAGGTTGAGTTTCTTGAGCTCGTCGACGGTCTGGGCGGTGGGCTCCAGGATGTCGATGAGGCGCTTGTGGGTGCGGGATTCGAACTGCTCCATGGACTTCTTGTCGACGTGCGGGGAGCGGTTGACCGAGAGCTTCACGATGTGGGTGGGCAGCGGGATGGGACCCGAGACGCGCGCGCCGGAGCGCTTGGCGGTTTCCACGATTTCCACGGCCGACTGGTCGATGACGCGATAGTCGTAGCCCTGGAGTTTGATGCGGATGCGTTGGCCTTTCATGGCGGGATAAAGAACGAGGGTTGGGAGAAATCAGGTGCGGGCCGGGCCCTTGGCGTTGGACTCGACGATCTTGGCGAGCTGCGAATTCGGGACCTGCGCGAAGTGCGACGGCGTGACGGACGCGCTGGCGCGGCCCTTCGAAAGCGAGCGAATATCGGTGACGTAACCAAAGAGCAGCTCGAGCGGGACGTGGGCGGTGATGATGCACGCGCCGGTCTTGTTATCCATGCCCTGGA
The DNA here is from genome assembly GCA_016190985.1 of Opitutia bacterium. Taxonomy (GTDB): domain Bacteria; phylum Verrucomicrobiota; class Verrucomicrobiia; order Opitutales; family Opitutaceae; genus Lacunisphaera. Next base: position 45,042 of record JACPPI010000020.1, on the reverse strand, counting down.
TCTGGCCGCGGCGGCGGTTGATGTCGCCCATGAGGTCGCCCTGGTATTCCTCGGGCGTGGTGACCTCGACGCCCATGATCGGCTCGAGCAGGATCGGGTTGGCCTTCTTCATTGCGTCCTTGAACGCGAAGATGCCGGCCATCTTGAACGCCATTTCGGACGAGTCCACCTCGTGGAACGAGCCGTCCACGATGCGCACAATGACATCCACGACCGGGAAGCCGGCGATGACGCCGTTGTTGGCGCCTTCGAGGATGCCGTCGGTCGAGGGCTTGATGAATTCCTTGGGGATGGAGCCGCCGACGGTCTCGTTGATGACCTCGACGCCCTTCCCCTTCTCGTTCGGCTCCATCCGGATGACGACATGGCCGTATTGGCCCTTGCCGCCGGACTGGCGGATGAACTTACCCTCGCCGTCCGCCGCCTTCATGATGGTCTCGCGGTAGGCGATCTGGGGCTTGCCGGAGGTGGCCTCGACCTTGAACTCGCGCTTCATGCGGTCGATGATGATTTCGAGATGCAGTTCGCCCATGCCGGCGAGGATGGTCTGGCCCGTGTCCTGGTCGGTCTTGACGCGCAGGGTTGGATCCTCGGCCACGAGGCGCTGGAGCGCGACGCCTAGTTTTTCCTGGTCGGCCTTGGAGTTCGGCTCGATCGACATCGAGATGACAGGCTCGGGGAAGGACGGCGGCTCGAGGCGGATGTCGAAATCCTCGTCGCAGAGCGTGTCGCCGGTGATGACATCCTTGACGCCGACGATGGCGCAGATGTCGCCCGCGTAGGCGACCTCGATCTCCTCGCGCTCGATGGCGCGCATGAGGACGAGGCGGGACACGCGCTCGGTGCGGCGGGTGCGGGGATTGTAGAGGGACATGCCGCGCTTCAGCGTGCCGGTGTAGACGCGGTAGAACACGAGGCGGCCCACGAAGGGGTCGTTCCAGAGCTTGAAGGCGAGACCGGCGAGCTTGGCCTGGTCGCTGACGACCGCCTCGACCATCTTGCCGTCGCTGTCCTGGCCCTGCATGGGCGGCACGTCGATCGGGCTCGGCAGGTAGTTGACGACGCAATCCAGCAGGCGCTGCACGCCCTTCTTCTTGAAGGCGGAGCCCGGGAACACGCCGGTGAACTGGAGCGAAATGGTGGCCTTGCGGACGCCCAGCAGCAGCTCGTTGACCGAGATTTCCTCACCGCCGAGATACTTCTCGGCGATGACGTCGTCGAAGTCGGACACGGCCTCGATGAGCTTGTCGCGATACTCCTTGGCCTGCGCCTTCATGGCGTCGGGAATCTCGATCGTGACCGGCTTCATGCCGAGCGGGTCGGCCGGATTCTCCTCGAAGGAATAGGCGACGTTTTGCACCAGATCGATGAGGCCGGAGAAATTCTCCTCGGCGCCGATCGGCAGGTAGAGGGCGTGGGCGTTCGCCTTCAGCTTGTTGCGGATGTCGTCGATGCAGCGGAAGAAATTCGCGCCGACCCGGTCCATCTTGTTGATGAAGGCGATGCGCGGCACGCGGTATTTGTTGGCCTGGCGCCAGACGGTCTCGGACTGCGGCTGCACGCCGGCCACGGCGTCAAACACGGCGACGGCGCCGTCGAGCACGCGGAGCGAGCGCTCCACCTCGGCCGTGAAATCCACGTGGCCGGGGGTGTCGATGATATTGATGCGCTGCTTGATGCCTTTCCAAGGGCCCCAGGAGGCGTTCCAGGCGCAGGAAATGGCGGCGGCGGTGATCGTGATGCCGCGCTCGCGCTCCTGCTCCATCCAGTCGGTCACGGTGGTGCCCTCGTGGACCTCGCCCATCTTGTGGACGGCGCCGGAGTAGAAAAGAATGCGCTCGGTGGTGGTCGTCTTGCCGGCGTCGATGTGCGCGGCGATGCCGATGTTGCGGGTCCACTCCAGCGGGAACGGACGGTCCTTCGAATTGACGGGCGAGGTCTTGGCCTTGTCCGTGACGACAGTGATGTTTATGGGAGACGCGACGGACATGCTCGGGATTCCTTACCAGCGGAGATGGGCGAAGGCGCGGTTGGCCTGGGCCATCTTGTGCATCTCTTCCTTCTTCTTCACGACCGAGCCGGTGTTGTTGTAGGCGTCGACGATCTCGGCGGCGATAGCCTCGCGCATGGGCGTGCCCTTGCGGCCGGTGGCGGCGCTGACGATCCAGCGCAGGGCCAGGGACTCCTGGCGCTCAAAGGAAATCTCGACCGGCACCTGGTAGGTGGCGCCACCGACGCGGCGGCTCTTCACCTCGAGCTTGGGGCGGGCGTTTTCCATCGCGCCCATCAGCAGGTCGACCGGGTCGCCCTTCTGGAGCTTCTCGCTCACCTTCTCGAAGGCGCCATAGACGATGCGCTCGGCGAGCGTGCGCTTGCCGCTCTTCATGATGACATTGATGAGGTGTGTCACCAGCGCGCTGTTGTAGCGGACATCCGGGACGGTGGGACGGTGAGTGGCTCTGCGACGGCGTGACATGGGAACTTAAAAAGAACGGGGTTAGGCCTTGGCGGCTTTCGGGCGCTTGACGCCGTATTTGGAGCGGGAGCGGCGGCGCTTCTCCACGCCGGTGGCGTCGAGGGTGCCGCGCACGATGTGGTAGCGGACGCCGGGGAGATCCTTCACGCGGCCACCGCGCACGAGCACGATCGAGTGCTCCTGGAGGTTGTGGCCCTCGTCGGGGATGTAGGAGATGACTTCCGTGCCGTTCGTGAGGCGGACCTTGGCGACCTTGCGGATGGCCGAGTTCGGCTTCTTCGGCGTGCGGGTCATGACCTGCACACAGACGCCGCGGCGGAAGGGGTTACCCTGCAACGCCGGAGCCTTGGACTTCGCGATGACTTTGCGACGTCCCTTTCTCACGAGTTGGTTGATGGTTGGCATGAAGTTGGATGGAAGGCTGTTAAATGTGGAAAAGGCGCGGAACCTACCGGAGACGAAGCCTCCGGCAAGCACTATTTCGCGCTTAGTGTTGAAACACGAATTTCGGAGGGAAACCGCCCGAAATCGTGGCGTCTCAGGTGCCTCAGCAGTTTGGCTGCTGGGGCTGTAAGTGACGAATGGGACGGTCAGGAAAGCAGGCGGCTTCCTCCTCTATCAAGTGTTAAATCAAAAAAAGTCTGGAAAAGTTATTCACAGTTCACTGGCACCTGCGAAAGTCGGTTGTAAAAACCACCCTCTCCTCTCTCCCTGCCTTAATTCGGCCAAGAAAAAGCCGCGGCCTTTTCGTCCGCGGCTTTGAAGTCGTGATCTGGTAAGGCTCAGCTGGCTTCGGCGGTGGCCTTGGCGGCTTCCTCCATGGGGATCTCGCCACCGAGGGGGAGCGTCACCCGGAGCTTCTTGTAGGCCGGGAGGCCCGTGCCCGCCGGGATCAAGTGACCCATGATGACGTTTTCCTTGAAGCCCTTGAGGTGGTCGACCTTGCCGAGCGTCGAGGCGTCGGTGAGGACGCGCGTCGTCTCCTGGAAGGAGGCGGCGGAGATGAAGCTCTCGGTCTCGAGCGAGGCCTTGGTGATGCCCAGCAGGATCGGCTCGGCCTCGGCGGGTTTGCCGCCGGCGGCGTCGATGCGCTTGTTCTCGCGCAGGAACGCGGTGCGGTCGATCTGCTCGCCCCAGAACCACTCGGTGTCACCCGGATCGCTGATGCGGACCTTGCGGAGCATCTGGCGGATGATGACCTCGATGTGCTTGTCGTTGATCGACACGCCCTGGAGACGGTAGACTTCCTGCACCTGGCCGATGAGGAACTCATACAGCGCGGTCGGCCCGAGGATCTCGAGGATCTCGTGCGGATCGGCGGAGCCCTCGGTGAGGTGCTGGCCCTTGTGGACGACGTCGCCGGCCTGCACGATGATGTGCTTGCCGTGCGGGATCAGGTGTTCCTCCTCGGCGCCGGACTCTTCCTGGCGGACGACGAGCTTGCGCTTGCCGCGGATGGAGCCCTCGAAGGAGACGACACCCTCGATGCGGGCCATCTCGGCGGCTTCCTTGGGGCGGCGGGCTTCGAAGAGCTCGGCCACGCGGGGGAGACCGCCGGTGATGTCCTTGGTGACGGACGCCTGACGCGGGGTCTTGGCGAGCAGCGCGCCGGGCTGGATGATGTCACCCTCGGCGACCGCGACCTGCGCGCCGGTCGGGATGGAGTAGGCGGCGACCGGCTTGCCGTGGTCGTCGCGGACCTCGATCTGCGGGTTGAGGTCTTCCTTGTGCTCGATGACCACGGTCGCGATGCGGCCGGTGGACTCGTCGAGCTCGCGCTTCACGGTCACGCCCGGGATCATGTCCTTGAAGTGGAGCGTGCCGGCCTTCTCGGAGAGGACAGGGATGTTGTAGGGATCCCACTGGGCGATGGTCTCGCCCTTGGCGACCTTGGCGCCGTCGGTGACGGAGAGGAAGGTGCCGACCACGATCGGATAGGACTCCAGCTCGCGGTCGTTCTCGTCGAGGATCAGGAGCGCCCCGGTCTTGTTGAGGACGATGTTGTGGCCCTCGGCGGTCTGCACGAGGCGGAGGCCGCGGTATTTGACCAAGCCGGCGTTGCGGACCTTGATCTCGGGGTTCTTCGAGCCGGCCGAGGCGACGCCACCGATGTGGAAGGTGCGCATGGTGAGCTGCGTGCCGGGCTCGCCGATGGACTGGGCGGCGATGATGCCCACGGAGTCGCCGATCTTCGCGACCTTGTTGGTGGCGGGATTGATGCCGTAGGACTTGGCGTCGATGCCCTGCTCGCTCGTGGAGGTGAGCGGCGAGAGCACCTTGACGCGCTCGATGCCGGAATCGTCGATGCGCTTGGAGAGCTCCTCGGTGATGAGTTCGCCGGCGTCCACGATGGTCTTGGTCGGGGCGAGCGGGTCGTAGACATCGTCCGCCGAGAACCGGCCGACGATGCGCTCCGCGAGGGAGACCAGCATGGTCTCGCCCTCGAAGATCGCCCGTTTCCAGATGCCTTCGCGGGTGCCGCAGTCTTCCTCGGTGACGACGGCGTCCATGGCCACGTCGCACAGCTTGCGGGTCATGTAGCCGGCGTCGGCCGTCTTGAGGGCGGTGTCGGCGAGACCCTTGCGGGCGCCGTGGGTGGAGATGAAGTATTCGAGGACGGTCAGGCCCTCGCGGAACGAGGACAGGATGGGGCGCTCGATGATCTCGCCGGAGGGCTTGGCCATGAGGCCGCGGAGGCCGCACAGCTGGCGGACCTGCTGCTTGTTGCCGCGCGCACCGGAATCCATCATGATGTAAACCGGATTAACCTCGGATTTGCCGTCGTTGTTCTCGAGCTTGGCGAACACCGCCTTGGCGATGCGATCGGTGGCGCCGGTCCAGATGTCGATGATCTTGTTGTAGCGCTCGCCGGAGGTGATGATGCCCTTCTTGTATTGGGCCTCGACCTCGTCGACCTTCTTGCGGGCGTCGTGCACGATCTCCTTCTTGTTCTCGGGGATGATCATGTCGTCGATCCCGATCGAAATGCCGGCCTGCATGGCGGTCTGGAAGCCCAGTTCCTTCAGCTTGTCGAGCGTCTCGACGGTCACGCGGTCGCCGGCGACCTTGTAGGTGTTGAGGATGAGGTCGCCCAGCTTGCTCTTCGGCACGGGGAAATTGATGAAGCCGAGGCCGGCGGGCCAGATCTCGTTGAAGATCACGCGGCCCACGGTCGTGCGGAGCACCTTGCGCTCCTTGTTGCCGTAGACGGTGTCCTTGCCCTTGTCGGGGTTCGGCACCTCGATCCAGTCGTGCATCTTGAGGGCGCCGTCGGCCTTCACGTAGAGCACTTCCTGCAGGCCGCTGAGCAGCGGCACGCGGACGCCTTTGGCGGGCTTGGAACGCGGCTCGATGGTGAGGTAGTAGGCGCCGAGGACGATGTCCTGCGACGGCGTGAGGATCGGCTTGCCGGAGGACGGCGAGAAGATGTTGTTGGTGGACATCATCAGGAGCTTGCACTCCAGGATGGCCTCGAGCGACAGCGGCACATGGACGGCCATCTGGTCGCCGTCGAAGTCCGCGTTGTAGGCGGTGCAGACGAGCGGGTGGACGCGGATGGACGAGCCCTCGATGAGCACGGGCTCGAACGCCTGAATCGAGAGGCGGTGCAGCGTCGGCGCGCGGTTGAGCAGCACCGGGTGGCCCTTGGTGACTTCCTCGAGGATGTCCCACACCTCGGGGGACTTCTTCTCGATCATCTTGCGGGCACCGCGGACGGTGTGCACGAAACCGAGTTCCTTGAGGCGGCGGATGATGAACGGCTCGAAGAGCACGAGCGCCATCTTCTTGGGCAGGCCGCACTGGTGGAGCTTGAGCTCCGGACCGATGACGATGACGGAACGGCCGGAATAATCGACGCGCTTGCCGAGCAAGTTCTGGCGGAAGCGGCCCTGCTTGCCCTTGAGCATGTCGGAAAGCGACTTCAGGGCGCGGTTGCCGGCGCCCGTGACGGGACGGCCGTGGCGGCCGTTGTCGAAGAGCGCGTCGACGGCCTCCTGGAGCATGCGCTTTTCGTTGTGGATGATGACGTCGGGCGTCTTCAGCTGCATCAGGTTCCGCAGGCGGTTGTTGCGGTTGATGACGCGGCGATAGAGGTCGTTGAGGTCGGAGGTCGCGAAGCGGCCGCCCTCAAGCGGGACGAGCGGGCGCAGGTCCGGCGGGATGACGGGCAGCACCTCGAGCACCATCCACTCCGGACGGGACTTCGAGTTGATGAAGCCGCCGATGACCTTGAGGCGCTTGGAGAGCTTTTTCTTGATCTGCTTCGAGCGCGTGGCGCGCATCGTCTCGTGGAGTTCGGCGACCACCGCCTCCATGTCGATCTGCATGAGCACGTCGCGGACGGCCTCGGCGCCCATCTTGGCGGTGAAGGCATCGGCGCCGTATTCATCGACGGCCTGCTGGAACTCGGTCTCGGTGAGGAGCTGCTTGAGCTCGAGGGGCGTCTTGCCCGCGTTGGTCACCATGTAATTCTCGTAGTAGATGACGCGCTCCAGCGAACGGGCGGTCATGTCGAGCAGGAGGCCGAGGCGGCTCGGCATGCTCTTGAGGAACCAGATGTGGGCGACGGGGACGGCGAGCTCGATGTGGCCCATGCGCTCGCGGCGGACGCGGGCGATGGTCACCTCGACGCCGCAGCGGTCGCACACGACATCCTTGTATTTGATGCGCTTGTATTTGCCGCAGGCGCACTCGTAGTCGCGCACCGGGCCGAAGATCTTCTGGCAGAAAAGACCGCCCGGCTCGGGCTTGAAGGTGCGGTAGTTGATCGTCTCTGGGTTCTTGACCTCGCCCTTGGACCAGGCGCGGATGGTTTCCGGCGCGGCGACGGAAATCGAAACGTTGTCGAACTGATTCTCATCCGATCCCAGGACGGACCGGACTTCTTCGCGGGCGTGTTCAGTGCTCATTATGATTTTGCTCCCAGTATTGTGTTAAGAGTTAGCGGCTGCCGCCCAGCGCCTCGCCGAGGGCGGTGCGCTTCGCGAGTTTGATGTCGAGACCGAGGGCCTGCATTTCCTTGACCAGCACGTTGAACGATTCCGGCGTGCCGGCGCTCAGGGTGTTGTCGCCCTTGACGAGCGACTCGTAGATCTTGGTGCGGCCGTTGACGTCGTCGGACTTGACGGTGAGGAGTTCCTGCAGGGTGTGTGCCGCGCCATAGGCCTCGAGCGCCCAGACCTCCATTTCGCCGAAGCGCTGGCCGCCGTATTGGGCCTTGCCGCCCAGGGGCTGCTGCGTGACGAGCGAGTAAGGCCCGACCGCGCGCGCATGGATCTTGTGCGACACGAGATGGTTCAGCTTCATCATGTAGATGTAGCCGACGACGACCTCCTGATCGAGTTTCTCGCCGGTGCGACCGTCGTGGAGCGGGGACTTGCCGGTGGAAGGCAGCTTGGCCTCCTTGAGGTAGCCGCGCACCTTGCTCTCGGGAATGCCGTCGAACACGGGCGTGGCGACCTTGATGCCGAGCTTTTTGCAGGCCCAGCCGAGGTGCGTCTCGAGCACCTGGCCCACGTTCATGCGCGAAGGCACGCCGAGGGGGTTGAGGCAGATTTCGATCGGGGTGCCGTCGGGCAGGAAGGGCATGTCCTCTTCCGGCACGATCTTGGCGACAACGCCCTTGTTGCCGTGGCGGCCGGCCATCTTGTCACCGACCTCGAGCTTCTGCTTCGTGGCGATGTAGACCTTGACCTGCTTGATGACGCCGGGGCCGTTTTCGTCGCCGGTCTCGATCGTGGCGATCTTGCGCTCGCGGTCGCCCTCGAGTTCGTCGAACTTCGACTGGAACGAGGCGATGATCTCCATGATCTTGATGCGGACGGGCGAAGGATCGATTTCGATGTGCTTCGCCACGGCGGCCAGCTTGCGCAGGAGCGTCTTGGTGATCTTGCGGTTGGCCGGGATGATGATTTCGCCGGTCTGGCCGTTGATCACGTCGAGCGGGATCTTCTCGCCGAGGAGGATGTTGGAGAGCGCCTCGGTCAGCTGCTCGCGCAGCTTGTCCATCTGCGTCTTGTAGTCTTCCTGGATCTGCTTCACCTGGCGGCGGCGGTCGGAAGGGGACAGCCGGTCGCGCTCGGCGTCGAGCCGGCTCGTCGAAATCTTAACATCCATGATGATGCCGTTCACGCCGGAAGGAACGATGAGGGAGGTGTCCTTCACGTCCGCGGCCTTTTCACCGAAGATGGCGCGGAGGAGCTTTTCCTCGGGCGCAAGCTCGGTCTCGGACTTCGGGGTGATTTTGCCGACAAGGATGTCGCCGGGCTTCACCTCGGCCCCGACACGGATGACGCCGTTGTGGTCGAGGTTCTTGAGCGCTTCCTCGCCGATGTTCGGGATGTCGCGCGTGATTTCTTCCGGCCCGAGCTTCGTGTCCCGGGCGGTGACCTCGAATTCCTGGACGTGGATGGAGGTGAAGATGTCCTCCTTCAGCACCTTCTCGGAAATGAGGATGGCGTCCTCGAAGTTGTAGCCGTTCCACGGCATGAAGCCGACGAGCACGTTGCGGCCGAGCGCGAGCTCGCCGTGGTCGGTCGAGGGACCGTCGGCGATGCACTCACCCTTCTTGACGCGCTGGCCCTTCTTGACGATGGGCCGCTGGCTGAAGCAGGTGCCCGCGTTCGAGCGCATGAATTTGCGCAGCTCGTAGACAAAGATGTGCTCCTTCGGGTTGTGTTTCGGGTGGCGGGGCAGCTCGCCGTCCTTGGTGACGATGATCTGCTTGGCGTCGACCGACGCGACGATGCCGGACTCCTCGGCGATGACGACCGTCTTGGAGTCGCTCGCGAGGCGGGCCTCCAGGCCGGTGCCGACGAACGGCGCCTCGGTCTGCAGCAGCGGCACGCCCTGGCGCTGCATGTTGGAGCCCATGAGCGCGCGATTCGCGTCGTCGTGCTCGAGGAAGGGGATGAGGCCGGCGGCGACGGACACCACCTGCTTCGGCGAGACGTCCATCAGGTCCACCTCGGAGGCGGAGACCTCGAGGAAGTTGCCGGAGTTGCGGGCGGTGACCTTGCCGATGTAGTGGCCCTTGTCGTCCACCTCGGCGTTGGCCTGCGCGATCGTCTTGCCCTCTTCCTGGTCGGCGGTGAGGTAGACGACCTTGTCGGTCACGTGGCCCTTCTCGACGATGCGGTAGGGCGCCTCGATGAAGCCAAACTCGTTCACGCGGGCGTAGGTGGACAGGGAGTTGATGAGGCCGATGTTCGGACCTTCCGGGGTCTCGATCGGGCAGATGCGGCCGTAGTGCGACGGATGGACGTCGCGGACCTCGAAGCCGGCGCGTTCGCGGTTCAGGCCGCCCGGCCCGAGCGCGGACAAGCGGCGCTTGTGCGTGAGCTCGGCGAGCGGGTTGATCTGGTCCATGAACTGCGACAGCTGGCTGCGCGCGAAGAAGTCGCGGATCACGGTCGTCAGGGCCTTCGGGTTGATCAGCTTCTGCGGCGTGATCGAGTCGACGCTCTGGTCATAGAGGGTCATGCGCTCGCGCACGAGGCGTTCCGTGCGGCTGAGGCCGACGCGGCATTGGTTGGCGAGCAGCTCGCCCACGGTGCGCACGCGGCGCGAGCCGAGGTGGTCGATGTCGTCGACGATGCCGTCGCTCTTCTTGAGGCGGACGAGATACTTGGTGGCGGCGACCACGTCCTCGCTGGCGAGGATGCGGTTCTCCAGGTCGATCTTGAGGTCGAGCTTCTGGTTGATCTTGTAGCGGCCGACGCGGCCGAGGTCGTAGCGCTTCGGGTCGAAGAACAGGCGCTTGAGCAGGGCCTTGGCGTTCGCCGTGGTCGGCGGCTCGCCCGGGCGCAGCTTCTTGTAGATTTCCTTGAGGGCCTCCTCCTCGTTGCGGGTCGGGTCTTTCTTGAGCGCGCGGATGATGGCGCCCTCGTCGGACGTCGTGTCGATGACGCGCATCGACTTGATGTCGTGCTTCTCGAAGGTGCGGACGATGGCCTTGGTCAGCGGCTCGAAGGCGCGCGCGAGCACGACTCCCTTCTGGGCGTCGATCACATCTTCCACGAGAACGAGCGTGGAGACATTTTCCAGGTCGAGCGCCTTGCTGACTTTCAGGTCCTGGATCGTGTAGAACAGGTTGAGGATATCCAGATCGTTGCTGAAGCCGATGGAGCGGAGCAGCGTCGTGATGAGAAATTTGCGGCGACGGCGGCGGCGGTCGAGGTAGACGTAGAGCAGGTCGTTGTTGTCGAACTGCACCTCAAGCCAGGTGCCGCGGTCGGGGATGATGCGGAAAGAGTGCAGCAGCTTGCCGTTCGGATGCGTGGCGACCTCGAAGCAGATGCCGGGCGAGCGATGGAGCTGGGAGACGACGACGCGCTCGGCGCCGTTGATGATGAACGAGCCGCGCTCGGTCACCATCGGGATGTCACCCATGAAGATCTCCTCGTCCTTGATGAAGTCCTCCTCGCGCAGGCGGAGCTTCACGTAGAGCGGCACGGCGTAGGTGGTGCCCTCGCGGAGGCACTCGATCTCGGAGCTCTTGGGCCCGCCGATCGTGTAGGAGACGTATTCGAGCGTCAGGCGCTCGTCGTAGGAATTGATCGGGAACACCTCGCGGAACACGGCCTCGAGGCCGAAGGGCTTGCGCGCCTTCTCGGCGGTGTCCTTCTGGAGGAACTCGAGGTAGGAGCTGATCTGCAGCTCGATGAGGTTCGGCGGCTGGATGACTTCGCGGAGTTTGCCGAAGTTGATGCGTTCGGAGTGAGTGCGGTCGGCCATGGAATTTCCCGTTTAAGTGTGAGACGAAAAGAAAGAGACGGAACTCACCCGCCTACGCCGAGGCTTCGGCGGGCGGAGCGGTTCAGGAGTGCGCGGAGGTCAGGCTCAGGCGCAAAAAGAACATAGGAAAGAAAACCGAAAGACAGGCCGGGGTGGGACCCGACCTGTCTCGGCGAAAGCGGAGAGGATGCGGACGGAAGCGCCAAGTAAGTGTGGTTACTTGAGCTCCACTTTGGCCCCGGCGGCCTCGAGCTTCTTCTTGATTTCCTCGGCCTCGGCCTTGTTGACGCCTTCCTTGACGGGCTTGGGCGCGCCTTCGACAAGGTCCTTGGCTTCCTTGAGGCCCAGGCCGGTGATGGCGCGGACTTCCTTGATGGCGCCGATCTTGTTCGCGCCGGCTTCGAGGAGGACGACGGTGAACTCGGTCTTCTCCTCGGCGGCGGCGGCAACCGGGGCGGCGGCGACGGCGGGGCCGGCGGCGGCGGCGGCGGAAACGCCCCACTTGGTCTCCAGCTCCTTGACGAGGCCGGCGAGTTCGAGAATGGGCTGGGCGGACAGCCATTCAATGACTTGGTCTTTGGTGATGTGGCTCATGGTATGTTCTCCTGAAGCGGATAGCGGTCCCGGGTGGAACGCGTTTAAGGGACGTATCCCCTAGCCTCTTCGTTGGATGTTGGGCTCCCCGGCTCGCGCCGGGAAAATTGTGGTTGGGTGAGTGGGTTAGGCGGCGGAAGCAGCAGCGGGCTGCTCCTTCTTGACCTTGGCGTTGAGGACGCGGACGAACGCCGCGCCCTGCATGGTGAGCAGGCCGAGGAGCATGGAGCGCAGGGCGTCGAACGAAGGCAGATCGGCGAGCTTCGAGAGATCGGCGGCCGTCATGAGCTTCTTGTCCATGACGCCCACCTTGACCTCGAGCTTCTGCTTTTCCTCGATGAATTTCTTCAGCGCCTTGGCGACCCCGGCGGGGTTCTTGCCGCCGACGACGACGGCGGTCTGGCCGGTGAGCGACTTGTCCAGGTCGGGCAGGCCGAGGGCCTTGGCGGCGACGCGGAACGAGCTGTTCTTGACCACGTGGAACTCGGCCTTCTCCGGGGCGAGGCGCTTGCGCAGCTCGGCCGCGTCGGCGACGGTGAGTTTCGTGAAGTTGGTGAGGATGACGTAGTCGGACTTCTTCAGGTGCCCGCTGACCTCATCGATCAAATATTGTTTTTCGGCTCTCATGGTGGGCTCCTTAGAATTTGTTGAACTCGGCGGCCGCGAGCTTCACGCCCGGGCTCATGGACGACGAGAGCGTGACGCTCTTGATGTAGTGGCCCTTGAAGGCGGCCGGCTTGGCCTTGCCGACGGCCTCGAGGACGGCGGCGACGTTTTCGGTGATCTGGTCGGCGGTGAACGAGCGCTTGCCGACGCCGACGCCGATGTTGGCGGTCTTGTCGACCTTGAACTCGACGCGGCCGGCCTTCACGGCCTTGATGCCCGCGGCGATGTCGTCGGTGACGGTGCCCGACTTCGGGTTCGGCATGAGCCCCTTGGGGCCGAGGACGCGCGCGAGCGTGCGGACCTGCTTCATGGCCTCGGTCGTCGCGATGGCGACGTCGAAGTCGAGCCAGCCGCCGTTGATCTTGGCCATCAGCTCGGTCAAGCCGGCATGATCGGCGCCGGCGGCAAGGGCCTTGTCGGCATCGTCGGTGAAGACGATCACGCGGACCTTCTTGCCGGAGCCGTTGGGCAGCGGCGTGGTGCCGCGCACCATCTGGTCGCCCTGCGCCGGATCAACGCCGAGGCGGAAGGACAGCTCGACGGTCTCGTCGAATTTGGCCTTGGGGAACTTGGTCAGGATCTCCACGGCTTCCTTGAGGGGATATTCCTTGGAGAGATCGGCGGCCGAGACGGCGCTGCGGTATCTTTTGCTTGGTTTGACGGGCATTTTTGACTCCTTGCGGTGCGAACGTCCGGTGGGACTCCCGCGGTGAGTGGTGGTTGAGGAAAAATCAGTCGACGACTTCGATGCCCATGTTGCGGGCGGTGCCGGCGATCATGCGGATGGCGGCCTCGTCGCTGTTGGCGTTGAGGTCGGCCTTCTTGATCTTGATGATCTCGAGGATCTGCTTGCGCGTGACCTTGCCGACCTTGTCCATGTTGGGCTTGGCCGAGCCGGCGGCGATGCCGGCGGCCTTCTTGAGGAGCACGGAAGCCGGGGGCGACTTGAGGATGAACGTGAAGGACTTGTCCGAGTAGACCGTGATGACGACCGGAATGATCATGCCATTCTGGTCCTTGGTCTTCGCGTTGAATTCCTTGCAGAAGCCCATGATGTTGACGCCCTGGGCGCCGAGGGCGGGTCCGACCGGGGGGGCGGGATTGGCCGCACCGGCGGGGAGCTGGAGGCGGACGTAACCTTGAATTTTCTTGGCCATGGTAAGTGGAGGATGACTGGTTGGTGGTGGGGGCGGCGGGATCAGCTTTCAGAGGCGCGCTGGACCTGCCAGTATTCGAGTTCGACGGGCGTGAACCGGCCGAAAATGGAGACGGAAATCTTGAGCTTGCCGCGGGCGGGATCGACCTCGTCGACGCGGCCGGTCAGGTTGGCGAAGGCGCCGTCGGTGATCTTCACTTCCTCGCCGACCTCGAAGGTGACCTTCGGCACTTCCTTGCCGGAGGCGGCCTCGACGCGGGCCTTGATCTCGTCGATCTCGGCCTGGCGCAGCGGGGCGGGCTTGTCGCCCCCGACGAAGCCGATGACGCCGCCGGCGTCCTTGACGAAATAGAACGGCTTGATGATCACCTGGCCGTTCTCGTCGAACAGCTTCATGTTGATGAACACGTAGCCCGGATAAAGCTTGCGGACCTTGGTCGACTTCTTGCCGCCCTTGACCTCGGAGACGACCTCCGTGGGCAGCAGCACCTCGGCGATGTAGTCGTCGAGCTCCTCGGCCTTGCGGAATTTCTCGATGTAATTCTTCACCTTGTTCTCCTGGCCGGAGAGGGTGTGGAGCGCGAACCATTGGGCGCCGGTGGAAGTCTGGGTGGTCATCGGGGCGGAGATTAGCGGCTGATGAACTCGGTCACGGCGTCGACCACGTTGTAGAGGGCGAAGTCGCTGATGCTGGTGAAGAGGCCGAGCAGCAGGCACGCGACGATCACGACGATCGTCGAGTCCTTGAGCTCGGTCTTGGTCGGCCAGCTGGCTTTCTGCAGCTCGCCGACGAGCTCGCTGGCGAAAATGCGGACGGTGCGGAAGGGATTGGCCATTTGTTTGACGGGCGAAGGTGGCAGGGGCGGAGGGAATCGAACCCCCAACCAACGGTTTTGGAGACCGCTACTCTACCAATTGAGCTACACCCCTGTGGTTATGATTCTATTTCTTTTAGACGACACAGCCGGGACCCCAAAAAGGAGCCCCGGCAGCGTCGGTCGGAAGAGGTTTGCGGGACGCTTATTCGACGATCTCGGTGACACGGCCGGCACCGATGGTGCGGCCGCCCTCGCGGATGGCGAACTTCTGGGTCTTCTCCATGGCGATCGGCACGATGAGCTCGATGTCGACGGCGATGTTGTCGCCCGGCATGATCATCTCCACGCCCTTCGGCAGGTTGACGACGCCGGTCACGTCCGTGGTGCGGAAGTAGAACTGGGGGCGGTAGCCGTTGAAGAACGGCGTGTGGCGGCCGCCCTCGTCCTTCGAGAGGACGTAGATCTCGGCCTTGGCCTTCCTGTGCGGCTTGATGGACTTCGGGGCGGCGATGACCTGGCCGCGCTCGATGCCGTCCTTTTCAATGCCGCGGAGCAGGATGCCGACGTTGTCGCCCGCCTGCCCCTGATCGAGGAGCTTGCGGAACATCTCGATGCCGGTGACGACGGTCGTCGTGGTGTCGCGCAGGCCGACGATCTCGACGGTGTCGTTGAGCTTGCAGATGCCGCGCTCGATGCGGCCGGTGGCGACGGTGCCGCGGCCGGTGATCGAGAAGACGTCCTCGACGGACATCAGGAACGGTTTGTCGAGCTCGCGGGCGGGCTCGGGAATCTCGGAGTCGATGGCCTCCATCAGCGCCTGGATGGCGGCCTCGCCCTCCGGCTTGCCCTCGAGGGCGGCCGTGGCGGAACCACGGATGATCTTGGCGCCCTTGCCGTCGAACTGATACTTGGTGAGCAGATCGCGGATTTCCTCTTCGACGAGCTCGAGAAGGTCCTTGTCGTCGATGAGGTCGACCTTGTTGAGGAACACCACCAGCTTCGGCACGCCGACCTGGCGGGCAAGGAGGATGTGCTCGCGGGTCTGCGGCATCGGGCCGTCGGCGGCCGAGACCACGAGGATGCCGCCGTCCATCTGGGCGGCGCCGGTGATCATGTTCTTGACGAAGTCGGCGTGGCCGGGGCAGTCGACGTGCGCGTAGTGGCGCTTGTCGGACTCATACTCCACGTGGGCGACCGAGATCGTGACGATCTTGGAGGCGTCGCGCACGGTGCCGCCCTTGGCGATGTCCGCGTAGGACTTGACCTCGGCGAGACCCTTGCGGGCCTGGCAGGCGAGAATCGCGGTGGTGAGCGTGGTCTTGCCGTGATCGACGTGACCAATCGTGCCGACGTTGACGTGCGGCTTTTTGCGTTCGAATGTTCCTTTAGCCATGTGGAGTAGTGGTTATGATTAGGTATTGAAGTTGTTGATCTTGATTAACGTCGGTGATCGCCGACGTCGCCCTGGAGCCCAGAACCGGATTCGAACCGGCGACCTCGTCCTTACCAAGAACGTGCTCTACCAACTGAGCTATCTGGGCAGACCAAGTCACTGGCAAAAAACAAAGAGAACGGGGAGGAAACAATTCTGAAAATGGACCGTCAACTAGATTCTTGCGAATTCCCCAAAAATCCTACGGTCCGATCAATACGCGATAGCGCCCGGGACTCAATCGCTCGCCTAAGCGCGCGGTTTTTACAAGGTAAGATCGGAAGAAAACATCCACTTCCTCCCACCCCGAACCGCTGGTCTGAACCGGGTCACCCACGATGCCCGCGCTGCTTATCATCAGCAAAAACTCCATGGGCGCATAGTCCACGCGCGGAACCGAGATGCCTTCAAGTGCCTGCGCTATAATCGGTTCAACGGCGGCAAAACCTGTGACTTCAAGAAATCCGGCCCGTCCGGGCAAGGCGGGGCGCGGGGCGTCAATCTGTCCGAAGCCCGCAAACGGAGCCTCGTTGCCCTGGGACAGAACGTCGGAGAGTTTTTCCGACGGGATTCGCGCTTCGGCCCCGTAGGGCTTCATGCTTGTCTCGGCAAAACTGTAGACCGGCTCGTAGCTCCCGAAGACCTGACCCGGCTGTCGGCGCAGGTTGTCGCGCAGCGGTTGCTGGCCGTAGTTCCACTCCGTCGGAAAAAACAGCGGCGTCGGGTCAAACAAATCCGCCCGCTCGCGCAAAACCTGGTCGGCCACACCCGTGCCCGCGCCGGCGAATCGCACAAACGGTGGCTGCGCCCGCTCCGCCACCACCACGACCGGCGGCCTGGACTGCATCCAGACCCACCACGCCCCCGTGACACTCAGGGCGAATCCCAAGCCGGCCCACACCCGGCGCTTCACCTCGATTTTCCCGATGTGCACGCGGCCTCCTATTTCGGCACGTTTTCGGCCGCCGGCTTTTCCGCGGCCACCTGCACGTTGGCAAAGCCCACTTCGCGCGCCATGGCGCACAGATCCAGGAACGACTGCAGCGACACCTGCCGGTCGGCCCGCACCAGCATCACGGCGCCGGGATGATCCTTCGCATAGCCCGCCATGTGCTGGCGCAATTCTGTGAGGCTGTATTTGCCGCCCTCAAACAGGATCACGTCGTCGCGCCGGTAGCTGACCACGACCGAGGCCATGCCCGCCGCCGCCGAGCCGGTGGAAGGCAGCTCGATCACACCCGGCTGGCCCCCCACCCCGACCGGCACGCCCGGCGCCAGCACGAACCGCGAGCCGAGCAAGCCGAAGAACAGCACGATCACCCCGACGTTCACCCACGCGAAGAAATTCAGGTCGCGCGGGGGCGGACTCAGCCGCGATTCCAGGTCGAGCGGGCGCGTGATCATTTTTTCTCCCCGCCGCCGTTGCGGTGGTCCCGCAGCAGAAAGCGCATCAGCTCGCTGCCGGCCCACTCCATGTCCTGCACCAGCGCGCGCACGCGGCCCGTGAGGAAATGCCGCGCGAGGTGCGCCGGGATGGCCACGGCCAGTCCGGCCGCCGCGGTGAGCAGCGCCTCCCACATGCCGCCGGCCAGCACGACCGGCGTGGCGTAATTGCCGCCCTGGTTGAAGAGCCAGAAGGTCCTGATCATGCCGAGCAGGGTGCCGAGCAGCCCGAACAGCGGCGCGATCTGCGCCACGGCCGCGAGCGCGCCGATGCGCCGCTCCAGCACCGGGATTTCCACGATCGCCGCCTCCTGGATGGCGAACCGCATCGCCTGCTCATCGTCGGCGGCGTGCCGCAGTCCGGCCTTCACGATCTTTGCCACTGGTCCGGGCGTCTCCTCGCACAGCGTCAGCGCCTCCATCAGCCGCTGCTTCTGCAGCAGGTTCTTGATGCCGCCGAGGAATTCCGTCGAGCGGATCTGCCCGCGGTGCAGGAAGAGCGCGCGCTCGATGAAGATGATGAGCGCCGCGAGTCCCAGCAACACCAGCAGCCACATCACCGGACCGCCCTGGGCGAAGACACTGTAGCTGAAATCCGTCATGGGGATGCGGGCATCATGCGCGGGGTGTTCCGGGCGTAAATGCCAAACCGCCTCATGGCTTGGCTCCTCCGGCGGCGCCATACCGCGCAAGTTTCGCCTGCGCCTGCGCCGCTCCGCTGAGCTTATAATCCACAATCAGCCGGTAGGCGCGCTGCGCCTCGTCGAGCCGGCCCGCGTCCTCATGGATCTGGCCGAGTTCGAGCAGGGTGCGCGAAATCCAGTAGCGGCCCTTCGCGCCGAGTTTCAGCGCCTGCGCGGCATCGAGCAGGAATGCGTCCACCACGGACCAGAACACGGTCTGCGCCTTGGCCGGCTGGGCGCGCTTGGCCAGCGCATAACCCCATTTGTAGCCCGCCTCCGCGCGCAGGTCCACCGGCGCGGTGGGCAGGTCGCGCAGCCGCTCGAAGATCGCCGCCGCGCTCTCGTAGTTCACCACGCTGTTGGCCCCTTGGGCGAAGAGGGTGTCGGCCAGCGCCAGCTGCGCGAGCAGCACGTCGGGGTGGAGGCCCGAGTTGTTGATGAGGTTCTCATACACCTGCCGCGCCTGCGGGAAAAAATTCAGCTTCCGCAGCAGGTCGCCCTGCTTCAACCGGGCGTGGAACACCAGCTCGTCGCGCGGGTAGGCCTCCACCAGCCGTTCGAGCAGCTTGTTCGCCTCCTCCAGATGCCGGTCGAGCCCCTGCTGCTCCAGGCTGAGCGCCGCCTCATACAGCGCCAGCGGCGCGTAGGCGCTCTGCCGGTATTCCTTGGTGTCCACGAAACTGATCAGCACGCGCTGCGCGCCCGCCAGGTCGCCCCGTTGCGTGAGATGCCCGGCCTGCACCAGGTAGGAATACTGCGCCGCCGCCGTGTCGTGGAAATCACCCCGCAACTTGTCGAGCAGCGCGATGCCGTCGGCCTCCCGCTTCAACGCCAGCAGCGCCTGGGCCTTGAGCAACTGCACCGTGCTCGTGACCTCGGTCCGCAGCGCCGCGTCCGCCAGTCCGTCCTTTCCCAACAGGGCCAGCAGCTCGTCCGCCTGTTGCAGAGTCGTGCCGGGCTGGCTGTTGTCGAACGACAGCTTCGCGCGCAGCCACATCAGCCGGATGCGCAGCTCCGCCGGCACGCCTGGCGCGCCCCCGGCCAGCAGCCGCTCCACCCGGGCGTAGGCGGCGGCGGATTGCCCGCGCACCTGCATCTCCTTGACCAGGTTCCATTCCGCCTGCCAGCGGCTCACCGCGTCGAACCCCGGCGTCGCCACCGCCTCGTCCAGTTGTCTGGCCGCCGCGTCGATCTGGTCGGCGCGGATGTCCGCCAGCACGCGCTGGAAAATCAAGGTGCCCGCGGGCACGACCGCCGGCAGCTCGTGCAGCGCCGCCGCGTAGGCGTCGGCCGCGTTCCTGTAGTCCTCGGCGCGGAAAAACGCCTCGGCCAACAGCACGCCCAGCTCGGCACGTTCGCGGCCCTCACCGATGACCGCGCGCAGTTGCGCGATGACATCCGCCGCCGTCCGATAGCGTTTCTGGTCCCAGGCCACCGCCAGCCGCACCCCCAGCGCGGCCGCCTTGAGCGCCGAGCCGGGATACAGCTCGAGCAACTGGCGCGCGTGCTGCTCGGCCTCCGCATACATCTTGTCCAGCAATTCGGACTGGGCCCGCGCCAGCGTCAGGTCTTCATGGATCGCCCGCTGGGCCGGGTTGCCGAGCAGATCCGCCATGTCGCGGCGCAACTGCTCGCGTTCGCCCGGGGTCTTGGCGCCGCGCGCCAGCAGTTGCAGCGCGAGGCGCTGCGTGTCCGGCCGCTGGCCGTCGCGCAGCAGTTGCCGGAAGGCCTGCCGGCCGGCCACGCTGTCCTCGCCCGCGATCAGGCCGAGCATCAGGCGGAACTGGTCCGCGACATTGCGCTCGGTCGCGGGCAGCACGGCGAGCTGGCGTTGCAGGATCGCCTGCGCCTCGGGCGCGCGCCCCTGCTCCGCCAGCGCAGCGGCGTAGGTGCGCGCCGCGTCGTAGCCCGTCCGCTGGCCGGGGAAACGCTCCATCGTCTGCCGCGTGTTCGCCATCTGCGCCTCGTTGAGCGCGCCGCGCCGGATCAAGGCCTGCTCCTGGCCGAGCATCAGCCGGGCCCGCTGCAATGGGGAGACCGCCGCGCCGATCGCCTGTTCATAGAGCGTGTTGGCCCGGGCAAAGTCGTTCTCCGCATCCGCCACGCCGGCCTGCAGGAAAAGCCACCAGCCGCGGTCGGCCGCCGGCAGATCCTCGGCCTTGCCCGCCGCCAGCGCGGCCTTGGCCTGCGCCGTGCGCCGACCGGCCGACGCGAGCAGGCCCGCGCGCAGGTGGTAGCTCGCGTTGCGCGGGCCGAGGTAGCTGTTCAGATTGTTCTCCGCCTCCGCCAGTTCGCCCGCGTCAAGCAGCGAAGTGACCAGCGCGAGCGTCACCCGGTGTCTCGCCTCCGCCGGCAGGGCCGGATCGCGCAGCAATTCCCGGAAGCCGGCCGCCGCCGTCGCCGGAAATCCCGCCTGTAGCGCCGCGTTCGCCCGGCCTTCCGCCACGATCCAGCCGCCCGGCACCAGTTGCGCCGCGGCGTGCTCGCCGGCCAGCGGACCCGGCCCGGCCACCTGGGCGCTGGCCAGCGCGGCCATGAGCCAGACCGAAAGCAAAAAGGGGCGCGCCAGCTTCATCATGATGAATGGGTTGAGCGTGCAGCCCCGGCCGCTGGTGGCAAGCCTCCGGCAGACGCCGCCTTCGCCGCGGTTGAATAATACCCGGGCAGTGTAACGGAAAACATCTCGCGCCTTCCGGCCGTATCCGACAACTTGCCCGTCGTTAGGTTCAACCCAATCACCCTATGAGTGCTGTCCTGATCGTCCTCGGAGCCCTGCTCCTCGTCGCCATCGTCCTCGGCCTGTGGGTCGCGGGTGTCTACAACTCGCTTGTCACCCTCCGCAACCGTTTCAAAAACGCCTTCGCCCAGATCGACGTCCAGCTGAAGCGCCGCTACGACCTCATCCCCAACCTCGTCGAGGTCGCCAAGGGCTACATGAAGCACGAGAGCGGCACGCTCGAGGCCGTGATCAAGGCCCGCAACGTCGCCTACGCCGCCTCGCAGGCCGCCGCCGCCAACCCCGCCGACGCCGGCGCGATGAAAAACCTCCTCGGCGCCGAGTCCGGCCTCGCCGGCGCCATGTCGCGCCTCATGGTCGTCTCCGAGCAATACCCCGACCTCAAGGCCAACCAGAACATGATGCAGCTCACCGAGGAGATGACCTCCACGGAGAACAAGATCTCGTTCGCCCGGCAGGCCTACAACGACTCGGTCATGGCCTACAACACCAGCCGCGAGTCCTTCCCGACCAACCTCCTCGCCGGCCTGTTCAACTTCGCCGAGGCCCAGCTCTTTCAGATCGACAACGCCGCCGAGCGCGCCGCGCCGCAGGTGAAGTTCACGTGAGCGGAGTTGCAGGAGCCGCTTTACGCCGCGATTTCCAGATCAGTCGCGGGATAAACCCGCTCCTACATTGAACCCATGGACTTCTTCGAGGCCCAGGAACGCGCCCGGAAACGCACCAAGCGGCTCGTGCTCCTCTTCGCGCTCGCCGTGCTGGGCACGGTGCTGGCGGGCTATGCCGCAAGCTGGTTCCTGCTCAATAATGTCGGCTCCAACTCGGGATATACGCGTGATCGCTACGGCCGGCGGGTTTACCGCGAGTCATCGGCATCCCCCGGGCCGCTTTTTGATCCGAAACTTTTCCTGCTGGTGACCGGTGGCACCCTCGCCGTCGTCGGCGGGGCCTCCCTCTTCAAGTGGTCGCAGATGCGCGCCGGCGGCTCCGCCATCGCCGAGATGGCCGGTGGCCGGCCGGTCGATCTCAAGACCACCGACCTGCGCGAGCGCAAGCTGCTCAACGTCGTCGAGGAGATGTCCATCGCCTCCGGCATCCCGATGCCAGCCGTCTACGTGCTGGAGGACGAGCCGGGCCTCAATGCCTTCGCCGCCGGCCTCACCACCAGCGACGCCGCCGTGGCCGTCACCCGCGGCACGCTCGACAAGCTCACCCGCGACGAGCTGCAGGGCGTCGTCGCCCACGAGTTCAGCCACATCCTCAACGGCGACATGCGGCTCAACGTCCGCATCACGGCCATCGTCTTCGGCATCTTGGTCATCGGCCTGATTGGTCGCAGCGTCCTTAAGTCCGTTGGCCGTGGCCGGATCAGCGGCGGTGGCGGCAAGAACAAGGGCGGCGGCCTCGCCCTCATCCTGGTCGTCGGCCTCGCGCTGCTGATCATCGGCTACGTCGGTTATTTCTTCGGCCGGCTCATCCAGGCCGCCGTGTCGCGCCAGCGCGAGTTCCTCGCCGACGCCTCCGCCGTGCAGTTCACCCGCAACCCGGGCGGCATCACCGGCGCGCTGAAGAAGATCGGCGGCTACGCGCTCGGCGGCAATGTCATCGGCGCGAACACCGCCGAGATCGGCCACTTCTTTTTCGCCCAGGCCTTCAAGTCCAGCTTCGGCGGACTCTGGGCCACCCACCCGCCGCTCGACGAGCGCATCCGCGCCGTTGATCCGTCATGGGATGGCAAGCTGTTCGAGCCCGAGGCGGTGGTGGACATCCAACACGAGAGCTTTGCCACCGCGGGCTTTGGCGGCGGCACGCGTTACCCGGCGGACGAAACTTTGCGGCGAGTGCATGAGATTCAACCCGGCCTGCCGCCGCCCCGCGTCATCGCGCCCGTCGCCTTCAAGCCCGCCCGGATCGTCGCCGACATCGGCGCGCTCACCGAGTCGCATTTCCGCCACGCCCAGCTCCTGCTCGATACCATCCCCACCCGGCTGCGCGAATCCACCCGCGATTCCGCCACGGCGCAGGCGCTCGTCTACGGCCTGTTGTTCAGCGGCGACAAGGCCGCCCGCGACGCGCAACAGGCCATTGTCGCCCAACACGCCGGCCCGGAAGCCGCCGCCGCGCTGGCCGCCCAGCGTTCGGCCCTCAGTCTGCTCGATCCCGCCGCCCGCCTGCCGCTGCTGCAGCTCGCCGTGCCCGCCCTGCGCCAACTCGATCGCGCCGCCCTCGACCGCTTCATCACCACGCTGGATGAACTGGTCCACGCCGACCGCCAGGTCACGCCCTTCGAATACGCGCTGCAGAAAATGCTCCTGCGCCAGCTGCGTCTCGCGCAACAGCCCGCCCAGCGCGTCCAATTCGATTCCTTCGACGCCGTGCGCGGCGAGATCGCCGTCGTGCTCTCCGCCCTCGCCCATTTCAGTCCCAAGGACTCCGCCGCCGCCTTCGCCGAGGGCGCCGGGCAGTTGCCGGTCATCCGCGGCCAGCTCTCCCTGCTGCCGCCCGCCGCGTCCGGCCTGGAGCAGGTGGACGCCGCGCTCGACCGGCTCGCCGTCAGCTCCCTGCCCATCAAGCAACGCCTCCTCGTCGCCGCCGGCCATGTGATCGCGAGTGACGGCGCCGTGACCGTCGAGGAAGGCGAACTCTACCGCGCCCTCGCCGCCACGCTCGCCGTGCCGATGCCCGCGCTCGGGATGGCCGCCTGAAGCAGTCTCGGATTCCCTTCACCAGATCCAACCACAGCCACGCCACGCTCGCCGGCCGTCTTGTCCGCCAAAGACCCGGCGACGGCGGAAGCCTCGGCGAAAGCCGGTGCCGAATCCGGGCAGCGCGCCATAAGCTTATCGCGCCCGAGCCCCCGGGCTGATGTCAACTATTAGTTGACATCAGCCGCTGCGCTTCGGCGGTGCGGCACCGGGAATATCGTCCGTGCAATCTGGCCGCCGACATGTCAAACTGTTGGGGTCATGAACCCCGATCCTGCCTTGACCGCTGCCCCCGCCCGCCCGCCCCGATGGCTGCGCTTGCTCCGCTCCCTGATCCTCATCGGCCTTTGTCTATCCCTCATGGTCATCACGGCCCTCGTGGTCATCGGCTGCCTGCCGGCCGCGAGTGCATCGCTCAAACAACTGTTTTCGTGGGGCAGCAAAGTCCCCAAGGGTGCGGTCAGCCTGACGGTTCTCTTCGTCATCCTTGTGCCGCTGATCGTCCTGGCGGTGGCGGAGCGCAAGCGCTGGTTGTCCTGGCCCGTGCTCGCCGCGAGCTGCCTCGTGGTCCTGCCGGTGCTTGGCTGGCTGGCGTGGGATGAGCCGGCCATCCGGCAGCCCATTGCCATCGAGGAATTTTCCCCGGTCTTTCCCGGCGCCGAGCAGAGCCACGCCGTGTTGATGCAATATTCGAGGCAGACGCCGAGCGAGGAGGCGAAAGCCTTTGCCGCCACCAAGCTGAACGCTCCGGTCCTGGCCAATCCCGACAATCCCGCCAAGTGGCTGGAGTCCGTCACCAAGAATCGTGCCGCCATCGAAGCGGACTGGGCCACTCTTGCCCCGCAGCGCCGGTGGTTCGGCGAACTCGCGGCGTTTGAGCGCATCGGCGACCTCACCCCATCCGACTACGGCGCCAATATCATGTCTTTCCAAGCCTGGCGCACGCTGTCCAAGTATACCTGCGCCATGGCTACGTTGCTCGCACTCGACGGCCGCGGCGACGAAGCCATCGCCCTGCTCGGGCCGCAGTTGGAGGTCAGCCGCAAACTGCAGCTCTCTTCCCGCAGGTTGACCCGCACCATGATCGCCGAGGTCGTGGAGCGCGTGATCCTGCAGACCGCCGCCCTCGTGCTCGACCGGACGCCGGTGTCCGCCGCCAGTCGCGCCCGCCTGACCGCCGCCCTCGCCCATGAGAACGGCCCGGCCCTCGCCCGCCGGTTGCTGTTGATCGAATACGTCCTGTTCGCACCCTATGTCAACCGCATGAAACTCGGCGACCATCTGGCCGGCACCTGGGGCAACGAAAAAACCTGGCTGCGCCGGCCGCTCAACTTTCTCAGTGCGCTGTTTTTCAATCCCGTCGCGACCACCAACATCCACGGCGACCACGTGCGCGAGCTGGCGGAGCTGGCGGCGGCACGCGATCTCGGCAGGTTCAAAGTCCGCAGCGGGGATTTCAGCGACATTCTGCTGCGGCAGCCCGGGATGAAAAACGTGGGGGGACGGCTCATGCTCAGTGTGGCCGTGCCCGCTTACCCCAAGATACTTGAGAACCATTGGAAGACCGCCGACCTGCGGATCGGGTTGCGAGCCCGGCTCGCCACCGTAAACTGACGCATCCTGCTACCGCAGCCACGCGAGGAGGATCGCGAGGATGATCGACCCGCCGATCAGCCAGCGGGCCCAAAGTTTGCGCTTTGCCTCGTCGGGCATGAACCGGTCCTCCCGTTTCGCCAGCCACATGAAGAAAAACGCCGGGAGCAAAAGGGCATAGAGCCAGTGCACGCCCAGCCGCGTCAGCAGCACGTTGACGTAGCGCGACAGCGACCAGCCGAGCACGAACGAGGCGAACAACAGGGCGAAGGTCACGCTCCGGCCCTTGAAGCCGCGCCAGAGCCACGAGATTGCGAAGGGGTTCACCATGCCGCGAGTCAAACGTCCGCCAGCCGGCTTGCAAGCCGCACGGAAATGCGGTCGACTCCGCCCCGGCACCCGCCATTGTGCGTCCAGAGAGGCGACCCATGAGCCAGACCGAATACGCGCCACTGCCGCTGAAGAATCTCCTCAACCAGGTCCGCGCCGAACTGGAGGAAGCCGTGGCCGAGCGCAAGAAGGCCGGCCGGGCGCCGATGTTCCGCGTCGAGGACATCACCCTCGAGATCAACGTGACGGTCAAACGCGAGGAGTCGGCCACCGGTGAAATGACCGGCAAGCTGGTCGTCGCGGAATTCAAAGGCGAGGGCCGGAAGACCAAGGGCACCGAGCAGGTCCACAAGGTCACCGTCCGCCTCACCGCACACGAAATAGACGAGGAGGACGGCGGCGGCTCCCTCTATCCCCTGGTCAAAACGGGCCTGATGGCCGGAGGCCTTTCAAAATCGAAACCCATTTTGCTGGGCAAACCGATCACACTCGGCGATCTCGACACCAAGCTCGGCTTCACGCCCAAGCAGTCCAGCCTGTTCGGCAAGCTTGTCCGCGGCAAATACGTCTACGTCACGCCGGCAAAATTCCCGGGGGCTGATATTCCGGCGCCATGAGAGGCGCCCGCGCTTCGCCGTTGCCTTCGCGCGGGGCCGCTCAAATTTGGCGCCGGTGACCCTCGCCGAAAGACAGCAGCAACTCGTCGCCGACCACGCGATCATCGACGACCCGCAGGAGCGGCTGGCCGCTATCGTTGATCGCGCCCGGAAAATCCCGCCGCTGCCCGAGACCGACCGCACCGAAGCCCACCGCGTGAAGGGCTGCGTGTCGCTCGCCTGGGTCGTCGGCGAGCTGCGCGACGGCCGCTGCCATTTCCGCAGCGACGCCGATTCGCCGCTCGTGCGCGGCCTGCTCCTGCTGCTCTGCGATCTCTACAGCGGCGCGACCCCCGCCGAAATATTGGCCACCGAGCCCGCGCTCATCGGGCAGCTCGGCCTCGACCGCAACCTCTCCCCCACCCGCCTCAACGGCCTGCGGAGCGTCCGCGCCAAGATCCGCGACTTCGCCGCGAGCGTCCGCCCATGAACCTCCACGACGCCCACCAGCATTTTCATTTCGAGCCGTTGACGCCGCACCGCGCCGCGATCGACGCCGACCTGCGTCGCCTCGGTGTGAAGGGCGCCGTGGTCAACGGCACCAACGAGGAGGAATGGCCCGTCGTCGCGCGGCTCACCCGCGACCACGACTGGATCGTGCCGAGCTTTGGCGTCCATCCGTGGGACTGCGGCAACCGCTCCCCAGGCTGGGAGAAAACTCTGCGCGCCACGCTCCTTGCCCATCCCCGCGCGCACGTCGGCGAGATCGGGCTTGATCGCTGGATCCTCGACCTCAAGCCCGACGACCCGCGCGTCGCCGGCCTGCGCGTCGCACCCCTGGAGGAGCAGTGCGAGGTCTTCGCCGCCCAGCTCCGGCTCGCCGCCGAGCTGAGCCGCGCCGCCTCCATCCATTGCGTGCAGGCCTGGGGCGCGTTGATGGACGTGCTGAAGAAAAACCCGCGGCCCGCCCGGGGATTTCTGCTCCACGGCTACGCGGGCCCGGCCGAGATGATCAAGAACTTCGCCGATCTCGGCGCGTATTTTTCCTTCAACGTCCAGTTGCTCGAACCGCGCCACAAAAGCCGGCTGGACAATTTCCGCCACATCCCGGCGAAGCGCCTCCTGGTCGAGACCGACGCCCCCACCAAGCCGCCGGCCGGCGCGCTCAACCGCTTCCCGCTCCCGCCCGCGGCCGACGGCTCCACCGTCAACCACCCGGCCAACATCGTCGTCGCCTACGAGCAGCTCGCCCTGCTGCGCGGCGTCCCGCTGGAAATCCTCGCCCCGCAGGTGGGGCAGAATTTCCGCAGGCTGTTCCTCTGACCGGGCGTCTGGACAGAATCGCTTCTTCCAAAAGCGCGCGCCTTCTGATTGCCTGTGGAACGTTTTGCCCTCCCCACGCAGCAGGCCCGGCGTGCAATCACCATGGAAAATCCGATCATCATTCAGGGGGGCATGGGCGTCGCCGTCTCCGGCTGGCGTCTGGCCCGGGCCGTGTCGCAAACGGGGCAGCTCGGGGTCGTGTCCGGCACGGCCCTCGCCAGCGTCTTCGCGCGGCAACTGCAGCTCGGCGATCCGGGCGGCCATCTCGCCCGTGCGACCGCCCGCTTTCCGCTGCCCGCCGTCGCGGAGCGGGTCTGGAAACAGCATCACATCCCCGGCGGCAAAGCGGCGGAGTCGCCGTTCAGGCTCACGCCCCTGCCCTCGCTCCGTCCCGGGCCGGCTTTCACCGAACTCACCGTCCTCGCCAATTTCGCGGAGGTCTGGCTCGCCAAGGAAGGCTGCTCCGGCCGCGTCGGCATCAACTTCCTCGAGAAAATCCAGCTGCCCACGCTGCCCTCCGTCTACGGCGCCATGCTGGCCGGGGTGGATTATGTGCTGATGGGTGCGGGCATTCCCCGCTCCATCCCCGGGGCGCTCGACCGCTTCGCCCGCGGCGAGCCCGCCGAGCTGAAGATCGACATCGCCGGCGCCGGACCGGAGGACGACTGCCTGTCGGCCTTCGATCCGCGCGCGCTGTTCGGCGGCCCGGCCCCGGCGCTGCCCCGCCCGCAATTCCTCGCCATCATCTCGTCCGCGACGCTGGCCCTGACCCTCGCCCGCAAGTCCAACGGCCACGTCAACGGTTTCATCGTCGAGGGCGCGGTCGCCGGCGGCCACAACGCGCCCCCGCGCGGCCCGCTGCAACTGAGCGCCACCGGCGAGCCGGCCTACGGGCCGCGCGACGTGCCCGAACTCGCGAAAATCCGCGAACTCAGCCGGCCCTTCTGGCTCGCCGGCGCCTTCGCCCGGCCCGAAAAACTCGCCGAGGCCCGCGAACTTGGCGCCGCCGGGGTGCAAGTCGGCACCGCTTTCGCCTTTTGCGAGGAATCCGGCGTCATGGCGGATTTGAAGCGCCGGATTTTGCAACTCAGCCGTGCCGAGCCGCTGCGTGTTTTCACCGACCCGCTCGCCTCGCCCACCGGCTTCCCTTTCAAGGTGCTCCAACTCCTCGGCACGCTTTCCGACGAGGTGCGCTATCTCGCGCGCACCCGCGCCTGCGACCTGGGCTACCTGCGCGAGATCTTCCGCAAGGCCGACGGTTCGCCGGGCTACCGCTGCGCCGCCGAACCGGTGGAGGACTATCTCATGAAAGGCGGCGCGCTGGCGGACACCATCGGGCGCAAATGCCTCTGCAACGGCCTCATGGCCACCGTCGGGCTCGGGCAATGGCGTCCCGGTGGCGCGGAGGACCCGATCCTCACCGCCGGTGATGATGTGGCCCACCTCGCGCGTTACCTGCCACCGAATCGCGACTCCTACGGCGCCGCCGATGTCATCCGCTGGCTGCTGGGCGAGCCGGCGCCGGCCTGACGCTGTTTTGTTTGGTTTGCCGTGGGCGGGGTGCCCTCACCTTCGCTACGCCAGCGCGCTCCGCCGCACAACCTCGCCGGCGGTTCAGTTCAATGTGGAGACAGATCGTGCTTTTGTGGCGGAAGGATGCGCATGGTGTGTCCGAGTCCTTCGATATATCGCGGACCGGCCAACCTGGGGAGCAGTCGCAAGCTCATGTCAGCCGGCAAGGGCAGCCAAAGCTGCAGCGGACCAGAGCTGCCATTTGCCGCACGATTCTGCCCAAAATCCGCCACGAACAGATACTCGTGCCTGAACAACGCGCGCTCGGCCTCGGTCGCTTCCCACGGACGGACAAATTCAGGCAGATACCACCAGTGCCGCCCCACGCGCTGTGTCCCGTAGAAATAATGCACGCCACCTCCGGCAATGAAGACCGCCAGCCGTTTCCCCGGCAAATCACCGCCCAGAACCTCACCCAGTTCGGCAAAGCGACGCGCTTCGCCCACCCGAAACCACAGCCGTTGGCCGTTCGGCAGCGTCATGGGCGCCGCCTGCCAGGTTTGCTCCTCCTGCCAGGCCTCTTTGATGCCGAGCAGATTTGCCCCCAGCGCCGGCAGCAGGAGCAACATTAGGCCTAGCTGCAGCCTCGGGCCGGCCAGTGCCCAGCAGACAGCCAAGCCGGGCCAGACCAACCAGAGGTGCCCGACCATCGCATAGTCGTTCCGAAAGAGCAGAACATTGCCGAAGACCCAATACAGCGAACCAAAGACCAGGCCGCGCTCTGCTGCTGATCGGACCGGATCCGCCATAACCTTGTCCCGGCCTTTCTCGGAATAAAGCCATGCGAACAATCCCCCCAGACTGCACAGCACAGGCAGCCAGGTTATCAGCAATCCACGGACGCCCGGCCACTCCGGCCAGCGCCGGCTGTAGGTCGCAGCGTAGTGCGCCACCATGTGCCCCGGCCATAATTGCTCCATGACTCCCGCCCACGGCAGTCTCGCGTGGAAAAACACCAGCAAGGGCAGCCAGCATAGCGCGAAAGCCAAGAGCACACGGAGCAACCAGCCGCCCAGAATGGCGACCCCATCGCGCCACGCCCGGACTTCCATTCGCAGTCTCCAACCCTCCAGCACAAGCAGCGCAAAAAAAGCCGCCACCGCCGGACCGAAGCGCACCCAGTGCAACACACCGAGTGTGAAACCGAGCAACCACGCCCGCCGGTTGTGTTTCGGACATTTAGCCAGCAGCCAGGCGCACACCGCCAGCAGCAGCATTTCCAACGCCCCGTGCGGTCCATTCAAGGCGATCAGACCCGCTGGACTCATCACCGGAAGCAACCCTGCCAGCGCCCAGCCCGTTCCGGCCTTTTTTCCGATGGTCGCAAGAGACAGGCTCGCCAGCAACCACCAGGCCCCGGCCATCAAGACGGACGAAGCCAAAACCAGTGTGAGTGGCGAGTTGCCGCCAAGCTGGGCCCACCCCCAATACCAGCCCGCCGCCAGCGGCCCATACTGCCAGTTCAGATCCCGATACAGCAGCTCGCCATGGTTGAGTCTCTCAACAGCATACAGCCAGGAGCCTTGGTCATATAGGATGAATCTTGTGGCATCGAAGATATGCGCAGGCTGCCAGCCGATCTGCCACAGGATCCATGCTGAAACGAAACAACCGAGGCCAAACATCAGCCACCCCCGGGAAAGCCCACCGTTCGTTTGCTGCTCAACGGCCGGTGTCATGTCCGGGTGGTTGGCCCGACAGGTTGGGCCAGCGCGATCCGCCGCACGATTTCGCCGGCGGCGGCGAAGCCAAACGCGCCGGTGATGAACACAGCCGTGCCGAAGCCCGTCGCACAGTCGAGCCGCAGGCTGGTTCCCGGCTCCGGCTCGGTCGAGCAGGTGCCGTCGGCCCGCGGATAGGCGGGCCGCTCCTGCGACGACACGCAGGGGATGCCGTAGTGGTTGCCCTCGCCCTTGGCGAAGCCGTGGTCGCGCCGCAATTTCTTGCGCACCTGCCTCAGCAATTCGTCGCCATGCCCGTCGCCGAAGTCGGTCACGACGATCTTCGTGGCATCGCGCTTGCCCCCCGCCGAGCCGACCGTGAGCACCGGCTGGCCGCGCTTGGTGCATTCCGCGATGAGCAGCGCTTTGTTCGACATCAAATCGACGCAATCCACGACCCAGTCGAAGCGCGTCGCCAGCAGCGTCTCCGCCGTCTTGGCGGTGAAATACTCGCTGATCGTCGTCACCACGCAGTCCGGATTGATCAGCTTCACCCGCTCGGCGAGCGCCGCCACCTTCGGCCGGCCGATGTTGCCGTCGAGGGCGGGGAGCTGGCGGTTGACGTTGGTCAGGCACACGTCGTCGAGGTCGATCAGAGTGATGGCCCCGATCCCCGACCGGGCCAGGCCCTCGACCACCCACGAACCCACCCCGCCCACCCCGACGACACACACCTGCGCCGCTCGCAGCCGCGGCAACGCCGCCGCGCCATACAGCCGGCCCAGCCCGCCAAATCGCTGAAGATAGTCATCGTGCATCTGTAGCGGCGGTCTATGACCGCCGACACCCCGGTCCGTCAATCCCGGCGGTCACAGATTGCCGCAACTTTCCGCGCCGAGCCGGGTTCTGCCTTGGATAATCTAAGGAAAGGCTTGCCCTTTGCCTTAGACAGTCTAGGTGACAGCGCATGACCGACAAATCCGAACTCTTCCCGGGCACCCTTGACATGCTGATTCTCCGCGTCCTCAGCCGCGGCGAGCTGCATGGCTGGGGTATCACCAACAAGCTGGAGCAGCTTTCCCAGAGCGCGCTGCAGGTCGACGAGGGCTCGCTCTACCCCTCGCTCTATCGCATGGAGGACAAGGGCTGGATCGAGGCCGAGTGGCGGATGACCGAGAACAACCGCCGCGCCAAATACTACAGCCTCACCCGCGCCGGCCGGAAACAGCTCGAACACGAACAGGAACTGTGGGCGCGCATGAACACCATCATCGGGCTCGTGATGCAATCGACCTGACGGCGCCGTCTTTTAACCCGCTCCTGCCATGAATTTTTTCCGCCGCCTGCGCTACCTGTTCCGCCGCCATCTGACCGAAGCCGAGATGGCCGAGGAGATGCGCTACCACCTCGAGCAGCGCGCGGCCGAACTCGCCACCGACGGCCTGCCCGCCGACGAGGCCCGCTCCGCCGCCCAGCGCAAATTCGGCAACCTCGCTCGCATCCAGGAACAGGCGCGCGAAGCCCGCGGCTGGCGGTGGTTGGAGAATTTCGCGCACGACCTGCGCCTCGGCGCACGCTCCCTGCTGAAATCCCCCGGCTTCTCTCTGCTCGCCATCGTCACGCTCGGCCTCGGCATCGGCGCCAACACCTCGATGTTCAGCGTGCTCAACGGCGTCATGCTGAAGCCGCTCCCTTACGCCCACCTCCCGCAGCTCGACCGCCTTTACCGCGCCACCCCGCAAAACGCCGAGGGCAACATTTCACCCGCCGATTTCCGCGAGTTCCAGCAGGCCAAGGACGGCTACGGTGACGCGGCCGCCTACACCCCGGAGAGCGTCAGCTTGGCCGAACGCGGGCACCCCGCGGAAATGGCTGCTTCCGCCCGCGCCACCGCCAACCTCTTCTCCCTCCTCGGCGTCCAACCGCAACTCGGCCGCGACTTCCGCCCGGGCGAGGACACGCCCGGACGCGACCGTGTCGTCCTCCTCAGCCAGCGCACCTGGCAAAAGCGCTTCGCCGGCTCGCCCGAGGTCGTCGGCCGGTCCGTCCGCATCGACGGCGAACCCCATGTGGTCATCGGCGTGCTGCCGCTGTCATTCAACGACTGGCGCTTTCTCGGCGGCGTGGACTTCTTCCGGCCGCTCGCCCTCACGCCCGAGCAGGCCCGCGACCGGACCAGCCCCAGCATCCGCCTCATCGCCCGCCGCGCCGCGACCGTGGCGCCGGAGGACGCCGACCGCTTCGTCGCCGCCTTCGGCGCCCGCCTCGCGAAAGAATTCCCCGCGGTCCATGCCGAGACCCACTGGCGGCGCGTCACGCTCCAGAGCATGGCGGCCGGGCCCGGCGCCGCCATGGTCCTGCCCCTGCTGATCGGGCTCTCGGGCTTCGTCCTGCTCATCGCCTGCTCCAATCTGGCGAACCTTCTCCTCGCGCGGACCATGGCCCGGGCCCGGGAATTCGCCGTGCGCGCCGCCTTGGGCGCTTCGCGCCTGCAACTGCTCCGCCCGCTCATCGCCGAGTCGCTCCTGCTCGCCCTCGCCGGCGGCGTGCTCGCCCTCTTCGTCGCCTACTGGTTCCGCGACTGGGCCGCCCTGCGCTCGACCGGCGACAACGGGGAACATGTCGACTTCGTCGTGGATTGGGCCGTGATGACGTGGACCTTCGGCGCCTCGCTCGCCACCGCCCTCGCCTTTGGCCTTGCCCCGGCGCTCTTCGCCCTGCGGCTCGACCTCAATGCGACCCTGAAAAGTGGCGGCCGCGGCACGGTGGGTGGGCGCGGTCACCAGCGCTTCCGCCAGTTCCTCATCATCGGGCAGTTCGCCCTCGCCATGGTCCTGCTCGCCGGCGCCGGCCTCTTCATCCGCGGCCTCGACGACCTGAACAAACGCCGATCCGGCTGGGAATCCCGCCAGCTCGTTACCGGCACCGTCGCTCTCCCCGCCGGCACCTACGGCGATGCGGAGAAAATCGCGGCGTTTCAACGGCTCGCGCTCGAACGCCTCGGCGCGCTGCCCGGCGTGGCGTCCGTCTGTCTCTCCTCGTTCACCCCGGCCTTTGTCTGGCCCGAGATTCGCAAATTCGTCGTCGAGGGACAGGATCGTCCCGTTGCCGGACGCGAGCCGGCCGCCGTCGTCAACCGCGTCAGCCCTCAGTATTTCGCCTCCTACGACACCCGCGTGTTTTCTGGCCGCGCTTTTACGGAGCGCGACACCGCCGGCTCCACGCGTGTCTTCATCCTCAACCAGGCCGCGGCCCGCGGGCTCTTCGGCGACCAGAATCCCATCGGCCGCCGGCTCGCCCCGGCGGACGGCGACAATCTCCGCTGGGGCGAAGTCGTGGGCGTCGTCACCGACGCGCAACCGGCCGTCACGGATGCCAACCCCCTGGTTTTTCAAATCTACCTGCCCATGGCCCAGGAGCCGCAACGCCAGTTCCAGCTCACGGTGCGCGCCGCCAATGTCGCGCCGGCCGCGCTCGTGGACGGCGTTCGTGGGGCCATGGCCGAGCTCGATCCCGATCTGCCGGTGAGCCGGCTCCAGCCCGCCGACGCGACGATCCACCGCGCCAGCTATCAGGACCGCGTGCTGCGCGACATGCTCGCGGCCTTCGGCCTCCTCGGCCTCGCGCTCGCCTCGCTCGGCATCTACGGCGTCATCGCCCGCACGATGGCGCAGCGCACGGGCGAGTTCGCCATCCGACTCGCGCTGGGCGCCAGCGTGCGCGACATCATCCGCCTCGTCCTCGGCTCCGGCGTGCGGCTCGCGCTGCTCGGCGCCGGCGTCGGCCTGCTGGGCGCGATTGGCGTCACGCGGCTGCTCGTCGCCGCCTACCCCAATCTCCCGACCAACAGCCCTCTTGTCCTCGGCGCCACCACCCTCGCGCTCGTCGCCGTCGCCCTGCTCGCCTGCTGGCTGCCCGCCCGCCGCGCCGGCAAGATCGACGCCATTTCCGCCCTGCGCGCCGAGTGATGTCTCGGCGGTGCATTGATTCGTTCTCTTACTCTTTCTCGTTCTCACCACTCCGACGACCAACCGAGAACGATTACGAGAACGACTCTGTCCTCTGTCACCGTCACCCGTCCTCCGCTTCCCCATGCGCATCCTAATCCCCCTCCTGCTCACGGCCGTCGTCGCGCACGCTGCCGTTTCTCCCGAGAAGATCGAAAATGTCCGCGGCCTCCTCCGCGACCGCAAGCTCGACCCGGCCGAGTCCGCGGCAAACGCGTTGGTCGCCGCGCACCCCGCCGACGCCGAGGTCCACGCCCTGCTCGGCGCCGTGCGCCTGGCCAAGGGCGACGCCGATGGCGCCGTCAAAGCCTGCGAGAAAGCCGTCGGGCTCGCGCCGAAAGACAGCGAGCTTCACCGCCAGCTCGGCGACGCCTACAGTCTCGCCGGACAGAAGGCCGGCCTGCTCTCCAAGATGGGTTGGGGGAAGAAAGTCATCGCCGCCTACGAGAAGGCGGTCGCGCTCGACCCGGAAAACCTCGCCGCGCGCAGCAGCCTCGCCTCCGTCTACCTGATGGCGCCCGCGATGATGGGCGGCGGCAGCGACAAGGCCTACGCGCAGGCCGCCGAGATCAAAAAACGCGACGCCCACCGCGGCCACGTCGCCTACGCCATCCTCTACAGCGGGGAGAAGAAATACGCCGAGGCGTTCGCCGAAACCGAGGAGGTGTTGAAAGCCGCCCCCGACCACTACGCCGCGCTTTTCCAATTCGGCCGCGCCGCCGTCCTCAGCGGCGAGCGCCTCGACCGCGGCATGGACGCGCTCCAAAAATGCCTGAAACTGCCGCCGGCACCGGGCGCGCCCGGCCACGACGCCGCCCACTGGCGCCTCGGCGTGATCCACGAGAAGAAGGGCGACAAAAAAGCCGCCCGCGCCGCCTACGAGGCCTCGCTCAAGCTCAACCCGAAGTTCCAGCAGGCGATCGATGCGCTCAAGAAGCTTGATTAGGCGGTGGTTGTTTTTTTCCAAAGCTTGCCCGGATAACAGCACCCACAATCCCGACAAAACCCGTCCTGAAATGTCGTCACAATCCGCCGACAACCCTCCCCGCCTGAAAACCGGCAGCATCGCCGTGTCCCCGCGCCGCCAAGCGAGAATCGCCGGCTGCCTGTATCTGCTCGTCATCCTGGGCGGCGCGTTTTCCGAGGCCTTCGTGCGCATGCGGCTGATGGTGCGGGCCGACGCCGCTGCGACCGCCGCCAACCTCCTGGCGCACGAGCAACTTTTCCGTTGGGGCTTCGTCGCCGACCTCGTCCCGCTTCTGTGCAACGTTTTTCTGACCGTCATCTTCTACAACCTGTTCAAGGTGGTGAACCGAAGCCTCGCCGCGCTCACGGTGCTCTTCGCCACCATGGGAACGGCCATCCAAGGGAGTGTTTTGCTCTACCATCTCGTGCCCTTGATGCTCTTGAAGGGCGGGCTCTCTCTAAACGCACTCACTCCAGGACAGCTGCAAGCGCTGGCCTACTTCGCTCTCAGAATGCAGACGACCGGCTACACCATCGCGCTGGCCTTTTTCGGATGTTTCGGCCTGGGCCTCGGCTTCCTGGTCTGGAAGTCGGCCTTTCTTCCGCGCATCCTCGGTGTGCTGATGGCCATCGCCGGTTTTTGCTACTTCACCAACAGCAGCTGAGCTTCGTCGCGCCTGCCTTGGCGTCGGTTGTCTTTCTGCTCCCCTGCCTCGTGGGGGAAGGCTCGCTGACCTTGTGGCTGCTGCTCGCGGGGGTGAATGAACAACGCTGGCAGGAACAGGCCGCCGCCACGCGGCAGCAGCCCGCCTAGCGCCTCCACTCCCCACCCTCAATCCCAACCAGCTCCATGCCTGGTCCGACTTCACTCAAATCCACCGCGCGCCGCGCCGGCTTCGTCTATCTCCTGATCCTGTTCTTGGCGCCGCTTAACCTCATCTACTTCCCCAGTGTCTTCATCGTTCCCGGCAACGCAACCGCGACCGCCCTCAAGATCACCTCCGGCGAACTGCTCTACCGCGCCGGTATATTCCTCGGGCTGCTCGACAGCATCGCCTTCCTGTTCCTGGTGTCGTGCCTGTATGAGCTGTTCAAGGAGGTGGACCGCGCGCGCGCGCGGCTGATGGTGCTGCTGGTGGCCGTCGGTGTCGCCGTGAGCATCGTCAACCTGCTCAACCTGATCGCACCGTTGATCCTCCTGAGCGGCGCCGATTTCCTGGCGGTGTTCACCAAGCCCCAGCTCGACGCCTTGGCGCTGGGCTTCCTCAGATTGCGCAGCAACGGGAACAACGTCGCCATGGCATTCTGGGCCCTCTGGCTTTTCCCCTTCGGTCTGCTGGTCATCAAATCCGGATTCATACCCAAGCTGCTGGGATCTTTGCTGATCGTCGGCGGCTTCGCCTACCTCGCGGTCAGTTTCACCTCCATCGTCTTTCCGGCCTACCGGCCGGTTGTCGACCGCATCGCGCTCCCGTTCTACGCCATCGGCGAGCTGGCAATGATTTTCTGGCTGCTCGTGATAGGCGTGAAAGCGCAGGAACTGAAACCACCCACCGATGCTGATAGCACAAAGTCAGCCCACTTTGACTGAGCGCCAGATCACCCTGCCTGATGGCCGCTCGCTTTGCTACGCGGCCTACGGCGCTCCCGACGGGAAACGCGTCCTGTATTTTCACGGTTCGCCGGCGTGCCGGCTGGAGCCGCTGCTGATCGGCGAAGACGCCCTCCGCCGTGCCGGCCTGTGCGTCGTGGCGCCGGACCGGCCGGGCCTCGGCGGATCCGACTTTCAGCCTCGCCGCGGATTCCGCCATTGGCCCTGTGATGCGGCCCGCCTCGCCGACCATCTCGGTTGGCCGAAATTCTCGCTCCTCGGAAATTCCGGCGGGGCACCGTATGCCGCCGTCTGCGCCGCCATGATTCCAGAGCGGCTCGAGCAAGTGGTCATAGTCTCCGGCGGCTGGCAGATGCACTGGCCGGAAGCGCGGCAACATCTCCCGCTGCCCAACCGCCTGACGCTGTCGCTCGCCCGGCGCGCCCCTTGGTTGCTCGGTTGGATGCTGAAAGCGATGACCAGCGGTGCCATGGGCACCAAGGAGAAGGAATTGGCGCAAATGCGCTCACACCTGGTCGCGGCGGATTTGGCCGCCTTTGCCGTCGGCGATCGGATCCTCGTGCTCGGTCGCATGCTGCGCGAGGCAATCCGCCAAGGACCGCGCGGTGCCGCCTGGGATCTCTCGCTCTATGCCTCTGAATTCGACTTCGATCTCGGCACCGTGGCGCGGCCCCTGCACTTCTTTCACGGCGAGCAGGACTTCAATGCGCCGCTCCCACTGGTGCGCAAAGTCATGTCGCTGCTGCCGAACGCGCACCTCACCACCTGCCCGGGCGAGGCGCATCTCTCCACCCTGGTTAGCCATTTCAACGCGATTGCTGATCAATTGTAGCGCCTAGACTGGCGCCCATATCCAAGCGCCACCTGCCGCGTTTGCCGCTGTCCTGTTAGGTTTGCTTCGGAACCAATGAAAACAGGGCCAGGGTCCAGATTGCGTTCTCCTGCCAGAGAAACGCCGCGGTGCTCCGGGAATTGTCCACCCAGAGGCATGCTCCCATCTCCGATATCCGGTTCGAATTGATGACGGTGCGGGTCAGCAGCGTGCGCCGGCTATTCCCCGTTCCTGCGACGATATGCACCGCCCCGGTGGCGGAGTCCACGAGATGGAAACCCGGACCACCCGGGCCTGGAAACGCCAATAGATGCAACGTCGGACGCCGAAGCGCCACTCCGTGGAACTCTATGACGGGAAATCCTGTGACCTCTGCCGAATCAAAGGGGATATAGGCGGTGTGCGGCCCAAACCGGATTCGTGTCGATGAACGCGCGGCGCTATTTATGTCCAGACGAAGAGCATCGAACAGCCCATCAGACCCTGGAAGGCCGGCCACGATGTAGATCGCGGTCGGCTCGTCAATATTCTGCAGGAGCGCAGGCTGTGACCATTGCCCGGGTGTTTCGGGCAACCGCGCCACCAAGATCGGGTCAATCAGCTTCGGTTCGCCTTCGAACCGCGCAACATACCAGCAGGAAATGGCGACGCCAGCCAGACCCAGAAGAAAAATCTTTTGCCGATTCATATTTTCGCGCGATTCCTGAGATGAAGCACGGTGAAGGAGAGTTTGCCCAAAGTGACGTGGGAATCAACTGTCCTCGCGTGTTGGCCCCCACTTTAATGCATGCAATGACGCGGTCGCCCCTGCTTGCGGTCGAGTGACATGGGTTCGGCAGCCATCGTTGTTGCCGGCGCAACGCCCAGCATCAATGACACAACCGATTTTCTCCGCAGCGCCTAGACTGCATCAATTGCCGTGATCGCGGCGCGTTCGCGCGCGGCCCAGTCGCCGCGGATGTCCACGAACGGCAGCTGCCGGCGCTCCAGCGCGCCGCGCCAGATGCGCCGGCACTTCTCGCGGTCCGCCGGGTCGGGGAAGCACCGCTGCGGGTCGGGCGCGAACGGCACGTCGATGTCGCACAGCAGGTAGAGCGCGTAATTCTTGCAGCGCTTCTCGGCGCCGCGGCGGACTTCCTCCGGACAGGCGCCGTAGAGCAGGTCGCTCCACAGCATCGTCGTCAGCGCCTCGGTGTCGCAGATGACCAAGGACGGAAGTTTGTCATCTAATGGATGACGAACGCCCCGGGCGGCCGCGTCCTCGCGCCGCCATTGTTCGCGAGCGATGACGGGGATGTCGCCGAGCTCGATGCCGCCGTGGTCGTTCCAGAATTCGCGCGCATATTCTCCCACCAGCGGCACGCCGAAATGGGCGGCGAGTTTTTCGGCGAGGCGGGTCTTGCCCGTGGATTCCGGACCGAACACCGCAATGCGCTTGGGCAGGCTCATGGCTGGATTGGAAACCACGAATGGACACAAATGAACACAAATTCAGGGGCAGACTTCGCACGCCGCCGAACACTTATCCTTATTCCTGTTACTTCCGACATTCGTGTGATTTCGTGTCTATTCGTGGTTCGCCTTGGTCGCCATCGCCCGCCGCCATTCGCGCCAGCCCCACAGCGCCATCAGCCAGAAGATGACGTAGAGGCCGGCGAAGAGATACAGCTCCTTCGCGATAAAAACCCCGATCGCGACCGTGTTGGCCGCCAGCCAGCCGGGCCAGTTCTCGATGCACTTGCGCGCCTGCAACCACTGCGCGCACACGCTGACGGCGAAAACAAAGGCGTCGCCCCACGGCAACGCCGCTCCGGCGCGCCGCATGGCCGCGCTCCACCCCGCCCACAGCGCCAACGCCGCCAATATCCAGGCGAGACGCGCGCCGGCCGACAGACGTTGCACCGGCAGTTCCGCTCCGCCCGGCCCGGCATGGGCCCAGTGCCACCAGCCGTGCGCCAGCGCGGCGAGGAACATCACCTGCAACGCCGTCTCCGAGTAGAGTCTTTGCGTGAAGCACACCCAGCCGAAGATAACCACCTGCGCGATCCCGATGGGAAACGCCCACAGGTTGCGGCGGATCATCAGCCCGACGCCGATGACCCCCAGCACGGTGCCGATGATTTCCCAGGGGCTCATAAGTTCGGATCCTTTGTGGGCGGGGCGCCCTCACCCCGCAAGACCAGCGTGCTCCGAGGTGGAGCGTGCTGCCCCCAGCGCGCTGGCTTGCATTCGGACCCGTTGAAGCGCGTTGGGGTCAACGCGCTCCACCTTTTGTTTCTTTCCCAGACGCGGCCAAATACGCCTCCATCGTCTCGCGGGTCAGGGTATGGCCGGCGGCGCAGCGCGGGCACTCGGCACGGATCGTCTCGCCGTCGCCGAACAGCCCTTCCGGATCGGCGCGAAACGCCGGTGCGACAGCGCCGAGGATTTTCGGCTGGGTGCAGCCGCAGTGCCAGCCGTAGCTGCGGCTCTGGATGCGCGCGACCGTCCCGGCCGCGCCGGGATTCCGCACGCCCCCGGCATCCACCGCGGCAAACCACGCCAGATCACAGTCGGGCTGAGAGAGCAGCATGCCGTATTCATCGCCGCCCAGATCAAAGATGCGCGCCGGCTGCTGCTCGCTGCGGGCATAGTAGCCGGTCACGGCGACGAGCACGTCGCTCCCCTGGAAATTGATCGCGCTGCGCCGCGGCTCGGCGCCGCGCCGGGGCACGATGTCGCTGTAGAAAATGTTGTCCGCGGCCTCGCGCACGTTCTCGGTGAAGAGCCGGCCGGTGACGGTGCAGTCCTCGTTGTCGCCCGCGAGGAAGAGGTTCAGCCGCGGCGCCTGGAAGTTGATGCTCCAGGCGATGTGTTCGTGCAGCGGCCGGGAGGCGCAGTGCAGCGTGAAGGCCGCGAGCGCGGTCTGGAACAGCGCGGCCTGCTCCGGCGGATGGCGCAGCTTGTGGTCCGCGAGGTGCAGGTAGAAGTCGGTGAAGAGCGGGCCGAGGTCGGCGCGCACGAGCAGGGCGTGGCGGTGGCGGACGAAGTCCACCGTCACGGGCGAGCCGTTTGGTTCCTGGGTCAGGTGGTCGGACATCCCGGGGAGTGTATGCAGAATTGCCGCAAGTCCAGCCGAGTCTGGCCCGCGTGGCGTTCAAAGTTTGTGGAAAATAAACCGATTTCGGCGTTTGCCTTGCGCCGCCCGGTGGCGGATACTGCGGCCCATGTCCGCCCCCACGCCCGCCCGCCGCACTCCCGTCGAGGAGGAGCTTTCCCTCCCGCTGTTCTTCACCACCGTCGCCCTCTCCCTCGCCGCGTTCTACGGCCTGTTCTGGCTGTGTGCCCCGGGCAGCGTCTGGCTGGCCCAGATCGGCGCGACCGCCTGGCAGTTCGCCGCCGCCTTCCTCGCCATCAAGCTGTTCAACTGCTTCATGGAATATTTCTTCCACCGCTATGTGCTGCACAAGCCGGTGGTGCCGATCCTCAGCCATTTCTACAAGCAGCATACGCTGCACCACAACCTGACGCGCATCGGTCGCCGCCGGACGCCCGGCGGCCAGGAGGTGCCCTACGTCGAGAACATCTACCCGATCACGCAGCCGGAGCAGAAGGAGGCCTCGTTCTTCCCCTGGTTTACCTTCGCCATCTTCGGGCTGCTGCTGGCCCCTTTCTACGCCCTGCTCCAGTGGCTCACGCCGGCCTATCCGTGGTTCCTTTCCGGTTATGCCGCGCTGGCGGCCTCGATTGTTTTCTATGAGATCTTCCATGCCATCGAGCACTGGTCGTTCGACAAATGGGCCGTGCTCATCGAGCACCCGCGCACCGGCTGGTTCTGGCGCAAGGTCTACAGCTTTCACCTGCGGCACCACGCCGTGATCGACTCCAACGAGGCCATCTCGGGGTTCTTCACCCTGCCGGTGGCCGACTGGGTGTTCCGCACCTGGGTGTTCCCGAAGTCGCTCTACACCGACGGCGGCGAGTGGGAGGCTTCGGAATTCACCAGCCCGCGCCCCTGCCGGTTCATCCGGTGGTGCGATGTCGCCGCGGACAACCTCGTGCGCAACCGCCGGCTCGCCGCGCAGGGCGCGCCGCTGAGGCCCGTGGTGCCGCCCGCCCCGGCCCGCGACTATTCCCGCTTTGAGCGCCTCGCCCATGAACTGACACATGGCCTCGGCCTCGCCGCCAGCTCGGCCAGCCTCGCCCTGCTCATCGCTTTCGCCGCCCTGCGGGGCAACGCCTGGCACCTGTCCAGTTTCACGGTGTTCGGCGTCACCCTCGTTTTGCTCTACACCGCCTTCGCCATCTACCACCGCAACGAAGCCGTGGAATGGAAGCTGATGGTCCGCAAATACACGCACGCCGCCGCCTTCCTGGTCATCGCCGGCACGGCCACGCCGTTCCTGCTCGTCTCGATGCGCGGACCGTGGGGCTGGTCGCTCTTCGGCGTCATCTGGGGCCTGTGCACCGCGGGTGTCGCCCTGCAGCTCCTGTTCTCCGGACGCTACCGCACCGTCACTGTCGTGGCCTATCTGCTCGTGGGCGTGCTCGCCGTGGTCGCCATCAAGCCCGTCGTCGCCACGCTCGCCGCGGGCGCGCTCTGGCTCGGGGTGGCCGGAGTGCTGTGCTACACCGCCGGCGCGGCGTTTTACCTCTGGCGTCTGCCCCGCTTCGACCAACTGCCGCGCCAGTTGTGCTTCGTCGGCGGCAGCGTGTGCCACCTGCTGGCCGTGCTGCTGTTTGTGCTGCCGGCAGCGGCCTGAGCCCCGGCCGCAACCGGCCGGGGTGCTTCGGCGGCGTTTCCCGGGCGCTCCGGTCCGCCCGACCTTGTTTTTCCGCGAAAGTGGGCGTATCTGTTGCGCCATGCGACCTGTCCGGCATCTCGGTCTGTTGACGGCGCTCGGCCTGTCCCTGCTGGCCGCTCCGGACCGCCCCGACCCCTGGCAGGCCCAACGAAACCGCATGGTGGAAAAGCAGCTCGAACTCCGCGAAGTCTCCCACCCCGCCACCCTCGCCGCGATGCGCAAGGTGCCGCGCCACCTGTTTGTCCCCGTGGAATTCCGCCGGGAAGCCTACGCCGACCATCCCCTGCCCATCGGTCACGACCAGACGATCTCCCAACCCTACATTGTGGCGTGCATGACGGAACTGATCGCCCCGACCAAGGAGACCCGAGTGCTGGAAATCGGCACTGGCTCGGGGTATCAGGCGGCCGTGCTCGCCGAAATCTGCGCCGAGGTGTTCACGATCGAGATCATCCCGGAACTCGCCCGCCAGGCCGCCGCCGTGCTGCGCCAGCTCGGCTACAAAAATGTCCGCACCCGCACGGGCGACGGTTGGAAAGGCTGGCCCGAGGCCGCGCCGTTTGACGCCATCATCGTCACCGCCGCCCCCGAGACCATCCCGCCCCCGCTGCTCGATCAGCTCAAGGAAGGTGGCCGGATGATCCTCCCGGTCGGCCCGCAGGCCTCCGGCCAGAACCTGGTGCTGGTGACGAAGGAAGGCGGGAAAATCCGCACCCGACCGCTCGACCCGGTGCGCTTCGTGCCGTTCGTCCGCGAACGGAAATAACCGTTCCGGCTGCAGGGCGGGATCAGCGATCCCGCCCTGCAATGCCCCGAGGCATTTGCTCGAGACCGCTCAGGCCCGGTTTTTGCGGGAGCGACCTTGGTCGCGACAGTCGCGTGCCAGCACGCTCCCACAGGTGCAATCCAAGCCGGAGCAAACTCAGGGGAAATAGACCCACCGGGAACAACGGGCCCCGCTCAGCCTTTCGAGATCACGCCCTTGCCCTGCAGCTTCTTCACCTTGGGCTTGATGACGAAGGTGCAGTAGCCCTGGTCCGGATGCTGGTTGAAATAGTCCTGGTGATAGTCCTCGGCGCGCCAGAATTTCTTCAGCGGCACGATCTCCGTCACGATGGGATCCTCGTAGTGCTTCTGCGCCGCCAGCCTGGCCTTGCCGGCCGCGACGTGCTGCGCCTCGTTCTCGTAGAAAATCACCGAGCGATACTGGTCGCCTTCGTCCGCGCCCTGGCGGTTGAGCGTGGTCGGGTCGTGGGCCTCGAAGAAAACCTCCAGCACCTTGTCGTAGGTGATGGCGGCGGGATCGAACTCCACCCGG
Organism: Opitutia bacterium; assembly: GCA_016190985.1. Taxonomy (GTDB): domain Bacteria; phylum Verrucomicrobiota; class Verrucomicrobiia; order Opitutales; family Opitutaceae; genus Lacunisphaera. Next base: position 1,002 of record JACPPI010000020.1, on the reverse strand, counting down.
ATCACCTCGGCGTGGCCGGTGCCGTGGCCGCAGATGTCCTCGTAGGTCGGGTTCTCCGTGCGGCCGCCGGAATAGCCGCTGACGCTGTGGACGATGCCGGGCAGCCGCTGGAACACCGCCTCCATGCACCAGAAGCAGCCGCCGCCAAAGGTGGCAAACTCGTGTTGTGAGGCGGGTTTGGTTTCGGCCTGGAGGGTCATGGCAGTGAGCAGGGAAAGGAGGAAGGTGGCGACACGGACTTTCATGGACATGAGAGTAGGCTGACCAGCTTTTATTCCGCCACAACCACCAAGCCATTTACCACGGATAGCACAGATCAATACCGGATAAAACAAATCCGGCCCATCCGTGAAATCCGTGGTTAAACTTCATTCCTGCTTTCCTGTGTTCCGCATTTCCGTAGTTTGAACTCATGGATGACCCGCGCCTCGACAAATGGCTCTGGAGCGTGCGCGTGTTCAAGACCCGCCCGCTCGCCACCGCCGCCTGCCGCGCCGACAAAGTCCTCATCGGCGATCTCGCGGCCAAGCCGGGCCGCGATGTCCACATCGGCGAGACGATCACCGTCCGCGTCGGCGTCATCACCCGCACGCTCAAGGTCGTCGGCCTGCCGCGCTCGCGCGTCGGGGCGAAGCAACTGCCCGGATTCATGACCGACCTCACGCCCGCCGCCGAATACGAGCGCGCCAAGCAGGCGGGCCTCGAGCATCTGCTGGCGCGCCGGCGCGGCGAGGGCCGCCCGACCAAGAAGGACCGGCGCGAGATGGGCCGGCTCTTCGGGTTTGAGTAGTTTTCTTGGACAGAATTAACAAAATGCACTGAATGGACCGGCCTCCATTCCGCTCATCCTGTCAGAACTTCCCTAGGGCGTGTATTCAAACCTCGTGGAACCGGATAAAGCGAGTCGGGTCGAAGGCGCGACTATGATGTATCCGAGTCGATGGGAACTGGCGCAGCCGCTGTGGAAGCGGCTAAAAAAATTAACCTGAGCCGGCGCAAAAC
>JACPPI010000002.1 GCA_016190985.1 Opitutia bacterium | reverse complement strand
CGCTGTTGCCCGCCCACTGGCAGCCAGCCAGCGCATCGTAGCCCGCCACAGGCGGACAAGCTCTCGTAGCTACGAGACCATCCCGGTCGTCGCTCTCGTAGTTACGATCCCGTCAAGGGGGCACTCGGAGCGACGCTTACGGCTCAACGCGGTTCGCGATGGTGGAACAGCAGGTAGCGCTGATAGTCGGCTTCCTTTTTCAGTTTCCCGCCCGCTTCGGCGTGATCATGCATCTTGCCCTGGGCTTCCTCCGCTTCCATCTCCGCGAGCAGATGCTTGAGCAGGAACGTGTGGTTCAGCAGATCCTGATTCTGTGTGCGGAGTGCGAACTGGTGCGCGCGCCCATGCCACTGCGCAAAGTCGGCCCGGGCCTGGCGGTGGCGCTGGCGGTCGAACCCCTCGGCGCCCTCCGTCGCGGCCTCCAGCGCACGGAGCAAACCGCCATAGATGGCGACTTCCTCGTTTTCCCCGGTTTTCCGTCCGCCGGCGTCCGGAGCGCACGCCGCCTGCGCCGCCGCCACCCGCACGACCCGTTCGCCGGCCTGCGGGTCGTCAAAGGTCAGTTTCGCCGTGGCGCGGACGACGGTGCCGGGTTTGTAGTCCGCGGGCTGGAGCGCGAGCAGGACGGTGCCGCGTTCGCCCGCCCGCAGGTTGCCGATGTTGATTTGATACGACGGCGCGGCGCGATCCCACACCTGACCGAACACTTTGGCGATGCTGCCCTGTTCGATGGCGATCTCCAGGCGCGCATTCTGGGCGGCGACCTCCAGCAGGCCGTGCAGTTCCGCCTTGAAGGCGTCCGGGATTTGCTCCGGCGAACGCACATAGGCATAGCGGCCGCCGCCGGCGCTCGCCAGTTCGGTGAGCAGCTTTTCGTCGAAGTCGGCGCCGACGCCGAGCGTGGACAGGCCGACTCCTTTGGCCCGCGCCTTGTCCGCTATTTTCCGCAATGACGCCAGCTTGGTGACCCCGCGGTTGGCTTTGCCGTCGGTGAGCAGGAACACCTGCCTGATCTGGCCGGCCCCGCTCTGGCTGTTGACTTGGGCGATGCCTTCCAGGAGGCCCGCGCTCAGGTCCGTGTAACCTTCCGGCGTGATTTCCTCGAAGCGGTGAAAGAGAAAGGGCTTGTTGACGGCCCGGCCCGCCGGCGAGAGCACCAGGACGCGCTCGTTGAACGCGACCAGCGAAACAACGTCGCGGTCCGACAGGTTGGCGACCACCTCGCGGGCGGCGTCGAGGGCGTAGCCGAATTTTTTGTCTTCGGCCATCGAGCGGGAGCGGTCCAGCACCAGCGCGATGTTCAGCGGCGGGCGGCTGGCGGGGGCGCCCGCCGGGGAAGCGTAGTCCACTTTCAGCAGCAACGGGGCGGACGCGGACTGACTGTAGGTGGCATCGCTGAGGGCGGCGCGCAACAACGCGGGCGCACCGCCTTCTTCCGCCGGGGCCGGGATCGTGGGCTGCGCGGCCCCGGCGGGAGCGGTTCCCGGTTGCGCGGCTGCTGCGCTGGCGGCCAGCAGGAGCGAGAGCAGCAGGCAGGGGCGGCCAAAGAAGGCGGCTTTCATGGCTTCGGATCCTCCTCCGCCACCGGCGATTTGGCTGCCTGGGGCTCCCGTTGCTCCGGAGCATTGTCCTCCGGCAAGGCCTCGGGCGCTTCGGGACTGGGCAACTCCACGCGCCGGATGACCGCGTCTGGGCCACGCGTTTCCAGCGTGGCGCTCGGGTCGTCCTCCGGGGTCGTCCCGCCGCTGGCCGTCGCTGCGTCAGTGTTGCCGGGCGTGTTGGTCGGAGAAGCGGCTGGCGGCTCCTCATACGAATACGGATAATACGAGGCGTATCCGTAGTAATAGGGCGGAGCGTAGGAATAGGGCGGAGCGTAGGAATAGTAGGCCGGAAAATAATACGGGTAGAAGCCGAGTCCGACAAAGCCGGCCCCGAAGCCGTAATAATGGCCGCCGTGACGGAACGGGCTGAAGCGGTGCCCACCGCCCTGCGGGCTGTTCGTCCGGTGCGCGGGGGCGAAATGTTGCGGCGGCGTGTGGATGCCGCCGCCGCGCCCCAGCCCGTGGCCGCCGAAACCACTCGCGCCGTGGCTCACCGCCGCCGGGGCTCCCCCCGTGTGGCCGGCTTGGTGGCCGACGTTGACGTGCCCGGCCGACGCAGGGCCGGTGGTGGCATGACCCAAGCCTCCGCCTCCGTGCCCGACCGCGCTCGGGGCGGAGCCGGGATGCCCTCCGCCAGCATGGGTGCCGCTTCCGCCGCTGCGGCTTCCTCCGCTGTGACCGCCACTGGCATGTCCCCCTCCGGCATGCCCCCCATGCCCGCCTCCGCCGTGGGGGGACGCCAACAAGCGCGGCACCAGTCCCCCGGCCAGCAGCAGCGCAAGGCAAGCGACTCCGGCCCGCACTCGCGCGCGGAGGCACCCACACGGTGAAAGTTGCTTGCTCATTGCGGGCCGGGTTTTCACGTCACTTAAGATTTGGGGAATGCGGCCGATGCCTTCTCTCTCTCTCGGCGCAGGGAATATCCCTCCGCCCCTCGGGTCGGCGGCGCACGTCAGGGATATCTGAAGGTGTAGGATTCGGTCGGCTGCGTGCCCTCGCCGGCAAACAGGCTGAGGATCACTTGGAAGTTATGCGGCGGGCGCACCGTCGCGGGTGTGGCCAGGGTGTTGCCCTCACGGCCCAGCACGGCTTTCCGGTCGCTTTTCACCGCATAGTTGAACCGGGCGAAACCGCGCTCCACGTCGGGCGGCACGGGCTTTTTCTCCTTGTCGAAGAATTTGACCACGAGCCGTATGCCGGCGATTTCCGCATTGATCCAACCGCCGGCTGGCCGGGGCAGGTTGATGCCGGTCTTGGGCAACTCGGGCTTCGGTTTGGCCGGCTTGGCCGTGGACGTTTTCGGTTTTGGCGGATTGGCCGTGGGCGTGTCAGCCGCGTAGGCGGCGACCAGCAAAGCGGCCAGCGTGAGCAGGATTTGCAGCGTTTTCATCACCGGGGTTCTCCTTATGGTTGCAGCGTCAGGCTTCGGGCGTCGGATGTGCCCGCCTCCGATCCGCTTTGAGTTGGGGAAAAAAATGAGACCAACAGGCCGGGTGGGCCCAGGCGGTCGTTGAACGAGCCGGCGGCGTCGACGGTCGCAGCCGCTGGGAGATCAAACCGGGGGCAAACACCGATCAGCGGAGAAGCCGGATGGTTGGGCGATTGCTTGGGCATGATGGTCGCAGGATGTCTTTGGGGGCCGGAGGAAGAGGAGATGCTGTTCAGGGATTGGAGCGGAGCGGGCCGGGGCCGCTCAATGGCGGCGCGGGCCGCCCCCGTGAAAACGGCTCCGGCCGCCGAACGACCCGGCGCCAGGAGGCGGGAATGGCGCCCGATAGAACCGGTGGCCGGGCCGGGCATAACGATGGACCGGCGCGGGGGCGTAAGGGCGCGCAAGCATTTCGCCGATGACGGCGTTGCCGACCCCGGCGGCCTTAAGCTCCGCGATGTCGTGGGCGTTGAGCCGGTAGATGGCGCGCGAAGAGCGCAGGTGGGCGCGGAGTTGAGCCTCCGGAAACCCCGACCGGGAGAGCGCGGCGACTTCGGCGACCGACAGGATCGAAGGGCGCGCGAGTTTTCCCGGGATTCCGGCCGCCGCCGGAACAACGGTGGGCGTATTGGCCGCCGACAGAGGGCCGGCCACCAGGACCGCGGCGGCGAGGAGGCAGAGGAGCATCGGAGGTTTCATCGGAGGTGAGGACTTGAGGATGAGGGAGTGCCGTCCGGCGGTCCGGCGCGGCGGTTTGTTTCGTTACCTACTTGAACGAGAGGCGCCCCAAGCAACCCTCAGAAATCGCGCCGCGCCCGGGACCGGGATCAAACACCCTTGGCTGTAAAACCGCGGGCGGCCGCCGGAAACGGCGCCATCTGCGCCGCAACGGCATATCGCCTGCGGAGTAAAGATTGAGGGATGCGCGCTTTTCGTTACGTTTAACGGGTAATTCAACATGAACACCGATCCGCTCGATGATTTGCTGATGGGCTATGCCAAGCAGCCCGCACCGCCGCCACCCGACCGCTTGACGGCCGGGATTTGGCACGAGATTGAACTCCGCCGCGACCAGACCTACTGGCGCCGAGTAGTGCCCTCGCTGGACTGGCATGAACTGTTCCGGGAGCCGCGCGTGGCCGTCGCGGCGCTGGCGCTGGCGCTGCTGGTCGGTCTGCTGCCCGCAGTCACCATGCCGTCTTATGGGCAAGGGGGCATCGCGCGCAAATCCCTGTATTTTGAGGTCTTCTCGCCCAACCAACCCGCCACGGCGCTGTGGACCGGGCCCCACAGCGTCCGTAAATCACCATGAAGCACATTGTGGGTTTCTTCATCACCGTCATCGCCGTGGCGGCCTTGTCGTCCTTTCTCACCATGCGGTGGATGGAGTCGCGCCCGGCGGCCTCCATTGATCCTCACGAGTGGCTGCACTCCGCCCTGCGGACTTCTCCCGAGCAGCACCGGGCGCTCGAACCCATCGAAACGAAGTTTGCGCAGAAAAACCGCAGGCTCAGGGAGCAGATACGCGCGGCCAATCACGAGCTGGCCCTGGCCATCGGGAAGGGCCAGCCCGGCTCGCCCGAAATCGCCGCAGCCATCGGGAAAGTCCGCCTGCACATGGGTGAATTGCAGAACGCATCCATCGACCATATCTTTGAGATGCGGGCCAAGCTGACGCCGGAACAAAGTGAAACGCTGCTGCGGCTCGCCCAGCGGACATTGGACGGCTCGCCTTGATCCGTGCCGTGGACGCTGACTTGCCGCTGCTCCAGGCGCTGGTGGCCGGCGAAGACCTGGCGCTCAACGAGCTGATCCAACGCCACCGCGACGCCCTTTTTTCCTTCGCCTTTCGCTATCTGCGCGATGAATCGGCCGCGCATGACGTGGTGCAGGAGAGCTTTGTCCGGCTCTATTTCAAGGCGGCGTCTTTCCAGCCGCGTTCGACCGTAAAGACCTGGCTCTACACCATCGCAGCCAACCTGTGCCGGGACCGGTTGCGCTGGCTTGGGCGGCACCGGGGCGATCTCTCGCTCGATGCCCCGCTCCCGGGCGGCGAAGGCGGAATGCGCCTCGAGCAGGTGGATCCGGGGCCGTTGCCCTCGGAGCAATCGGCGCAGGCGGATCGTTTCGAGCGGCTCCAAGGGGCCATCCGGCTCCTGCCGCACAAGCTCAGGCTGGCGGTGGTCTTGTGCGCCCTGGAGGGCAAGACCCACCAGGAAGCGGCGGACATCGTCGGCACCACGCCCAAGACCATCGAGCTGCGGGTTTATCGCGCCAAGGCGAAGTTGCGTGAACTGCTCGCCGACACCCTGGCGCAGGAGTGAGTTTCCGGCCAAGGGCGGGCGATGCGGCAAGGTTTGCCCAGGCGGGGGTTCTTGCCGCTGCTTCGCGCGCGCGCAGCCGGGCGAAGATCACCGGGGTGGCGGCGGGGATGTCGACGAGACGGGAGACCATGCCGCCGGCGGTGGGCGCGGCGATGGCAACGGGCGGATCAGCGGCCGGAGTCCCTCCATTTCAGCTCGTCGAGCAGCTCTTCCACGAGCGTCTTCGGGTTCTCGCCGCGCGCGAAGCGATCCGGCGCGCGTTGGAACAATTGGAGACACATCGGGCAACACAGCGGGAAGCGGCGGCCGCCGTGATAGAGGTGCGAGAAACCGCGTTCGCCTTCGGCCGGTTTCCCGCACACCGCGCACACTTCGCCGCCTGTGCCCTCGTCGCTCATGGGACCGTTGGCGGCGGCGAAGCGGCCGGCAGCTCCCCGGTGGGTGGCGGTGGCGGCAGGCCGCGCGCGCGCCACAGGTAGAAGATCGCCGGATAGACGAGCAGCTCCATCAGCGTCGAGGTGACGACGCCGCCGACCATGGGCATGGCGATGCGCTTCATCACATCCGCGCCGGTGCCGTGGCTCCAGAGGATCGGCATGAGACCGGCGATGATGACGGCGGCGGTCATGGCCTTCGGACGGACGCGCTTGACGGCGCCGTGGTAAATCGCGTCGCGCAGACCGGCGGTCGAGGTGAGCAGCCCCTTCTTTTTCCAGTCCTCATAGGCGAGGTCGAGGTAGAGGAGCATGACCACGCCGGTCTCGGCGTCGAGGCCGGCGAGCGCGATGATGCCGACCCACACGGCGACGCTCATGTTGTAGCCGGCCAGATGGAGCATCCAGAAGGCGCCCACGAGCGAGAACGGCACGGCGAGCATCACGATGCCGGTCTTGATCCACGACTGCGTGTTGAGGTAGATGATGAAGATGATGAGGAACAGCGTGAGCGGCACGACGATCATCAGCCGCTGTTGCGCGCGCAGCATGTATTCGTATTGGCCGCTCCAGAAGATGCTGTAGCCGGGGGGCATCCTGATCTCGCCGCCCTGGATGGCGTCGTTGATCGTGCGCTGGGCGGCCTGCACGTAGGTGCCGATGTCCACGCCCTGCACGTCGACGTAAATCCAGGCGTTGGGCACCGCGGCCTCGCTCTTGATGCCCATCGGGGCGGCGACGACCCGGACCTTCGCCAGCTGGCTCAGCGGGACCTGGGCGGCCAGCGCGCCGCTGGCGCCCCCGCCCATCGCGCCACCCGTGCCGGCGGACTTCACCGGAATCAGGATTTCACGCAGCGCCTCGAGGTTTTCGCGATAGTCGCGGTCGTAGCGCAGGATGACGCCGTAGCGTTCGAGACCCTCGACCGTCGTGGTGAGCGGCATGCCGCCGAGCGCGACCTGCAGCACTTCCTGCACCGCGCCGAGCGTCAGTCCGTAGCGGGCGATCGCCTCGCGATCGATGTCGAACTCAATGTAGTTGCCGCCCATCACGCGCTCGGCGAACACGCTGCCCGTGCCCGGCACGCTGCGGATCCGCCCTTCGATCTGGCCGGCGATCCGCTCGAGCTCCCGCAGATCGGGCCCGGCGACCTTGATGCCGACCGGCGTCTTGATGCCGGTGGCGAGCATGTCGATGCGCGTCTTGATGGGCATCGTCCAGGCGTTCGTGAGGCCGGGGATCTGCACGGTGGTGTTGAGCGCCGTGACGAGCTCGTCGACCGTGCGGCGGCGGTGGGCGACGACTTTGCCGTCCGCGTCCGTGATATCGACCTCGGGCCAGTCCTTTTCGTCTTTCAGCATGATCGTGGTCTCGACCATGTCCATCGGCGCGGGGTCGGTGGCGGTCTCGGCGCGGCCGATCTTGCCGAAAACATGGTGGACCTCGCCGAACGATCTGATCATCCGGTCGGTCTGCTGGATGACTTCGCGGGCCTTGGTCGGGGAGATGCCGGGGAAGGTCGTCGGCATGTAGAGCAGGTCGCCTTCGTAGAGCGGCGGCATGAACTCGGAGCCGAGATTCTGATAGGGAAAGGCCGGGCCGAGCTTCAGCGCGGCTTCCCGCACGCGGCCCTCGGGCAGCACGCGGGACACGAGCGCGTTCCAGGGAAAGAACACCCAGCCGACGATCACCGCCGCCGTGATGATGACGGTCCAGCGGAACCTGATCATCCGGTCGAGCAGCGGATGGTAGAGCCAGATGAGGAAGCGGTTCACCGGGTTTTTCTCCTCGGCCGGGATTTTCCCGCGGATGAAAAAGCCCATGAGCACGGGCGCGAGCGTGATCGAGAGCAGCGCCGCCGTGGCCATCGAGTAGGTCTTGGTGAAGGCGAGCGGCTTGAAGAGCCGGCCTTCCTGCGCCTGCAGGGTGAACACCGGCAGGAACGACACCGTGATCACGAGCAGCGAATAGAACAGCGTGGGCCCGACCTCGACCGAGGCGTCGCGGATGATGTCCCAGTGCGGCTTCTTCCCGCCGTCGTGCTCCATGTGCTTGTGCGCGTTTTCGATCATGATGATGGCCGCGTCCACCATCGCGCCCACGGCGATCGCGATGCCGCCCAGCGACATGATGTTGGAGCTGAGCCCCTGCCCGAACATGATCGAGACCGAGGCGAGCACGGCGACGGGCAGGATCACGATCGCCACGAACGCGCTGCGCAGGTGCATCAGGAAGATCAGGCACACGAGCGCGACCACGACGCTCTCCTCGACGAGCTTTTCCTGGAGCGTCCGCACCGCGCGGTCGATCAGCGCCGTGCGGTCGTAGGCGACCGTGTAGGTGACGCCGGCGGGCAGGCTCTTCATCGCCTGGTCGAGCCGGGCCTTGACCGCCTGGATGACCTGGCGGGTGTCCACGCCGTAGCGCACGACGACGATGCCGCCGACGGTCTCGCCCTCGCCGTTGAGCTCGGCGATGCCGCGGCGCATGTCGGGGCCGAGCTGCACATGGGCGACCTCGCCCAGGAGGATGGGCGTGCCGCCCGGGCCGCGGCCCACGGCGACCTTCTGCAGGTCTTCGACTTTGGTGACATAGCCGCGGACCCGGAGGATGAACTCCTTTTCCGCCATCTCGACCGAGCGGCCGCCGACCTCGCCGTTGCTGTTCTGCACGGCCATCGCGACGTCGCTGATCGACAGGTTGTAGGCGTGCAGCCGGTGCGGATCGACGGTGATCTGATACTGTTTCACGTAGCCGCCGATCGACGCCACCTCGGCCACCCCCTCGACGCTGGTGAGCTGATACCGGAGGAACCAGTCCTGCATCGTGCGCAGTTGCTGCAGATCGTGGGTTTTCGAGTTGAGCGCATACATGAACGCCCAGCCGACGCCCGTGGCGTCGGGGCCGAGCCGGGGCGAGACGTTGCGCGGGAGGCTGGCCTGCAAACCGCTCAGGTATTCGAGCACGCGGCTGCGCGCCCAGTAGGGATCGGTGCCGTCCTCGAAGATGACGTAGACGAACGAGAAGCCGTAAAACGAATAGCCGCGCACGACCTTCGACTTCGGCACCGACAGCATCTTGGTCGTGAGCGGATAGGTGACCTGGTCCTGCACGAGCTGCGGCGCCTGGCCCGGCCACTCGGTGTAGATGATGACCTGCGTGTCCGAGAGGTCCGGGATCGCGTCGAGCGGGATTTTGCGCAGCGCGTAGACGCCGCCGAAAATCAGCGCGGCCGTCCCGGCGAGGACGAGGAACTTGTTCTTGATCGAGAATTCGATGATGCCTTTGAGCATGGACGTGGGAGGGGGTGGGGCTGTCGCGGTGGCGGCTGAGCGTTGATGGGCGCGGTTCGGCTTGTGGCGGCGTTACTTCTTGTCGTGCTCGCAGGGCTCGCCGGCGGCCATTTCGGCCGCGCTCATCCCGCAGCTGCCGCACGCCCCCTCCGCCGGGGCCGCCGGCTCGCGGCGCAAGGCGTCGAACGCGGTGAACGTCGCCGCATCCAGCGGCGGATGGCCGGGCGGCAAGGCGAAGGCCGACGGCTTGCCGGCATCGGCGGGGGCGGCAATCTCGTCGCCGCATCCCGGCATGCCCAAGCCGAAGAACGGATTCTTCGTGCCGGCCGTGCGCTGGAGCCAGCGGGCCCGGCCCGTTTCCGGGGCCATGGGGCATTCGAAGATGCGCAGGCCGGCGGAATGGTTCAGCTGGTTCTCGCGCGCGAGATCGGCCACGGCGGTGCTGAACCGCTCAAAAGCGCGCCGCGCCTCCGCGAGGCCGTTGGCGTCCGGCAGCCCGCCGGGGTATTGCCCGAGCGGGCCGTGCGCCGCGTGGGCGTAACCGGCGAAGTAGGCCGCGAGCGCGCTGCGCAGCCCGGGCAGTTGCCGTTGGTAGGCGGCGAGATCGTCGGCCGCGAGCGCGGCGGCGGCGTCGGCCGAGGCAAACGCGAGGGGCTGAAGAAGCCCGGCCGCGCCGTCCGCGCCGGTTGGGGGCGGCAGGGAAGCAATCGGCTCGGGCTTTGCGGCCGGCGCCGCGCCGTGTGCGTGATCCGATGCGGCCGGCGCGGGCTGGGCCGGAGCCGTGTCCGGAGCGGAGGCGTTGCGCAGCATTTTCTGGATCGCCTCCCGGAGCTGGCTTTCGGAATCGAGCATGAACTGGCCCGAGGTGACGACGCGATCGCCTTCGGAAAGTCCGCTGAGCACCTCGTAGAAGTTGCCCTCGCTGCGCGCGCCGAGCTGCACCGCGCGCGGCTCGAACGATCCGCCGTCCTTGGCAATGAACACCGTGTTGCGCTCGCCGCTGCGCAGCACCGCCATGTCCGGCACCAGCACGGCGGACTCGGCGAGCTGCGCCGTGAACCGCACGTCCGTGAACATGCCCGGGCGCAGATAACGGTCGGGATTGGGGAGCACGAGGCGCGCGGTGGCCGCGCGCGTCTGTTCCTCGACCTGCGGCAGCAGCAACCGGACGGCGCCGGCGAAGGAGCGCTGCTGGCCGTAGCTGGTGCGCACCTCGGCCGGCTGGCCTTCCTGCACGAACGGCAGATCCTTTTCGTAGATTTGCGCGTGCACCCAGACGGTCGAGAGGTCGGCGAGCCGGTAGATCTTTTCGCCGGCCTTCATCATCTGGCCGGCGACGGCCATCTTTTCGATGACCACGCCGTCGGCCGGCGCGCGAAACGTGTAGGTGCGGCGCGCCTCGTCCGTGCGGGCGACCTCGGCAATGAACTCCTCCGGCAGGTCGAAAAGCCGCAGGCGCGCGAGCGCGGCGCGGGTGAGCGCGCCGCCGGCCGCGCCCTCACTGCGCGTGGCGACGAGGTAGTTGAGCTGCGCATTGTAGAGGTCGGGCGAGTAGATGTCGAAGAGCGGGTCGCCGGCCTTCACGGGGGTCCAGGTGGCGTTGACGTGGAGTTTTTCGAGCCAGCCCTCGTATTTCGTGGTGATGTCGCGCAGCCCCTCTTCGTTGTAGGCGACGGTGCCGACCGTGCGAAAGTCGCGCTTCACGGGGCCGCGCCCGACGAGCGCCGTCTTCAGGTTCATCCGCTGCGTCGTCGCGGCGTCGATCTGGATGTTGCTTTCGGCGGAGGCGTCTTCGCCTTCGTAGACGGGCACCATGTCCATGCCCATCGTGTCCTTGGCGGGCGTCTGGCTGATCTGGCCGGGAATCATGGTGGACTTGTAGTATTTGACCTTGCGCGCGCCCGAGGGCGCGGACGCTTTGGCGCCCCCGGCGGTGTTGGCCCGGACGGGCTGAAGCTTCATGCCGCAAATCGGGCAGTTGCCGGGCTTGTCCCGGACGATCTGCGGATGCATGCCGCAGGTGTAGAGCTGCTTTTCCGCGGCGCGCAGCAGCGAAGGGGCAAACCCAAGCGCGCCGGAGAACAGCAGTGCGCCGACGAAGGCGAGGCGCAGGGGGGAGGACAGGGGGGATTTCATGAAGATTGTCATTTGGAAAGGTTGGCGGCCGTGAGCAGCGGGGTGCCGGCGGGCGCGACGTCCGCCACCATCAGCAGCAGATCGGTGACGGCGGTCTCGCGCTGGCGCAGCGAGTCCAGCCGTTCCAGGCGCATGCCGAGTGCCATCAGCCGTGTCTGCGGAATCATGCCGGGACCGCTCATGCCGGACTGGTAGGCGGCTTCGGCCGAGGCGATGCTGCGCTCGAGGTTGGGCAGCGCGGTCGTTTCGAGGTAGGAAATCATCCGCTCGGATTCGCGGACCATGTAGAGCATCTGCGCCAGTTCGGCCGCGAGGGTGAGCTGTTCGGCATTCAGGCGCGCGACGGCGGCATCGCGGCGGGCCTCGGCGGCCGCGATGATCGCGGCGATCTTGTCGCGCCAGAAGGCCGGGAGCGTGAGCGTGGCGGTCGGGCGCACCAGGAGCGGGTCGGCCTTGAGATCAGGCATCGCGCCGAGCGAGAAATCGGGGGTGCGGGCCTTCTGCGCGACCTCGACGCCGGCGACCGCCATCTCGACCATCGCCCGCATGGCGGCGAGTTCGGGGTTGAGCGCCTGGGCCGCGCGCCAGAGCTCGGCCTCGGGCGGGAGCGGCGCCGGCGTGAGCGCGAAATGCGGCCACGGCGGATCGGTTTCAGCGGGCGCCAGGCCGAGCGCGGATTTGAAGCGGGCCCGCGCCGCGGCCCGGCGGTCTTCGAGCGCGGCAATGGTGGCGCGCAGTTGCGCGGTTTGGTTGAGAAACAGCACCTGGGTTTCGAGCGAGGCCATGCCGCGGCCGGTCGAATACCCGGCGGCGTTGACGGCGGCGGACTGGTCGATCGCCCCGATCGAGGCTTCGCGCAGCCGGAGCGCCTCGTCCACGTAGGCGAGCTCGATCCAGGCCTTGCGGACTGCGGCGCTGGTGCGCAGCACGGTCGTGGCGTAATTGCGGTAGGCCACTTCGCTCGCGGCGGCGGCCTCGCGGCCCATCGCCGCGCGCTTCCCGCGCGTCATGAAATCGAACATGATGCCCGGCATGAACGTCATCAGCGTGTCGGAGATGTCGGCTTCGAACGTGAGCTGCGGATCGGGGAGCGAGCGGGCGGGCGTAATCGCCTCCACGGCCGCCCGCCAGTCGTAGAACGCCGCCGTCACGGCCGGGTGCTTGAGCAGCGCATAGCGCAGGTATTCTTCGGCGCCGGAGTTGTGCGCGAGTTCGGGAAGCGCCGGCATGGCCTGCTTGGGCCGAAGAATCTCGCCGATCGCGCTTGAGCGCTGGCGGGCCGATTTTTCCACGGCGAGCTGCGTCCCGGTGCAACCGGCGAGCAGGGTGACAGCAGTGAGGACGAGAGCGCGCGGGAGGATTGCCGGGAGGGTTGAAGTCATGCAAAATTTCGAGTTGATACAGGTTATACGCCGGGGCGTGGGAAACCACTTGGCATCTGTTGCTAAAGGTCAGGCGTTTCTTGCGCAACGGCAAAGCGGCGGCGTGGCGGTCACGGGCGGCGCGCTCAGGCCCGAAGCGCCGCGTTCACCGCTTCCAGCAGTTGCGCGCCGGAGAACGGCTTCTGGAGGAGAGGCGGCCCGCCGGTTTTTCCTGCCGCAACGCATTCCGCGGGGTCGACCACGCCGCTTATTTGCACTGTTTTCAGGGACGGGTTGATCTTGTGCAGCGCACGGATGGTCGCGTTTCCGTCAAGGAACGGCATCATCCGATCAATGATCGCGACCTGCAGGTCGCCCTTGTGTTCGACGGCCAGGGCGACGGCTTCGGTGCCGTCGCGGGCCTGCAAGACCCTGTAGCCGGCCGATTCAAGCACGAGGCGCGTCATTTCGAGGATGAACGCTTCGTCGTCAGCGATAAGCACGAGTTCGCCGCGGCCTTTGGGGGCGCTTTGGCTCGCAGTCGCCATGGGCGCGACCGGCGCATCGGGATTTGCCGGCAGGAAGATCTGGAAATCCGTCCCTTGCCCGGGGGCCGTGAGGACCCGGATGAGCCCATGGTGGCCCTGCACGATGTCCCGCGTGGTGGCCAGGCCCAGGCCGGTGCCTTTGCCGGCCGGCTTGGTCGTGAAGAAGGGGTCGAATATCTTGTCCTTGATCTCCGGCGGGATGCCGCAACCGGTATCGGCGACGTTGAGCACGGCGTAAAAGCCCGCCTTCAGCCCGGGGATTGCGTGCGGTCCGGTGTCCGCCACCTCGCGGTTTTCGGCGGAGAAGTTCAGCTCGCCGCCGTCGGGCATCGCGTCCCGCGCGTTGACGGCGAGATTCATCAGCACTTGCGACACCTGGGCCGAATCCGCCTTCACCGTCCACAAATCGGAGGGCAGGTGCTCATGGATCTGGATCGATCTGGGAAAGGCCACGCGGGCCATGTCGGCGGCTTCACGCACGAGGTGACGGAGCTGCACATCGGCCCGCTGGCCGCCGCCGCCGCGGACAAACGCGAGCATCTGCCGCACTATTTGGGAGGCGCGCGCGGCGCTGCTGCCGACGACTTCCAGCAGGCGCGGATGGCTCGTCCCCTGCGGCTGGCCCTGGAGAAGGTCCGTGGCAAAGAGGATGGGCGTAAGGGCGTTGTTGAGATCATGCGCGATCCCGCTCGCGAGGGCCCCGACGCTCTCGAGCCGTTGCGCGTGGAGCAATTCGGCGTGAAGCGTCTTGAACTCGGTGATGTCCCGGAAAAGGCTGACGACCAAATCGTGGCCGAACAGGGCGAGCGGCGCGGAGCTGACATGCACCGGCACGAGCCGGCCGTCTTGCGTCTGCGCCTCGGCCTCGAAGCCGACTGAGGCGTCTTCGGCCCCGCGCGGCAGCAGCCGCGCGCGATACTCGTCCGCCTTTTCCGCCGGGAACAAGCCCCCGCAGCTCTTGCCGAGAATCTCGCCGCGCGGGCGGCCGAGGAGTTTTTCCGCCTGCTGGTTGGCGTCGACCATCCGGCCGGACTCAAGCTCGATCAGGAAAGCCGCGTCGCCAAGGCTGTTGAACAGATGGCGGTATTTGTGCTCCGATTCGCGCATGATCGTCTCCGCCAGCCGGCGTTCGGCGATTTGCGCGAGCAGCGGCCGGAAGGAGAAGAAATACAGGGCCGGGAACAGCACGAGCACCAGCAGCGCCGATTCGACCAGGGACTGGATCCAGGCCGGCAGGATCATGTGCCCGTGGATGAAAAGCATCGTCAGCGAATGCGTCATCCCGATGATGAGGCAGATGAGGAGCAGCAGGCGCAGCGGCGACGTTTCCGCCAGGGCCCGCCCGAGGCGCCCCGCGAGCGCGCGGAACGCCATCGCAACGGCCGAAGGCTTGGGCGGGGACGGCATCTTGTGACGCGACGGGTTCATGGCGTCGCGCATTCTGCGGGCGAGTCGCTCCGGGTTGGAGCGGGGAAACCGGGCCTGCTTTCAGGCCAACCCGAAACCGTGAACGCCGCGGAGGACAGGATCTGCCGCGCCTTTGATCGCGGGGTTTGCTTCTTCATGGCGGTGTCTCCTCGTCGGTCGCTCAGGGTGAGGTCAATGCCGGGCGTCGTGCCGCAGGTGGTGCGCCGCCGGGACGTCGTGCGGCACCAGAGCCGAGCCGGGACGAAACTCGGCATGGCGCACCTGGCCGCCCAGCTTCGCGGCCGCGGCGCCGCCGGCCAGAGCGCTGGCGGCGAAGAGGGCGACGGTGATGGCCGCCCCGTTTTGCCACTTCGGGCGTTTCCAGGCGAGGATCGCGCCAGCCAGGGCGATGGCCGCGGTGACGTAATAAAGCCAGGCCCAGCGCTCGGCCAAAACCATGTGGCGTTTCAGCAAAGCCGCCCCCTCCGGGTCCGAAATGACGCGGATGCGGTCGTAGGCGGATGCACCCGAGGCAATGACCGGCCAGGCCGAGGCGGCGAGCAAGCCGACCAGAAGCAGGGAGCCGGCGATGGCGGCGCGATGTTTTGAGAGCAGCGCGCTGCCCAGCGCGAGCAACGCCACCGCCAGGCCCAGGATGGGCAGGTGGTTGAGCAACGCGTGCAGATACTCCGGCGGTTGCGCCAGGCCAAAGGTCATGATTTCAGGCCTCCATATTTTTTGTGCAGCGCCTCGGCGGCCTCGGCCTCGCTGCGGCCGTCGCGCAGCTGCTCCTGGATGAAGGCGCGCTCTTGCTGGGCGGTTTCGCAACTGCAGATGTCCAGCCGCCTCTCGCCACAGGTGCCGCAGGAGCAGGCAAAGCGGGCGGCGACGCGCGTCACGGCCGGATCGGCGCGGGCCGCCACGGCGGGGGCGGGACGCGAGAGCGCGGCCGGATCAAAGCCGGGTGGCGCCGGGGGAGCCGTGCTGGCCCCAGGGGCGGAAGAGACCGCATAACGGCCAGGTTCGCGGTCGTGATTCCACACGAGCACGACCGTGCCGATGGCAATGGCTCCCAGGACGAACCCAACTCCGAGTGAAGCCAGGAGATTGTTGTTGGTATTCATAAAGCCGTCGTTCAAGCCGGGTGCGGCCCGGCGCCCGCCGCGCGGTTCACCCCGGCCATGAGGCGCTCCTTGGCCTGGCGGGGCGCGGCCTGCACGGACGCGGCCCGGTATTCCGAGGGGGACTGGCCGGCCAGTTGGCGGAAAGTGCGGTTGAATTGCGAAAGGCTCTGGAAGCCCGCCGCCAGGGCGGTTTCCGCGACGGCGTTGCGCGGATCGGCCAGCAACTGGCGGGCGCGAGTGAGGCGCGTGCGGCTGAGAAACTCGCGAAACTTCAAGCCCGTGGCGCCGTGAAAACTCCGGCAGAAATGCGACGGACTCATCTGCGCAACCTTTGCCACCTCGGTCAGGGTGAGAGGCTCGTGATAGTGCGCTTCGATCCACTCCTTGGCCCGCAGCAGGGCGGGCGGCTCTGGCGCCCGCCCGGCCGGAGCGTGCTGCGCAAACCAGTCCGCCAGCTGCCGGGAGAATATCTCGAGCAGCTGCACCAGCGAGGCGTATTGCGCGGGAGAAATGTCGCGGGCCTGCCGGAGCGCAGTCTCCGCCTGTTCAGCCTCAGCCAGGCCGGTCGCGAGACCGGTCAGCCGCAGCACCCGTCCCATCTCGTCACGCGCCGGCGCCCGCAACGGCGCCTGGCCGAGCTGCAACAGTGCAATCACGCGATGGCCGTTGCGCACGGGCACGACGGTTTCGCCGCGCTCCGCGTGGCATTCGGGGGCCGGCGCCGCAGGCTGCACCGCGTTCGCCGGTCTTTGTCGAAAGAACAGGCGCGCCGCGCAGGAACGGCGGCCGCCGGCCAGGCGCGCGCCAGACGGCTTGACGCGGTTGGCGGACCAGGCGTTCCACGTGCTCGAATCGGGATGCCTCAACTCCGGCACCAGGCCGCAGGCCAGGGCAAAGGCCCGCCGGTAGTCCTGGAACAGCTTCGAGTCCGCCATGATCGCGGCGGGCGTGAAGGGCATGGGGCCGGGGCGGGGAGTTGGCATGGACGAAGCGGGCGGGCTGCGCGGAGTGAACAGGTGCCGGCGGCCGGATCACACCTGCACGACCGCGTTGAGTCCGCCATGGGGGTTCAGGCAGTAATCCCAGGCGCCAGGATCCAGCAGCCATCGGCCATCCACGACGAAGAGGTATTCGTGGCGACCGGGCGGCAGGGCCAACTCGATCTCCCAGGTATCGGGCCGGATCTTCGCCAACGGCGTTGCCGTGGGATTCCAACCGTTGAACGAGCCGGCGAGAAACACGGCGGCCGCTTCGGCGTGGCGGAGGGAAAAACCGATGGTGGCTTGCACGGGCTCGGCGGGATCATCGGGGGGAGGGGGCGCTTCGGCGTGGCCGAGGGGAAGGGCGGCGGTGGCCGTGGTGGGTGCCGCCGGGTGTTTTCTGTTTGGCCTTCTCGTGTTCATGATCTGGGCTCGTCGGTTGGCGTGGGTCTCAGCGGCGCCCGAGCGGACGGGCAGCCCGCAAGGCACCGCAACGAAGCGCGGACGCGGTTTACCCGGCAGTGCCGGGCCCCGGAGCTTTGATCGAGGAATGACGGTGCCCTCCGGCGCCTCCGCCGGGTCCGGACACACAACCGGAGAGGAGAGCGAGGCCGAGCGCGGCGCAGATTAATGGAAGCAGACGGATGAGTTTGGATTTCATGGGAAAATATTGCGGGGTTCAGTTCTTGATGTCGCCGCAGGCGGACATCTGCCGCCCAAGGTAGGGATTGCCGATTGTTTTTGTGGTCTGCACCCAGTCGCTGTCCGCCATCGGGCAGTAGGCGACGTGGTATCCCCTTTGCCCGTTGGCGAGCTGCACGGCTTGGCTGCTCAGTTTCTTGAACGAGCCGCGGGCCGCATCAAGCGACTGGGCCTTCGTCAGCGCGGCTGCCGCCGGGGAACCGGCGAGGGCGGCGGCGGCGGTCTTGGCGGCGGCGAGGTCGTCGGCGGCGAGCGCGGCGCGGACGGCCTCGTAGCCGGAGAGGAATTGCTTCTGGGCGTCCGTCAGCGCGGACGCGTGCGCATGGCCGGGCATGGCATCGGCGGCGTGAAGGCCGGTTGCGGCGCCGAGCAATGAGAGCGCGGCGACAATGAGGATATGGTGGGTTTTCATGGTTGGAGGGAAAATGGGTGCGCCCGCAGCGGCCGGCCGGCCGCTTTTTCGGCCGCTTCCCGGTGGTGGCGAAACTTCGCGGGCTTCGGGAGAGCGGACAAAAGCGGGGTGTCGGAATCCGTGGTCATAAGAAGCAGGCGGTGTTTTATGTTTATACGTCCAGAGGGGCCTTGGCCCTCAAATGCTTTCCTTCGCAATGGGGCCGCGGCCCCGAAGCCGGCTTCGGCCTGGTCGGCGGAACGGGATTGAGCGTGGATTGCATGGGGCGCGAACGGGTTTGCAGGGAGTCTTGTCACAGGTCTCGGGGGCTTGCCGGGGGGATCTTTGCTTTCTTCGTGGGTGTCCCGGGACAGGGCGGAGCGGGACCGGCGGAGCTGAACGAGGCCAGGCTGGTGAAGATGGCGGCGGCGAGGAGAAGTTTGCTGGCTTTCATCGCGATAGTGAGTTTGGTTTGTGGACCGCACAGGCTGGGCGGTTGTCATCCAGTCATACACCGCCGGGCCGGAAACCCCTCAGGAAATCCATCTCGGCCGCGCTCCTGAGGGTTTTCGGCGCGGCCGGTGTATATCTCCTGCCATGCCTATGAACCATCCCCCTGATTCCCTCGCCGAGAGCCTGCGCAGCTGGCGGGTGGCCGTGCCCGCCGATCCGGGTTTCCGCAACCGGGTCTGGCAGCGCATCGATCACCGGGCCAGGGCGACCTGGCCGGCCTATCTGCGGGCCCACCCCGCCGCCTGGTCGCTCGTCGCGGTGCTGGCGTTGAGCGCCGCCGGTTACACCGGCAGCGCCTTGGCGCGGGCCCGCGTGCAGGCCGATCGCGAAACCATCGTGGTCGCCTACCTGGTGGACCTTGACCCGCGGGTTCAGGCCTTGCTCAAGCCATGAGATACCTGCTGGGCACCCTGGCCGTCCTCGCCTTGGCCGCGGCGGTGATCGGGTTCGTCTGTTTCCGGATGAGTTCCGACCCCCTGTTGCACGCCGCGGCCGCCAAAGGCGACGCGATGCTGTGGCTGCGCACCGACTTTCACCTCACCGACGCGCAGTTTGCCGCCATCCGGCAGTTGCACGAAGCCTATGCGGGCGCTTGCGACCAGCATTGCCGGATGATTCAGGATGCCACCAAGGCGCGCAATGCCCTCGCGGCCGCCCGCGGCGATCTGGCCGCCTTGGCCGCGGCGGACGGCAAGCTGCAGGCCGTGCGCATCGTCTGCGAGACCGCCATCACGAACCATGTCCGGCAGGTCGCCGGTTTGATGGCGCCGGCGGAGGGCCGGCGCTATCTCGCCCTCGTGCTGCCGAAGATTGCCGACTTCGACCACCAGATCGCCCCCGACCTGCAGCTGAACCACCTTCGTTGAGCTCATGGAAGTCGATCCGGGCGCCGGTCCAAGCGATGAGAAGCTGATGTGCCGTCTGCAGGGCGGCGAGGCGGCCGCCTTGGCGCCGCTCATGCGGCGCTGGGAGGGGCCGGTGAAGCGTTTTGTTTTCCGCGTCGTGGGCAACACGGCGGAGGCGGAGGATCTCGCCCAGGAGGTGTTTGTCCGGGTTTTCACCAAGCGCGCGACCTACCGCCCGGGGGCGAAATTTTCAACGTGGTGTTTTTCCATCGCGGCCAACCAGGCCAAAAACCGGCTCCGCTGGTGGCGGCGCCGGCCGGCGCTCTCGCTCGAGGCCTGGATCGGGACAGGTGGCGATGCGACCGACGAGTCGCCGGCCGGTGCGTCCGCCTCGCACGAGGCGGCGCGGCGCGAACGGATCGGCGCCGTGCAGAAGGCGGTGGCCGCCCTGCCGCTCGATTTGCGCGCAACCCTCGTGCTTTTCGAATATGAAGGGCAATCGATGGCCGACATTGCCGCGGCGCTCGGCTGCACGCCGAAGGCCGTGGAAAACCGCCTCTATCGCGCCCGGCAACGGCTGAAACTTGCGCTGGCGCCGGCCGACTGAGCCGGCCCGCCGGACCAAGGGGCCTCAGGCGGCCTTTTTCCGCAGGAACGGCGCGGCCTCGGCGCGGATCTCCGCGATGGCCTGCTGCAGCTTGGGCGACCGGAGCAGCTCGCGGGCGACGGCTTCGCCGAGGATTTTCCCGGCGACGACATCGCTCGGGTAGTGCGCGCCGCCGACCACGCGGCTCCAACGGACGAGCGCCGCCTGCTTGTCCCACTCCGCGGCATGCTCGGGAAAGGCGGCGGTCAGCACGGCGGCATAAAAGGAGGAGGTGTAGCCATGGCCGCTGGGATACGACGCATTGGCGGGTTTCTCCACCGCCGGGTGCAGCGCCGGGTTGTCCATGTAGGGACGCGGGCGGTTCCAGGCGGCCTTGGGCGCATCGACGGCCGGCCGGGTCTCGCGGTAGACCTGCTGGAAGATCGCGTGCGTGCGCGGGAGGTTTTGCGCCGTGCACCACTCGCCCAACACCGGGGCCATCAGGGAGAATTCATCAAACTTCTCGTAACGCTTGGCCAGCGCCGCCTGCTCCGGGGTGCGCGCGGCGTCGAGCGCGGCGGCGAGTTCGCGCTCGCCCTGGGCGGCGATGGAGTCCGGCGCCGGCGGCGGCGCGAGCACGGGCCGCCAGTCAAAGGCGGCGGCGTTGAAAAATCCGGGGGCGGGCGCGGGTTCGGCGGCCGGGGCGCCGGCGGCGGCGGCGAGCGCCAGCACCGCCCGCAGCAGGGCGGGGAGTTTCATGAATCCGTCATTCCACGCTGCGGAGCTGGATGCTGTCAATGCGGCGATCCTTGGCCTGCACGTCGGAGACGATGATGAGCTTGTCGCCGGGCGAGATGCGGCCGAGCTTGAGCAGCGAGGCGGTGGCGCGCTCGATGGTGGCCTCGGGGTCGCCGAAGGGCGCGAGCAGGAAGGGCTCGACCGAGCGCACCATCTTCAGGTGGCGCAGGGTCTCGAGCGAGTCGGTGACGGCGAGGATGGGCGCGCGCGGCGGCCGGTGCGCGGAGATGCCGGCGGCGTTGGTGCCGTGGCGCGTGAACACGAGGAGCAGCGAGCGGGGAAACTCGTTGGCCAGCACCACGGCGGCGCGGAAGACCTTCATGCGCTCCTGGATGAACACGGCGGGCTCGGGAAAATCCGCCGCCAGCTCCTCCTCGATGCGGCGGGCGATCGAGTCGAGCACCTGCACGCACTCCAGCGGGTATTTGCCCACGGTGGTCTCGCCGGACAGCATCACGCAGTCGGCCTGCTCGTAGACGGCGTTGGCCACGTCGGTGATCTCGGCCCGGCTGGGCATGGGCTGGCTGATCATCGACTCGAGCATGTGCGTGGCGATGATGACGGGGCGGCCGATGGCGAGGCAGGTGCGCACGGCGCGGCGCTGGATGACCGGCAGTTCGCGCAGCGGCACCTCGATGCCCAGGTCGCCGCGGGCGATCATGAGCACGTCGGTCGCGCGGATGATGTCGTCGAGATTGTCGATGGCGGACTGGTCCTCGATCTTGGCGACGATGCGGGCGCGGGATTTCCGCTCCTTGAGAAACAGGCGCAACAGCTCGATGTCGTCGGCCTCGCGGACAAACGACAGGGCGATGAAGTCCACGCCCTCCTCGATGCCGACCAGCGTGTCGCCCCGGTCCTTCGCGGTGAAGGAGGGGAGGTTGACCTTCACGCCCGGCAGGTTGATGTGCCGGCGCGACGTGAGCTGGCCCGGCGTGAGCACGCGGCAGCGGATGTGCGCCTGGTCCTTCGACAGCACCTCGAGGCGGATGAGGCCGCTGTCCACCAGCACGGTGTCGCCGACCTTGATGTCGTTGACGAGGTCGCGGTAGTTGACGTCGACCGAGCGGATCTCCTCGCCGCCGGGCCGGTCGGCGCCGGGCTTGACGGTGAAGTCGAAGATCTCGCCGGCCTTCAGCTCGATCGGCACCTCCAGGTCGCCGGTGCGGATCTCGGGGCCCTTGATGTCCATCATGACCGCGACCTCGCGGTCGGCCGTCTTCGAGGCGGCGCGGATGCGGCGGATGATCATGCGGGTCCACTCGTGCCTGGCGTGCGCCATGTTGAGGCGGACGACGTCGACGCCGGCCCGGATGAGCTTGACGAGCATCTCCTCGCTCTCGGTGGCGGGCCCGAGGGTCGCGATGATCTTGGTCCGGCGCATGAGTTGCGGCATGGGCGCAAGGAAACAGCTGCCCGGCCATGCGCAAAACAAAACCGGCGGGCGCGGCCGGAAGGTTTTTCCCCGCCCGGACAAATTGTGCGTGCACCGCGCGCTTTTTCCCGGCAATCCATGCGCATGGCACACAGCACCGCCCCCCTCGACAGCCCGGCCGCACGGCCCCGGCTGCCCGAGGGCTACCGGGCGCGGCGCGGGTTGAACTGGGGCACGATCGGCCTCATGTATACGAGCTACTACCTGTGCCGCTACAACCTCTCGCTGGTGAACAAGTCGATGAGCGACGAGTTCGGTTTCAGCAAGTCGCAGATGGGGGCGATCATCACCTCGGCGCTGCTGGCCTACGCCGTCGGCCAGGTGCTCAACGGCCTGCTGGTTGACAAGTTCGGCGGCAAGCGCGCCATGCTGATCGGCGCCACCGGCACGGTCATGATGAACCTCGCGTTCGGCGCGGCGTCGTTCTGGGGCATTCTCGGGCTGTTCATCGTGCTGCGCAGCATCGACGGCTACTTCCAGTCGTTCGGCGGGTCGGGCTTCGTGAAGATCAACGCGGCGTGGTTCAGCCAGAAGGAGCGCGGCACCTTCGCCGGCATCTTCGGGTTCATGATCAACCTCGGGCGTTTCGGCATCTTCAACTTCGGCCCGGCCTTCCTCGCCGGCTTCGTGTTCCTCGGCATGTGGTCGGTGCCCGCGCTGCACTGGCGCTGGCTGTTCTGGATCCCCGCCGGTTTCGCCAGCCTGGTCGCGGTCTGCTTTTATTTCTTCGTCAAGGACACCCCGGAGGAGGCGGGCTTCCACGGCGTGCACAAGCACGAGGCCGACCACCAGGACCTCGACGTGCGCACCGAGGTGTTCGTGGTGATGAAGAAAATCCTCACCAACCCCAACATCTGGTTCTTTGCCTGCGCCTACGCCTGCACCGGCGCCGTGCGGCAGGGCATCGACCAGTGGTTCCCGCGCTACATGCAGGAGGTGCATCACATCGCGCTCAACTCGCCCCAGCTCAAATGGCTCGGCTTCCTCATTCCCTTTGTCGCCTCGCTCGGCTCGGTCATCTCGGGCTGGGCCTCCGACGTGATTTTCCACGGCCGCCGCGCGCCGGTGGCCTGCATCCTCTACGCCGCCGAGGCCTGCGTGGCGCTGCTGGCGGCGCAGGTCCACACCGTCAACGCCACCATCGCCTTCTTCGTGGCGCTGTCCTTCACGGCCAACGCCACGCACTCGATCATGGGCCCGGCCGCGTCCATGGACATCGGCGGACGCAAGATGGCCGGCTTCGCCCACGGCCTGATCGACGCCTTCCAATATCTCGGCGGCGCCCTCGCCGGCGCGCTGCTCGGCGCGCTGATCGACCGCAACTGGGGCTACTATTTCTACTTCATGGTTCCATTCGGCTTCATCGGCGCCGCGCTGATGTGGCACATCCGCCACCGCACCGACCTCAAGGGAGCCAAACACTGACCGCCCGGCGGGCTCAGGAAAATTCGTAGACCGGCGTGCCCGCGCCCGGGGCGACGACCGAGAAGCCGCAGCGCAGCGCGGCCAGCACCGGGCCGCAGGCGGCCTCGACCGCCGCGGGGGAATTGCAGTCGCGGCTCAGGTGGGCGAAAAACACATGGCGCCAGCGCGGGCTGGTCACGCTTTCCAGCAACTCGCGCGTGGCGCGGTTGGACAGATGGCCGTGCCGGCCGCTGATGCGCTGCTTGGTGGACCACGGGCGCTTGGTGTCGGCCTCCAGCATCTGCGGGCAGTGGTTGGCCTCGATCACCAGCACATCGGCCTCGCGGATGCGCTCGCGCACGTGCGCCGGCGCGTGGCCCAGGTCGGTCAGCCAGGCGAGGCTGCGGCGCGTGGCCAGCAGGTCGTCCTCCCCGTGGGCGATGAGGAAGCCGACGGGATCCTGCGCGTCGTGCGGCACGGCGAAACTGCTGACCTCGAGGTCGCGGAAGTGGAAGGTGGCCCCGGTCTCGAAATAATTCCACGCCACGCGGTGCTTGAGGCCCGCCTGCACTTTCTCCGCCGTGGCGCGGTTGGCAAAGACCTTGATCTGCGGATGGCGGGCGAGGCCGCCGAGCGCCGCCGCGTGGTCGCCATGCTCGTGCGTGAGCAGGATGGCGTCGATGGCCTCGAGTTTCTCGCCGGCGTCGGCGAGCAGTTCGCCGAGTTTCCGGGCGGAAAACCCGGCGTCGAGCAGCAGCCGGGTGTTGTCCGTGCGCAGCAGGGCGGCGTTGCCGTTGCTGCCGCTGCCGAGGATGCTGAAACGCAGGGCCATGGCGCGCATTGAAGGCCCCGCTGCGGTCCGTCCGCAATGGTTTTCTCGGCGAATGAGCGGTTTGAGGTGGAGCGCGTTGACCCCAACGCGCTGGTTTGGGCGCGAGCCGGCCGAAGCGCGTTGGGTCAACGCGCTCCACCCTTGGCAAGGGTTGACGCGCGGCGGAAACTGGCTTGCCTTGACCCTCCATGCCGAAACCGGCCTCCAGTCGCAAAAAGCCCCGCGCCGTGCGCGCCCTCAGCGGCACCGTGTTCATCACCCGGCAGGTGCATTTCAACTCCGCCCACCGGCTGCACAACCCCGCGAAGAGCCAGGCTTGGAACCGGAAGCAATACGGCCTCTGCACCAATCCGCACTGGCACGGCCACAACTACGTGCTCGAGGTCACGCTCCGGGGCGTGCCCGATCCCGTCACCGGCTACATCGTCGACCTCGGCGAGCTGAAGCGCATCCTGCATCGCGCGGTCGTGGACAAGTGCGACCACCGCAACCTCAACGACGAGGTGCCGTTCCTGAAAAACATCATCCCTTCGACCGAGAATCTCGTCCTCGCGTTCTGGGCGCAGATCGCCCCGCACATCCCGCGCCCGGCCCGCCTCCACTGCGTGCGGCTCTACGAGACCCCCCGCAACTTCGCCGAGTATTTCGGCCCGGATGTCGTATGATTAATCCGCTGCAACCATGTGGGAGGGGCTTTATGCCCCGACTCTGCCGGTGCGGCCGTCATCCCGTCGGGGCATGAAGCCCCTCCCACGCAATCCACTCTTCCGCGGTTACGTCACCCCGCCCAGAACCAAAAACGCCCGCCCATGAAACAGATGTATCTCCATCGCTCGAGTCGCGGGCACCTGCCGCCGATCAAGCGCGGCTACGACAAAAAATTCCAGCCCACCACCGCCTACCGCGCCACGCTGCCCGACATGATGGAGGTCGCCCATGAGACCATCTCGGGCGCCCACATTCCGATCCAGCAGGTCGGCATCCACAACTTCAAGCTGCCGCTCCGCTACCGCACCAAGGCCGGCAAGGTGCTCACGCTCGAGACCAGCGTCACCGGCACCGTGTCGCTCGAGGCCGAGCTGAAGGGCATCAACATGAGCCGCATCATGCGGACCTTCTACGAGCACAAAGGTGGCGTCACCACCGGCGAGTGGATGGGCAAGATCCTCAAGAGCTACCTGCGCAAGGTGGAGACGAAGGACGCGCGGCTGAAAATCGCCTTCTCCTATCCGATGCTCCGGCCCAGCCTGCGCACGAAGCTCGCCGGCTACCAGTTCTACGACGTCGCCTTCGAGGGTGTGATGACGCGCGACGGCCGCTACCGCCGCTTCATCCACTTCGATTTCGTCTACTCGTCCGCCTGCCCGTGTTCCGCCGAGCTGACCGAGCACGCCCGCGCCCGGCGCGGGGCCTACGGCGTGCCGCACTCGCAGCGCAGTAAGGCGCGCATCACCCTCGAGGAGGTCGAGGGCAGGAAAATCTGGATCGAGGACGTGCATGCGCTCTGCCTCAGGGCGCTGCAGACCGAGACGCAGGTGATGGTAAAGCGCGAGGACGAGCAGGCCTTCGCCGAGCTGAACGGCGCCTACCTCAAGTTCGTCGAGGACGCCGCGCGGCTGCTCTACCTCGAGTTCGACCGCGACCGGCGCATCGCCGACTTCCGCATCGCCTGCTCGCACCTCGAGTCGCTGCACTCGCACGACGCCGTGAGCGTCATCTGCAAGGGCGTGAAGGGCGGCTTCAGCGCCGACTTCATGGACTTCGGCGCGCTGCTGTGCTAAGGCACAATCGTTCTCTTTCTCTTAATCTTACTCGTTCTCAATTCGATCAAGCAGAGATTAAGAGAACGATTATGAGAAAGATATGAATCCCGTCGTCCTCATCACCGGCGCGTCGCAGGGCATCGGCGCGGCCATCGCCAGGACCTTCGCCGCCGAACTGCCCGGCGTCCGCCTCGCCCTCGTCGCGCGCAACGAGAAAAACCTCCGCGCCACCGCGCGGGCCTGCCTCAAGTTGGGCGCAACGGCGGAGCTCTTCCCCTGCGACGTGAGCGACGAGGCCGCCGTGGCGAAGATGGCCCGGGACGTCGCGAGGCACTTCGGTCCCGTCGACGTGCTGATCAACAACGCCGGCAAGTTCGCCGGCGCGCCCTTCCTCGCGATGCCCGTGGCGCTGTTCGACGCCCAGATCGCGGCCAACCTGCGCAGCCTGTTCCTGGTCTCGCAGGCCTTCGTGCCGGCCATGGTCAGGCGCGGCCGCGGCGACGTGTTCAACATGAGTTCGATCGCCGGCCTGCAGGCCTACCCGAACGGCGCGGCGTATTGCGCGGCCAAGTTTGGCGTGACCGGCCTCACCAAAGTCATGCGCGCCGAGCTGAAGGACAAGGGCGTGCGGGTCTGCTGTGTCCACCCCGGCGCGGTCTGGACCCCGGCGTGGAAATCCAGCGGCTTCACCGGCGAGAAGATGATGCCCGCCGAGGACATCGCCCGCGCCATCCTCGGCGTTTGCCGCCTCAGCCGCCGGACCGTGGTCGAGGAGATCATCCTCCGCCCGCTGCCCGGCGACTTGTAACCGGGCCGTTTCCCGCGGTGTTTCCCGGCCAGATTCATCTGGCCAGCGACTTGCACCCGTGGCAAACGTGGGCGCGTCAATGGCCCCATCCACCGCAGCCACCCCCGGCGCTGTCTTTCTCAGCTACGCCCGCGAGGACACGGACGCCGCCCGGCGCATCGCCGAGGCGTTGCGCGGCTTCGGGGTCGAGGTGTGGTTCGACCAGAACGAGCTGCACGGGGGCGACGCCTGGGACGCCAAGATCCGCCGCCAGATCAAGGAGTGCGCGCTGTTCGTCCCGCTTGTCTCGCAACAGACCGAGGAGCGCACCGAGGGCTACTTCCGGCGCGAATGGAAGATCGCGATTGACCGCACGCAGGACATGGGCAGCAGCCGGGCGTTCATCGTGCCGGTCGTCATCGACGGCACGAAGGAAACCGGCGCCGACGTGCCGGAGGAGTTCATGCGCTACCAATGGACGCGCCTCGCCGGCGGCGCGCCGACGCCGGAGTTTGTCGCGCTGGTGAAACGCCTGCTGGATGCGCCGAAAAAGCCGGCGGCGTCCGCTCGCTCCGCTGTCGGGGCGTCTCTCGACGACGCCCGCGGGCGTCCGCAAGGGACGCCCCTGCAAAACAAAACCGTCCCCGGCTGGGCTTGGGGCGCGGCCGCCGCCGTGATCGTCGCCGTGGGCGTCGTGGTCTTCCGCCAACCCGCGCCCCCCGCCGCGCACCTCGGTGCTCGCCTACCGCGACACCGCCTCGCGCAACCTGAAGAAGATCGCCGCCGACCTCGGCGTGGCCGTGGTGCTCGAGGGCAGCGTGCGCCGCTCGGGCAACCGTGTGCGGGTCACGGCGCAGCTCATCGACGCGCGGACGGACGAGCACCTCTGGGCCGAGAACTACGACGGCGACACCAGCGACGTGTTCGCCTTGCAGGCCAAGCTCGCGCAGCAGATCGCCGCCGCGCTCAAGGCCACGCTGACGCCCGGCGAGCGCTCGCTCATCGAACGCCGCCCGACGCAGGACCAGCAGGCCTACGAGTTCTACCAGCGGGCGAAGCTCATGAAACAGCAGTTGAAAGTGTCGGCCGTGCGCGCGGAATACGAGGCGGCGATCGCGCTCTATGATCAGTCCCTGGCCCACGATCCCAATCTGGCCCTGGCCTACGGCGACCTGACTTTTCTCCACGGGGTGATGTATTGGTTCGGCGCGGTCGATCCCACGCCGGAGCGCCGGGCCCGCGCCGCCGCCGCACTGGCCGAGGCGCAGCGCCTCGCGCCCGGCGCCCCGGAGACCCGCATGGCGCAGGGTGCTTTCGCCTACCTCTGCGAGAACGACTGGCCCAAGGCCCTGACCGAGTTGCGCGCGGCCGAGACCGGTCTGCCCAACGACGACCAGCTCCAGTATCTGCTCGCCATCACCCACCGTCGCCTCGGCCTCCTGCCGGAAGCCCTCGGCCATTTGCAGCGCGCGACGGATCTGAATCCCCATGACGTGCGCTCGGGCTTGTCCTTGGTGGAGACCCTGTTCTCGATGCGGCGGTATGCGGTCTTGCCGGGAATGGCCCCGCGGTTTCTTTCGCTTTTTCCGGATGATATCTCGCTGCGGGCGTTTTTGATTGATGCCCAGTATGCCTTGGACGGCGACCGGACGGCCTGGTTGCGCCAGCACGCGGCCCTGCCTCCCTTGCCGAACGATCCGCACGGTTTGAACAAATCCTACCAAGAGGCGCTGCGGGCCGGCGACCTCACGGCGGCCGAGCAGGTGCTGGCCGATCCCCGGGTGACCGTGCTCCCGAGCGCAGGCCAGGTCATCTCCACCCCCGTGGCCTTGTATCGGAGCGAACTGGCCTTGCTGCGCGGCGACCACGCGGCGGCCAAAAGGCACGCGACGGAAGCGGGCGCCTTCTTCCGGGCCGGCCGCTGGTCGCCCCGGCAGGAGCCGGCGGTCGCGGTGGCCCGGGCCCGGGCCCGGGTCTGTGCCGGTGAGGAGGGCGGGGTGCAGGAGCTGCTTCAGGCGATGGAAAAACTGGCGGAGCGGGAAAAATATCTCTCGCTGACTTGGAGTGAGCCCGCGCGCACCCTGGCCGCGGCCGGGAAAAATGAGGAGGCGCTGGATTGCCTCCGCCGGCTGTTCGCCGGCCCCAGCGCCCTGGTTCCTATGGAACTGCGCCACGATCCCTTCTTCGTGAAACTGAAATCCGACCCCCGCTTTGAGGAAATCCTCAAGTCCGCCAAGCCGCTCTAGACGCGGCGCCAACGCCCAGCGTTTGACTCT
Source organism: Opitutia bacterium (assembly GCA_016190985.1). GTDB lineage: Bacteria > Verrucomicrobiota > Verrucomicrobiia > Opitutales > Opitutaceae > Lacunisphaera. The sequence goes on along the minus strand of JACPPI010000002.1, from coordinate 48,167 downwards.
TAACGCCCAATGACCGAACCCAACCCAATGCATTTGCCGCGGATGGCACGGATGAACACGGATCAAGGCAGGTTCTTGTCCGTGTCTATCCGGTTTGATCCGTGGTTAAAGGTGGTTGGAGCCAATTCATGACATGAGCGACGCCACCAAAGCCGTCTTTCTCAGCTACGCCCGCGAGGACACGGACGCCGCCCGGCGCATCGCCGAGGCGCTGCGCGGCTTCGGGGTCGAGGTGTGGCTCGACATGAGCGAATTGCGCGGCGGCGACGCCTGGGACGCGAAGATCCGCCGGCAGATCAACGACTGCACGCTCTTCCTCCCCATCATCTCCCAACACACGCAGGAGCGCGGCAAGGGCTACTTCCGCCTCGAGTGGAAACTGGCCGTGGAGCAGACGCACCTGATGGCCGAGGGCATGGCGTTCCTCGCGCCCGTGGTGATCGACGACACCCCCGAGAGCGGTGCGCTTGTCCCGCCGGAATTCCTCAAGGTGCAATGGACCCGCCTGCCCGGTGCGTTGCCCACGCCGCAGTTTGTCGAGCAGGTGAAATATCTGCTCGGAGGGCCGAAACAGCCGGGCGTCCGGAAAGCAGAGGACCGAGGACAGAAGCCGGAGGCCGTCCAGACGCCCCCAAAACCCGCCGTCCCCGGCTGGGTCTGGGGCGTGGCCGTCGCGGTGATTGTCGCCGTGATCGCAGGTATCATGCTTTTGCGTCCCACGCCGCCCGCCGCCGCTCCGAAGACCGCCGCGGACACGAAGCCCGCCCCGCCGCCCGCCGCGGCCCCGCGCCTCAGCGACAAATCCATCGCCGTCCTCCCGTTCACCAACATGAGCGAGGACAAGGAGAGCGGCTTTTTCGCCGACGGTGTGCACGAGGACGTGCTGACCAACCTCGCGCTCATCCGCGAGCTGCGGGTCGTCTCCCGCACCTCGGTGATGCCCTACCGCACGACCGCGAAACCCATGCGGCAGATCGCGTCGGAGCTGGGCGTGACCTACATCCTCGAGGGCAGCGTGCGCCGCTCGGGCAACAAGGTGCGCGTCACCGGCCAGTTGATTCACGCCGGCACCGACGAGCATGTCTGGGCCGCGTCCTATGACCGCGACCTGACCGATGTCTTCACCATCCAGGCCGAGCTGTCGCGACAGATCGCCGGGGCGCTGAAAGCGGCGCTCTCGCCGGAGGAGAAAATCCTGATCGCGCGCAAGCCCACGGAGAACCCGGCGGCCTACGACAAATTCCTCCAGGCCCGCGAAATTTCCAACCGCGAAGGTAACTCCTGGGCCGCCCGCCAGCGCCGGGTCGAGCTGCTGCAGGCGGCCGTCACGTTGGATCCCGCCTTTGCCGCGGCGTGGGGCGAGCTGGCCGCGGTTAGCGCCTACGGGACGTTCTTTGGCGATGCCGACATGGAAGCCCAGCTGGCCCGCGCCAAGGAGGCCATCGACCGCGCGGTGCTGCTGGCCCCGGAGGATCCCGATGTCATCACGAGCCTCGGCACCTATTACTATTACGGCTATCGCGACTTCACCCGGGCCACCGAGCAATACGACCGGTTTGCCCGGTTGCAGCCCAATTCGCCGCGGGCCTTCAATGCACTCGGCCTGATCCAGCGCCGGCAAAACCGGTGGGCCGAGGCCTTGGCCAACTTCCGCCGCGCCACCGAACTCGACCCCGCGAACGCCAATTACCTGACCAATCTGGCCAGCACCCTGACCGCGGCCCGTCGCTGGGACGAGGCCCTCGCCGCGCAACGCCGGCTCGTCGCGCTGCGGACGGGTGATTTGCAGACCGCCTACGGTCTCGCCCGGCTGGCTTACACCGCCACGGGGTCGCGGCGCGAGGGGGAGCAGTTTTTCGCCAGCCTGACTCCGGAACAGTTCAACTCTTCGCCGGTGATTGAGCTGCGGAAGAACTGGACTCTCGACCCAGCCGAGGCCATCCGCCTGGACAAGTTGCAGCCCTACTACGACGGTTTCGGGCAGCCGCGCTGGGAGCAGGCTTGGGTTGCGGCTGCCAACTATTTTCGCGCAGGAGACAAGGAGGGGGCCAAGGCGCGGCTGGGTGAGTGGCCCGACGAGCTGCGCCGCCGGGTGCAGCGCGAGCCCGGCAATTATCGCCAGTTGATCTTTCTCGCCGCGATGGAAATGACGCTGGATAACAAGACGGAGGCGCGGCAGACGATCGACCGGGCGGTGGCCCTGATGCCCCCATCCCACGACGCCTTGGATGGAGCGCTCTATGCCTTCTACCGGGCCATCGTTTATGCCGGGACCGAGGAGAAGGAAATCGCGCTGGCGGAATTCACCCGGCTCATGAATGTGCCCATGACTGCCGGCATGAATGTGCATGAGCTGCGCGACGCACCCTTCGCAAAATCGCTCCGCGGCGACCCGCGCTTCGAGGCGCTGCTGAGCGACCCGAAGAACAACGCGCCGCTGTTTTGAGGCGGGCAGAGGCGGCTTGAGTCCGCGCCGCCCGGCCGGCACAAAGTCGGCATGCCAGCCCCGCGTCAGGTCATCTTGGTGGTCGAGGACGAGGCGTCCATCGCCGAAACGATCACCTACGCGTTGTCCACGGAGGGATTCGCGCCGGTCTGGAAAACCACCGGGCGCGAGGCGCTGGCCGTGCTGGCGACACAGCGGGTCGCGCTGGTCGTGCTCGATGTCGGCCTGCCCGACATGAGCGGGCTCGATGTCTGCCGCGAGCTGCGCAAACAACACGCCGTGCCCGTGATCTTCCTGACCGCGCGCAGCTCTGAGGTGGACAAAATCGTCGGGCTCGAACTCGGCGCGGACGACTACTTGGCCAAACCCTTCAGTCCACGCGAACTCACGGCGCGCATCCGCGCCGTCCTGCGCCGGAGCAACGGCGCAATTCCCGCCACGCCGGCCGGCTGGACGCATGACGAGGCGAAATGCCGCATCAGTTTCTTCGGACAACCGCTTGAGCTGACGCGCAACGAATACCGCCTGCTCGCCGCGCTGCTGGCGTCGCCCGGCCGCGTGTTCAGCCGCGACCAGCTCATGACGGCGGCATGGGACGACCCGGGTGCGTCGCTCGACCGCACGGTGGACGCACACGTCAAGACGCTCCGCGCCAAGCTCCGCGCCGTCGCACCGGATGCCGATCCGATCGTCACGCATCGCGGCATGGGCTATTCGCTGCGCGAGGAGTAGGACAAGACACAGTTTTTCACACCAAGGACGCAAAGGCAGCAAAGGATCGATCCAATGAACGACAGACCCGCTTCGCTCTCTTCGCGACCTTGGTGTAATAATGGATTGGCCGGAATTCGATCATGAGGATCCGCACGGCCATCTTCACGGTCTACGTCGGCGCGGCGGCCATCGGGTTTGTCGCGCTGATGGCGCTGGTGCTGCGCGATGTGCGCGTGCGCTACGTGGAATCCATGCGGCGCACCCTCGGGGACACCGCCGTCTACCTCGCCGCCTACGCCGCGCGGGAGGAGGACTGGGCGCGCAAGCTGGGCACGCTGCCGCCCGGCTCCGAGGTGCTGCGGGTGTTTGCCTGCGATCCCGCGGGCCGGGTGCTCTTTGATTCGGCGGGCCGGGACCTTGGGCAAACCTACCAGCGGACGATGACCGGGGCGGGTAAACTGGCCTCGGAGAACTACACCGTGTCGAACGTGGCCGAGGTGGGCAACGAGCTGCGCGTGTTCGCTCCCGTGCGGCGCGGCGGCGAGCTGTTGGGTTGGGTCGGGGTCGGACGGCCACTGGCGACCGTGGTCGAGGGCGTGCGGGCGGCGCGCTGGAGTTTGGTGGGATCGGGAGGTGCGATCGCGCTGGTGATGATCGTGGCGGGCTGGTGGATCGCCGCGCGGCTGACGCGCTCGCTCGAACGGCTGACGGCTTACGTGCGGGCCGTCCGCAACGGCCGGCCGGCCGCGCCGCCGCCATCGCGGGCCACGGAGATCGCGGAGCTTGGCACGGCTTTTGAGGAGATGCGCGACGCTCTGGAAGGACGGCAACACGTCGAGCGCTACACGCAGGCGCTGGCGCACGAGGTGAAGGCGCCGCTCGCCGCCATCCGCGGCGCGGCCGAGTTGATGGATGAAGCCATGCCGGAGGAGCAGCGAAAAAAATTTCTCGACAACATTCGCGGCGAAGCGGCGCGCATCCAGCAGAGCGTCGAGCGGCTGCTGGAGCTGTCGTCACTCGAGGCGCGCAAGGCGTTGCGGCAGACGGAGGTCATCGTCGCGGCGGAGCTCACCGCGGAAGCGGCGGCGGCGATGCGGTCCGCCTTCGAGACGGCACGGGTGGCGTTGAAGGTTGAAACGGTCGCGGCCACGCTGCGCGGCGAGCGGGTGCTGCTGCGCGAGGCCTTGGTGAACCTGCTGCAGAACGCGCTGGATTTCTCGCCCCCTGGCGGCGTGGTGGTGTTGCGGTGTGCGGGAGACGCGGGCCGGGTAACTTTCACGGTGGAGGACAACGGGCCCGGGGTGCCGGACTACGCGCTGCCGCGGGTGTTCGAGCGGTTTTATTCGCTGCCGCGTCCGGGCACCGAGCGCAAGAGCACGGGGCTCGGTCTCGCGCTCGTGCGCGAGATCGCCCACCTCCACGGTGGTGACGCGATGCTGGAGAACCGCCCTGGCGGCGCCCGGGCGGTGTTTTGGCTGCCTTTGGGTGGAGCGGCTTGACCTCAAGCCGCTTGAACGCGTTGAGGTCAACGCGTTCCACCTGCTGATTTCCCTCCGATTTCATCGGGACTTCACACGGGTTTCACACAGACCGGGCAGGATGGGGGCATGGATACCGCCCAACCTCCCGTCATTCCCACGCCCGGTTCCCGCCGGCTGGCCGTGTTTCTCAAGATCACCGGCATCTGCCTGTTGATCGCCCTGCTACATATCCCGTTGGGCATGACGCAAGGCGTGCTGCGCGAGCGGCGCGATTTTCAACGGCAGGCCACCGAGGAGATCGCCGGCATCTGGGGCCGGTCCCAGCTCGTCACGGGGCCGGTGCTGGCCGTGCCCTACACCTACCGGACCCAGATGGTCCGCCCCAAGGTGGTGAATGGCAAGAAGGAGGACGTGGAGGAGGTCGTGACGTGCCAGGCGACGGCCTATTTCCTGCCGGAGGTGCTGACCGTGGACGGCATGGTCGGGCCCGAGGTGCGGCACCGCGGCATTTACGACGCCGTGGTTTACACGGCGAAAGTGAATCTCACCGGCTGGTTCCAGCCGGATTTCGCCGCGGCGGGCATCGCGGCCGAGCAGGTCGACTGGGGCCGGGCGCGCGTGCTGTTCGGGGTGTCCGACCTGCACGGCGTGCGCTCGGTCGGTTCGTTCAAGTCCCCCGAAGGCTCGGAGTCGGCCTTCGAGTCGACCGACGGGGCCCGCGAAACCTTTCTGCCGCTGGCGGCCAAGGTCGCGGGTGCGGCGGACAAGGGGAAACTGGGGTTCAACCTGGCGGCGGTCCTGCAGGGCAGCGAGCGACTGGAAATCGCCCCGCTCGGCAAGACCACGGCCGTGGCGCTGCAGTCGCCGTGGCCCGATCCGTCGTTCATGGGGGCCTCGCTGCCGGTGACGCGCCGCGTGGCGGCGGACGGTTTCAAGGCCGAATGGGAAAGTGCTCATTTCAGCCGCGGATTTCCTCAGGCGTGGACCAACCGGGTGACGTGTGACGCCGACATGGCGAAGAAGACCGGCGCCGCGGCCTTTGGGGTGCGCTTTGCCCAGCCGGTGGACGGCTACAGCATGGCCGAGCGCGCGCAGAAATACGGCGTGCTGTTCTTCGTCCTCGTGTTCGCCGTGTTCTTCCTGTTCGAGGTGACGGCGCCCGGGCTGAAGATCCATCCGCTGCAATACGCGATGGTCGGCGCCGCGCTGGCGCTGTTCTTCCTCGGGTTTCTGGCGCTGTCGGAGTTCTGGACGACGGGGTTGGCCTACGCGGTGGCCGCGACGCTGTGCACGCTCCTCGTGTCGCACTATGCCTGGAGTTTCCTCAAGACCGGCCGGCGCACGCTCGTCATCGGCGGCGGCCTCGGCGCGACCTACGGTTATCTCTACTTTGTGCTCAAGTCGCAGGATTACGCGCTCGTGGCCGGCACGGCCGCGTTGTTCGGGGCGCTGGCGCTGGTGATGTTCTGCACCCGGCGGATCAACTGGTATTCACTCGAAATGAATACTGAGGCCGCGAGTGCCGGCAGATAAGTGTGCGAACCCCCCGAGTGGTTTCACCTCAATGTTCGCTGACGAACACCACCCAGTATTCCTGTGCAAACTCATGTGAGCCTGGCGCGAAGGTTTGTCTGATCACCGCTTCGGTCTCGGTGGCATCTTTGTTAGTTGGATGCAGACCAGATAGTTCAATGACAACCGGCTCGGTGTTCCGTAGCTGGAATGAAACTAGGGCAAGTTTTTTTGCTGTGTCTTTCCATGTCAACGAGCCTGCGAGTTCGACGCTCGATGCCCCACCCACGGGTCCGAGTCGTGCCTCATATTTGTAGAGGTTACTGCTGTAGCTATGTTGTCGAAAAGGGCCGGCCGAATAATTTATGTGCGGGAACCCGCGATCATCGACAAAGAGCTGGAGGGTAACAGGCGGGCTATCCGGCTTTTTGCCGCACGCGCTGAGCAGTAATCCCGATACCACCACGCCTAACATCGCTGCGCTGAGACGATAGGGCAGCGATTGCATAGTGGATCGCGGCGTAAAACCGCTCCTACAGCAAAGTCTGCTGGTCTCCGGTGGCGGCTTTGAGGCCGATGGTGCCGTAGCCTTTGGGTGTGAGGATGCGGCCCTGGGCGGTGCGGGCGAGGTTCACGGCTTTTCGGCCACGAGTTTGCCGTTGCGGATCACGTAGAGCCTGGTGCCTGCCGTGCGTGCGGGCGCGGCGGCGACTTTGGCGGCGCGGTGCATGGCGGCATTGATGGCTTTCGTGCGGGCGTCAAGCGCGGGCGGACGCCGCAGACTGGGTGACGCGGGCTCCATGCTTAGACCGCTGTGTGCAGGCCTTCTACCGTCACTTTCTCAAAGGTGTGCTCGTCGCCGAAGCGCCGCTTGGCGTCGAGGATCTCCAATCCGGCCAGCCGGCCGTCGCGGTCGTAGTCCGCGGCAATGCCTTCGGCCAAATGCTTGGTCGTCACGGTCGTCTCACGAAACGTGATGGTGAGGGCGTCAACCTCGCTGTCGTAGGAGATTTTCATGGTTCAGAAGTAATAGGTATAAACGGTGATGACAACTATTTCATCTGGCTCATCCACAAACACCGGCCGCACCTGTCTGGTGACGTAACGGGTGCCGTTCCAGTCAGTGTTGAAAGGGAAGTCTTTCCGACAATCGAGCCGGCCCAATTCAGTCTGGCCCCAAGCTGAAGTGCGGATGGTTTCTTCCACTTCCGCGACGGTGAACCCGCGACTCAAGAGGTAACCGCCGGCATGTTTGGTGAGGCGGATGGGTTTCATCACGGGGCGGACGCGCACCGATCAGAGCAGCGTCTGCTGGTCGCCGGCGGAGGCCTTCAGGCCGATGGCGCTGTAGCCCTTGGGCGTGAGGATACGACCCTGGCTTGTGCGGGCCAAGTATCCTTCCTGGATCAGGAACGGTTCGTGGACTTCCTCCAGCGTCTCGGCTTCCTCGCCGACGGCGATGGCGATGGTGCCGAGGCCGACCGGGCCGCCGGCGTAATTCTCCGCCATGAGGCGCAGCACACGTTTGTCCATCTCGTCTAGCCCGGCGGCATCGATTTCCAAAAGTTCGAGCGCGGCGGCGGCGACCGGCTGCGTGATCCGGCCCTTCGCCTTCTCGGAGGCGTAGTCGCGGCAGAAGTTGACGAGGTTGTTGGCGAGGCGCGGCGTGCCGCGGGCGCGCCTGGCGATCTCCTGCGCGCCGCCGTCGTCGAGGTCGACCTTGAGCAGGCCGCAACTGCGCTTGACGATGCCCTCGAGCGTGGCGCGCCCGTAGTAGTCGAGGCGGGTGTTGAGCGTGAAGCGCGAGCGCAGCGGGGCGGTGAGCAGGCCGGAGCGGGTGGTGGCGCCGATGAGCGTGAACCGTGGGATCGAGAGGCGGACGCTGCGGGCGTTGGGGCCCTGGTCGATCATGATGTCGAGGCGGAAGTCCTCCATCGCGCTGTAGAGATATTCCTCGACGGTCTTCGGGATGCGATGGATCTCGTCGATGAAGAGGATGTCGCCCTCCTCCAGGTTGGTCAGCAGGCCGGCGAGGTCGCCCGCCTTCTCGATCACGGGGCCGGAGGTCACGCGGACATTGCGGCCGAGCTCGTGGCCAAGGATGAAGGCGAGGGTGGTCTTGCCCAGGCCCGGCGGGCCGGAGAGCAAAATGTGGTTCAGCGCCTCGCCGCGGCGCTTGGCGGCGCCGACCATGACCTGGAGACGCTCGACGGTTTTGCGCTGGCCGGAAAAATCAGAGAACGAGAGCGGGCGCAAAGCGGCCTCGGCCGGGGAGACGGGCGCGGTCAGCGCCGTGGTGAGGAAGTCAGTTCCCTTCTTGGGGGATTTTTCAGGGGCGGGCATTATTGTTTTACCACGGATTGCGCAGATCAAGACGGATAAGGCGGATAGTGCTCAGGGATTGATCCGTGGGTATCCGTGAAATCCGTGGTCAAAAAAGACTGGCTTACTTCCATTCGACCTCGGCGCCGAGGCTGCGGAGGTTTTCCACGAAGCTGGGATGGGCGCGCCTGATGGTGTCGGCGTTCTTGACCACGGACTTCCCCGGGATGCTGGCGGCCACCATGTAGAGCGCAACGGCGGCGCGGATGATGTAGGGCGCCTCGACCACGGCCGGGCGCAGCGGCTTGGCACCGAAGACCGTGATGCGGTGCGGGTCGCTGACGACGACGTGCGCGCCGAACTTCGACAGCTCGGACATCCAGGTGAAGCCGCCCTCGTAGACCTTGTTCCAGAACATCACCGTGCCCTCGGCGCGGACGGCCAGCGCGATCATGCAGGGCAAGAGGTCGACGGGGAAATACGGCCACGGCGCGGCCTCGATCTTGGGGAGGAGGTTCGAGGTGAACGGCTCGGTGACGACGAGCTTCTGCCGCTTGCGGACGAAGGCGGTGTCGCCGTCGTATTCCACCGCCACGCCGAGCTTGGCGAAGGAGCGGTTGATGAGGTCGAAGTGGTGCGGCACGGAATTCTTCACCCGCACCTCGCCGCCGGTGATGGCGCCGAGCGCGAGGAAGGTGACGACCTCGTGGTGGTCGGTGTGGATGGTGAACACGCCGCCCTTGAGCGACTTCACGCCGGTGACGGTGAGCTGGCTGGTGCCGAGGCCCGCGATCTTCGCGCCCAGGGCGACGAGCATGGCGCAGAGATCCTGCACGTGCGGCTCGCTCGCGGCGTTGATGAGCACCGACTCGCCCTCGGCCAGCACGGCGGCCATGACGAAATTCTCGGTGGCGGTGACCGACATGTAGTCGGGCCAGTGGCGCGCGCCGCGGAAGCGGCCCTGGAGCGACATCTTCAGGTCGCCGTTGTGGGTGACCTTCGCGCCGAGTTTCTCCAGTATCTCGAGGTGCGGGTCGAGCTCGCGGACGCCGAGCGAGCAGCCCTTGGCGTTGGTCGGCAGCGTGATCTTTTTCATGCGCTGCAGGAGCGGCGCGAAGAGGAGCACGGAGGAGCGCATGCCGGCGGGCAGCTCGCCGTTGAGGCGGCCGGCGTCGAAACCCGAATGGTCGATGGTCATCGCGCCGGCGGCGCGGTCCCAGGCGATGACGGAGCCCTGCTCGGCAAAGAAGTGCACGAGCTTCTCGACGTCGGTGATGTGCGGGACGTGGCGGAGGACGACCTTGGCGTCGGTCAGCAGCGTCGCGCAGAGGATGGGCAGGACGGAATTCTTGTTGCCCGACGGCGCGATGGTGCCGCTCAGGGGTTTGCCGCCGTGGATGATGAGATCGGACATCGGAAAAGTTGAGGGCTGAGAGCTGAGGGTTGAGAGCCGGCATCAGAGCACCCCGCCATTGCGCAGAAGCTAGGACGGGGTTGTCGTGTTGCGACGAAAAAAAAGCGCCTGCCGGAAGGCAGGCGCTTGAAGGTGTTTCAGGCTGAGGCTTAGACGCCGCCCTGGCGGCTGCCCTCGGAGCGTTCGCCCCGGTAGCCGCCCGGACTTCCACCCCGGTCGCCGCCACCGCTGCGACCACGACCGCCGCGGTCGCGGCGCTGGCCGCCTTCACCACCACCCTGGCCGCCGCGATTGCGGCCGCCCCGGTGACGACGATGGCTGCCTTCGTGGCGATGCTCGCCATTGGCACCGGAGACGGCCGGCGCCCGGGAAGGCGCGCCGCCGAAGAGGGCCTTCAGCCAGCCGAAGAAACCGCCCGCTTTCGCGGGGGCATGGGCCGAGGAAGCCTCCATCGCGCGCTCGGGCGAACCGTGGGCGGGGCGCTCGGGGCGCTCGCTGCGGTCGCGCGGTGCGCCGCCGAAGTTGCGCGGCGTGGGCACATAGGCGTGCCCCGGGCGCACGTAGAGGAACTGCTCGGGAATCGAGGCGATGTCGACGGGCTCGTCGGTCGGCCGCTCCTGACGATCCTCACGCGGGGCGCGATCGGCACGGGGTTCGCGGGCGGGCTTGAAGCCTTCGCTCTCCCAGGTCTGCGCGGGCACGGCCTTGGGTTGGGCCGGCTCAAGGATGTTCAGCGCGACGGGTTCGTCGCTCTGGGCGGGCGCGAGGGTTGCGCTGACGGGGGCATCAGCCTTCGCCAAGCCTGCGGCTGACGGGGCGGGAGATGCGGCAGCCGGCTCTTCAGCCGGTGCGAACGGGTTCTGGTATTCACGCGGAGCGTTGACGACTTCGATGGCGGTCGGCGTGTATTCGGTGGCAGCCGCGGTGGAGGCGGCGGGACCGGCGGCGGGGCGTTTGCCACGGGCGAGGCCAGAGCCGCGGGTGGAGCCGAAGGCAGGGAACGCGGCTTCAGGAGCCGGGGGGGGCGCGGTGGCTTCGGCGGGAGCACCGGACGATTCAGTGGAGGACATGTCTATCTATGTTGTTGTTTGAGAGCGCCTGCCAAGAAGTGGCGGCGCGGGTAGTGATGCCAGCCGGAGCTCGGGATTCGTGCTCAACCCCTCGATTTCGCGCGGGGCAGACAGCGGCAATAACGCGGCAACCTCGGCCATTCAGCGCGGCAGGGCAACTTAAATTTCCCGGGCGACGGGCTTGCCAGCCGCCGGAGGGGCTCCCACGCTCACGGGCCATGGACAAACTCGAGGAGATCTTTCGCATGCAAGATGCGCTGAACAAGCGCATTGGAGTGAATCTGCCGCCGCCGACGGACGAGGAGAAGGCGAAGTGGATTCTTAATTATACCCGGGCCATGCAGCAGGAGACGGCCGAGCTGATCGACAGCGTGCCGTGGAAGTGGTGGGCCAAATACCAGAAGTTCGACGAGCAGAACGCCAAGGTCGAGGTCGTGGATCTTTTCCATTTCCTCGTGTCGCTGGCGCAGACCCTCGGCATGACACCCGACGATGTCTACCAGGCCTACCTGAAGAAGAACACCGTGAACCACCAGCGGCAGGAAAGCGGCTACGCGCAGAAGGACGAGGCGGACTCGAAGCACATCTGACGCAGATAATTTGGAACTCAGGGACTCAGGCCAAACAATTTGGTCTGGTCATTTTCCTGATTTCTTGAGTTCCAGATAGGTTGATCATACGACGGCAACGAAGCTGCCCGAAAATTCCACGGCCGGTTTGCCGTTGGTGCCCTCGACGATGGCGGTCAGTTCCATGCGTGCCTTCTTGTGGCGGCGGAGGTCGGCGATGAACTCCTTCACCAGCGCGGCGGGCGGGCGGACGCAGATGGCACGCAGCGTGCCGGTGACGGGCGAGCGGTAACTGGCCGCACTGCGCTTGATGACCACATGGCCGTCAAGGCCGGCCTCGCGCAACAGCGTCCACAGCGCGGCGTAGCAGGCGAGGGTCGGCAGCGCGTGCAGCGAGCCGCCGAAGGCCGTGCCGAGGTGATTGACGTTTTTGTCGAGCGGCGCCTCGAGCACGAGCCGCCGGGCGTTGCTCTCGGCCACGTGCAGGCCCATGGCCTTGGTCAGCGGGATTTTTTCGTGCAGGAAGGCCTCGAGCCCCCGCGTGGACATGCTTTCCGGAACCAGGTTGCTCATTGTCCGAAACCGTTTTGATGGCTGCCTGGCCCCGGCGAATTGTGCGGCGCCGAGAATGCGGGGTTCATTGCCCAATGATTTTCACCAGCACGCGCTTCTTTCGTCGACCATCGAATTCGCCGTAGAAAATCTGCTCCCAGGGGCCGAAGTCGAGGGCGCCGCCGGTGACCGCGACCACGACCTCGCGGCCCATGATCTGGCGCTTGAGGTGGGCGTCGGCGTTGTCCTCGCCGGTGCGGTTATGGTCGTATTGGGAGTGCGGTTTCTCGGGCGCGAGTTTTTCCAGCCAGCGCTCGTAGTCGGCGTGCAGACCCGACTCGTCGTCGTTGATGAAGACCGAGGCCGTGATGTGCAGGGCGTTGACGAGGCAGAGCCCCTCGCGGATGCCGCTGGCGCGGATCGCCGCCTCAACCTGCGGCGTGATATTGAGGAAGGCGCGCCGCGTGGGTGTCTCAAAACACAGCTCCTGCCGGTGGGATTTCATGGGGCGCGGAGCCTAGGATATTTTGACCACGGATTGCACGGATTAACACGGATCAATTGGATTTCATCCGTGTATCTCGGTGTCATCCGTGGTTAAAGATTTCATGGAATGTCGTCCGCAGTGCGGAGCCTGTTGTATTGCTCCGAGCATTACCTCGCCGATCCCCGGCATGAAATGGGGCAAGCCGGCGGGGATTCCCTGCGTGCAACTGCTGCCCGATTATCGCTGCGCGCTGTTCGGCCAGCCGGAGCGTCCCGCCGTGTGCAACAGTCTGCGGACGATGGAGACGATGTGCGGCGCGAACCGCAACGAAGCCCTGGCCAGGCTGACCAGATTGGAGCGCGCGACATCGCCTTAGGGACGGCGGGCGGATTCACCTGGTCGCGCGACAGGAAATTGTCCTTGGCCCCGCGGGCCGAAATGGTTTTCTTCCCGGCCATAGCTGCCGTGCGGACCAGGGGCCGTGCTTGGTGGCTTCAATCCACCTCCGCCATCATGTCGCGCTTCCGCATCATCGGACTTTATTTTGTCGGCTGCTTCATCGCGGTCACGGGCTGGACCCAGCCAATTTGGAATGTGAGTGACACGACCAGCCTGCAGGCGGCCCTGTCGGGCGCGGCTACGGGCGACACCATCAGTTTCACGGGCAACATCACGCTGTCCGGCGCGCTGTCGCCGACGGTCAACAATCTGACGATCAATGGCAACGGCTACACCCTTGACGGCGCCGGCACGTATCAGGGCTTTCAGATCACCGGAGGCACGGTGTTGCTCGAGAATCTGACCATCCAGAACGCGGTGGCCCAAGGTCAGGGTGGGAGCAGCGCCAATATCGCCGGTGGCGGTGGCGCCGCCGGTCTGGGTGGCGGACTCTTGGTAGGGAGCGGTGCCAACGTCACGCTTGCGAACATGAACTTCAGCTCGAACCAGGCGCTGGGTGGCGCGGGTGGCATCGGTCGCACGGTAGGGGGAGGCAATGTCGGTTCAGACGGCGGCGGCCCCAACAGCGGCACGGGCGGGGCCTTCGGCGGCAACGGCTCTGCTGGCAGTCCCAATGGTGGCGCCGGCGGCAACGGCGCCACCGGTGGCAGCGGTGGCTTCGGCAGCGGTGGTGGCGGTGGTGGCGGCGGCGGGCAGGGCGGCAACGGTGCCCCCGGAGGCAACGGCGGCAATGGCGGGAGTGGAGGCAACGGCGGCGCTGGCGGCTATGGTGGTGGCGGTGGTGGCGCCGGCATCAGCGGCCCTGGCGGTGTCAAAGGCGCGGGTGGGTTCATTAACGGCGGCCCCGGCTTCTTCGGCTTCGGCGGCAGCGGCGGCTTCGGCGGCGGTGCCGGTGGTCTTGGTGGAATTGGTAGTGTGGGTGAAACTGCGGGCGGTGGCGGCGGCGGGCTCGGGGCGGGCGGGGCCGTCTTTGTGCAATCCGGCGGTTTGCTCACCTTGGGCGGCAGCCTCGGAATCAACGCGAACACCGCAACGGGCGGTGGTGGTGGCGGCGCGAGTGGCCCAAATTCTGCGCCCGGCACGGCGGGCGGTGTGGCGGGCGCGGGGATGTTTTTTTCCGGCAGCGGCTCGCTCGCCGTCAACCCGGCCACAGGCCTGACGCAGACGGTCTCCAATCCGATCACCGACGAGGTCGGTTCCGGCCTAGCCGGCGGCACTGGCGTCTGGGGTCTCGCCAAAAGCGGCGCCGGCACGCTCATCCTAAACGGCACCCAGCAATTCACCGGCGCGACCACGATCTCGGCCGGCACGCTCAAGGTCAACGGCACGTCGATGTCGGCCACCACGGTGCAGGGCGGCGGCACGCTCGGCGGCAGCGGCACGTTGAGCGCGCTGGCCACGATCGAGTCGGGCGGCGTCCTCGCGCCGGGCAATTCGCCCGGCACCATCACCTTCACCAGCAGCCTCACGATCAACGACGGCGCGACCTTCAGCTTCGAGCTCGGCAGCACGAGCGACCTCATCCTCGTCACGGGCGGCACGCTCACCGGCCCGGCCAGCGCGGCAGGCGCGACCTTCAACTTCGCGGCGGCGGGCGGCTTCGGCGCCGGCACCTACACGCTCATCGACGGCACCGGTGCGACCCTCAGCGGCTTTGATCTGACCGACTTCACCCTCGGCACCGGCATCGGCGGCTACAATTTTTCGTTCGGCCTCACGGGCAACGTGCTCTCGGTCACGGCGACCGCCATCCCCGAGCCCTCCACCTATGCCGCGCTGTTCGGCGCGTGCGCCCTCGGCCTGGCCGGCCTCGCGCGGCGCCGCCGGGCCTAGTGCCCGCCGGCGAGGCAGCTCGCGAGCATGACGCGCACCTGGTTCTGTTCCTCGGCGGGAAAGGTGTTGATGATGCGGTCGATGGTCTTGGGGGCGTTGTTGGTGTGGAGCGTGCCGAAGACGAGCATGCCCATCGAGGCGCAAGAGAGCGCGAGCTTGATGGTCTTGAGGTCGCGGAGTTCGCCGATGACGATGACGTCGGGGTCCTCGCGGAGGGCGCCCTTGAGCGCGGTGAAGAGGACTTGGTGTGCGGGCCGACCTCGCGCTGGGTGACGTTGCAGCCCTTGGGGGTCTGCACGACCCCGAGGGGATCCTCGACGGTGATGATGTGGTCCTCGCGCTGCTCGTTGAGCTCGGCCACCATCGCGGCGAGGGTGGTGGTCTTGCCGGTGCCGGCGGGGCCGGTGATGAGGATGAGGCCGTTGTGGTAGGAGAGGAGCTTGCGGATGGCGGTGAGGTTGCGCAGGCCGAGATCATCGAGCTTGGGGATGCCGGCCGGCACCATGCGGTAGGAGCCCGACAGGCCCCGCTTGTGGCGGCATGAGGTTCACGCGGTAGCGGTTCTCCGCGCTGAGGGCGAGGTCGTAGTCGCGGCGCTTGAGGAAGATGTTCCTCTGGTGCTCGGCGAGGAGCACGGTGTGCAGGTGCAGCGATTCCTGGCCCGTCAGGATGTGTTCGGTGATCGGCGTGAGCGCGCGCGGTGTTTGCGGACGTAGGGCCTGGAGCCGGCCGAGAGGTGCAGGTCGCTCGCGCCGGATTTGCCCGCGTCGATCAACTGTTGCCGGAAGGCCTGGGCGAGCGCGGGGTCGTCCAGGACGCCGATCTGGTCGAAAGGGAACTGCGGCGCGCCGGCCAGTGCCGGGGTGGAGGACGAGCTGGCGGGACGGGCAGCGGGCGCCGCCGCGCGCGGCGCGGGCGCTGCGGCTGCCGGTGCCTCGTTGAGCAAGGGGTTGCTCGAAGGCGGGCCGGCGGCGGCGCGGGCCAGGGCGTTGCCGGTGATCGTCTCCAGTTTCGCGACGTCGATGACAATGCCGTCGTCGATGAGTTTTTGCGCGAAGTCCATCAGCTGGGCTTCCGGCCCGACGGCCATCAGGGCGGCGCGGGCCTTGTCACGGGTGAGCAACTGCGCGTCGAGGACGAGCCGGATAAGCCAGAGGATCTCGTTGTTTATGCCGGAGATCGCGGATGTTTTGCGTGGTGCGCTTTATTGCAAGAAGCGACTCGGCTCAGTCTGCCCCATTGACCATCCTATATGCCGTGGCGGCGGCGAGGGCGGCGGCGAAGCAGGCGACGAGGTAGACCCAGAGGCTGCCCCAGGCGACCACGCCCATCGTGCACAGGCCGAGGGCCACGGCGGGATTGAAGGCGCCGCCGGACACGCCGCCCACGGCGTAGGCGCCGGCCAGCACGGTGAAGCCGATGGCGAAGCCGTAGAAGGAATTGCCGCTGGTGCCCCTGGCGGTGGCGACATTGAGCACGACCCACACCAACGCGAAAGTGAAGACGAACTCCGCCAGCAGGGCCGGCAGGATCTCCGGCGTCATGGCGCCGGTCATGGCGGCGGTCTTGGCGACCAGGCCGGTTTTGAGCGCCTTGACGGCGAACGAGGCGACGAGCGCGGCGGCGGTCTGCGCGCCCATGTAAGGCACGACGTCGCCGGTGTCGCATTTGCCGCGCAGCCACACGCCGAGCGTGACGGCGGGATTGAAGTGGCCGCCGGACACGTGGCCGCCGGCGAAGATCATCACGGCGAGCACGCTGCCGATGGCGAGCGGTGCCATGGCGCCCGCGCCGGGGGCGATGACCGTCATGCCGATGGTGAACACGAGGAAGAACGTGCCGATGAACTCGACGAGGTATTTTTTCATGGGTGGGGGGGTGCGGCGGGATTCAACCCGCCCGCCCGGGTGAGTCGAGCCGGAAGCCGGCGGGCGCGGTCAGCGGGCGCGGCCCTCGCGGAGGCCGGCGGCGTAGGCTTCAAAGACGAGCCTGATCTGGTCGCGCACGCGGCGGAACTCCGCGAGGATTTTCTCTTCCGTGCCGGTGGCGTGGGCCGGATCGGTGAAGCGCCAGTGGTGGCGGTTGACCTGGCCGGGATAGATGGGGCACGCCTGATCCGCCACGCCGCACACGGTGATGACGGTGGTGATCCGGTGGTTCAGGAACTCGCGCATGTGTTTCGAGGTGTGGCCGGAGATGTCGAGGCCGATCTCCTTCATCACCTGGATGGCCTTGGGGTGGACGTAGCCGGCGGGCTTCGAGCCGGCGCTGTGCACCTCGACGAGGTCGCCCGCGGCGGCGCGGAGGATGCCCTCGGCGAGGTGGCTGCGGCAGGAATTGCCCGTGCAAAGGATCAGAACGGCCGGTTTCATGGCGAAGCCGGCGGCATGGCCGGGGTGCGTTCATACCAGCCGCGGGAAGCGTTGCACACCCGGCAGACGGACAGCATCACCGGCACCTCCACCAGCACGCCGACGACGCACGCCAGGGCGGCGCCGGAGCCGGGACCGAAGAGCGTGATGGCCACGGCCACGGCCAGCTCGAAGAAGTTGCTCGCCCCGATCAGCGCGCCCGGCGACGCGACGTTGTGCGGCACCTTGAACCAGCGCATCAGCAGGTAGGTGAGGCTGGAGTTGAAATAAACCTGGATGGAAATCGGCACCGCGATCAGCACCACGGCCAGCCACCGCGCGGTCAGATTTTCCGCCTGGAACGCAAAGATGAGCACGAGGGTCGCCAGCAGCGCCATGACCGTCACGGGATGGAACCGGGGCAGGAAACTCTGTTCGAGCCAGTCCGGGCCGTGCGTCCGCAACAGGGCCGTGCGGGTGAAATAGCCGGCGGCCAGCGGAATGACGATGAACACGACCACCGAGGTGATGAGCACCCGGGCGGGCACAACCACATCGGCCACACCGCACAGGAACATCACGATGGGCGCGAACGCCACGAGCATGATGAGATCGTTAACCGCCACCTGCACCAGCGTGTAAGCCGGGTCGCCGTCGGTGAGGTAGCTCCAGACAAACACCATCGCGGTGCAGGGCGCGGCGGCGAGGATGATGAGACCGGCGGTATAGCTCCTCGCCAGCTCCGGATCGATCCAGGCGGCAAAGACATTTTGCAGAAAAATCCAGGCGAGCAGCGCCATGCCGAAGGGCTTGACCAGCCAGTTCACGAACAGGGTGATGAGGAGTCCCCTGGGCCGGCGGGCGATGCCGCCCAACGAGCCGAAGTCGACCTTCAGCATCATCGGGAAGATCATCAGCCAGATCAGCACGGCGATGGGTCCGTTGACCTGCGAGCCCCGGCCGAGCTCCAGCTGGCTCAGGGCCGCGGTCGTGCCGGGCAAAAATTTGCCGAGCGCGACCCCGACCACCATGCAGGCGAGCACCCACAGGGTCAGGTAGCGCTCGAAGAAATTGAGGCGTTTCGGGGCGGGGGGGGTCATGCGGGCGGTTCCTGGCGGTTCCTGGCGGTTTCAGCGGGACAGGCGGAGCAGCCGGCGGCGGGGGACACCGGGCGTGGCGCAGCCGCAGTCGACCTGGGCGGCGAGCCGGGCCAGGCGCGCGCGATCACGGCGGAATACCGGCTCGTCCGGCGCGAGATCCTGCAGGCAGGCGAGGTTGGCGGCCAATCCGGCCGGGGCGGGGGCGGCGAGCGCATAGGTGCGCCACGGGCCCGTCTGCGTGCAGGTCACCAGGCCGTTCCGGCGCAGGTAGGCGAGGTGGCGGGAGATCTTTGCCTGCGGCAGCCGCAGCACCGCCTCGAAATGGCAGACACACAACGGTCGCTGCGCCAGCAGGTGGATGAGGCGCAGCCGGGTGGCGTCGCAGAGACAGTCGTAAAGGCGGAGCACGTGCACGAACCGGACGATTTCACGACAAATCATATTCGCCAAGGCAAATATGAGCGCCCCGCCGCCGCCCGGTCCGGTCCCGGACGGGTTTCCGGCCGGCATATTTTCCGGCCGGCCTGAGGCGAACCCGTTCTTGCCTGCCGGCGGCATAGAGGCTTTGCTGAAACCGATTCGTGAACCCCCCAACGGACATACTGCCATCGCAACAGGTATCGGGCAACCCGCAAGGGGCCGTCGAGCGAATAGCCTCCAGGCCCGGGCCAGGCCTGAATGAGTGAACGCCTATGCCCGAATATAGCGGCTATAAGATCAAACGGACGCACGCCCTGGCACCTTTTGCCAGCGTGTATGAGGCCGAGGCCGCCGACGGCCGGCCGGGCCGCTTTGCGCTGAAGGTCTTTCACCCGCCGGCCTCCACCGAGGTGCGCCGGTTCTACGCGCTCGAGGGCTGGCTGCTCGCGGCCGAGCGCCAGCAACAAGCGGCGAAGAAAGACGGGACCGTGGTGGAAGTGCTGGCCAGCGGACGTTGCGAGGAAGGCGCCTTTGCGGTCATGCCGTGGCAGGAACGTTCGCTCGAGCCGTGGATCAAGACACTCGGGCACAAAGGCGACACCCTGCGCGCGCTGGCCGAGTGCCTGCTGAACACGCTCGAAAAATGGGAGGCCCAGACCGGCGGGCCGCACGGGAACCTGAAGCCCGCGAATGTCTTCCTGAACCGGAGCGGCTCGCTCGTCGGGATGACGGCACAGCTTTCCGATCCGGGCTTCATGCCTGGGGAGAAAGTGGAGCAGCGGCGGCTGGCCGACCTCGCCGCCCTCGGCGCGATGCTGGCCACGATCGTCCGCCGGCGCCCGCCCGGCGCGTGGCCGATCGAGGAGGCTCCCGAATGGAAGGCGCTCGGGCACGGCGGCAAGGGCTGGCTGGATTTTTGCAATTACCTGCTCAACCCGACGCCGGCCGAGGGCGAGGTCACGCTGGCGGAAGCCCGCCGCCGCCTGCGCAAGGTGCCGAAGGACTCGAACCCGGCCAAGACGGCGGCGCTGACCGGCGCGGGCGTGCTGGTGGCCGTGACCCTGTCGGTGCTCGGCTTCGCGCGCTTCGGCGACCCGATCTACATGCCGGACAGGATCCAGGATCTGGCGGTGACCTTGCGCAATCCCAAGGCGTTTCGCCAGGAGATCACGCCGCAATGGGCGCAACTCTGCCGCGCCTGGGACACCTGGCTGATTGACCTGCAAAACAACGCCAAGCGCCTGGACCGCACGGCGGAACTCTGGGCGCCGAACGATCCGCTCAAGGTGGCGATAGCCAATTTCGTGGCCACCGCGCAGCAGCTGCGGCCCGAGACCTTGGTCCCGGAAGCCGCCGGAAAGGGCCTGGGCACGCTCGCCAACTCGCCGCCCGATGCCGTGCGCAACGAGCTGCTCAAGGTCACGGTGTCGAACAAGGTCGTCGAGGCCTGGGGGCAGATCAGCAACCTCTCGTCGCAGATGGAGCGTTGGCCGCGATGGGAGGAGATGCGCAGGCTGCTCGCCCTGATCGAGGGACGCGGCTTCAGCCGGGCCGCCGGAGCCCTGCAGCCCAAATTGCCGCCCGTGGTCGGCGTCGGCGGGGCCAAGTTCGATCCGGCGCGCACCATGAAATTGTTCAACGACGTTTCCCTCGACGACGCCGGCACGCTGCCGCTGGCCAACCGCTGGGGCGAGATCACGCGCCTCAAGACCGAAATGGAGGCCAACGGGGCGCGCGGCGACCGGATCCAGCAGGCGATGCCCGCCATCATCACCGGCCGGCTGACGGACAAGTCATCGCTGGCCGATTTCGCGGACTCGCTCACACCCCCGCTGGAGGAAATGCGGCTGCGGCGGAAACAATTCAACGACCCGCAGGTGGTGCGGGAACGTTTCCTCAAGGAGTCCGAGCTGCTCGTCAGGGAGACGGCCGCCGTGACCGAGGCGGACTTCCCGCGCTGGGAACAGGAGCTGTTCCAGTTTTCCAAGGTGCCGGCGGCGGAAGATCCGCGCCGGGTGGCGACATTGGACGACTTCCAGCGGCGGTTGCCGACCAGTGCAGCGGATCTTGAAGATACGGCGCCGGCGGCGGAGCCCGACGGCCTGCCCACCCTCAGCGCGGCAGACTTCAAAAAAGAATTCGACGGCGCGACAGCCAGCCTGACCGAACTGCGCAACCGCCCGATCGTGCGGCATGACCTGCCCAAGATTGGGGATGAAACGGCCAAGATGGCCGGAGCGTTTCAACTGCTGGAGCAACGCGTGGCCGCCACCCTCGTGCTGCTGAACCCGCAGAACTGGCTGGATAAGATCGCGACGGCCGCCGCGAGCTACAAATACACCGAGACCAAGCAGCGTTGGGCGGCGTGGCTGGCGACCTTGAGCGGGGTCACGGCGGACGCGCTGAAGGCCGACCGCCCCCGGCTCCGGCAATTGCGCGCCAACGAGCGCCAGCTCAAGGAATGGATCAACGGACTCGAAGGCCCGACCGGTCTGGCGGCATTGACCGTGCCCGATCTCGGCAAGGCGTCGCCCGAGACTTCCGGCGAGTTGCTGCGGCTGGAGACGCTGCGCCGCGAGCAGGCGGCCACGGCCGCCGGCGCGGCCGCGGAATGGCGCAACGCCCTGCCCGTGACACCGTGGGCCACGGCGGCGGCGAACGTGCGCGCGCCGCTGGACGCGCACGCGAAATGGCTGGGCGAGTTGCCCGAGATCGCGGCCGGCATCGACCGGTTGGGCGCGCTGCTGCTGGCCGGCTTCGGCTGGCACGAGGGCGTGAGCGACATCGTGGAGCGACTGGCGCGATTCGGCGGGGCGGGCGACCTCGCGGGCCGGCCCAACGAATGGCACACGGAGGCGAAACTGCTCCAGCCACTGGTGGACAGCGTTGACCGGGCCGGGCTGAAAGAGGCGGCAAAAGTCGGCGGGCTCTCCCGCAAGCTCACCGCCTGGCGCCGGCTCGGCGCGGTCGCCGACTGGCCGGCGGGAGCGGAGGAATTTGACCAGGACGGAGCCATGGTGGCCACCCTGCGCGAGATCGTCGGGCGCGATGTGGCGGACGCGCCGCGCCGCGGCAGCCTGTTCGACGAAATGGCGAAGGAGACGCGCCGGCGCTTCAACCGCGGCGCGCGCCTCGCGGCCAGCGTCGAGGCGCAGCTCAACGCGATGTTCGACCGGATGACGCCGGCGGGCATCGCCGAGGAGAATCTGGAGGAGCCGGTGGCCTACAACCACGCGCTCTGGCAGCTGAAAAAGAGGGACCGGAATGAAACCAACCTCGAACAACTGCGCGTCTGGCGCGACACCTTTGTGTCCAAGGTGCGCGCGATCAACGGCGTGGCGGCCCAACCCGCCGTGAGCGGCCTGGTCGAGACTCTCTCCGGCATCGAACTGAAGGACGACCCGAACCGCCCGAAGACGCCCTCGCCGGGCCTGGCCGGCTGGACCGAGGAGGCGACGGACGAGGGCCTCGGTCTCACCGCCACCTGGACCAAAGGCGCGAAGACGGTGCGAATCGAATACAGCATCGTGCAACCGACAGACGGCACGCAGCCGTTCTACCTCGCGAAGCGGGCGGTGGCAGTCGGCGAGTTTGTGGATTTGCTCAATGCCCGCAACAAGGAGGCCGAGGCCGTAAGACAGGTGCTGCCCCGCTGGGTGCGGAACGAGCCGGGCGATACGCCCTACAACAAACCCGTGGGCTGGAAGCCCCGCGACGACGGCAATGGCTTCGAGGTGAACTCGTCGTGGTTCAAGACCCTGGATGCCTCCGTGGACGGACTGAGGACCAACGGCGATCTGCTCACCGCCACGCCCGAGTTGAAGCGGGTGTTCGAAGAAACCCCGACCCCCCGCTCGCCGGTGCAGCATCTGCCGCCGGAAGCGGCCAGGGTTTTTGCCGAGAAGGTCCTGGGCGCCCGTCTGCCCAAACCCGAGGAATGGCGCGCGGTCGTGGCGAAATACGGCAAGCCGGCCGAGGGATTTTTCCGCGGATCGGGTTACCAGAAACTCGGGAGCTTTCTGGCCAACTACAAGGAAGGTGGCGTGCCTGTGGTCTGGCGTCCGACTGTGAGCGCCTTTCTTCCGTTGGTGAAAACGCCGGGCTCGGCGCAACCCAAGCCCTATGTGGATGACGGCCAGGTGAGCAGCCTGCCCGACAAGGGCCGGCTTTGGTTCGCCCCGGTGGATGAGGGGCCGGCGTTGGATGGCTTCGTCAATCTGTTCGGCAACGTTTGGGTCTATCTCCTGGATTCGGAGAAGAAACAATATTACGTGGCGGGCGGCTCAGTGCTCTCGCCACCTGGAGTTGATATTGTGGAGCCGCAAAAGGTCGAGGGCTCCGGCCTGATCGGCAGCAGCCGGACGACCACGCCGAAGGACGCCTACAGTGACGTGGGCATCCGGCCCGCCTTTGACGCCCCGCCGGGGTTCAAGGAACGCTTCAAGTTCTTCAAGCTTGTGCGGGAGCAAAAATATCTGACATTGTGACCACCCATGCAGCCTGCCTCCGCCAACGATGTGGCTTTAGCTGAACCCGGGGCCTGGGCCTCGTCCCTCGGTGAACGATGGAAGTATTTGCAGACCAGCCTGGCGGGGGAGACGGCCCAAAACCGGGCGGCCTTGCTTGAAGAGGAGTTGCGCCGCGCCATCATGGAGATCCCGGCGGCCAAGCGCGGCGCCTACCTGGATGCGTTGGCCGCGCGCTATCCCGCGTGGGAGCTGGCGGCTGTGACCGTGAACGCCCCGGCGGCGGTCGCCCGGCAGAAACCCGAGGAGATCATCAACGCCTTCCTGCAACTGGCGCCCCAGCTCGCCGGCGAACAGCGCGAGGACGTGAAGAAGAAGCTGGCGGCGCTCGGCTTGGTCGTGCCCGCCGCCACGCCGATCGACGGCGAGGCCCTCACCGAGGTCCGCGCCAAACTCAAGCTCGAGCCCGACGATCCGGTCGACGCCCAGCGGCTCGGCAAGCTTTTCGCCATCTACGCCGAGGCCATGCTCACCGTCGACCAGCTGGCCTGGAATGTCTGGCGCAACGCCGCCCCCAAGTCCGCCGTCAAGCGCGACACCACGCAGGGCGACCTGCGGACCGTGACGCGCCGGGCGCTGGCCGGCGATGCCACGCTGCCGCCGACGCATGTGCACAAGCAGATCGAGGCCTCGCGCCTGCTGATCGCCGGCCTGCTCGCCGGCCTCGGGCCGGCGGGGAAGAACTTTTCGCGGCGTTACCAGCAGCACTATACGCCCGACGCCATCCGCGAGGTCCTGCTGGCCGAGGGCGGCGGGAAGTCGGACGCCCACTGCTGGAAAAAATACGTCGAGCTTGCGTCCCAGCTGTCGGAGACCGTCATCGAGGACGACGTGCAGGAGGCGATCGTGAAATACGCCGAGGACCTCATGCGCGGCACGAACAAATGACCGCCTGAACCGATTTCGCTCCGGCCGAGTTGCCCCGTTTCCGTCCCTTTCACCCCTCCTCCTCCCATGTCCGCCAGTCTCATCACCCACTGCGACCCCCTGTTCCAAGCCGTCTGCCGCTACAACCGCATCGCGCGCAAAGGCTCGGGGGCCTCGCTCGACTACACCCAGGTGCGCGCCGAGGTCGAGGAGATGTTCGAGGTGCTCGCGCGCACGGCGCGGGGCGACATCGCCCTCGGCGAGCAATACCGCCGCGTCGAGCTGCCGTTGATCATCTTTGTGGATTCCATGATGGCGGGCAGCGCCCTGCCGTTTGCCCAGAAATGGAGCAACAACCCGCTCGCCTTCTCCCGCAGCGAGCGGTCGGGAGACGAGAAGTTTTTCATCCTGCTGGACGAGACGCTGGCGGAGAAGAAGGAGGGGACCGACGAGCGGCTCGCGATCTACTACATCTGCATGGGCCTGGGCTTCACCGGGGGCAACCAGCCCGATTACCTGCGGAAGAAGATGGAGGCCTGCGCCCAGCGCGTGCGGGCCTATGTCGACATCGACGAATCGGCCTTCATCACGCCGGCCTCCTACCAGCACACCAACCTGTCGAACCTGCCGCTGCCGATGGCCGCCAGCCTCGTGCCGCTGCTGATCGTGCTCTCCGGCCTCCTGCTGGTCGTGGTGGCGGTCAACGTCTACACCTTCTACAGCGCCTCGGCGGAACTGACCGAATCGCTCAAGGCGATCACGGCGCACAACCCGGCCACCACCTCCAAACCCTGAGCCTCCCGCCATGTTCAACAAATTTCAGCAGATTCCCAAATCCATGCAGCTGGTCGTGGCCGGGCTCATTGCCGTCGGCCTGCTGGGCGGCGCGGCGCTGATCGACCGCCGGGCCTTCTTCATCGCCGGCGGCGGCATCGCGCTCGTGGTCGGAACCATGTTCGTCTGGCAGTTTTATGTCGGCTGGCGCGGGCGCCAGCGCACCAAGGCCATGACCGGCCAGCTCTCGGCCCACTCCTCGGGCCGGCCCAGCGGGCTCAACGATCCCGCCCACATCGCCACGCTGGACCGCCTGCGCGAGAACTTCTCGCGCGGCATCGAGAAGTTCCACGCCGTCGGCAAGGACCTCTACTCGCTGCCGTGGTATGTCGTCTGCGGCGAGCCGGGCTCCGGCAAGACCGAGGCGGTGCGGCGCTGCAAGGTGGGCTTCCCCCCGGGTCTGCAGGACGAGATGCAGGGCGCGGGCGGCACCATCAACATGCACTGGTGGTTCACCAACCACGCCGTGCTCATCGACACCGCCGGCAAGCTGCTCTTCCAGGAGACGCCCCCCGGCACCACGACCGAGTGGACCGAATTCCTCACCCTGCTGCGCACCTCGCGGCCGCACTGCCCGATCAACGGCCTGCTGCTGGTGATCCCGTCGGAGAGCCTGATCAAGGACACCTTCGAGGAGATCGAGAGCAAGGCCGGCAAGATCGCCCGCCAGCTCAACACCATCCAGCGCACGCTCGACGTGCGCTTCCCCGTCTTCGTGCTGATCACCAAGTGCGACAAGATCGTGGGCTTCCGCGAATTTTTCGCCGGGGTGAAGAACCCGCAGCTGCAGGACCAGATGACCGGCTGGTCCAACCCCGCGCCGCTCGACACGCCGTTCCAGCTGGAGGCGGTGAGCCAGCACCTGGCCGAGGTCGTGAAGCGCATCGGCCGCCGCTCGCTCGGCCTGCTCAAGGACCCCGTGCCGACCGAGGCCGGCAAGCGCCGGCTCGACGAGGTGGACTCGCTCTTCGCGCTCTCCTCCAGCATCAGCGCGCTCGCGCCGCGGCTGCGCAAATACCTCGAGACCATCTTCGTGGTCGGCGGCCAGTCGGCCAAGCCGCTCTTTTTGCGCGGCATCTACTTCACCTCCGCGCTCACCGAGGGCAAGGAGCTGGACACCGAGCTGGCCGCGGCCCTCGGCCTCTCCGAGGACCAGCTGCCCGCCAGCAAGGCGTGGGAGCGCGAGCGTTCCTATTTCCTCAAGGACCTCTTCCTCTACAAGGTCTTTAAGGAAAAGGGCCTCGTCACCCGCGCCACCAACACCGACCAGCTGATCAAGACCCGCCAGCGGATCATCGGCGGCGTGGTGGTGACCGGCTTGGTCGCGGTGCTCGCGGTCAGCATTTTCGGTTACACGGCGCTCAAGTCGAGCGTCGGCAGCGAACTGGTCTTCTGGCGGGCCGGGGCGCGGCCTGAGAACTGGTCCGGCACCAAATGGAAGCCGGTCGTCAACAGCCGGCTCGAATACACCGGCAACGACATCGTCCAGCTCGACGACAAGCGCGAGTGGCCGATCCTCCAGTTCCACGAGAAGCTGCAACTGCGCGTCAGCACCGACATGCAGATCCCCTGGATCTACAAACCGATCGAGAAGCTGGCGCTGAGCGCCAATGCCAGCCGCCGGCAGGCCCAGAAGATTCTCTACGAAGCCAGCGTGATTGCGCCGGTGATCGAGGCCAACCGCGACCGGCTCGTCAATTCGAGCGAGTGGAGCGCGGCCGACACCGAGCGCCTGGCGGCGCTGCTCCAGCTGGAGGGCGCGATCCAGCTCAAGGATCTGGCCGGTTTTGATCCCGAGTATCCGGCCGAGGATTTTTTCAAGCCGCTCCTCGGACCTTCGCTGGCCGCGATCCCGACCGGCAAGGCCGACCTGGAGACGCTGGAGAAGATCTATGAGTGGACCTATCTGCGCGGCGGCGCCGGCAAGGGCCAGTGGCCGGGCTTCTGGCTCTCGCGGGGCAAGAGCCTGCGCGACAACCAGCCGCTGAACCGCGGCTGGGATGCGCTGGAGCGCTCGATCCAGGCGGAACTGGGCACCCAGGGGGACACGGTCAAGGCCATACGCGCCGCCCGCCTCGTGATCATCCGCTTCGCCGATTCCGAAAAGGCCTTCCTGCGCGCCGTGGGCCAGCCGCGCTCCGGCGCGGCCTGGAAGGAAGGCGTGGTGTCGGCGTGGGACGACCTCACGACCCGCCGCGCGGCCATGGACAAGATGGCCGGTGATCTGAAAACCAAAATCGGCGGCAAGGAGGATCTGACGCTGGAGGCGGCCTACCGGACCACGGTGACCCGCATGCGCGGCGAAGCCGACCGGGCCTCCCAGCTGGTGCGCGCCACCTTGCTCAAGCAAAAACCGGCGGCCGAGGCCGCGGCCCAGGCCACCTCCGGCCCGGCCAGCGAATTCACGCTCTATCGCGACCTGGAGCGGCGGCTCACCACGCTGAACGCGCAGGTGTCGACGCAGCTCGAGCAACTGATGCCGCCTTCCGAGGAGGCGCAACTGGCCGACCTGGACGCCGTGGCCTTGGTGACGGTCAATGACGCGACGCCGGCCTACGCCGTGCGTTGCGACGCCTACGCCCAAGCCGTGGACATGGTCATGGCGGCGACCGGACCAAAACCCGATGCGCTGAATGCCCTGCGCGACCGCGCGGCCAGATATATCGGACATCTCCGCAACGAATTCAGAAGCACGGTCAACCTCCTGCTCGAGGCGGCATCGGCGCGGGGCTGACCGGATTGCCGCCTGGAAAACATCCGACTCGTCCAACGCCACGCCGTTCATGAGCGATTTCGCCAAAAACTTTCTGAACGAGGATTGGAAGGCCATGCCCGACGCG
Organism: Opitutia bacterium; assembly: GCA_016190985.1. Classification (GTDB taxonomy): domain Bacteria; phylum Verrucomicrobiota; class Verrucomicrobiia; order Opitutales; family Opitutaceae; genus Lacunisphaera. The sequence continues at coordinate 20,370 of JACPPI010000002.1, read as the reverse complement.
CCGCGCTTCTACCTCTGCGGCTTTGGCAAGCATCCCGGGTGGAACGACCACCTGGATGACATCGGGGTGATCACCGACTCGTTGATCCGCGCCAAGGTTTCGATCTATGGCGGCATCGCCCATCAGGTGGAAAGCGCGGTGTGGGAGCGGGGCGGGCCGGACAAGATGACCACCGGCTTTGATCATGTGATCCACTGGCGCCGGATGAACGAGTCCCTCACGGGCCTCATGTGGTCGTCCAGCGATGGCAAGGGACGTTCGCTCTATCCCATGATCACGCTGGCGCATTGCGTCGGACAGGCCTTTGACTGGCAGGCGACGGAAGTCCTGCCGGTATTGGAGGATGTCGGGAAGAAATGCCGGGCCACGAAGTCGAGCGTCTCGGTGGTGGAATACCTCAACGCCGCGCAGGAATCGCTGCGCGCCCGCTTGGCCGGCCAGCCGCGTTCGCCGGTGATCGGCTCCAATGTTGGCGTCAAGGACTGGGCCGCCTTTTGCTCCCGCGCGCCGGAGGGATTGCGGCGGGTGCTCCATCACCTGCGCGTGAACTTCGCGGCCTTTGCGCCGGGCAGCGCGGCGTGGCGCGACACCAAGAAGCAGGCGCGCGCCCAGTCGCGGGGCTTGCGCCTGCCCGTGATTCCGGGCTCCAGTCCGGCCGAGTCGCTCAACGTCTGGCTTTCCTTCCTGGCGACTCAGCTGGATCCGGCCGTGCCGATGCTGGGGCTGCGTCCGGTGAATCACAGCTGGCTGGATGTCATCGTGGGCGAGCCCACGGAGACGGATTTCGTGGTCCTGCGGACCCGGCCTGCCGCCACGGCGGTGGTCTCCGAGATACCGTATGAGATCGGGGCCAATTTGTCGGCCGAGGAGGCGAAGATCATGGCCGCTTTGGGCCGGGGGGAATTGCCCGATGTTTCCGCCCTGAACGGGGCCACCGTCGAGGCAAACCGGCAGGCCGCCTCCAAATGGCTTGCCAAGTCCAGGTTAAATTTCTTCAGCCGTTTCCTTCGGTCGACCGGATCTCCTTTTTGAGCAAGAAGGTGAGCCTGCGGGGTCAATCGTCGCCCCGATACGGCCTGGAGCAGATGGCTGGAAGCAATACTGCTTCGGGCGAGCGAAAAACCTAGTGACAATGCGCATTAACTTGTTGAAGATGAGGAATGCCAGCGGGTTTGCAGCCCTGCAGCCCGCCGGCCACTGAATGAAACCCGGTTCAATGTGCTCTCTCCTGCCGAACGGTTGCGAGTGCGTGCTGCATTCACGATCGGACATCGCCTTTGGGGCATCATCGGCGGGAAGCGCTTTCTCACGCCTGATCGTCATGGCTGCTGTTGCGGCCTTGAAACGATCCGCCCGTTTGCCAGCGCTGATGTTGTTCGGCTTGGTTTTCTGCGCGGTTGGCGCAGCCCAGGATCAAGCGGCCGCTGCAACTGCCACCGCGCCCTCGGACCCGGGAGTGGCCGTCGACCGCTTTGAGTTCAGCTACGGCTTGGAGCACCCGTCCCTGCCACCGTTGGACGAACTCAAGACCCTGGGCGTGCAATCCACCCGTGACGGCAATGTCTTCCGCGCCCCGGCCGCCAGCGGCGCGGAAAACCTGGCCTTGAACGCCATCCCGGAAGGCAGCCGGTTTGACGGGGAGATGTTGCGCGGCATCGCGCAGGATGTGGTGCGCTGGTATAACCGGCGCGGCCTGTTCGGCGTCTGGGTGGCCTACACGGATTTGGAGGCCTCCGCCACCGGACTGGTCGACAACCGCGCGGCGGACAACCGCGCCGCGCATCTGGTGATCTGGGCCAGCCAGATCGCCGAGGTGCGCACCCTGGCGCGCGGCAAGCGCATCAAGCCGCAGTTCTCCATCAACAACCGCAAGCACCGCGGCATCCTGAGCCATTCCCCCCTGCGCCCCGGGGAGACCGCGGAGCAGCCCGGCAGCCTCTTCAACCAGGAGGTGCTCAATGATTATCTGCACGGCCTCAGCCTGCACCCCGGCCGGCGGGTCGAGGCCTCCATCGCCTCCGCCGGCCAGCCGGGCAAGGTCGTGCTCGACTACCTGGTCAACGAGTCGAAGTCCTGGCAGATTTTCAGCCAGGTGAACAACTACGGCACCGAGGCGACCGGCAGGTTCCGCGCCCGTTTGGGTTTCCAGCACAACCAGCTCACGAATCGCGACGACATCTTCAACGTGGACGCCATCTCCACGCCGGACGCGAAAACCTACGGCTCGTTTGTCTCCTACCGGATCCCGGTCTTCCGTCCCGCCCGGCTGCTGGTCCGGGTTTACGGCTCCTATGGCGACTTTCTCGCCAACGACGCCACGCTGCAGAACCTCCGTTTCGCCGGCAAAAACTGGCTCGGCGGAATCGAGCTCTCGAATCAACTGACGTTGTGGAAAGAGTGGCAGCTGGTCTCGATCCTCGGCGCCAACTACAACCACTACGGGATCCAGAGCCTGCTCAGCAACAACGGCAAAGACAGTCCCTTGGTGACGGGCTTTTCCAATTTCCTGGTTCCCTTCATCGGCGCCACACTGTCCCGGGATGCCGGCTGGTGGGCGGTGTCCGGCGGCGTGAAGATCGATCACACGGTGGGCGGCCTCGCCAACAAGGACACGACCACGGGCATCCCGGCGCTGGGCCGCCTGGGTGCCGATGCCGACTGGACCTCCCTCCGCTGGAATCTCACCGGCTCGCTCTACCTTGAATCCCTTTTCAACCGCTCGGCCAAGAGCGGCACAACCCAGGCCCATGAGCTGTCCCTGCGCGCGAAAGGCCGCATGCTGCTGCGCGGCACGCGGCTGATCCCGCACGAGCAGGAACCGATGGGCGGGGCCCTGTCGATCCGCGGTTATCCCGAATCCGTGCTGTCGGCCGACGAGTTTGTCGCGGCCACGGTCGAATATGCGTATCACCTCCCGCGGGCGCTCAAGCCGGGCGACCCGGGCAATTTTTGGAAGTGGCCGTTCAAGTGGCGCCCCTCGAAGGCCGGGCAGAACCCGGATTGGGATCTCGTGATGCGGGCCTTCTTTGATTACGGTTACCGGCAGGTCACGCCGGTCAAATCCGACAATCCGACGGCCGAGACCACCCTGGCTTTGGTGGACCGCACCCTCACGATGGCCGGCGCGGGCGTCGGCTTCGGGCTCATCGTGAAGCAGAACTTCACCCTGCGTTGCGACTACGGCATGGCGCTCACGGAACTGCTGGATACCACCCGGCCCAAGGAGCAGCAATTGATCATGGCCAAGGGCAACCAACAGTTCTATTTTGTCTCCAGTTTCTCATGGTAGGAGCGACCCACAGTCCTTTCGCCTCCCGCCCGCGCAGCCCGCGCGGTCGGCGCGCCGCCTGGGGCCTGGGGCTGGCTTTCGCCGTCGCCGGGTTGCGCGCCCAGCAGCCGGCCGATGGCACCGTGGTCTCCGGCAACGCGACCATCGCCACCGCGCCGAACCTCACCACGGTCACGGCGGACCACAACAGCATCCTCCGCTGGGGCTCCTTCAACGTCGGGCCCGGCGAGACCGTGCGCTTCGTCCAGCCCGGCGCCGAGGCGCGGGTGCTCAACTGGATCGGCGGCGCCACGCCGTCACAGATCAACGGATCGCTCCTCGCCAACGGCCAGGTCTACCTGATGAACCCGGCCGGCGTCTATTTCGGCTCAAGCGCCGTGGTTGATGTCGGCCACCTCTACGCCGTCGGCGGCTCGCTCTCAAAGGAGGATTTTCTCGCCGGCCTGAACCGTTTCACCGGCCTCACGGGCGAGGTGAACAACGCCGGCTCGATCCGCGGCGAGATGGTCGCGCTCATCGGCCGCTCGGTCGCCAACACCGGCTCGATCGTCTCGCCGGGCGGATTCATCGGCCTGGCCTCCGGGGACCAGGTGCTCCTCGGCCAGGATGGCAGCAGCATCTTCGTCGACGCCGGCCGGTCCGACCCGACTTCCGCGCCTGCGAACGGCACCGCCGTGGCCAACTCCGGCACGATCGACGCCGGCCGCGGCACCGCCGTGCTGGCCGCGGGCGACTTCTATTCCATCGCCATCACGCACGACGGCAAACTCACCGGCCGTGATATCAAGATCCAGGGGCAGGGCCGGGGAGACGTCCTCGTCAGCGGCGCCATCGATGCCTCCGCCGCCAACGCCGGCGAAACCGGCGGGCAGGTTGAGATCACCGGCGAGCGCGTCGGGCTCGTGGGCCACGCCAGCGTCAACGCCTCCGGCGCGGCCGGCGGCGGCGCCATTCTCGTCGGCGGCGACTTCCAGGGAAAAAATCCCGACATCCGCAACGCCACCCGCACCCACGTCGGCCGCGACGCCACCCTGACCGCCGATGCCACGGCGGCGGGTGACGGCGGCCGCGTCATCGTCTGGGCCGACGAGACCACCCGCTTCTTCGGCGGCATCTCCGCCCGCGGCGGCCCCGCCGCCGGCAACGGCGGCTTCGCCGAGGTCTCGGGCAAGCAGAACCTGACTTTTGCCGGCACCGCAGACTTGGGTTCATTCTCCGGGCGTTCGGGCAGCCTGCTGCTTGATCCAAACGACCTCTATGTCGGCGTCGATCCGGCGAACGGCGCGACGCAGGATAACACGGATCCGTTTGATGCCTCTGGTGGTGTCGATTTCTATGTGCTGGCTGCCAGCCTGACGGGTAACACCGGTTATACCCTCACCGCAGCGCACGACGTCATCTTCAACGCCAACGTCGATTTTGGCGCGGCTGGCGGCAACACCGGAAACAGCGTCTCGATCACCGCGACCAATGCGATCACTTCCACCGGTTTCGCCATCACCACCCAGAACGCCGCTCTCACGCTCAACTCCGCCACCATGTCCCTCGGCGCGATCGACACCGGCACCGGCCTGCTCACGGTCAACAATTCCGGCCGGCACGCTGACTCTTTCCCAAGCCAACACCTACACGGGTGCGACTACGATCAGCGGCGGCACGGTGGCGATCAGCACGGATGGCAACCTGGGCACGGCGCCCGGGGCGGCGACGCCGGGTCACCTGACACTGGCCGGGGGCACCCTGCAGACGACGGCGACGATGACCCTGGCCTCCAACCGGGGGATCGCGCTGGGCGCGGGCGGCGGCACGCTGCAGGTTGATGGAACCACGCTGACCTACAACGGGATTGCGGCCGGCGCGACGGCGCTGACGAAGTCGGGCGCGGGCACGCTGACCCTGGGCGGGGTCGGCACCTACAGCGGCGGCACCACCATCACCGGCGGCGCCGTCAATATTGATAGCGCGGGCGTCGCGGGCACGGGCACGATCGCGATCGGCGCGAACACCTTGTTCATCAGCAGTGGCGCCGTGGTGTCGAACGCGGTGACGATCAACGGCGGCTCGATCCAGGCTACGGTGGGCTCGGGCACCCTGCAGACGGGCGGCGTCACGTTGCTGGGAACGTCGACTTTCTCCAATTCTGTCCCCTTGGCGGTCAGCGCCGCGATCAGCGGTGTCGGCTTCGGCATCACCAAGATGGGCGCAGGCACGGTGACCCTGAGCGGAGCCAACACCTACACGGGCCCGACCACGGTCAACGCCGGCACCCTGAAGGCGGGCGTGGCGTCGGTCGCCAACACGAGCGGGGCTTTTGGCAACAACTCGGCCGTGACCTTGGCAAATACTGCGGGTGTCACGTTGGACATCACCGGCTTTGCCACCCAGATTGGTTCGCCGCGGCGCTTTCCGTCGGCGGGGATAATACAAGTCCCGCGGCCTATGCCGGCGTGATCTCCGGTGCCGGCGGGACCGTGACCAAGATTGGCAGCGGCACGCTGACTCTTTCCCAAGCCAACACCTACACGGGTGCGACGGCGGTCAATGACGGCACCCTGATTGCAGCGGCCAACAACGCTTTGGGCACCGCCGCCGGAGACACTACGGTGGCGGCCGGGGCGACGATCGGGTTTTCCGGCGGCATCAATTACAGCACGACCGAGACTATCGTGCTCAACGGCACCGGAGCTGCGGGCCGGGCCGGGGCCCTGGACAATATCAGCGGCAACAACGCCTTTGCCGGCACGCTCACGTTGGTCGGCGGCGGCAACAGCACCATCGGCACCACGGCGGGCAATTTCACCCACACCGGCAGCAGCGTTGGTGCAAGCGACCTCACCTATGCTCCGGCCGCGGGCACCACCATCACCGAGTCGGGGGTGATCAGTGGCATCGGCACCAATGTTATCAAGAACGGTGCCGGCACCCTCGTTCTTTCCGGTGCCAATACCTACACCGGCACCACCACCTTGAATACCGGCACCTTGCGCGCCACCACCAACGATCAAGCCTTGGGTGCCGGTGATCTTACGCTTGCGGGTGGGATGTTGGAATTGGCCAATGACACTGGTCTGAATTTCGGCCGCAACACGACGGTGACAGGCAGTGCGCAGGTCACGTCGGATCGGTTGACCGCCGGGGCCGGGGTCATCCACACCTTGGGAACACTTTCCATCGGGGCGCAGACCCTTGCCGTGGCCGCCGGGACAAACGTGACCAGCGGCACCGCCGGCCTGACCTTCGGAACCACCACGCTCACGGGCGGAGCGACCTTCAGCATCGGCGCGAACTCGCTTCTGACTCTTGGCGCAATCACCGGAGCCAGCCAATCGCTCACCGCCACTGGTGCCGGCAGCATCACCACTGGCAGCATCACGACCACCGGTGCGGCCAACGCGGACGGCGGCGCAGTTAGCATCACAATTTCAGGGGCGCTCACGGTCGGCCCGATCACGACGACGGGCGGAGCCGACGCCGATGCGAGCGGCGCGCAGGCGGCGGGTGCCGTGACGCTCATCTCATCGGGCGACGTGCTCACCACCGACACAATCACGGCGGTGGGTGGAACTGACAATGGCGACAACGCCATCACTGGCGCGGGTGGCCCAGTGGCGCTGACTGGTTTCACACGCATCGATCTGGGCGGTAACATCGACACCAGGGGCGGGGCAGGCACGACCCCAGGCGCGGGCGGCACGGTGACCGTCAACAGCCCGGTCGCATTGACCGGTGGTGACCGCGCGATCACCACGGGCGGCGGCAGTGTCACTTTCTCCAACACCGTCGATGCCGATGCGGCGGCCAGCAACCGCGCTCTCACGGTGACCGCCGGCACAGGCACAGCCACGTTCGCCAACGTGGGAGCGGCTGAAGGGTTGGCGAACCTGAATGTCACGGCAACGGGGGGTATCAACCTGAACGGCACCACCGTGGCCGTGACCGCCGGTGCGGCCCCCACCACCTCCATTTTAACCGGCCCGATAGTGCTGGGTGCCGATGTGATCGTCAACACCACCGGCGCGAACAACAACATCACCTTTGATGGCACCATTGACAGTGTGAACAACGGTGCTGCGCCCAACAGCGCCCTCACCATCACGGCCGGCATCGGCACGGTTCGCTTCAATGGCGACATCGGCAATCTCCAGCCTCTGGCCAACCTTGATGTCAGCGCCTCCTCCATCATCATTGCTGGCTCAATCGTCCGGTTGGATGATGACGATGCCGCCGCCGCGACCGCCACCTTCACCGGCGCGGTCATTAACGGCACGGTGGACGGGGCCTTTGCCCTGGACCTCGTGGCCGGCGCGGGTGCCGTGGACATCACCGGGGTGGTCGGCACGAGCGCGGCCTCGGCGAACCGCCTGGCGGGCTTCACGGTGAGCTCGGCGGCGAGCGCCGGCCTGAACGAGGTGTTCACCAGCGGCGCGCAGGCCGTGACGGCGACGGCGATCAACCTCAGCGGCACGGCCTACACGAGCACGGCCGGCGCGCTGACCTACACCGGGGCGACCGTGCTGAGGGACGACGTCACGGTCACCTCCGGCGGCGGGGCGGGCAACGACATCACCTTTGCCGGCACGGTGAACAGTGACAATGGTTCCTTCTACACCTTGGCCATTAATGCGGGTGCCGGGGATGTCACCTTGGGTGGGGCGGTGGGTGGGACGGCGGGGAGTGATGATGAGCTGGGCCAGCTCTCGGTAACCGGAGCGACCATCAATATTAATGGCGGCTCGGTGGCGACCACACGGTGAGCTCGGCGGCGAGCGCCGGCCTGAACGAGGTGTTCACCAGCGGCGCGCAGGCCGTGACGGCGACGGCGATCAACCTCAGCGGCACGGCCTACACGAGCACGGCCGGCGCGCTGACCTACACCGGGGCGGTCACCCTCGGCGCCGACACGACTTTGACCGGCGCGGGGGTGACCTTCACCTCGACGGTGCAGTCGCCGACGACGGCCCGCAGCCTCACGGTGAACGACTCCGGCACGACGACCTTCGGCGGGGCGGTGGGCGGGGGCGGCAACGCGCTCCTGAGCCTGACGACGGACGCCGGCGGCACCACCGCCATCAACGGCGGAGCGGTGACGACCACCACGACGCAGACCTACGACGACGCCGTGACCCTCGGGGCGGGCACGGCGCTCACCGGCACGACGATGACCTTCAACGGGACGGTGGCCGGCGGGACCAACAGCCTGGGCATCACGGGCAACGCGGTGTTTGGCGACGCCACCGGCGACACCGTCACCGGCCTGACGACCCTGGCGGTGTCCGGCCTGACGACGATCAACACCGCCACGGTGACCAGTTCCGGCACGCAGGGCTACACCGGGGCGGTCACCCTCGGCGCCGACACGACGCTCACCACCACCAACAGCGCCGTCACCTTTGGCAGCGCGGTTGCCTCGGACGCGACGCCCCGCGACCTGACAGTGACCACCGGCACCGGCACAGCCACCTTCGCCGATCTCGGCAATGCGAACGCGCTCGATGACCTGACAGTCACCGCCGGCAGCATCGTGCTCAACGGCACGATCAATGCGAATGGCAACGTCACGCTCACCTCGACCACGGCGGACACCGATCTCACGATCGCCAACACCATCACCCGGAACAGCGCCCTTGCCGGGGCGCTGACCTTCAGCACCACCCGGAGCATCTTGGTAGCCTCGGGCGCGGACATCACCGGCACCGGCGCGGGCGTGACCAACATCGTGCTCAACTCCGACAACGACGCGACCAACGGCGGCGCGATCTCGCTCGGCTCCGGCACGGTCATCACCAGCAACGGCGGCAACATCACCCTCGGCGGCGGCGCGACCCCGGCCACGGTCGCGGCCATCGGCACGGCGGCGAACAAGGACGGCATCTCCCTCTTCGGCGCCACGCTCTCCTCCGGCGCGGGCGCCCTGACGCTCACCGGGCAGGGATTTGCCGGCAGCATCCACAACAACAACGGCATCGTTTTTGACAGCGCCAGCACGGCGACCACCTCGACCGGAACGATTGCTTTGACCGGCACCGGTGGGGCCGGCGGCGGCGTCAGCAATTTCGGCGTGCAGATCAAGAACGATTCGAAGGTCGAATCCACCGGCAGCGGCGCCATCCGCATCACCGGGACCGGCCAGAACTCGGTGGATTCGCACGGCATCCTCCTCGCCTTCGGCACGAACACGATCGGCGGCCCGGCGGCGACCGGGGACATCCTGCTGCGCAGCCTCGCGGGCACGGGCATCCAGCTGGGCTTCAGCGGCGGCGGCGATGTGGCCGCCAATGTCACCACCACCGGCAACGTCACCCTCAATGCCGTCGGCGGCTCCGTGGTGACCCAGGTCAGCGGCGCGATCACGGCCGGCGGTCTGCGGCTGTTGAGCGACGCCGAGACCACGTTCACGCTGACCAGCGGCACCAACAACCTCACCAACCTCGCGGCCAACGCCGTCGGCTCGATCAACTACCGGGAAGGCGCGACCGCGATGGCCATCAATAATGCGGGCCTGTCCACCGACATCGACGGCAACGGCACCCTCGACGGCACGACGGTTGGGATCACCACGACCGGCACCGGCGCCCTCACACTCACCAATGGCGGATCACTCGATCTTGCGGCGGACATCTCCACCACCGGCGCAGTGACACAAAACGGCGCCGGCGCGGTGACGATCACCGGCGCGCGGACGATCAGCACGACCTCCGACAACGTCGACTTCCTCCGGGCCGTGACGCTCAACGGCGCGGGCACCACGGTGGCCATCAACACGACCACCGCCGGCACGGGCGGCAGCATCACTTTCCAAGACACGCTCAACGCCACGACCGCCGGAGCCACGGCGGAGGATCTCACGCTCACCGCCGGCACGGGCGACATCACCTTCACCGGTGCGGTCGGCACGACGCGCCTGGGGGATGTGACGCTCGCCAGCGCCAACAACGTCACCGTCAGCTCGACCTTCGCCGCCGCCACGCTCACCCAGTCGGCCGGCACGGGCACGACGGCCTTCAACGGCGCGGTCGACACCAACGCCGTCGGCGGCATCCGCCTCACCGGCAACAACCAGACACTGAACGCCACCCTAACGACAACCACGGGCGGGCCGGTGACCTTCACCAACGCAGGGCTGCTGACACTAAACGCCAATGTGACGTCCGATGGCGCGGTGACGCAGAACGGGACCGGCGCGGCGACGATCACCGGCGCACGGACGATCAGCACGACCTCGGACGCGGTGGACTTCCTGCGGGCGGTGACGCTGAACGGGGCGGGCAGCGCGGTGGCGATCAACACGACGACCAGCGGCACGGGCGGCAGCATCACCTTCCAGAGCACCTTGGACGCGACGACCGCCGGCGCCACGGCGGAGGATCTGACCCTGACCGCCGGCACCACGGGCGACATCACCTTCACCGGTGCGGTCGGCACGACGCGCCTGGGTGATGTGACGCTTGCCAGCGCCAACAACGTGACCGTCTCCTCGGCCTTCGCCGCCGCCACGCTGACCCAGTCGGCCGGCACGGGCACGACGACCTTCAACGGCGCGGTGGACACCAACGCGGCCGGCGGCATCAGCCTCACCGGCCGGCTCCGGCGCGATCGCCTTCAACACCACCCTCGACGGCGGCTTCGGTCTCACCGCCAACTCCACCGGCACGACCACCTTTACCGGCGCGGTCGGCGGCGGCACGGCGCTCGCCAGCCTCACCACCAATGCCGGCGGCGCCACCGCCCTCAACGGCGGCAGCATCACCACCACCGGCACGCAGGCCTACAACGACGACGTCACCCTTGGGGCCGACACCACGCTCACCACCACCACCAACAGCGCGGTCGCCTTTGCGAGCACGGTGGATTCCTCCGGCGCGGCCCGCGACCTGACCGTCAGCACTGGCTCGGGCAATATCACCTTCACCGGCGTGGTCGGTGGCGGCAGCCCGCTCGATGTCGTCGCGCTCAACTCCACCGGCGCGACGACCCTGTCTTCCGCCTTCACCTCGGCTTCGCTCACCACCAACGCCGTCGGCACCACCGCGATCAACGGCGGCAGCGTCACCACCACCGGCGCCCAGACTTACAACGACGACGTCGCCCTCGGGGCCAACACCGCCCTCAGCGCGACCACGGCCACCTTTAACGGCACCGTCGCCGGCGGCGGCTTCAACCTCGGCGTCACCGGCAACGCGGTCTTCGGCAACGCCACGGGCGATACCGTCACCGGGCTCGGCACGCTCAGCGTCTCCGGCGCCACCACGATCAACACGAATACCGTCACCTCCGCCGGCACCCAGACCTACACCGGCGCGGTCACGCTCGGGGCCGACACCACGCTGTCCACCACCGACAGCGCCGTCACGTTCTCCTCCACGGCCGACTCCACTGGCGGGGCCCGCGACCTCACGGTCACCGCCGGCACAGGCGCCATCACCTTCACCGGCGCGGTCGGCGGCGGCAGCCCGCTCGACGTGATGACGCTCAACTCCACCGGCACCACGACCTTCAGTGCTGCCGTCACCGCCGGCTCACTCACCACCAACGCCGGCGGCACGACCGCGATCAACGGCGGCGCGGTCACCACCACCGGCACGCAGGCCTACAACGACGCCGTCACCCTCGGGGCCGACACCACGCTCACCACGACCAACAACGCGGTCGCCTTTGCCAGCGCGGTGGACTCCTCCGGCGCGGCCCGCGACCTGACCGTCAGCACTGGCTCGGGCAATATCACCTTCACCGGCGTGGTCGGCGGCGGCAGCCCGCTTGATGTCGTCGCGCTCAACTCCACCGGCGCGACGACCCTGTCTTCCGCCTTCACCTCGGCTTCGTTGACGACCAACGCCGTCGGCACCACCGCGATCAACGGCGGCAGCGTCACCACGACCGGCGCCCAGACCTACAACGATGCCGTCACGCTCGGCGCTGCCACCGCGCTTGCCACGACCAACAGCAACATCACTTTCGCCGGCACCCTCAACGGCGCCCAGGACCTCACCCTCACCGCCGGCACCGGCAGCATCAGCTTCGGCGGGGTGGTGGGCGGCGCCACGCGCCTGGGCAATGTGACGATCAACTCGGCGGCCAACGTCACTGGCCGGCTCCGGCGCGATCGCCTTCAACACCACCCTCGACGGCGGCTTCGGTCTCACCGCCAACTCCACCGGCACGACCACCTTTACCGGCGCGGTCGGCGGCGGCACGGCGCTCGCCAGCCTCACCACCAATGCCGGCGGCACCACCGCCATCAATGGCGGCGCAGTAACGACGACGGGCGCGCAGGCCTACAACGACGCCGTCACGCTCAACGCCAACACCACCCTGGCCACCACCAACAGCGCGGTGGGCTTTGGTTCGACCTTGGACTCCCTCAATGCGACGGCGCGGGATCTGACGATTAACACTGGCAGCGGAGCGGTTACGTTCGCCGGTGCGATTGGCGGCACGAATCCGCTGGGTGTGCTGACCATCAACAACACGGCCGCTGGCGGCGTGGCCCTGCCCGCCACCACCGCCCAGAGACGGTCTCGGGCGCGCTGAACGTGACGACGGCGGGCGCGATCACCGACAGCGGCAACCTGACCGTGGCCGGCACGACGACGCTGACCGCTGGCACTGGTAACAACATCACCCTCGATAACGCGAACAACTTCAGCACGGTCGTCATCACGAGCGGCAACAACGTGACGTTGAACGACACCAACGCGCTCGACCTCGGCGCCTCGACGGTGTCCGGCACGTTCACGCTGACCGCCGGCGGCAGCATCACTCAGAGTGGCGCGCTCAATGTCACCGGGACCACCACGGTTTCTCTGACCACACCGGGCACGGACATCCTGCTTGCTACTCAAGCCAACAACCAGGGGGTGAACGCCCCGGTCTTCGCCGGCACCTTGGCGAACTTCCGGGATGTGGCCTTCCGCAACGTGAATGCCGGCGCCCAGGTGCCGGTCATATTCCCGGCCACGACCAACCTGGCCGGCCTGACGAACCTGCGCAACCTGACCCTGATCTTCGACAACGCCCCGATCAACCTGCCCGGCATCAACGCCTCCGGCACCATGACCATCACCGCCGGCGGGGCGATCACCGACAGCGGGCCCTCGGTCGTCCCAGGCTCGACCTTCCTGAACGCAAACGGTTTCAACATCACGTTGGATGTTCCGGGCAACAACTTCGGCACCGTGAACCTGGTCGGGGCGAACATCACCCTGACCAATGTCAGCTTGGTCAACCTGGCCGGCGTGCAGGCGACCGGGTCGTTCACCCTGTCTTCTCCCGGCAGCCTGACGGTGAGTTCCGCGGTCAGCAGCGGCTCGGCAGTCAGCCTCGTATCGACCGGCGGCAGTCTGCTGCTTAACGCCCCGGTCAGCGCGGGTGGAAATCTCGACCTGACGGCCGGACAGAATGTAACGGCCACGGCGCCCGGCACGCTCGCCTCGTCCGGCGGCAACATCACGGTCCAGGCGACGGGCTCGGTCCAGCTGTCTGGTGTGACCACGGGCGGGGGCAGTGTCACGGTCACGGCGGGCAGCACCGCCAGTTTCATCAGCCCGTTGGCCATCAGCGGACCGTTCCTCATGACTGCGCCGGGCAATGTCACCTTTGCCCAGGGGATCAGCGGCGGCGGCAGCCTCACGGTCAATTCCGCAGGAATCACACTCTTCTCCGGCCCGATCAGCGGCCTGAGCAGCCTCCTCACCGACGCCGGCGGCTCGACGACCCTGGGCGGTGGCGGCCTCGGGGTCTCCGGCTCCTTCCGCTTCAACGACCCGGTCACTCTGGCTGCCGCCACGGTCATCACCGGTCCAACGGGCCGCTTTAATGGCACTCTGAATGGCGCGCAGGCCCTCACCGTCAACCTGACCGGCGACGCGATCTTCATCGGCGCGGTCGGCGGCGCCCAGCCCTTGGCTTCCATCATCACCGCCACCACCGGCGCCATGCGTTTCCACGGCGGGGTCGTCGCCACCACCGGCAACCAGGTCTACAACGACCCGGTGCTCCTTGGCGTGAATACCGTCTTCACTGCCGCCAACCTCACCTTCAGCAACGCCCTCAACACGGAGAGCGCCCTCACCTCCACCTCGCCACTCACGGGCAATGCCGGTATCAGCGCCGCCAGCACGGGGCAGAGCGACCTCACGGCCAACGTCACCGGGGAAACCATCTTCAATGCGCCTGTCGGTCAGGGCGCCGACTCCCAGCGCATTGGCGACATCACCACCGACGCAGCAGGCAGGACCATCATTCGCGCCAACATCAATGCCACCAAGATGACGTTCCGCGACGCCGTCGTCGTTGCCAGCGCCGGCGCCCTGACCCTCGACGCCAGCGCGGCGTCCACCCTCGACGGCATCAGTTTCGAGCAGGGCCTGACCGGAGCGGGCAAGACCATCGTGCTGCACGCCCCCAACGCCACCATCTCGTCGGCGGGCGACATCGGCTCGTCCAACGGCCGGTTCACCGCGGTCTCCGCCTCCGGCCGCAACCTGATCATCGGCGGCGACCTCTGGGCGGAAGGGGATATCCTCCTGTCCATCGGCACCAACAACTCGACCGCCTCCAATGATTTTCTCTCGTTCACGGTGCCCGGCTCGACTGCGACCACGCCGCGCAACACCCGCCTCGATTCCGCCACCGGCCAGATCGTGCTGGGCACCGGGGCTGTGGCAGGCGCCCCCAAGACCGAAACTCCGTTGCGCTCCTCCCTCTTCAAGAGCGATCCGGGCGGCCTTTACCTCTTCGCCAAGAAAGTCACCGTCCAGCCCTTCGAGCGGCTGGCTGTGCGCAACGGATCGCTGATCATCATCGCTGATGGCACGACGGCCACGGATGGCGGGATCACGCTGGGCGACGCGGCGGCATCCGATTACCTGATTCTGGTCGGGAGCATCTCCTCTGCGGTGAATTTCACCTTCCGATCACGCGCGGGCGCCCCAGTGCTGGACTCCAACGGCAGCGCAACCACTGACAGCGGTGCGCTCCTCGCCGGCGGCGCGGTGCAATTTTACAGCGCTGGCTCCAATGCACCAACCCGCGCCAACTTTGCCCCGGGGACTGGCGCCGGCTTTTTCGATTACACCACCATCAGGGGCAACATAGCTGTCAACGTGGCCCCGGCTTTCTACACAGTCCTCCCGGATGGCACGGGGCTGCACACGGTGTTTATTGGTGATCTGGTCACTACCAACAGGTTTCGCACCTCCTTGCCCAACGTGGCTTTTCTGGATCTCATCACCGCCCCGGGCATAGGCGTGACGGCTGATGGTTTCATCCCGGAGGATATATTCGGGGACATTCCCAGTCTCCGCGACCTGCCGCTGCGAGGTGTGGGCGTTGTGACCGCCGTCACCCGCAACAATCTCCAAGGGGCGTTTGCGCCCACCGTCCCACGCAACGACCAGACGATCTCGCCGCCCGACGCCGACCTCGCCGCCGCCGTGCGCGAGCAGCTCCAGGCGATCGGCATCTACGCCCGGGCCCTGACTCCGGAGGAAAAGCGCGCCCGCGACCAATGGGCCGCCGTCTTCGTGACCGTGCCGGCCCGCGTCCGCCCGCCCGAGTCCGACTACCAGGTGGCCGACGCCCGGGTCGAGGACCGGGCCGTGCGCGAGGTCATCCGCCTCGCCAGCCAGATCGGCCTGATCGGAACCGATCAGAGCGGCCTCGACGAGGTCGCCCGCGCGCTGGCCGCGAGCTATGAAGCCTATGCCCAGGCTTCGCCGACGGAGGGGAAGTCCGCCGATGTGATCGTCACCGACTTCCGCGGCTGGTTGCTGGCCAACCGCACGCCCGACGCCGTGAAGGTGCTCGACTACATCAGCGCCCTGCGCGCCGCGCTCAGGAAGATCGAGCTGCTCGGCCTCACGCAGAAGGAGCTGGCGGGCTCCAAGGCGCAGATCTACGGCAGCGTCCTGCGCACGCGGCTGAACGTGGAGCCGGAGTTCCTCCAGGCCCTCGTCGAGGGCATGCCGGCGGAAGACCTCTGGGATGTGAAAAAACTGCCGGCCGACAAGGCGAACACGCAGGCCTCGGTCGCCCCCGAGACCAGGAAAGCGGAGCCGGCCATCAACTGAGGTCCGCTTCGGTCGGGGCGGCGCCGGTCGGCCCGGCGCTAGGATTCCTCTCTTGTGCCGCAGGCCGGAATCCCTATCGATGGGGGCTGCTCACCATGGACTCCACCCCCGGCATTCCCCAGCAAAACCGCCGCCTGGCGGCCATCATGTTCCTCGATATGGTGGGTTACAGCGCGATGATGTCCAAGGACGAGGCCCGCGCCCTGGCCTGCGTCGGCGAACTGGAAAAACTCCTGCGCGCCGAGATCCCGCGCCACGGGGGCCGCCTCGTCAAGTTCCTGGGCGACGGCTCGATGGCCGAGTTCCCCACGGCGCTTTCCTCCGTCACCTGCAGCCTCAACGTCCTTTCCGCCATCGAGGCCAACAACGCCTGGATCGCGCCGGAGAACCGCTACGCCGTCCGCATCGGCCTCCACCTCGGCGAGCTGGTCGACGTGCAGGACGACATCTTCAGCGACACCGTGAACGTGGCCGCGCGCATCCAGCCCCTCGCGGACCCGGGCGGCATCGCGATGTCCAGCTTCCTGTATTCCCAGATCAAGAACCAGCTGAACCTGAAGGGCACCTACCTCCCGCCGCAGAAACTGAAGAACATCCCGGAGAAAATCCGCATCTTCCTGGTCCACCCCCAGAAGGTGGAGACCGCCGCCGAGGCCTCGACCCGGCACCGCCAGCTGGCGGTCCGGGTGGCCGTCGGCGTCGTGCTGTTCCTCCTCGGCGCCTGGCTGCTCAGCCTGCTGCTCCGCAAGTGACAGCGGCGGTGGTTCGGCCTGGCGGGGCGGGCTGGCCCGCGAATCGGGCGCGAGCCGGAATGGATCGCGCCTGAGCAATCCTCAACTTTCAACCTGCGCATGGCCACGCCCGAAGCCCCCAAGATCATCTTCTCGATGCTCGGCGTCTCGAGGAAGATCGAGCGCAAGGAAATCCTCCGCGACATCTCCCTGTCGTTCTACTACGGCGCCAAGATCGGCGTGCTCGGCCTCAACGGCTCCGGCAAGTCCTCCCTCATGCGCATCCTCGCGGGCCTCGACACCGAGATCGACGGCCGCGTGCACTTCGAGCCGGGCTACACCGTGGGTTTCCTGCCCCAGGAACCGGGCCTCACCGCCGGCACCACCGTGCGCGCCTGCGTCGAGGAGGGCGTCAGGCACCTGACCGACCTCACCGCCGCCTACGACGCCAGTTGGGACGAGATCGCCGCCGCCCCCGACGACCAGGCCCGCGACGCCATCTCGGAGAAGCAGGCCAAGCTTCAGGAACAGATCGACCACCTCGGCGCGTGGGACGTCGCCCCGCTGGTCGAGCAGGCCATGGACGCCCTCCGCTGTCCGCCGGGCGACGCCATCGTGGACACACTTTCCGGCGGCGAGCGTCGGCGCGTCGCGCTGGCGCGGCTGCTGTTGCAGAAACCGTCCATCCTGCTCCTCGACGAGCCGACCAACCACCTCGACGCCGACTCGGTCAACTGGCTGGAGCAGCATCTCTCGCGCTACGAGGGCACGGTCATCGCCGTCACGCACGACCGCTACTTCCTCGACAACGTGGCCGGCTGGATCCTCGAGCTCGACCACGGGCACGGCCTGCCGTTCAAGGGCAACTACTCGGCGTGGCTGGAGCAAAAGCAGGCGATGGCCACCGTGGCCGAGCGCACCGAGAGCAAGCGCCAGAAGGCCATGGCGCGCGAGCTGGAGTGGATCCGCTCCTCCGCCAAGGCCCGCCAGTCCAAAGGCCAGGCCCGCCTCAACGCCTACGAGCAGATGCTCAAGGCCGACGTTGCCGAGCAGGAAAAGAAATTTGAGATCATCATCCCGCCCGGTCCGCGCCTCGGCACGCTTGTCGTGCAGGCGGCGGACGTCAGCAAGGGCTACGGCGACAGGCTGCTGTTCGAGAAACTCAGCTTCTCGCTGCCGCCCGGCGGCATCGTGGGCATCATCGGCCCCAACGGCGCGGGCAAGACCACGCTCTTCAAGCTCATCACCAGCCTGGAGAAACCCGACGCCGGCGCGTTCAAGGTGGGTGACACGGTGAAGTCCGCCTATGTCGAGCAGTCGCGCGACTCGCTCGCGGGCGACAGGACCATCTGGCAGGTCATCAGCGACGGGCAGGAGGTGATGGCGCTCGGCGCGCGCGCGGTGAACAGCCGGGCCTATTGCGCGCAATTCGGCTTCACCGGGGCGGACCAGCAGAAGAAGGTCGGCGTGCTCTCCGGCGGCGAGCGCAACCGCGTGCTGCTGGCACGCGTGCTCAAGAGCGGGGCCAACCTGCTGCTCCTTGACGAGCCCACCAACGATCTCGATGTGAACTCCATCCGCGCGCTGGAGGAGGCGCTGGAGAGCTTCGCCGGCTGCGCCGTGATCATCTCCCACGACCGCTGGTTCCTCGACCGCACCGCCACGCACATCATGGCCTTCGAGGGCGACAGCTACGTCCACTGGTTCGCCGGCAACTATTCGGCCTACCTCGAGGATTTCAAGAAACGGAAGGGGAAGGACGCGGAACAACCCCACCGAATCAAATACCGGAAGCTGACGCGCTGAACACCAAACCTTGAATTTGGCGAGTAGTCGCCCAGTCTGGCGGCATGAAACTCCGCCAACTTTTCGCCCTGTTGTTGCTGCCCGTCCTGGCGTTCGCCGGTGACAAGATTGTCCTCAAGGCCGCGCGTCTGCTCGATGGGCGCGGTGGTGCGCCCCTCGCGCCCGTCATGGTGCTGGTCGATGGCGACCGCATCGCCGACGTCGGCGCGAGTCTCAAGGTGCCGGACGGCGCGCGGGTCATCGACCTCGGCGGCGCGACGCTGCTGCCCGGGCTCATCGACCTGCATACGCATCTCTGCGGCCACTATGGCACGCACTGGGAGGACGAGCTGATCAAGACCACGCCGGCCTACTCGGCGCTGTGGGGCGCGCGCAACGCCCGCGTGACCCTCGAGGCCGGTTTCACCACCGTGCGCGACATGGGCACGGCCTGGCCTTACGTCGATGTCGAGCTGCGCAACGCCATCAACGCCGGCGCCGTGCCCGGTCCGCGCATGTTTGTCGCCGGCTCCTATGTCTCCTCGACGGGCGGCGCGGGGGACGCCCAGCAGTTCTCCGAATACGTGCTCGTGCCGAGCGTGGACAACCTCGCCGACTCGCCGGAGGAGGTCGTCAAGCAGGTGCGGAAAAATTTCAAGCACGGCGCCGACTTCATCAAGTTGCTGGCCACCGGCGCGGTGCTCTCCAAGGGCCAGTCCCCG
The DNA here is from genome assembly GCA_016190985.1 of Opitutia bacterium. Classification (GTDB taxonomy): domain Bacteria; phylum Verrucomicrobiota; class Verrucomicrobiia; order Opitutales; family Opitutaceae; genus Lacunisphaera. The sequence goes on along the minus strand of JACPPI010000002.1, from coordinate 776 downwards.
GGCGCGCAGCAGTTCTCCGACGGGGAAATCCAGGCCGCCGTCACCGAGGCCCACCGCTGGGGCCGGCAGGTCGCCGTGCACGCGCACGGCATCGGCGGCATCAAGACCTCGATTCGCGCCGGCGTGCGCACCATCGACCACGGCTCCTACCTCGACGACGAGGCGATCGACATGCTGAAGGCCACGAACCGGAAGACCTTCTACGTGCCGACGCTCTACACCAGCAAGGTCATCGAGCGCGAGGGCCGGAAGAATGGCATCCCCGAGTCCGAGATCCAGCGCAGCCGCGCGATCAGCGGCATCAAGGATCTCGGCTTCAAGCGCGCGCTCGCCGCCGGCATTCCCATTGGAGTCGGTTCCGATTCCGCAGTCATCCCTCATGGCGAGAACGCGCAGGAACTTCTCTGCCGCGCCGAATTGGGCGAGCCGCCGATGGCGGCCATCGTCTCCGCCACCAGCCTCAACGCCGAGATCATGGGCTGGGGCGACCGCGTCGGCGCGGTCGAGGCGGGGAAGTTTGCCGATCTCATCGCCGTCGCCGGCGACCCGCTGCAGGACGTCGCCGAACTCACGCGGGTGCGCTGGGTGATGAAGGGCGGCGCGGTGGTGAAGAGCGAACTGGGAAAGAAGTGACCTAGGGCGTGTATTCAAACCCGATGAGTAAGCCAATCCAGAGCGGCCGCGAACTGCACGAAGGCCAAGAAGGTGGCGGCGAGCTTCTCGTAGCGGGTGGAGATGCGCCGGTATTTTTTGATGCGGCCAAAGAAATTTTCGAT
>JACPPI010000023.1 GCA_016190985.1 Opitutia bacterium | reverse complement strand
CTTCTTTGGAAATCCATTTTGGCGGTGAACTCTACATTGGAACCAATGGCGGCGGTGGCATCATCAACAATACGCTGGATCCCAAGCGCTGCATCCTGCTTGGCACGAGCACCACCAACACGTCGGGTTATCATTATTTTTGGAGCAACCAGGCCTTTTACGGGGTGATCTACATGCCGAACGCCTACCTGCACATGTGGAACAACGGTTACACCGAGCATATCTATGGCGCGCTTTCCGCCAAGAACATCTACTTCAACCACACCGCCAATCTGCATTACGACACCTCCCTTCGCACCGCCGTGATCAGCGGGGTCGACGCCCCGTATCTGATCTCCGAATGGCGCGAGCTGACCGATCCCACCGAGAAAGTCACCCTGCCCTGAGAGCCCCGGCGGACACCTTGACGCCAGCCTGGCCCCAGCGGGGTTGACTCTCGTATCGATAGAATACAGCTTCCCGGCATGAAAGATACATACAGCGTCCGCGAGCTCCAGCGCGACACCGCCGGCGCGGTCCGCGCCGCCGAGTCCGGCGCCCTCGTGACCATCACCCGCCACGAACGCCCGGTGGTCCACGTGATTTCCGCCGCGCGCCTCGGCGGCATGATCGAGACCATGGAACTGCTTGCCGACCCGAAATTCATGGCGCAGCTGAAGAAGCTGCGCGCCGGCAAGCTCAAGTTCTATCCCTTGTCCTCCGTTGAGGATTGAAGTCATCATTGCCGCCACTGTGCGGGATTATTTGCGCCGCCTTGCCCCCGAACCCCGCAAGCTGGCCAAAGCCGCGCTCTCCTCATTGCCCCGGGGAGACACGAAACCACTGACCGACGAGTTCACGGGATTTTACCGGCTGCGCGTTGGCCAGCACCGGTTTATTTATCGCTATCAGACCGGTCGCTTGGAAGTGATCTACGCCGCACCCCGCGCTCTGGTCTACGAATACCTCGCCGCCCATTTCCGCGAATTCCTCGGCTGAGCAGCCTATCAGCTCCTGATTGCCCTCCGTGCTCTGTCTTCCGTCCTCTGTCCTCTGCAGCCTGCCCAGCGGACACCTTGACGCCAGCCCCAAGTCCTGACTAGGTAGCGCATTACGTCCCCGTGATTTTCAACAACCGCAACACCCGGCAGAGCCTGCTGATCGAGGTCAACCCCTATCAGATCCTCGCCGCCGCCCTGGACCGGCCGGACGACGGCCCCGCCGTCCTGGAATCCGCCGCGGAGTTTGACGCCGGCGACGACGCCGGGTTGCGCCAGTGGATCGACAACAATTTCGACAGCCAGAAATCCTGGGTGCCGGCCGTCGGCGGTTTTGTGCCGCCCGAGTCCCTCCTCCAGCGCGAGAGCATCCAGGCCCGCCGCCTGGGCGAGTCCGACTACCTCCCCGGGCTGGTCAAGGAGCAGTATAAGATCGAGAACCCCGAGAACTGGAAGCTCACCGCGCTCAGTCCGCTGGAAGGCGCGCAGGTGGCCCCCGAGGGCACGGCCCGCCCCGCCCTCCTCTGCGGCGTCTCCCGCACCGACGTGCACCGCGTGCAGCAGCGGCTGCTCGACCACCGCCTCCTGCCCTACCGCCTGGAGCTGAGCCTGCTGCCGCTGCTCGGCGCGATCACCGATTACAAGGCGCGCAACAACGACAAGCGCGCCGCCGTCGTCGTCGTCATCGAGCAGGAGCACACCACCGCCTACATCCTGGGCAAGGAGGGCGTGCATACCCCCGGCCCGGTGCGCCACGGCTTCGCCTCCATCGTCCAGGCCGCGTGCAAGGAATTCGCCCTGAAGGACGCCGCCGAGGTCCGCGACCGCCTCCATCACGCCGACGACGAGCTGCTGCTCCGCGCCGGCAAGTTTGTCCGCGCCATCGGCCGCGACCTCAAGCCGCTCGTCGACTCCTACGAGATGACCACCGGCCAGCCCGTCGGTGAGATTTATTGCGCCTACCTGCCGGCCTCGCTCGCCTGGATCGCCGAGCCGCTGGCCCAGGTCATCGGCCGCGTCCCTTTCACCTTCGACTGCCCGGCCTGGCTGCCGACCGTCAACCTCCGGCTCGGCGAGGGCATCCCGACCCTCGGCCAGCACTGGCTCGGCGCGCTCAGCCTCGTGGCCGAGCTGCCCGGCCCCAAGCCCGCCAAGAATCCCAAGGACTCCGACGCCTACCAGGGCCCCTGGCACCTCGACCGCCGCCTCTCCGGCGAGTTGCCCAGCAACGACCTCGTCCGCAGCCGGTTCATGGCCAATGCCGTCACCGCCACGCTCGCCGCCTGCGCCCTGATCATCATGGGCTGGCAGCTTTACCTCAACAACACCCTGGCTTCGGAAATCTCCTACTGGAACCAGCGCATCCAGGAGAACCAACGCTCGGCCGACGAGCTGAAGGCCCTCACCCGCACCCTCGGCGACCAGACCACCAGGCTCGACCAGGCCTACGGGCTCATGGCGGCGCCCTATGTCCTCTCCGACCTCGTCATGGCTGTCGGCCGCACCCGCCTCGACCGCATGACCATCGAGAACATCAACGGCTTTGCCGGCGGCGTGGTCGTGCGCGGCACCCTGCACATCCCCTCCGAAAAGGCCACGCAACAACTCCGCGCCTATGTCGAGACGCTGCGCCACGACCGCGAGTTCGCCGCGCTCTTCAGCACCATCGCCCTCACCTCCCTGGAGCGCATCGACGGCGACCTCAGCATGCACTTCGAGGTGGCCTGCAAGCTCAAGGAGGCGAAACCATGAACGCCTTCCTGCAAATCCTCATCGGCTTCTTCCGGCGCCATCCGTTTTCCATCACCTGCAGCCTGCTCGCCGTGCTGCTGTGGATCGGCAACTATTTCATCTGGACCCGCCACAGCGAACTCACCGGCAGCCACCAGACCCTGCAGCGCAGCGGCGAGGACATGCTCCAGGCCCTCACCAACCACGGCCGCATCACCGCGGAGCTGAACTCCGTGAAGCAAGCCCTGGCCTTTGTCGAACAAAGCCTGATTCAGGAAGGCGACCTGCCCGCCAACCTGGGTTATTTCTACCAGCTCGAATCCTCCAGCCGCCTCCGGCTCGGGGCGCTCACCCAGCTCAGCTCCCAGCCGCCGCCGGCCGACCAGCCCTACAAGACCGTGCCCTTCACCCTCCGCGCCACGGGCACCTACCGCCAGGTCCTGCGCTTCCTCCGCGAGCTCGAGACCGGCCCGCGCCTCTTCAAGATCCAGACCTACGCCTTCACCCAGGCCGGAAACGCCGCCGGTGAATCGGCCGGACCGCAACCACCCGGCCGCGCGGCATCTGAAGTCACCACCGGCCCCGCCCTGATCACGCTGGATCTCACGATCGAAGTCCTCGCCCACCCATGAACTCGCGCCGCCCCAGCCTTCCGCTGCTTGCCCTCGGTCTTTTGTCCTCTGTTCTCTTTCCTCCGACCTTGGTTGCCGCCGACGCCCCCAACCCGGCCGAGGCCAGGCGCATCGCCGACCGCTACGCCCTGACCAAGGCCCGCATCGGCGCCCTCCTCGACCAGCGCCAGCATCCCACGCCGCTCCCCGCCAATCCGCCCAACCCGTTTTATCAGGCCCCCAAGGAAGTGGCGGGCGATCCGACGGCGGGGCACGAATCGCCGGACACGGCCCCGGTTCCCGAAGCGGCGGACCTCAGCGACAGCGACACCCTGCGGAAATATGCCTCCACCCTGAAACTGGGCGGCGTCATCACCCGCAACGGCGTGCTCCACCTCGCCATCAACAACACCGCCAGCAAGGTCGGCGACGCCATCACCGTCGGCCCCAGGGACCGGCCCGTCTACCTCCGCATCGCCGGCCTGACGACGACCGAGCTCACCCTCGCGCTGAACGACGCCACGCTCACGGTCCCCCTGCGGAAGTGAGGCGCCGGGATCACGGAGCCTAAGTCAACTATTGGTTGACATACCTTCCGCGCCGGCGCCCACGGTTGATGTCAACTAATAGTTGACTTAGGCTGGTCGACTCGACTCGTGCTGCAACTGGGCGAGAAAACTCCGCAGGAACGCCGTGCGCCGCTGCGCCTCGGCCCGGCCCGCCGCCGTCTGCATCGTGCCCTCGAGCTTCAGCAGCTTCGTATAAAAGTGATCGACGCACGACGCGCGGTCATCGGGCGCGCGCCGTTCGCACCACGGATCGTCCGCCGCATACAGCGCCCGGCCCATGGCCCCGCCGAGCATCAGGCAGCGCGCCAGCCCCGCCGCCCCGAGCGCGTCCAGCCGGTCGGCGTCCTGCACCACCCGCGCCTCGATCGTGCGCGGCGCGATCCCCGCGCTGAAGCTGTGCGCCTCGATGGCGTGGGCGATCTCGGGCCGCAGCGCCTCGGGCCAGCCCCACTCGCCCAGCCAGGCCCCCGCCTGCGCCGCCGCCAGCCGCGCGGCCGCCGCGCGCTGCGGCGAGTCCTTCGGCACCGTCACGCAATCGTGCAGCCACGCCGCCGGCAGCACCACCTCCAGCCGCGCGCCCTCGGCCGCCGCGAGTGACCGCGCGTTGCCCACGACCCGCTCCACATGGGCGAGATCATGCGCCGCGTCGCCGCCGACCACGGCGATTTTCTCGCGGCAGCGGCGCTCCAGTCCGGCAAAATCCAGCGGCGGCGCCACGGTCAGCCTTTCATCCGGGACAGATCCCGGGCCACGCGCCCCACGCCGTGCAGGAGCAGCAGCGCGCCCACGGGCACGAGCAGGATGCCGAGGCCGGGGTCGCCGTCGTGGATCACCACGCCCCCGAGGAAAAACCCCGCCGGCAGCAGCAGCGCCGCCCAGCGCAGCGACCGCGCGGCCGGCGTGGCCAGCTCGAAGCCCTTGACTGTGCGGCCGGTGAGCCCGGCCGCGATGCTGACGAGGGCCAGCAGCGTGCCGTGCGCGTGCGCCAGGGTGAACATCAGGCGCCGCGTCTCGTGGCCGGCGTCGAGATACCAGCCGGCCTTGAAGCCGTGCAGCGCCTCCAGCGCGAGGCCGAGCGTGAGCCAGGCGAGCAGCGCCCACCAGCCGAAGCGGAGTTGTCGGTCGGAGTTGTTCATGTCGGGGGTGCGGGGTTGGAACTCATTCGGCCAGGAAGATGCGGCTGTGGTCGCGCTGTTTCAGCAGCCGTTGAAAGACATCCTGCCGGAAATTTCCGCGCGCGTCGAGGATCACTCCCGGCGGATACAGCGCGTCGACGCGGCGGACGGTGTCCTGCCATTTTCGGAGCGCGGCGGCGGCGGACGTCTTTTGCCCGGCCTCGTCCGCCGTGTAATCGAATTCGAAATTCCCGAAGCCCGGCAGCGTGCGCAGCGATTTCCAGGCGTCGAAGCGCACGGCCGCATACGGGTCGGCGAGCGTCGCGGCGAGGAAGGGGTAAAGCCAGTCGCGGCCGGCGGCCTGCTGCGCCGGGGCCCAGCCCATGCCCCAGGCGACGAGCGCGCGCTGGCCGGCGTCGCCCGACAGCAGCCAGCGGACGCCGGCGGCGATCTCGCGGTCGTCGGCCGACAGCGCCGGCGGCGGCTGGCGATACCACGCGGCCAGTTTCTCCGCCGTCCACGCGAGGGGTTTGTCGAGATGACAGAGGTTGCAGGCGTTGGGCCGGCCGTGCTGCTGGCTCTCGGCCACGGTCGGCGAGGAGACCTGGTGGCTGCGGATGCCGCGCAGCAGCCCGTAGGTCGTGTGCGGCATGTGGCAGTTCAGGCAGCGGCTGCCCTCCGAGCCCGCGGCGTGGTGCGAGTGCGCCGTGAGGTCGGCCTGCATCTTCGCATGGCATTGCAGGCAGGCGGCGTCGCCGGCCATGCCGGGTTTGAGCTGGTCGCTCGCCCACGCTTTCCGCCCGGCGGCGTCCAGATTCTTCGGATGCATCTCGTGGCAGGAAAGGCAGGAAAACTCGCCGCCCTGGGCGCAGGGTGAGGCGAGCACGCCGTTCAGCTCGCGCCCCGTGACGCGGATCATGCCGTCGCCCCAAAACCGGTCGCCCATGAAATGCGGGTTGGCGTCATGGATCATCTTTTTCTGCTCCGCGTGATCGGGCGTGTCGGGCCGGACGACGAAACGCTGCTGCAGGTCGGACTGGCCGGGGCGGAATTTCCCGCCCTCCTGGTTCCACGCGATCTTGTCCGCCATGTTGTTGAACGCCCAGACGCTGTGGCACTGGCCGCAGGCGAGGTTCGCCTCGGCGGTTTTCAGGCGCTCGGGGTTGGCGATGGTCGCGTCCTTCCTGTCGCCCAGATGGAGCGCATAACGCCGCAGCGGATTGCGGTTCCGCGCAATGTGCTCCGCGCCCTCGCTGTGGCAGGCTTCGCAGGAGATGCCAAACTCGCCGACCCGCGAGTCGAACCGGTCGCCCTCGACAAAGCGCGAGCGGCCCTGGGTGACATGGCAGTCCATGCAGGCGCCGTTCCACTCGCCGGCGGCGTAGAAATTGTTGGCGTCGGGCGGCAGCACGAAGGTCTGCACAACCGGCGCCCAGAGCTTGTCCGCCACGAGATGGGCGAAGGGAAATTGCACGAGCGTGCGGCCCGCGCCCGTCTCCAGCCAGAATATCTGCAGGTGGTGCGAGCCGGTGAGCAGCACGATCTGCTGCGGCTCCAGCCAGTCGCGCGCCGCCCCGGCCGACGGACGCCGGCGCGAGAAATATTTCCCGTCGCGCCGCTCAACCCGGTAGTCCCAGCCGTCGAAGGATCGCTCGAAACCGTCCAGGGCCGCCGGGATGTTCCAGGCGTCGGCGACCTGCGTCATGGTGCGGTGAAACGAGCCGTGCCAGCTCGCGTAGTTGCCGGGATGGCAGGACCGGCAGGAATCCGACGAAACGTAGCCGCCCGTGGGCGCCTTGATCGGGCGGTTCGCCGGCGGCGCGGAATTCAGCGCCAGGGCCGGGAGCAGCGCCACGGCGCCGAGGACCGCGAGTCCCGTCGCCGTGCGCGCCGCCGAGGCCGGCATCAGTTTCAGCAAGATGCCCATGATGCCAATTATCCTGCGCTTTGCGCCTTTGGCGCGATAGCGCCGGTAGGGTGCACCGGCCCGGTGCGCCGCGGCGGAGCGGGCCGCTCCGCCCTACCCCAAGGCACACGGGCAATAGTCCAAAAACAACTGGCAATGAGTATGAGGTGTGCGCGCATCCGGATGCCGCGCCAGCAAACGCCCCGGCCCCGCGCATGGAAAGCGTTTTTTCCTCCGGCCGGTCCGCCAGAAATTGGTAGTCTATTAAGTTACCACCGGCCGAAACCCGCCGCCGGGCGCGGTCCGCCCCGCTGGGCCTCCGATAATTTGTAATATAATAGATTACAAATTATCCGGGCTGGCTGCCTCTTGGTGAGCAAGAGCCGCGCCGAGGCGGCCGACCCCGCGCGCCTACACCCCGGCGCCGCCCAGGTATTCCTCTTCCGACCACTGGCCGGAGTTTTCCCCGGTGATGGAGAACTTCTGCATCAGCTTCAGCGGCGGGCTGTAGATGTGCAGCGTCACGAGGTCGTGTCCGGCCGGTTGGAGGTTCGACACCTGGTGGGTGTCGGCGTCCTGGGTGGCCACGACCGCGCCGGCCGGCTGGTCGGTCGTCTGCAGGGGATACACCTGGCCGCAGGGCGAGAAACCATAGGGCGTCTCGCTGCACACGCCCGTCAGCACCTTGAAGGCGCAGGCCGACTGCGCGTGGTCATGGATCGGGCTGCGCTGCCCGCTGCGCCAGCAAAGCACCAGCATGTTATACCACCGGCCCTCGGCCACGAGGTTGCGGCGGTAGTGCATGGGGTCGAACCGCACGAAGGCCCGCAGGTCCTCCAGCGTGACCGCCGATTCCCGCAGGAGCCGGCGCAACTCGTCGAGCGAGGCGCGTTCGGTCAATTGGTCGAGGTAGCGCACCAGCGGCCCGAGCGCGGGCGGCACGGAATTTTGCGTCAGGGTGTTCATAAATGGGTTCCGCCCCACCAGCGCACGACACCCAGCGAGGCCACCGACACGATGACCCAGAGGATGACCGCCTGCAAGAACGGCCTCCAGCCCACTTCGCGCAGGGCCTCGCGCGACAACCCGGCGCCGATGAGAAACAGCGTCACGGTCAGGCCTTTCCGCGCGACGCCGGTGAGGACGCCCCACGCCGCCTCCCCGGCGGGCAGGTAGGTGGCCGTCGCCGAGGCCAGCAGGAACAGGCCCACGAACCACGGCGCCTTCGGCCGGGTGTCGCGCCGCGCCAGCATGGCCGCCAGCGCCACCAGCGGCAGGATCCACAGCGCCCGCGCCAGCTTGACCGGCACCGCCGTGGCCAGCGCCTCCGGGGCGTAACGCGCGGCCGCGCCCACCACCGAGCTGGTGTCATGGATCGCGAGCGCCGCCCAGTAGCCGAAATCCACCGGGGCGAGCCCGGCCCAGTGCCCGATCCCCGGAAACACAAAGAGCGCGACGGCGTTGAGGATGAAGACGCAGCCGAGCGACACCGACATCTCGCGCGGACTGGCGCCGAGCACCGGCCCCATCGCGGCGATGGCGCTCCCGCCGCAGATCGCCGTGCCCGCCGTGATCAACTGGCCGGTGATGCGCTCCACCTTGAGCATCCGGGCGAGGCCCCAGCCCAGCAGCACCGTCAGCGCGAGCGACAGCGCCGTGGCCCAGGTGCCCGTCAATCCGGCGCGGCCCACGGCGTCGAGCTTGAGCCCGAAACCCAGCCCGACGACCGACGCCTGCAACAGATACTGCTGCACCTTGACCGTCAGGGTGGGCCGCGGATTGCCGACCGTGAGCGCCAGCGCCAAGCCGATGCCCAGCGCCAGCGGCGGCGTCACGCCCGGCAGGCAACAGGCGGCGGCGAGTCCCCCCAAGAGCCAGATACGGAAAGTTGGATTCATTTGCCCGTGGCGGGCAGGATGGTGACACGCGAGGCGTGCTCAAGACCAAGATAGGATTTCGCCAGCGCGCCGAGCTCCGCCGCCGTCATGCCCTCGAGGTCGGCGAGGCGGGTGCGGGCCCAGCCGAGCACCTCGGGCTTTTCCTGCGCGCGGGCCAGCACGTTGCCGCCCCAGTAATTGTTCGTGCGGAGCGACTCCTTGGCGGCGGTCAGCGCGGGCTGGCGCGCGCGGTTGAGTTCCTCGTCCGTCACGCCGTTGGTGGCGAGATCGTGGCCGATGGCGACGATCAGGTCGGTGATCTTGCCCGCCATCGCCGGGTCCACCACGCAGCCGGCCTGGATGTAGCCGTAGCCGGGGAAGGTGTCGCTGGCGTTGCTGCCGGCGCTGGGGCTGTAGGTGCCCGCGATCTCCTCGCGGATCTTCACGCGCAGGCGGTCGTTGAGCACGCTGGCCAGCATGTTCAGCCGGCGGGCGCGCTTCACGTCCAGGCCGTCGGTGGTCGGCCAGTAGACCATGACGTTGCCCTTGGGGATTTCCGACGCGATGGTGTAGCTCTTGTTGAACGGCGCGGCCGGGAAGGAGATTTTCTTCAGCTCGGCGAGAGCGGGTTTGGTCTCGCGGGGCGGCAGGGCGCCGAGGGTCTGCGCCACGGCGGCGATGGCCGCCTCGATGTCGATATCGCCGACCACCGAGACTTCGAGCGCGCCGCGCGCGAGCTGCGGCGCGAGCCAGGCTTTCGCCTCGGTGAGATTGCGCGACAGCATGACTTCCTTCGCCGGGAGGCCGAAGCGCGGATCGCCGCCGGCGAGCAGGTTGGCCACCTCGGTGGACATCGGCCCGTTGGCCGTGTGCTCGAAGCCGAGATACATCTGCTCCAGGCCCTTCTGCGCCTGGCGCAGCGCCTCGGGGCGCCAGCCGGCGTCGGTCAGTTGGGCGGCCATGAGCTGGAGTTGCAGGAGCAGGTCGCCGGGCGTCGTGCCGCCGGTCAGGTTGAAGGCGTCGTTCGCCGGCTGGAACTGCGCGCCGACATTTTTGCCGGCGAGGATGCGGCGCAGCTCATCGACACTGTGTTTTCCGAGTCCGCCGGCGCCGAAGGTGCCGCCGGCGAGGGACGCGAGCCCGCGCTGCGCGGCGGGCTCGGTGATGGCGCCGTTGCCGACCCGCACGCCCACGCGGATGCGGCCGGCCTCGAAGCCGGTTTTCTTCAGGTTGAGCTTCACGCCGTTGGCGAAGCTGACGAGTTCCACGTCGAGGTCGGCGATGTGCTCGCGTTTCACGATCTGGCCCGGCTCGCCCCAGTGGGCGTAGGCCCAGACCGCCTCGGCCTGCGCGGCGGGCGCGGCGACGGCGACGGCGCGGGATTTTTCGTAGGCCGCGGCGATGGCGGCATCGGCGTCGCCGGGGATGGTCGCGTTGCCGGTCACCATGACATAGCGGCCGGGCGCGGCGAAGGCCGCCCGCAGCGCCGCGAGGCAGTCGGCGGCGGTGACCTTGTCGAGGGCGGGCTGGAGCAGCGCACGCTCGGCCGTGGGATGCGTGAACACCTCGCGATCGGAGATGCTCCTGGCGATTTCGCCGGCGAGCTCGCCGGAGCGGCGGGTGGCGGCGGTCTTCACGGCCTGGTCCAGGCTGTTGGTGAAGGTGGCGACGACCTCCTTGAGCTCGCCAGGCTGGAAGCCGTGCTCCAGCGCGCGGCGCAATTCCTGCTCGGCGACGGCGAGCGCCGCCGGCCATTGCTCCGGCTTGCAGGTGAGGCTCACGCCCGCCCGGCGGAAGAAACGGAAGCCGTCGAACACGCCGGCGCCGCCGCTGCTGAAGGGCGCGCCCTCCTTCTTGGCCAGCTCGTTGAAACGGCGGTTGAGCATCGCGACCGCGATCTCGCGCGGCAGCTGCTTGAGGCGGTTGGCGGCGTTGTCGGGCTCGTCCACAAACGGCGTCTGGCTGGTGAGGCTGACGGTGGTCGCGGGCGACTCCGTCTCGGCATGGAAATGCGCGCGGACGCCGTCGACCTTGGGCAGCTCGCCCAGCGCGGGCTCGGGCCGGGCGGGAGCCCGCGCCACCAGCGGCGTGAAGGCGGCGACGATCTGCTGCTCGACCGCCGCGGCGTCGAAATCGCCGACGGCGACGACCGCCATCTTCTCCGGGCGATACCAGGTGTCCCAGAACTCGGTGAAGCGGGCGCGCGGGGCCTTCTCGATCACCTCGGGCAGGCCGATCGGGATGCGCTTGGGCAGCCGCGTGTCACCGAGCATGAAGTTGAAGCTCTCCACGAAGGTGCGGAACTGCACGTTGTCGCGGGTGCGCTTCTCGCTCATGATGATGCCACGCTCCTTGTTGATCTCGTCGTCGAGCAGCAGCAGGCCGCCGGCGTAGTCGCCGAACACCCGCAGGCCCTCGGCCAGCGTGGCCGGGTCGGTGTGCGCCAGCTCCAGCATGTAGATGGTCTGGTCGAAGCTGGTGGAGGCGTTGGTGTCGCCGCCGAAGCTCATGCCCATGCGCTGGAAGAATTCGACCAGCGTGCCCGGCGCGTAGTGCGTGCTGCCGTTGAAGGCCATGTGCTCGAGGAAATGCGCGACGCCGCGCTGGTCGTCGTTCTCGTGGAGCGAGCCGGCCAGCACCAGCAGGCGCAGCGAGGCGCGGCCCTGCGGCTCCTTGTTCGGATAGACGACATAGCGCAGACCGTTGGGCAGCTGGCCGAAGCGCGCCGCCGGATCGGCCGCGAGGTCGCTGGTCTCGTGGGTGAACCCGGGGGCGGCGATGAGCCGGGTGAAGAGGAGCAACGCCGCCAGCAGGAACGATGGGTATTTCATAGGGGAAGTTCAGTTTAACAGGCCGGCCGCGCCGCGCCTATGGGCCATGTGTCCTAAGCGATGGCGCGCCCGAGGCAAGCGCCCTACCGCAAGGCCGCCATTAATCTCATCCGGGAAGCCTGGCTGTTCTGAATCCCGGCTCGTGGTCCCATCGGACCACGGCCGGAGCCTTGTGTTTCGGAGCGGGCGGGGCAGCATGCGGCTGCTTGCCGCATTTGAAATAAACCCCGCCCCGCCTACTCTCACCTTCCGATGAAATTTGCCCGTCTGCTTCGCCTCCCGGCCCTGAGCCTGTCGATCGGGCTGCTCGCCCTGCCCGCGCCCGCCGGCGCCAAGCCCGTCCGCAACGGCGCCGTGCAGGTCGAGCTGGTCGCCGCCGCCACCTCCATCCAGCCCGGCCAGCCCTTCTGGGTCGCGCTGAAGCTGAACCACGACGCGCACTGGCACAGCTACTGGATCAACGCCGGCACCGGCTACCCGACCTCGGTCAACTGGACGCTCCCCGCCGGTTACACCGCCGGCCCGATCGTGTGGCCCGCGCCGCACGTCGTCAAAGACACCGCCGGCAAGGTCACCGGCAACGGCTACGAGGGGGAGGTTTTCCTCTTCACGCAGATTACGCCACCTTTGCCTGAGTTTGCGACCTCAGGGGCCGGCAGCGCCAAAGGCGCGGGCAGCCGGCCGGAGCAGAACGCAGGACAAACCCCGGGCGGCCAGCTACGCCAAGCGACGGCTGGGACGAACCCCGGGCCCGTAGCAACGGGCAACGGGGCGGCCGCAACGGGGTCCGCAGCACCCGGCACCAGCATTAACCTCCAGGCCGCCACCGAGTGGCTCATGTGCAAGGACGTCTGCATGCCCGGCGACGCCAAGGTCTCGCTCACGCTCCCGGTCTCCGCGCAGAAAACCCCCGAGAACACCGCGATCGCCCGCCTCTTCAACAACGCCCTCTCCGATCTGCCGACCGCCTCCAAGGATTGGATTTTCACCGCGCAGCGCGCCGGCGCCAAGATCACGCTCCGCGCCGCGCCCGCCGCCGGCAACACCCACAAGCCGGCCGGCCTGCATTATTTCGACGAGAACGCCCTCGTCGACTACGCCGCCGCCCAGGCCGTGCGTGAGGAAAACGGCGCGTGGGTGCTCGAACTCGCGGCGGACGCCGCCGCCGATGCCGCCGCGCCCGGCCTGAAGGGCGTGCTCGTCGCCAGCAACGGGTTCAAGCCCGCCAGCGGCTACGGCGGCATCCTGGTGGACGTGAAATTCGGCGCGGACAAAAGGCCTCAAGCGTCTGCGGTTCCCGGCAAGCCCGGTTCAGGCTCTCAACTCTCAACCCTCAACTCTCAACCGCAAGCCGCCCCCGGCGGCCTCCTCGCCACCCTCTTCCTCGCCTTCGCCGGCGGCATCATCCTCAACCTCATGCCCTGCGTCTTCCCCGTGCTCGGCATCAAGATCCTCGGCTTCGTCAACCAGTCCGGCAACGACAAGACGAAGATCGTGCAGCACGGCCTCGTGTTCACGGCCGGCGTGCTGGTCTCGTTCTGGGTCCTGGCGGGCGTGTTGCTCGTGCTGCGCGCGGGCGGCGCGCAGCTCGGCTGGGGCTTCCAGCTCCAGTCGCCGGCCTTCGTGTTCGGCATGGCGGTGTTCCTGCTGATCTTCGCGCTCAACCTGAGCGGGCTGTTTGAGATCGGCCTGGCCGCGACCGGTGTCGGCGGCGATCTCCAGATGAAGGAGGGCTTCGCCGGCTCGTTCTTCACCGGCGCGCTCGCCACGCTCGTCGCCACGCCGTGCAGCGCGCCGTTCCTGGCGCCGGCCCTCGGCGCCGCGCTTTCGCTGTCGGCCTTCGAGTCTATTCTGGTCTTCACCGCCATCGCGATCGGTCTGGCCCTGCCCTACCTGCTGCTCTCGATTTTCCCTTCGGCCATCAGGCTGCTGCCGCGGCCGGGCGCGTGGATGGAGACTTTCAAGCAGCTCATGGCCTTCCCGCTCTACGCCACCGTCGGCTGGCTCCTCTGGGTGCTCGCGGGGCAGACCAAGGACGACGACTCCGCGCTGCTCTCCATCGCGTTTGGCTTCGTGCTCGTGGCGATGGCCGCGTGGGCCTACGGCCGTTTCGGCCAGGCGCACGGCCAGCCGGGCAAGCAGATGTTCGGGCGCGTCGCCGCCGCCGCGCTGCTCGCGGCCGGACTCTTCACCGGCTGGCCCAAGACCGCCGAGGCCGCGCCCGCCGGCAGCTACCAGGTGACCTGGGAGAAATGGAGCCCCGAGGCCATCGCCGCCGCGCAGGCCGCCGGCCGCTATGTCTACGTGGATTTCACTGCGCGCTGGTGCGCCACCTGCCAGACGAACAAGGCGACGGTCTTCCACAACGACGCCGTGCTCGCCGCGCTCGCGCAGGACAAGGTCGTGCTGCTTCGCGCCGACTGGACCAACCGCGACCCGAAGATCACCGCCGAGCTGGCGCGCTGGAACCGCTCCGCCGTGCCCTTCAACCTGATCTATTCCCCCGGCAAGCCCGACCCGGTGATCCTGCCCGAACTCATCACCCCGGACCGGATGCTCGCGGCCCTCGCCGCCGCCAAGGCGAAATAGGGCGCTTGGGCTGACTTTGGAATGACCCTGACTTGTGTGGGAGCGTGCTTGCACGCGACACGAACCAGTCGCGTGCAAGCACGCTCCCACAACTTCAATCCAAGCATCTATCCCGTCCGGAAGCGCTCGAGGATGAGCGGGATCTCCTCCGTCACTACCTCAACGCCGCCTTTGCTGGTCGTTCTCCTTCTCGTTCTCTTGCTCTTTCTCTCGACCGGATTTGAAAACGGAGAAAATGAGAGTGATAAAGTGAAAGAGAACGATGCGAAAAGTCCTTATCGCAACGCCGCCAGGAGGCGCGGGCGGGAGGAGAGGCCCTCCTTGACATGATGTTTCTACATGATACTGACGGGGCATGAGCAAATCCACCCTGACGGAACGCGGCCAGATTTCGGTCCCGGCCAGCCTGCGCAAGGCCATGAAACTGCGCTCCGGCCAGAGCTTCAAGTGGGTGCGGATTTCCGACCGGGAGTTCCGGGTGGTCGTGGAGGCCGGGCAGCCCCCGGGGCCGCTCTCGGTCCTCGGTTACGCGCGGAAGCGGCGGCCCGCGCCGCGCCGGACCGCCGCGTGGATGCGGGAGTTGCGGGCGGGTGAGAAAAATCCATGACCTGGGTGGTCGACACCTGCGTCGTGCTCGACGTGCTGGAGAATGATCCGCAGTTCGGCCGGGCGTCGGCCAAACTTCTGGAGAAGCTGCTGCGAGACGGCCTGGCCATCAGTCCGGTTACGATGGTCGAGCTGGCGGCGGCCTTCGGGGGTGATCTGGCGGACCAAAAGAACTTCCTCGACCAGGCGGGCATCACCCATCACGAGGCTTGGACGGCGGCCGACACCGAGGCGGCGCACGCGGCCTGGCACGTCTATGTGGCCGCCCGGCGCAGCCAGCAGATTCCCAAGCGGCCGGTTGCCGATTTGCTGATCGGCGGGTTTGCTTCGAACCGCCAGGGCCTGATCACCCGCAACCCCGCCGACTTCCGGCGCTGGTTTCCCAAACTGGTGATCCACGAACCGTAGCCTCCGAGGCAAGCACCCCTACCGCAGCGCCGCCATCAATCTCGTCCACGCCGACAGACCAAACTTCCTCAAACAGGCGCTGACCTGGCTTGCCTCGGCGAAGCATCGCGAAGGCGGGTGTTTCACCTTATCTCAGTGCGGCCATCAATCTCGTCCGCGACGATAGGCCGAATTTCCTCAAACATGCACTCACTTGATGTTTCACGGTCGGCTCGGCTTTGCCGAGGAACTTGGCGATCTCCTTATTGCTGTAGCCGGCGCAGAGGTAGGCGAGCACGGCTTGCTCGGCGGGCGTGATCGGCTCACGCGTCGGAAGCGACGCCACCGGGCGGGGCAACAGACAGTAACGTTCAGCGACCATGGGATTTGAGCCGTAAGTGATAAGCTTTAAGCTTTAAGCGATCAGTGTTTGGATCTCTCAACTTTCAACCCTCAGCTTCCTGGGCTCCGAAGCCTTGGCGAAGGAGGCTCAACTCCGCGGCGCCGGGCGCCGCCTACAGCTTCAGCAGCCGCTTCACCCTTGCCGCGCCGTAGCCCGGCGAAGGCGGGTCGGCTCATAGTTTCAATAAGCGCTTCACTTCCAGCTCCAGTGCTTCGCCGCGCAGGTTCAGTCCCACGACCTGGCCGGTCTGGTCCAGCAGGAAGGCGGCGGGGATGCCCGTGACGGCGAAGCGCGCCGCCAGCGAGTTGCCGCCTTCGTTGTGCTTCTTGCCGTCGTAGTGCTCGGGCCACGGCATGTCGTTCTTCTGGCAAAACTCCAGCACCTGCGGGCCGGTCCGCGCGGCCTTCACCCAACTGCCCATCGCGCCCTCCGGCGCGACGTCGCACGAGATGCCGACGATCTCGAAACCCTTATCGTGATATGCCGCATAGACCTTTTTCACGTTGGGCATCTCCATCATGCACGGGCCGCACCACGTCGCCCAGAAGTCCAACAGCACCACCTTGCCGCGCAGTTTCGCCACATCCACCGCGCGGCCGTCCAGGGCGGTGAAGGCCAGCTCCACCGGACGGCTGATCGCCTCGAAGGCCCGGGCTTTCCCGCGCGCCTTCTCGGCCAGCGGCTCATACGGAAAATCGGCAAACCTGCGCCAGGCGGCGGCGGCCTCGGCCGGGGTGTGGGCGGCCTCGAACGCATACATGTTCGCACTCATCAGATCGGCCGGGGCGGCGCTCTCCGGAAACCGGGCGGTGAAGTCCAGCATCTTGGCCCGCAGGGCCGCCCAGTCCGGCGGCCGGCCCGGACCCGCGCCGGCGAACAGCGGCCGCGCTTCCTGAAAAAAGGCGCGGGTGGCCAGCGCCTCGCGCACGTCGGCGGGCTGATCCGGCGCGGCCCGCAGCGCCGCCTCCAGCTCCGCGAGCCGGGACTTCCACGCCGCGGCCGCGGCGGCATCCACCTTCACGTCGCCAGATGCCGCCAGCTTCGCTCGCAGCACGGCGTCCGTGTCGCCTCCGGCCTCCGCCGCCTGGATGTTCCGGTCGATGTCCGGGCCGTAGGCAACGATGAAGCGGGGGACGTTCTGGCTCATGCGCCACACGAGGCTCCACCGGCGGGGGTCGTCCGGAAACGCCGCGTAGAAGGCCAGGCCTTTTTCCCGCAGGAGTTGCTGGTGCCGCTCCTGCAGCTCCAGGCGGCGGCGCACTGAGGTCTCCCCGGCCGCGCCGGCAGGTTGATATTCCAGCAGACCCAGCGCGCGGATCTCCGCCCAGGCCATGTCGGCCGACGGCGCGGACGGCGCTTCCGCCGCCACGGCGGGGACGGAGGCGGCGCGAAGAAAGATGAGGGCGAAGGCCAACCAGTGGGATTTCATGGGATATTGGAGAGGGGACGGGGAGAGAGTTCGGGCGGCATCACAACTTCAGCAGCCGTTTCACCTCGCGCTCCAACAGTTCGCCACGCGCGTTCGTGCTCACTACCTTGCCGTCCTGGTCGAGGAGGAACATCGCGGGGATGCCGTTGATGGAATATTTCGTCGAGATGTCGTTCTTCCAATACTTGCCGTCGAAGTATTGCGGCCAGGGCATCTCCTCCTTGACCGTGAAGTCGGTCAGGATTTTCTTCGCGGCCGCCAGTTTCGCCGCCGTCTGCTCCGGTGTGTCTTGGGGCGTCAGTTTGCCATTTTCGAGGGAGATGCCGACAACCTCGAAGCCCCGGTCGTGATAGGCCGCGTAGACCTTCTTCACATTCGGAATCTCCTCCTTGCACGGCCCGCACCACGTCGCCCAGAAGTCCACCAGCACGACCTTGCCGCGCAACCTGCCCAGATCCACCGCGCGGCCATCGGCCGCCGTGAAGACCATGTCGAGCGGCCGGCTCGTGAGATCGAGGAAGCGCAGCCGGTCTTCCGCCACTTTGCGGACGGCTTCGCTCGCGCTGCGTGCCAGCATTTGCCATTCCTGCTTGATCTCGTCGGGAGTCGCGCCGGCCTCTTCTTTCAGTTGGACATAGCCGTTCGCGTAAGAGCCGATCGACGGTTGGTCGGGATATTTGGCGGCGAGCCGGTCGAATTCCGCTTTCACGGCTGCGATATCTGCCGGTCGCTTTTCGCGCAATGCCTTGCCGGCGGCGTTGCGCACCTGGGAGAATGTCCTTGAGTCGAAATACACCCGCGCGCGCGCCGGCGTGTCCTTCGCGTCAAGACCGGCGAGCCGCAGCTTTTCGAGCTTCTCTTTCCACCGCACGCGGTCACTGGCGCTGATGACCGTGTCGGCGGCCTGCTTGGCAGCGTCGGTCTCGATGCCGTCGGTCATCCAGCCGGATTTGTCGAGCATCTGCATCACGGCGGTCCAGCGGCGCGGGTCCTCGGGATACTTTTCATAAAACTCCGCGCCGGCAGTGAGTATGCCGCGATAGTAGCGCAGGCCCCACTGAATCAGCTCGGCCTTCTGGTCTTGCGGCGGGCGCGGCGCGCCGGCATTGGCGGTGGCTGGGGTGAAACTCTTTTCCACTACGGCCCAGTCGGCGTCGGCCTGAGACAGTGGCGGCGGCGGCATGGGCGACTGGGCGCGCACGACGGTCGCCACGGTCAGAATGAACAACGAGGACAGGTGCAGTTTTTTCATGGTGGATGATACCGGGTAGAAACACCTGCTACAGCTTCAGCAGCCGCTTGACCTCGCGCTCCAGCGCCTCGCCGCGCGCATTGGTCGACACGACCCGGCCCTCCTGATCGAGCAGGAACATCGCGGGCACGGCGCCGATCGAGAACCGGCTCGCGATCTCGTTCTTCCAGTGCTTGCCGTCAAACTGCTGCGGCCAGGGCATGCCGTTCTTCGCGGTGAAATCGGCCAGGACCCTGCGGGCGGCCGCCAGCTTCGCGGCGGCCTGCTCCGGCGTGTCCTTGGGCGTGAGCTTCGCGTTCTCCAGCGCGATGCCGATGACCTCGAAGCCCCGGGCGTGATACTTCCGGTAGTTGGCGGCCACGTTGGGGATTTCCGCCACGCACGGCCCGCACCACGTGGCCCAGAAGTCCACCAGCACGACCTTGCCGCGCAGTTTTTTCAGATCGACCGCGCGGCCGTCGGCTGCCGTGAACGCGAACTCGACCGGGACCGCGAGCAGGGCGTCCATCTTCGCCAACTGGCCCACGGCCAGCGTGCGCACGCCCTCATTCGGGCTGGTGGCGAACGACTGCCACTCCGCCGCCGTCCGGGCCGCCGTCTGCGCCTGCGAAAACACATACATGTAGTTGTATAGCATCCCGCGCGCCGCACTGCTTGCGGGCCAGGTCACGAGATGGGCCTCCAGCGCGCCCCGGAGCGCCGCGAGGTCGGCCGGCTTATTCCCCGCCCCAACCTGCGCCAAGGTGGCGGCGAATTCCTCCGCCGACTTCCGCGCGGCGAGCCGCTCCCGCAGTTCAGCCGGCAGGTCGGGGGCCGCGGCCATCGCGGCCTGCAACTCGCCGACCTTCGTCTTCCAAGCGGCGGCTGTCGCCGCGTCGATCACCGGCCGGGTGGGCTCGCCCTCCTCGTTGAGCGGGCCCCACTCCCGCACGAAGCGGGGCATGGAAGGGAAAAACCGGTCCACGACCAGCCACCGCCGCGGGTCGGCGGGAAAATTGGCGAGGAAGGCCAGCCCTTGCTCCCGCGACCGGAGCGACCGCTGCTCGAACCGCTTGCGCTGCTCGAGCGGCGGCAGCCTGGCGTAGTCTGCCGGGGTCTGGTCAACCCAGCCCGCCGACAGTTCCGCCCAAGCCATGTCGGCCGACGTCGCGGCGGGGGATTCAGCCGCCACCAAGAAACCAGCCGAGGCGGCGACGATCAGACCGAGCGCCCAGAGTCTTTTTTTTGTGGGAAGGCTCACAGCGCCTTCTTCACCGAGAGGCGGTATTCCCGCAGCCGGATGTCGCCCCACGTGCTGTAGTTGTAGGAGCCGGACGAGGTGTCAAAGGCCGGGATTTTGTTGAAGACATTGTTGATGCCGACCTCCAGCTCCAACCCGCGGGTCAGGCGGCCGGCCCAGCGGCCGGCTGCGCCCTGTTTGCGGTCGTCGAACCGGTAGGCCACGAAGGCATCCGAGTAGATCTGGCTCGAGGCCCACTCGCCGCCCTGGTCGCGCCGAGGAGTTGTCGAGCTAGTGAGGGGCGGCCCGGCGATGTGGTTGCGCGGATAAAAACGGGTCGTCCAACCGGCCGTCCAGTTGCGGCGGTCCCAGGTCAGCGAACCGTTGGCCAGCCAGGTGGGGACGCCGCCAGAAGAGCCGCTGAAGCCCGTGATCTCGGCGTTGGCGGTGGTCAGGGAGGTTTTCCTAGAAGCCAGGATGTTGTAGGTGCCGGTCGCGGAGAAATCGAACGAGCCGTGTTCGGCCGTAGTTTTGCGGTAGCCGAGGGTCAGGTCCACGCCCTCGTTCAGGCTCCGCAGCAGGTTCAGCGGGGCGGTGCTGACAGTGGTGACCACGCCCACGCCGAAGGGATCGCCCGCCACCGGCGCCGCGCGCGTCACCCGGCCGGGATACTGGTCCTCCATCGCCACGAACTGGGCGGCCGAAAGCGAGCCGATGTTGTTCTGTTTGCGGATCAGGAAATAATCGGCGCTCGCCCGCAGGCCCCGGAGCGGGCCGGACCGGGGCTCGAAGACGAGCCCCGCGTTCCAGCTCTTGGAGAGCTCCGGGGTGAGGCCGGGGTTGCCGCCGCCGATCGTCAGGACGCCGTAGCTGGCGTTGCCGCGCTTGGGATCGACGATGGTGGAGGGAAACGGGGACGGCGTGGGGTCGAGCGCGAGCTGGCTGTAGCTGGGCGCCAGGAACCCGCCGGAGTAACTCACGCGCAGCATCACGTCCTGCACCGGCCGGTAGCCGAAGCCGAAGGTCGGCTGGGTGGAGGAGTATTTCGCCGTGCTGCTGAGGATCACCGGCGGCGTGGCCGGCACCGGCAGGGTGGTGACCGAGGAGGTGCCGGTCTGCACCTTGAAATCCTCCCGCCGGCCCGCCACCTGGAGGTTGAGTTCACGGACGAACGGCCACGGGTTCTTCTCCGACACGACCGGCACCTGCAGCTCGAGGTAGGCGCTGCGCGTGCCCTGCGACTTGCCGAGCGACGTGCTGGCGAAGGAGAAGGGCAGCACGACCCCGGCGCCATCGGTAGAGATGTTCGAGTTGAACACATCGCCGAAGCCCTCCCGCCGGCTCTCCAGCCCGAAGGTCAGCAACACGGCGCCGCCCGGCAGCGTCCAGACGGGGCCCGAGCCGCGCAGGGCGGCGTCGTTGGTGCCGCCGCCGTTGCCGACGCTGGTCTGCTTGCCGAAGCCATACTGGCTCAAGTCCAGGGGAAAGGCCGTCGTGTCCACGAACGGGTTATACGTGATGCCTAAGGCGCTGCCGATGCCGGCGCCAGCGAAATATGTCTCGTAGGTGCTGGTGCCGAAATTCCACGTGTAGTCGGCCTGGAGTTTCCAGTCGCGGGGGAGGGTGAGCACCAGCCCCGCGCTGAACCGGCGCGCGTAGTTTTCGGAGATGCTCGGTTTGTCCCCGCTGCGCGGAATGTTTAGGGACACCGACGTGGTGAAAGGATTGAAGGGCGAGGTGGCCGCCACGGACCGGGTGCCGGTGCTGACGCCGAAACGAAACGTGCGCTGGCGGGTGACCGAGAATTCCGCATTGAAGTCGAGGTTCGATGTCATCTGGCGCCGCAGGGTCGCGCCAAAGGACTCCAGGGTCGGGGCATGGCCCAGGGTCTGCAGCATGCCGCCGTTGGACGCCCGGCTGTTGGCCGCCGGGATGAAGGGATCGGTCGGAAATTTCCCGGCATTGGCCGCCAGGGCCGCGCCCAGCTCCAGCGGCGCGGTGGTGGGGGTGATCCCCAGCGGGACATAGGTGTAGAACGAGTTCAACGCGCCGCCGCCATAGGCGGGCTTCAGCACCAGGTTCGCGCTGCTGGTGATGAACGGAACCCCGAAGGTGAACTGCGCGATCCCAAACCCGGCGGGCCGAAACGGGTTCGCCGGGTCGGCGCTGTTCCGCAGGACCCGAAGGCCATAGTCCCGGAGGATGGGGCGGTCCTGGTAGAGAATGTCCCCCCGGTCGGAATAACCGGCCGTGAGCATCACCTGGGTCCGGCCGCCCTCGAGGGAAAACCCGTAGCTGAGGTCGGCCGAGCGGATGGACGCGTCGCGGTCGAAGGTGTTCTGGTAGCTCAGCCGCAGCTCGCCGCCGGTGTAGTTGCGCTTGAGGATGATGTTGATCACGCCGCCCACGGCGTTGCTGCCGTAGATGGCGCCGGCGCTGGTCGGCAGCACCTCGATCCGCTCGACGGCGCCCAGCGGGATGGCGCTGATGACATTACCCAGGGTGCCGATGGCCGGGACGGTGTCGCCCGTGCCCATCCGGCGGCCGTTGAGCAAAATCAGGGTCTGGCTGGAGCCGAGACCCCGGAGGTTGACGTTGCCGAAGGCGACTCCGCCGATGAAGATGCCCTGATCCGCGCTGGCCGGGGTGGCGTTCATGGTCAGTTTCTTGTGGAGGAAGTTTTCCAGGGTGGTCACCCCCGAGCGCTCGATCTCCTTCGCGCCATAGATAAAGTAGGGCTGCACGTCGTTGATCGTGCGGGGCACGTCGACGTTGCGGGTGGCGAAGGGCTTCACTTTTTTGCCGTAGACCTGATAGGGGTCGAGTTCCTCCACGTTTTCGGCGTGCACGACCACGGGGTCCAGCTTGGTCACCTCGTCGAGCGGCTTGCGCATCGCCTCCTGGCCGAGCGACAGATCCCCGCCGGGGCTGACCTTGACGTCGACGATGTGCAGGGGCTGGTAGCCCGGGGCGGTCGCGACGAGCACGTAGGTGCCCGCCGCCACCTTGGGGAAAACGTAGGCCCCGAATTTGTCGGTCTCCGTGCTTTGTCCGGTCTCCCGCACGGCCACCAGCACGCCGGCCAGCGCGCCGCCCTCGCCCACCAGCGCACCCCGGACCGAGCCGGTGGCGGCGACCACGGCGGCCACGACAAACTTGCCGCCGCCGTTGCGATGGTGGGTGAACCCGGTGTTTTTAAGCAGCCGGCCCATGGCTTCCTCGGGCTCGAATGAGCCCATGACCTCGTTGGCCCGGATGTTCCGCAGGTCGTCCGCTGAGAACACCACCTCCGTGCGGGCCT
Source organism: Opitutia bacterium (assembly GCA_016190985.1). Lineage (GTDB taxonomy): Bacteria > Verrucomicrobiota > Verrucomicrobiia > Opitutales > Opitutaceae > Lacunisphaera. The sequence continues at coordinate 40,334 of JACPPI010000023.1, read as the reverse complement.
GTTTGGCGAAGGCCATCAGCGCGGCCGGGGCCGGTTGCGCCGGGATTTCAAACTTCACCGCCGCTGCGAACGACTGATGGGCCGCAAAAAGGCTCAAAAGACACAGGGAAAAAGACCGCAGGCCTAGACCACCAGCCTTCGCCAAGGCTACGGCCGGCAGGCGGATAACACCGATGATCACGGACAATGCTGGGGGGATTGATCGGTTTTTATCCGGGTAATCAGTGTAATCCGTGGCAGAATTGCTCTGATGAAACGAACGGGGTGGGCATGTGGTCTTCATGGGGCTTGGGGTGTTGGGGTCGGGCCGGTTCGGCCCTCATCCGCTACGACAAAACACGGCGCATCGCTCCCCCCGTCAGGTGCCGCATTTTCCCAAAATCATTTTCGCGGGTGCTGGTGCGCAATCACCCGCACCGTGCCCCCGTCGCCCCGCAGGACCACGACGGGCAGGGCCTGTTCGATGGCGGCAAGGAATCCGTCGAGGTCGTCGAGACTGTAGCGTCCGCCGACACGCAACGTGGCCGCGCCGGGGTCGACCGTGATGGCGCCGGGGTGATACGGGGCGAAGCGGGCCAGGGCATCGTCCAGGGGCGCATCTTGGAAGGCCGCCTGCCCGACGCGCCAGGCGACGATGTTTTGGGTCTCGTCCTCGGAAAGAACGCGGACGCTCGCCCGCTCCGGGTCGAGCGCGGCCTGCTGGCCGCCGGCCAGAGCGGCGGGCGTGGCGGCATCCGCGCGCGGGGTCACCTGCACGCTGCCTTCCAGCACGGTGACCTCGACCGCGGCCCCGGCGGTTTCGCGGACATTGAAGACCGTGCCGGTGACGCGCACCAGACCCTGCGGAGTTTCCACAAAGAAGGGCCGGGCCGGATCATGCGCCACCTGGAAGTAGGCCTCGCCCCGGCCAAACTTCACACGGCGCTCGGACCCGCGCAGCTTGACCTGCAGGCCGGTGCGGGCGTTCAGCTCGATGCGCGAGCCGTCGGCGAGAGTGAAGGCCCGGCGCTCGGCGCCGTGGGTCTCGAATTCCTCCGGCTGCGCGCGCCAGACAAACAGGCCGACGGTCACGGCGGCGGCCGCCGCGAGCAGGGGCGCCACCGTGCGGCGGATCCGCCGCCCACGGTTGGCCTGGGCGACAATGGCGGCCACCTCGGCGGCGTCCATGAGCACGGGCACCTGGGCGGTCAGACGCGCGGTCAGCTCGCGGTAACGGGTCAGCACCTCGCGGTGCGCAGGGTCGGCGGCGAGCCAGTCCGCCAGCTCCTTGTGCTGGGCGGCGGCCAGTTGGTCGCTTTCGAGCCGGGCGGTCCAGAGGGCGGCCTGTTGCTCGATGTCTTCGCGGGAAAGGGAAGTAGTGGTGGCGGGCATGGGAGTGAAGATCAGTGATTGGCGGCGGGGCGCCGCGCGGACATGTCGGCGGGGGTTTCGTCGCTTTGCAGCAAGGTGCGGAGCAGGCGGAGGGCGCGGGCGTGCTGCTTCTCGACGGTCTTGCGGGAGATGCCGAGCCGGACGGCGGCCTGCGGATGGGTGAGCCCCTCGAAGCGGCAGAGCAAAAACACGGCGCGGCAGCCGAGCGGCAGGCGGGCGATGGCCGCCTCGGTGGCGGCCCATTCCTGGCGGGCCATGACGAGACTCTCGACCCCGGGCGCCTGCGCGGGCGACAGCTCGATGATGTTTTCCGATCCGGCCCGCACGGGGGAGTGGTCGCGGCGGCGGAGCTGGTTGATGGCGAGGTTGCGCGCGGTGGTGAAGAGCAGGCCCTGCGGCTGGTCGACGGGTTTCTCCGCCATCGTCTGGTAAACCTCCGAATAGGCGTCGTGCGCGATGTCCTGCGCGTCGGCGCGGTTGCCCAGCAGACGGCCGAGATAACGGCGCAACGGCGCCAGCGTCGCCCGATAGAGCGACGTGAAATCAGCCGGCCTGCGGGGTGAGTCAGGCATGGGGCGCAGTCTCCCTAGCCGAAAGGCACCGGCTTTGAAACGACGAATACGGGTTGTGCGGAGGACAATCCATCACCGCCTATGACAAACGAAGGGCCTCCCCCACCCCATCGGGATTTCCGCCAACTTGGGAGGAAATTGTGGGCCGGGTGCCCTCACACGGCGGCATCCGGGCTGAACGCGGGGTGAGGGCACCCCGCCCACAACAAGGCTTGTCATGAGTCCGTCCGGAAACGTTCGAGGATGAGCGGGATCGCCTCCGCCACCTGTGCCGGCGTGACCTGCGCGCCGTAGTGCGCCCGCAGTTGCTCGCGATAATGCGCGAGGTAGGCCTGGGACTGCGCCACGAGCGCGTCGGCCGCCGCGACGGCGGGCACCTGCAGGTCCACCAGCTGCCTGTCCCCGAAGTGTTCCAGCTCCCGGACCACGCGGTCGAACTCGCGCAGCATCGTGACGATCTCAAGCTTGGTCAGGTTGTTGATGGTCACCTCCAGCGGAATGATGGTCACCCCCGGCAGATTGCCCAGTTCCGCGGCCTTGGCATTCGCCTGCCGGACCCGCGCATCGACGCTGCGGATCAGGCCGTTGGACTGGGCGAACATCTCGCGCGCCGTGGCGGACATCAGCTGCGTGATCCGGTCGTAACCGGCCACGGCGTTGTTCCGCGCCTGACCGAGCATCTTGATCAATTCGCGCAGATCCGCCCGCAGGTCCTCGATGATGCGTTCCCATTCGGCCAGCCGCACGCGGGCCCGGCTCTGCTGGAGGAAAACAGGCACGGCGGTCTGCAGGTAGGCGGTGAGGTGCGCATCCAGCATCCCGGTGTAGTGCTGCAGGAGGCGCTCGCTTTCCCGGGTCTGGCGCTGGAGGACGTTTTCGCGGGCGGAGATCGCCGCCGCTTCCTCCGACGTGGACGGATCTTTTTTCCGGCCCAGGGCCGCCAGCAAACGGCCGGGCAGCGCCGTTCCTTCCCGGGCCTGCGCGGCCGCGGCGCGGACCTCCTCCAGCTTGAGCGCGAGCTGTGCGGCGTCGGCGCGCACGCAGGCGTCCTCCCGCAGGCACGTTTCCAGCGCCTCGGGAAACCCGGGCGCTGCGGCTGGGGCGGTGGCCATGACCGAGCCCTAGCACCGGACCCACCGTGTCGTCAACCTGCCCTTCATGGCGGGCCAACTCCTGCCCGGAGAATCCACTCGCCTATAAGAAACCGGTCTTTAACAAGAAGGCCGCCGTGTCCTTTGGCCCGGCACACATCTGATCCATGTCTGAACTCACCTCCAAGGCGGTATTTCTCAGCTATGCCCGCGAGGATGCCGACGCCGCGCGCCACATCGCCGACGCTCTGCGCGCCTTCGGGGTCGAAGTCTGGTTCGACATGAGCGAACTGCGCGGCGGCGACGCCTGGGACCAGAAGATCCGCCGCCAGATCAAGGAGTGCGCGCTCTTCATGCCGGTGATCTCCAGCCAGAGCGAACAGCGCGGCGAGGGTTATTTCCGGCTCGAGTGGAAGCTCGCGGCCGAGCGCACGCATCTGCTGGCCGACGGCATGCCGTTCCTGTTTCCCGTGGTGGTGGACGACACCAGCGAGACCACCGCCAGCGTGCCCGAGCAGTTCCTCAAGGCCCAGTGGACGCGCCTGCCAGGCGGCGAGCCCACGTCGCAATTCGTGGACCAGGTGAAGCGCCTGCTCTCGGCGCCGCGCAAGCCCGCCGGCGGAGCCAAACCGGCCGCGCCCGTCTCCGGTTCCGCGCCGGTGGTGAGCGCCAAGCCTGGCTTTCCCCTTTGGGCGGCGGCCGTGCTCGGCGTCGCCGTCCTCGCCCTGGGAGCCTTCGTGATGTTCCGGCCCGCGGCCAAACCCGCGTCGGCTCCGGTCACATCGGCTCCGGCCGTCGCAGTCAAACCGGCGGAGCCAATCACCCCGGCCATCAGGGAAAAGTCCCTCGCCGTCCTGCCGTTCAACAACATGAGCGAGGAGAAGGACAGCGCCTTCTTCACCGACGGCATCCAGGAGGACATTCTCACCAATCTCGCGCTCATCTCGGAACTGCACGTCGTGTCGCGCACCTCGGTCATGCAGTATCGCAACACGACCAAGACCATCCGGCAGATCGCGCAGGAGCTGGGCGTCACCTATGTGCTGGAGGGCAGCGTGCGCCGCGCCGGCAACAAGGTGCGCGTGACCGGCCAGCTCATCCGCGCCGCCACCGACGAGCACGTCTGGGCCAGGTCCTTTGACCGCGAACTCAGCGACATCTTCGCCATCCAGGAGGCGCTCGCCACGGAGATCGCCGGCGCGCTCAAGACCGCCATCACGCCGCAGCAAAAAACCATCATCGCCGGCCGCGCCACGACCAGCGTCGACGCCTACAACAGCCACCTCAAGGCGCGCGACATCATCCTGTGGTCGGGCATTTCGCGGGCGACCCTGCCCGAACTCGACCGCCTGTTGCATGCCGCCGTCCAGTTGGACCCCCATTTCGTGCCTGCGTGGCTGGACCTGGCGCGCGTGAATTTCCGGAGCTACCGCTCCCCCACCACCGGCGGGGATCGCAACCAGCTGTTGGCCGGTCAAGCCGCCCTCGCCCAAGCCATCCGGCTGGCCCCGGAAGACCCGGCGGTCATCCATGCGCAGGGCCTGGGCGCCGAGGCCCATGAAGACCTGGCTGGAGCCCGCAAATTCTATGAACGGGCCCTGCAACTGACTCCGGGCGATGTCGAAATTCTCCGCTCGCTGGGCGAACTGGCGGGCCAGGAGCGCCTGTGGGCTGAGTCGATGGGCTATCTCCGGCGGGCCCAAACCCTCGATCCCCGCAATCCCATCGTCCTGTGGGGCGCCTACAACGCGCTGTTGAATCTGCGGCAGCATGACCAGGCGGCGCAAAACGCCCGCCTGCTGGTGGAACTCCAGCCTGATTCCCTCGACGCCGCCTTTGCGCTGGCGAGCGCGCCCTTTCTCGCGCGCGGCTCCCGCCAGGAGATGGAAGCACTCCTCGCCCGGCTGACTCCCGAACAGCACCTGGACCCCAAGGTCGTCGCCGCCAAATTCAACTGGTATTACCATGCGATTGGCGATGCGCGGGCCTACGTCGAGCTGAGCGACCGGCAGGGCATCGATATCAATTTCAGCGACGCGGATTCGACCATGCAATACGCCGAGGCCCTGTGCGTGCTGGGGCAGCGCGACCGCGCGGCCGCCCTCGTGCGACCGGTGCTCGACCAGTTGAATACCAAGCTGGTCGCCAATCCGGACGATGTGCGTTTGCTCAGCTCCCTAGCTTATGCCCAGGCGTTGGTCGGCGACCGCGCCGCCACCCTGGCGACCCTGGATCATATGCTGGCCCAGGTGGACCGCCTGCCCTTGCGGCTGCAGTATTATGTCCGGGCCAACGCGGGCATCGTTTACAGCTGGATCGGGGAGAAAGACAAGGCGGTGGATCAGCTCGCGCCGCAGCTGAAGGTCCCCACGGCCGCGACCAGCAGCGTGCATGCGCTGCGCCACGACATCGATTTTTCCCCGCTGCGCGGCTTCCCGCGCTGGGAGGCGGCGCTGGCCGATCCCGCCAGCAGCCAGCCCTTCAAATATTAGCCGCGATGGCCGAGCGGTCCGTGACAGACCCCGCGCATCGCAAAGCCGTCGGCCTGCTGCTGCTCACCGCGCTGGGCTGGAGCCTCGGCGGCGTGCTGATGAAGTCCGTGGACTGGCCGCCCTTCGCCGTCGGCGGCGGGCGCGGACTGGTCGCGGCGGTCTTCCTGCTGGCGGTGCGCGGCCGCACGCTGCGCTTCACCTGGACGCCCCTCCAGCTCGGCACGGCGGTGGCGTTCACCGGCTGCACCATTCTCTTCGCCGCCGCCACCAAGCTCACCACCGCCGCCAACGCCATTTTGCTCCAATATACCGCGCCCGTCTGGGTCGCGCTGCTCGGCGCGTGGCTGCTGGGCGAACGCGCCCGCCGCGCCGACTGGTGGACCATTGCGGCCACCTTCGTCGGCCTGGGGGTGTTTTTCTACGACGGGCTGAAGTTCAACAACCTCACCGGCATCCTGCTCGCCATCGCCAGCGGCGTATCCTTTGCCGCGATGATCGTCCTGCTGCGCAAGCAGGGTGCCGGCTCCACCATCGAGGCGGTGATCCTGGGCAACATCCTGGGTTTCCTGGTCGGCCTGCCCGCGATGTGCTCCGCGCCCTGGCCCGACCAACGGAGCCTCATCGCGCTGCTCCTGCTCGGGGTTTTCCAGTTGGGCATGCCCTACCTGCTCTACTCGCGCGCCATCCGGCACGTCACCGCGCTGGAGGCGGTGCTGATTCCCGTCATCGAGCCCATCCTGAATCCGATCTGGGTGCTGCTCCTCATCGGCGAAAAGCCCAGCCCGCTCTCGCTGCTCGGCGGCGCGATCGTTCTCGGCGCCGTCACCTGGCGCGCGCTCGCCGCGCTCCGCGGGCGCGCGGCCCGATAAGCCCCGGAACGACGGGGGCCCGGCGCTTCAGATTGATGTCAACTATTGGTTGACATCAGCCGGCGGGCGACCGGAATCGCGGCATGGCCCATACTCCCGTCCCCTACAGCGCCTGGCCGTTGGAGGCCCTGCTTGACGCCATTTCCGACAGCGCCCGGGCCTCGGCCCGCCGGCGCATGTCCGTCCGCCGCCCCATCGCGGGCGGTGCCACGATCCGTCCCGGCGCCGACACCCCGCTCTGGAACAAGCTCGCCGATGAGGTGCGCCCATTGCTCAAGGTGCGCGGCGAGAAGGCCCAGCTCGCGCGCCTGCTCGGCGTGCAACGCCAGGCCGTGAACGAATATTTCGTCAGCCGCCGCCGCATGCCCGATGCCGAGCGGGTGCTCCTGCTCCAGGAGTGGCTGCGGGTGCGCAAGGCGGGCAAGCGCCCGTCGTGATGACCGCTGATGTCAACCAATAGTTGACATCAGCCGCGGACGGAACCGGAGAAACCGCGCGCGCGGTGCGGAGGCGTGGGCGGGTTACCGGGCGGCCGGTTTGGCGGGCGGCCGGAGCTGGATGAGGACGTTGGCGGCGGTGATGAGCCCGCCCCCGGCCAGCAGATGCCAGGTGAGCCGCTCGTTGGGATAGTCGAGCGCGCCCCACGCCGACAGCCACGCCGGCACGCACAGCGCCATCAGCGCGGTGAAGACCGGCTCCACGCAGTAGATGAGCCCCGCCTCGGTGGCGGTGATTTTCGGCTGCCACGTGTTCATCAGGATGAAGGAGCCGAGCGTGCAGAACAGCGTGAGCAGCACCGTGAACCCGAGCCACGGCGCCGAGGCCCAGGGCACAAGCACATCGGCGGGATGCGGCGCCGTGCCGAGCGCCATCAGCGAGAAGATCACGGCCTCCGTGACAAACATGGCGAGCGTGACCGGCAGCGCGCGGTTCCCGGCAAATTCCTTCCGCTCCAGGAGGAAGATCTGCATCATGAAGAAAACCGAGCTGAGCAGCGTCTCGGCCTCGCCCCGGCCAAGGCGCAGGGTGCGGAAATCAAACCGCCCGAGCACGGCCACGCCGGCGAACACCAGCAGGCAGCACCCCAGCACAATGGCCGGCGGCCAGCGGCGTTGCCGCCACGCGATCCACACCGGGATCATGATCGCATAGACCTGGGTGAGGAACGCCGAGGTCGAGGCGCTGGTGAACTGCAGGCCGTCGTTCTGGAACAGCATGCCGGCGCCGAGGGCGAGGCCGAGCAGCGCGCCCTGCTTCAATTCCAGGCGGGTGCAGGTGCGGAGCCTGGGCCACAGCACCAGCAGGAGCACGGCCGACCCGATCACGAAACGGGGCGCGACCGTGCAGGCAGTGATGAACCAGGTGCCGCTCGCCGGCAGCACCGCCGCGTGGGCCAGCGCGATGGCCTTCACCAGGGGAAAACTCAGCCCCCAGAAGAGCGTGGCGAGCACGAGCATCAGCACGGCGCGGATGTGGACGGCGCGGGCGGCGGGATTCATGGGGGCGGACGCGGAAAACAAAACCGCCGCGGATTGCTCCGCGGCGGTTTCAAAGGTTTCGTTAAGAGCGGATGCCTTACGAGACGTGCTTGCTGACCAGCTTGGTCATGTCGAACATGCTGACGGTGGCCTTGCCACCAAACACAACCTTCAGCGCCGCGTCGGCGTTGATGTTGCGGCGGTTCTTGGTGTCTTGCAGACCGTTCTTCTTGATGTAGGCCCAGAGCTTCTTGGTGAGCTCTGTGCGAGGAAGCGGCTTGGAGCCCACGATGGGGGCGAGAGCGGCGTCCGGAGTGACCGGCTTCATGAAAGCGGCGTTGGGTTTACGAGTTGATTTAGCCATAGTGCTATTCGTCATAGAACGGGACGGACCCGATGCAATGATTTTTTAGAGGGAGAATCACATTTTTCCAGAGGAGAAACGCGATGATGCCGGCGAAAATGGTCTTGCGCTCCGGCGCCGAATCTTTTTCGCGGCCTCACGTGGTGTCATTTCCGCCGGCCGGATGCTGTCGCGGAATCTGGTCCGAGAACCTGCGCCATCCTAGGGTCCCGGCAAATCCACCTGCACGAACTGCCGGTAGAGCGCCGCGTAGTGGCCGGCCTGCGCCAGCAGCCCGGCATGGGTGCCGCGCTCGATGATGCGCCCCTGGTCCAGCACCAGGACCAGGTCGGCGTGCCGGATCGTGCTCAGGCGGTGCGCCACCACGAAGCTGGTGCGGCCGCGCAACAGCTCGACCAGGGCCTTTTGCAGGCGGGCCTCGGTGAGGGCGTCGATCGAGCTGGTCGCCTCGTCGAGGAGGACGATCCGCGGATCGGCGGCCATCGCCCGGGTGAAGCAGACGAGCTGCCGCTGGCCGAGCGAAAGGCCGGCCCCGCGCTCGCCCACTTCGGTGGCAAACCCTTGCGGCAACGCCTCAAGCAAATCCAGGCAGTCCAGCCGGCGCGCGGCCTCGCGCACCTCGGCTTCGGTCGCTTCCGGCCTCGCCAGCCGGATGTTTTCCAGCACCGTGCCGCTGAAAAGCAGGTTCTGCTGCTGCACCATGCCCATCTGCCGGTGGAGCGAATGGCTGGTGATGGTCCGGATTTCCCGGCCGTCCACCCGCACCTCGCCGCGGGTCGGCAGGTAGAACTTGGCCACGAGGTTGATGATGGAGCTTTTGCCGCTGCCGGTGTGGCCGACGAGCGCGACAGTCTGCCCCGGCTCGGCGGTGAGACTGACGTCGTGCAACACCGGTTTCGCCGGATCGTAGCCAAAGGTGACCGACCGGAATTCGACGCGCAGGCCGGCCAGGCTGTTATTTGTGGGCGAGGTGCCCCCACCCCGCAGCGATCCGTCTTCGCGGGCTGAGGGCACCCCGCCTCCCGCCTTTACCCGCGGAGCCACCAGCGCCGTGGCGGCGGGGTCATCCACCCAGTCCGGTTTCAGGTCGATCAGCCGGAAGACCCGCTCGGCCCCGGCCATGGCGACGAGCGCCTGGTTGTATTGGTTGCCGAGGATCGAGATGGGCGCGAAGAACTGGTTGGCGAGCAGGAAGAAGGTGATCAGCCCGCCCATCGTCATGTCGCCGTGAAACACCCGCCAGCCGCCGAACATCAGCAGCGTGGCGACGAAGAACTGGCTGTTCAGCTCGAGCAGCGGCGTGAGGATCGCCGAGGTGCGGGCCAGCGCGATGTTGTAGCGCGCGTGGTCGGCCAGCAGGCTGCGGAACAGCCCGGCGTTGGTCTCCTGCCGCACGAAGCCCTGCGTCACGCGGATGCCGTTGACCGACTCGGCGAGCGTCGCCGTCACGCGGCTGAAACTCTCCTGCGAGGCGCGGGTGTAGTGGCTGAGCTTCACGCGGAAATGCCGGTTGAGCAGCCACAGCACCGGCGCCATGGCCAGCACGACGAGGAACAGCACCCAGTCGCCCCACAACATCACGGCCGCCGAAAAGATCATGGTGCCGAACTGGATGACACTGACGAAGAGCACGTCCTGGATGCCGACCCGCACCGCCTCGACGTCGCTCGTCACGCGGCCGATGATACGGCCGATCTTGACGCGGTGGAAGAAGCTCATCGGCTGCTCCATCGCGACCCGGAAGATGTCGGCCCGCAGCCCGTTCACCACCGTCTCGCCGATCTCCAACGCGTAGCGCTGGCGGAAGTGAAAGAGCGCGTCGGTCGACAGCGCGAGCACGCCGTAGCCCAGAACCCCGAGCCCGAGGCCCGCGAGGTCCCGGCCGGTGATCGGCCCCTTGATCACGAGCGCCATCACCCAGCCCAAGGCCGGCAGCTGCGCCGAGCGGATCAGCGTCAGGATGACCAGCGCCGTGACCTTGCCCTTGACCGGCGCCGTGTAGGTGAGGAGGCGGCGGATGAGGCCCCATTCGAGCGGCTTTTGCAGCTCCTCGTTCTCGTCGTCGCGCACCCGGCGCACGAGACCGACGTCGTCGCGGATCTTGGCCGGGATCATGCGCGGACCTCCGGGCCGGGCCATACACCAAGCGCGAACCGCGTTGGCTTGAACTGTGGGAGCGAGCTTGCTCGCGACACGTTGAAGTCGCGAGCAAGCTCGCTCCCACAAGAAATCAGCCCAGAAATAGCCACCGCGCTCACGCCCCGCCCTCCGCCAGTTTCAACTGCGCCAGCTCGCGGGAATCCACCAGCTGCAGGTTGGCCACCCGCAGGTAGGGGCCGGGCACCCGCATCAGCTCTGCGTGCGTGCCGCGCTGCGCGATGCGGCCGTCTTCCAGCACGATGATGAAGTCCGCCCGGCGCAGCGTGCTCAGCCGGTGCGCCACGATGAAGGTGGTGCGGCCGGCGATGGCCCGGTCGAGCGCCTCGAAGATCCCGTGCTCGGTCTCGCTGTCGATGGCGGCCGTCGGGTCGTCGAGCAGCATGATGGCCGGCTCGAGCAGCACGGCGCGGGCGATGGCCAGCCGCTGGCGCTGGCCGCCCGACAGCGTCTGCGCGCCTTCGCCGAGCAGCGTGTCGTAGCCCGACGGCAGGGCCGTGATGAAGTCGTGCGCGGCGGCGATCCGGGCCGCCTTCTCGACCTGCGCGCGCGTCGCCTCCGGGTGGCCGAAGGCGATGTTGGCCGCGACCGTGTGCGAGAACAGGAAGCTCTCCTGGAAAACCAGCCCGATGTTCCGGCGCACGTCGTCGAGGTCGAGCGTGCGCACGTCGTGGCCGTCGAGCAGCACGCGGCCGGCCGTCGGGTCGAAGAAGCGCGGGATCAGGCTCATCAGCACGCTCTTGCCCGCGCCGGTGGCGCCGAGGATGGCCACGCACTGGCCGGGCCGCACGTCGAGGTCGATCTCGCGCACGACCGCCTCGGCCCCGGCGTAGGCGAAGGACACGTGCTCAAAGCGCACGGCGCCGCCGAGCTTCGGCCGGCGCAGGGCCCCGGGCGCGTTCTTCACCTCGACCGGCGCGTCGAGGATCTCGAACACGCGGCGCGCGCCGATCAGGGACTGCTGCACGCTGTTCACGATGGAGGCGACGTTGTTGACCTGCCCGGAGAACTGCTCGAGCAGGCCGGCGAAGACCACGAGGCCGGTGCCGAGCGGCAGCCGGTCGTGCGCCACCAGCCAGCCGCCGTAGCCGAGCAGCACCATCATGTTGACGCGGGTGAGGAAGCCGACCGCGGGGGAAAACAGGCTCACGCTCCAGAAGATGTCGCGCTGCTGGTCGAAGCAGGCCTGGTTGGCGGCATCGAATTTCGCCCGCGCCTCGGCCTCGCGGCCGAAGCCCTTGGTCACGGCCGCGCCGGTGAGGTTTTCCGCGAGCACCTGCACCATCTTCTCCACCAGCGTGCGGTTGTGCGCGTAGGCGGGCTGGATGCGGCGCGAGAAGGCGGCCGACATGAGCCAGAGCACGGGCGTCGTCGCGAGGCACGCGACGGTCAGCGACGGGCTGAGGCTGGCCATGTAGAGGACATAGGCGGTGAGCGAGACGCCCATGATGACGCTCTGGATCAGCACCTGGTCCACGAACATGCGCACCGACTGCACGTCGCCCGTCACGCGGGTGATGATCGAGCCGGTGCTGTTGGCGTCAAAGAAGCGGAAGCTCAGCCGCTGGAGCTTGTCGTAGACCTCGCCGCGCAGGTCCACCACGAGCTTCTGCTGCACGAGGCGGTTGACCGAGACCGCGTAGGTGTAGTTGAGCCCGGCGCGGATGAGCGCGAAGAGCAAAATCAGGCCGGCGAGCAGGCCGAGCACGCCCAGCGGCGGCCAGGCGTCGGGCAGCGTGAGATGGAGCGGATTGGCGCCGAGGGGCGCGCCGTCGACCTTGTGCCGGATGAAATCGATGCCGAGCCCGGTGATGCTCAACCCGCCGATGCCAAGCGTGAGCAGCACGAGCTGGATGCCCAGCACCTGGAGGCAGTGCAGCCGGTAGCGCCAGGCCAGGCCAAACAGGCGCCGGACCAGCGCCCGGTTGTCGGGCGGGGTGGCGGCGGCGGTCCCGGAGGCGGCGTGCATGAAACCCCCACGCTAGGTGGAACCGTTTTCGACGCACGAAGTATTTTCGCCGCGCGGCCAAACCGCGGATTCGCCGCGTCCCGCACCCCGGCGGCCAACCCAATACGCGCTTGCCAATGCCGGCGCTCCGGCCAGCCTGTGCGGCGTTGGGTTGGTTGTTTGTTAGATTCTATCGCTACGGAGAATTGTCAGGTGAGCGACGGTGTTCAGTGATGATTTGAAATCCGGGTCTCGGGGACGGGCGGTAAGGCGACAGCATCAGCTCCCATCATCACATGTCAGAAAACAACAAGCTCTACGTGGGGAACCTTCCCTTCGCCAGCACCGCGCAGGACCTCGAGGCCCTGTTCGGCTCGGTCGGCACGGTCAATGTGGTCGAGATCATCTTCGACAAGTTCACGGGCCGCTCCCGTGGCTTCGCCTTTGTCACGATGGGCAACGCCGACGAGGCCCAGAAGGCCGTCGAGAAATTCCACGGCCACGAGATGGAAGGCCGGGCCCTGGCGGTGAACATCGCCCGCCCGCGCGAGGAGCGCCCCCCGCGCACCGGCGGTTTTGGCGGTGGCGACCGGGGTGATCGCGGCGGCTACGGCGGCGGTCGCGGGGGCCGCGGCGGCGGTGGTGGCTATCGCGGCGGTCGCGGGGGCGGCTACCGGGGTGGCGGCGATCGCGGCGGCGGTGGTGGCTACGGCCGCGAGTAATCTACCCGTTCAGTCTTTTTTCGAAGGCCGGACTTTAGTCCGGCCTTGTTATTGGGCGCACCAAAAAGCGCTGTCCCCATGCCGGGTCCGGCAGCGGCGTCGGTCGGTATTTCCCAAACAGCGCGTAGCGCGACCGCGCCACCAGCTTGTAGGCCCCGTCGCGCAATATCCTTGGGATGAACCGCGTCCAACCCACCATCCGCCACAATCCTCCGCCCACGACTGCGCACGCGCTCAAGGCGCCGTCTGTGCGCACACGATACGCCCCGCGCAGCGGCCGGTTCCAGTCGGACACGAATACCAGGCTCTTAAAATCCGTCGTCGGCAGACCCTGTGTCCGCAGATATTCCTGCGCCGGCGCGCTCTGGAGCGAGGTGTAATGCAATCGTCCCGCTTTGTCCGCCCGCAGCAGCGCGCGCACAACCCGGTCGCACAGACCGCAGTCGCCGTCGTAGAGCAAAACCGGCCGTTGTGACGTGTCTGCGCTCACAGCATGATGAAGAGCGCGACCGTGAAGTAGATGATCAGGCCGGTCACGTCGACCAGCGTCGCGACAAACGGCGCGCTGGAAGTCGCCGGGTCGAAGCCGAGCCGCTTCAATATCAGCGGCAGCATCGAGCCCATCAGCGAACCCCAGAGCACGATGCCGACCAGCGCGGTGCCGACGGTCGCGGCCACGAGCAGCGGACTCGGGTCGTAGATGTGGGAGAAACGGGACCAGATGATGATGCGCAGAAACCCGATGCCCCCGAGGATCAGTCCGAGCAGGAAACCGGCCGCCAGCTCGCGGCGCATGATCCGCCACCAGTCGCGCAGCTTGAACTCCCCCAGCGCCAGCGCGCGGATGACGAGCGTCGCCGCCTGCGAGCCGGCGTTGCCCCCCGAGCTGATGACGAGCGGGATGAAGAGCGACAGCACGATCGCCTTGGCCAGCTCGTCCTCGAAATAGCTCATCGCCGTCGCCGTCAGCATCTCGCCGAGGAACAGCGCCACGAGCCAGCTCGCGCGCTTCTGCACCATCTTGGGGAGCGCGATGGTGGTGTAGGGCTCGTCGAGCGCCTCGCTGCCGCCGAATTTCTGGATGTCCTCCGTCGCCTCCTCCGCGGCCACGTCGAGCATGTCGTCGGCCGTCACGATGCCGATGAGCCGGCCGTCCTGGCCGGTCACGGGCAGGGCGACGCGGTCGTATTGCCGGAAAATCTGCAGCGCCTTCTCGCGGTCGTCGGCGGGCGCGAGCGTGGCGAAGTTGCCGTCCATCAGCGCGCCGACCTTGGTCTGAGGGTCGGCCAGCAGGAAGCGGCGCACGCGGACGTCGTCGAGGAGGCGGCCGGCCTCGTCGGTCACATAGACCATGTTGAGCGTCTCGCGATCGTAGCCGTGGGTGCGAATGTAATCGAGCGCCTCGCGCACCGTCCAGCCGGGCCGCACCGCGACATAGTCGAGCGTCATCATCCGGCCGACGCTGTGCTCGGGGTAGGCCAGCAGGTCCTGCGTGACCTTGCGCTCCTCGGGCGACAGCAGCGAGATCAACTGCATGGCGAGGTCGAGCGGCAGGCCGTTGAGAAACGCCGTGCGGTCGTCGGGCGGCAGCTCGTTGAGCAGCGCGGCGGACTGGGCCTGCGTGAGGGTTTTCAGCAGCTTGTGCTTCGCGTCGTGCTCCAGGTAGGAGAACACCGCCGCCGCCAGCTCCGGCGGGCAGCCGCGAAAAAGCGCGGCCAGCTGCTCCACCGGCAGCTCGGACAGGATCGGGGCGATGTCTGACGGCAGCCACGGCGCCAGCTTCGCCTTCAGGCCCGCGAAATCCTTGTTCGCCAGAAGCGTGGCGACCTCGGTCTTGATGCTGGCCTGGGCGGACATCAGCCCAGTATGGGCGGGCCGGCGGCCTTGGCAACCGGCGAAACCCTTTGCGCTTGGAGCCCGGCCCGCACCGGACCATATTGCCCGCATGAACGACCGCATCAGGCGCCACGCCGCCATCCCAGCCCTCGCCGTGTCCCTGCTGCTGGCGAGTGGCTGTGCCAAACGCGAGGCCGGCGGCTACCAGGGCTATCTTGAGGGCGAGTTTGTCTACGTCGCCGCGCCGCTGGGCGGGCAGCTCGAGAAACTCGCTGTTACGCGCGGCGCGCGCGTCGAGGCGGGCGCCCCGCTCTTCACCCTGGAACAAAGCTCCGAGCTGTCCGCCCTGCGTGAAACCGCCGAGCGGTTGCGCCAGTCCCAGGCCCGGCTGGCCGACCTGCGGAAAGGCCTGCGACCGACCGAACTCGCCGCCCTTGAGGCGCGCCTCGCGCAGGCCCGCGCCGCCACCGAGCTGTCGGCCCGCGAGCTGGAGCGCGCCACGCAGCTGCACCGCACCACGGTGCTCTCCGACGACGGCTTTGACCGGGTCCGGCTGAACCACGAGGCCAATACCAAGCTCGTGGCCGAGGTTTCGGCGCAACTGGCCACCGCCCAGCTCGGCGGCCGGGCCGATGTCATCGCCGCCGCCGAGGCCGATGCCGCCGCCGCGCAGGCCGCGCTCGACCGCGCCGGCTGGGGCGTGGCGCAGAAGAGCCGCTCCGCCCCGGCCGCCGCGCTGGTCTACGACACGCTGTTCCGCGAAGGCGAGTTTGTCGCCGCCGGGCAGCCGGTCGTGTCGCTGCTGCCGCCGGAGAACATCAAGGTGCGCTTCTTCGTGCCCGAGGCCGGGCTGGCCGCGCTCAAGGCCGGGGCCGCCGTGCAGGTGACGGTCACCGGCTTGGCCGCGCCCCTCAACGCCCGCATCAGCTACCTTTCGCCCAAGCCCGAATACACGCCGCCCGTCCTCTACAACCGCGAGAACCGGTCGAAGTTGGTGTTCATGGTTGAGGCGGTCTTCACCGATGCCGCCGCCGCGCGCGACCTGCATCCCGGCCAGCCCGCCGATGTGACCCTGGCGAAATAACCCCGCATGAGCGCACCGGAGTTCGCCATCGACGTCACGGGCGTCACCAAGCGATTCGGCGGCAAGACCGTGGTCAACGCCATCGATCTCCAGGTGCGGCGCGGCGAGATCTACGGTTTCCTTGGCCCCAACGGCTCCGGCAAGACCACCTTCATCCGCATGCTCTGCGGGCTGCTCACGCCCGACGGCGGCACCGGCACCTGCCTCGGCTACGATGTCCGCGCCGAGCAGGCCGCGATCAAGCGCCACGTCGGCTACATGACGCAGAAGTTCAGCTATTACGAGGACCTGAGCATCCGCGAAAACCTCGATTTCATCGCCCGCATCTACGACGTGCCCGACCGCGCCGCCGCCGTGCAGCACAGCCTGGAGCGCCTCGGCCTCGCCAACCGCAGCCACCAGCTTGCCGGCCAGCTCTCGGGCGGCTGGAAGCAGCGCCTCGCCCTCGCCGCCTGCCTCATCCACTCGCCGCAACTGCTGCTGCTCGACGAGCCCACCGCCGGCGTCGACCCGAAGGCGCGCCGGGATTTCTGGGACGAGATCCACCAGCTCGCCGCCGACGGCCTGACCGTGCTCATCACCACGCATTACATGGACGAGGCCGAGCGTTGCCACCGCCTCGCCTATCTCGCCTACGGCAACCTGCTCACCCGCGGCACGGTCGCCGATGTCGTCGCCAGCGCGAAACTCACGACCTGGGTCGTGACCGGCGAAAACCTGCGCCCGGTCGCCGAGGCGTTGCGCGGGCTCGCCGGGGTCGAACAGGTGGTGGCCTTCGGCACCACGCTGCACGTGAGCGGCCGCGACGCCGCCACCCTCGACGCAGCGGTCGCCGCCGTGCGCGACGCCCGGCACGAATGGACCAAGGCCCGCTCCGGCCTGGAGGATGTGTTCATCAGCCTGATGGACACGGCCAGGGACAATTTCTCATGAGGGTTGGTATCACATTCCTGTGGGAGCGAGCTTGCTCGCGACTTTCCCTCCGATCGGCCTCATTCGCCATGTCGCGAGCAAGCTCGCTCCCACAGGGGGAAGATCACCCATGAGACGCTTCACCTTCCACCGCCTCTGGGCCATCGTGCTGAAGGAGTTCATCCAGATGAAACGCGACCGCGTGACATTCGCGATGATGGTCGGCATCCCGCTGATGCAGCTCCTGCTGTTCGGCTACGCCATCAACTCCGACCCGAAGCACCTGCCGACGGCCATCCGCTCGGCGGACCAGGGACCGTTCGCCCGCACCCTCGTCGCGGCGCTGAAGACCAGCGGCTACTTCCGCCTGGTGCGCGAGGCGCGGACCGAGGCCGAGGCCCACGACCTGCTCCAGCTCGGCGAGGTGCAGTTTGTCATCAACATTCCCGAGGATTTCTCGCGGCGGCTGCTCCGGGGCGAGCGCCCCACCGTGCTGGTGGAGGCCGACGCCACCGACCCGGCCGCCACCGGCCCCGCGCTGGCGGCGGTGCGCGCCGTGGCCGCCGGTGTGTTCAACCGCGACCTCTCCGGCCCGCTCGCGCGCCTGCGCGCCAAGGACGGCCCGGTGGATTTCTCCATCCACGCCCACTACAACCCGGAGAACATCACCCAATACAACGTCGTCCCCGGCCTGATGGGCGTCGTGCTCACCATGACGATGGTGGTCATCACCGCGCTCGCCATCACGCGCGAGCGCGAGCGCGGCACAATGGAGAACCTGCTCGCGACGCCCGTGCGTCCGTTTGAGGTCATGGTCGGCAAGATCATCCCCTACATCATCGTCGGCTACATCCAGGTCACGCTGATCCTGCTCGCGGCGCGCTTTCTCTTCGGCGTGCCGATGGTCGGCAGCCTGGCGCTGATCTACGCGGTCGCGCTGCTCTTCATCGCCTGCAACCTCGCGATGGGCATCACCTTTTCCTCGCTGGCGAAGAACCAGCTGCAGGCGGTGCAAATGGCGTTCTTCTTCTTTCTCCCGTCCATCCTGCTCACCGGCTTCATGTTTCCGTTCCGCGGCATGCCGGAGTGGGCGCAGTGGATCGGCTCGGTGCTGCCCAACACGCATTTCCTGCGCATCGCGCGCGGCGTGCTGCTGAAGGGCAGCGGTCCGGCCGAGATCCTGCCCGAGGTCTGGCCGCTGGTGGCCTTCCTCGTGGTCGCGATGACGGTCGGTGTGAAACGCTACCGGCAGACGCTGGATTAGGCCGGTTGCCTGTGGGAGCAACCCTGGTCGCGACTGTCGCGCGCAAGCGCGCTCCCACAAAAATCACCCCTTCTTCTCCGGCAGCGAGGCGACGTGCACCGTCTGCGTGGGATAGGCGAAGGTGAGCCCGCGGGCGGCGACCGCCCGCATGATGCCGAGGTTGACCCGCTGGCGCAGCGCCATGTGCTTCGCGAAATCCGGATCCTTGGCCACGTAGACGATCCAGATATCGAGCGCCGAGGCGCCGAAATTTTGGAACCAGACATGCGTGTCTGTCGCATTGACCTCGGACTCGGCGTTGATGAGCGCCCGCAGGTCGGCGACGATCCCCTCCAACTGGGGCGCGGTGGCGCCGTAGGTCAGCCCGATGACCTGCTCCACGCGGCGCGAGGTGAAGCGCGAGAGGTTCACGATCGCCTCGGAGGAGACCAGCTTGTTGGGGATGACGACGAGCGAGCGGTCCACCAGGCGGATCTTGGTCGAGCGCAGGCCGATGTCCTCCACCGTGCCGGTGTGGGCGCCGATCTTCACCGCCTCGCCCAGCTTGAACGGCTGGTCGATGGCGACGACGATCGAGCCGAAGAGGTTGGCGATGGTGTCCTGCGCCGCGAGGGCGAAGGCCAGGCCGCCGAGGCCGAGGCCGGAAAGGATGGCCGAGACGTTGTAGCCCAGGCTCTGCACCGTGAGCAGCAGGCCGACGATCACGAACACCGCGACGAGCGTCTTCTTGATCCACGGCATGAAGGCCGCGACGCCCATCTGCCGCTGCCGCGCCACCTCGTGCGCGTGGTCGAGCAGCGCGTCAAGCCCGCACAGGAGCGCCCAGAAGATGTTCAGCGAAAACGCCACCGTCGCGCCGTTGCCGACCTGGTGGTCGAGGCTGCCGGAGAGCTTGAGCACCTTCAGCGCGCCGAAGATGCCGAGGAGCATGATGAAGGTGGCCACCGGAGCCTCCAGCGCGGGGAAGAGCTTGTCGTCGAGGGTCGTTTCGGTCTTCGCCGCGAGTTTCTTCAGGCGGTTGAAGATGAAGTTCACCATTACGCGCCGGAGCAGCACGGCCGAGAGGAGGAACAGGGCCGCGACGCCGTAATGCGCCAGGGAGTTCTCGGTGCTCTGCATGCCGAAGCGCGTGAGCGCGGCATCCACGACGTGCTCGAGAAAGTCCGGCGTGGCCGCCAGCGCTGTGGCCGGCGCGGTGAGCGCGCCGCCAAGGAGCAGGAGAGCGGAGATCAGGACGCGGAAATTCATGACGAGGAGGCGCCCTTGGAATGATTTCCCGGCGCGCTTGTCAACGGTTTGCTGGGCGCCGGACCCGCCGCCAGGCCAGCGCGGCGAGGATCACCCCGAGCGCCAGCAGGCCCTCGACCGCCTGGATGAGCCACGGCTCGGGATGAAAGGCTTCGGTCACGAGCCGGTCGGTCATGATCATGTCGCCGCCGACTTTGCCGAGGATGGCCGACCCGACATAGATCACGGCGGGGTAACGGTCCATCAGCTTGGCCAGCAGGTTGCTGGTGAACACGACCAACGGAATGCTGAGGCCCAGCCCGAAGAGGAGCAGGCCGAAGCTGCCCTTCGAAGCGCCGGCCACGGCCATGACGTTGTCGAGGGACATCGTGATGTCGGCGACGGTGATGAACCACACCGCCTGCCAGAGGCTCTGCGCCTCGCCCTTGCCCTCCCCGTCCGCGCCGGTGTTGTCGACCAGCAGCTTCACCGCGATCCACAGGATGAGCAGGCCGCCGAAGAGTTTCACATAGCTGATCGCGAGCAACTGCGACGCCACGAAGGTCAGCCCGACCCGCAAGGCCACCGCCAGGCCGGAGCCGATGATGATGCCCCACAGCCGCTCCTTTTTCTCCAGCCGCCGCACGGCGAGCGCGATGACCACGGCGTTGTCGCCGGCCAGCACGACATCGATGAGCACGATGCTCAGGATGGCCAGGCCCCAGTCGAGCGGCGTGTGCAGGTTGACGGTCGAGGTGGCGGCGGCAAGCGAGGCGGGCATTTTTCGGGTGCCCGGAGTTTTCCCGCCCGGCGAAGCAGGTCAACGGCAACCGGTGGCGGAAAACAGAAGGCCGCCGGGCTGATCGCAGCCCCGGCGGCCGGCAGATTGCCCCCCGCGCGGCGGGGAGGTTTGGTCGCGCGTCAGCTGATGGCGATCTGCCGCGGCTTCGCGGCCTGGGCCTTGGGCAGCGCCAGACGGAGGACGCCGTTCTCGTAGGTGGCGGTCACCTTGTCCGCCTGCACCGTGACGGGCAGGCTGAAGCTGCGCTCGAACGCGAGCGTCCGCTCGCCCTGCTTGCGCGTGGCGCTCAGGCTGAGCGTGTCGTCGAGCAGCTCGACCTTGATGTCGGCGCGGTCGACGCCCGGCAGCTCGGCGCTGACGTGCAGGTTGTCCTGGTCCTCATGCACGCTCACGGGGACGACGCGCGTGAGTTCCGTGGCGGAATCGGCGAGCGCGGCGGCGAAGAGCGAATCGATGGCGCGGTCAAAGCCCGTCCAGGGCGCCCGATGGGCGCTGGCGGCGAGAGGTTGGTTGTAACGGATGACGTGATACATGATGATATGGTGGTTGATGGTTGAAGTTGGAACTGCGTGCCGTCCCGGTGCAGCGCGCGTGCCGTCTCTGGGCGGCGCGCAAACCGTCGCAACGCCGCCACTTAGTGCGCGCGCGGAACCGGCCGCCGTGCAGGTTTGCCCCGGAGTGGGACGGCGCACCCGGGAAACTCTGTCATGCCGGCTTTTTTCCGTGGCGTAGAGGTGCGCCGCGGTTTCTATCTGCCCTGTCCATGCCCTTTGATTTCGACACCGTTATTGATCGCGCCGCCAGCGACAGCCGCAAGTGGCGCAAATATGCCGGCCGCGACGTCCTCCCGCTGTGGATCGCCGACATGGATTTCGCCGCGCCGCCGGCCGTCACCGCCGCCCTGCGCGCGCGCGTCGACTGCGGCATCTTCGGCTACGGCGACCTCACCGAGAAGCTCGTCGAGTCCTTCCGCGACTACTGTCGGCGGCGCTACCGTTGGGAGGTGAAACCGGAATGGCTCTTCTGGCTCCCCGGCCTGGTCTGCGGGCTCAACGTCACCGCGCGCGCCTACGGCACGCCGGGCGAGGAGATCATCAGTTGCACGCCCATCTACCAGCACTTCCGCGAGGCCGCCGTCAACCAGGGCCAGACGCACAAGCCCGTGCCCTTTGTCCGCCACGGCGCGCGCTGGGAAATCGACTTCGACGCCTTGGAGCGCACCGTCACCTCGCGCACGCGCCAGCTCACGTTTTGCAGCCCGCACAATCCGCTCGGCCGCGCCTTCTCGCGCGCGGAGCTTGAGCGCGTCGCCGCCCTCTGCCTGCGCCACAACCTCATTCTCACCTCGGACGACATCCACTGCGACCTCGTGCTCGACGACACGCCGCACGTGCCGTTCGCCACGCTCGCGCCCGAGATCGCCGCGCGCACGGTCACGCTCATGGCGCCGAGCAAGACCTACAACATTCCCGGCCTCGGCTGCTCGGTCGCCATCATTCCCGACCCTGAGCTGCGCAAACGCTACGACCGCGCCGCCGCCGGCATCGTGCCCGACGTCAACCTCCTCGGCCTCGTCGCCGGCGAAGCCGCGTGGCGGCACGGCGAGCCTTGGCGGCAGGCCCTGCTCGCCTACCTGCGCGGCAACCGCGACCTTTTGCAGGACTTCGTCGCGCATGAGCTGCCCGGCGTCTCGATGACCCCCGTCGAGGCCACCTACCTCGCCTGGCTCGATGTCAGCGCGCTCCAGCTGGAGGCCCCGCAGAAATTCTTCGAGCAGCACGGTGTCGGCCTGCTCGAGGGCGCCATTTACGGCGCGCCGCGCGGGCACTTCGTCCGCCTCAATTTCGGCTGCCGCCGCGCCACGCTCGCCGAGGCCCTCGCGCGGATGAAGCGCGCCGTGGCCGCGCGCTGACCCGACCGGCCCGACCGCGAATATCAGTTTGCGCCCAAGCCAACTTGTAACCTAATAGGTTACAAGTATGATTCCCACTCATCCGCGACTCCGACTCTGGATTGATCTTGGTGAGGCGCTGGTCGTTGCGGCTGACACCGGCGCGCGCCGTCTGCGCCTCGCCCTGCGCCCCAAGCGCAAGGGCTCCTACAAGACGCGCCGCCCCGGCTATGATACGCCCATGTGGAATGTCTGCGCCACCCTCCTGAGGGCTGAACTCAAGGTCCGTGGCACCAAGGTTCGGCTGGCCCGGTATCTCGGCATTCCGCGGCAGCGCCTCCATGATTTCCTGCGCGGGCGGTCCCGGCAGCCGGACGCCGAGCTGCTGCTGCGCATGCTGCATTGGATGTCCGAGAAACGCGCCGGCCGCGACCTGTCCTTGTAACCTGTCAGGTTACAAGTCCGAGTTCTTGCAACTGCGGCGGTGCCGGGCACTTTGCTGATCGTGCGCATCGGGCCCTACGAATTCGGATCCCACCTCTTCCTGTCGCCGCTGGCGGGCTACACCAACCTGCCCTTCCGGCTCGTGGTGCGCGAAATCGGCGGGCTCGACTGGACCACGACGGACCTCGTCAACGCGCGCTCGTTGATCGAGCAGAATCCCCGCGCCCTCCAGATGATCCGCACCTGCCCGGCCGAGAAGCTGCTCGCCGTGCAGCTTTTCGGCGCCGTGCCGGAGGAGATGCGCGACGCCGCCCAGGCGGTCGAGGCGGCCGGCATCGCCGCGGTCGACATCAACATGGGCTGCCCGGTGAAGAAGGTCACCGGCATCGGCGGCGGCTCGGCCATGATGACCGAGCTCGACAAGACGGCGAAGCTGGTGCGCGGCATGGTCGCGGCCGTGAAAATCCCCATCACCGCCAAGATGCGCCTCGGCTGGGATGAAAACAACCTCACGGCCCCCGACCTCGCGCGCGTGCTGGAGGACGCCGGCGTCGCCGCCATCTTCGTGCATGGCCGCACCCGCGCGCAGGGCTTCGGCGGCACGGTCAACCTCGCCGGCATCCGCGCCGTCGTGGCGGCCGTGAAAACAATCCCCGTGATCGGCAACGGCGATGTCACCACGCCCGAAGCGGCCAAGCACATGTTCGAAGAGACCGGCTGCGCCGGCGTGAGCATCGGCCGCGGCGCGTTCTACAATCCGTGGATTTTCCGCGACACGCAGCATTTTCTGAAGACCGGCGAGCTCCGCCCCGAGGCCGGCTACGCCGAGCGCGCCACGGTGATGCGCCGGCACCTCGACCTGATGATCGGATTCTACGGCGAGGACTTCGGCTGCCGGCTCTTCCGCAAGCCGGCCGCGTGGTATGCGAAACGCTTCGGCCCCGCGAAGGAGTTCAAGAAGGGCGTCACCCAGTTCCGCACGCGCGCCGAATTCGAGGCCCTGCTGGCCGGCTACGAGAAATGGCGCACGCCGTTTCTCGACGGGCACGGCGAGCTGCTGCCAAAGTTCCGGCCCGACCCGATGGTCGCCTCGTTCATGCTCGACCCCCATGACCCGGCCGCCAAGCGCCGCGATTCCATCCCCGTGCCCAAGGGCCCGGTGGACGTGTGGTGATTATTTTATCCTGTAGGTTGCGAGCTTGCTCGCAACGTTGCGCACAAGTGCGCAACCTACCCCGCAAAACATGTCCAACGTCACGCATCTCTGGGCAATTTTCCTCGGCACCTTCATCGGCCTGCTGCCGATCATCAACCCCCTGGCCGCCGCGCCGACCTTTCTCGCCATCACCGAGGGCGACAGCGCCGAGCGCCGCCGCGAGCAGGCGCGCAAGGGCTGCTTCTACATGGTGGGCATCCTGGTGAGCTTCCTGATCGGCGGCACGTTCATCATGAATTTCTTCGGCATCTCCATCCCGGGCCTGCGCATCGCCGGGGGGATCCTGATGAGCGGCATCGGCATGGGGATGCTCGCCACCCAGAAAGGCGCGGCGCGGCCCGACGACGAGGAGCGCGAGGCGGCGCGCAAGAAGGTCGACATCTCCTTCTCCCCGCTCGCCATGCCGATGTTGAGCGGCCCCGGCTCCATCGCGGTGACGCTGGGCTTCACCTCGCTCGCCACGACCTGGACCGACTACCTCGCCATCATCGCGGGCATTGTCTCCGTCGCCGCGCTCACCTACCTCGTGCTGCGGCTCTCGGGCCGGATCGTGAACCTCATCGGACCCGTCGGGGTGAACGCCATGACCAAGATCATGGGCTTCCTCATCATGTGCATCGGCGTGCAGTTCGTGGTCAACGGCGTGCTCGGCATCGCCACCGACCCCGAGCTGCTGCGCGGCCTCCGCGAGGCGTTCGCCGCGCGCTGAACCGAACCCCTTCACTCGAAGGGGACGGCACTCAGGTGGAGCGCGTTGACCTCAACGCGCTTCAGGATGTCCGCCCGCAACCCAGCGCGCTGGGGTCAGCTCGCTCCACCTCGAACTACAGTTTCCCGCTCAGTGGCGGCGCTCGACCCGGGCGCCGGTTGCATCCTTGAAGGTCAGCATCCGCGTCTCGCTGCTGTAGCCCTCGAAGGTGATGCCGAGCTGCGGGTTCACGAGGTCGCCTTTCTGGAAGGCGGTGCCGCCGATGAAGACCTTGGGGTTGGCCCCGCTGCGCGCGCCGCTGATCTTCAGGTTCTCCACCCAGGCCTTGAACTGCATGCTCGCGGGCGGCGGCGGCGGGGGGGGCGGAGGCGCCTCGACCACCGGGGTGGAAACGACCGGCGGGGTGGCGGTCGCCGCAGCGGGAGTCTCCGCCGGCTTGGTCTCGCCGGGTTGGGCCTCGGCCGGTTTGCTTGCTGTCGGAGCCGGCGTCGCGGTCGTTTCGGTGGGCGTGGTCTCGGTCGCGGCCGGTTCCTCCGCCGGTTTCTCGGCGGGCGCCGGCTCGGCTTTGGCGGCCGGTTTGGCGACGGGCGACGGCGGAGGCGGCTCCGGTTTTTTCCGGCTCAGGCCGATGGCGATGACGACGACAAACAGCAGGGCCACGCCGCCGCCAAAGAGCAGCTTCTGCTGCTTCGGTCCGAGTTTCGCGGCCAGGCCGGCTTTCTTTTTCTTGGCCGCGCCCGGCGGTGGGAAAACCCCGCCCGGCGGAGGCGGGGGAAAGGGCGTCGCGCCCGGCGGGGGCGGAAACGGGGTAGCGCCCGGCGGAGGGGGAAAAGGCGTGGGCGCGGCGGCGGGCGGCGGCGGAAACGGCGCGGGGGCGCTCTCGGCCTGGGCCGCCACCGGCGGCGGGAACGGCGACGGCGCCTCCATCGCCGGCGGCGCGGCGGCGGGCTCGGGCATGGCGGCGGGCTCGGGTGCGGCCGCCACGGTCTTGGGCTTCAGGCTGAATTTCGGTTTTTCCACCGCGACGGGCTCGGGCGGCGGCGGCGGTTCCGGCATCGGCTCCGGGACGGGTTCCGGCGCGGGCATGGCGGCGACGGGTTCCGGTTGGGCGGCCGCCGCAGTTTCTTCCGCCGGCGCGACAGACAAACGCGGTTTCAAACGCACCGCGGGCGCGGCCTCCGCCGCCGGGGCGGCGGGAGCAGCCGGAGCGGGTGGCGGGGTTTCGGCGGGCGCGGCGGACTGCTCGGCCGCAGCGGAGGGATCGGCAGCCAGCTTGGGTTTCAGACGGAGCCTGGGTGCGTTGTCTTCGCTCATGCCTCCTGCCTAGCAGTTTCGCCCCGGCGCGGAAACAAAAAGATTGGCCTCCCGCAACAGACTTGTGGCCGGGCCGGGCGCGCCCTTACCGTCCCGGCGTTGATGACACGCGCATTATTCACCCTGGCCTGGCTCCTGGCCGCGGGAGCCCCGGTCGCGGCGCAGGAGGTCCAGCGGCACGGCCTGGTCTTCGAGCGATGGGTGCGCGACACCTTCTTCGACGGTTACAAGCCCGCCAGCTACACCCAGCGGTGGGACATCCCCGCCGCGGCGAACCAGCGGCACGGCGGCATCCCGGTGAACCCCAAGGCCATCAAATACGGCACGGCCATCGACCTCGGCGACGCCCTGCGCCAATATGAGATCGACGAACCCTTCCTGCTCGTCGTCGGTTTCTGGCAGCAGGACGGCGATGTGAAGCGCGTGGTGAACATCCTCGCGGCGGAAATTTCCCCCGCGCTGTGGCGCCAGCTGTGGGGCCCGGTCACCTACGACGACCTGCGGCGCCTCGACGCCCTCATCAAGGACACCGGCCCCTCCGTCGAGGAGACCCGCAAGCGCGCGCTGAAGATGAAAAACTCCCCGCCCTTCACTGCGGCCGTCATCCAGATGAACCCGAAGATCGACACCCACGGCCAGCGCCGCCTCCAGTGCTCGATCCGTTTTGCCGACGCCTTCAAATATCTCGCGCCCGGCGCCGATCCCAAGCCGCAGGAGCACCCCGCCCTCTTCGGCGTCGAATATCCGGGCCCCATCGCCTCCGCGCCGCGCGCGTTGAAAAAGCCCTGACCGGACGCCCCGCGCATGACCGCTCCGGCCCCACCCACCCTCGTCCGCGTCCTCGGCCGCTGGACCATGGTCGGTCTCGTCATCAACAGCGTCATCGGCAGCGGCATCTTCGGTCTGCCCGACGACCTGGCGCGGTTCGTGGGCCGCGCCGCGCCGTGGGCCTACCTGTTCGCCGCGGCGGGCATGGCGGTGTTCATGGGCATCTATGCGGAACTCAGCTCGCAATTCCACGAGGCGGGCGGCCCCTACCTCTTCGCCCGCGAGGGCTGCGGCCGGTTCTGGGGCATCCAGATGGGCTGGTTCATCTGGCTGGTGCGCCTGACCGCCGCCGCCGCCAACGCCAACCTCTTCGTCGCCTACCTCGGCGAATTCTGGCCGGGAGCCGTGGCGCCGGTCCCGCGCATCGCGCTGCTGGTGCTGCTGCTCGGCGGCCTGGTGCTGACCAATGTCCGCGGCGTCGCCGGCGGGGCCCGGCTCTCGAACTTTCTCACCGCCGCCAAGCTCACCCCCATCGCGCTGCTCATCCTCGCCGGCCTGTTCTGGACCGGGACGCCCGCCCCCCAGCCCGCGGTCGCCGCCACGCCCGCCGGCTGGATGAACGCCGTGCTCGCGCTGCTCTTCGCCTTTGGCGGCTTCGAGGCCGCGCTCATGCCGCTGGCCGAGGGCAAGGATCCGCGGCGCGACATCCCCTTCGCGCTCTTCACCGGCCTGCTCGTCATCGCCGGCTGCCTGCTGCTGACCCAGGTCGTCGCCATGCGCACGGTGCCCGACCTCGCGCACAGCGACCGCCCGCTGGCCGACGCCGCGCGCGCGCTGGCCGGCCCCGTCGGCGCCGGCTTCATCGCCGTCGGCGCGATGATCTCGACCTCGGGCTACCTGAGCGCGCAACTGCTCGGCGTGCCGCGCCAGACCTACGCCATGGCCGAGCGTGGCGATTTCCCGCTAAGCTTCGGCCGCGTGCATGAGCGTTTCCGCACGCCGTGGATCTCGATCCTGATCTGGGGCGTGCTCGTGCTGGCCCTGGCGGTCTACGGCAACTTCATTTGGAACGCCATCATCTCGGCCGGCGCGCGGCTTGTCACCTACGGCATCGCCTGCGTCGCCCTCCTCCGGCTGCGGAAGTCGCGCCCGCAGGCCGACGCCTTCCGGCTGCCGGCCGGACCGTTGGTCGCGGTCGCCGGTCTCGCGCTGTGCGCGGTGCTCGTCGGGCAGATGAGCGCTACCCACGCGGTCGTCATCAGCCTCATCGCCGCCATCGGCACGGCCAACTGGCTCGCCGTGCGGCGAAACCGGGTTTAACCGGACTTGGGCTTCTCGTTTTCTTCTTGGGAAGTCTCTTCGGCCGGTTTTTCAACCGGAGCTTCCTCCGCCGGTTTTTTTGGCGCCGGGCGGACGATGGGCTTGCCTGAATTTTCCTTCCACCAGCGCAGCCAGCCGTTGCTGCCGCCGTGGTCCTGGCCGGTGAGGTTGTGCAGCGCCTCGCGGATGCCGCCGGCCAGTTCGCGGTCGCTGTCTTCCGCCGGGCTCAGGGCCGCGATGAGCGGCCCGACCGACCGGGTGTGGCTCATCCCACCGAGGATGCGGACCGTCAGCAGCCGGGCCGCCGGGGTTCCCAGCCGCAGCACCCCAAACAGCGGGTCGAGCAACGCCGGGTCGTCGAGTTTGCTGGCGGCTTCCACCAACAGATAACCGTAGCGCAACTCCCCCGCGTGATTGAGCTGGGCCGCGACCAACGGGGTCGCCCGCCGGTCGCCGCGGCGCGCCAGCTCGATCACCATCATCTCGCGGAAGCCCGGCTTCGCGCCGTCGCGCTGGGCGGCGGCCAGAAGGACGTTGTTCACGCCGTCGCCCCGCACCCGCTCCAGCACGTGCCACGCGGCCTCGGGGGGTGCGTCCGCGTCCATCAGCGCCAGCAGCGGCTTGGTGGCGGATTCCGGCAGGGGCGGACGCGGCTTTTGCTCCTCGTCGCCGTAATTATCCGGCGCCGCATCCAGTGCGGCCAGCGCCCGCCCGGCGACACCGCGATCCGGGTCGGCCAGCGCGCGCGCCAGCCGCGTTTCCAAACCGGGCCGGTGTTGCCCGACGAGGATTTCCAGGGCCGCCTCGCGCACGACGGGGACCGGGTCGCCCTGGAGCAAGCGACCGAGCGCGGCGGCCAGTTTGTCGCCGTCATACTGCCCCAGCCGCACGGCGCCGAGGCGCACCAGTGGATCGGTGTGCTCCATCGCGCTGGTCAGATGTTCGTGCACGGACGCTTTGGGGCCGTAGGTGGCGCGCACGTGCTGCGCCAGAATTTCCGTGGCCAAGTCACCCAGCGCGGAGCGCGCGCGGCTGCGCACGAAGGCCTGCGGGTCCGTCGTCAACTCCAGCAGGGCGTCCGCCACGCGGCGTTGCCCGTGGTAATTCGCGTTGTTCAGCGCGGAAATGGCCGCGGCGCGGACGATGAACGACTCGTCGCGCAGGGCCGCGAGCAGCGCCTCGCCGGCCACCGGATCCTTGAGCGGGCCGAGCACGAGCGCGGCGGCGCGGCGCGCCACCGGCGGGGCCGACCGGTCGCGCAGGAGTGCGGCCAGGCGGCGGACCTTGTCGGGCGCGGGATTTTGCAGGAGGGCCCACTGCACGGCCTCGTGCCGCTCGAGCGGAGCGATGTCCCGGGCCTTGTCGCGCCGGGTGTCGGAGTTTTTCTCCACCTCGCAATCAAACTTCGTCAGGTTGGTGAGTTGCTCTTCGTTCAGCTCCTCCGGTTTGGCGGGATAGCCGGGATCGTCGCGCAGGGCCGCGAGCAGCGCCGGAAGCGCGTCCGCCGTGCCGAACACACCGAGGGCCGTGGCCGCGAGCGTGCGCAGGTTTTCGTCGCCGGTTTGCAGGAGCGCGGCCACCTCCGGCGTGTCCGCCGTCTCGCCGAAGGCAAACAGCACCCGCGCGGCGGCGGTGCGGTGCTCATACTCGCCCTTTTTCAGGGCGGCCAGGATCGGCGCGCGGCCGAACACGGCTTCCACGGTCTTGTAGATGGCTTCGAGGCAGTCCGGCAGCAGCCGGTCATACGGGGCGTCCTGCGGCCGGGAGTAGAAACGGTTGATGCTGGTCGGCGGGTGGATCGTGCCGGCAAATTTCTCGTAGAGCACATCCTGGTCCTGCTGGAACAGGGTCACGTGGCCGCTCAGCTCGGCGCCGCTGTAATTGTGGCCGGTCACCGTGCCGACATAGTCCGCGCCCAGCGCGCTCCCGTAGGTCTCGATCTCCAGCCGGAGATCCGCCGGCTCGCCCGGCGCCACGACCTTCCAGCCCGCAAACTCCACCGCCGCCTTGGTCAGCTCCGCCAGCGGCAGCAGGTCGCGCGGCTTCTTGTCCCCGGCGGCGGTGTCGGTCGGGTCGGTTTTCTCCGCCTGCTCCTCGGCCGCCCACGCCCAGCCTTGCTTGATCTCGACGCTCACGGTCCGGGCCTGGCGCAGCCGCGCCGCCTTCTCCGGCGTGAAGGCGCCGTTGTCCGCTCCGCGTCCCGCCGCCAGCAGCCCGAAAAACAGGAGCAGTGTGACGGCGCGCGGCATGACGCGGGATCACGCCGTGGCCGGCGCCTTGCTGCCGCCGAAACCGAAGGCCTCGCGCAGCCAGCTCCAGGCGCGGCGCAGGCCGACGTCGCAGGTGCCGTTGATGCGGTAGGTGCGGGCGAACAATTCCTCGTGCCCCACGTAGCGGGGCGGGAGCAGGAGCAGCGTCGTGTTCTTGTCGGCGCCTTTTTCAAAACCGAGCACCTCGGAATAGAAGATGCCCTTCCCCACCACGAGGCCGTCGCGCGGCACCTCGACCGCGCGCTCCGGCAGCACGAGCCAGGGGCGGAACCTGAAGAGCAGCCGACCGTCGGCGTCCTGATGCAGCCGGCCGTAGGTGCGCAGCGGCGCGCCGCCGAGGTCCCGCGCGGTGAAGAGCTTGTTGCCGTCGGCCAGCAGCTTGAAGCGATGACGCCGGAAGGTGAAGAAATCCCAGCTGAAGACGGAACCGAAGACCATCAGCCGGAAGGCCCAGCCCGCCATGAAATAGGCCAGGATGACGACCGCCACCGACAGGGTCGCGCCGACGACGGGATCGATGTAGGCCGTGGCCGCCACCAGCGAGAGCACGCCGGTGCGGATGCCTTTCAGCGCCGTGTCCAGCCCGCCCCAGGGACTGAGCAAAATCAGCACGTTGATCGCGTGGCCCACCACCCAGACCACGGCGAACACCGCGACGGACAGCGGCACCATCAGGATGGTCAGCAGCCACGACAGGTCGACGGCCGCGAGCGGCAGCACGCCGAAACCGCCGACGAGCACCGGCGCGTGGTCCAGCGCGGCGGTCTGCGTGATGAGCTTGGAGCCCAGCGCCACCAGCGAGGGCACCACCGCCCCGGCGGCCACGAGCCCGCTGACCTTGTTCTCCACCGTCTCGGCGATATCGAGCGGCTTCTTCATCCCCGGCGGGGCCACGGCGGCGATCGTGTCCTTGAACGCGCACAGGCTCACCAGCAGCAGGCCCGGCAGCCAGAAGGAGATCTGCGCGAACCACGGCAGCGCCGCCTTTTCCTCGGGCGTGCCGGCCTTCGCCCACTGGTAGGCGCCGACGCCGCTCACGCCGAGCAGCGGCGAGATGGCGATGCCCGTCACCTGCGAGGCCATCGTGGCCAGCTCGACGCCGGGAGTCTTGGCGGGTTTCTTGCCTTCGGCCGCTCCGGCGGTCGCCGCCATGAAAAAGAGGCTGCACAAGGCGAGAACCAGCGGCATGGATCGTTTCATGGCCCCCCACCATACCGCTCCGCCGCCCTTTGAAAAGCCCGCAAATGCCGCCAGACAAAGCTTTGCCAACCGGGGCCGGCCTTGCTCATGTGGCCCCATGCCCCTGACGAAAGCCGAGCTGGCGCGCCTGCGCGACCTGCGCGACAAGAAGCACCGCGAGGCGGCGGGGCTCTTTGTCATCGAGGGTGAAAAGGTTGTTGGCGAGCTGCTCGCGGCAAAATTCCCTTTTGTTGAAATCTACGCGACCGCGGAATGGGCGAAGGTGGAGCGCGACCTCCGGGCGCGCTTAGAACCCGTCCGGCCTGTCCGCCATAGCCTTGGCGACGGCGGAAGGCCGGGTTCCGCCATTACCCGCATCACCCCCGAGGAAATGGCCCGGGTCAGCCACTTCCCCACGCCGTCCGCCGTGCTGGCGGTGGGAAAAATCAGCCGCGTCCCGCTGCCCGCCGGCGCGCTCGATTGCGGCCTGACGCTCGCGCTCGACGGCATCCAGGATCCCGGCAACGTCGGCACCTTGCTCCGCATCGCCGACTGGTTTGCGCTCGACCGCGTGCTGCTCTCGCCCGACAGCGCCGACCTGTTTTCCCAGAAGGTCATCAACGCCAGCATGGGCTCCTTCGCCCGCGTGACGGTCCACACCGCGCCGCTGGCCGAGGCGCTGGCCGGGCTGAACCCCCCCGTGCTCGGCTGCGACCTCGCCGGCGATGACGTGCACGATTTGAAACCCCTGCGGGACGCCGTGCTCGTCATCGGCCGCGAGGGCCGCGGCCTCTCCCCCGCCGTGCAAAGGCTCGTCACCCGGCGTGTGACCATCCCGCGTTACGGCGGCGCCGAGTCCCTCAACGCCGCCGCCGCCGCCGCCATCGTCTGCGACAACCTCCGGCGCGTTTTGCCCCGGCAATGACCGGGCCTGCTTCCGGCTGATGTCAACTAATAGTTGACATCAGCCGGGAGGCCGCGACCGGGAAACCTCAGCCTTTCTTCCGGGCGATCCAGGCGCGGACGTTTTCCTCGAGGATGTCCAGCGGCACGGCGCCGTCCTTGAGCACGAGGTCGTGGTATTCGCGGAGGTCAAAGCCGGCGCCGAGTTCCCGCTTCGCCTGCTCGCGCAGCTCGAGAATCCTGAGCATGCCGACCTTGTAGGCCGTCGCCTGGCCGGGCCAGACAATGTAGCGGTTGGTCTCGGTGAAGATGTCGCGCTCGGGGTTCGGCGTGTTTTGGCGGAAATAGTCCATGACCTGCGCGCGCGTCCATTTCTTCGCGTGGAGGCCGGTGTCGACCACGAGGCGCACGGCGCGGAGCAGCTCGTCGTAAAGCCGGCCGAAGTCCTGGTAGGGGTCGGTGTAGAAGCCGAACTCCTTGGGGAAATACTCCGCGTAGAGCGCCCAGCCCTCGACGTAGGCGGTGTTGCCGCCGAACTTCCGGAAGCGCGGGATGCCGGCCAGCTCCTGCGCGATGGCGATCTGCATGTGGTGGCCGGGGATGGCCTCGTGGTGCGCCAGCGTCTCCATCGCGAAGATCGGCACGCCGCGCATGTCGAGGGTGTTGACGTAGTAGGTGCCGGGCCGCGAGCCGTCGGGCGCGGGCTGGTCGTAGAACGCCCCGGCGCTGCCCTGCTCGCGGAAGGGCTCGACCGGCTTCACGATGAGCGGGGCCTTGGGCTTGGTGATGAAGAATTCGTCGAGCCGCGCCGTCATGGCGTCGATGATCTGCCGGGCGCGCTTCAGGTAGGCCGCCTTGCCCTCGGGTGTCGTCGGGTAATAGAATTTCTCGTCCTCGCGGATGTGTTTGAAGAAGGCCTGGAGGTCGCCCGTGAAGCCGACCGTCTTCATGATGGCCTCCATGTCGCGGTGGATGCGCGCGACCTCCCGCAGGCCGAGCTGGTGGATCTCGTCGGCCGTCAGGCGGGTCGTGGTGGAGCCGCGCAGGGCGAAGGCGTAGTAATCGAGGCCCTCGGAGAACTTCCACGCGCCGTCGTCGTCGGTCGCGGTCTTTTCCTGGGCCCCGAGGAAGGCGAGGAGTTTCGCGTAGGCCGGCTGCACGGCGCCGGTGAGCGCCGCCCGCGCGTCGGCCAGGAGTTGTTGCTTCGTGGCGGCGTCCGCGTCCTTCAGCGCGCCGACCTTGCCCTCGAAATCCTCGAGCAACGCGCTCTTCTTGCCGGAGGCGTCGAACGGCTCGCCCCGGATCACCTCGCGGCAGGAGTCGATGACGAGCGGGAACACGAAGCGCGGCGGAATGATGTTCCTGGCCGCGCGGATCTTCGCGCCGTCGATGAGCTGGTCGAACAGCGGCCCGAGGCCGCGCAGGCGCGCGACATAGGCGCGGGCGTCGGCGACCGTGTCCACGCGGTGGAAGTTGATGAGGAAGGCCGGCGCCTCGGAGTGCAGGCCCGACATCTGG
This sequence comes from Opitutia bacterium, assembly GCA_016190985.1. GTDB lineage: Bacteria > Verrucomicrobiota > Verrucomicrobiia > Opitutales > Opitutaceae > Lacunisphaera. The sequence continues at coordinate 6,613 of JACPPI010000023.1, read as the reverse complement.
TTGAGCGGGTAGTTGTGGTGGCGCCAGCGCCAGCCCTCGATCGCGCGCTCGGCGTCGCGCACGAACATCCGGTAGCTGACCTTCGCCTGGTCGTCGAGGAGGTCGAAGTTGATCGTGCGTTTCAGCTCGGCGAACTGCCTCACGCCCAGCTCGAGGTCCTCCAGGGCGCGCGCCTCGGAGAGGTCGTCCCACTTGTCGTAGTCGATCTTCAGGCCCAGCTGGGTCATGAACATCGGGCTGCGGGCGAGGTTTTCGTCAAAGACGCGCTCGAAGAACGCATTGGCCTTGGCGGTCTCGGCGGCGATTTCGGCGGTGGCGGCGGCGCGGGCGGACAACGCGGCGAGCGCGCCCGCCGCGCACGCGAGCAGGAGGCGGGTGCGGTTTTGCATGGGGGAGCCGTTGTCTGCCGCGAATTTCCTCCCGGCGCAAGCCTGCGGCGCGCTCAGTGCTCCCACTCGCTGCGGGCGTCGTCCACCATCTGCTGCAGGACCGCGAAGCGGATCTCGCCGTAGTTGAACGCGACGCGCAGCTTGCCCTCGCGGAACACCCACGTCGTCGGCACCCAGGTGACTGGCAGCCCGAGGAAGGTGTTCAACCGGTCGGCCGCCAGGCGCGAGGGATTGGGGTGCGTGAGCAGCAGCAGGTTGGGCTGCGCGCCGAGGCCCGCGGCCGCCAGGCGCGGGGCCGGATCCTGGCCCTTGTGCCAGATGTTGAGGAACACCACCTGCACGGCGGGATTGTCCGCGAGAAATTTTGCCCAGCCGACAGGGGGGTCCATCTCCGCCCGGCAGTTCGGACACCACGGCGCCCAGAAATGCACCACGGTCACCTGCGGGCGCGCGACAAGGTCGGCCACCTGCATTTCCAACGGGTCCACGGCGGGGGCCGCCGCGCGGAGCAGGCCGGCGGCGGCCAGCGCGAGAAACCAAGCCGGTGTTTTCATGGGGGACAGGATGCCCAAGGCAGCGGTTTATTCCACTGCATTCCGCGTCAAGTCAGGGCCGGCCCTCGTGCAGGACGACCGGCGCGGATTTCTTGCGCAGCCGCAGATTCAGCATCTCCACCCCAAAGGAGAACGCCATGGCGAAGTAGATGTAGCCCTTGTTGACGTGCTGGTGCGTGCCCTCGGCGACGAGCGTCACGCCGATGAGCAGCAGGAAGGACAGCGCGAGCATCTTCAGCGTCGGATGCTGGTGCACGAAATCGCTGATCGCCCCGGCGTATTTCAGCATGACGCCGAGCGCAAGGACCACGGCGGTGACCATCACCCAGAGCTGGCTGGCCATGCCGACGGCGGTGATCACGGAGTCGAGGGAAAACACGATGTCGAGGAGCAGGATCTGCACGATGATGGCGCTGAACGTGGGCGCGGCCCGGCCCGTGCCGCCGGATTCGTCGGCGCCCTCCAGCTTCTCGTGGATCTCGTGCGTGCTTTTCCAGATGAGGAACAGCCCGCCGCCGAGCAGGATCAGGTCGCGGCCCGACAGGGCGAACCCGAAGACCGTGAAGAGCGGCGCGGTGAGCTTCACCATCCACGCCAGGCTGGCGAGCAGCAGGATGCGGGTGACGAGGGCCAGCATGAGGCCCGTCTGCCGGGCCTTGGCCTGCTGCTCCTGCGGCAGCTTGCCGGCGAGGATCGAGATGAAGATGATGTTGTCGATGCCGAGCACGATTTCGAGCGCGGTCAGCGTCACGAGGCTGATCCAGATTTGCGGGTCGGTTATCCAGTCCATGCCGGCAGCAAGCCGCGTGGCCGGGCGAACGTCAACGCCGGGCCGGGTGGAAACCCCGCCGCCGTTTCAACCCCGGCCGGCTCACGGCGCCAGGCCGGTGAACGACAGGCCGAAGCGGATCCAGAAGGGGATGGTGAACAGCGCCAGCGCCGTCGTGCCGAGGATGATCTGCACCGCGACCAGCGGCCGGCCGCCGTAGACCCGGGCGACGATGATGGAGACGACGGCCGAGGGCATCGCCGCCTGGATCACCAGCACGCGCTTCAGCTCCACGGAGCACGGCAGCCAGCGCGCCGCGAGCAGAAACAGCCACGGCAGCACGCCCAGCCGCAGGAACCAGGCCGTGAGCGTGACGCGGGTGTCCACCAGCTGCCTCGGATCGTCGAGATGCGGCTGGATGCTCGCACCGGTCATGATCAACCCGAGCGGGATCGCGCAGACGGCCAGCGCGTGCACGAAATTCATCACCAGCGCCGGGGTGTGGGCGGCCGCGCCGGTGAGGTTGGCCGCGACCGCCAGCAGCAGCGCGATCACCGGCGCGTTGATGAGTTTCCGCCAGCCCGCGAGCGGCGAGAGGCCCGTCACCACCAGCACGCCGCCGGTCCAGAGCGCCGCCTCCACGCCGATGTTGTGCACCAGCAGCACGGCGCGGCTCTCGGGGCCGAACATCGCGTCGAGCAACGGCAGCGGCAGGTAGCCGTAATTCGTGAGGCCCACGGCCAGCGCGAACGTGCGCAGACCGTGGCCGACGGTCAGCCCGAGCGCCCGCGCCACATGCCAGCCGACCACCATCGAGAGCAGGACCAGCCCGAACCCGAGCAGCGGCGGCAGCAGCAGATTGCCGGGCTCGTGCAGCGCGGGGTTGGTGGCGACCGATTCGTAGATGAGGCACGGCGTGGCGACATTCACCACGAGGCTGAAAAGCCCCGTCTCCGCCGCCTCGGTGAGCAGCCGGACCCGCCGCAACACCGCCCCGAGCGCGACCATCGCGAAGACCGGGAGGATCACCAGGAAAAGCTGGCCGTAGGACATCATGGTGCCGGCCTCCCCGCCAGCGCCCGGCCCGCCAGCCACCCGCCGGTCCACGCCGCCTGGAAATTGAAACCGCCCGTTATGCCGTCGATGTCGAGCACCTCGCCCGCGAAGTGCAGGCCTGGCACGAGCCGGCTTTCCATCGTCTTAAAGTCCACCTCGCCGAGCCGCACGCCGCCGCAGGTGACGAACTCCTCCTTGAACATGCTTTTCCCGTCGACCGCGAACTCGCCCGCGCGGATCTGCGCCGCCAGCGCCCGCAGCGCCGCGCCCGGCACGACCGCCCATTGGGTGGCCGGCGCGATGCCCGCCGCCGCCAGCAGTTTCTCCCACAACCGCAGCGGCAGCCCGACCGGGCACCAGGTGCCGGCCTGTTTTTTCGGATGGGCGGTGCGTGCGCCCTCCAGCGCGGCGCGAAGCGAGTCGGCGCTGCAGGCCGGCGCCCAGTTGACGAGCAGGGTGAACTTGTAGCCGCACTCGTGCAGCGTCCGCGCACCCCACGCCGACAATTTCAGGATGGCCGGGCCGCTCAGCCCCCAGTGCGTGATGAGCAGCGGCCCGCGCTCCTTCAAGGCCGTGCCGCGCACCGCCGTCGCCGTGTCCTCCACCGCCACGCCCGACAGGCCGGCGAGCCGCGGGTCCTTCACGTGAAAGGTGAACAGCGACGGCACCGGCGGCTCGATCGTGTGGCCGAGTTCCCGCGCGATGGCAAAGCCGGCGTTGGCGGAGTTGCCGCCGGTGGCGAGCAACAGCCGGTCGCAGGCGGCCGTCTCGCCGGTGGTGAGCGTGACGCGGAAGGCGGAACGCGCCGACCCCGACGCGTTGGTTTCCCTTGAAAGCGCGTTGGGGGCAACGCGCTCCACCTGTTTGATTCCCGTCCGCAGCGCCACGCGCACGCCGGCCTTCGCCGCCGCGCCTTGCAGGCAGTCCACGATGGTCTGCGAGTCGTCGGTCACCGGAAACATCCGTCCGTCGGCCTCGGTCTTCAGCGGCACGCCGCGTTTTTCAAACCAGTCCACCGTGTCGCGCGGCTGCCAGCGGGAGAACGCCCCGGGCAGCTCGCGGCCCCCGCGCGGATAGCGCGCCGCCAGCTCGCGCGGCTCGAAGCAGGCATGGGTGACGTTGCAGCGGCCGCCCCCCGAGACCTTCACCTTGGCCAGCGGGTGCGCCGTGGCCTCGTAGAGGGTGACGGCACAGCCGGGGTCGGCCTCGGCGCAGGTGATGGCCGCGAAATAACCCGCCGCCCCGCCCCCTGCGATGACTATCTGCCGTTGGCCCATGGCCCGCCAGCGTGCGGCGGACCCGGCGGCTTGTCCAAAAAGAAAAGCGCCGCAGCCCCACGCCGCGGCGCTCTCCCAAAGCCACACCTTGCTTGGTGGCAGGAATTCTTCAGCGGCCCGGCGGGCGGGCCCGGTCAGTTGTCATCATCGTCTTCGTCATCATCGTCGTCGTCGTTATCGCCGCCGCCTGGGCGCTGGCCTGGACCGTGCGGCCCGTGCCGCATCTTGCCGTGACGCTCCTTCATTTCCTTGGCCTTGGCTTTCTGCTCGGGCGTCAGCACCGCCTCCATCTCCGCCCGCAGGGCCTTTCGCAGGGCGATCTCCTTTTCATGATGCTGGAAGGCGATCAGCCGCATCTTGGCGCGCTGCTCGTCGGTCAGGCCGAGCATTTCGGCCCGGCGCTCGCGCATGTGCTCCATCATCTTGTGCGCCCGGAAGGCCATGAATTTCATCTGCTCCGGATCGGGCCGGTGGGGTTGCATCCGGTCCGGACCGGGCCCGCGCATGAAATGTTGCCGGGCCATGGCCATCTTTTTCTGCTGCTCGGGCGTGAGCACGGCCTTCATCTGTTCCCCATGGGTCTTGATGACCCCGCGCACCTTGGCGCGCCGGTCGTCATCGGACAGGGATTTGTCGGACGCGACAGCATCAAGGGCGGTGCGCTGGGCTTGGCGCAGGGCGTCGATCTTGCTTTTCTGCTCGGCGGTGAGGCCGAGTTTATCGGCGACCATCGCGGCAAACTGGTCACCGGGCTGCGGTTTGGCGGCCGGGGCGGGAGCGGGAGTGGTGGCGGCGGGCGCCGGGGGATTGGCGGCGTAAACCGCGACCGACACGAGGCCGGCGACACCGCACAGCAACAGAGCAAGCGACAGGGTCTTCTTCATCATTGGAGGGAGTGCTGGAGTGACGCCCGTCGCGGGGTCCGGGTTACCCGGTTTCGGCCAAAGAAAAGCGCCGCAGCCCCACGCCACGGCGCTTTCTTTGCACAACACTGCCCCCAGACAGCAAAGTTACTTGTCGGCCCTTTTCTCGGCTTTCGGACCGTGTTCCCGGCGTTCCTCCATCCGGTCGCGCATCTTTTCGCGCATCTCGTCGAATTTTTTCGCCTGGTCGGCGGTCAGGACGGCGCGGCGCTGGTCGGCAAACGGCTTGTTGATTTCCTGCGCCTTGGCGCGCCTGTCCTTCTTGTCCACCGAAGTGTCGTCGCGCAGGGCGCCCAGGGCGGCCTTCTCCTGCTCACCGATGGCCTTCCACTTGGCTTGCTGGTCGGCCGACAGGCCGAGTTCCTGGGCCATGTGCTTCCACCTCTGTTCCGGACCGCGCCTGCCGCCGCCGGGGCCGTGTTCGCGCTTGTGTTCGGGTTTGCCGGCGGGAGCGTTTTCGGCGCGGAGGGCGGGCACGGCGGCCATCGCCAGGGCCAGGAGGAGGGAGGCTGACTTGAGCAGGTTTTTCATAAGGCAATATTTGGGTTTCGAGGGATAGACGCCGGCCGCCACGCCGCCGTTGCATGAATTTCCTGAGAAAATTCTCTCCCACCGCGTAACCTCGCCGCGTTCGCGCCGTCCGGCATCGCTTTACTCCCGGAACCGCATCCGCCAAGGTGCGGGTCCGCCCATGGACTTCGCCCAACTCTCCGCCACGGCCCACCAGGTGGTGGCCGCCGCCCAACGCCGGCTGCCCGCCGCCGTGCGCGCGGTGGCGGAACGTGTTCCGGTCTGCCACGAGCCGCACCCCAACGCCGCTCTGCGGGCCGAGGGCTGCGAACCGGACCTCCTCGGGATGTTTGTCGGCCACGAGCACCGGGGCGAACTCGCCGAGGACGCGCCCCTGCCGCCCCAGATCCTGCTTTTCCTCGACAACATCTGGGATTACGCCGAAGGCGACGAGACCGCCTATCGCGACGAAGTCCGGCTGACCTACCTCCATGAACTGGGCCATTATCTCGGGTGGGACGAGGATGAGATCGCCCGACGAGGCCTGGATTGACCATTGGCCGACATCAGGTGGAGCCCGGCCTCCGGACGGGCTGGCCGCTGCAACACCCGCCTTTGCCTGATTTTGGCCGCGGCATGGCCGGGCCAGAAATCAGGACAAACCCCGGGCGCGCAGTGGCGCGCAACGGGGCCCCTGCCCGCCCTTCCCCGGAACTAGGGCTTTCATTCCCCTCCTGAATCTGCATATACCCGTCTTGGAAAACAGCTTTGCGCTCCGCCCGCGCCGCCCCATTCTCCGCCTCCACCCACCATGAAGAAGTTCCTCACCGCCCTTTTCTGCCTGTCCGCCCTCGCGGCCCTGCTGCCCGCCGCCACCGGCCTGACCCGCCAGGCCGTCGTCGCCCACCTCGACACCTGCGAGGCCATCCTCCAGGAAATCCAGGGCAACGCCAAGACCGCCATCCCCGCCGACGTGCTCCGCCGCGCCAAGGGCCTCGTCATCGTCAACCAGTTCCAGGCCGGCTTCATCTTCGGCATCAAGGACGGTTACGCCGTCGCCCTCGTCCGCCGCCCCAACGGCAAGTGGTCCGTGCCCGCCTTCCTCAAGGCCGGCGAACTCAGCTTCGGCCTCCAG
>JACPPI010000024.1 GCA_016190985.1 Opitutia bacterium | reverse complement strand
GGGAGGTTCGCCCCCCCCACGCCAAAGCGACCGTGACAGAAGCGGCTTCTTCCGACGAGCCAATCGGCCCATTCTCAGAAGCCGCTTCTGTCACTGCCCTGCGTCTATTCACGAGGTGGGACATACAAGCTTGCTCCGGGGGTCTTTGCGTCCCGACAGGACCAGGCTCCATCTGCATCGTCGGGGCGCAAAGCCCCTCCCACTCAAGACGACTCGGGGCTTTTTGCTTTTCACGGGCGCCGGGCGGAGTGATGTTGCCTGACCCATCCCGTCATGGCCGCCCTGCAAACCATCAAGATCCTCGACACCCACACCGGAGGCGAACCGACGCGCGTCGTGCTGGCGGGCGGGCCCGACCTCGGCGCCGGGCCGCTGGCCGAGCGCGTGAAGGTGTTCCAGTCGCGGCACGACACCTTCCGCACCGCCATCGTGGGTGAGCCGCGCGGCTCGGAGGTGTTTGTCGGCGCGCTGCTCGTCGAACCGCACGAGCCCGGCTGCCAGTTCGGCGTCATCTTCTTCAACAATGTCGGCTATCTTGGCATGTGCGGGCACGGCACCATCGGGTTGGTCGTGGCCTTGGCGCACCTCGGCCGCCTCAAGCCCGGTCCGCTGAAGATCGACACGCCCGTCGGACCCGTCGCGGCCAGTCTGTCGGCCGGCGGCGAGGTCACCATTGAGAATGTGCCCAGCTACCGCAAACACGCCGCGCTCGAACTCTACCTCCCGGGCGTCGGCGACGTGCTGTGCGACCTCGCCTGGGGTGGAAACTGGTTCTGCCTGATCGAAAAGCACGACCAGACCCTGGAGCTGTCCAATGTGAAGCAGTTGACCGATTACTGCGTGCGCATCCGGCAGGCGGTCGCCGACTCCGGTTTCCCCGAGGTGGACCATGTCGAGCTGTTCGGGCCGTCGGCCAAGCCGGGCGTGCACAGCAGGAATTTCGTTCTGTGCCCGGGCCTGGCCTATGACCGCTCGCCCTGCGGCACCGGCACCAGCGCCAAGCTCGCCTGCCTCGCCGCCGACGGCAAGCTGGCTCCGGGCGCCGAGTGGGTGCAGGAGAGCATCGTCGGCAGCACCTTCCGGGCGAAATACCGCCGGCAGGGCGACAAGATCGTGCCGACCATCACGGGCACGGCGCATGTGATGGCCGAGGCGACGCTTTTGCTCGATCCGGCCGACCCGTTTGCCTGGGGCATCCGTTGATTTTTATGCGTCAAACCAGATCGGTCATCATTTGCGGCGGCGGGGTCCTGGGCCTGAGCTGCGCCTATTACCTGGCGCGCGAGGGCTGGCGGGTCACCGTCGTCGAGCGCAACGCCGAGGGGGCGGACACCTGCGCGCATGGCAGCGCGGGCTATGTCTCGCCGAGCCATGTCATCCCGATCGCCGCGCCGGGCATGGTGTGGAAGGGGCTCAAGTGGATGCTCAGCCCCCGCAGCCCGTTCTACATCAAGCCGCGGCTCGACGGCGACCTCATGCGCTGGGGCTGGCTCTTCGCCCGCGCCTGCACCGAGGAGCACACCCGCCGCTCCGCCCCCGTGCTGCGCGACCTCTGCCTCGCCTCGCGCCAGCTGTTCGTCGAATGGGCGGACATCACGGGCAACGCCTTTGAGCTGAAGACCGAGGGCCTGCTCAACCTGTGCCAGACCCAGGAGTGCCTCGACCACGAGACGCACGGCCTGGCGGCCCTGGCCAACGAGCTGGGCATCGAGGCCAGGGTGCTCGACGCGCGGCAGACCGCCGCGCTGGAGCCGGGCACGAAACTCTCCGTGCTCGGCTCCGTTTATTTTCCGATCGACGCGCACATCTCGCCGCGCCGGCTGATGCCTGCGCTGACCAGTCTGCTCAAGGACATGGGCGTGAAGTTTTCCTGGAACAGCAGCGTCTATGGCTGGCGGAGCGAGACCGGGCGCATCGCCGCCCTCTCGACGACCGCGGGCGACCTCTTCGCCGATGAATACGTGCTCACCGGCGGCTCGTGGTCGCCGCAGATGCTCACCGGGCTCGGCCTGCGGCTGCCCATGCAGGCCGGCAAGGGCTACAGCCTGACCATCGAGAAGCCGCGCTTCCGGCTCACGAAGCCGCTCATCCTCACCGAGCGGCGCGTGGCGGTGACACCGATGGGCGACACGCTGCGCTTCGGCGGCACGATGGAGATCAGCGGCCACAGCGACAACGTGCGGCCCGAGCGGGTCGAGCAGATCATCGCCGGGGCGCAGGCATTTTTCCCGGAACTCACCGCGGCCGATTTTGCCGGACTCAAGCCCTGGTTCGGTTACCGCCCGGTCACGCCGGACGGCATGCCGTATATAGGCCGGCTGGGCCGCTACGCCAATCTCGCCACGGCGAGCGGGCACGCCATGCTCGGGCTCACCCTGGCGCCCGTCTCCGGCCTGCTCGTCGCGGAAATCCTCACCGGCCGGAAGCCCTCGGTCGACCTCACCCTCCTCAACCCCAATCGCTACTCTTAAATGTGGGTTGCGCGCTGGCGCGCAACGTTGCCTGCGAGCGGGCAACCTACTGATCCTCAAACCCCATGAACTGGAAAGGCGTCCTCCCGGCCATCACGACCAACCTCCACGCCGACCTCACGGTCGACCACGGCGCGCTGGCCGCGCATTGCCGCTTGATGATCGACAGCGGGTGCGCGGGCATCGTGGCCTGCGGCTCGCTCGGCGAGGCGGCGACGCTCACCTTCGACGAGAAGATCGCCATCGTCCGCACCAGCGTGGCCGCCCTGGGCGACCGCGCCCCGGTCGTGCTGGGCATTGCCTCCCTCTCGACGGTTGAAGCCGTGGCGCTCGCCCGGGCCGCCGCGGCCGCCGGCGCCCAGGGCCTCATGGTGCTGCCGCCCTATGTCTACTCCAGCGACTGGCCCGAGATGAAGGCCCACGTCAGCGCCGTGCTCAACGCCACCCAGCTCCCGTGCATGCTCTACAACAACCCGGTGGCCTATAAAACCGACTTCCTGCCCGAGCACATCGCCGAGCTGGCCGCCCAGCACGCCAATCTCCAGGCGGTGAAGGAGTCGAGCGGTGACACCCGCCGCATCACCGGCATCAAGGCTGTGGCCGGCCGCCGGCTCGACATCCTGGTCGGCATGGACGACGCCGTGGTCGAGGGCGTCTATGCCGGCGCGGTGGGCTGGGTGGCCGGCCTGGTGAACGCCTTTCCGGCCGAGTCCGTGGCGCTCTTTGACTACGCCAGCCGGGGTGACAAGGCCCGCGCCGCCGCCCTCTACCAGTGGTTCCTGCCGCTGCTCCGCCTCGATACCGTGCCCAAATTTGTCCAGCTCATCAAATGGATCCAGGCCGAGGTGGGTCGGGGCGCGCCGCACGTGCGCCCGCCGCGCCTGATGCCGTCCGGCGTTGATCTGGCGCACGCGCAGGCTGTGCTCGCCAAGGCGCGCGCCAGTCATCCAAAATTGTGAGCATGAAACCAGACGGCGGCTCCCTCATCGGCTTTGGCTCCAGCGGCATCGGCGGCACCACCTTCAAGGCCTTTGACCCCGCGCGGGACGTCGCGCTGGAGCCGTCGTTCCTGTCGGCCGCCACCGAGGATGTGGAGCGCGCCGTGCAGCTGGCGGCGGACGCCGCTCCCGTGTGGGCGAAACTCCCCGGCCCGGCGCGCCAGAAATTTCTCGGCGCCATCTCGGAAAAACTGGAGGCCCGGTCGGCCGAGCTGGTCGCCCGCGCCATGCAGGAGACGGGGTTGCCCGAGGCGCGCCTGAAGGGCGAGGTCGCCCGCGCTGCCGGCCAGCTGCGGCTCTACGGCGAGGCCGCCGCGCGCGGCGACTGGCTCGACGCGCGCATCGAGACCGCGCAGCCCGACCGCAAGCCGCTGCCCAAGCCCGACCACCGCTCGATGTTTCGGGCCATCGGGCCGGTCGTGGTGTTCGGGTCGAGCAATTTTCCCTTCGCCTACTCGGTGGCGGGCGGCGACACGGCGTCGGCCTTCGCGGCCGGCTGCCCCGTCATTGTCAAGGCCCACCCGGCGCATCCCGGCACGAGCGAGCTGGTCGGCCGTCTGATCCTCCACGCCGTGCGCGAGTGCGGCCTGCCGGAGGGCACCTTCTCGCTCCTGTTCGACGCCGGCTTCGAGGTCGGCCAGGCGCTGGTGCAGCATCCGTTGGCCCGGGCCGTCGGCTTCACCGGTTCGCTCAAGGGCGGGCGGGCGCTCGCCGACCTCGCGGCGGCGCGACCGGAGCCGATCCCGGTCTATGCCGAGATGGGCAGCGTCAATCCGGTGTTCATTCTGCCCGGGGCCATTGCCGAGCGCGCGGCCGCGCTGGTCGAGGGGCTGTATACGTCGGCCATGGTCGCCGTCGGCCAGTTCTGCACCAACCCGGGCCTGATCGTGTTGCAGCGCTCGCCGGCGGCAGAGCAGCTCGTCAAGGACATGGCCGCGCGGCTGGCCGCGACTTCGGAGGGCGTGATGCTGACGCCGGGGATATGGCGGAATTTCAGAAAGGCAATTGAAGCCCGTGCCCGCATGGCCGGAGTCGCCCCTGTGGGAGCGAGCTTGCTCGCGACGGGTCCGCAGTCGCGAGCCAGCTCGCTCCCACAAAATACTGCTGCTCCGGTCTGGTTCGAGACCGGCGCCCAGGAATTTCTGGGCAATCATGCGCTCTCAGAGGAGATCTTCGGTCCCAGCTCGCTCGTCATCTGGTGCAAGGATCGCGTCGAGATGCTGGCGGTGGCGCAGGAGCTGGAGGGCAGCCTGACCGCCTCGCTGCACGCCGGCGCGACCGAGGCGAAGGAGCAGGGGCCGCTCGTGGAGATGCTCGCGGCCAAGGCCGGCCGGCTGATTTTCAACGGTTATCCGACGGGCCTCGAAGTCAGCCCCGCCATCGTGCACGGCGGGCCCTATCCCGCGACGAGCGACGGCGGGCGCAGCACGTCGGTCGGCACGCGGTCGCTGAACCGCTGGGGCCGGCTCATCTGCTACCAAAGCTTCGCCGATGAACTGCTCCCGCCGGAGTTGCAGAACGCCAATCCGCTGGGCCTGCGGCGGCTCGTCAACGGGGAATGGCGAAACGATCCAATCTGAATGGGGAAATCAGGAAGGCTGGAACAATCTCCTGATTTCCTGAGTTCCGTATTTTAGTCCCTCAGCTTCGACACGGCGTGACGGAGGGCGCGCCGGCTGGCGGTGAGGCCGGGGTCATGGCGCCGGGCGCGGCGGCGGAACCGCCAGCCGGCCGGCCTGTCTCCGGCTGTCTCCCCGCTTGCAACGGTCCCAGTCGGTGCTAGCAAGGAAGGAGATTGCCATCATGCATTTCCCGAAACCGCCTGAGAAGAAGCCGTTGTCCCTGCCCAGCAAGGCGACGCTGATCTCCCAAGTCGAGGAGCGGGAATTGCTGCTGCAGCAGCGTTTCGCGGAACTGGCTGAACTGGAGAACCGGCTGCAGGAGGAAAAGGAGCAGCTGGAGGCCAAACGCCTCGACCTCGAGACCAAATCCCGAGACCTGGTCGAGGGCGAGCTGTTGTTGAAAAAGCAAAGATTGTTCCACCAGAAACAGGTCTCCCTGCTGATGGAGCAGGATGAGCTGGTGGCCCTGCGGGCGGAGCTGGAACAACGCCAGGATGATTTCCAAAAGAAGGAGGCTTTTCTGACGCAGACGGAGAAGCGGCTCAACGAGCAGTTCTCCGCCCGCGAGCAGGACCTGGTCAAGCGCGAGGCCTGGGTTTCCGCCGAGCATGAGAAGGCGACGACGAAGCACAGCCGCCGGCTGCAGGCCATCGTTTTCACGGATGTGGTGAGCTATTCGGCCCTCATGCAGGCCGACGAGAACAAGACCATCCAGAAGGTGCGGGCCGACCTGCGGCGCATGCAGGCCGAGGGCCAGGTCCAGGGCGGCATGCTCATCAACACCATGGGGGACGGCATGCTCATGATCTTTCCCAGCGCCATCCAGGCGGTCCGGTTCTCGCTGGGCATGCAGAAAAACTTCAACCAGGACAGCGATCCGGAAGGATTGCGCCACCGCTTCGGCATACATATCGCCGATGTCGCGCTGCTGCCGGACGGCGGGATCGCCGGGGACGGGGTCAACATCGCCTCCCGGCTGGAATCCAAGGCGCCCAACGGCGGGATTTGCCTCAGCGAGATCGTCTACTTCATCGTGAAGGGCAAGCTGCCCCTGCCGCCGAGCAGCATGGAGGAGATCGCCCTCAAGAATATCGCCGAGCCCGTCGCCGTGTATAAATACGCGCCCGAGGCCATCCTGGGAATGCCGGACCCCGGCGGGTCCACGCCCTTGACCATGGTCATGCCGGAAGAGGAGCGGACCGCGCCGCCCTTTGCCGTCAAACCGCCGGCCGCTCCGGCCGACGGTGCCGGCCCGTGAACGGAGAAGGGCGGACGGACCCGATTTGAATGTTGAGCCCAGGAATGCTGGAATAAGCCTCCTGGTATCCCGAGTTCCTCATTGTTCGGCCAGCTTCGCCGCGGCGTAGGCAGGGAACGGTAGCTTTTGAGCGAGTGGCCGCGCGCGGCTGATTTCCCAATCGGTATTTCGCGTGGTTTTCGGCTTGTGAGCGTAATCATCGCCGGCATGCCTATACGATAAATGCGATTGGTTTTTCTATGTTAGTCATCACGCCATGACAGATGCAGCTATCACGAAGAAACGGCCAAGGCCTGCGAGGCGCTGGGTTCGTTATGGTTTTTTGCTCTGGGCTGTCATCTCGATGCTATGGCTCGCCAATTCCATGCGAACCCGCGGTGTTGACGATGCCCTGCTGCGCAGTGATTCGACCGTCTCCGTTGTTGATGAAGCGACCAGGTTGGAATTCCTGCCGGTTGTTTCAAACAGCGGGACGGCGTTGATCTTCATCTGCGGTTCTGGTGTTTCTGCGCAGGCTTATGCTCCGCTTCTCCGCCCAATTGCTGAAGCGGGCTATGCTGTGCTGATCGTCAAGTTGCCATATCGCTTTGCGCCACTCGAATCGCACCAGCATGCTGCCGTGGACCGGGCACGCAGCGTTATCGCGGCCTATCCCAAAATATCGCACTGGGTAATATCGGGGCATTCACTCGGCGGTGCGCTGGCGTGTCGGGTGGTGCAGTCCTACCCCCAAGCCTTCTCTGCAATGGTGCTGGTTGGCACAACGCATCCGAAGCGAGACGATTTGTCCTCTCTTCCGTTGCCGGTGACTAAAGTTTATGCATCGAACGATGGTGTTGCGCCACCGAATCGAACGCTTTCCAACAAGGGGCTGCTCCCGAAGGATACTCTGTGGCTGGAGATCAAGGGCGGCAATCACTCACAGTTTGGTCATTACGGGCACCAGCTTTTTGATGGCAAAGCAACCATTAGTCGTGAGGCACAACAAGCAGCCACCCGTTCAGCACTCCTTCAGGCGCTGGGTAAAGCTACAAAATAGTGCCTAACCGCGCGCTGAGCGTGGGTCGCTAGGTTAGCTTCGTTGCCGCGTGGCGGATGGCCCGCTGGTAGGTGGTAAGGCCGGGGTCGTCGGTGGTCGCGCAGAGCGTGTCGAGGGCCAGGCGCAGGGCGTCCGCGGGCTTGCCTTGTTGGTGCAGGGTCAGCGAGAGGAAGACGGCGAACTCGGGATTGTCGGGGAATTGCGCCTGACCTGAGCGCAACACCTCGGCGGAACGTTCGAGCCGGCCGAGCGCGCGCAGGGTCGAGCCGAGCCCGATCAGCGCGCCTGAGAGCTCGTTCGGGGGCAGGCCGAGCGCGATGGCTTTCTCGTAATAGGGCAGGGCGTCCGCCGCGCGGTCGAGCACATCGCAGGTCCACGCGAGCTGGTAGTTGATCTCGGCGACGTTGGGATGCTGGGCGTCGAGCTTTTGCAGCCGGGGTAGGATTTCCCTGGCCTGGCCGTGCGTCCGCGCGCCGACGATGGCGTCGAGTTCAGGTTTCCAATCCATTTTCTTAAACAGGAGGCAGCAGAGGAAAGGCAGGAGAAGAGCTCAATCTCTGCTCCCTCCTGTGAAGATGGTTCAAGCCTTCTTCACCGGCAGGGCGCGGGTGGCGACCTCGGTCTTGAAGCGCGCGAGCAGGTCGGCGACCGGGTGCACGCCTTCGTCGCCCTGGGCGCGGGAGCGGACCGAGGCGCTGAGGGCCTCGGCCTCCTTCTGGCCGAGCACGAGCACGTAGGGCACCTTGTCCAGCTCCGCGCGACGGATCTTGGCGCCGAGCTTGTCGGAGTGGGTGTCGAGCGTCACGCGGAGATCGGCGGCGAGGAACTGGCCGAGCGTGGTCTTGGCGTAGTCCATGACCTTGTCGGAGATGGGCAGGAGACGGACCTGCTCGGGCGCGAGCCAGAGCGGAAAGTCGCCGCCGAAGTGCTCGATGAGCACGCCGCAGAAACGCTCCATCGAACCGAAGGGGGCGCGGTGGATCATCACGGGGCGGTGCGCGGTGTTGTCGGCGCCGATGTAGGTCAGGTCGAAGCGGACGGGCAGGTTGTAGTCCACCTGCACGGTGCCGAGCTGCCATTCGCGGCCGATGACGTCGCGGATCATGAAGTCGATCTTCGGGCCGTAGAAGGCGGCCTCGCCGGGCTCCTCGGTGAAGGGCACGCCGAGCGTCTTGGCGGCGTCGCGGCAGGCGGCCTCGGCCTTGTCCCACATCGCGGGCGCGCCGGTGTATTTGTTGGAGTCGGGGTCGCGCAAGCCGACGCGCACCCGGTAGTCGGCCATGCCGAGCGTGGTGAGGATGGTCTTCACGAGCGAAAGGCAGCCCATAATCTCGCCCTGCACCTGCTCCTCGGTGCAGAAGAGGTGGGCGTCGTCCTGCGTGAAGCCGCGGACGCGCGTCATGCCGTTCAGCTCGCCGGACTGCTCCCAGCGGTAGACGGTGCCGAACTCCGCGAAGCGCACGGGCAGGTCGCGGTAGCTGTGCGGCTGCGAGGCGAAGATCTTGATGTGGTGCGGGCAGTTCATCGGCTTCAGCAGGAAGCCGTCGATGAGCTGGTCGTCGGGGAGCACCCGGTCCTTGGTGATCGTCTCGGCGCCGGTCAGCTGGTTGACCTTCTCGGCGAGGTGGACTGAGACGGCGTCGATGCGGTTCGACATCTCGGCGCAGGAGCAGCCGGAGGAAATGAGCTGGTCGAGGGCGTCGCGCTCGACGATGGGCGGGAACTGCGAGTCCTTGTAGTAGGGGAAGTGGCCCGAGGTCTTGTAGAGCGAGAGGCGGCCGATGTGCGGCGTGAAAACCTGCGAATAGCCCTGCTTCTTCAACTCGCCCGAGATGAAGTTCTGCAGCTCCTGGCGGAGAATGGCGCCGTTGGGCGTCCAGAGGATGAGGCCCTGGCCGACGTCCTCGTCGATGTGGAAAAGCTTGAGCTCCTTGCCGAGCTTGCGGTGGTCGCGGAGCTTGGCCTGCTCGAGTTGGGTCAGGTAGTTGGCGAGTTCCTCCTTCGTCGGGAAAGCGGTGCCGTAGATGCGCTGGAGCTGCTGGTTGGTCTCGTTGCCGCGGTGGTAGGCGCCGGCGATGGAGAGGAGCTTGAAGGCCTTCAGCTTCGAGGTGTAGCGGACGTGGGTGCCGGCGCAGAGGTCCATGAACTCGCCGTTCTGGTAGAAGGAGATGGCCTCGCCCTCGGGAATGTCGGCGAGGCGCCCGAGCTTGTAGCGCTCCTGCTTGCGCTCGCGGATGATGGCCTCGGCCTCGGCGCGGGAGACCTCCTTGCGGTCGAAGCGCTGGTTCTCGTCGGCAATCTTCTTCATCTCGGCCTCGATCCGGCCGAGGTCGTCCATGGTCAGCTTGTGGGCGAGGTCGACGTCGTAATAGAAGCCGCTGTCGGTCGGCGGGCCGATGTCGAGTTTGGCGTCGGGATAGAGACGGAGGACGGCGGTCGCCAGCACGTGGGAGCACGAGTGGCGGAGTTCTTCGAGCGGGGACATCGACATGGCGGGTGTTGGTTTTGGTCCCCCTTACGAATGGAGGGCCGAAGGAACATTTGGCGACAGGGCGGGGCACCGTGTCAATGCCGGGGTGGGCCTTTTGTAGGAGCGGGTTTATCCCGCGATCAATCGCGGCTTAAAGCCGCTCCTACTTCTTGACCGGCTCCAGCTTGTAGCCGTCTTTGCCATCCAGCATGGACCAGCCGGCGGCGGCCAGCTCCTTGCGCAGGGCATCGGCCGAGGCGAAGTCCTTGGTCTGCTTGGCGACCCAGCGTTTCTGTGCGAGTGCGGTGATGGCGACGGGAGCGTTGGCCTGCAGTGCGGAGGGTTTCACAAGTCCGATTCCGAAAACCCACAGAATTGTAAGTGCAAGGGACAATTCGCCCTTAATAAACTGTGCTGGCACGCCGTGCGTTTCAAAAGCGTGGATGCCAGCGAAGAATTCACCCAAGGCACTAGGGGTATTTAGGTCACCACAGAGCGACAACCAGCAGCGGTGAAAAGGGTTTGCCTGGGTTAGTTGCTTTATACCGCTGGTGTCCGCTTGAGGAAGTCGCAGAAAATCGCCTGGGGCCAGTCCGGCGTCTTTGCCTGCACGATCCATCGCGGCGTAAATGCGCTCAAGCGCCTTTTGGGCGGCATGCATCGAATCGAGAGTAAAATTCAACTGCTTTCGTGGATGACCTAAGAGCAGCAGGGCGTAGCGCACGGCCATGGGGGAGTAGCCTTTGGCGACGAGGTCGCCGAGGGTGTAGTAGTTGCCCTTGCTCTTGCTCATCGTGGTGCCGTCGACGAGCAGATGCTCGCTGTGATACCAGTGATTCGAGAACGTCTTGCCGTTGCAGCACTGGCTCTGGGCGATCTCGTTTTCGTGGTGCGGGAAGAGCAGGTCCACGCCGCCGGTGTGCAGGTCGATGGTGTCGCCGAGCAGGGCCTTGCTCATCGCGCTGCACTCGATGTGCCAGCCGGGCCGGCCCTCCCCCGCGCCGCGCGGGCCGGGCCACTTGACGTCGCCGTCCTCCTCGGGCTTGTAGGCTTTCCAGAGGGCGAAATCGGAGACGGAGTTCTTGTGATCCGAATCGGCGGTGGCGTCGGTCACCAGCAGTTCGCGTTCCCTGACGCGGGACAGGCGGCCGTAGTCGGCAAAGGAGGAGACCTTGAAATAGACGGAGCCGTCGGCGGCGCGGTAGGCGTTGCCCTTTTCCATCAGCACCTGGATCATGTCCACCTGCTCGCGGATGTAGCCGGTGGCGGTGGGCTCGTGGTGCGGGGGCAGGCAGTTGAGCGCGGCGCAATCGGCGTGGAAGTGGTCGGTCCACTTTTTCGTGATCTCGGCCAGCGGGCGCTTTTCCTTCTGGGTCTGGCCGATGGTGCGGTCATCGACATCGGTGAGGTTGCGGACATGCCTGACCTTGTCCTTGCCGAACTCCAGCTCGAGCAGGCGGCGGAGGACATCGTTGATGACGAAGGTGCGGAAATTGCCGATGTGCGCCGGCGCGTAGACCGTCGGGCCGCAGTTGTAGAAACGGAACACGCCATCCGGCTGGCTGGGGGCCAGGGGCTTCAGTTTTCGCGTGAGCGAATCATAAAGTTGGATGGGCATGGCTGGCTTTTAACCGCTAATCTTCGCTAATTGGCGCTAATAAGAGACAGACTTTCCATATTTATTTTCAAGATTAGCGTGAATTAGCGTCAATTAGCGGTTTAATGCCGCTCAGTCATGCCCAAGCCCGCCCCGCTCGTCCTCACCCACCGCCCCCGCCGGCTGCGGCGTCAGCCCGGCCGCCGCGCCCTCGTGGCCGAGACCGTCGTGCGCGTGGAAGACCTGATCGCCCCGCTGTTCGTCGTGGACGGCAAGGGCCGGCCCGAGCCGATCGCGTCCATGCCGGGCGTCAGCCGCTTCAACATCGCCGACCTGGTCAAGGAATGCCGCGAGCTGCATGCGCTCGGCGTGCCCGCCGTGGCCCTGTTTCCCAAACTCGACTCCAGGCTCAAGGACGCCACCGGCACCGAGGCCCTGAACAAGAAGACGCTCATTCTCCGCGCCGTCCGCGCCGTGAAGGCCGCCGTGCCGGAGCTGACGGTCATCACCGATGTCGCGCTTGATCCCTACACCAGCCACGGGCACGATGGCGTTCTGACCGCGGCCGGCGACGACGTGGCCAACGACCGCACCGTGGCGATCCTTTGCCAGATGGCTGTGCTCCAGGCCGGGGCGGGCGTGGATTTTGTGGCGCCGTCGGACATGATGGACGGGCGCGTCGGCGCGATCCGCAAAGCGCTTGATGCCGCCGGCCACACCGACACGGGCATCCTGGCTTACTCGGCCAAGTTCAACTCGGCCTATTACGGGCCGTTCCGCGACGCGGTTGGCAGCGCCAAGGCCGCCGGCACGCGGCTGCTCAGCAAGGCCACCTACCAGATGAATCCCGCCAACCGCCGCGAGGCCATCCGCGAGGTCCAGCTCGATGTGGCCGAGGGCGCGGACATCGTGATGGTCAAGCCGGCCGGCGCCTACCTCGACATCATCCGCGAAGTGCGCAACAACACCCGCACGCCGGTGGCGGCCTACCAGGTTTCCGGCGAATACGCCCAGCTCCACGCCGCCGCGAAGCTCGGTTGGCTCGATCTCGCCCGTTGCCGCGACGAATCGCTGCTGGCCATCAAGCGCGCCGGCGCCGACATGATCCTGACGTATTTCGCCAAGGATGTGGCGGCATCACTTCGCGGAGCGAAGTGATGAGTTGCAAGCTGGGAGTTGAGGGTTGAAAGATCGAAACATCGACCGCTTTCAATTTTCCCGTTCAACTTTCAACGATCTCTGCCACCGCTTCCGCGTCAGCACGACGTGCCCGAAGAGCGCGCCGCCGACGCAGACCGGGCCGATCAGCGCGTAGGGCAGGTGCAGCGCGAGCAGCAGCGGCGGCGGTTGCGGCCCCCAGGCGAACGGCAGGGGCGAGGACATGATCGCCACGCGCATGACGTTCACCAGCAGCGCCAGTCCGACGATGGTGGCGATCCGCGCGGCGAGGCGATGGCGCGACGCAAACGGCGCGCAAAAGCAGCGCGACCGTTCCGCTGACGATGTCCCGATTTTGTCCGGTCCACGTCATGGCTTCCGGGATGACGCCCTGGGGCTGGCGGGACGAAAGAGCATGGCGAAAACCAGTGGAGAGCTGAGTGCCGGGAGGCGATCTTCCGCGCTCTCAACCCTCAGCTCTCAACTATCAACTTGCGCGGATCACCTGGCCGTTCGGCCGGGCCAGCTTCGAGTTTTTCCGGCCGTAGCCGAAATAGACGGCAAACCCCAGGCCCATCCAGACGGCCAGGTTGATCCAGGTGATGGCGGGCAACGCGAACATGGCCGCGATGCAGGTCAGGATGCCGGCAACAGGCACGACCGGCACCCACGGGGTGCGGAACGAGCGCGGCGCATCCGGCGCCGTCTTCCGCAGCACCAGCACGCCGGCGCAGACCAGCGAGAAGGCCAGCAGAGTGCCGATGGAAACGAGTTCGCCCAGGACGTTCAGCGGAAACAGGCCCGAGATGATGGCGCAGGCGATGCCCGTGATCCAGGTGGTGACGTGCGGCGTGCCGTATTTCGGATGGATCTTGGCGAAGGCGACGGGCAGCAGCCCGTCCTTGGCCATGGCGAAGAAGATGCGGGGCTGACCGAGAAGCGACACGAGGATGACGGAGGTCAGGCCGGCGAGCGTGGCGGCCTCCATCAGGTAGCGGAAATAGGCCGGGGCCCCCGCCTGCTGGAGGGCGGTGATGAAGGGCGCGGCCACGTTCAGCTTGGAGTAGTGCATGATGCCCGTGAGCACAAGTGAGACGGAGATGAAGAGAAACGAAACCGCGAGCAGCGTGCCGAGGAGTCCGATGGGCAGGTCGCGCTGGGGGTTCCTGGTTTCCTGCGCGGCGGAGGAGACGCAGTCGAAGCCCACGTAGGCGAAGAAGATCGCGCCGGCGCCGCGGAAGATGCCGCTCCAGCCGAATTCGCCAAAAGCGCCGGTGTTGGGCGGAATGAAGGGCGTCCAGTTGGCGATCGTCTGCGCCTTGTGGCCGAGGAAATACCAGAAGCCGTAGCCGATCAGGGCGAGCAGGATGCCGACCTTGACGAGCACCATCACGTTGTTGAAACCGGCGGACTCCTTGATGCCGAGGTAGAGAATGTAGGTCAGCACGAGCGAAACGAAGACGGCGGGGAAGTTGATGAAGGAACCGGTGGCGACCAGCCGGTTGTCCACGAAATCCAGCGGCGCGCTCATCAGGGCGTGCGGGATGCTGATGCCGAACTCCTGCAGGATCTCGTTGGCCGCCCCGGACCAGCTGACGGCGACGGCGGCGCCCGAGACGAGGTATTCGAGGATGAGGCACCAGCCGACGACCCAGGCGAGGCCTTCGCCGAGACTGCCGTAGCTGTAGGTGTAGGCGCTGCCGGAGACCGGGATCATCGCCGCCAGCTCGGCGTAGCAGAGGCCGGCAAAAAGACAGGCGATGCCCGCCACGACATAGGAAAGGGCGATCGCGGGGCCGCCGTAGAGCGCCGCGGCGGGGCCGGCCTGGACAAAAATGCCCGCGCCGACAACCGAGCCGATGCCGAGGCTGATCAGCGAGATGGGGCCGAGGGTGCGCTTGTAACCGTGCTCGGCGCGCGCCTCGGCCTGCAGCGAGGCCAGGGACTTGGTGCGGAAAAAACTCATGAGCGGCCGGCCTCCCGCCTGGGTGCGCCGACAAATCGGGGTAAGATCATGCGCCGACTACCCGTGGAGGATTGTCCGCACGCTGGCAACAAGGCTTTTAGCGCTTGCTGCGCTTGCGGGCCGGCTTGTCGTCCTCTTCCTCGGCGTCGCCGCCGTCCTCGTCGTCGTCCTTGTCTTTGGCGCCGGGTTTGGCTTCGCCGTCTTCCTTGTCGGCGTCCTCGTCGTCCTCGTCCCATTTGAGCGAGGCGTCGCCCTTGAGTTTCTCCTCGTCCTCGGTCTCGACCTCGGGCAGGTCGTCGTCGTCCTCGGCGGCTGCTTTCTCGCCCTCCTCGTCCTCCTCGCCGTGGCCGGCGGGCATGAAGTCGAGGATGGCGGTGATCTCGGAGAACAGGTGGACGGCCTTGCCCTCGATGAAGTCGTTGTTCTGCGCCTCGCGCAGCTGGTCCTCGACCTCGTCGACGGTCAGCTTCTCCTCGAGGTCGAGCAGCTCGTTGATGAGCTTCACGCGGAGGCGGGTGATGTGGTCAAGGAAGTCGGCGTAGGGGCCGTTCTCCTCGTCGATCACGTCGGGCAGGGCGAAGAGCTTTTCCTCGGACTCCAGCAGCGGCTGCTTGGTGCGGGCGAGGCGGACCTTGCCCCTGCCGAGATCCTTGGTGATGCGGAAGGGGATGAAGGCGCGCTCGAAGAGGTCGGAGTCGAAGCCGTATTCGCGCAGCGGGTCGATCAGCTCGATGATGTGGTCCACCTGGCGCGGGTCGATGATGCTCAGGCCGTCGACGTCCCAATGCACGGGATCGCTGATCTCATCGACCCACCAATTGTGGTCTTCGCCGAGCCGGACTATGCACCATTCGAGTTGAGGAGAGCCTTTCGCCATAAGGGGGGTTGCTGAATTCGCTGCACCAAATGGGCCCGGTGGAGGCCTTGTCAAATCTTGAAACACAAAATGTCGGAAAATCTTTGCGGGCCCGCGGCGGCCGCAAAATTTCGGCGGCAGAGTGGGCCCGGGGATTGAAAAAACAAGTCCAAAAACATCCCGCCGGATGACCCGGCGGGGGCTTGTAAGTTGGCGCGCGGCCGGCATCGTTCGCGCTCATGGGCTGGCTCTACCAACATGCGCTCAAACCCGCGCTCTTCCGCCTCGATCCGGAGCGCGCGCACGAGCTGAGTGTCGCTGCGCTCGCGTGGCTCGGACGCGTGCGGCCGCTGTGCGCCGTCTTGGAGCGGATCCACCGGCTGGACCCGGCGCGACACCGGCCGGTGGAGTGCTTCGGCCTGAAGTTTCCCAACGCCGTGGGTCTGGCCGCCGGTTTCGACAAGAACGGCCACGCTTGGCCGGGCGCGGCGGCGCTGGGTTTCGGGCACGTCGAGATCGGCACAGTCACCTTTCACGCCCAGTCGGGCAATCCGCGGCCGCGCGCCTTCCGTTACCCGGCCGGGGAGGCGGTGATCAACCGCATGGGCTTCAACAACGACGGCGCCGCCGCGCTCGCGGCGCGCCTGGCCAAGCTGCCCGGCCCGGGCCGGCGCGCCATCCCGCTCGGCATCAACCTTGGCAAAAGCAAGGTGACGCCGCTCGACCGGGCGACCGAGGATTACCTCGGCAGCTTCCGGCTGCTAGCGGACCATGCCGATTACCTGGTGGTGAACGTCAGCAGCCCCAACACGCCGGGCCTGCGCGAACTGCAGGACGCGGCCTGGCTGAAGCCGCTGCTTGCGGCGCTGGTGGCCGAGAATGGGGCGCGGGTGGCGGCTGGCCAACCGCGCCGGCCGTTGCTGTTGAAAATCGCCCCGGACCTGTCCTTCCCGCAGATCGATGAGGTGTTGCAGGTGATCACCGACCTGCGGCTCGACGGCCTCATCGCCACCAACACCACGCTGGCGCGCCCGGGTTTCTTCGCGACGGTGGACGAAGCCGGCGGCCTGAGCGGCGCGCCGGTGCGGCGGCGCTCGACCGAGATCATCAATTACATCGCCCGCGCGACGAACGGGCGGCTGCCGATCATCGGCGTGGGCGGCATCATGGACGAGGCGGCGGCGGGCGAAAAACTCGATGCCGGCGCCACACTGGTGCAGCTCTACACCGGGCTGATCTATCGCGGGCCGTTCTTCGCCGCCGCGGTGGCGGGCGCGCTCAGCCAGCGGCAGCGGATTTGAGCGGGGATCGATTTTATCGGTGGCGTGCTTGCACGCCACGTTGCGCGCAAGCGCGCAACCGACATTCCCGGACTGTCAGATGGCGAAGTCGCCGGGCTCCATGATCAGCGCCTCCTGCTTCTGGCGCTCCCGGATGATCAGGTCATCGCCCTTGTAGTAGGCGACGCTGTTCGGGGGCGTGGATTGCAAGAGCCAGACGTTGCCGCCGATGACGGAGCCGGCGCCGATGTGGGTATCGCCGCCGAGGATGGTGGCGTGGGCGTAGATGGTGACGTGGTCGCCGATGTCCGGGTGGCGCTTGCCTCCTTTCACCGGATTGCCCGCGCCGTCCACGTCGAACGACTTCGCGCCGAGCGTCACGCCCTGGTAGAGCTTCACGTGATTGCCGATGGTCGTGGTTTCCCCGATGACGACGCCCACGCAGTGATCAATGAAGAAATGCGTGCCGATGCGGGCGCCAGGGTGGATGTCCACACCAGTGCGCTCGTGGCCATATTCGGTGAGCATGCGCGGCAGCAACGGGACGCCCTGATGATAGAGGACGTGCGCGATGCGTTGGAGCGAGATGACGAGCACACAGGGGTAGGCGAGGATGATCTCTTCGATGTTTTTCGCGGCGGGATCACCTGCAAACGCCGCCGTCACGTCGGTCTGCACCACACGGCGGATGGCCGGCAGCTGGGCAAGCAGTTCGGTGGTGATGCGACGGGCGTGGTCGGCCGGCCCGGGGTGCCGGGCAAAGCGCAGGGCTTTCTCCACTTCCGTGTAGAGGTTCCGGTCTATTTTTCCAAGAAGTCCGCCGAGCCACGCGGGCACGTCTTTCTTGGCCAGACTGGTGTCCTCGAAATAGCCCGGGAAGAGCACGTGCATGAAATCGCGGGCCAGCTCGGCCACGGAGTCCTGCGAGGGCAGGTTGACGCCGTCGAGATGGTTGATGCCACCGTCGCGGTCGTAGGATTCGAGCAGGGCCTGCTTGATGGCGTCGGAGGTCATGGCGCGGGCGCCAGTTTTGCCAACAATCCCCGCCGGTCAAACGCGTTGGGCGGGAATCGGGTCATACGGAGAACGGAGCCACAAGGGCGGCACGAAAAAAGTGCCGCTTGAGGAAGGGTTTCCCTGAACCACTCTTGAGGTGTTTTTCGAATGCGTTGGCAGTTTGCTCGTCTGCGAATCCGGCATAGGCGACGAGATGCCGTGGTTTGAATTTGCGCGTATGCGGCGATTTTCCTTCGTTGTGATCTTTGAGGCGCTGTTTCAGATCATGGGTGATACCGGCATAGTGTTGCTGCCGTTGATGCACGCTCTCGATGACGTAGACGTAGATCATGCCTGGACCGTGAGCGCAAAGCCGTCCTCCGCCAAGCCTATGGACGGCAGCCTTCGCCTCATCAACCCAGCATCGCCAGTTCCATAGGCTACTTGTATCGCCTCTAGGCTGGTGCTCGGGACAGGACTCGAACCTGCACGCCTTACGGCACACGCACCTCAAACGTGTGTGTCTACCAATTCCACCACCCGAGCGTTCCAACGATGGGAGCGGTGACTTAGGTAAATCGCCCGAGGCTTGTAAAGCCCCGAAATGCGCTTGCGTCGCGGTTTCTTCTCGGGGAAAACTACCTCTTTACCGCGCGCCCGACCTGACGTAGCGGAACACCAAGCCATCCTCCGATACTTACCGGGTAACCACGCCCGTTTTCCGCCCTTACATGGACGACTCCCAGCCTGCCCACGAACCCAACGAGCAGGGGTTGAATAAAATCGACCTCAGCCAGTTGCAGACCTTCAACTTCGGCACCCAATGGACCGAGGTGAAACCGGTCTCCCCCGGCCGCCGCGACCGCGACACTGACCGCGGCGACCGTCCGCCCCGGCGCGACGATGGCGGCGGGCACGGGGCGCCATCGCGCGACCGCCGCGCCTTCCGCAAGCCGGCCGGCCCGGCGCCGGGGGACGCCGGCCAGGCCCCGGGTGCGCCCGCGGGTGAAGGCCAGCCGCCCGCCGGCGGCGACCGCCGGCGCTTTGAGCGCCGGGAAGGCGGCCCGCGCCGCGAGTTTCAGGGAGGCGAGCGCCGGGAGGGTCATGAGCGGCGCGAAGGCGGCGGCCAGTTCGACCGCGCGCCGTATGTCAGCCCGCATTTCGTGGCGACGTGCTATCCCGAGGACACCGGGTTCGCCGCGCTGGTGAAGGCCGTTCGCGCCTCCTGCCGCACCTTCCAGTTGTTCGAGATCGCCAAGGCCGTGCTGGAGAAGAACGACCGCTTCGTCGTGGTCGTCCAGCGCACCCGGCCGCCGCCGGCCGAGGGCGCGGCGCCGGCCAAGCCCGCGCCGGTCTTCATGTCGCTGCCCGACCACCTGCCGTTCGACACCGAGGACGCCGCCATCCAGCACGCCCTCAACAACAACCTCGGCGCCTTCTTCGAGATGCAGGAAGTCGAGATCGAGGCCCCGAAGGGGAATTTCCCCATCATCAACAAGTGCGGCATCACCGGCGAGCTGCTCGGGCCGCCCAACCACCACCGCTACCAGCAGATGCTGCAACAGCATCACGCCGCCAAGCTCGGCCGCATGCCGTTCGAGCGGTTCCGCGAGAGCATCGTCTCCTCGCGCGAGCCCGAGGTCATCGCCGCCTGGATGGAAAAGGTGAAGAGGGCGACGCGCTACACCTGGCGCCCGCCCGCGCCGCGTCCGCCGACCACTCCGCCCGTGGAGGTGGCAACTGCGGCCGCTCCGGCCGCCGCTCCCGCCGAATCAGCGCCTGCTACGGTTGAGCCAGCCATCCCCGTCGCCGCCGCACCGGCGCCCGAGGCCCCGGCTCCGCTCACCTTCGACACCATCGAGGACGCGCGCCTGCATCTGCTCGCCAACGCCCGCGACAGGGTCGTGCGCGCCGTCGACAGCGTGCGCTTCCACGGCAAGCTCATCGAGAAACTGCCGCCCGGCGAGATCCGCCGCGCCCTCGAGGGCCATGTGGAGCGCCAGCGCCGTTTCCCGCTCGACACCGCCAACGCGCTGCGCGGCCGCCTGCGCCGCGAGGGCTTCACCATCTTCAAGAAGGGCTCCCGCGGCGTCTCCTACGTCTGCGCCGTCAAGCGCCGCTTCCGCGTCCCGGGCCAGGTGTTCTCCGAGACCATCTCGACGCTCATCGACTTCATCGAGAAGAACCCGATGGTGCTCGTGAAGGATCTGCCGAAGAAATTTCTCACGATCGAGGTGCCGCCGGCCGCTCCCGCCACCCCACCGCCCGAGGGCACGACGCCGTCGCAGGCGCCTTTCGCCGCCCTCGCGCCCGAGCAGGCCGAGAAGCTCCGCAAGATGAGCAACGACCTGCGCTGGCTCGTCATGGAGGGCTACGTGACCGAGTTCTCCGACGGCAAGCTCTTCGCCCCGCCGCCCATGCAGCCGCAGGCCGCGAAGAAGGCCGACGCCGGCGAGGAAGAGCACGACCCGGTGGATTTCCCTGAAGCGCCTGCTCCCGCTGAAACCGTTGCCGATAAGCCGGCGTCGGCTGCGCCCGAGGCGTCGACGGCTGCTCCTGTTCCGGAATCCGTCGCGGAAGAGGTCACGCCCGGTCCCGCGGAGACCAACAAGGCGGCTCCGGCCGAGGAGGCCAAGCCCGAAGCCCAGGCCTGATCTGTTTTCCAAGCCCGCTCACAAGAGCGGGCTTATTATTTCAGCACCACGCGGTGCCGGCCTGCCAGCCGTAGGCTTGGCGAAGGCTGGTCGCCTTCCACGATCGACAGCGCCAGATGCCAGGCCTCCTTCGGCAGCCACGCGCCGGTCTTCTCCGGCCACTCGACGGCGAGCACATACGGGCTGACCAGAAACTCGTCGAGCAGCAGCGCCTCGATCTGCGTCTCTTTCTCCAGGCGGTAGGCGTCTAGATGCACCAGTCGGCGCTGCGCGCCTTGATAGACCGAGTAGATGGCGAAGGTCGGACTCGTCACGTGCTCCTTCACCCCGAGTCCCTGCGCCAACCCCTGCACGAAGGTCGTCTTGCCCACGCCCATGTCGCCGTGCAGCGCGAGCACGGTGTCGGGGGGCAGCGCGGCGGCCAGCTCGGCGGCGAGCGCACGGGTCTGGTCGGCGGATTCCGTGGTGACGCCGGCTTTGAGTTTTTCGGTTGTCGTCATGATTGCCTCGGGGTGGAGCGGCTTGCCCTCAAGACGCTGAAAAGCGCGTCGAGGGCAACGCGCTCCACCAATTATCGCAGATGCTCATAACCGTGATAGCCGGACAGGCGCAAAGATCCGGCGGGCAGCCGGCCGGCGCGGACAAATTGGCCAAGGCGGGACAGTTTCAATTCCGGAAAACGCTTCCGCCAGACGGCTTCAAATGCCGATGCGCCGCGCCGCACGACGAGCAGCAGCTCGTAATCCTCGCCGTCGCACAGCGCGTGGTGGAGGGGCGAACGCTTGGTGGCCTTGGCCCGGCGGCGAGCGGCGGGGCTGATCGGGATCGTCGCGGCTTGCAGCGCAGGCGCCAGCCTGTCCGGGGTGAGCGAGCCGAGGTCCTTGGCCAGCCCGTCGCTCACATCCATCATGGCGCGGACTTCCGGCCGGCCCGCCAGCCATGCGCCCTCGGCAAGCCGTGGCGTGAACTGGTGATGATGCCCGAGCAGACTGCCGCCCAGCGTGCCGGTGACATAGATCAGATCGCCCTCCCGGGCTCCGCGCCGGGCCACGACGCGCCGCCCGGTCGATTCCCCGTGCAAAGTGAGGAACGCTCCGAAAAAGCCGGCCGGCCCTTGCGTGATATCACCGCCGACGATTTTCACGCGATGCCGCAGGGCGCAGGCCGCGAGGCCGCGGTAGAATTGCTCCAGCCAACGGACGCTGGTGTTGGGTCCCAGCGCCAGCGACACGACTGCGGCGACCGGTCGGCCGCCCATGGCGGCGATGTCGCTCAGGTTGCGCTTGAGGAGCTTCGCGCCCACAGCGCGCGCCGGCACGCTGGCGTCGAAATGCTGGCCGTAGATCACCGGGTCGGTCGTGACGAGCTGGTGGCGCTTGCTCGGCGGGAGGACCGCGCAGTCGTCACCGATGCCGAACGGCGCGGCGGGCGACGCCCGGCCCAGCCAGCGGCGGATGCCGGCGATGAGCCGCTGCTCGCCTTGGGCGGCGACGGATTGCGCGCGGATCGAGGTGAAGGGCTTCATTTCGCGAAGTCCGGCAGGCCGGAGAGCAGCACGAGCACGGTGTTCAGGTTGAAGAGTGCGTGGGCCATGATCGCCACGCGGATGGAGCCGGTGGCTTCGTAGGCGAGGGCGAGGCCCATGCCCAGCCCGGCGAGCGGGAGGAAGCCGGCCCAGTTGGCGTGCAACGCCCCGAAGCTGACGCCGCTGAGGCCGAGCGCCCAGCCGCGTCCCAGCCTTTGCCGGCAGAAGCGATACAGCCCGGCCCGGAAGAGCAGCTCCTCGTAGATCGGGGCGAGCACGCAGGCGACGAGAAGCATGCCGGCAATGACCCAGGGGGAGCGGGTGCGGGTGAAGATCGCGATGACGTCCTGCGGGGTGTTGGGCAGACCCAGCGCGTCGACGGCGGTGGACCAACCGAGGTTGACCAGAAGAACCAGGGGCAGCATGGCCAGCAGCGTGCCAGCCGCATAGCGCAGCGCCCTGGGCCACGGCAAGGCTGGGCCGGGGACCGGGCGGGGCGGCTCCGGCGCAAACGCCCAGGTGCGGCGCAGCGAGGGAAACAGCAGGCGCCACGCGAGCAGCGCACCGGCGTAGTTGGCCACTTGGTAGGAGAAAAGGGCGAGACCCTGCTGGTCGGCGGACTTGGAGAGGACCGGCCCCAGCCAAGCTTGCGCGACGGCTTGGGCGGCGAAACCCGTGAGAAAGACCAGGGCGGCCGCGAGCACGAAATCGACCGGGGCAATCGGGGCGGGCGGCAGCGCGTTCGTGCCGAGCCAGCGGGCGCGGGCGGCGGGGTCGAACACCAGCCAGAGCACCAGGCCCGCGCCGGAAAGCAGCAGGCAGATTTCAAACAGGGCGAGGGCAGACTGGGCGGGCTCGATGGGCATGAAGTCGCGTCCATCCTTGGCGGGCCCGGCCGCAAAAACCAACCCGAAAGACCGGCGCGGTGCGACAGGGTGGAGCGGCTTGACCTGAAGACGCTGGGCCGGCCGGCACCCAAACCAGCGCACTGAGGTCAGTTCGCTCCACCTACAGTTGCATGATTTCGGCTCAACGCTTCGGCCCGCAGGGCTGTTCCCGGCGCACATGGACAGTTGAAGCGGAATTTTTCACCAACTTCGCCGCAGGCCGGATCGGCCGCCGCACGAGTTCGCCCCCGCAATTTGGACACACGAAGCGGAGGGTCTTCATGGTGCACTCGACACAGAATGTGCACTCGAAGGTGCAGATGCAGGTTTCCACCGACTCGGGCGGCCGATCCCGGTCGCAGCATTCGCAATTGGGGCGGAGTTCGAGGGCCATGGGCCATGTTTTTGCCAGTGTCAGCCACGAATCAATTGACTGCTCGGAGCCGGCATCTCCCGGTTGATGCGAGGCCGGGCTTGCTTTTGAAATAACGTTACGTAACGCTTTATCTATGCCATACGAGGCGCTCACCAAAACGCGCATCACCGGGGCGCTCCGCCGCCTCGGAGAGCTGGCGTATGCCCGGAAGCTGACACTGGAGGTTTCGCTCTATGGCGGGGCGGTGTTCACGCTGGTCTATGACTCGCGTCCGGCGACAAAAGATGTGGACGCGATCGTGCGCCCTTCGGCGGTGGCACAAGAACTAGCCGCGCTGGTTGCGACCGAACAGAAACTGCCGGAGGACTGGCTCAACGACAGCGTGAAACAGTTCCTCGCGCCCAAGGAGGAAAAGCGCCGGCTGGCGGGCCATGAATCCGGTCCCGGCCTGCGGGTGTCGGTGCCCACCGCCGCCTACCTGCTGGCGCTGAAACTGCGGGCGTGCCGTCCACCGCTGCCCGGCTACGCTGGCGACGAGGCTGATATCCGATTTCTGCTGCGGAAAATCCGGCCCAAGTCGCTGGCGGCGGTGGAGTCCACGTTCGAAAAGTTTTTTCCTGGCGACGCTCTGGGCGAGCGGGCCACCGTGCTCGTGGCGGAAACCCTGAAGGAGTTGAAGTCATGAGCACGCGTCCCGTCACTCTGGCCGAGATCGCCGAACGGGCGGAATCCCTGGAGGATTTCGGCCGACACTTTCGCGACTGGCTGCACGAGATCCGCCAGCACTCGTCCCGGCTGCAACTCGCGGCGGTCGTAGAGGCGGAGCCGCCCCGGCTGGCCGCGCGCTTCACCCAAGGGGCGGTAGCCGATGCCTGGCTGGCGGCCTATGCCGAGCATCTGGCAGCACGGATCGGCCGGCCGGTGCCGGCGTGGGCGGACAAACGTGGCCGGGTGTCGCCGGAGCCGTGGTTTGCCACCGATACCGCCAGCCCCCGACTGCGCTTGATCGCGCTGCGGGATTCACCGGTGGCGTTTAAGAAGCGCAACCTGTTCACCGCGACGGTGGATCTCCCGCTGGCGTTGCGGGCGGGGCGTCCTGCCAAAAGCGTGGAGGAGAAGCGCCGGAACAATGCCGAGCGGCAGCGGCGGTTCCAGGCGAAGCGACAGGCGGAGTTAAAGCAACTGCGCTCGGGCTAGCCGCTGCCGCAGCTACCTGCCCTTTCGACCGTCTAGCAGTTCGAGGAATTGTCGGGGCGATAGAATCCGGATGCCCCGGTGGCTTTTTAGGCATAGCAGGTCGTCGTCTCCGGTGATGAGCACGTCCGCCTTGGCCGCAATTGCCGTGGCCAGAACCATGTCGTCATCGGGATTGCGGCTGACGGGTGCGGGCAACTTCTCTGGCTCGACGATGCTGGCGCGCCGGCGGTATTCCTCCAGCAACGGGATTTCGTCGGTTTTGACGCCGAATTTCCGGCGCAAGGTGGCGGTCAGCTCCTTGAGCAATGGCTCGCTCGTGCAGAGCTCGTGGTCGCGCACGCGTCGCCTGACTAGATCGCGGCAGAGTCCGTCGGCCACGAGGGCCGCGACCAGCACGTTGGTGTCGAGCACCAGCTTCACGACACGGTGCGGAATACGTCCTCGTCGGTATAGATGCCCTGGGCCCGGGCGGCGGGGACCAGCCGGCGGCGGCTGGCCTCGAAAGTCTCCTCCCACAGCCGGTCCATGAGGGCGCGACGGACGAACTCACTTTCGGTGAGGTGCAGCGCCCGGGCGGTCTGGCCGACTTCGCGGCGCATCTTCTTGGGCAGGCTGACGGTGAGGGTTGCTCTCATGGTGTAAGATTTAATAAGACACTTTGGTCGGTTGGCAAGGCAGCATTCGGCCGAACCGGCGGGGCAATCTTGGCCATCGGCGGCGGAGCGACGGGGTCCGCGCGGCCGGGTGGCGGAGGTCGGGTGAGCGGGCTCCTCGTCAGCGGGGCAGGCGCAGCACTTCGTTGATCTTGCGGCCGATGAGGCGGCGGCGTTCGAGGCTGACGCTGCCCAGGGCCGGAGTGCATGCGGTCTTGGGCACCAGATAAAACACGCCGCAATCGACGGAAGTTTGGAAATCGAGTCCATCGGCACCGTTGAGCAGCACCTGCCACGGCTCCAACACCGCGCCAGGCGAACGCTTGCTGCCATACAGCACGTTGATCCGCAGGAACTCCGTGTCCCGGCAATCCTCCTCGCAGGAAAGAACCACGGCGGGATGGGCGTCCCGGTCCTTCGGGTTGATCCGCACCCGCACGACGTCCCACTGGTGCATGGGTCAACGCACGGGGGTGAGATTGACCGGGGCGCTATTGGCCCGGGCGTAGTCCGCTGGCCGGCGCCGGAAGTAGCCCATCGGGCGCTCCGGGATGGGCTCGGGCACCACATACTCCGTCAATTGCACCAGACGACCGCCTTTGCGGATGACCACCGGTTCACCGTGCAGGGCGCGGTCGATGAGCCGGCCCATGCGGGGCTTGGCCTGCGAGAGGGTGAGGATTTCCATGGGTCTGAAGATGGGTCTATAAACAGGCCTGTCAAGAGACCTGTTAGACGACTGCAGCAAGCCGGCGGGGCAAACTTGGAAATCGGTGGCGGAGAGACGGGGTCCGCGCGGCCGGGTGGCGGAGGTTTGGGCGTTCACTACGGCCAGAGCAGATCGGGATCTTGGCGAGCGTCCCAGATGCGGACGATGGTCACGGTCTGAGCGGCCTCATCGACGCGGTAAAAGATCAGATGCCAGCCAGCATGGCAGGCGTGGTCTCGGGCATCTGGCGGGCGGCGATCCAATCGCCGACTTCCCTCAATTGCGCTGGCGGCAGGCGGTCGAGCGCAGCTTCAATTTCCTGGACAGTGCTCATGACTGGAACGGTGCAGATTTTCGGGCCGGAGGCAACTGCGCGGTGGAAGAGGCTGGTGCTGATTCCCCGGAGGTTTGCCACGAAAAACACAAGAAGGGTGTGCTTCCAAGCAATGTGTTCCGAGCGCCTATAGGCGCAGGATCGTTATGTGTGTTTCTTGTGGCCAATGGTTCGGACCGAACCGGCGGGCAATCTGGGAAATCGGTGGCAGAGAGACGCGGTCCGCATGGCCGGGTGGTGGCTGGTTCCGGGCGCGGCGAATGGCGGAATTGCAGCAACTGCGAGCCGGGTGACTGAATTACTTAAACCAGACCCCTTGGCATGGCTTTAATGCTGGATGCGCTTCTGAACTCGCACAGTTCGAACCCAACTTGGACTTTTAGCTTCGCCCTCATAAACTTCGATTTGCAGCATCCCGCTTTGCTGAAACCGGAGTTCGATATCTGCTCTACCGGGTTCAGCATCGAAAAGCTGAGAAGCTTGTCCGATGGGTTGCTCGTATCCACGATTTACCCAATTGGATATTTTTGAAATGTCGTAATACCAGCCTGCATCAGTCTGCTTCCGAATGTCCATTTTTAGTTTCACCTGAAGCTTGGAGTTGGCAGGTATCTCGGCTCGCATGGATACACCGTCCATTGTGTAAACCGTGTGCGTTGAATTGGACAGAATATTGGGACCATGCCGTCCCTGCTCGGGGTAGTTAAACTGGCCCGCTGCCAGTTGCGGACCAATATTTAGAGTTACAGAGGAGTGGTCTCCCGTTTGAACGACTGGTGAACCATTCCCAGTCGTTGACGCTTGAACAGCTGCCTTGTCAGTTGGTGGCTCGATTTTTTTAGCAGGCGCGATCGTCATGCAAAACAAATAGAAAAATAAGAAGCTAAGGAGAAGCCATAGCCACGCCAAGGGTGGAGACGAGGCAACACGCTGAACAAATTCAATGATTCCAGACATGTGGTCTTACTACGCGATTACACCAAGCGTTCAAGAGGAGATCCAGCCTGGCAAGGAATCTTGCATCAGATGTCGCTACCTCCCGGATGAGCAAGCGTCCTGTGTGAATGGGAAGCATGGAGAAACATCTCTCTTCCTGTCCACCTCACACCATCTTGCCGTTTTGGTAGACGATTTTGCCGGAGACGATCGTGGTCTTCACGCGGCCGGTCAGCTTCTGCTTGTTCCAGGGGGAATTGATGGACTTGCTGAAGGCGGCGTAGGTGTCGTAGATCCAGGTCTCGGCAGGGTCGAAGATGCAGACGTCGGCCACAGCCCCCGGCGTGAGCGTGCCGGCGGGGAGTTTCAGAATATTCGCGGCCTTGCGGGTCATCAGGTCGATAACGTGCGGCAGCTTGAACTTGTTTTTCTTCACGAGGACGTCGAGGCACACGGGCAGAGCGGTCTCGAGGCCGATGATGCCGTTGGGGGCGTAGTCAAACTCGCGGTCCTTCTCCTCCGGCGCGTGCGGGGCGTGGTCGGTGCCGATGCAGTCGAGTGTGCCGTCGCGCAGGCCGGCGATGATCGCCCGGCGGTCCGCCTCGGTGCGGAGCGGCGGGTTCATCTTGAAATTGGTGTCGTAGGTGCCGAGCGCCTGTTCGGTCAGGGCGATGTGGTGCGGAGTGGCCTCGGCGGTGACATTGATGCCGTCCTTCTTCGCCCGGCGCATGAGCTCGACCGAGTGGGCCGAGGTGACGTGCTGCATGTGGATGTGCGCCCCGGTGTATTTGGAAAGGATGATGTTGCGGGCGACGATGATGTCCTCCGCGGCGTGCGGCCAGCCCTTGAGGCCGAGGCGGGTGGACATGACGCCCTCGTTCATCACGGCCTTGTCGGTCATCGAGTCGTCCTGACAGTGGTCAAGAATGGTGAGGTCGAACATCTTCGCGTATTCGACCGCGCGGTGCATGAGCTCGTTGGACTGGACGCACAGGCCGTCGTCGGTGAGGGCGACGATGCCGGCCTTCTGGAGCGAGCCGTGTGGGGCGAGCGACTGGCCCTTCATGCCGACGGTGATGCAGCCGGTGGGATAGACGTGGACCGGGGCGGCGGCGGCGAGGGATTTGATGAGCGCGACGGTGCCGGCGTTGTCCACGACGGGAGAGGTGTTGGGCATGCACACCACGGTGGTGAACCCGCCGGCAGCGGCGGCCTGCGAGCCGGTGAGGATGGTCTCCTTGTGCGTCTGGCCGGGCTCGCGGAAATGCACGTGGATGTCCACCAGGCCGGGGCAGACGACGAGGCCCTTCGCATCGATGATCTGCGCGGATTTCTTCTGCGCGGCGGTGAGGGACTTGACGAACTTGCCGGCGGCGATGAAGACGTCGCCGACCTTGTCCCGCTGGGAGGCGGGGTCGATGACGCGGCCGTTTTTGATCCAGAGGAGGGACATTTTATTTTTGACCACGGATTTCACGGATTAACACGGATGGGTCAGTGGCCCTGTCTTGGTTTTTATCCGTGTTCATCTGTGTAATCTGTGGTGAGAAAGGTTTGGTGAATTGGATTAGGTCACTCCAGCGGGGTGGTGACGTGCTCCGGCTGGCCGCCGGCGCAGAGGTAGAGGGCGGCCATGCGGACGGCGATGCCGTTGGTCACCTGCTGCAGGATGACGCTGCGCGGGGAGTCGGCGATGTCGCTGTCGATCTCGACGCCGCGGTTGATGGGGCCGGGGTGCATGATGATGGCGTCGGGTTTCACCCAGCTGGCGCGGGTGTAGTTGAGGCCGAACATGCTGGTGTATTCGCCGAGCGAGGGGAAGTGGCTGACGCCCTGGCGCTCGTGCTGAATGCGGAGCAGCATGACGACGTCGGCGTCGGCGAGCGCGGAGCGGAGGTGGTGCGAGACACTGACGCCCATCGCCTCGAACCAGTGCGGCACGAGGGTGGAGGGGCCGACGATGGTGACATCGGCGCCCAGCTTGGTGAGCGCGTGAATGTTGGAGCGCGCGACGCGGCTGAAGAGGATGTCGCCGAGGATGACGACCTTGCGGCCCTTCAGGTTGCCGAGTTTCTCGCGCATCGTGAACACATCGAGGAGCGCCTGCGTCGGGTGCTCGTGCGCGCCGTCCCCGGCGTTGATGACCGGGATGCCGAGAACCTTGCTGAGGTAGAGCGGGGAGCCGCTGGCGGAGTGGCGGAGCACGATCATGTCGGCGTTGAGCGCCTGGATGTTCTGCGCGGTGTCGCGCAGGGTCTCGCCCTTAGTCGTGCTGGAGGCGGCCGCGTCGAAGGAGATGACGTCGGCGCTGAGGAGCTTGGCAGCCATCTCGAAGGAGATGCGGGTGCGGGTGCTGGGCTCGAGGAAGAGGTTGACGATGGTCTTGCCGCGGAGGGCGGGGACCTTCTTGACCTTGCGGTCGAGGATGCGGCGGAACGCGCCGGCGGTGGCGAGCAGCTGCTCGATCTCGGCGCGGCTGAGCTCCTCGATGGTCAGGAGATGTTTACGATGCCAGGGCACGGGAAAGGATTTTGGATTTTCGATTCTCGATTTTCGATTTGGAACCAGCACCGGCAGCAGATTCGCTGAGAATGGTATCGCGGCTTGGGTCGCGAGCGTCGAGGCGCACTTTGATCTTTTCCGAGTCGCCCGCGACAAGGACTAGGCCGGTGTAGTCGGGGGCGATGGGCAGCCGGCGGCCACCCCGGTCCACCAGCACTGCCAGCTCGACGTTGGCGGGACGGCCGTGGTCGAACAGCTCGTCCAGCGCGGCTTTCACGGTGCGGCCGGAGTGAAGCACGTCATCCACGAGAATGACGGTCGCGCCGTTGACCTCGTGGGGAATGACGGTCGGCGAAAATTCCTTCGGGATCGGGTTGCGCCCGATGTCGTCGCGATGAAACGAGATGTCGATGGTGCCGAGGCCGGGTTTGAGGCCGGCTTTCGCGAGGTGCGCGGCGAGGCGCCGGGCGAGGATGATGCCGCCGTTGGCGATGCCCAGCAGCAGGAGGCGGCCGGTTTTGGCGTGCCGCCGGGCGATGGAGGAAGCCACGCGCGCGACCGTTTGATCGATCGTCTTGGCGTCGTGCTTCGGAAGTGTGGCCACGAGCCCAAGGTATTGAGGGGCGTCGTGCAGGCCGTCCAGCGCAAAGCTCAAACAGGCGCGACGCAGTCGGCCGCCTCATAGCGGGCAATATTGACCCGCGGGTCCACGCGCCAACCGGTCATGCGCTCCGCAGGCAGCGGACGGCAGAGCTGCGCCAACCGGGCCGGTTCGAGGGGAGAGTCGCCGAGCCAGGCGGGACCGCTGTTGGGTCCGAGCATGACGGGCATCCGGTCGTGGATGGGCCGGAGCAGGGTGTTGGGTGTCGTTGTGACGATGGCGAAGGAAGTCGGGGTCGTGTCGGTCGCCGGTTCCCAAAGGCCGGCGAAGAAAAACGCCGCGCGGTTCTTCAGGGCAAAGTAATGGGGCAGGCGCACGCGGCCCTGTTTCTCCCATTCGTAGAAGCCGTCCGCCGGCACGAGGCAACGGCGGCGCTGGGTGGCGTCCCGGAATCCTTGCCTAATGAGCAAGGTCTCCGCCCGGGCATTGGCGACGAGCAAGGGTTTTTCCGCTGGATTTCGCGCCGGCAGAGTCAGGCCGAAGCGCATGGCGGCCCCGCGGGTTTCGCCGTCGCGCAAGATGACAGGCATACGCCGGGTCGGCGCCACGTTGTAGCGGGCCGGCAGAACATCGAGGTCGATGTCAACGCCGAGACCGGTCGCTTCCACCAGGGCCAGCAGCG
Source organism: Opitutia bacterium (assembly GCA_016190985.1). GTDB lineage: Bacteria > Verrucomicrobiota > Verrucomicrobiia > Opitutales > Opitutaceae > Lacunisphaera. The sequence goes on along the minus strand of JACPPI010000024.1, from coordinate 123,513 downwards.
CCTTGAGGTCGGTCAGGGTGTAGCGGCTGCACATGGATCAAAGCACTTTTTTCGCGAAGGCCCGGCCGGAGAGGAAGTCTTCAAGTAACGCTCAAAGGCCACGGCCCGGTCCCGGGAAGAAAAAGCCGGGGCAGTTTTCAGACGCCAAGGTCGAAATTTGGCCGTATGGGGCACGGCTCCCTTGTTGTGCTTGCGCAGCCTGGCTTTCAGGTCGTCGGTCAGGCCGACGTAGAACCGGGGCTCCGCGCTCACCGGTTCGAGGATATAGACGTAAGAAAACATGCGCGTCATGGGGTTGTCAGGCCCGCCTGCGCTGCGCTCCGGCGCGGCGGTCTTCGCCCGAAGGGGCGATCTTTCGCATGCAGCTGGCCGGACACTCGACCGGCTTGCCGAGTCGTAGCCCCCTCTGGGGGCGAAGACTGGTGGACCTTACTGGACTCGAACCAGTGACCTTTTCCATGTCAAGGAAACGCTCTAACCAACTGAGCTAAAGGTCCGCGAAGGCGAGGAGTGAACAATTCGCGAGAGGCGGTGCAAGGATAATTCGGACCGGCGGCAAATTGGCCGCCGGGACGGAAATCGCCGGCGGGCTCCGGTCAACGCGCGGCATCGAGCCAGCGGGCCAGGCAGGTCTGGAGGGCTTCGGTGCGAAGGGGTTTTGCCAGGAAGTCGTCCATGCCGGCCATCAGGCAGGCGGCGCGCTCCTCGGCGCGGGCGTTGGCGGTGAGCGCGATGATGGGCAGCGAGCGGTCGCCCAGCAGCAGCCGGGCGCGGCGGGTTGTCTCCATGCCGTCGATGCCAGGCAGTTGGAGGTCCATGAGAACGAGGTCCCATTCGCTGGACTCGATGATGCTGAGGGCGCTGGGTCCGTCGGCCACCACGTGGTGTTGCAGGCCGAGCCGCTGGAGCATGAGGGCGGCGACTCGCTGGTTGACCGGGTCGTCCTCCACCACGAGCACGCGGCCGGAGAGGTTCCGGGCCGCCGCGGCGTCCGTGGGGAACGGCACCGCGGTGTTGCGCTCCTTGGAAAGGGGGAATGTGACGGTGAAGGCGAAGCGGGAGCCCTGTCCGGGCCGGCTCTCGGCGGTGATGTTTCCCCCCATCCGCTGGACGAGTTTCTGGGAGATGGCGAGACCCAGGCCCGAGCCGCCATAGCGCCGGCTCATCGAACTGTCGCCCTGCATGAACGGCGCGAAGAGGCGGTCTTGGACATCGGGGGCGATGCCGATGCCCTGGTCGCGCACCGCCACCGTCAGCTCCAACCGGGGCGGCGACTCCAGAAGCTTGCCGGACAGTTGCAGGGTGATCTCGCCGTGCTCGGAGAATTTGATGGCGTTGCCGATCAGGTTGAGCAGCACCTGGCGCAGCCGCATGGGATCGCCCATGACGCGGGTCATCGCGGCGGCGTCGGCCGCGAAATGAAGCTGGAGGGACTTGGCCACGGCCATCGGGCGCATGAGCCGGACCGTTTCCTCGGAGACCCGGGCGGCGCGGAAGGGGACATTCTCGAAATCCAGGCGGCCGTGCTCGATTTTGGAGAAATCCAGGATGTCGTTGAGCATCCGCAGCAGCGACTCGGCCGAGGTGGAGGCGGTCTCGACCTGCTCGCGCTGGGCGGGGGTCAGGCCGGTGGTCTTGAGCAGGTCGAGCATGCCCAGCACCCCGTTCATCGGCGTGCGGATCTCGTGGCTCATGGTGGCGAGGAAAGTGCTCTTGGCCCGGCTGGCCTCCTCGGCGCGTTCCATCGCGGCCCGCAGTCCGGTCTCCGCCTTTTTGCGGGTGGCGTTCTCTTCGCTCAGTTCGGTGACCAGCCCGGCGTATTCAAAGCCGAGGCGAAGGGACTTGCTCAGGTTCTGGTGGTAGCTGCGGACCAGCGGCATCAGCAGGGCCAGATAGAGCACGACGAAAACACCGATCAGCGTCTGCACCACGCCGCCGGCGAGCAGCAGGCGCAGGATCAGGGGCAGGAGCGCGAGCAGTTGGAAGGACCAGCAGGCCTTCGGGAGCGGGCCGAGGGAGCGGGTGGCGCCGGCCGTCATGCCGGCCAGCACCAAAACCAGCAGCGACAGCTCGTGCTCGCCCGACATGAGCGGATAGAAGGCCCAGCCGGCATAACCCCAGCCCACGCCGCCCAGCACGGCGCCGATGACGAAGCGGCGCTCGTTGACCTGAACCTGGCCCGTTTCGTGGCGGGTCTGGCGAAAGCGCCGCACCAGGAAGTAACGGCCGGCGACCATGGCCAGCATGCAGGCCAGCCAGACCCACGCGTGGGCGGGTGCATGGTTGCGGGCCACGACCCAGGCCAGACCGGTGGAGACGACCACGATCGCCACGAGCGCGACCGGCAGATCGTCATAGGCAAGCCGGATGATCTCCGCCTGCGCGCGGGCCGGGCTATCGGCGATCGCGGTCGGCGGGCGGGATTGCATGGCCGCAGGTTGGCGGCCGGCCGGGCTGACCGCAAAGCTATTGCGGACCGCCCTGCCGCGCCGCGGGCGGGGCGCAGCGGCCTGCTTTTCGCGTGCATTTAAGGCCCTGCCCGGTAAACACCTGCCGACATGCTGCAAAGCCTCCGCATCCGCAATCTCGCCCTGCTTGAGGAGGTGGAACTGGAATTTGAGGCCGGGTTCACCGCCGTCACCGGCGAGACGGGGGCGGGCAAGAGCATCCTGCTCGGCGCCCTCTCCCTGCTCGCCGGCGCGCGGGCCGACAAGGCCATCATCCGCCAGGGCGCGCCCGCCACCGAGGTCGAGGCGGCGCTGTTCTTCACCGACAGCCGCAAGCTCGACGCCGCGCTCGCGGCGCTCGACCTGCCGGCCTGCGACGATGGCGTGCTCATCCTCAAGCGCAGCCTGCCGCGCGACAAGGCGCCCCGGATTTCCATCAACGGCGGCCTGGCGACCCTTGCGGCGCTGCAGGCACTGGGCGAACACTGGATAGATTTCCACGGTCCGGGCGAGCCGCGCCGGCTGCTGAAGGAAGGCTGCCAGCGCGAGCTGCTCGACCTGTTCGCCAAGAACGAGGCGGCCCGGGAGAAATACACGCTGCATTACCGCGCCTGGCGCGAAATGGCGGAGGAGCGCGAGCGGCTGCTCGGCGCGGAGAAACTGTCCGCCGACCAGATCGATTTCCTGAAGGCGCAACTCGCGAGGATCGACGCCCTCGACCTGACCGACGAAGCCATCGCCGCGCTGGAGCGCGACTTCACGCGGCAGCAAAGCGCGCAGGAGATCACGGCGCTCGCCGCCGGCCTGAGCCACGGGCTCAGCGGGGACGACGGCCTCCTTGGCCGGCTCGCGGCCCTGCTCCGGCAGGCGCGGCAACTGGAGTCGCTGGATGCGGCGAGCAAACCGCTGGCCGACCGGCTGCTGTCAACCTCGGTTGAGCTGGGGGATCTCGACGCGGAGTTTTCCACGCTGGCGCAGTCGCTGAACTTTGATCCCGAGCAGGCCGAGGCGCTGCAGGGGAGGATGAACGCCTGGCTGGAGCTGAAGCGGAAGCACGGCGCCAAGCTGGAGGCTGTCATCGCCGCCCGCGACGGGATGCGCCGCAAACTGGAAGTGCAGGGCGACATCGAAGGCTCGCTCGAGAAACTGGAGAAACAGATCGCCGAGGCGCACAAGGCGGCGAAAAAGGCCGCCGCCGAGCTGCGCGCCACGCGCGAGAAAGCCGCGCTGCAACTGGCCAAGGCCGGCGCCAAGCTGATCGGCCAGCTCGGCTTCAAGAAGGCCGATTTTCGGGTCCGGCTGGTTTCGCTGCCGGAGCTGGGCCCGCACGGCGACTGCGGCGTGGAGTTTTTGTTCTCGCCCAACGTGGGCGAGCCGGCGCTGCCGCTGCACCGCATCGCGTCGAGCGGCGAACTGGCGCGCGTGATGCTCGCGCTCAAGGCCGTGCTGGCGGAGATCGACGACGTGCCGCTGCTGGTGTTCGACGAGGTGGACGCCAACGTGGGCGGCGAGATCGGGCGGATTGTCGGCGAGAAGATGGCCGGCATCGCCGAGCGGCATCAGGTGCTGTGCGTCACGCATCTGCCGCAGGTGGCGGCGCAGGCGCAGAATCATTTCGTCGTGACCAAGGACCAGAGCGGCGACCGTGCGACGGTCGCCATCGAGCCGATCCACGGCAATCGCAAGGGCCGCATCGGCGAACTCGCGCGGATGCTGGGCGACCGCAGCGCCAAGAGCGCGCTCGCCCACGCCGAGGAGTTGCTGGCTGCCAGACGCCGTTGATCCCGAATGGCCGGGGCTGCTTGCTGCGGTTGCTTCGAAAGCATGATGTATGCCGTTGACCGATTGCGGTCGGCGGGCCACTGGTATGCTATCACCACCCAACCCCAACCCAGAAGATATTCCCATGGCATCCGTATTGATTACCGGCACGAGCAAAGGCATTGGCCTGGCAATAGCCCTGGAACTTGGCCGGGCGGGCCACACGGTCCACGCGACGATGCGCAATCCGAGTGGCGCCCCGGAATTGGCGCAGATGGCGAAGAAAGAAGGATTGCCGGTCACGGTCTCCGCCATGGATGTGGATTCGGATAGCTCCGTCGCCGAGGGGATTGCGGCGATCGTCAAGACCAGCGGACCCATCGACGTCCTGGTCAACAACGCCGGGATTGAGCGTCGCGGCACCACGGAGGAGCTCGGGCTGGCCGAGGTCCGCGCCGTGATGGAGACGAATTTTTTCGGGGCGCTGCGCTGTATCCAAGCCGTGATGCCGGGAATGCGGGCCCGCAAAGCCGGCTGCATCATCAATGTAACCTCGGTGTCCGGGAAGATCTCGGCGCCGCCGTTGGGCGCCTATTCCGCGTCGAAATTCGCGCTGGAGGCGCTGAGCGAGGCGCTGGCGCAGGAAGCGAAGATGTTCAACATCCGGGTGGCCATTGTCCAACCGGGCATCATCGACACGGCCATGGCGCAACGCATCGGGGAGGCACCGGAGGCCTCGGCCTATCCGCACACGCGCCGGATGGCCGGCCTGTTTGCCGCCACGTTGAAAAATCCTCCTTCGCCCACGCTGGTCGGTGGAAAGGTGCGCGAAATTATCGAGAGCGGCACCTGGCAACTGCGGCATCCTGTCGGCCCCACGGCGGCCCCGTTTCTGCAATGGCGGGCCGCGATGAGCGACGAACAGTGGGTCGACTGGGGCGCGGCGGATGACGCCACCTGGTATCAGAGTGTCCAACGCGACTTCGGCCTGGACGCGCGCCTCCCGGAATAGGCCTCGAATAGAGCGGCCGCGTCAATCCACGACAACCGCAAGGGCCGCATAGGCGAACTCGCCCCGGATGCTCGGCGACCGCAGCGCCAAGAGCGCCTTGGCCCACGCCGAGGAGCTGCTGAAGGGGTAGGGCGGATTATCTTTAATCCGCCGCGGCGCGTTAGGGATAACGCGCCCTACCTCAAGCCGCCTTAAAGCTCCGCCATTTTTCGAGCGGCAACTGCGCGAGGGCGATGAGGGCGAGCTGGGTGGCGACGAAGGCGAGGAGCCACCAGAAGGCGGCGTCCATGAAGCCGTAGCTGTGCAGGCCGACGCCGAGCATGTTGGTGCCGAACCAGCTCCAGCTCGTGATGACGTTGCCGAAGAGGGCGAGGCACATGAGGCCGCGCTGCCTGACGAGGCCGCCCCAGCGGGCGTGGAGGATGATGGCGTTCCAGAGCACGATCATGACGGCGCCGTTTTCCTTCGGGTCCCAGCCCCAGAAACGGCCCCAGGACTGGTCGGCCCAGATGCCGCCGAGGACGGTGCCGACGAGGCTGCACAGCGTGGCGAAGCACACGATGCCGTAGACCATGCGGGCGAGGGCGTCGGCGGTGGCCTGATCCAGGGATTTCGTGAGCACACCCCGGCAGACATAGATCAGCGCGAGGAAGCCGGCGAGGAAGGTGGCGGCGTAACCGATGGTGACGACGACGACATGGGTCGCGAGCCAGAGGTTGGTGTCGAGCACGGCGCGCATCATCTCCAGCGTGTCGCCGGTGAGCGACAGGTGGTGGGCGATGAGCAGGGTGACAAACCCGATCAGCCCGGCGGCGACGGAGCCGATGGCGTTGCGGTGGATCTTTTCCAGAATCAGGCAGAGCCCGACCGAGCCCCAGCCGACGAAGAGCGCGGAGGAGTAGAGGTTGGTGACCGGCGGGCGGCCCTCGAGCCACATGCGGGTGGCGATGCCGGCGGTGGTCGCGATGAAGGCGAGCAGAGTCAGATAAAACGCGCCGCGCCCGAGCACCTCGGGCCACTTGAGCCAGGAGAGGATGGCGAGGAGGAACGCGAGGGCGTAGAGCTGCATGCTCTTGTAGAACGGCTCGGCGGCGTTGAAGCGGACCTCGAGGTCGCTTTTCGCGAGCTGCGGCGTGAAGCGCTTCGCCAGCTGGTCGCGGAAGAGGCGGACAATCTCGTTGAACTGCCCCGGCTGCTTTTCGCGGTCGGCGCGGCCGAGGGCGGCGTAGGCCATGACGTTGGGGTTGATGCCGCCGCCCTCGAAGGCCTCGAGCAGGGCATGGCCGGCCGACTTCCACGCGGTGGGATTTGGCTCATCGCCGGCCGGCGGCACGGCGAGCAGGTAGCCCATCTTGTCCATGAAGTCGTAGCGTTCGGCCATCGTCCTCATGGCCTTGAAGGCGTCGGCGTCGTGCGGCTCGCCCTTCTGGCGGGCGCGCACGGCGGCGATGCCGGCCGGCAGGGCTTTTTGGAAATGCACCAGCTCCCCGAGGAAATCGGGGCTGTCGGGCGATTGCACGCTGTGCTTGAGGCGCTGATAGAGCAGCACCCGGTCGCGGAGCTGGACGACGGCCTTTTGGAACGAAGTGCGCAACTGGGCCTCGACGGGCTCGGCGAGCTGGGCCTGCCGGTCGAGCTCGGCGAGCTTGGGCTCGAGCCGCTGGAAGGGAAAGCGCGTGCGCTGCTTGGGCACGAAGTCGAAGATGGCGAGCGTGCGCAGCACCGGGCTGGCGTAGGCGATCTTGGTGTCCTCGGGCGTGATCCCGAGGAGGTCGAGCACCTCGGGCGAATCGATCTTGAAGGTCGGGTAGGTGTCCGCCTTGGCGGGATTGAACAACACGTCGGCCAGCCACTCGGTCGGCGTGGCCACGAACGGGACTGGGTTGGTCGGGTCACTGACACGCTGGCGGCCCTGCAGGATGAGCAGGGAGGTGCGGGCGACGGTGTCGAGCGGCTTGAGCCGGCCGTTGACGAGCACGGGCAGCCGGCCGAAGGCGCCGAGGTCGAGGCCGCCGGTGTTTTGTGGCGGGCGCAGCGACGTAGCCAGCCAGCCGGCGGCGAAAAGGAGAACGAGAACCGGGATCCAGCGCTTCATTGAGGGGGATGTTGAAACGCAGAGGACGCGGAGGGCGCGGAGAGATTGGGCGCGTGGTTGGAAACACGCTCGATTCCGTCGATGAGCTTCAGCACGTTGAAATTCATCAGCAGGCCGAGGGGGTATTTGCCCAGACGCAGATAGGTCATGAGTTGGGCACTGTGGATGGGCATCAGCTTTTCCACGGCCTTCAATTCAACCACTACGCGGTCTTCCGCCAGAATATCGATGCGATAGCCGGCATCGATCAGGATGCCCTTGTAGGTGACCGGCATCTGCTTCTGCCGGACATGCGGAATCTGACGGAGGGTCAATTCGTGAGAGTAAGCGCCCTCATAAGCCGACTCGAGAAGGCCTGGGCCAAGTTCCCGGTGAACTTCGATGGCCGCACCGATCAGATCGTGCGACAGCTCGTTGATGGGTTTTGTGCTCATGGAATCTCCGCGTTCTCTGTGTTCTCCGCGTTTAAATTCAGGTGGTTGTCGTGCGTTTGCGCACGAAGCCGGCGAGGTGGAGGCCGAACTGGAGCAGGAGGCCGAGGCCCATCAGGAGGCAGGAGACGTAGGGCAGCACCCAGCCGGGGTTGCGCACGACCTGGAGGATGCTGACCTTGTCGCCCCTTTCAAAGCTGGCCTGGTAGAAGGTCAGGCCGGCATGGCGCAGGGGATTGTTCATGTAGATGAGCACCTCGCGGTCCTGGCGGGCGTCGTCGGTCTGCAGGCGGATGCGGCTGGAGAAATTCTTCGGGATCTCGGTGCCGGGATACCTGTCGTGGGCGAAGTCGAGCAGCGTGATGCGAAAAGGATGATAGTAACGCTTGAAGCGCAGGGCGATTTCCCAGGTGCGGCCCGCGTAGGCGAAGGTCTGCGGCGCGCTGAGGACCGGCGAAACGAGCCAGGTGCCGAGCGAGCCCTCGGGGCCGGCGAACTCGAGGTGCGCGGCCGGGGCGTTGCGCTCGTCCTGCTTGTAGGTGAGGCGGAGCGGGGTGACGGCGATGCGCGGGCCGATGCCGGCCGTGGCGAGGGCTGGTGTTATGGCTCCAGTCTGCTCGCGCATCTGGAGCGCGGCGTTGGGATAATAGTCCCGGATGCGGACTTGGAAGGGCAGCTTGGGGTGCTGGATGGCGCCGCCGTCGGAGAGCACGGCCTCGGGGATGGCGACGACCTCGTTGAAAGCGGGATTGGTGGTGTCGAGGATGGCAAGCTCGTTGCTGCGGTAGCTCTCGGAGTAATGCTGCGTCGCGCCCTCCTCGATGCGCATGCTGCTTTCCACCTGCAGGAGGCTGGTGAGCAGTTCGCCCAGCAGGAGCAGGATGAGGCCGAGATGGGTGAGCTGGATGCCGGCTTTTTTCCATTCCAGGCGAAAGCGGTAGACGTGTGCGGCGATCAGATTGACCAGCAGCAGGCCGCCGAGGAAATAGCCGCCGGGGAACACCGGCACGGGCACCTCGGTGCCGGGAATCTTCCCGAGGACAAAGAAGGCGTGGAAGAACTTCTCCTGCACACCCCAGATGCCGAGCTGCACCTGGGCGAGCGTGGCCCAGAAGATCAGGACGATGGACAACGCCAGCAGCACCACGGTCAGCTTGAGCGAGACGAAGAAGTCGCGGAACTGGCGGACGAGGGGCGGCATGCTCAACGCGGGCGGACGGTGCGGAGGAACTCGAGGAAGGCCGGCTTCTCCCGGGCGACGAGGGCGTCGGGTCCGGTGAGTTTGACGAACCAGGTCTCGCCGCGGTGCGGGATGATGGCGCCGAGCAGGCGCGTGGGAGCGCCGCCGGCGGAGCCAACCATGTCGACTACGTCAATGTGCAGCCCATTGGCGTCGAGGTGGTCGAGCCCGGCGGCGACCTCCGCTTCGGCCAGTGAAGGCAGGCCGATCTGGCCGCGCCAGCGGTTGACGTTGGCGAGCAGGCCGCCGGTGTCGCCGGGGAAGGCGGTGATGGCGAGGTCGGCGGCGGTGCCGTCGGCGCCCTTGAGGGCGAAGGTGGCCTTGCGCATCGGCCGGTCCGGCATGGCGGTCCAGGCGGCGGGCGCCGTCCAGATGAGGCTGTCGCCTCCGGTGGGCACGGCGGTGTTGGCCATGTCCACGCCAGCGCCGCCGCCAAGGGGCGGATGATCGGGCGGAAGCTGGCCGCTGCCCGGAGCGGCGGGTTGCACCGGCGGCACGGGATCCTTGGGCGCGCGGTAGGCCATGATCTCACGGTCGCGACACCCGTTCAACAGGAGCAGGAGCACCACGGCGGCACTGGCAAGGGGACGGGGGGACATGGAGGAACCCACATTAGCGTTCTCCGGAGAACTGCAACCCTAAGTGGCAACCATCAGCCGGACGGGGCGAGGCATCAGCTGTGAGATTTTGGCTGCGAATCCGGCGGCAGCGCTTAGGCAAGTGGTCATGCAGATCACGCCGCTGGGCGACACCGCCTTGGTGCTGGAAGCGGGGAGCGTCATCGACGAGCCCACGCACCGGCGCGTGCAGACGGCATGGCGCGCGCTGGCGGCGGCCCCGCTGCCGGGGGTGAGCGAACTGGTGCCGGCCTACACGACGGTGACGGTCTTCTACGATCCGTGGGCGGCGGTGCAGGCGGGCGCGCCCGAGCAAAACATCACGGATTGGCTCGCGACGCAGTTGCGCGAGCGGCTGAAGAATCCCCCGAAGTCGGCGAAGCCTGAATCCAAGCTGGTCGAGATTCCGGTGTGCTACGGCGGCGAATTCGGGCCCGACCTCGGCCGCGTGGCGACGCAGGCGAAAATCCCGCCGGAGGAAGTGATCAGGCGCCACGGCAAGGCGGAATATCCCGTGCATCTCATCGGCTTCGCGCCCGGCTTTCCGTATCTCGGCGGGCTGCCGAAGGAACTGCACACGCCGCGGCACCCCAAGCCCCGCATGAGCGTGCCGCCCGGCTCGGTCGGCATCGGCGGCGCGCAGACCGGCATCTATCCGCTCGCGACCCCCGGCGGCTGGAACCTGATCGGCCGCACGCCGCTCCGGATTTTCCGGCCCGAGCAGAATCCGCCGGTCCTGCTGACGGCAGGCGACCGCGTGAAATTCCGCGCCATCACGCCGCTGGAGTTTGCCAGACTGGAGGAGCGGCCATGATGCGCGTGCGCCAGCCCGGCCTGCTGACGACCGTGCAGGATCTCGGCCGGCCCGGCTACCAGCAATACGGCGTGGTGGTCGGCGGCGCGCTCGATGGGTTTGCCGCGCGTGCGCTGAACCTGTGTGTCGGCAACGACGATAACGCGGCGCTGCTGGAAATGGCGCAGACGGGGCCGGAGCTGGTGTTCGACCGGGACGTGTTGCTCGCGTGGGGCGGGGCGGACTTTGCGGCCACCGTCAGCGGCGAACCGCTGCCGCGCGAGCGGGCCGTGCGCGTCGCGGCGGGCGAGGTCGTGAGTTTCGGTCCGGCCCGCGGCGGCCTGCGGGCGTGGCTGGCGCTCGCGGGCGGGATCGATGTGCCGGTGGTGATGGGCAGCAGGTCAACCTATCGCCGGGCGGGGATCGGGGGCCATCAGGGGCGCAGCCTGGCGGCGGGCGATGTCCTGAAAGTGTTCCCCCCATCGGCATGGGCCGAGCAAGTGATGGCGGCGTTGGCGGCCGACAAGAGGCGCGCCACGGCCTGGACGGTCCGGCCGGAGGTGATGGGCAAGCCCGCGAAGCCCGGCATCGTGCGCGCGCTGCGCGGACCGGAATGCGAATGGTTCACCAAGGAGGCGCGGCATGCTTTCTTCTCGGCGGAATGGCGGGCCACGAAGGAGGCCGACCGGATGGGCGTGCGCCTGCAGGGGCCCGCGCTCGCGCTGGCGGCGCCGCGCGAGATGATCTCGTCATCGGTCAACGCCGGCGTCGTGCAGGTGCCGCCCGCCGGGCAGCCGATCGTGCTGCTGCCCAGCCGCCAATCGGTCGGCGGCTATCCGCGGCTGGCGGCGGTGGTCACGGCGGACCTCGGGCGGATCGCGCAGCTGCGGCCGGGCGACACCGTGCGGTTTGTGGAAACGACCCTCGCGACCGCCCATGACATTTATCTGGCGCGGGAGCGCGACCTCCAGCGCGTGCGGATGGGACTGGCGCGCCTGAGCGCCTGAGCCATGCGGACCATCGACCTCAACTGCGATCTGGGGGAGGGCGCCGGCCGCGACGCGGAGCTGATGCCGCTGATCACCTCGGCCAACATCGCCTGCGGGGCGCACGCCGGCGACGAGGCGACCATGCGCGCGACGGTGACGCTGGCCAAAAAGCACGGCGTCGCCATCGGCGCGCACCCGGGGTTTGCCGACCGGGAGAATTTCGGCCGGATCGAAAAAGTCACTTCCCAGGACGAGGTCTACCAACTCGTGCTGACCCAGGCCCAGGCCCTGCGGAGACTGGCGCAGGAGGCGGGCGCAAAGGTGACGCACGTGAAGCCCCACGGCGCACTCTACAACATGGCGGCGAGAAACGCGCTGCTGGCCGATGCCGTGGCGCAGGCGGCGTATGACTGTGACCCGCGCCTCGTCTTGTTCGGGCTGGCGGGCAGCGCCTTGGTGCGGGCGGCCGAGCGCTGCGGGCTCGCGGTCGCGCAGGAAGTGTTTGCCGACCGGACCTACCACGCGGACGGCACCCTGACGCTGCGCGGCCGGCCCGATGCGATCATCACCGCCGAGCCCGCCGCCGTGGCCCAGGTGCTGCGGATGGTGCGCGAAGGGAAGGTGCGGGCGGTGGACGGAGCAGATGTGGCCATCCACGCCGACACGATCTGCCTGCATGGCGACGGGCCGCATCCGGTGGAATTTGCGCGCCGGCTTCGGCGCGAGTTGCTGACAGCGGGAATCGAGGTCAAAGCCCACGGCGCATGATCAAGTTGCTTGGCATTCTGGTGGTCGCGGTGGGCTTCGGCTTCCGGGTAAATGCGCTGGTGGTGGTGCTGGCGGCCGGCGTGGCGACCGGATTGTCCGCCGGTCTCCCGCTCCGCGGGGTGGTTGCGTTGCTGGGCAGGTTTTTCGTGGAAAACCGCGGGTTGGTCCTGCCGATCGTGCTGATGCTGCCGGTGGTGGGCCTGCTCGAGAAGCACGGCTTGCAGGAACGCGTGGGGGCCTTGATGCGCAGATCAGAGGCGGCGACGGCGGGGAGGATTCTCTGGCTCTACCAGGCGCTGCGCGGCGGCCTGAGCGTGCTGGGGATCAGCCTGGGCAGCCATGCCGGCATGGTGCGACCGCTGGTGGCGCCGATGGCCGAAGCTGCAGCCAGCAACCAACTGGCTGCGCTTCGGGCCGAGGGCGCGGCCAAGGCGCGCGGCGAACTGTCAGCGGCCGACAGCGCGCGGGTGCGCGCGCACGGCGCGGCGGCGGAAAATGTCGGCAACTTTTTCTCGGACGACATCCTCGTGGCCGTGGGCGCGCTGCTGTTGGTGAAGGCTTTTTTTGACACGGCCGGCGTGCCGGTGACCCTCGAGCAAATCAAACTGTGGAGCCTGCCGACCGCGCTGTGGGTCCTGCTGGTGGGCTGGTGGCGGTATCGCGCGCTGGACCGCCGGCTCGCCCAGCGGAAGGAGGACGGCCCATGAACCCCGGGCTGACGCTGGAGCATTTTTTTGCCCTGGTCGGGCTGTTTGTCGCGGTGGTCGGCGGGCGCATTGCCCTGAATCCGTCGCACCCGCGCCGCCGGGGCTCGGCGGCTTTCTGGCTGTTGCTCGCGATCGGGATTGGGGCGGGCAAGAGCCTGCCGAACGAACTGGTGGGCTGGCTGGTGCTGGCGCTGGGCGGGCTGGTGGCGGCGAAGCAGGTGGCGGCGCCCCATTTCGCCGCCGGCGGGGCGGAGCGGGAAGTCCGCGCGGAACAATGGGGCAACCGGCTGCTCGGCCCGATCCTGCTGGTGCCGTTTATCGCCATCGCGGGCGGCTTTGTGGCCGGGTCGCAGGTGGCCCTGGGGATAGGCTGCCTGGCCGGGCTCATGGCCGCCCTATGGGTGACGCGGGACGCACCCCTTGCGCCGGTGGAGGAAGGCGGACGCCTGCTCGAGCTGCTCGGCTGGGCGCTGATCCTGCCGCAGTCGCTCGCGGGCCTCGGTGGAATCTTCGCGCAAGCGGGGGTCGGCGAGGAAGTGGCCAAGATCGTCGCGGCGACTTTGCCGGTGGCGAATCCGCTGGTGGCGGTGATCGCGTATTGCGGGGGCATGGTGATCTTCACGGTGATGATGGGCAATGCGTTCGCGGCGTTCCCGATCATGACGCTCGGGGTGGGGCTGCCCTTCATCGTGAAGGCCAACGGCGGCAACCCCGCCATCATGGGCGCATTGGGCATGCTGTCGGGCTACTGCGGCACGCTGCTCACGCCGATGGCGGCGAATTTCAACATCGTGCCCGTGCGGCTGTTGGAGCTGAAGGATGACTTCGCCGTCATCAAGGCGCAGGCGCCGTTCGCGGTGGCGATCTGGATTTTCAATGTGGTGGTGATGTGTCTGTGCGTGTATCGGTTTTAGACAGAATGAACAGAATGGACAAAATCAGGCCATGAAAACCGTGCTGCTCACCGGCTTCGAGCCGTTTGGCGGGGAGCCGGTCAATCCGTCGGCGGAAATCGCGCGGCAACTGCACGGGACCGTGATTGGCGGTCATCGGGTGGTGGGCGCGCTGCTGCCGTGCGTGTTTGGCGCGGCAATCACGGAACTGAGGCGGCAGATGCGGGCGGCGAGGCCGGCGCTGGTCGTCTGCCTCGGCCAGGCGGGCGGACGGGCCGAGATCACGCCCGAGCGCGTGGCGATCAACGTGGACGATGCGCGCATCGCGGACAACGCCGGGCGGCAGCCGGTGGACCGGCCCGTGGTGCGCGGCGGGCCGGCGGCCCACTGGTCCACGCTGCCGATCAAGGCGATCGTGGCGGCGCTGCGGCGGGAAGGCATACCGGCGGCGGTGTCGCAGACGGCCGGCACCTTTGTCTGCAACCACGTCTTCTACGGCCTCATGCACGAACTCCGGAAGCAGCCGAAGGTGCGCGGGGGGTTCATCCATGTGCCGTTTCTGCCCGAGCAGGCGAGGGGGAAGCCGAGTCTCGCGCTGGAGACGATGACGCGGGGCGTCCGGCTGGCGGTGGCGACGGCGTTGCGCGTGAGGCGCGATATTCGCGCTGCCGGCGGGGCGACGCAGTAGGATCAGGCCCGGCGGCGGCGCCAGGCGAGGAATGCGGTCATGGCGCCGACCAGCAGGGCGCCGTAGGTGGCGGGCTCGGGGACGGGCGTGACTTGGGAGTCATAGCCCTGCCATTTGGTGTTGGTGGCGGAGAATCCGTTGAAAGTCACCTGGTTCATCGGGGCCGCCCCCGTGGTGTCAACGGTGGCGCCGGTCCAGTTGGTCGCGAAGAAATAGTCGGTGGCGTTGGTCCAGTTGGTGATGTTGAGCGTGAAGCCGTTGAGGTTCAGGTTGGTCACGTTCAAGGTCGAGGCGGCGCCGGCGAAATCGATGGTGGAGTTCCCGGTCAGCGAGAGGGTGCCGATGTTGGCGGTGATGTTGCTGAGGCTCAGCGTGCCGCTGTTCAGCTCGAAGACGCCGCCGTAATTGATCGTGGACGCGAGGGTGAGGGTGCCGGTGCCGGTCTTGGTGAAGGTGCCGGTTGTGCCCGTCAGTTCGCCGGAGAAAATGGTGTCGAGCGCATTGCCGGCGGTGAGCTGGCCGGTGCCGATCAGGATCTCGCCGGAGCCGGCGATCGAGGCGACGGTCTCGGTCTGGCCGTTGAGGTCGAGGCGGCCGTCGCTGGCGAAGACGAGCGCGGCGGTGTCGACGATCTGGTTGCTGCTGTCGAGGCGGAGCACGGCGCTGTCGGCGGCGCCGGCGCCGTTGCCGATGTTGATGGTGGAGCCGGCGTAGGCGCTGACGCCGGCCGTCTTGGCGAGGGCGACGGTGCCGTCGTTGATGTTGAGGCTGCCGGCAAAGGTGTTGGCGGTGGCGCCGGAGAGGGTGAGGGTGCCGGTGCCGGTCTTGGCCAGGGTGAGGTTGCCGCCGGTGTCCTGGATGACGCCGGAGAAGTTCGTGGAGGTGTTGTTGCCGCCCGCGGTGAGGGCGATGGCGGCGGCGTTGGTGTTGTCGACCGTGCCGCCACCGGCGAGCGAGCCGATCGTCTCGCTGACGCCGCCGGTGAAGGTCAGGTTGGCGCCGGTGGCGACGGTGACGGCGGCGCTGTCGCCGATGGCGGTGTTGGCGACGGTCTTGGCGATCTGAAGCGTGCCGGCGTTGACGTTGATGTCGCCGGTGTGGATGTTGGTGGTGGCGCCGCCGAGGATGAGGGTGCCGGTGTCGGCCTTGGTGAGCGTGCCGGCGCCGGCGAGGATGCCGTTGTAGGTCAGGGTCGTGCCGGCGTTGACATCGAAGGTGCCGCCGCCGGCATTGATCGTGGTGCCGCGGTTGGCATTGAGGGTGAAGCTGGCGGTGGTCTCGAGCGTGCCGCCGTCGAAGGTGAGCTTGTTGGCGGTGGCGGCCCCGGGCGCGGTGCCGAGGCGGTTGTCGGCGTCAATGCGCAGGGTGCCGCCGTTGATCGCGGTGGTGCCGGTGAAGGTGTTGGCGCCGGAGAGCACCCAGGTGCCCGCGCCGGATTTGACCAGAGAAGTCACATTGGTGCCGGAGTTGTTGACGATCGCGCCCTGGATGGTGTTCGCCGCCGTGCTGGAACCGGTCAGGGTCAGAGTCTTGCTGCCCGCGCCGGTGGCGGTGAAGGCGGAGGTGAAGACGAGGGCGCCGCTGCCCGAGGCGTCGAGCGTGGCCCCGCCCGTGGTGCCGGCCAGGTCGATGACCCGGTTCGTGGTGCTGCCGCTGCCGGTGTAGGCGAGCATGGCGCCGGTGGTGGTGGAGCCGATCGCAATGGTGCCGTTGGCGGCCGAGGTCGGCGCCCCGAGGGCGGACGCGCCGCCGGATACGTTTGCGAGGGTGTTTATGCTCACCGTGCCGGCATTGATGGTCGTCTTTCCGGCATAGGTGTTCGCCCCGGAAAGGGTGAGGGTGCCGGCGCCGTTTTTGGTGAGCGTGCCCGAAGTGGTGCCGATCACGCCCGAAACGGCGGTGTCGCCCGCGCCGTCGAAGGTGAGGCCAAAGGTGGCCCCGCTGATGTTGCCGGAGAGGGACAGTGAACCGGCGTCGGACTGGA
Organism: Opitutia bacterium; assembly: GCA_016190985.1. Taxonomy (GTDB): domain Bacteria; phylum Verrucomicrobiota; class Verrucomicrobiia; order Opitutales; family Opitutaceae; genus Lacunisphaera. The sequence goes on along the minus strand of JACPPI010000024.1, from coordinate 107,088 downwards.
TCTCGGTGGCGGCCGTGAGCGTGATATTGCCGGCGTAGGAATTGGTGCCGGAGACGTTGCGGAGGGCTCCGCCGGAGCTGACGCCGGTGCCCGCGAGCGAGAGGGCCTCGGCTCCGACGGCAATGTTGTTTTGAATCTCGAGGGCGGCGCCGCTTGCGACGGTCGTGCCGCCGGTGGTGGTGCCGAGCGCGGTGGCATTTTGGATGTTGAGGACGCCCGTGCTCACGGTGGTCGTGCCGTCGTAAGAGTTGGCGCCGGTGAGGGTGAGGGTGCCGGCGCCGGCGTTCTTCACCAGGTTGAGGTTGTTGGTGGTGTCTGTAAGCGTGCCCGAAAACGTGGTGCTGACCCCGCCGTCGGCCACGACGAGGTTGACCGCAGCGGCGCCGACGTTGGTGACAGTCCCGGCACCCGAGAGAGGGCCGATGGTTTCCTGGGTGTAGGCGGCTGCGCCGTTCAAGCGCAAGGTCGCGCCGGAGGCGATGAAGACCGCTGCGGCGTTGTTGATGCCGCCCACGAAAGCGGTTTTGGCGATTTCAAAGACACCGGCGTTGATGTTGACCGCGCCGGTGTGGGTGTTGCCACTCGCGCCACCGGTGACAAAGGTGCCCAGGCCATTCTTGTTCAAGGTGGCGCTGCCGGCGAGGATGCTGTTGATGGTGGAGGTGAGACCGCTGGACACATCGATGTTCGACCCGCTGACACCGGCCAAGGTCAGGGTGTTGCCGGTGATCAGCGTCGTGCCCTCCTCAAAGGTGATATTCCCGACAGATATACCCGTGGTGAGCGTCACGGTGTAGGAGCTGGTGGCATCGGTGCCGGCGCTGAAGACTGCATCACTGCCTGCAACCCAGGTTGTGGGCGCGTTGGTGCCCGCCGGGCTGCTGTTCCAATTGGGCGTGGCTGCATCCCAATTTCCCGTCGGCGTGGCTCCGGCTCCGGCTGTAGAGCCGTTTGTGTCCCAATAGAGCTGCCCGTAAGCAATGGGGGTAAGAAAAAAACAGAGCAACAGCGAGACAGGGCCAAAAGGCCTGTTCGGCACTTGTGTGCGCTCAATTTTTTCTATACGCGGAGTCGCTTTAGTTTTTCCAAATCTCATGATTTATTACTAGTGTATATCCCCTATTTCAGGAAAATGCGACACTAATCTTAAATCGTGAGGTAACTAGTTGTTAAACCGGAACAAGGCCACGTCGCCGTCGTGGAAGACGTATTCCTTGCCCTCGATCCGGTATTTGCCGGCCTCGCGCGCGGCAGCGACGGAGCCGAGGCGGGTGAGGTCGTCGTAGGAGACAATCTCAGCCTTGATGAAGCCTTTTTCGAAATCGGTGTGGATGACGCCGGCGGCTTGCGGGGCCTTCCAGCCTTTCTTAATCGTCCAGGCCCGGACTTCCTTTTCGCCGGCGGTAAAGTAGGTCATCAGGCCGAGCAGGGCGTAGGTGGCCTTGATAAGCGAGGAGACGCCGGAATCGTCAACGCCAAGATCCTTGAGGAACGCCTTCGCCTCCTCGGGTGGCAGGTCGATGAGCTCGGCCTCGATCTTCGCGCTGATCGGCACGTAAGCGGCGTCGTGGTGCGTGCGGACATATTCCGCAACTTTCTGGACGAAGGGATTCTGCTCGGCGGTGGCGAGGTCGGACTCGGCGACGTTGCACGCGAAGAGCACGGGCTTGGCCGTGAGCAACTGGAAGAGTTTCATCAGCGCGACTTCCTCAGGCGTGGCGGACAGGGTGTTGGCGGTCTTGCCGGAGTTGAGGTGGGGTTCGAGTTTCTGGAGCAACGCCAGCTCGATGACGGCTTCCTTGTCGCCCGCCTTGGCGTTCTTTTGCGTCTTCGTCATGCGCTTGGCGACAGCCTCCAGGTCGGCGAGCACGAGTTCGGTGGTGATGACCTCGATGTCGCGCACCGGATCCACACCGCCCATGGTGTGGACCACGTCGCTGTCCTCGAAGCAGCGGACGACCTGCACGATGGCATCGACCTCGCGGATGTTGGCGAGAAACTGGTTGCCGAGGCCCTCGCCCTTGCTGGCTCCGGCGACCAGGCCGGCGATATCCACGAACTCGATGGCGGCGGGCACGACGACGCTGGTTTTCGCGATTTTCTGGAGGACGTAGGCACGCTCGTCGGGCACGATCACGACACCCACGTTGGGATCGATGGTGCAAAACGGGTAGTTGGCAGCCTCGGCCTTCCGGGAGCGGGTGAGGGCGTTGAAGAGGGTGGACTTGCCCACGTTGGGGAGACCGACGATACCGGCTTTGAGCATAAAAAGGCGTGCGTTAGGGGTCGGATGGAGGGGTGGCACTGGGGGCTTGACAAGGGCAAAGTTGTTCCGTCCATTCTGCCCCTTTTCCAACCGCAATTCCGCTTTCCGCAAAGCAACCAGACACATCAAATGGCCCTCAAAATCCGTCTTTCCCGCGTCGGCACCAAGAACGAACCGCATTACCGCGTGGTCGTCGCCGAGGAGCGTTCCCGCCGCGATGGTGACGCCGTCGAGCAGATCGGCTCCTACAACCCCCGCGCCAAGGGCAACCCGATGACCATCAAGCTCGACCGCGTCGACTACTGGGTCTCGAAGGGCGCCAAGCCGACCGCGACGATGCACTCAATGATCAAGCGCGCCAAGCGAGCCGCGTCCGCCACGGCCTGAACCAGACTCCACCGCCCACCGCCTTCCAAGGTTCGGCTCGCGCCGGACCTTTTTTGTTTAATAATCGCACCATGCGCATCGACGTCCTGACCCTTTTCCCCGCCATGCTCGACGGTTTTCTATCCGAGAGCATGCTGGGTCGCGCGCAGGAGGCGAAGCTGCTTGAGGTCAAGGTCCACAATCTCCGCGACTGGGCCCAGGACAAGCACGCCACGACCGACGACCGGCCCTTCGGCGGCGGGGCGGGCATGGTGCTGAAGTGCGAACCGGCCTTCGACGCCATCGAGCAGATCCAGACGCCCGGCTGCCGGCGCATCTACCTGACGCCCGACGGCACCCCGTTGTCGCCCGCCCTGGCGTTGGAACTTTCGCAGCAAAAGCACCTCGTGCTGCTGAGCGGACATTACGAGGGCATCGACCAGCGCATCCGCGAGAAAGTCATCGATCAGGAGATCAGCATCGGGGATTATGTGCTTACCAACGGCACACTTGCGGCGGCGGTCGTGATCGACGCACTGGCCCGCTTCATCCCCGGTGTGCTCGGGGAAGAAAAGTCGTTGACGACGGAAAGCTTCACCAGCAAGTTGCTCGACTTTCCTCAATACACGCGTCCCGCCGTTTACCGCGGCATGTCCGTGCCGGAAGTGCTCCTCTCGGGCAACCACGGCGAAATCGAGAAGTGGCGGCACGCGCGGCAATTGGAGAAAACCCAGCAGGTCCGTCCCGATTTACTCAAATAACAAGCCATGAATCCCATCATCCAGGAAATCACCGCCAACCAGGTGAAACACAAAATTGCGCCGTTCAAAGTCGGCGACGGTGTCCGCGTGCACACCAAGGTCCGCGAGGGTGACAAGGAGCGCGTGCAGGTTTTCGCCGGCGTCGTCATCGCCCACAAGGGCAGCGGCATCCACGAGACGTTCACCGTGCGCCGCATCAGCTACGGCGAGGGCGTCGAGCGCGTGTTCCCGGTGAACTCCCCCAATTTGGAGAAGATCGAGGTCGAGAAGGATTCCGAGCCGGGCCGCGCCCGCCTCTACTACCTGCGCGACCGCTCCGGCAAGGCGGCCATGGCCGTCAAGGAGAAGCGCTACGACGCCGAGGCCGCCAAGGCCTGAGCGATTGGCGCAGAGCAACCCAAGCGGACCCTTCAGGTTCGCTTTTTTTGTGCCCAAATTGGACTTTGCACGGCACCGGTTCAGACCGTAGTTCATCCAGCAACCCACACCCTCGCTTCTTTCCATGAAACTCCAGACTGAGATTCTCGCCCAAGCTTCCGCCCAGGCCCGCGGCCTCGCCATCGACGCCGTGCACAAATGCTCCTCCGGCCACCTCGGCCTGCCCCTCGGCGCGGCGGAAATCGGCGCCGTGCTTTACGGCCACGCCCTGGTCCATAACCCCGACGAGCCGCGCTGGCTGAACCGCGACCGTTTCGTCCTCTCCGCCGGCCACGGCTCAATGTTCCTTTACACTTGGTTGCACCTGAGCGGCTACGACCTGTCGCTTGAGGAAGTGAAGAATTTCCGCGTGCTGCACAGCAAGACGCCCGGCCATCCCGAGTTTCACGAGACGCCCGGCGTCGAGTGCACGACCGGACCGCTGGGGCAGGGTATCGGCAATGCCGTCGGCCTGGCCATGTCCGGCCAGATGGCGGCGGCCCGGTTCAACGCACCGGGCCATGAGATCTTCAACCATCATGTCATCTGTCTCGCCGGCGACGGTTGCATGCAGGAAGGTGTCGCGATGGAGGCCTGCGAGTTCGCCGGGCACCAGGGCCTCGACAACCTCATCCTCATCTACGACTCAAACGACGTCACCCTCGACGCCATGGCCGACAAGACGCAGAGCGAGAACACGGCGCTGCGTTTCAAGGCGATGAACTGGGAGGTGCAAACCCTCGCGGACGGCCACGACCTCGCGGCCATCCTCAAGGCGGTCAACAAGGCCAAGAAGGCCAAGAGCGGCAAACCGCAGCTCATCATCGCCAAGACGATCATCGGCAAGGGCATTCCCGAGGTCGCCGGCACCTCGAAGGGCCACGGCGAGGGCGGGGCGAAGTTCGCCGACGCCGCCCGCAAGGGCCTGGGCCTGCCCGCCGAGCATTTCCATGTCAGCGAAACGGTGCGCGCCTATTTCGCCGACCACAAGAAACGCCTTAAGCGCGCCTATGGCAAATGGAAGAAAGCCTACGCCGCCTGGCGCGAGGCGCATCCCGACAAGGCAGCGCTGCTCGACTCGCGCCACGACAAGCCCAGCGCCACCGCGTTGCTGGAGAAGATCCCGGCCTTCCCGGCCGACGCCAAGCTCGCGACGCGCGCCGCCGGCAAGGACGTCCTCCAGCCCGTCGCCGCCACGCTGCCGCTGCTGATCTCCGGTTCGGCCGACCTCCACGGCTCGACGTTGAACTATATCGCCGCCGACAAGGATTTCGACAAGGCCAACCGCGCCGGCCGCAACCTGCGCTACGGCATCCGCGAGCATGCCATGGCCGCCATCAGCAACGGCGTCGCCTACGACGGCATCTTCCGCCCGTCGTGCGCGACCTTCCTGGTGTTCGCCGATTATTCACGGCCCTCGATGCGCATCGCGGCGCTCTCCAAGCTGCCGGTCATCTATATCTACACGCATGATTCCATCGGGGTGGGCGAGGACGGCCCGACCCACCAGCCGGTCGAAACCGTCTCCGGCCTCCGCGTGATTCCGAACCTCGATGTCATCCGTCCGGCCGATCCCGAGGAAACGGCCGGCGCCTTCGCCGCCGCGCTGGAGCGCACCGACGGCCCGACTTTGCTCGCGCTCACGCGCCAGGCCGTGCCAATGCTGAACGAGGCCTCGCCGCAAGTCCGTCGCACCGGTGTGCTGAAGGGTGGCTATGTCATTCTCAAGGAAACCGCGCCGCTCACCCACATCTTGCTGGCCAGCGGCAGCGAGGTGCAGTGGGCCGTCGCCGCGGCCAAGCAGCTCGGTGACGGCGTCCGCGTGGTTTCGATGCCGTCCTTCCTGCGCTTCGATGCGCAACCTGCGGCCTATCGGGAGGCGGTCCTGCCTTCCTCCTGCCGCCAGCGCGTCGCGATCGAGGCCGGCGTCACCGCGCTCTGGAGCAAGTATGTGGGGCTCGATGGCAAGGTGGTCGGCATCGACCGCTTCGGCCTCAGTGCCCCGGGCAACATCGCCATGAAAGAGCTTGGCATCACCGCCGAGTCCGTCGTGGCGGCGGCCCGGGCGCTGTAACCCCAAGCCTTCGTTTCCGAGTGTGGTCCGCAGCGTGCCCGGCCGCATTCAGCGCGGAAAACCGGTCTTTCGGCTAGGCGCGCAAGGTTGCGCTTGCAATTGTCGTTAGGAGGCTAACTGTCTGCCGCCTTACTCATGCCTTACCTGCTGTTGAAGGACCTGCCGCGCTACGAATGCCTCCTGGAGGCCGCGAAGGAATTTCCCGACCTCGACCCGTCGGCGGCCGAGGCGTTTTTGCACCTCCTGCACACGGGCGACGAGGTTTTTGGCGTCACCGATCAGAACCTGGGTGAGCACGACATTTCCCAGGGCCGCTTCGGGGTGCTGATGCTCCTCTGGCGCGGCGCCCAACCCCGAGAAACCAGGTTGCTCTGCGCCGAGGAATGCCTGCCGGGCCCGCGCACTCCCGCGGAGCTGGCCGAAGCGGCCGGAGTGACCCGCGCCACCATGACCGGCCTGGTCGACACCCTTGAGCGCGACGGTTTCGTGAAGCGCCAGCCCGATCCCGAGGACCGCCGCCAGATGTCGGTCCGCCTCACGGCGCGCGGGGAGAAATTCCTCCAGGCCTTTCTGCCCGGCCACTTCAAGGCCATCGCCGCGCTCATGAGCCCGCTGTCCGAGGCCGAGCGCAAGACCCTCGTCCGCCTCCTCGGCAAGATCCAGGAGCGGGCGGCGGTTTTGCATCACCGCGCCAAAGGCGCCGCCCTGGCCCCGACCGGCTGATTTCCCCAACCACTCTGACCAACCACCATCCTATGACCAAGAAAACCCTCCTCTTCCTCGCCGCCCTCATCGTTTGCGTGCTGGCCATCATGGGCCCTCTGTTCCTGATCAAGACCGGCCAGTTCAAGGCCATGGGCGCCGCCGGCGCCGCGAAGGTCTATCCGCCCACGACCGTGTCCGCCGTGCCCGCCAAACGGGACACGTGGGCCGACAGCATGATGTCCCCGGGATCGCTCCACGCCGTGCAGGGCGTCACCGTGGCCGCCGAGGCTCCCGGCAAGGTCGCCAAGATTGCCTTTGAACCGGGTGCGGCGGTGCAGGCGGGCGACCTGCTCATCCAGCTCGACATCACCACCGAGGAGGCCCAGCTCCGCGCGGCCGAGGCGGCGGCGGCGCTGGCCCGGGCCAGTCTTAACCGGGCCCGCGAGCTCCGGCAGAGCGGCACCAACTCTCCGGCCGATCTCGATGTGGCCGACGCCCAGGCCAAGCAGGCCCTGGCGCAGGCCGAGGGCATCCGCGCCGTGATCGCCAAGAAATCCATCCGCGCGCCCTTTGCCGGCCGGCTGGGCCTGCGTTTTGTGAACCTGGGCCAGATCCTGCGCGAGGGCGACCCGATCGCCACGCTGCAGACGCTGGACCCGATCTATGTGAACTTCTCGCTGCCGCAGCAGCGGCTGGCCCAGCTCGCCCCCGGCACCGCCGTGCGCGTCACCAGTGACGCGGCGCCGGGCGACAGCTTTGCCGGCGCCATCAACGCCATCAGCCCCGAGATCGACGCGGCGACGCGCAACATCCGCATCCAGGCGACGCTCGCCAACCACGACGAGAAGCTCCGCCCCGGCATGTATGCCAACGTCGAGGTCATGCTGCCCTCGGAGGCGGCCGTGCTGGTCATTCCGGCCACCGCCGTGCTCTACGCGCCCTATGGCGATTCGGTTTTCGTGGTCGTCGAGCAGAAGAACGAGAAGAGCGGCAAGACGCAGAAGGTGCTGCGCCAGCAGTTTGTCCGGCTCGGCGCCGCGCGCGGCGACTTTGTGAGCGTCCAGGATGGCCTGAAGGACGGCGACATGGTGGTGAGCGCCGGGGGCTTCAAGCTGCGCCCCGGCATGCCGGTCGTGATCGACAACGCGCTGGCCCTGGATTCGCAATTGGCGCCGAAGCCGAAGAACACCTGAGAGTCCAGGCGCACCATCTTTCGGGCTCCCCGTCATGAAAAATTCCTCCTTCACCGACCTCTTCATCAGCAAGCCGGTCCTCGCGATCGTCATCAACCTGGTGATCATCATCGCCGGCGCGCAGGCCTGGCGCTCGCTCTCGGTGCGCCAGTATCCGCGCAGCGAGAACGCCTCCGTCGTCATCAGCACCGTCTACGTCGGCGCCAACGCCGAGCTGGTGCGCGGCTTCGTCACCACGCCGCTCGAGCGGGCCATCGCCTCGGCCGAGGGCATCGAATACATCGAGTCCAAGAGCCTGCTGAGCTTCTCGAACATCAACGCGCGCCTGAAGCTGAACTACGACACGACCAAGGCGCTCGCCGACATCACCTCCAAGGTCAACCAGGTGCGCAACGAGCTGCCGCCCGAGGCGCAGATCCCCTCGATCAGCGTGCAGTCGGCCGACCAGTCCTTCGCGGCGGCCTACCTGGGCTTCAGCTCCGCCATCCTTTCGCAAAGCGAGATCACCGACTACCTGGTGCGCGTCGTGCAGCCGCGGCTGGCGGCCGTGTCCGGCGTGCAGCGCATCGAGATCATCGGCGACCGCACCTTCGCCATGCGCGTCTGGCTGCGGTCGGACAAGATGGCGGCGCTCCAGATCAGCCCCTCGCAGGTCCGGCAGGCGCTGGCGGCGAACAACTACCTGGCCGCGATCGGCACGACCAAGGGCGCCCTCGTCCAGGTCAACCTGATCGCCAACACCGACCTGCACTCGGTCGCGGAATTCAGGCGCCTGCCCATCCGCGAGCAAAACGGCGCGGTGGTCCGGCTCGAGGACATCGCGGAGGTCGTGCTCGGCGCGGAGGACTACGACACCTCGGTGCGCCAGACCGGCCAGACCGCGGTGTTCATCGGCGTCTATGCCCTGCCGAACGCCAACACCATCGACGTGGTCCGGAGCGTCCGGGGCGAGCTGGAAGTCCTCAAGAAGGACATGCCCGGCGGCCTCGACGCCGTCGTGGGCTACGACTCCTCCGAATACATCAGCAACGCCATCCATGAGGTCACCAACACCCTGATCGACACGCTGCTCATCGTCGTCGTGGTCATCTTCCTGTTCCTCGGCTCGTGGCGCTCGGTGCTCGTGCCCATCATGGCCATCCCGGTCTCGCTCATCGGCGGCGTCTTCCTGATGCAGGCCTTCGGCTTCACGCTGAACCTGCTGACCCTCCTCGCCATCGTGCTCTCCGTCGGCCTCGTCGTGGACGACGCCATCGTGATGGTCGAGAATGTGGAGCGGCACCTGCGGGAGGGGCGCACGCCGATCGACGCGGCCATGCTCGGCGCGCGCGAGCTGGCCGGCCCCGTCATCGCCATGACGATCACCCTCGCGGCGGTCTACACGCCGATCGGCCTGCAGGGCGGGCTCACCGGCGCGCTGTTCCGCGAATTCGCCCTCACCCTCGCCGGCGCCGTGACCATCTCCGGCATCGTGGCGCTCACCCTCTCGCCGATGATGGCGGCGAAACTCCTGCGCAGCGCCGCCGACGAGGAACGCGGCTTCGCCGGCTGGGTGAACCACAAGTTCGACCGGCTGCGCGAATCCTACGGCCGCGGCCTGGAGCGCACCATGGCCATGCGGCCGCTCGTCTATGCCGTGTGGATCGTCATCGGTCTGTGCGCCATCCCCATGTATATGTTCTCGCCCGAGGAGCTGGCTCCGCCCGAGGACCAGAGCGTGATCTTCAGCGGCATCAGCGCGGCGGCCAACGCCACCGCCGACCAGAAGAGCCATTACGGCGAGGCCGTGGAAAAGGCCTTCCTCGACACCAAGGAGCGCGAGCTGACGTTCCAGATCCTGTTCCCCCCGTCGGTGGGCGCCGTGTTCGGCTTCGACGGGTTTGGGGGCATGGTGACCAAACCGTGGGATCAGCGGTCGCGCTCGGTCTTCCAGATCCTGCCGGAAGTCCAGGGCCGCCTGTCCAGCATTCCCGGGCTGGAGGTCTATGCGCTGACGCCGGCCGCTTTGCCGGGCGGCAGCAACTTCCCGGTCGAGTTCGTCATCGCCGGCACGGCGGATGCGCCGCAATTGCTGGAGTTCGCCCAGCAGATTTCGCGCAAGGCGATGCGGAGCGGGCTGTTTCATTTCCCGCCGCTCATCGACCTGAAGATCGACCAGCCGCAGTCGGAGATCGTCATCGACCGCGAGAAGGTCGCCGCGCTGGGCCTCAACCTCGGGCAGGTCGGCGCCGACCTGGCCTCGGCGCTCGGCGGCAACTACGTCAACCGCTTCAACATCGCCGGCCGCAGCTACAAGGTCATCCCCCAGATCGAGCGCCGCGAACGCCTCAACCCCGCGCAGCTCCGCGACATTCACATCACCGGGCCGGGCGGCGAGCTGATCCCGGTCAGTTCGATCGCGCACCTGGAGGCGCGCACGGTGCCGCGCTCGCTCAACCGCTTCCAGCAGCTCAACGCGGTCAAGCTCTCCGGCGCGACCGGCCAGTTGGACGCCGCGCTCGCGTTCCTCGAAAAGACCTCAAAGGAAATCCTCCCGCCCGGCTACACCATCGACTACACCGGCGAGTCCCGGCAGTTCAAGCACGAGGGCGGCAAGTTCCTGCCGGCGCTGGCGCTGTCCATCGTGCTGATCTTCCTCGCGCTGGCGGTGCAGTTCAACTCGTTCCGCGATCCGGTCGTGATCCTGCTCGGCTCGGTGCCGCTGGCCCTGTTCGGCGCGCTGCTCTTCACCTTCCTCCGCATCCCGGACCCGAACACGCCGTTCTGGACCACCGGCTGGACGACCACGCTGAACATCTACGCCCAGGTCGGCCTGGTGACGCTCGTCGGCCTCATCGCCAAAAACGGCATCCTCGTGGTCGAGTTCGCCAACAAGCTCCAGGAGGAGGGCCGTTCCAAGGTCGAGGCGGTGTGCGAGGCGGCCCAGACCCGCCTGCGCCCCGTCCTCATGACCACGGTCGCCACCATCGCCGGGCATTTCCCGCTCACGCTCGTCAGCGGCCCCGGCGCGGCGGCGCGCAATTCCATCGGCCTCGTGCTCGTCGGGGGCATGGCGATCGGCGCCCTGTTCACGCTCTTTGTGCTGCCCTCGGTCTATGTGCTGCTGGCCAAGGACCACGCCCAGGACCGGGCCGTTGATGCCGAGGCCGCCCCGGCGGCCGCCCAGCCCGCCCTTGCCAAATAGCCAGCCGTCTCTTCTCATGACCTTTCATATGCGTATGCCCAGCCTCCTCATCCTCGTGGGCGCGAGCTTGCTCGCGACTCCCCCCGCCCCCGCCCAGATCAACGACGGCAAGCCGGATCCCGAGTTTGCCGTGCCGGAGGCGTTGGATTTGCCCTACGCGCTCGCGTTTGCGCTCGATAACAACTTCACCATCCGCCAGGCCAAGGAGCGCATCAAGCAGCAGGAGGGCATCGTCCTCGAAGTCCGCTCGGCCCAGATTCCCAAGCTCACCGCCAGCGGTTCCGCGCAACAGGTGCGGCTCGGCGCGCTGGGCCTCACCAACGACAGCCAGGCCTGGGGCATCAGCCTCTCGGCCACGCAGGTGCTCTTCGCCGGTGGCGGCGTGCGCTCGAATATCCGGAGCGCCCAGTTGGCCCGCGAGGCGGCGGTGCTCGACTTCCGGGCCGTGCTCAACGCCGCGCTGCTCGACGTCCGCACCCGCTTCTACACCGTCCTCCTCAGCCGCGAAAAGATCAAAGTGCAGGAGCAGAACGTCGGGCTCCTCCAGCGCCAGTTGCAGGATGTGAAGAACCGCTACGAGGCCGGCACCGTGTCCAACTTCGAGGTGCTCCGCGCCGAGGTCGCGCTGGCCAATGCCCGGACGCCGCTCATCACCGCGCGCAACGACCACCGCCTCGCCGTCGAGGAGCTCCGCCAGGCGCTCGGGTTTGTCACGGCCAACGAGCCCGATGTCACCAAGGTTCCCGAGTTCGTCGGCACTCTTGACTTCAAGCCGGCCAGCTTTGAGTTGCGCTCGGCCCTGGTCACGGCCCGCGAGCACCGCCCCGACCTGCAGCGCCTGCTCAAGCTCACCGCTGCGGGCGAGCAAGCCGTCGTCACCGCGCGCTCGGGCTACTTCCCCGCGGTCTCCGCGGTCGCCACCTGGCAGCGCAGCAAGTCGCCGAGCGCGTTTTTCAAGACCGGTCCGGTCGAGAGCTGGACCGCCGGCGTCCAATCGCAGTGGAACATCTTCGACGGCCGGGCCCGGGCCGGGCGGGTCGCGCAGGCCCGCTCGCTCCTCGAGCAGACGAAGCTCACCGTCGCCGAGGCCCAGCTCAACGTGGATGTCGATGTCCGCCGCGCCATCTCCACCTTCCAACAGGCCACCGAGCTGGCCGAGGCCTCCAAGAAGGTCGTCGCGCAGGCCGAGGAGGCGGTGCGCCTGGCCCACGCCCGCTTCGGCGCCGGCACGGCCACGCAGCTCGACGTGCTCACCTCGCAGGTGGACCTGACCACCGCCCGGCTGAACCAGCTGCAGGCCTTCTACAGCTACAACGTCGCGGTGGCCAACGTCCGCCGGGCCATGGGCCTGGCCGACGAGTTGCAGCCCGTCGGCGAGCTGCCCTGGCCGCCCAAGTAAGCCGCGCAGACGAAAAACCGCCGCCCGGCGGTTTTTTTGTGCTCTCCCGTTTTCGATGTCGCCGCGCGCCTGCTTTCCCCATCACTGTGCCTGACTCTGCTCCAACACCTGCATGAAGCCGGCCCGCTCAACGCTCCTCATCCTCGGTGGCCTGCTGGCTTTGGCCGCCGTCGCCGGCGGGCTGGCGCTCACGCCCGCGGTCCAGCGCCGGGCCGTGCTGCGGACGCTGCGGTCTGTGCGGGGATTGAAGTGTGAAGTGACCACCGTTTCCGCCGGTTTTTCCCGCATCGAACTGGGCGGTGTGCGGCTTGAGGAAGGCGGGGTAAGGATGCAGCTCGAACAGTTGGAGGCGGACTGGTCTCCGTGGCGGCTGTTGTTCGGACGGAGGCTCGTGCTCGGCCGGCTCAGTAGCCGCGGCCTGTTTATCGATGCCAGCAAGGTGTCGGCGGCGCGGGCCAACGCCGCCGCCGCGGGCGCACCCGCCGCGACTCCGGGCCTGCTCACCCAGATCGAGCTGCCCTTCGCGCTCGAGCTGGCCGACTGCCTGATCGAGGGCCGCGCCTTGCTGCCGGGCAACACGGGCAGGCCGCCCGTCGAGGCGGCCTTCAAGATCACGGGCGGAGGATTTGCGCCGGGGCAGGAGGGAGCGTTGACGGTGACCGCCATGCTGAAAAATCCCGCGCCCGCCGCCCGGGTGGCCGTGCTCAACGCCGAAGTGAAACTGCGCGCCCGGCAAACGCTGGAGAGGACCTTCAGCCGCGTCGCCCTCGCCGCCGTCGTGGACGCCGAGGGGAGGAAACTGTCGGCGCAGGAGCAGTTGCGGATCGCCGCCACGCTCGCCAAGTCGGCGGCGGGGGAGAACTATGAATTCACCGTGGACACCGTGCTCGACGGGAAGCCGGACAAGGTTATTGCCGTCGACGCCACGCTGCCCGCGGGCGGCAAGGAATTCGCCGGCCGGTGGCGGCTCTCGGCTCGCACCGCCCAAGTGGAGCCGTTCATGCTCGGCGCGGGCCTGCCGGAGTTCAACGCGCGCGGCGAGGGGCGCTTCACCTTCGCTCCCGGCTCGGGCGCGGCCAGCCTGCAGGGCGATCTGGCCGCCGAGGTCAGCCGGCTGGAGGCGTGGGAGCCGGCCTGGCGGGCGTTTGGCGCGGTGAAGCTCACGGCCCGGTTCGATCTGGCGGCGACTGAAGGCCTGGCCCGGCTCAACCAGCTTCATGTGGCGGTGGCGGGAGATCAGCCGGTGCTCGAGCTGTCGGCGGCGCACGCGGCGGAGATCAATTTCCGGGAGCGCCGCCTGCTGCTCGGCAGCGCGGCGGCGGGCGAAGCGCTGACCCTCAACCTGCAGGGGCTGCCGGTGGCGTGGGTGCGGCCTTTTGTGCGGGGGCTGGATTTTTCCGGCGGCCTGATCACCGGCCAGCTGGCCGTCACCGGCGAGGCCGACCGCCTCCTCCTGCGCACCGTGCAGCCGCTGCAGGTGGGGCGGCTCAGTGTCGTCCAGGCCGGACAATTGCTGCTGAACAAGGCCGATGCCACCGCCGACTTCGATGCCGTGCTGACGAAGCAGGAGCTGCAGGCCACCGTCAGCGCTTTCACGCTCAAGACCCCGGCGGGCGATTCCGTGACGGCGCAGGCGAAGGTTACGATGCCGGTCGGGCCGGACCCGGCCGTCACCATCGTGGCCAACTACAAGGCGGACCTGCCGGCGTTGCTGGCCCCGTTCCTGACAATCGGCCCGATTCAATCCACCGGCGAAGCCGACTTCACTTTGGCGGGAAGGAAGATCGAGCTGCGCCGGCTGCAGGCCGCGGTGACGGGACCGGACGGGCAGGAAATGTTCAAGGCCACGGCGCTGCGGCCTTTCACCTTCGATCTGGCGACCGGCCAGGCCGCCATCGTCGGGACTCCCGACAGCAAGACGGTGCTGCGGCTCGACTTTGCGCGGCTGTCGCTGGCCGCGGTGCCGCTGCCCCTGCCGGGAATCAAGCTCGGCGGCTTCGTGGCGGACGGCGAACTCGTGGTGGAGGTCGATGGCGACAAGGTGCGACTGCGGGCACCGCGCCCGTTCGTCCTGAAGGACGTCACGGTGAAGCAGAACGGGCGGTCGCTGCTGGCCGGGCTGAACGTCGATGCCCAGCCGCTGCTTGAACTGACCGGCGGCACCCAGGTCCGCTTCGAGACCGGCGATATCACGATTCACAACCAGAGAGGCCGCGCTCTGGCGAAACTGGCGGCCGCGGGGAGCCAGTCCGCCGCAAACGGCGCGAAAGGCTCGCTGAATTTTTCGCTCGAGGTGCCGGCGCTCGCCGAGCAGCCGCTTTTTGCGGGCGCCCGGGCCGTGTCCGCCGGCCGGGCCGGCGGCGAGGTGCGGTTTGCTCTCGGCGCGGTGCGGCAGGCGGAGGCGCGGCTGACGGTCAACGGGCTGGTCGCGGCGGCGACCAATGAAATCCTGCCCGTGGCCAACCTGAGTCTGCGCGCCGTGGCGCCGGCCGACGGCAAAATATCCGTGCAGGCGCCGCTGCTGCTGGATCGTGCGGGCTATCGCTCGGACCTTGCTCTGGCCGTCGATCTCGCTCCCGCCGGTCGGGGTTATCATCTCGATGGGCGGCTGACCGGCGAGCAGGTGGAGTTGAACGACGCGGTGGCGGTGCTCGGGGTTTTCATGATGTCGGCCGCCGATGAGCCGACGGCGATAGCGACAGTGGAGCCGGCGCCGGTGGTCGCGGACAAATCGTCCGCTTGGGCGCGCCTCACCGGGAGGCTGGCGCTGGACGTGAAATCGGTCGTGCGCGGAGCCGACTGGGCGATGACCGGACTGACGGGCGCCGTGGTCATCGAGCCGGCGGATGTCGCGCTGCAGAAACTGGAGGCGGCCTTCGGCGAGAAGGGGCGGTTCGCGGCCAAGGGCCTGCTCAGTTTCACCAAGGGCCCGCGCCCCTACGACTTCACCGGTGATTTTTCCTTGACGGAGTTCGACGCCGGCAAGCTCTTCAAGGCCCTCGACCCGTCCAGGCCGGCGACCGTGGAGGGTGTTTTTTCCGTGGCCGGCAGCTTCAGCGGCAACGGCGAAAACCCCGGCCGCGCCTTTGAGCGCAGCCACGGCGCCTTCACGCTGATCAGCCGGCAGGGCGTCTTCCGCGGATTGCAGCGCACGACCGGCAAGGTTTCCCTGGCCACGAAGGCGGTGGATCTGGTCGGGTCGCTGTTCGGCAACTCCAAGGTCGTCGAAAAGGTCGCGGGCGCGGCCTACCATGTCGATCAGCTGGCGCAGACCCTTGGCGAGCTGAACTACGACCAGCTGAACATGAAGCTGGTCCGCGACCCGCAGCTGAATTTCACCCTGGAGGACATCAGCCTGGTGTCGCCGGAGATCCGGCTGCTGGGGAAGGGGGCGGTGACCCATGTCGCCGGCAAGCCGCTGCTGGAGCAGCCGCTGAACGCCTCGCTCACCCTCGCCGGCCGCGGCAAGATCGAGGAGCAGCTCGGCCGGCTCCGGCTGTTGAGCGGCGCGCGCGACGAGCTGGACTACGCCAAGGCCAAGGAGACGATCACGCTCGGCGGCACGCTGGCGCGGCCCGACCCCGCGGCATTCTTCACCCGGCTGGCAACCGGCAAGCTGACCGACCTGCTCGCGCCGGACAAGTGAGTGGCGGGACAAACAAGCACATGACGTCACTCCGCAATAACTTCGCCCGCTCCGGCCTGGTGGGGCTGACATTGCTCGCCGGCTTCCTGCTGGCCGGCGCGGCCCAGCCGGAGAGGAAACAATACCGCACTTTTGTCCGCGGCAACCTGCTGGCGCGCGGCCCGATCCAGCCCAACGGCGAGGCGCGTTTCGTCTCCCTGTCCATCGGGCAGCCCCAAAAGCCGCTGGATGCGGAGAACTCCTTTTTCATCCGGCTCGCCAGCGGGCAGGCGCTGGAGTCGGCCGACTTCACCGTCGAGCGCATCGCGGCTCTGGCGGGCGCCAACAAACTGGCCCTGGCCAAGTCGGATTGGGGCCGGGCCGTCGTGGAATACAGTTTCGAGGGCATGGTCTTTGTCTTTCAAACCGAGCGTTGTGTCTCCTTTCGCGCCAACTCCGTCCAGCTGCCCAACAAGGTCTACGCGCCGGAGATCGGTTCCCCCAACTCGAACGCCTTTTATAAAATGCCGCTGACCCGGGCCCAGTTGGAAATGATCTTCGGCCCGGCGGAGGAGATCCGGGACCGGAACTCCCTGTGAGCCGCGTCGGTGGCGGCCACCGGCGTGGCCGGGGCGGCACACTCGTCTCTTGCCATGTCGGGGCTCGGGTCCAATAACCCTGCCCGACCTCGCGATGCCTGCGACCGCCCCTTCACGACCGCTGCTGCCTTCGGGCCTGAAACTGATGGACTGGTTCCTGCGCGGTTGGACGGCGCTGGTGTTTCTATTTCTCTACGGGCCGGTCCTCGTGCTCGTGGCCTGCTCGTTCAATGCGTCGCGGCTGAACGTCGTGTGGGAGGGTTTCACCCTGGACTGGTATCAGAAGCTCCTCGCCAACGCGCCGCTGCTCCGCGCCGCGAAAAACAGCCTGCTGATCGCGACGGCCACCGCCATCCTGTCGGTCCTCCTCGGCACGGCCGGCGCCTGGCTGCTGCACCGTTACCGTTACCGCTGCTCGCAGCTCATCCGCACCATCGTGGCCATTCCGATGGTCATGCCCGAGATCCTCATGGGCATCAGCCTGCTCATCCTCTTTGCCACCATCGGCCTCAAGCTTGGGTTCACCACTGTCATCATCGGGCACGTGACCTTCAGTTTCCCCTTCGTGCTCATCGCCGTGCAGGTCCGCCTGCACGGGCTGGACCCCGCGCTGGAGGAGGCGGCCCTCGACCTCGGCGCGACACCGCTTCGGGCGTTCTGGCTGGTCATCGTGCCCTGCCTGAAGCCGGCCATCATCGCCGGGGCGCTCATGGCCTTCACGCTTTCGATGGATGAGCTGATCGTCACCTTCTTCACCCGCAGCGCCTCGGCGGAGACGCTGCCGGTCCAAGTCTACGGCATGGCCCGCGTGGGCCTCAACCCGATGCTCAACGCGCTTTCGACCCTCTTCATCCTGGCGACCGTCGCCTTTGTGCTTTTTTCGGAATATCTCCGGAAACTCAGCCGCTGAACAAATCCCTCAATCCACAGCCTATGAGATCATTGAAATCCATCGTCCTCGCCCTGGCCGCGCTGGGCGCCGCTGTCCTGGCGCCCGCCGCCGAAGTCAACCTCTTCGGCTGGTCCGAATACATCCCGCAGGAAGTCCTCGACGGCTTCACCAGGGAGACCGGCATCAAGGTCAACTTCGAGACCTACGCCTCCAACGAGGAGCTGCTCTCCAAGCTGGTCGCCGCCGGCGGCAGTTACGACCTCATCCAGCCCTCCGAATACGCCGCCGAGCTGCTGATCCGTCGCGGACTGCTCGCCCCGCTTGACCGCGCGAAGCTCACCAACCTGAAGAACATCGGCGCCGAGTTCCGCCGTCTCCCGCATGACCCGGCCGACAGGTTTACCGTGCCCTACATGACCGGCACCGTCGGGATCGTCGTCAACACCGAGAAGGTCGCCGGCCCGATCCGGGGCTACAGGGATGTTTTTCAGACGAAATTCAAGGACCGGCTCGTCGTGCTCAACGACAACCGCGAGATCGTCACCTGGGCGCTCTACAGCGCCGGGCTGCCCGTCAACGACATCAACCCCGCCGCGCTGGCGAAGGTCCGCCCCGAGATCGCCCGCTGGGTCAGGCTCGTGAAGGTCTTCGATTCCGACAGCCCCAAGACGGCGCTCCTCAACGGCGACGTGGACATCGGCATCGTGTGGAGCGGCGAGGCGGCCCTGCTCTGGAACGAGAACCGGAAGTTCAAATACGTCCTGCCGGCCGAGGGCGCGCATCGCTTCATCGACATCCTCGCGATCCCCGCCGGCGCCGCGCACCAGGCCGGGGCGCACGCGCTGATCAACTACATCCTGCGCCCCGAGGTCTCCAAGATCGTCTCCGACAAGTTTCCCTACACCAATCCCAACCTCGCGGCGCGCCAGCTCCTGAGTCCCGCGCAGCTCGCCAACCCGGCCAGCTATCCGGCCGCGCCGGGCCGGCTCGAGACTTTCCGCGACATTGGCAAGGCCGCCGCCGACATCGACCGCCTCATGACCGATTTGAAGAGCGCGCAGTGATTGTCTTCCTCATGGTTTGTCATTTTGAGCGCAGCGAAGAATCCAGCACGATGCTATTTGCCGGGGTGACACTGGATTCTTCGCTGCGCTCAGAATGACAGAAACAAGCTTATCAACCTGGCCCAAATGTCCGCCATTGGCATCCCCTCAGCCTCCGCCGCCCGCGACCGCCGCCAGCCCGGCTGGCGGGCGTGGGCCTTGCTGGCGCCGATGGTGCTCTGGCTCGCGCTCTTCGTCATCATTCCCGGGCTCATCCTCATCGTCTACAGCTTCTGCGAGCGCGACGAGGTGGGCGGGGTGATCTTTGCGTTCAATGCCGACAACTACCGGCGCGTGTTCGAGCCCGTCTACCTGCGCATCTTCGCCCGCTCCATCGGCTACGCCGGGCTGACGACCGCGATCTGCGTCGTGCTCGGCTATCCGGTGGCCTGCTACATCGCCCGCGCTGGCGAACAATTGCGGAACCGGCTCCTGCTGCTCGTCATGGTGCCGTTTTGGACCAGCTTCCTTATCCGCACCTACGCGTGGATGACCATCCTGAAGCAGGAGGGGCTGCTCAACGGACTGCTCCAGGCGGCGGGCGCCGGCTTCGGGCCGCTCAACCTGCTCTACACACCGACGGCTGTCGTCATCGGTCTGGTCTACGCCTACCTGCCGTTCATGATCCTGCCGGTCTACGGCAGCGCGGAAAAACTCGACAACTCTCTCATCGAGGCCGCCCACGACCTCGGGGCGGGGCCGGTCCGCGCGTTCTCGGCGGTCATCGTGCCGCTCACGTTGCCGGGCATCGCCGCCGGCACGCTGCTGGTGTTTGTGCCCGCCATCGGCATGTTTGCCATCACCGACCTGATGGGCGGCGCCCGGGTGCCGATGATCGGCAACGTCATCCAGAACCAGTTCCTCCAGGCGCGCGACTGGCCGTTCGGCGCCGCGCTCGGGGTCGTCTTCATGCTCATGTTCGCCCTGACCTACGCCTTGCTCCAGCGGCGCCACGCGTCGCCCGCCTGATCATGCCCGACCCGGTCCGACCCATGATTGAAATCCGCGGCGTGACGAAGCGCTTCGGCGCGTTCACGGCGGTGGATGACGTCAGCCTGGTGGTGCGCGCCGGCGAATTTCTCACGCTCCTCGGGCCCTCGGGCTGCGGCAAGACGACCCTGCTGCGGCTGCTGGCCGGTTTCGAGACACCCGATGCGGGCGCGATCCTGCTCGACGGGGAGGATGTCACCCACCTGCCGCCTTACCGGCGCAATGTGAACCAGGTTTTCCAGAGCTATGCGCTCTTTCCGCACCTGAGCGTGCGGGACAACGTCGGCTTCGGCCTGCGCATGCAGGGCGTGCCGGCGGCCGCGGCGGCGGCGCGCATCCGCGACGCCCTCGCCATGGTCTCGCTCGCCGAGCAGTCGGGCAAGCTGCCGCACCAGTTGTCGGGCGGCCAGCGACAGCGCGTGGCGCTGGCGCGGGCCGTCGTGTGCCGGCCCAAGGTGCTGCTGCTCGACGAGCCGCTCTCGGCTCTCGACGCCAAGCTCCGCCACGGCATGCAGCTCGAGCTGAAGCATCTCCAGCGCAAGCTCGGCATCACCTTCGTCTTTGTCACCCACGATCAGGCGGAGGCGCTCACGATGTCGGACCGCATCGCCGTCATCAACCGGGGGAAGGTCGAGCAGGTCGGCCCGGCCGCCGAGATCTACCACCGGCCCCGCACGCCCTTCGCGGCCGATTTCATCGGGCAGGCCAACCTGCTCAGCGCCACCATTGTCGGCCGCAACGGCACCACGGCGCGCGTGCGTGCGGCCGGCGGTCTCGAATTGACCGTGGCTGCCGCCGGATTGCCCGCCGGCGCCAGCACGGCGCTCCTCTCCGTGCGGCCCGAGAAAATCCACATCTCCAAGCACCGGATCGAGGCGGAGAATGTCTTCGCGGCCCGCATCGAGGAGGAGATTTTCCAGGGGGCCACCGATCAGTTGACGCTCGTGACCGACCAGGGCACGCGGCTTCATGCCCTCGTCGCCAACGAGAGCGCGATCCAGGAGGCCTTTCACGAGGGCGACCGCGTCCACTGCGGCCTGCACCCCGACGACCTCATCATCGTGCAGGCGGAGTGAGCATTCGCAGGACGGCTTGTCGCCGCCCGCGGGATGTGCAAACGTTAAACCATGATCGCGGCGGTGCACTTCAAGAACTTCAAGGCCCTGCGGGAGGCGGCGGTGCGGCTGGAGCCGTTCAACCTGGTCATCGGGCCCAACGGCAGCGGCAAGACCAGCCTCATCCAGGCGCTGCTGCGGTTGCGCACTCTGGCCGGCCTGCCCGTGGTGCACGCGCATGAACTGAGGGGCCAGCGCCCCGATGGACCGCAGATCGAATTTCACTTCGCGGCCCCTTTTCAAGACGTGCGCGTGACGCTCGGCTGCAACTCCGACGAGCTGGTCTGCAACCTGCTCGTGGTGGACCACGAGCCCGGAATCGCGGGGGAGGGCGCCTGGGCCGAGCTGCGCACGCGCTTGCAGGCCATCCGGGCCTACCTGTTTGACCACTACGCCATGGCGCTTCCCGCCAAACGCAGCGACGGCGGCGAGCTGGCATCCAACGCCGGCAACCTCGCCGCCGTGCTGGCCTCTTGGCGCGAGAAGACTCCGGCGGCGCTGACCCGGTTGGAGGAGGATTTCCGCCGGATTCTGCCGGAGTTCGAGGGCCTGGAATTCCGCGACGCCGGTGACAACCGCGTGGAGCTGGCCGCCCGGCTGGCCGGAACCGACGAAAAGGTCGCCGCCGACAGCCTCTCGCAGGGCACACTTTATCTGCTGGCCACGCTGACCCTGGCGCACGCCCCGTCGCCGCCGAGCGTGGTGTGCGTGGAGGAGGCCGACCGGGGCGTGCATCCGCGAATGCTGCGTGAAGTGCGCGACGCGCTCTACCGGCTGAGTTATCCCAAGGATGCCGGCCTGGACCGCGCGGCGGTGCAGGTGATCACGACGACGCATTCGCCGTATCTGCTCGACCAGTTCAAGGAGCACCCCGAGGAGGTGGTGCTCGCCAGCAAGCACGGGCAGGCCGCGAGTTTCATGCGGCTCTCGGAGCGGGCCGACCTGATGGACCTGCTGAAGGAGGCGCAGCTCGGCGACCTTTGGTATAGCGGCATCCTCGGCGGCGTGCCGGGGGAATGACCAGCGACCAAGAAGCAGAATGTTTTTAGCCACAATAAGGCACAAGAACCCGATGGCTAACGGAGCTCTCAATGCGCCTATAGGCGCACGGAAAATCAGCACCGGAGGAAGTGATGTTTTTTGTGACTTTTCGTGGCCGATCTCCGCATGAACATCGCCCTGCTCAGCGAATCCCCGGCGGATGAGGCGGCGCTGCGCGTGCTGGTTGGCTACGTGCTCGGGCAGGGTTTCAACCAGATCGCGCCGTCGCTGCGCGCGCGCGGCTGGCCGTCGGTCGAGCTGGTGCTGCCGGCCATCCTGCGCCACCTGCATTTCAACACCAATGCCGACGGGCTGGTGGTCGTGGTGGACACGGACGATTCGCCGGTGCACACGGCGGAGCATGAGGCGCCGGGCTATCATCATCCCTTTTGCCGGATCTGCCGCCTACGGTCCGTCTTTCGTCGGACCATCAAAAACCTCCCCCCGGCGCGCGGCCGGGACCGGGTGCTGCGGGCCGTGGGCGTGTGCGTGCCCGCGCTCGAGGCCTGGCTGCTGTGCGGGCGCGACACATCGGTGACGGAGGCGGCGTGGGTGCAGGGGCAGGCGAGCGGCCGGCCGCCCTACACGCGGCGCGAGTTGAAATGGCGCGTCTACGGCACGGACCGCCCGGCACTGCCTTTCGAGACCGCGCGCGCGGTGCAGGAGGTGAGCCGCCACCGCGGGGACGTGCGCCGGCTGGAGAATGATTTTCCGCAGGGCTTCGGGGCGCTGGTGCGGGATCTGCGGGGGTGGCGGAAGCGATCGACGGCGGACTAAGGATAGTCCGCCCTACCATCAATCGCAGGAAGGTCTTGCCCGGGGCCGCAAGACCGGCAAAGTTTTGGACCATCCCCCGCATGAAATACCCCCGCGTTTCGCTGGCGGCGCTGATGGGCGCCCAGGCCCAGGTCACCTTCAATGATTGCGCCGCCAAGCTGATGCTGATCCTGCTGGCGCAGCAGCTGGCGCGCACCGAAGGCGGAGACGCCAAAATGATCGCGGCGCTGATCGGCGCCCTGCTGGCCTTGCCCTACATCCTCTTCGGGCCGGTGTGCGGCTGGCTGTCCGACCGTTTCTCCAAGCGCGACGTGCTGAACGCCGCCCTCCTCCTGCAAATCGCGGTCATGGGGCTGCTGCTCGTCGCGTTGGCGGCGAAATCCTTCGCGAGCGCGGTGGCGTGCTTCTTCCTGCTCTCGGCGCAGACGGCCGTCCTCGCGCCGGCCAAGCGCGGCATCATCCTCGAATACGTCGGGCCGGAGAAACTGTCCCGCTTCGTGGGCCTGATGGAGATGTTCACCATCACGGCGATCCTGGTGGGCTCGTTCGGCGGCGGCCTGATGTTTTCCCACTGGCTGGGGCAGGGCGGCGACCCCTGGCGGGCGGCATTGAGCACGGCGTGGGTGCTGGCCGGGCTCGCGGTCGCGGCCTGGGCCGTTTTCCAGCTGGCGCAAAAAACGCCGGCGCAATCGCCGGAGCCATTCCACTGGAACCTGTGGGTGCGGCATTTCCGGGACATCACCGAGGTCTGGCGCGACCGCCCGCTCTGGCGGGCGACGCTGGGCATCTGCTTCTTCTATGGCGTGGGCAGCTATGTGTCGCTGCTGATTCCGCAGGTGGCGGCCGAGCTGGAGCGCGGCGGTGCCCGCACCGGGGCGGTCGCCGGGATGATGCTGCTGATGGTCGGCGTCGGCACGATGGGCGGCAATCTCTTCGCGGGCTTCTTCTCGCGGCGCGGGGTCGAGCTGGGCCTGGCGCCGATCGGCGGCGCCCTGCTGGTCGTGGCGCTTTTCGCCCTCGGCTTCAGCCCCCCGGGCACGGGGGTGTTCACGGGCCTGCTGGTCTTCGCGGGCTTTTCCTCGGGGCTGTTCCTGGTGCCGCTCTACGCCTTCATCCAGGAACGGGCCGGTGATCGCCGGCGGGGGCGCATTCTGGCCGGCGTCAGCCTGCTCGACAGCGCCGTGGGCCTGGGGGCCAGCCTGTTCTACGGCGCGGTGGCGGGAGCCGGCGCGCTCCACTGGCCGCCGCACGCGCAGTTTTTCCTGCTGACCGCGGTGACGCTCGGCATGCTGGCCTACGGCCTTTATCACCTGCCGCACCAGACTGTCTGCACGGTGATGCGGCTGGTCGGGCGGATTTTCTACAGGGTCAAGGTGCTGGGCCGCGAACACGTGCCCGCCGGCGGCGCGCTGGTGCTGTGCAACCACTTGTCCTACGTGGACGCCGTGGTGCTGCAGATCGCCTCGCCGCGGCCGCTGCGCTTTGTCGCTTTTGGGGGGTTCGCCAAAAGCCCGACCGTCCGGTTTCTCCTCCGCGCCGCCGGGGTGATCCCGGTGAACCCCGACAAACCCCTCAAGGGCATCCGCGTCGCCTGGGATGCGCTCAAGGCCGGCGAGCTGGTCTGCGTCTTCCCCGAGGGCGCCATCTCCCGCACCGGGCAGCTGATGGAGCTGCGCGAGGGATTTGAGAGCATCGTCCGACATTCGAAAGTCCCCGTGGTGCCGGCGGCCATCGACGGGCTCTGGGGCTCCATCTATTCCTTCGCCGGCAACCGCTATCTCTGGAAATCCCCGCGCCTGATGCCGACGCCGGTCTGCGTCGTGTTCGGCCCGCCGATCGCCAGCGAGCGCGCCGACGTGGCGCGCATGCGCAAGGCCATGCTCGATGTGGGCGAGCAGGCCTTCCAGGAACGCCCGATGCTGCAGCGGCATCTCGGCCGCGAGATCGTGCGCTCGCTGGCGAAGCGGCCGCGCCATATCGAGATCGTGGACCGCACCGCCGAGCGGCGGGAGGTCTCGGCCGCGCAGCTGCTCGCCGTGGCCGCCGCGCTCTCGCGCCACCTGCGGAAGACCATCCCGGGGAAGCGCGTCGGCATCGTGCTGCCGCCGGGCGCCGGCGCGCACATCGTCAACCTCGCGGTCGCCTGCGCCGGCAAGGTGCCCGTCAACCTGAACTTCACGGCCGGCAAGGCGGCCATCGAGGCCTCGCTCCAGCTGGGCGAGATCGAGACCGTCATCACGGCCGACGCCATGCGGGCCAAGGCCGCGAATTTCCCGTTTCCGCCCGACACCCGCGACCTGAAGAAGCTGATCGAGGCCGCCGGCGGCAAGCGCGCCATCCTGCCCTGGCTGCTCGCGGCCTGGCTGCTGCCCAACCAATGGGTGGCCGACCTCCTCGGCCTGCCCAAGGTGGGCGACCGCGCGGAGGCCGCGCTGCTTTTCACCAGCGGCAGCTCGGGCGAGCCCAAGGGCGTCGTGCTCACGCACCGCAACCTGTTCGCCAATTGCGCGCAGATTTCCTCGCTCTCCATCCTGCCCGACACCGCCGTGCTCATGGCGTGCCTGCCGGTCTTCCACTCGTTCGGCTTCACCGTGACGCTGTGGTATCCGCTGCTGCGCGGCTGCCGGGTGGTGACGGTCCCGAGCCCGCTCGACACCAAAAGGATCGTCGAGGCCATCCAGCAGGAGAGGGCGACGGTCATGCTCGGCGCGCCGACCTTTGTGCGCCCCTTCCTCAAGAAAGCCAGCCGCGAGGAGCTCCAGTCGCTCGACCTCGTCGTCACCGGCGCGGAGAAGCTGACGCTGGACCTCTACGAGGCCTTCCTCGGGCAGTTCGGCATCGAGATCCTGCAGGGCTACGGGCTGACCGAGACCACGCCCGCCACCAACATCAACCAGCACAACCCCCCGATCACGACCGCCACCGCCGAGGAGCAGCATGGCAAGCGCACCGGCGCCGTCGGCCGCCTGATGCCGGGCATGACCGCGCGCATCGTGGACCCCGACACCGGGGCGGAACTGCCGATGACCTCGACCGGCATGCTCTGGCTCAAGGGCGCCAACGTGTTTCCCGGCTACCTCAAGGATCCCGAAAAGACCGCCGCCGCCCTCAAGGACGGCTGGTTTGTCACCGGCGATCTCGGGCGCTTCGACAACGACGGCTTCCTCTTCATCGAGGGCCGGCTCTCGCGTTTCTCCAAGATCGGCGGCGAGATGGTGCCGCACGGCACGATCGAGCAACGCTGCGTGGATCTCCTCGGCCTCGAACAGGCCGACGGCCCGGCGGCGGCGATCACCGGCATCCCCGACCCCAGCAAGGGCGAGGCGCTCGTGCTGCTGACCACCAAGGATATCACCCTGGAGGAGCTTCGCTCCAAGCTCCTGGCCTCCGGCCTGCCCAATCTCTGGGTGCCGAAGATCCTCCGCAAGGTGGACAAGATCCCGATGCTCGGCACCGGCAAGACCGACCTCAAGGGCGTCCGCAACCTCGCCCTGGAGCTGACCAAGGGCGCGACCGAAACCTAAGCGCCGTATCCCGCGCTTGCACGGTGCCAGACAGGGCCATTTAACTGGCTCATCGATGTATTCGCCGCACCTGTCCGCCACGCGTCAGTTGAAACGCCGTCTCGGGGCGCGGGTGGACACGTCGGAGCAGGGGTGCTGGGCGGCCTCTTTCGACAGCAGCAAGATTTCGTTCCTGCCGGTGGCGGTCATCACGCCACGCACGGAGCAGGACATCGGGCCGGTGCTGGACCTGGCCAACCGGCATCGCGTGCCGGTCACAGTCCGCGGGCGCGGCACGACCCTCATGGGTTCGGCCGCACCGGTGCGGGGCGGCTGGGTGATCGACATGCTGCGGCTGGACAAGGTGACGATCGACGCCGACGCCGGCATGGCGCACGCGCAGGCGGGGGCGACCACGGCCGCCATCCAGCGCGCGGCGGCGGCGAAGGGCTGGTTTTATCCGCCCGACCCGTCGTCCAAGGAATACTGCACCATCGGCGGCAACATCGCCTGCAACGCCGGCGGCATGCACGGCGGCAAATACGGCGTGACGCGCGACTTCGTCATCGCCCTGCGCGGCTTCCTGCCGACGGGCGAGTTCGTGGAGTGGGGGACGGCGACCAAGAAATTCGCCGCGGGCTTCAATCTGCGCGACCTGTGGATCGGCAGCGAGGGCATGCTCGGCGTCGTCACCGGCGCCGTGCTCAAGCTTGTGCCGATGCCCGCCGCGCGCTGGACGCTGCTGACGGCGTTCAAGGACGAGGCGGCGGCATTCAATGCGGCACGGCTGCTCTTCCGCCAGCGCGTGCAGCCGGCCATCTGCGAATTCCTCGACCGCGAGAGCGTGCTCTGCGCCGAGCGGGCCACCGGCAGGACGGTGTTTCCCGGCTCCGCCTTCGCCAAGGCTCCGGCGGACAAGCAGGCCCGGCGGCCGGTTATTTTGATCGAACTGGCGGGTTCGCTGGCCGAGGTCGACGATTTGAAAATGGAGGTGCTCGCCTGGGCGCAGGCCAACGCCGTCGCCTTCAAGGAGGCGCGCAGCCGCGCCGAGGTCGAGGAGTTGTGGGAGGTGCGGCGCCAGTGCTCCGGCGCCATGTTCGAGCTGGGCGACTCGAAGCTCAACGAGGACATCGTGATCCCGATGCGCCACTACGGGAAGTTCGCGCGGTTCATCGCGAGCCTGAAGCGCGCCTCAAATCTGCCGATCCCGACTTTCGGCCACCTCGCCGACGGCAACCTGCACGTGAACATCATGTATCACCGCGACAACCCGGCCGAGACGAAGGCGGCCGAGGCGGCGGTGGAGAAGCTGATGAAGACGGTCGTGGCGCTCGGCGGCGCCATTTCCGGCGAGCACGGCATCGGTCTGGCGAAGACACCTTTCCTGCGCCTCCAGCACAACCCGGCGCAGGTCCGCGCCATGCAGGCCGTGAAGAAGGCGCTCGACCCGCGCGGCATCCTGAATCCGGGAAAGATGTTCGGTGTCGTCCGCATCTGGAATTACCCGAGGGTGCAGGTGAAGCTGCCGTGGGATCACAAATGAAATGGTGGAGCGCGTTGCCCCCAACGCGCTTTGGCTCGTTCGTCCCCAAGCAGCGCGTTGGGGGCAACGCGCTCCACCTTCAACCCCAGACCTCACCCCGCCTCGGCGGCCTCGGCGGGGGATGAACGGTTGCTGACGTTGTTGCCGTCGTTGGGGCGCAGCCGCCAGAACATGAGCGAGGACAGCACGGTGAGCGCGCCCATGGTGAGGAACGAGTGGTGCAGCGCCGTGACAAACACCGGGTGGTCGGACTGCGGCCGGCCGTCGAGGTAGAAGGCGGTGAACAACGACGCCAGCGCGGTGCCAAAGCTCCACGACATCATCTGCGCCGTGAGCGCGATGCTGTTGGCCATGCTGGCGTCGCGGTCCGAGGTGTCGGCATAGACGAGCGTGTTCATGCTGGTGAACTGGAGCGCGGAGAACAGGCCCTGCGCGAAGCTGAGGGCCAGGATGAGCCAGACCGGCGTGCCCGGGCCGACGAGCGAAAAGACCGTCAGCGTCAGGCCGAAGCACACGGTGTTGGCGATGAGGGTCTGGCGGTGGCCGAAACGCGCGAGGAGGTGCTGGCTCAGCACCTTCATCGTGATGGCGGCGACGGCCTGCGGCATGGTGAGCAGGCCGGCCTGCCACGGCTCGAAGCCCAGGCCGATCTGGTAGAGCAGGGGCAGCAGGAACGGCGTGCCGCCCACGCCGAGGCGCGTGATGATGCCGCCGAGCACGCCGACGTTGAAGGTGCGGATGCGGAACAGCGCGAGGGAGATGACCGGTTGCGCGGCCCGGCGCTCATGCCAGCCGTAGAACAGCAACAGGGCCACGGCGCTGCCGAAGAGCAGGGAGAGCGGCCCGGCCGGCAGCTGGTGTTCGCCGAACACTTCGAGCGCATAAGACAGCAAAGCGATGCCGGCCCCGAACAGCACAAAGCCGATGCGGTCGAGCGGGGCGACAGCGTCGTTGCGGTAGTCGGGCATGTGCCGCCGGATCAGCCACAGGCCCAGCAGACCGATGGGCAGGTTGACGAAGAAGATCGTGCGCCAGGGCAGCCAGTGCACAATCAGGCCGCCGATGAGCGGGCCAAGCAGCGGCCCGATGAGCGCGGGGATGACGACGTAGTTCATCGCCACCAGCATCTCCGATTTCGGAAACGTGCGCACCAGGGCGAGGCGCCCGATGGGTGTCATCATCGATCCGCCGACGCCCTGGAGGACGCGCGCGGCGACGAGCATGGGGGTGTTGAGCGCCAAGCCGCAGAAGAGCGAGCCGAGGGTGAACAGACTGACCGCCCACAGGAACACCCGCCGGGTGCCGAACCGGTCGGCCATCCAACCGCTGATCGGGATGAAGACGGCGAGGCACAGGGTGTAGCTCGTCAACACGCCCTTCAGGCTGAGGGGCTCGACGCGCAAATTCGCGGCCATGGTCGGGACGGCCGTGTTGACGATGGTGGAGTCCAGCCCCTCCATGAACAGCGCCACGGCGACCAGCCACGGCATGAACCGCTTGGTCTGGTCGGGTGCGTCGTCGGTGCCGGGCATGGGTTTTTGATAACCGGTGGCCGCAGCGAGGCAAGCGGGTCGGAAACCTGGCAGCCGACGTCAAGCCGTCAGTCCGGAACTTGCCACTTTTCCTTGCGGCGGCGGGGCTTTTTTCCATTGCACCGCCGAAACGCGGCGCCTCTAGTTTGCCCTTTAAGCTTCATGCATCTTAAGGCGCTAAAACTTCACGGCTTCAAAAGCTTCGCCGACAACACGACCCTCAGTTTCCAGCCCGGCGTCACGGCCATCGTGGGGCCCAACGGCTGCGGCAAGAGCAATATCGCCGACGCCATCCGCTGGGTGCTGGGCGAGCAAAGCGCGAAGGCCCTGCGCGGCGGCAAGATGCAGGACGTCATCTTCGAGGGCGCGGACACCCGCAAGCCGGCGCAGTTTTCCGAGGTCGCCCTGCTGCTGACCGAGTGCGAGAAGCAGCTCGGCAGCGACTTCCACGAGATCGAGATCATGCGGCGCGTCGGCCGCGACGGGCTCGGCGAGTATTTCTTCAACGGCCAGCCCTGCCGCCTGAAGGACATCCACAAGCTTTTCATGGACACCGGCGTCGGCCGGACCAGCTACTCGATCATGGCGCAGGGCCAGATCGACCAGATCCTGTCGTCGAAGCCCGAGGAGCGCCGCGTGGTGTTCGAGGAGGCGGCCGGCATCACCAAATACAAGAGCCAGCGCCGCGAGGCGCTGAGCAAGCTCTCGCTCACGGAGCAGAACCTGGCGCGCGTGTCCGACGTCATCACCGAGGTCGCGCGGCAGATCGGGTCGTTGCGGCGCCAGGCGGCGAAGGCCATGCGCTACAAGCGGGTCAGCTTCCGCCTCCGCCACCTCGCGCTGGCGCAAAGCAGCTTCCAGCACCGCCAGCTCAGCACCGCGCTCGCCGAACTCGACAGCCGCGTGGCGGCGCTGCGCGGCGACGCGGAGTCACGCCGCGGCTCGCTGGAGGAGCGCACCCGTTCGCTCGACGAAAAGAAGGCCGCCCGCGGCTCGCTCCACCAGCGCGTGCAGGATGCGCAGCAGGCCGTGTTCGACCTCCGCTCGCAGAAAGAAGCCGCGGAAAACGCCGCCGGCCTGGCGCAGGTCAAGGGCGCCGGTCTCACCGAGCGCATCGACGCCGGCAAGAGCGATCTTACCGAGCTGGAGATGCAGCTGCGCGAGCTTGCCTCGCAGGTGGACACGGGCGCGCAGGACAAGCAGATGCAGCTCTCGCTGCTCGGCAGCTCCGACGCCGTGTTTCAGGACCGCAACCGCGAGCTGGCCGTCACCGAGGGCGAACTGAGCAAGGCCGAGCAGCAGCTCAGCCAGGACAAGTTCCACCTGCTCCAGGTCGAGAGCGCGGTCGCCCGCCACCGCACGGAGAGTTCCGGCCTCGAGGTCGACGCCCGCACCAGCCAGCACAAGTTCGACCAGTTGTCCGCCGAGCTGGCCCAGCTCCGCGCCGCCGTGGAGGCCGCCGCCCTGGCGCTGACCCAGGTGCGCTCCCGGGTGGAGGAGTCCCGCGCCGACCAGAGCCGCACGACCAACGAGGCCCAGGCCGCCCAGGCCGCGTTGCAGGAGGCCACGGGGAAATTTCGCGAGGCCCAGCGCCAGTTGCAGGACATCGACCGCGGTCTCGCGCAGAAGGCCGCCCGGCTGAAGTTGCTCCAGCAATTGCAGGAAAAATGGGAGGGTTTCGGCGAGGGCGCCAAGGCGCTGCTTTCCGGCCGGCTGGCCGGGGTCATCGGCGAGCAGAAGTTTGCGCCGGTCACGCAGGGATTGGAGATGAAGGCGGAATATGCCAAGGCGCTGGAGGCCCTGCTCGGGGCCTCGGTCGAGGCCATCACCGTCGCCGACCTCGCCACGGCGCGCCGGATTCTCGCCCAGCTCGAGGCCGGCAAACTCGGCAGCGTGTGCCTGCAGATTTCAGAGGTCAGGGGACAGAAAGCAGAGGTCAGCTTGCCGGCCGGACTGAGGCCCGCGACCGAGGCGGTGGCCAACCTGGAGGACTCGCACCCGGCTGCCTCCATTCTTTCCGCCTGCTACCTCGCCGCCGACCTCGGCGTGTTCCTCGATTTCTGGCAGGCGAACCCGGCGTTCAGCTTCCTGCTGGTCGCGACGCCGAACGGCGACCTCGTGGACCGGCGCGGGCTCATCTTCGGCGGCCACCACCGGAAGCCCGCCAACAGCATCGTGCAGCGCGAGGTCGACCTCCGCGAGACGGGCAAGGCCGTGGTCGCCGAGCAGAAGGCGCATGAGGAGCAGCGGGCGCTGATCGACCAGCTGAACATTGCGCTCACCGAGGCCGAGGCGGCGCTGGAGCAAAAACGCAAGGACGTGCTGGCCACCTCCCAGGTGGCCGCCACGATCCACGCCGAGGAGAAGAGCGCCCAGAAGTCCCACGACGAGGCCGCCACCCGGCTGGGCCGCATGGAGAACGAGCTGGCCAATCTCAAGGGCGACCACGACGAGGCTCTCGTCCGCCTCGCCAAGGCGCAGGCGCTGCTGGCCGAGGCCGAGGCCGGCGTCCAGACGCACCGGCAGAAGATCGCCGCCACCGAGGCCGCCATCGCGGAGAAGCGCGCCGAGCGGGACGGCAAGCGGGAGATCCTCGCGCAGGCCCGGCTGGAACTGGCCGAGCGCCGGCAGAAGGTCGAGGTGCTCGACCGCGGGCTGGGCGAGATGGAGCGCCGCCGCGGGCAGCTGGAGGAGCTGCTCGTGCAGCGGCAGGTCGAGCTGGAGGCCTGGACGGAGCAGGTGGTGCAGTTGGAAAGGGAAGCCGCCACACAGAAGCGCCGGGCCCACGAGGTCGTCAGCACGCTCGCCGTCGCGCAGGAAAATGTGGAGAAGCTCCGGGCCGAGCTGGCGACGGTGGAGCAGGCGATCACCGCCGTGGAGCAGGGGCTCACGTCCATCCGCAGCGAGGCCGAGTCCTCGCAGGCCGAGCTGAGCCGGCACGAGGTGAAGGTGGCCGAGACCCGGGCCCGGGTGCAGTTTCTCGCCGAAGAAGTGACACGCGAGTTCACCGCCGACGTGGCGACGCTCGACTGGAAAAAGCTGCTCTGGCACGCCGACGACGAACCCGAGGGCCTGCGCGATCCCGACCTCGACGACGAGGACGAGTCCGCGCCCAGAGAACAGAAGACAGAGGACGGAGGACAGGCTCCCGCAGCCGGACAATCCAAAATCCGAAATCGAAAATCCAAAATCAAGCAGAAGGGCGAGCCGACCGAGACCGACCTGGCCGCGCTGGACGCCACCAACTGGGACGAAGTGAAGGCCGAGGTGGATGCCCTTCGCCAGCGCATCGGCGCGATGGGCGCGGTGAACCTTGTGGCCATCGAGGAATATTCCGAGCTGAGGCAGCGCTTTGAATTCCTAAAAACCCAGAGCGACGACCTGGCCGGCGCGAAGGCGCAGCTGCTGAAGGCCATCGACGACATCAACCAGACCTCGCTCCAGCAGTTCCAGATCACCTTCGACCAGATCCGGAAGAATTTCGCCTACACCTTCAACATCCTGTTCGGGGGCGGCCGGGCCGAGATCGAGCTGGTGACGGCCGAGGACCCGCTGGAGAGCGGCATCGAGATCGTGGCCCAGCCTCCCGGCACCAGGCTCAAGGGCATCACGCTCCTCTCCGGCGGGCAGAAGACACTCACCGCCGTGGCGCTGCTCTTCGCCCTCTACATGGTGAAGCCGTCGCCGTTCTGCCTGCTCGACGAGCTGGACGCGCCGCTCGACGAGTCGAACATCCACCGTTTCACCAACCTGCTGCGGCAGTTTGTGAAGGAGTCGCAGTTCATCATCATCACGCACAACAAGACGACCATCGCGACGGCCGACGCCATCTACGGCGTGACGATGCAGGAGCGCGGCGTGTCGAAGACGCTCTCGATGAAGTTCGACCAGCACAAGGGCGAGGCCGAGGCCGTGCCGGCGACGACGATCGCCGACTCCGTGCGCGCCGCGCGGCCGGGCGCGCCGGTGAGCTGAGCCGGGCCGCCTGCGCATATCTTGGCCGGCTTCTGCCGGCCAGTAGCCAAACCTCTACTTGTCGCCGGCCGCCATGCGTGGCGCGGGATGTGTTATACTCCCGGGCAAAAGGCTCGTCATGAAAGCTCCCTTGATTGCGATCATCACCGGTGCGGCGCTCGGGGCCGTGGCCCTGTGGAACGGCCTGCACATCGACATTGCCGCCTACGTCGTCATCCTCTTCGGCACAGGGCTGGTGGCCTGGACCATCGAGCAATACCGGCGGCGGTCGCTGCACTGAGAGCACGGCCGTCCGGTGTTTGACCGGACTGCGCCTACGCCAACGCTTCGGCCATAGGCCTGTCCGGCTTTCCGACCAAGGGGTGGAGCGCGTTGCCTCCGGCGCGCTACAGGATGTCCGCCCGCAAACCAGCGTGTTGAGGGCAACCCGCTCCACCTAGAACCGGATCGCTCCGGCTCAGTGGCCGTGCTTCTTGGCCTTGGGCTCGGCGGCCTCGCCGCCGCCGTCCATCGCGATCATGTCGGCCGGCACGTTCGAGAGGGCGTCCTCCATGGTGGTGAGGCCCATCTTGACCTTGAGCATGGAGTCCTGGTGCATGGTCTTCATGCCGCTCTTCATGCAGACGCGCTTGAGGTCGGCGACCTCGACCTCCTTGTTGATGGCCTCGACGATCTCCTCGCAGTTGACCATGAGCTCGTGGATGCCGACGCGGCCCTTGTAGCCGTTGCCGCCGCAGATGTGGCAGCCGCCGGGGGCGGCCTTGAAGATCTCGGGCACCTCCTTGAGGTCGAGGGCCTTCATGATGATCTCGGCCTCGCGGCCCTCGGGCTTGTATTTGACCTTGCAGTTCTTGCAGACGCGGCGGAGGAGGCGCTGGGCGCAGACGCAGACGAGGGCGGCGGAGATGTTGAAGGGCTCGATGCCCATCTCACCCATGCGGGACACGGTGGACGGTGCGTCGTTGGTGTGGAGGGTGGAGACGAGCAAGTGGCCGGTGAGCGCCGCTTCGCAGGCGATCTGGGCGGTTTCCTTGTCGCGGATTTCGCCCACGAGGATGATGTCGGGGTCCATGCGCAGGTAGCAGCGGAGCGCCCGCTGGAAATCGAGGCCGATCTGCTTGTTCATCTGCATCTGGTTGAGGCCGGGCAGGGTGTATTCGATGGGGTCCTCGGCGGTCTGGATGTTGACGTCGGGGGTGTTGATCTCGGCGAGCGCGGCGTAGAGCGTCATGGACTTGCCGGAGCCGGTCGGGCCGCAGTGCAGGATCATGCCGTAGGGCTGGCGGACGCACTCGCGATACTTGGCCAGGTTCTCCTCGGAGAAACCGAGCTGGGGCAGGGGCAGGGTGGACTTGGCCTTGTCGAGGATGCGCATGACCACCTTCTCGCCGTGGTTCATGGGGCCGGTGGCGACGCGCAGGTCGATATCGATGTTTTTCTTCGTGAACTTCTTGAAGACGATGCGGCCGTCCTGCGGGAGGCGGCGCTCGGAGATGTCGAGGTTGCACATGATCTTCAGGCGGGCGACCATGGCGAAGGAGACCTGCTTCGGGAGGCGCATCTTCTCGGCGCACATGCCGTCCACGCGGTAGCGGACCACGAGGTCCTTTTCCATGGGCTCGATGTGGATGTCGGACGCGCCGGAGACATAGGCGTCCTCGATGATGCGGTTGGTGAGCTGGATGATGGGGGCGGAGTCCTCGCTCTCGAGGTCGGCGGCCTTGACCTCGCCGCCGCCGCCGCCCTCGGTGTAGGCGCCGGCGATGAGGTCCTTCACCTCGTCGATGTCCACCTCGGTGGCGGCCTCGCCGGTCTTGGCGGCGGCCGCGGCCTTTTCGCCGAAGCATTTCTTGAGCAGGGCGTCGAGGAGGCTGGCGGGGATGACCTTGACGTCGTCGATGGACATCTCGGTGGCCTGCGTGAACGCCTCGCGCTTGGCGTAGTCCAGCGGGTTGGTCATCAGGACCGAGCAGGAGTTGGTGCCGGTCTTCTTGTAGGGGAAGATGCATTCGCGGCGGATGACGGCGTCGCCGGTGATCTCGACCAGCTTTTCGTCGATGTCGACGTCCTCGATCTTGGTGACGAGGGGCAGCTCGGTGAACTTGGCGATGAACTTGGCGGTGTCCTCGGGGGTGAGCTGGAACTTCGGGTCCAGCATGCGCTGGATGAGGGTCGAGGAGTATTCCGCGACCTCGATGAGCACGCTGAGGTCCTTGGGGGTGAAGGCGCCGCCGGTGCCGGCGGCGGGCTCCTTGTTGAGCACCTGGATCGCGCCGATGACGATGTTGGTCTTGAGCGGGACGGTGAGCATGGAGTTCACCTGGAACCCGACGTCCATGTTCTTGAGGCTGGCGGCGTCGGCGCCCTTGCCGCTGAAGAAGAGCGGCTCGCCGGTCTGGATGACCTTGCCGACGTTGCCGGTGCCGGCGGGGAGCTTGAGCGCGAGGAGCTTGCGGCCCTTGTCGCGGAATTCGACCTCCTTGCCCTTGTCGTTGCCCCAGAGCGTGGGCGAGTAATACACCTGCTTGAACGCAATCTCACCGCCCTCGACGAGGTAGAGGGTCATGGACTGCGCCTGGAGCGACTCGACGACCTTGCTGGCGGTGAGCTCGATGACGGTGTTGACGTCCTCGCGGCTCGGGGCCGGCTTCGAGATGACCTTGATGAGCAGGGAGCGGCGCAGCGTGCCGGTGAGATTGCTGGAGGTGGCCATAGGGTGAAAGTGTGGAAGTAGGCCGGGCAGCCGGCGCCAGGCTGACAACTAACGGT
Organism: Opitutia bacterium; assembly: GCA_016190985.1. Lineage (GTDB taxonomy): Bacteria > Verrucomicrobiota > Verrucomicrobiia > Opitutales > Opitutaceae > Lacunisphaera. Next base: position 71,259 of record JACPPI010000024.1, on the reverse strand, counting down.
GGTTTGAAAAACGCTCTTGCTTGTATGGGCAATTTTTACCGTGGTCGAGGGCGAATTGCAAATGCTCCGCTGGCTTCAAAAAATCCGGGACCGGTTCGCGCGCGGCCAGGCTTCCACGGCCCGCGCCGAGGCCGGGGCCCGCGGCGAGCAGGCGGCGGCGGATTACCTCACCGCCCGGGAGGGTTTTGCCATCGTGACCCGGAACTGGCGCAATCCGCGCGACCGGCGCGACGAGATCGACCTCGTGTGCCGCGACGGCGAGGTGCTCGTGTTCGTCGAGGTCAAGGCCCGCGCCGAGGGGGCGCTCGTGTCCGGTTTCCAGGCGGTGGACGAGCGCAAGCGCCGGGCCTTGCGCCGGGCGGTGCACGCCTATCTCGGCGCGCTGGCCCAGCCGCCGCGCACCTTCCGTTTCGATGTGGCCGAGGTCACGCTCAGCGCCCGTCTGCCGCCGCAGGTGATGCACTACGCCAACGTGCCGCTCTTTCCCAAGGGCTACCACGTCGCGCGCCAGAGCGGCTCGCTGGGCGAGCTGGCTGGAGGCTGACCAAATAACCTTGCCGGAGTCATTCATCGGGCCGAAGTTCCGTCATGGCTGAAGAGATCCGTCACCCCTTCTTGCACGGCCTGAGCAAACACCGCGGCGCCCCGCCGACGGTGGTCGTGATTTTCGGCGCCTCGGGCGACCTGACCGCCCGCAAGCTCATCCCCGCCATCTACAACCTGGCGCACGACGGCCTCCTGCCGGCGGATTTCCATCTCATCGGCTTCGGCCGGAAGGCGATTCCCGATGCGGAATTCCAGAAGATCGCCGCCGAGGCCATCAAGGAATTCTCGCGCCGCGAGCCCAGTCCCGAGGTGTGGGCGCGGCTGGCGGCCCGCACGCTCTACGTCAGCGGCGGCTACGACGAGAAGCCCGCCTACGACCGGCTGGGCGCGCGCATCACCGGGCTCGAAAAGGAGACCGGCCAGCAACTGCAGGCCCTGTTCTACGTTTCCACGCCGCCGACGGTCTTCGCGCCGATCATCCAGAACCTCGGCGCCAGCGGCCTGGCGGCGCGCTACCTGCGCCAGGCCCGCCAATCCAAGGTCATCATCGAGAAGCCGTTTGGCCGCGACCTGGCCAGCGCGCAGGCGCTCAACCGCGAGCTGACCACGGTCTTCGCCGAGGAGCAGGTCTTCCGCATCGACCACTATCTCGGCAAGGAGACCGTGCAGGACCTGCTGGTGCAGCGTTTCGGCAACGCCATCTTCGAGCCGGTCTGGAACCGCAATTTCATCGACCACGTGCAGATCACCGTGGCCGAGCAGGTCGGCGTCGAGGCCCGCGCCGGCTATTACGAGCAGAGCGGCTGCCTGCGCGACATGATCCAGAACCACACCATGCAGCTGCTCGCCCTCACGGCGATGGAGCCGCCGGTGTCGATGGACGCCGAGTCCGTGCGGGACGAAAAGGTGAAGGTGCTCAAGGCCATCCACCCGCTGCGGCTCAACGCCGACGCGCGGCCCCGCGACTACGCCCGCGCCCAATACACCGCCGGCGTCATCGGCGGCAGGCCGGTGAAGGGCTACCTGGAGGAGCAGGACGTGTCGCCCGCGTCGGCCACCGAGACCTTTGCCGCGCTCCGCCTCAGCATCAACAACTGGCGCTGGCAGGGCGTGCCGTTCTACCTCCGCTCCGGCAAGCACCTCGCGCGGCGCGTCAGCGAGATCGCCATCCGGTTCAAGCGCGCGCCGGGCAGCCTGTTTGCCGACACCGACCGGTCAATCCTGGCCGCCAACACGCTGGCCTTCCAGATCCAGCCCGACGAAGGTCTGAGCCTGGTCCTCAACGCCAAGATCCCCGGCCTCGAGACCCGCACGCAGCCGGTGAAGATGAATTTCAAATACGCCACGACCTTCGGCTCCAACACCCCCGAGGCCTACGAGCGCCTCGTGCTCGATGCCATGATCGGCGACGGCACGCTGTTCATCCGCGGCGACGAGACCGAGCGTTCGTGGCAGTTGTGCTCACCCGTCCTCGCCCACTGGGCCGAACAGGGACGCAAAGGGCTCGACACTTACGCCTCCGGTTCGTGGGGACCAAAATCGGCCGAGGAACTGCTCGCCGCGAACGGACACAGCTGGCGCGAGCCCTGAGCGCGCAAAGCGCGGCAAATGCCAAAACGCCAAATGCCAAACAAGGCCTCCAGATTTAGAAACCGCGCAAGGCATGTGAGCCGGGAGCCTGCCCTTTCCCCATTTGTTTGTGATTTGGAGTCTGGCCTTTGGAGTTTCTCTCGCGATGTCCGCGGTCTTTGACGCATTGCCCGGAGTCGAGGCGCCCGTCGGCGGCATCACGGCGGGGTTTGGCAGGCTGTGGGCGGATTCGCCGGCCAAGGAGAGCCGCGCCGTGCAGCTCAACCTCGTGCTGCACCTCGGCGCCAACACGACGCCGGCGGACGCGCAGGAGCAGTTCCGCCACACGCTCGGTTTCGCGCAACGATACCCCTGCCGCGTGGTCGTGCTCTGCCCGGACTTCGAGGAAAAAGCACCGGCGGAGATGCGCGCCAAGATCTACGGCGAGTGTTTCCTCGGCAAATCCAAGACCGACACGCGCTGTGTCGAGTTTGTCATCCTCCACTACACGCTCGCGGTCCGGTCCTACCTCGAGAACCAGGTGTCGGTCTGCCTCTCCACCGACATGCCGCTCTACTATTGGGGCCACCGGTTCTCCTCGGCGAAGCGGCTGGCCGACTACCACTACCTGCTGACCCGCTCCCAGCGCATTCTCTTCGACAGCGCCGTGGCGCCGGCCGACACCTTCACCTATCCCTGGCCCAACCTCTCCGCCGTGCGCGACCTCGCCTACACCCGCACGCTGCCGCTGCGGCAGAATCTCGGGCAGTTCCTCAGCCGCTACGCTCCCGCCCTCATCACCGGCGGACTCAGTCAGGTCACGCTCCGTCATCATGAGTCTTTGGCGGCGGAGGCCCGTTGCCTGCTGGGTTGGGTGAAAAAGGGCCTGGCCCGCAGCGGCGCCACCGGCGTGGCCTTCGAGACGGGCGACCGCGACGGCGAGGGCGGCCTGGCGATGGAGTTCGCGTATGCCGATGCGAAGAAAACCTTCCGCTGGTCGGCCGACCTGACCAGGAATCAATCCGAATTCGCCGGCGACCTCGGCACCGGCCGGACGACGCAGGCTCTCGGCGCACATTTTCTGCCCCCCGACATGGCGCTGAGCGAGGCGATGTTCTTCTAACCGGACGCGGCGCCGACCCCGAGCGCGCGCAGTCCCTGCAGGGCGGCCTCCATGCTTTGAAAGACCGGCAGTCCCGCCCGCCGGAAGGTGTCGCGGAACCCGTCATACTCCGGTCCTGAGTCAACCACCACGGCGATGGGCTTGCGGTGGACATCCCGCAGCGCGGAAAGAAGGCGGAGCAACTGGGCGGCGCCCGCGGGGGAGGTGTCCAGTTGCCGCGAGAAGGGCACCAACCCGAGCACCAGGACGGCCTCGGACGAAAGCAGCAGGGCGGAAGCGGCGATGAAATCCGCCAGGCCGGCCATCGGGGTGAGGTCCAGCGGCAGCCGGGGAGCGACCAAGCCATCCAGCTTGTGCCGCACCAGCAGCTGGCGCAGCGCCTCCTGCGCGGTCGGCTCCAGCTGGGCGGCGGGCAGGCGCGGCCCGAACAGATCGCTGGCATTCACGCTTTCAAACCCGGCGTTGGTCACCACGGCCACCGGCCCGGTCTCCAGTTGCGGGCAGGCGCTGAGCCAGGTGAGGGCGGCTTCGAACTCCGCGAGCGTGTCGGCGAACCGCGCGCCGGCGCGCTCGAGCAGGGCGCGCTCCAGTGCGATGTCACTCGCCATGGCGCCGGTGTGGCTGGCGGCCGCGGCCTGGCCGGCGGCGGTGCGCCCGGCGCGGTGCAGGAGCACGATGCGGCCCTGGGCGCGCAGCCGGCCGATCGCGCGCGCGGCGACCAGCAGCTGGCCCGGCCCGAAGCCCTCCACATAACAGGCCACCGGCCCGCGGCCGGGCTCGTCCGCCAGCGCCGTGAGCACATCGCACAAGGCGACGTCCATCTGGTTGCCCAGGGCCACGGCCAGATTGAAACGCAGGCCCGGCTGGCGCGACAGCAGGCAGAGCAGCAGCGCTCCGCTCTGGCTGAGGAGGACGAGGTCGCCATTGGCCTCGGACGGAGGGGCCAGCCTGGACGCCGGGATAAAAGAGGTGTGCAGCCGCAATCCCGGCGCCCAATGCCCCAGGAAGTTCGGGCCGAGCACGGCGGGCGTCCAACGTCCCGCCGTCCGCGCCTTCTGCAGGCCGGCCGTCAGCCTGGCCCCGAGGCCGGTTTCATCCGCGCCGTCGCCGATGCCGCCGGCAATGAGCGCCACACAGCGCGCCCCGCCGCCCTGCGCGACCAGCTGCAGCAGCAGGTCGGTCGCGATCGGGGCGGGGAGGGCGACGAGCAGCAAATCCACGGGATTGGCCAGCAGCCCTTTCACGTCAGGGAGGCAGGGATATCCGAGCAACACCTCCTCGCCCGGCTTGATGATGACCAGATCACCCGGTGCCAGCGGATAGCGGCTCAGATTTTCGAGGACCGTCCGGCCGACGGAGCCTTCCTTCGCGGAAACGCCGGCCAGCGCGATGCGTCGTGGGGCCCGCAACGCCGCGAGAAATCCGGCCGGAGGGGCGGCCCGTTCAGCCGGGACCACGCCGCGGCTGCCCACGGCATCAAGCGGGCGGGGCGTGCCGTCCCGATCGAGCGCCACCGGGTTCAGTTCCAGCAGCGTGAGTCCGGCCGCCTCCGCCAGGGCGGCCAGCGGCCACAGCGCCTCGAAAAACCGCCGCAAGGCCTCGTGGTTGGCCATGGGCTTGGTGCCGCGTTCGCGGCCCAGCCAGATGCGTCCGAGCAGGTGCGACTCAAACTCGGCCAGCGCCTGGTCGGGGGTGGTGAACAGGAGCGGCCAGCGCAGCGGCGGCGCCAGCTTGGCGAGCGTGTCGGCCTGCAGTCCGCCGAAACCGCAGAGCAGAACCCAGCCCGCCTCGCCGCGCGCGAGCGAGACAAAGGCCTCCGATGGCAGATGCGGACTGCGCACCACATCAATCTGCTCGCACACCAGGCCGTCGATCCAGCGGTGCCCGGCGGCCTCCACGCGCGAGCGCATGTCCTGGAACTCCACGCACAGGCTCTGGCGGTCGTAGGGCAGGAAATGGACGGCGCCCAATTCGGTCTTGTGCCAGACATTTTCCCCCAGGCCCTTGGCCACCACCGGCTCGCCGGGCTCGAAGGCCGGCGGCTCGGTCCCGAGGGCGTGGCGCGGCGGCTTGAGGCCGGCGCGCTGAAGCAGCGCGTAGGCCTCGGCTTCGTGGACAAAACCGGACCGGCTCATACGGCGACGGGTGCGACCGCCTGCTGGCCGGCGGCAAAGGCGGATTCATTCAAGGGCAGGATTGCCGCCTTGTCCTTCAATACGAGGCGCAGGGCGGCGAGCAGGGCGTCGGCGGGCAGAAGCTCCGTCGCGGCCTGCAGGGCGCCGAGCGCGACGATATTCCTCACCTGCGGGCGGCCGAGCCCGGTGGCGAGTTGGGTGATTGGAACGGGGAGCACGCGGCGCCCCGGGGGCAGGAGGCCGGGGTCGGGAATGACCGTGCTGTCGTAGATGATCACTCCGCCGGCGGGAACCGTGCCCGCAAACTTGGCGAGGCTGGGGGCGTTGAAGGCGATCAGCACGTCGGGCGCGGGGGCGGCGGGGTTCAACACTTCGTGAGCGGCGAGGTGGACATCGGCGTAGGAGGTGCCGCCGCGGCTCTCGGGGCCGTAGCTGGGGATGTGGGTCGCGTCGAAGCCCTGCGCGATGGCCGCGCGGGTGAGCAGCAGCGCGGCCGTCTGCGCGCCATCCCCGCCGGCACCGGCGAGCTTGAGGCTGACGTCGCGCTTGGCGAAATGAGCGGGCCAGACCGGCGAGGGCCGGGGACCGGCGGCCGGATCGGCGCCGCAATAGCCCAGGATTTCCTCGGGCTCAAAGCGCGGCGGCGCGGGCCTGAACCAAGGTTCGCGCGCCAGGTCCTTTTTGACGCCGAGCGGGAACACCGGCTCCATTTTCTCGCGGATCCATTTTTCGGTCTCCACCGGCAAGAGCCGCAGATGGGTGGGGCATTCGCTGAGGATCTCGACGAACGCATAGCCGCGGCCTTCCTCTTGGAGCGTGATGGCCTTGCGGATGGCGCGCCGGGCCTTGATGCGGTTCTTGGCGTCGTAGAGGGCGACGCGCTCCACATAGACCGGGCCGTCGAGCGAGGCGATCAGCTCGGCCATCCGGAGCGGCTGGCCCATCGCGGAGGTGCGTCCGTCGGGGCTGGTGGAGGTGCGCTGGCCGATGAGCGAGGTCGGCGCGAGCTGGCCGCCGGTCATGCCGTAGGTGGCGTTGTTGACGAAGATCACCGTGATGGGCAGTCCCATCTGCGCGATGGAGATGGTCTCGGCCAGGCCGATGGAGGCGAGGTCGCCGTCGCCCTGGTAGGAGATGACGACGGCCTCGGGGTTGGCCAGCTTGTGGCCCAACGCCACGGCGGGGGCGCGGCCGTGCGCGGCCTGGGTGTTGCCGACGTTGAAATAATAGTAGGCGAACACCGCGCACCCGACCGGGCTGACAAGGATGGTCCGGTCCTGGAGGCCAAGCTCCTCGATGACCTCGGCGAGATCGCGGTGGATGACGCCGTGGCCGCAGCCGGCGCAGTAGTGGGTGCTGTGGCCCTTGAGCCCCTCGCCGTGGGCGTGGCGCTGGAAATTCTGGTAGAAGACCTTGCTCATGACCGGCCTCCCCGGGTGGAAAGGATGGCGCCGAGGATTTCGTCCTGTGAGGGCAGCACTCCGCCGTAGTGCCGGACCGCCGTGATGGGCGGCGGCGCGATGCCCGCATGGCTGAGGGCAAGCCGCAGTTCGTCCTCCAACTGTCCCGGGCTGCCCTCGACGATGACGAGGCGCGAGACGGACGGCAGCACGGCGCGGAGCGTGTCGATCGGGAAGGGCCACAGCGTGACCGGCCGGAAGAGGCCGGCCCGCACGCCGCGCTCGCGCGCCGCCTCAACCGCGCCCTTGGCCATCCGGGCGGGCGTGTTGCAGGCGAGCACGAGCACCCCGGCGTCGTCGCAGCGGTGGGCGTCCGACCGCTGCTCCTCGGCGGAGATGAGGGCGTATTTGGCGTTGAGCTTGCGGTTGTGCGCCTCGAGATCCTCCTCCGCGAGGTGGATCGAGCAGATGAGGTTGAGGTGGTGCTCCCGGTCGCCGCAGACGGCCCAGGCCGGCCGGCCGGGTTTCGTCAGCGTGGCGGGCAGGCGCACGACCCCGGTCATCTGGCCGAGGTAGCCGTCGCCGAGGATGACCACCGGGTTGCGGTAGCGGAAGCTCAGCTCGAAGGCCAACATCGTGAGGTGGAGCATTTCCTCGGGGGTGCCGGGGGCGAGGACGATGGCATGGGTGTTGCCATGGCCGAGGCCGCGGCAGGCGAGCTTGATGTCGGCCTGCTCCGGGCCGAGGTTGCCCAGGCCCGGGCCGCCGCGCATGATGTTGACGAACACCCCCGGCACCTCGGCGCCGATCATGTAGCTGATGCCCTCGAGCATCAGGCTGAAGCCCGGGCCGCTGGTGAAGGTCATGCAGGGCACGCCGGCGCCGCCCGCGCCATACATCATGTTCACGGCGGCGGTCTCGCTGGCCGCCTGCACGAAATGCCCGCCGACCTTGGGCAGGATCTTGGCCATCAGCTCCGAGCCTTCCGTGCTCGGGGTGATGGGGTAGCCGAAGACATGCCGGCAGCCGGCCAGCAACGCGCCGACGGCGGAGGCGTAGGCGCCCTTGAGCACCATCGGCTCGCAGGCGGGCAACGGCACGTCTTCGTCGGGCCGGCCGCCCTGGGAGGTGTCGGGCGTTTCGCGCCGGCCGAAAAGTTGCGCGGGATCCTCCAGCTCGAAATCAAACGGGCCGGTGGCAGGCTCGGTTTCGGGGCGGAGGCCGTAGGGCTCCGGGCAGGCCTGCATGCACAGCGCGCAGCCGTTGCAGGCGTCGAGGTGAAGCTCGACCGGCACCAGGCCGGTCGCCGGGTTGATCGCCGTGCCGGGCGTGATGCAGTCCTTCGGGCAGGCGTCGATGCAGCGCAGGCAGCCTTTGCAATACTCCGGCTGGAGGAAGGGCTTGGGGCGGACAGTGGTGATCATGCGTGGGAGGCGGGGTGCGCCGGACCGACGTGACCGGCGGACGCACGCGGGGCTTTTGGCCGAAGATACCGGCGGGTGCGGCGGAGGACTGCGCATGCCTTGGCGGAGACTGCGCGGATGTTGAGCCAGAGGGGCATTTGCTCCGATCGGAGTAGGCAGGCGGGCGGGCAGATTGACCGTGCCTGCGGCGGCATGAGCTGTAAAGTGAGGGTAGGAAACGAATGCGATTCGGGCTTTTGCTCCTGCCGGTCATTTTGGCGGCGGCCGACGCGCCGCCGCCGGGCAAGGCAGTTTCGGCGGCAGCCGCCCTCAGCCAACAGGCCTGGCTTGCCGGCCACTGGCGGATGGAAAAGGGCGGCCGCGTGGTGGACGAGCAGTGGATGGCGCCGGCGGCGGGCGTGATGCTCGGCATGGCGCGGACGATCGCGCGCGGCAAGGTGGTCGAACACGAGTTCATCCAGATCCGCAAGGGTCCGGGCGGAGCGCTGTATCATATCGCCCTGCCGTCGGGCCAGAAGGAGGCGGCGTTCCAGCTTGTCTCGCTCTCGTCCACGGAGGCGGTGTTCGAGAACAAGGAGCATGATTTCCCGCAGAAGATCAGCTATGCGCGGCAGCCCGACGGCTCGCTGCTGGCGGCCATCGAGGGCCCGGGCAAAGACGGGCAAACGAAGCGCATCGAGTATCCCTACAAGAGAGTCCAGTGAGGAACCCCCGCGGATTGCGCAGACTAGCGCGGATAGGCAGCGAGAAATTTATCCGTGCCAATCCGTGCAATCCGTGGCAAAAAACTCCGATGAAGACCAAACAGCGCGTGACCGGCCTCGGAGGCATTTTCTTCAAGGCCAGGAACAGCGCCAAGCTCGGCGCCTGGTATCAGAAGCATCTCGGCCTGCCCGTGCAGGAGTGGGGCGGCTGCTCCTTTGAGTGGCGCGACGCGAAGAAGCCGAAGCAGAAAGGCTCGACCGTGTGGAGCCCGTTCCCGGCGGACACGAAATATTTCGGCCCCGGCAAGCAGGGGCACATGGTCAACTACCGCGTGGCGAACCTGAAGAAGGTGCTGGCTTTGCTGAAGAAGGAGCGCGTGTGGATCGACCCGAAGGGTATCGAGAAGTCCGAGTTCGGGCAGTTCGCCTGGATCAAGGACGGCGAAGGCAGCCGGATCGAACTCTGGCAGCCGCCGAAGAGATTGTGAGGATTGACTGAATGCCCAAAGCGGCTTCACTCGTTCCCATGAAACTCGGCTACACAGGGCAGCTTTGGCGGGAGGGTGAAAAACACGTTGCCCACGCCATGCCGCTGGATGTGGCGAGCAGCGGGGCGACACCGGCCAAGGCGCGAGCGGCGGTGGATCTTTCCCTCAAGACCGCACAGGAGGAAGGCACACTGGAGAGGATTTTGGCGGAGGCAGTTTAACCACAAAGCACCATGAAAGAACTCGTCTTTGACGTAACCCAGGAAGCGGACGGCGGCTACGTGGCCGAGGCGCTGGGTGAGAGCATCATTACCGAAGCCGACACTTGGGAGAAGCTCCGGGCCAATGTGCGTGAGGCGGTGCAGGCGTTCTATTTTGACCAACCAGCTCCTCGCAGCATCCGGTTGCATCTGGTTCGCGACGAAGTGCTGGTGTGAAACTGCCGCGGGATGTCTCTGGTCGGGACCTGGTCAAGGCGCTCTCCCGCGACTGGGGCTACCGGCAGGTGCATCAGGTCGGCAGCCACATCATCCTCCAAACGGACACGCCGCAGTCGCACCGGATTTCGATCCCCGATCATTCGCCGGTGAAGATTGGGACGTTGAACGCGATCCTGCGTGCGGTCGCGACGGCAAAGGGTGTGAGGCGGGAAGACGTGTTGCGGTCAATTTGAGCGACTGCGTGGAGTTTTGACGTTGGACGATGAGCCAACAGACTATCAAAGGAAGTTGGAGGATCCGAAGTGGGAGAGGTTTCGTTCCGAGGTATTAGAGTATTGGGGCTACCAATGTGCGCGGTGCAGGCGGTATGAAAGCGAAGTTACTTTGCAAGTGCATCATCCGCTCTATCGAATGGGAGTCGAACCTTGGGATTATGATCCTAGTGAGGTTCGGTGCTTGTGCATCAAATGTCACCAAAAAGAGCATGGGATTGCTGATCCGCTAGACGACGAAGTGCCATTCTGATCCGGCGCTCGCCGCCGGATTTGCATACGCGGTAAATTCACAGAGAAGGAGGTGTTCCTTGTATGTGATCTTCCGATTGCCTGCCGTCTTACCAGCAATCTCTACTTCGCCGTCAGCACCGCGTAGCTCGTGTTGCCTTTGCGAAGCAGGAGATATTTCCCGATCCGTCTTCGCCATGGCTACGGCGAGACAAGAAGCAGGTCGTCAACGAGCGGTGAGAATCGCGTAAGATTTTTTCCCCTTCCTCAGAAGCAGGTATTTCCCGAATAAAAGGTCGCTGGCCGTGACGCGGTGTTTGAGGCTGGCGCGGGTGTTGTTGAGATAGATGCCGCCGGCCTCGAGGTCCTTGCGGGCGGCGCCCTTCGATGAGGCGAGGCCGGAGTGGACGACGAGGTCGATGATCGGGGCGCCGGCCCCCCCTAGTTTCGCTTTCTCCAGGTCTTTGGTCGGGACTTCGCCGACCACGTCGTTGAAGATCGCCTCACTGATGCCGTCGAGCGAGCCGCCGAAGAGGATCTCGCTGGCCTTGAGCGCGGCGTCGAGCGCTTCCTGTCCGTGGACGAGCACGGTCATCTCCTGGGCGAGGGATTTCTGCGCGGCGCGGGCGCCGGGGTTGGCCTTCATTTCCTTTTCCAACGCGGCGATCTCATCGCGGGAGAGGAAGGTGAGGGTCTTGAGCAGCATGATGACGTCGGCGTCGTCGGTGTTCACGAAAAACTGATAGAAACGGTAGGGACTGGTCTTCTTCGGATCGAGCCAGACGGTGCCGTCGGCCGTCTTGCCGTATTTCGCGCCGTCGGACTTGGTGAGGAGCGGGAAGACAAGGCCCCAGACCGTCGCGCCGAGTTTCTTGCGGGTGAGCTCGGTGCCGACGGTGATGTTGCCCCACTGGTCGGTGGCGCCGACCTGCAGCTCGCAGTTGAAGGTCTTCTTCAGGTGGCAGAAATCGTATCCCTGAAGCAGCATGTAGGTGAACTCGGTGAAGCTGATGCCGCCGCCGCGCTCGTTCATGCGCGACTTCACCGAATCCTTCGCGACCATGGAGTTGACGGTGATGTGCTTGCCGGTGTCGCGGAGGAACTCGAGGAAGGTGAGGGCGTCGGTCCAGTCGTAGTTGTTGACGAGGCGCGCGGGATTTTTCACGCCGTCGAAATCGAGAAAGCGCGAGAGCTGGGGCTTGATGCAGTCGAGGTTGTGCTGGAGCTGGTCGGGCGTGAGGAGGTTGCGCTCGTCGGACTTGCCGGAAGGGTCGCCGACCATGCCGGTGGCGCCGCCGGCAAGCGCGATGGGGGAGTGGCCGTGCTGCTGGAAGCGGCGGAGCGCGAACAGCGGCACCAGATTGCCCACATGGAGCGAGTCGGCGGTGGGATCGAAGCCGCAATAGAGCGTGAGCGGACCCTCGGTGAGGCGCCGGGCCAGGGCGTCGCGGTCGGTGCAGTCGGCGTAAAGCCCGCGCCATTCGAGTTCTGCGAGGATGTCGGACATGTGACTGCCGTTATCGGCGGCAGGTGAACAAGTGACAAGTGACAAGTGGCAGGGCGGGCAGGGATTTGAAAGGTGGAGCGGCTTGCCCCCAAGCCGCTTGAGCGCGTTGAGGGCAACGCACTCCACCAGCAGAGCTATTGAGACTTACCTAAAGAAGTGACATTTAGATCAAAACAATTCTGCTTGGTGAAAGAAGGCGGCGATGAGCTGAGGGCGATGCCGGCGCCGACGGATCCGCTTGAGTGCCTGACTCGCGGCGTGGCTGAGCTGCCAGACATCCTTGGGGCAGAAGTTGGCGAGTTCGTTCTTTTTCCAGTAAGCCCAGAGATACTCGACCGGATTGATTTCGGGGGCATAGGCGGGCAGGCGCTCGACGTGCAGCCAGGCGTGCTGTTCTTGGACAAAAGCGGTGACGAGGCGGCTGCGATGGATCGGCGCGCCGTCCCACAGGAGCAGGATTTTGCCGGGCACCTGACGGTGCAACGCCCGCAGGAAGCCGATGACCTGGGCGCTCTTGATCGCGCCGGCATGCAATTGGAAGTAGAAGTTGCGCCGCGTCAGCCCGGCGATCGCCGAAACGCTTTTCCAGTTGAAGTTGAACGTGAGCACCGGGGTTTGACCACGCGGCGCCCACGTGCGGGCCCGATGGGGCCTTTGGCTCAATCCGCTTTCGTCGAGGAAGACGAGAGTGCGGCGCTCCCGGCGGGCTTTTTTTTAAGGCGCGGCCAATCCCGGGCCTTCCAGTCGGCGATCCTCGCCTCGTCGCGTTCGCGGGCTCGCCCTACGGTGCGCTGGGGACTGAACCCCAGCTGGTGCAAGAGGCGCCAGACGTGGACCGAGCTGTATTGCCGGCGACAGCGCTGCACGATGAGCTGGCGCACGCGCGGCACGGTCCACAGTTCGGTCGCGAAACCCGCCGCCTTCGGCCCGGCCAGCAACGCGGTCCGCAGTTTGGCCCGCGCCGGCTCGGTCAGTCCCGGCTTGCGGCCCTGGCGGCGCACCTGCGCCAGCTCCGGCGGGCGCAGCCGCGCCCAGCGGCTCACCGATTGGCGCGAGGTCTGCAAGCGGCGCGCGACTTCCGCCTGCGCCACCCCTTCGTCCAGAAGCCGACGAGCTTCCAGCCGCCGCCGCTTCAACGCCTCCACATCCATCTTCTGTCCTTTTGGCAGGCCCATGCCGGAAGTGAGACCGCAGGATCGGCCTTTGTCACTTCTTTAAGTAATCCTCAATAATGGGGAGCGCACTGAAATTAGTAAGAGAGGTCATACCCGGCTGAAATGGGTTGCCGCGCGAATGCGGGAGGTTCTAGTTAGTGGCTTCCAGCGGCGGTTCACCGTCCGCTCAATCCACCTCCAACTCCTCCCACGCCATGCCTCTAGCCATCGGTTCCAAAGCCCCTGATTTCACCCTCAAGACCAAGGCCGCCGACGGCCTCAAGGACATCAAGCTGAGTGACAATTTTGGCAAGAAGCAGACGGTGCTGCTGTTCTTCCCCCTGGCCTACACCGGCGTGTGCACGCAGGAAATGTGCGACATCTCCAACGGCCTCAGTGCCTATGCCGGTCTCGGCGCCGAGGTTTACGGCATCAGCGTGGACAGCCCGTTCACCCACGAGGCCTGGGCCAAGGCGAATAAGATCACGATCCCGCTGCTTTCCGACCTCAACAAGACCGTCATCAAGGCCTACGACGTGGTCTTCCCGATGCTGGCCGGGGTCGGCGACACGGCGGCGCGGGCGGCCTTCGTCATCGGCAAGGACGGCGTGATCAAATACGCCGAGCAGACCCCGACCCCGAAGGATCTGCCGAACTTCGAAAAGGTGAAGGCCGCCCTGGCCAAGTAACCGCCGGGCGTGCCGCGCCGGGTTTTCGAAATCGAAAATTCCCAATCTGAAATCCAAAATTCCATGTCCCTCCCGAATCCCTTCAACACCCTGCAGACGTTCGACGGTGGCAAGAAATACTACTCGCTGCCCGAGCTGGCCAAGCAGTTCCCGGCGGTGGCTCGGCTGCCGGTGAGCATCCGCCTCGTGCTGGAGGCCGTGCTGCGCAACTGCGACGGCAAGCGGGTCATGGAGTCCAACATCCGGGAGCTGGCCGGCTGGAAGCCGGCCGAGGCGCGCACGGCGGAGATCCCGTTCGTGGTCGCGCGCATCGTGCTGCAGGATTTCACCGGGGTGCCGCTGCTGGTCGACCTCGCCGCCATGCGCTCGGCCGCGGCCAAGCTCGGCAAAAACCCCAAGATCATCGAGCCGCTCGTGCCCGTCGACCTCGTCGTCGACCACTCCGTGCAGGTGGATTTCTCCGGCAACGCCGAGGCGCTGGCCAAAAATCTCGACCTCGAGTTCAAGCGCAACCGCGAGCGTTACCAGTTCCTGAAATGGGGCATGCAGGCGTTCGACACCTTCAAGGTTGTCCCGCCGGGCATCGGCATCGTCCACCAGGTGAACCTCGAATACCTCGCCAAGGGCGTGCTCAGTCAGGACGGCGTCCATTATCCCGACACCCTCGTCGGCACCGATTCGCACACGACGATGATCAACGGCCTCGGCATCGTGGGCTGGGGTGTCGGCGGCATCGAGGCCGAGGCCGGCATGCTCGGCCAGCCCGTCTACTTCCTCACGCCCGACGTCGTCGGCGTGCATCTGGCCGGCGCGCTGCGCGAGGGTGTGACCGCGACCGATCTGGCGCTGACCGTCACGCAGCTCATGCGCAAGGCGAAGGTCGTCGGCAAATTCGTCGAGTTCTTCGGCCCCGGGGCCGCCGCGCTGCCGGTCGTGGACCGCGCGACCATCGCCAACATGGCGCCCGAATACGGCGCGACGATGGGCTTCTTCCCGATCGACGCCGAGTGTTCGGCCTACCTCCGCGCCACGGGGCGCGAGGAGAAGCACATCGCCACCTACGAGGCCTACTACAAGGCGCAGGGCCTGTGGGGCATCCCGCAGAAGGGCGCGATCGACTACTCGCAGGTCGTGGACCTCGATCTCGCGACCGTGGTCCCGAGCGTGGCCGGCCCGAAGCGCCCGCAGGACCGCATCGAGCTGCCGAAGATGAAGGAGACCTTTGTCGGCGCATTCTCCAAGCCGGTCGCCGAAAATGGTTTTGGCAAGAACGCAGCGGAGTTCTCGACCGTCAGCGCGCAGGTCAACGGCACCAGGGTCGGCCACGGCTCCGTGTTGATCGCCGCCATCACGAGCTGCACCAACACCTCCAACCCGAGCGTCATGCTCGCGGCCGGCCTGCTCGCCAAAAAGGCCGTGGAGAGAGGCCTCACGGTGAACCCGGTGGTGAAGTCCTCGCTGGCCCCCGGCTCGCGCGTCGTCACCGACTACCTCGACCGGACCGGCCTCTCGGCCTACCTCGACCGGCTCGGGTTCCAGACCGTCGGCTACGGGTGCACGACCTGCATCGGCAACTCCGGGCCGCTCGCGGCCCCGATCGAGGAGGCCGTGGTGAAAAACGACCTCGTCGCCGCCTCCGTGCTCTCGGGCAACCGCAACTTCGAGGCCCGCGTGCACCAGAACATCAAGTCGAACTTCCTGATGTCGCCCCCGCTGGTCGTCGCCTTCGCGCTCGCGGGCCGGGTGGACATCGACATGGCGACTGACCCGATCGGCACCGGCAGCGACGGCAGGAAAGTCTTCCTGAAGGACATCTGGCCCACGCTGAAGGAGGTCCGCGACCAGATGGCCGCTGCGCTCAAGCCCGAGGTGTTCCGCCGGCTCTACACCGACTTCGCCGCGCAGAACCCGAAGTGGAACGAGATCCCCTCGACCGCGGGCAACGTCTACGCCTTCGACGCCCAGTCGACCTACATCCAGGAGCCGCCGTTCTTCACGAACTTCGCGCTCACGCCCGGCAGCATCCGGCCGATCAACGGCGCGCGCGCGCTCGGCATCTTCGGCGACTCGGTCACCACCGACCACATCTCGCCGGCCGGCGCCATCAAGAAGACCTCGCCCGCCGGGCAATACCTGCTCGACAACGGCGTGGCCTTCGAGGACTTCAACTCCTACGGCTCCCGCCGCGGCAACGACCGCGTGATGACCCGCGGCACCTTCGCCAACGTCCGCATCAAGAACCTGATGCTCGGCGGCAAGGAGGGCGGCAACACCCTCGGGCCCGATGGGGCCGAGACCTCGATCTACGCCGCCGCCATGGCGTATCAGAAGGCCGGCGTGCCGCTGATCGTCCTCGCGGGCCAGGAGTATGGCACGGGCTCGTCGCGCGACTGGGCCGCCAAGGGCACCAACCTGCTCGGCGTGAAGGTCGTCGTGGCGCAAAGCTTCGAGCGCATCCACCGGTCCAACCTCGTCGGCATGGGCGTGCTGCCCCTCCAGTTCCAGGAGGGCACGACGGCGCAGACGCTCAAGCTCGACGGCGCCGAGACCTACGATGTCGTCGGCCTCACCGCCGCGATCAAGCCGCAGCAGGACCTGGCGCTCAGGATCACGCGCAAGGGCGGGACGGTCGAAAACGTGCCGGTGCGCTGCCGCATCGATACGCCCATCGAGATCGATTATTACCAGCACGGCGGGATTTTGCCCTACGTCCTCCGCCAGATTGTGGCGAAGAGCTGATGGAGGACTGTGGGAGCGACCTTGGTCGCGCCCGGCGCGTGCGGGCACGCTCCCGCAAATTCCACCCATGCCTGATCCCACCAAGCCTGTCTTCCTCGTCGATGCCTACGCCACCCCGGTGATGATCCGGATCGAGGGCCGGGCGTCGTTCGCCAACAGCGGCGGGCTGAGGGATTTCTTCGCCGAGATGTTCAAGCACGGGCGCAGGAGCTTCGTCGTCGATTTTCTGAACTGCGCGAGCATGGACAGCACCTTTCTCGGGGTGCTGGCCGGGGCGGCGCTGGAACTGCGGCGGCAGCAGCCGCCGGGCACGCTGACCCTGGTGCGCGTGGCGGCGCGCAACCTGGAGCTGATCCGCAATCTCGGCCTGCACCGCCTGGCCACGGTGGACGCGGGCGAGTTTAAGATGAGTTTCCACGGCGGGGCCACCGGTCTGGGCACCCGGGCCCAGGGCGAGATCGAGAGCGCCCGGCTGGTGCTGGAGGCGCACGAGAACCTGGTGAGCGCGGACCCGGCCAACGCCGCCAAGTTTCAGGATGTGCTGGCCTTCCTGCGCAACCGGGTGGAGAGCCGCTGATGGGGCAGGCAACAAGCGCCAAGGATCAGATGACGAAAAAGAGGCGGTCATCTTGCCACTTGTTACCTGCTGCTTGGTCCTTCAAGTTTTCCGCATGATGCTCTTCGTCCTCGGCGGATTCCTCGGCGCGATGCTTGTCTACGCGCTCTACTGGCGGGCGCAGCGCGACGCGACGCGCCTCGAGGAGGAGAAGCAGGCCCTGATGGAAGAGCGGCAGATCGTGCTGGACTACATGCACACGATGGTGGACGCCGTCGGCGAACGGCTGCCCCGCGAGGAGCTGTTTCAGCGGATCGTGCACGCCGCCATCCTCAGCACCGGAGCGCTCAGCGCGTGCATCTTCGAAAAGGGCGCGGACGACATGATGCGCGGCGTGGCGGTCGAGGGCCTGTTTCCGCCGCACCGGCCCATCCCCGAGGCGTTGCGGGCCAAGCTCGGCTCGCGCGCCCGCTTCATCGAGGAGGTCCTCAAGTCGGAGTCCTTCCCGGTGGGCGAGGGGGTGGTCGGCCGGGTGGCGGCGACGGGCCGGGGCGAGCTGATCACCGACGCGGCGGCCGATCCCCGGATCGTGAAGCACGAGGACACCGCGCTGATGGTGCGCTCGGTCATCGCCGCGCCCATCATGGTGCGCCGGCACCTCATCGGGGTGCTCTGCGTGTGCAACGCCTCCGACGGCCTGCCTTTTTCGGAGACGGACTACTCGCTCGTCGAAGTTCTGGCCGAGCAGGCCGGTCTGGCGGTGCACAACGCCGACTTTCTCGCGCTGCAAGTGGACAAGCAACGGCTCGATCTCGACCTGACCCTGGCCAGTGATGTCCAGCAGATGCTGCTGCCCCGGTCGATGCCGTCAGTGCCCGGCCTCGACATCGACGCCCGCTACCTCGCGGCACAAAAGGTCAGCGGCGATCTCTACGATGTCTTCAAGCTCGGCTTTGACCGGGTGGGCGTGGCGGTGGCCGATGTGTCGGGCAAGGGAATTTCCGCTTCGCTGCTCATGGCCATCTGCCGGACCACGCTGCGCCAGATCGCGCCGCTGCATACCTCGCCGGCGCGGGTGCTGGCCGAGCTGAACCGCTCGCTCGCCGGCGACATGAGCGAGGGCATGTATATCACGATGATCTATGCCATCGTGGATGCGGGCCGCAATCAGGTGACCGTCGCCAGGGCCGGCCACGAACTGCCGTTGTTGTCCCGGCGCGACGCCCGGACCGGTGCATATGTCAGCGAATACATCGGTTCCGAAGGCATGCCGGTCGGCCTCGCCGAGGCGGAGCTTTTTGAGTCGGCCATCGAGGACCGGACACTGGCGTTCGCGTCCGGGTCGACCCTTGTGCTCTACACCGACGGCCTGACGGAGGCGCCCAACGCGGAGGACAAGGAGTTTGGCGGCGCCCGTCTGGCTGACGCCCTGCGCGATGGGCACGCGGGTTGCGCCCGTGAGATCAACAATGCGATTCTGGCCGCGGTGGATCGCTTTGCGGGGGCGACCGGACTGCGGGACGACTACACGCTACTGACGGTGAAGAGAGCCGGGTAGAGCGCAATGGCTCTAGCGCGTGGGCAAAAGGCTATGGTCCTCTGCGCAGTTCTCTTTGGGTGATATACCCATTGCTATGCACCTGTGAGTGCCTGCGGCCGGAAGATTCTTTTCAGCCCATCGCCTGTGATAAGACGGGCGCTGGCATGTGCCGTTCTCGCTGTGGCAAACCCGGGTCGGGCGCAGACGGCCGTCAGCGTAACCGATACAACCGGGTGGAATGCCTGGGTGTCGGCGGCCACAGGCTCGGTGATCCAGGACTTGCAGGCGGACCAGCAGACGGGCCAGACCACGGACGATTTTGTCGGCGACGCCACCTACGCGGGCTTCCAACAGAAGGCCGGCACGGTCAGCGGGACGGACTCCATTTTGTTCCGGGCCCGCTTCGATACGTTTACCGCGGCGGACAAGTGGGGCAATGGCGGCAACTTTGGCATCGGCATGGATCTGAATGGAGACGGAGCCATCGACCTCATCACGATGTATTCGGAAGGTTCGGGCGCCGTGGCCGGGCGCTCCCGCACGATCACCTTCGGCCAGCCCGGCGCGGGGGCCAACAACAGTCCCAGCACCACCACGTGGACCTTTCCGACGCAAACGGCGATCAACCTGGCCGTCAACACGACCTATGATTACGTGGCCGCCACGGATTTCGCGGGATTCAACGGGACCCAGGATGCCTGGCTCACCTTCGCCCTGACTTTTGCCGACCTGCAGAACGCGATCCGCACTTACGCCACGGGCTTTTCCACCTACACGGTCACCTACAGCAGCCTGATTTCCTTTATCGGATTCACCAGCCAGCAGACCAATGCGCTCAACCAGGATTTGTATGGCGCGGGGGTCGGCGGCACGACCTCGGCCACCACTTTCGCGGCGCTCGGCGCCTTGACCGCGCCCATCAACGCTTACGGCAGTGTGCCGGAACCCGCCACCTGCGCACAAGTGGGCCTGCTGTTGTTGGCCGCCGGCGTGGTCGCATATCGGCAGAGGAAGCCGGCCACGGCCGGTCGCAGTTGACGGCGGCAGGGGCGCCCGGTTGATTGCTGGCGTGCGATTGACGCGACTGCTCAACTGGCTGGCGGATACGGGGCGGTTTCCCGCCGGCATGTTCTACTGGAACATCCGCAAGTCGCTCTATGCGTGGCGCGGCCGCCGGGGGCCGTGCCCCTGCCAGAATCCAAGCGATGACAACGTGCCGGGCCGCGTGCGGTGCGAGGCCATCCTCCACTGGCACAATCCGGCGCGGTTTCGAAAGATCTGCCCGCTGCTGGTCGAGACGCCGGAGGGCTGGCGCTGTGCGGTGCCGGCCGGGCGGGTGCGCCCGTTCTGGGGCAGAGTGGCCGGGCATGCCGCCCTCCTGCTGCTGTTGCTTTACCTCGGGGCCGTCACGCTGGCGTTTCTGGGCCTGCGTCTGGTCGGCCATGCGCCGGTCAGCTGGACGCAGGTGGCCTGGCCGCGCCAATGGGAGGAGATCCCGCGCCTGCAGTCCAAGCAGTTGTTCCGGCAGGCGATCGATTCGTTCGGCCGCGGCCGGCTCGCCGAGGCGCGCCTGGCGCTGGCCACCGCCTGGCAGCTCGATCCCGCCAACTACGATGTGGCCTTGATGCTCTCCCAGATCTCGATGTTCCAGCGCAGCTATGCGTTCGCGGACGGGCAGTTCATGCTGCTCTGGCGGGATCATCCGGCCAATCGCGGGCGCACGTCAGTCGTTTACCATGACACGCTGCTGGCCCTGGACCGGATGGGCAAATTGGCCGAATTCAGCGTCGTGATGGCGGCGGCCGATCGCGCGCACGCGTCGGTCTGGATCCGGTCGGCCTTGCTGGCGGCGCGCTCGATGCCGGCCGCGGACGCGGCCCAATTTGCCACCAAGGAAGCGGCCGCGATCCGGGCCCTGGCGCCTCATGCGCAACAGCTGCTCGGGGCCGAATTCGCCCTGCAGGCCGGCGAGGAGATCAAGGCGCTCGCGGCGCTGCACAAACCGTTTTCCGGACCGGTGAATCCCTACTATACGCAATATCAGATCGAACGCCTGGCCGGCCTGGGCGCGGCGGCGGATGCCCAGCTCCTGCTGGACCAGATGGGGCCGCTGTTGGGGGACTTCGACCATCTTTTGAACCAGACCGCGCTTTCCACCTTGGCGGGGGACCTCACCGAGGCGCACGCAGCTTTCCGGAAACTGCTCCGTCTGCCTCTCAACCGGCAGCGGTTGGAACGGTTGGCCACGCTCCTGATTGCCCACCCCGACGCCTGCCTCTACCGGGAATTGCACGCGCGGCTGCTGGGCGATCCGCGCTTCGAGGCCATTGCGGACGGCGCGACGATGTGGATCACGGGAATTGTCTGCGCGGCCCAGACGGAGGCCGACTATTGGAAGACGCACGGTCGCCAGGCCGCCGGCGTCGGCTATCCGGCTCTTGGGAAATTGGATTTTTCGAGCCGCGACATTCAGGCGACAGACTCGGTCGGCCACTTGGTGAACGTGCTGAGCCTGCCCCGGGAAGTGATATTGGCTTTGCTCTGGCGCGTGGCGCCCGCGCCGCCGCCGCCCACTCTGCCCGGCGCGATCAAGCCCTAAAGGCAAAAGGCGTTTGCGTTTGCCGGGCCGGCAGCCTGTCATGTCCGCCCATGTCCGCCTCCCCCACCGCGCCCGTTGCTCCCGCCCAGCTGCCCGATGCCGCGGGACAGTTCGGCCAATACGGCGGAGTCTACGTGCCGGAGACCCTGATGACCGCCTTGGCCGAACTGACCGCAGGCTACGAACTGGCGCGGAGCGACCCGGGCTTCCAGCGGGAGCTGCGGCATCACCTCAAGGAGTTCGCCGGCCGGCCCACGGAACTGTATTTTGCGGAGCGCCTGACCCGGCACTGCGGCGGGGCGAAGATTTATTTCAAGCGCGAGGATCTGCTCCACACCGGGGCGCACAAGATCAACAACGCGCTCGGCCAGGCGCTGCTCGCGCGGCGCCTGGGCAAGAAGCGCATCATCGCCGAGACCGGCGCCGGCCAGCACGGCGTGGCGACCGCGGCGGTGTGCGCGAAGTTCGGCCTCGAGTGCGCCGTCTACATGGGCGCGGTCGACATGGAGCGCCAGGCGCTGAACGTTTTCCGGATGCGCCTCATGGGCGCCAAGGTCGTCGCGGTGGAGGCCGGGCAGAAGACGCTCAAGGACGCCGTCAACGAGGCCATGCGCGACTGGGTGGCCAACGTCCGCCATACGCACTACATCCTTGGCTCGGCGCTCGGCGCCCACCCCTATCCGATGATGGTCCGCGATTTTCACCGCGTCATCGGCCAGGAGCTGCGGGAGCAGATCCTGGCCCGCGAGGGCCGGCTGCCGGACGAGATCATCGCCTGCGTCGGCGGGGGCAGCAACGCCATCGGGTGCTTTTATGAGTTTCTCGGCGACCAAACCGTGAAACTCGCCGGGGTTGAGGCCGGCGGGCGCGGCATCAGGCGCGGCGAACATGCGGCGCGCTTCGAGGGCGGCAGGCTCGGCGTCCTGCAGGGCAGCAAGACCTACATCCTCCAGAATCCCGACGGGCAGATCGAGCTGACCCACTCGGTCAGCGCCGGGCTCGACTACGCCGCCATCGGCCCCGAGCACGCCTATTACCGCGACACCGGCCGGATTGAATACACCTACGCCACGGACGACGAGGTGATGGAGACCTTCCAGCTTTGCTCCCGGCACGAGGGCATCATCCCCGCGCTGGAGTCCACCCACGCCATCGTGCACGGCCTCAAGCGCGCGAAGGCGCTGGCCAGCGACAAGATCGTCGTCATCAACCTCTCCGGCCGGGGCGACAAGGACGTGCAGACGGTGCAACGCCTTCTGGAGCAGAAGGCGTAAAAGTCCAAAAAGCCAAAGCTCCAAAGGCCAAATAATATGGCTGAAAAACCAAAAGACTTGGAGGAGCGCACTGCGGAGTTTGCCGAAGCGGTGAGGCGCTTCGTGCAACGGTTGCCACGCACGGTCGCCAACATTGAGGACGTCAAACAGTTGGTGCGCGCTTCCGGTTCGGTGCCCGCAAACTGCATCGAGGCCAATGAAGCCTTGGGCAACAAAGACCGGGTCATGCGATTCCGTATCAGCCGCCAGGAAGCGAAGGAATGTCAGCTTTGGCTTCGTCCGGTCAATGCGGGAGAAAATCCGGATATCGACACTGAAAGGAAGCGTCTCCGCCAGGAGGCCACGAGCTGAAACTGATTTCTACCAGCATCATCAAGAAACTGGAATGAAGATGAGTTTGCGCGGATTTGTTTGGCCTTTGGCGCTTTGGCGTTTGGACTTTGTTCCATGAACAGCATGACCGGCTATGGCCGTGCCTCGGCCCACCTCGGCGCCCAGACGTTGACTGTGCAGGTCAACTCGGTGAACCGGCGCGGGCTCGACCTGTCGATTTCGCTGCCCAATGAATGGCAGGAATTCGAGTCCGCCGTGGGCGACGCCGTGCGCAAGGTGGTCCGGCGCGGCAAAGTGCATGTGGCCGCCGACGTGGCGGGCGCGGGTCCGGCTGCGACCGGCTGGGATCACACCGCCCTGGCGGCGACGATCGGGCAGCTCGCGGACTTTGCGCGCGCCAAGGGCATCAAGTTCGAGGTGACGGGCGAGCTGCTCTGGTCGATCGCCAGCGCCCAACGCACCGGCACCAAACTGCCCGCCGATGAAACGGCGGCGGCCGTCCTGCTGAGCACCCTCGGCCAGGCTCTGCGCGGACTGGCCGCCATGCGCGCCAAGGAAGGCGAGGCGCTCCTGATAGATTTCCTGGGCCGCCTGGAGAAACTGCACGCCGCCGTCGAGGCGATCACGCACCGCGCGCCGCAGATCAGCGGCGTCTACAAGGAGCAGCTGCTGCAACGGCTCCGCGCCGCCGGCCTGGAGCTGGATGTGCGCGACGAGCGCGTGCTGAAGGAGGTCGCGCTGTTCGCCGACCGCTGTGATGTGACGGAGGAGATCACCCGCCTGCGCAGCCATCTGTCCCAGTTGCAAACCCTGCTGGGCGCGGACGGGGAGACGGGCCGCAAGGCCGAGTTCATCCTGCAGGAGATCGGCCGGGAGATCCACACCATCGGCAGCAAGGCCAACGACCTGGCCATCGCGCAGCGGGTGATTGAGTTCAAGAACGAGCTGGAGCGCATCCGCGAGCAGATCGCGAATGTCGAGTGAGCTGCGCTCGCTCGACAAGTAACGAGGGCCAAGTTCCAAGTGACAGGGAGCAGAGTGCGGCCCTGTTACTTGATGCTGGTCACTTCTCACTTGCAGCCGTCGGCGGCTGCTTCAGCGACCACAGCACATACCAGAAGACGCCGACGCAGATGCCGGAGTCGGCGACGTTGAACGTCGGGTAGGTGTAATTGCCGAAATGAAAGTCCAGGAAATCGATCACGTGGCCGTGCGCGAGCCGGTCGATCAGGTTGCCGACGATGCCGCCGCAGAGCAGCCCGAAGGCGGCCTGGGCGGTGGGGGAGCGCAGGCCGAGCTGGCGCCGCCAGAAAAAGATCGCGGCCAGGGTGCCGAGCGCCAGCAGGCCGAGCCACAGGCTCGCGCCGGCGAACATGCTCCAGGCGGCGCCGGTGTTGCCGACATGCACCAGGTGGAGGAAGCCGGGGAAAATCTCGATGCCGGCGCCCGGGCCGTAGCTGCCGAAAGGCAGCCGGGCGTTGATCCAGTATTTGGTCAGCTGGTCCAGCGCGCAGACCGCCACGCCCAGCATCCAAAGCCTGCGGTAGGCGAACAGGCGCTGGATTTTCGATTTGGGATTCTCGATTTTGGATTGCGCAGATCCGCCCGGCGCGGGCGACTGCCTGGGGCCGTTGGCGGCCGGTGTCGGCTGTTCGGGCATCAAAGCGGAGATCTAAAAGCCAAAATCAGAAATGGCGTCACTCGTCGTCGCCGCCGTCCGCGATCTTGCCGCCTTCCTCCTCGGTGCCGTCGCCGAAGAGGCCGCCGCGCTCGATGGAGCGGTGGGAGTGGCGCTCGACCTCCTTCTTGGCCTCGGTCGAGTAGCGGGTGAAGGGCACGGCCAGCAGGCGCTCCTTGGCGATGGGTTTCTGCGTGGTCTCGCAGATGCCGTAGGTGCCGGCGTGGACGCGCTTGATGGCGGCCTCGATCTCGGCGAGGGCCTCCTGCTCGTTCGAGACGAGGCTGAGGGCGAAATCGCGGTCAAAGGTGTCGGTGCCGGCGTCGGCCATGTGCTGGCCGTAGCCGGAGAGGTCGCCCGAATCGTCCTTGGCGGATTTGAGCAGCGTCTCCTCGGTGTGCTCGCCGAGCTGGGTCAGCACGTGGTTGCGCAGCTCCAGCAGCAGGCGGTAGTAGCGGCGGTATTTGTCGGGCACCTCGGATTCGTCGATCATGGCGGCGCGCGCCTTTTTGCCCTTGGCGGGGTTGAAACCCAGGATGTCGGCCAGCGAGGCGGTCTTCACATGGTGCGGCTTGTGCGGCCTGGCGAGGTCGGCCGCCACTTGGGCGTGCTTGGCGCCGGCGCCGGTCTTGCCGTTCTTGCCGGACTTGGCGGCGCTCTCCACCTGCTTTTCATGCTTCTTTGCGATCTCGCGGACCTCATCGAGGCTGAAGGCGATGGCGGCCTTGGGGGCCGACTTGCGCTCGAGCAGCAGGCGCTTCAGGTCGGCGGCGGACCCGGCCTTGCCCTTGGCGGCCGGCGCGGGCTTCGCGGCGGAAGCGGGGGCCTTGGGGGCGGGCTTGGCGGCCGCGGGTTTCTTGGCCGGAGCCTTCGCCGGCTTGCGGGCCGGGGCTTTCGGGGCGGCGGGCTTCTTCGCGTGGGATTTTTTCTTCGTGGCCATAAGGGATCGGATTAGGAGTTAAGGGCTTCTTCGCACCGAGGGCAAACTTCTCCGTGCGGGTTGTGAGCAAGTTTTGGCACCCAGCGCCAGCAGCGCGGGCAGCGGGCGGCGCCGCCTTCCCTGGCATGGCGGGCGGAGATGCCGGCGGACCGGCTTTCCAGGGCGACTTGCGAGACGATGAACAGTTCCGGGAGGAAATCCCGGTGCTTGGCCAGCACGGGTGATGGATCGTTCAGCGTGAGAGCCGCATCCAGCGACTTTCCGATGGTGCCGGCCTGGCGGAGCGGTTCGAGGGCCTCGTTCACTTTCGCGCGATATTGCAGCAGGGCGGCCAGGTCGGCCTCGACTTCGGCATTGCGCCAGGCCGCGGGCACGACGGGCCAGTCCAGCAGATGGATGGAACCCTCGCCGTATTCCTTGCCGGTCGACGCGTAGCTCCAGGCTTCGTCGGTGGTGAAGGTGATGACGGGCGACAGCACCCGCGCCAGCGCGCCGAATATGTGGTGGAGGGCCGTCTGCGAGGAACGGCGGAGCGGGTGGGCGGCGGCAAGGGTGTAGAGCCGGTCCTTCAGGATGTCGTGGTAGGTGGCCGAGAGCGTGACCGAGCAGAACTGGTTGCAGAGCTGGTAGACGCGGTGGAACTCGTAGGCGTCGTAGGCTTTGGTGCATTCCTCGACCAGGACGGCGGTCTGGTGCAAAGCCCAGCGGTCGAGCACGTCCATCTTCTCGACCGGCACGGCGTGCTGGGCGGCGTCGAAGTCGGACAGGTTGGAGAGCTGGAAGCGAAACGTGTTGCGGAAAAGCCGGTAGGCCTCGCCCACGTTTTTGAGGATCTCGTCGTCCACCGGGATGTCGTCCCGGAAATCCTGCGAGGCGATCCAGAGGCGGATGACGTCGGCGCCGTGCTGCGCGATGTAGGCGTCGGCGGTCTGCGGCTTCTGGTAAGTCGAGCTTTTCGAGATCTTCTGGCGGTTCTTGTCGACGATGAAGCCGTGGGTGAGGACGGCCTTGTAGGGCGCGGCGCCGTGCGCGATGACGCTGCACCACAGCGAGGACTGGAACCAGCCGCGGTGCTGGTCGCTGCCCTCGAGATAGAGGTCGGCCGGCCAGTGCGTGCCGCCCTGGCCGCGCTTGAGCACGGCGGCCTGGGTGGAGCCGGAGTCGATCCACACGTCGAGGGTGTCGCGGCCGCAGGTGAGCGTGTCGGCCGCCGGCCAGCCGGCGGGGAGCTTCACGCCGGCGAGGATCTCGGCGGGCTCGGCGTCATACCAGAAATTGCTGCCCTTGGTCGCGACCTTGTCGGCCACGGCGCGCACGACGCCGGCGTCGAGCCAGGCCTTCTTGTCGGGGCCGTAGAAGGCGATGATCGGCACGCCCCAGGAACGCTGGCGGCTGATGCACCAGTCGGGGCGCGACTCGACGGCGCTGCGGATGCGGGCCTCGCCCCAGGCGGGGATCCAGCCCTGCGCCCCGGCGATCTTGGTGATTTCCTTGAGGGCGACTTTTCTTGGGCTGGCCGGTCCCGCGCCCGCGGGATCGAGCGAGACGAACCACTGGTCGACGGCGCGGAAGATGATCGGGGTCTTGGAGCGCCAGCAATGCGGGTAACTGTGCGGATACTTGGCCTTGGCCAGCAAGGCGCCGGAAGCCGCGAGCAGCTTGAGCACGCCGAGGTTGGCCGGCGCGGGCTTCTTGGCGGCGAGGTCCTCGACGGTCTCGAGCGTGGTCAGGCCGACGAGGTCGGCGGGGACGCGGCCATCGTTGAGGTATTTGCCGTCATCGCCGACGGGACAGTAGATCTCGAGGCCGTATTTGAGGCCGGTCTGGTAATCCTCCGCGCCGTGGCCGGGGGCGGTGTGCACGGCGCCGGTGCCGCTGTCGGTGGTGACGTAGTCGGCGAGCACGACAGGCGAGGCGCGGTCAATGAAAGGATGGCGGGCCTGCAGCCCCTCGAGCTTGGCACCCTTATCTCCCCAGTGAATTCCGAGGCCAGGCTCATTGTATTTGTTGATAGCCTTTTCAACTTCAGGGAGACGTTTCAGCGCGACGAGAATACGTTCTGGGCCGATGTCGCTTGCGACGTAGGTCTCCTCCGGATGCAGCGCGACCGCGAGATTGGCCGGGATCGTCCACGGCGTGGTCGTCCAGATGACGATGAAGAGCGGCTTGTCGGTGGGCAGACCGAACTTCTTCGCTTCTTCAACCGGCACGAGGAACTTCACCCAGACGGCGATCGAGGTGTGGTCCTTGTATTCAATCTCCGCCTCGGCCAGCGCGGTCTCGAAGGGGATGGACCAGTAAACCGGTTTCTTGCTGCGGTAGACCAGGCCCTGCTCGACGAACGCGGCGAAGGTGCGGAGAACATCGGCCTCAAAGGCCGGCGCCTTGGTCTTGTATTCGTTCTTCCAGTCGGCGAGGACGCCGACGCGCTTGAACTGCGCGGTCTGCTTCGCGATCCAGCTCTCGGAGAACTCGTCGCACTTGGCGCGCATCTCCGCCGTGGTGAGGGTGAGGTTCTGGTCCTTGATCTCGCGCGAGACCTTCTGCTCGATGGGCAGGCCGTGGCAGTCCCAGCCCGGCACGTAGGGCGTGCGGAAGCCCTGCAGGGACTTGTAGCGGTTGACGATGTCCTTGAGCGTCTTGTTCAGCGCGGTGCCGATGTGGACGTCGCCGTTGGTGAAAGGCGGGCCGTCATGCAGCACGAAGGCGGGGCGGCCGGCGCGCCTGGCCTGGATCTTGTTGTAGAGGTCGAGCTTCGCCCAGTGCGCCACCCGGCCGGGCTCGCGCCTGACCAGATCGGCCCGCATGGGGAAATCGGTCTTGGGCAGCAGCAGGGTGTCTTTCAGGTCTTGCGCCATCGGGAATAAGGGGCGGGAGGCTACCCATCGAGGGGGGCTAGTCAAGTGGTGAGACGCGCTTCGCTTATCTGCAGGTGGCGCGCTCGCGCGCCACGTTGCGCGCAAGCTCGCCACCTACAGTTTCGCGGCGAACTCGCCCGTCTTCCGCGCCAGCTCCGCGCCGGATTTCACGCAGTCCGGGAGGGAAATTCCGCCCCGGGCATTGCCGCCGACGAACAACCCGGCGTGCTGCTGCTCCAGCCGCGCCATGGGCTCGAGGAACCGTTCATGGCCCAGGTTGTATTGGGGGATGGCCTTGGGCCAGAAGCTGTGGCGGACGTAGGCCGGCTCGCCGGTGACGCCGAGCAGCCCCGTCAGATCCGGCGCGATGCGCTGCAACAGCGCGGGCGTGGCGAGGCGGGCGCTCTCCGGCTGCCGCATGCCGCCCACAAACACCGTGAGGCCGACATGCCCGTCCGGCGCGCGGCCGGGAAAGAGGGAGGACGAGAAGAGGATGCCCAGCGCCTGCCGGTTCTCCACCGCCGGCACGAGCCCGCCAAATCCATCGAGCGGGTGCGCCACCTGCCCGCGCTTGTAGCCGAGGAAGAGCGAACTGACCGGCGGCTGGGGCAAAGAGTCCAGCAGCGCGAAGGGCCGCTCGCCGAGCGCGCCAAAGGTGAGTTGCGCCAGCCCGCCGGCGGGCACCGCGAGGATCACGGCGTCAAACTCCCCGCTGGCGGACCGCCCGTCCTGCTTCCAGACCAGCCGGTGGGGGCGGCCGGGAATTATGGTTTCGACGGTGGTGTTGAGCTGCACTGCGCCGGAGGGCAAGCGGGCCGCCAGGGTGTCGGTGAGGGTCTGGAGACCGTCGCGGAAGGACACGATCGGGCTGCCTCCGGTTTCGCCGCGGGCTTTCTTTTCCTTGGCGAGCGCGATCATGCCGCGCAACAGGGAGCCGTGCGAGCGCTCGGCCTGCCACAGTTGCGGGAAGGCGTGCCTGGCCGAGAGCTTTTCGGGATCGCCGGCGTAGATGCCGGCGATGAGCGGGTTCACGGCGTAGTCCACCAGCTCCTGGTTGAAGTGGGAGCGCACCAGCTCCGCGAGGCTGATGTCGGTGGTGCGATGCCGCGGGCGCTTCAGCAGCTCGGCGAAGATCGCGGCCTTGGTGCCGAAGGAGAACAGGCCCGTGCCAAAGAATGCGCCGGGGCCGGCCGGCACGGGCACAAACCTGCCGCCACGGACGATGAAGCGTTTCTTCGCCGCCGGATTGGCGCTGAGCAGCGCGGTTTCCAGTGCAAGATCCCGGACCAGCGTCTTCAGCTCCGGCGCGCCGTATTGGAGCGAGTTGGGCCCCGCCTCGACGAGGTAGCCGTTCTCGCGGATGGTGCGCACCGAGCCGCCCGGCTGGGGGCCCTGCTCAAACACCGTCGCCTGATGTCCGGCTTGGTGGAGGCGAAATGCAGCGGTCAGGCCGGTCAGACCGGCGCCGACGATCGCGATGCGCTGGGCGGTCATGCTCAGGATTTCCAGTTGGCGACGGTGGCCACGAGGGATTCCACGCACTCGATCTTCGCCTGTGGCATGATGCCATGGCCGAGGTTGAAGATGTGGCCGCGCGCGCCGCGCATCGACTCCAGCAGCTTGGTGGTCTCGCGGCGGACGATGTCCGGCGTCGTGTTCATGAGCACGGGGTCGAGGTTGCCTTGCACCGCGATGTTGCCGGGGACGAGCTTGCGGATGACCGCCAGGTCGACCGTCCAGTCCACGGCCAGCGCGCTCGCGCCGCTGAAGGCCTGGTCGGTAAGCTGGGACGAGGTGCCTTTGGCGTAGAGAATGATGGGAAAATCCTTCGGCAGGGCGGCGATGATGTCGCGGATCCAGCGGAGCGAGGCGGCCTCGTAGTCCGGGCCGGCCAGGATGCCGCCCCAGGAGTCGAAGATCTGGATGGCGTCGGCCCCCGCGCGGATCTGCATCTGGAAATACCCGCTGAGCGCGGCGGTGAGCTTGGCCATGAGCGCGTTGAAGAAGGCGCGGTCGGAGTAGAACACGGACTTGCTGCGCTCAAAGTCCTCGGCGCTGCCGCCTTCGAGCATGTAGGTGGCGAGCGTCCACGGCGAACCGCCGAAGCCGAGCAAAGCCTTCTCGCCTTTCAGCTCGGCCTTCACCCGGGCCAGGGCCTGGCCGACGTAATCGAGGCGCGCCGCCACGCCGGTGGCATCGAGGCGGTCGAGCTGCGCCATGTTCTCCAGGCGGAAATCCATCGCGATGCCGCCCTCGTCGCGGAACTTGTAGCCCTGGCCCATGGCCTCCGGGATGACGAGGATGTCGGAGAAGATGATGGCGGCATCGAGCGCGAAGCGGCGCAGCGGCTGCAGCGTGGCCTCGGCGGCCAGCTCGGGTGTCTTCACCATCTCAAGGAAAGACGACTTCGCCTTCAACGCCCGGTATTCAGGCAGATAGCGGCCGGCCTGGCGCATGATCCACACCGGCGGCCGGTCGAGCGGCTCGCAGGCGCAGGCTTTCAGGAATCGTTCGCGGGAAGTCATGTTGAATAATCGGCCCAGTCACGGGGTTGGAGGAAAAAGTCGTGGAGCCGGGCCTCGGGCGTGCCGGGGGCGGGTTTCCAGTCGTAGCGCCAGGCCACGAGCGGCGGGAGCGACATGAGGATGGACTCCGTGCGGCCGCCGCTTTGCAGGCCAAAGAGGGTGCCCCGGTCGTAGACGAGGTTGAACTCCACGTAGCGGCCGCGCCGGTGGAGCTGGAAATCGCGCTCGCGCTGGCCGTGGGCGTGGCGCTTGCGCCGTTGCACGATGGGCAGGTAGGCGGGGAGGAAGGCGTCGCCGACGTGGCGCATGAGGGCGAAGCTCCGGTCGAAGCCGGGGGCGTTGAAGTCGTCGAAGAAGATGCCGCCGATGCCGCGCGGCTCGCCGCGATGCCTCAGGAAAAAGTAGTCGTCGCACCACTGCTTGAATTTCGGATAAAGCTCCGGGCCGCAGGCGCCGCGCGCGGTGCGGTGCCAGTGCACGGCGTCCTCCTCGAAACCGTAGCAGGGCGTCAGGTCGAAGCCGCCGCCGAACCACCAGACGGCCGCGCCGCCTTCGCCGGCCTGGAGGAAGCGCACGTTGGCGTGCGTGGTCGGCACGTAGGGATTGCGCGGGTGGATCACCAGCGACACGCCCATCGCCTGGAAGGCCTTGCCGGCCAGCTCGGGCCGCGCGGCCGTGGCCGAGGCGGGCAGGGCCGCGCCCGTGACATGGGAGAACCCCACGCCGGCCTTCTCGAACACGGTGCCGTCGCCCAGCACGCGGGAGCGGCCGCCGCCGCCCTCGGCGCGCGCCCAGGCATCCTCCTGAAATTTGCCCCCGTCCTCGCGCTCGAGCGCCGCGCAGACGGAGTCCTGCAGGGCGAGGAGGTAGGCGCGGACGGCGTTGAGGTCGGGTGGCATGTTCAATTCGTTCTCAATCCCTTTATCGTTCTCGTCATCGTGAGTCGAGGACAGGCTAGAGAGAACGAAAAAGATTAAGAGAACGCGAAAGATTATTAGGACCCCTTGACGGCTTTGCTATGGTTCGGGGTCGACAGGGCGGGCACCGCCGCCTTTTCTCGCCACCCCGCCGATGAACACCGCCGTCCTCACGACCATCGCCGCCACCGGCTTCACGGTGGCGTTCTTCCATGCGGCGATCCCGACGCACTGGCTGCCGTTCGTGCTGGTGTCGCGGGCGCGCGGCTGGAGCCGGGCCAAGACCCTGGCGGTCTCGGCGCTGGCCGGGCTGGGGCACGTGGCGCTGACCGGCCTGCTCGGCCTCGGCATCGCGTGGTTCGGCTTCCAGCTCGATGAACGCCTGGGGCGGCTGTTTCCGTGGATCGCGGGCGGCGTCCTGCTCGTGATCGGACTCTATTATTTCTGGCGGCAACTGCGCGGCGGGGTCGTGCACCACCACGTGCTCGGCGCGCACCATCACCCCAGCGAACACTGCGGACACGAGGCCGGTCACAGCCACTGGGACGAGGAATTGAAGGACAGCCGGCTGGTGGAGGCCAAGGCGGGGGACTGGGCGGCGGTCAGCGGGCTCTTTGTGATGCTCACGCTGTCACCCTGCGAAGGCTTCCTGCCGGTCTATCTGTCCGGCGTGCAATTCGGCTGGCGGGGCTTTGTGGTGCTCAGCCTGATCCTCGCGGTGGCGACGCTGGCCGGAATGATGCTCTTCACCTGGCTGACGCTGGTCGGCTTGGAGAAATTCGAGGTGAAGAGCTTTGAGCGTTACGAGGCCGGCCTGCTCGGCGCGCTGTTCACGCTGCTCGGCGGCCTGCTGATCGTGCTCGGGCACTGACAGCGGGGGTGGGGCGGCGAGCTGGCTCGCGCCACGCTTGACCTTGGAGCGCGAGCAAGCTCGCGGCCCCACGAATCTGACCTTCAATCGATCCGCTCCGGGGCCTCGGTGGTCAGATTATTCTTCGTCACGCGGCCGCCTTTCATGACAAAGTCCACCTGCTCCAGCACGGTGACATCGGCCAGCGGGTCGCCGCGCACGGCGATGAGGTCGGCGTAGCAACCCGGCGCGAGCCGGCCGATCTTGTCCGGCAGGCCCAGCAGTTCGGCGGCGCTGACGGTGGCGGACTGGATGGCCTGCATCGGGGTCATGCCCCATTTGACAGGTGGAAGAACTGCCTGCCGTTCCAGCCGTGGGGATAGACGCCGGAGTCGGTGCCATAGGCCATCTTGCAGCCGGCTTTCAGCGCCTTGGTGAAATTCTCCCGCTGGGTGCGGCCGACGAGCTTTTCCTTGGCGATGATCTTGTCCGGGTAGCCCATCTTGGAATATTCGGCCAGGATGTAGTCGTCGTTGTAGATGTCCATGACGAGCCAGGTGCCGTGCTCCTTGGCGAGGGCGATGCCCTCGTCGTCGATGAAGCTGGCGTGCTCGACCGAGGTGACGCCGGCGCGGATGGCGCGCTTGATGCCCTCGGCGCCGTGGGCATGGGCCGCGACCCGGCGGCCCCACATGGCGGCCTCCTCCACCAGCGCCTTCATCTCCTCCAGCGTGTATTGCGGGGCGCCGACGGATTCCTCCTCTGACAACACGCCGGCGGTGGCGCAAAACTTGATCACGTCGGCCCCATACTTGACGTTTTCGCGGACCTTCTTGCGGATCGCGTCCACGCCGTCGGCCACGCCCCCGATCTCTCCCTCGAACCGGACGTAGGGCGACATGCCGTTGAGGTCGCTGTGGCCGCCGGTGGAGCCGAGCGCCGGGCCGCTGGCCAGGATGCGCGGGCCGGGGATCTTGCCGGCCTCGATCGCGCGCTTCAGGGCGAAGTCGACATAGTTGCCGGCGCCGACGTTGCGGATGGTGGTGAAACCGGCCTCCAAGGTGCGCTTCGCGTAGATGTGCGAGGTGGTCGCCTCGTCGATGGGGGACTTGCGGAAAATATCCTCGTAGAAGTTCTCCGGCTGGCTGGTGACGTGCGTGTGGCAGTCGATGAGGCCGGGCAGCAGGGTGGCGGCGCCGAGGTCGATGACGCGCGCGCTGGCGCCAGGACGCACCACCTTGGCGAGGTCGGCCGCAGCCACGACGGCCTTGACGTGGTCGCCCTCGATGACGACGGCCTGGTTGGACAGGACCTGGCCGCTCACCGGGTCGACGAGGTGCGCGGCTTTGACGACGACGAGCGGCAGAACCTTGGTTTCAACCGCATCGGGCTGGGGCGCCGCGAACACAGTTGCTGTCACGCCGGCGAGGAAGAGGGCGGGGAGGAGGGGGAGTCGCATCCCGGGACTCTGACGTTGTGCGCCCGGCTGACAAAGCAAAACAGCGCCCCGGGGAACCCGGGGGCGCATCTCAGTTTTGTCGGGGATGATAGAATGAGGGGACGAAAACCCCGAGTTTGGAGCTGACCGGTCCGGCGGTGAAGCCGGCCCCCACCGCGGTGCCGCGGTGGGGTGTGACCGCGGCCTGTCTGGCCGCGCGGAGGGAGGATCAGATCGAAGCGTTTGCGTGCGCCGAGCCGGAGAATCTCGGGCATCTGGAGACCCGGCTCGCCGAGGAGAGCCGGGAGCTGTTGCGGCAGGCGAGCGAGGCCGGTGCGCAAAAGAAAGCCGACGCCACCCCGCCGCGCTGCCCGCATTGTCAGCGGATGCTCACCAGGCTGAAACCCGGGCAGCCGCGGAGCTTCCCCACCCGTTTCGGCGAGGTCACCGTGCGGCGCACCCGCGGTTACTGTCCTCGCTGCCACAAGTGGCGCACGCCGGCCGACGCCGCGCTTGGCCTGGCCGACACCGCCGGCTACTCGCCCGCCGTGCAGGAGATGACGGCGTTGCTGGCGAGCAAGATGCCGGTGAGTGAAGCCAGCCTGGTGCTGGAGCGGCTCACCGGGGTGAAGCTGCCGCGGGCCACGCTCGACCGCGAAGCGCGCCGCCAGGGCGAGCGCGCTCTGGAACTGCGCCGCACCCTCGACGCCCGGCCCGTCGCCCCGCCGCAGCTCGAGCTGCCGCTGGAGCCCTGCCAGCTGATCCTGCAAATCGACGCCTGGAACATCCGCGAACGCGACCCCTGGGGCCAGAGCGCGGCCCGCCGCCAAAAAGGCGAGGAGCCCGAACGCTGGCACTGGGTCTACACCGGCACCTGTTTCCGGCTTGACCACCGCGCGCAGACCGCGGGCGGGCGGCCGGTCATCGTCGAACGCGGCTTCGCCGCCACGCGGGAAGGGATCGACGCCCTGCGCGAGCAACTCCACGCCGAGGCGCGGGGGCGCGGTCTCGGCCAGGCGGCCGGCGTCCTGGTGATCGCCGATGGGGCGGTGTGGACCTGGCGGCGGGCCGACGACCGTTTCCCCGGCGCGCACCAGCGGCTCGACTTCTATCACGCCGTGCAACACCTCGCGGCCGTCGGCCGCGCGCTCTGCGGCGACGACCAGGCCAAGCTGAATGCGTGGCTCAAGCCCCTGGTCCGGCAGTTGAAAAACGAGTCGGCGGTGAAAGTGATCCGCCACCTGGAGGAAGTGCTCGCGACGCTGCCCGCCGGGCCCGCCGCCGCCGCGGTGCGGACCGAGGGGAACCACTTCCACGAACATCACGCCCGCCTGGACTACCGCGCGGCCGCGCGCCGCGGCGAACCCTTGGGCAGCGGCGCAATCGAGGCCACCTGCCGGCAATACCCATGTCGCTTCAAACGCCCGGGCCAGTTCTGGAGCCGCACCGGCGACGAATCCCTCCTGGGCTTGGAAACACTCTGGCGCAACCGGAGCAAACGGGCCGTCGCGCTCCGACTCTTGACCTCCAGTTCGTCGAGCTGGTCCCGGATCGCGGTGGCATTGGGCGCGTTGGGGTTGGCGGCGAGATAGGCGCCGAACCAGGCAATCGCCCGCAACTCCCGACCCGGGATCTTCGACTCAGCCAGGCCGAGATTGAAATAGATTTCCGGGACTTCGGGTGCGAGCCGGTGGGCTTCCTCGAAATAGCGCAGCGCGAGGGGAAAGTCCTGCTGGTTGGCGGCGATGAGGCCCTTCTTGACGGCAGACTGGGCATCCGGGGGCAGTTCGGCTTGCAGGGCGCTCGCAGCCAGGATCAGGAAGATCGCAAACAGGCGGATACGAGCGATGGACATGGGGAGCCTCTATGGTTTCGACTGCGACTGGGACTGCAGCTTCATCATCCGCGTGAGGAGTTCGCGAAGATCGAGCACGGATTCCGCGAAGTCATGCATGGCAGCAAATGTCTCCTTGGCGCTGTTTTTCGGCAGGTTGGCCAGCGCGGCGGGGAAGTCGGAGTATTTCGGGTCGTCCAACAAATCGGAGTTCAGCGCGATCCAATCCTGGGTGGAGCTGGCCGATTGCCTTTGGT
Organism: Opitutia bacterium; assembly: GCA_016190985.1. Taxonomy (GTDB): domain Bacteria; phylum Verrucomicrobiota; class Verrucomicrobiia; order Opitutales; family Opitutaceae; genus Lacunisphaera. Next base: position 35,239 of record JACPPI010000024.1, on the reverse strand, counting down.
TCTGCGCGGTGAAGATGCCCGCCCTGGCCCAACGCCGATAGTGGTAACGTTCATCCAGCAGTGCGACGATCTTCAGGGCACCCGCAAAATCACCGGAGCTGGCCAGAAATTTTGCGAGCGCGATGAGCGCGTCTTCCTTGCCTTTCGCCAGCTGTCCTGCGGCCTGCACCGCTCCGGCAAGGTCGCCAGACTTAGCCCGTAACCGCAATTGAGCGACCACAACGTAGCTCTGGGCATTCTCCTTGTGGTAGCCGGTGAGCTGTTCGACGGTTTTTTGCGCCGTGGCAATATCACCACCATCCACCTGTGTGCTTGCGATGGCCGCCAGAATGTCCTCTTTCCAAGAGTCGACTTTGACATGGTCGGAGGCCTGGCGGGCCCGAGCGATTTCTCCGGCTTGGGCCAGGGCGACGCCCAAATCCCGGTAATTGTCACTTTTGTAGGTATCCTCGCCTTTGTCGTCGGCCATTGCCGGCAACTCCCGTTCCACCCGGGCGAGCAGCTTTCTGGCTGCCGGGAGATCACCTTGCGTGATCATGGCCTTGGCGATCGCACAGTTGGTGTAGTTGGACTTCCAACCCCAAGGCAGGGTATCTGCGGTCTTGAGGGCAGCGGCAATCTCACCGGCCCGCGCTTGGGCCTGAGCCAGATCATAGGACGGCCCAGAGTCGGTTTTCATCGCAAGGCTGTAGCATTTGCCTGCTCCGCGGGTGTCTCCGGCTTTGCTAAGGGCGAGACCGATGTTACCCTGCACCCGGCTCCGCCAGTAACTGTCCTTGATGCCCGCGGCGAGGCGAAGGGCGTCCGTGGCATTCCCGGTTCGCGCCAGCAATACCGCAGCTTGCTGCAAAGTGCTGCCTTGGGTATAACTCCCGATCAGCCCGGACGGTATGCTTCGATCGGGCTCCGGCACGAGATTGGCAGCTTCCGCGACGGCTTTAAGCAGTCGGGCAACGTTGACCTGGTTGGTCACATCAAGCGCGTTCATTTGTTTCTTCACTGCGGCGAGGTTGGGTGCGCGAGGATTGGCGGCGAGATAGGCGCCGAACCAGGCGATGGCGCGCAGTTCCCGGCCGGGGATCTTCGATTCGGCGAGGCCGAGGTTGTAGAGCAACTCCGGAGCTTCCGGAGCGAACTCGCGCGCTTCCGCGAAGAACTTGGCGGCCAGCGGGAAGTCCTGCTGTTGCGCAGCCTGGACGCCTTTCTCCATAGCCGATTGTGCGTCGGGCGGCAATTCGGCGCGGAGGGCACCGGCAACCAGCAACACTACGACTGCGATAAGTCTGATGGGATAGGTGGGCATAATTGATTAGCGGAGCAGGGGTGCGGTCCGGTTCGGCTCGGGTTGAAACACGACCCCATTTTCCCAGAGGATCGTGTTGAGCTCCCTGGCATTCAGGTAGAGCCGTTGATCGGGGGCTTGGTTGGAATCCATGACGGCAAACCACGTTTCCCCGCCATGCTTGAAGGTCTTGGCGAGGACAACTTCATGGGCGCTGTCCATGTCACCATCAGAAGGAACCACACTGATGAGAATGCGGTGCCCGGCCTGGAGGGTTTTCGGGAAATCGGTGCTGGGGACGACGGTGGCCTGGCCAAGGGTCTCAGCCATGATGATGACCTCGCCACCGTTAAGACCCCTGCGGGAAAATGACTGCTCGGGTGCGGCCTGATCGGCGGCCGGCCGCCATTCCGCATGTTTGATCAAGTCCGTCGCGCTCGCGGCGACCAGCCCGTAAGGCACGCCGGAGGCATTCGCCAGGGCGAACACGGCACAATCCTGGCGGCTTTGCGTGCCCATGCCCGGGAACCCCGGACCATCGCCGGCCGCGGCCGCGGCGGCCAAATCCTTGTCTGATTCGCGGGCAAACATACGGGTCCATACATCCCGAACCATGGTGGGCGTGGCATTTTCATCACCCTCGGGCGCAAGTTTGTTCAAAGCGACATCCACGCGATCTTTCTTTTCTTTGCCCCAATCCAGACGATGGGTGTAGTCGCTCATCATCCTGATATAGCGGCGTCTTTCCGCAGCCACGGCCTTCGCCACATCGCGGTTAAATTTCCTTACGGCCGAGATATAGGCTGCCCGGGCCTGATTCACCGCAGCGATCTTGCTATTGAGATTCGCTTCCTGGGCGCTGCCAACCACAATGCCGGTTCGCGGGGTGCTGTTGTAGTTTGCCTGGGCGCCGCCGAACGCGCTGCGCAGTGCTGCAAGATCGGCCAATTGTTTCAGCAGGGCGTTGGTCTGATCTGCCGGCAGGCCGGTGGGAATTGCCGCGATGTCCGGCGCTTTGTCCGTCGAAAGAGCTTCCGCTCGCGCGGGAACGAGCAGAAGGGAAAAACAAACCAGAAGGGAAGAGAAAACGCGGGGCAGGGAAATACTCATGCTAGTGGGGCAGTTGGAAGATAGCAGTCGCCGGGGTTTGGCCTAAAGTCCCGGTGCAGTGGGGAAATCCTTCTTGATGATTTCCTCGGCCTTTTTCTCGGTCTCCTTGTCCATGCTGGCCACCTGCTTCTTGATTTCCTCGGCTTTGATAGGATCCGCTCCTTTAAATTGGGCGACCAGCTCCGCTCTTTTCGTCTGGCTTTGTTTCAACTCGGGATACTTCTCCAGGTTGATTCGCTTGTCCAAGGCGGGGGGCTCCTGCCAGTGCGGGGTGAAGCTTTGCTTCCCGAAATCCTGAAACCCAAATTCCTTTTCCGCCCGGGCTTTGTCTGTCTCGGGTGTTCCGGCCAAGACTCCCGACGACATCTTGCCTTGTTGGGCAAACGGGACCAGCGGAAGCCGGTTGGCCGTCGCAGGCGAGGCCGACGGCGCGGCGGCGTCCATCGCCTGCCGCAACTTTTCGTTCGCCTCCGCCAGAATGCTGGCGGCGACCCGGTTGCCCGGATGGCTTTTGAGATATTCCTGCGCGGCCCACACCGCGTCGGCGAACTGCTCCTTGGTCTCGGCGAAGGCCGAGGTGCGGAGTAGCGTGAGCATCGGGGAGTCGGGGTCGAGCGCGCTCGCCTTCTCGATGGCCTCGACCGCGCCCTTGGAGTCCCCCTTCTGCTGGAGGGTCCAAGCCAGCTGGGCCTCCAGCCAGGCCTGCGTCTGCGGGTCGGCTGCTTCAGCCAGTCGCTTTCGCAAATCCCCCTCGAGTTTGCCGAGCGCATCCGCGCTCATCGGTGCGCCCGTCGCCTTGTCCTTCGGTGTGTCGGCCACGGCGTCCTTCAGGTCCTTAGGCAAATCCGGGGTCGCGTGGCGGGCATCCACCACCATGGGGTCGCCGAATTCCAAAGTGGCCGCGGGACTGGCGGCACTGGGGGTGGGAGCAGCTGAGATGAAATCCAATCCGCCGCCACCGGAAGCCTGTTTGCCCGAAGCGGCCCGTGGCGCATTCAGGCTCTGCGCAAAGTTCTGGATGGACTGCTGCATCTGGACGGCGGCCGCTTTGTCCTGTTTGCTGAATTGGTCGGCCCGCGCCTTCTCCTGGGCATTCGCAAGGCTGTCCTGCAATATGCTGTTGTTTTTTGGGTAGGGGTTCCGGTTCAGGGCCTCCTGGAAAAACGCGACGGCGCCGGCCCAGTCGCCCCTGTTATAGGCCGCCAGCCCCCGGTCGTTAGCGAGGCGGGCTTGCGCAGAGGCCAGGTTTTTCAGCACAATCGGGTCACCCGGATCCTTCTCCAGCGAGAGTTGGTAACTCTTGATCGCACTGGCCCAATCCTGTTTGGCGGCATATTCGACTCCCTGCTGGTTTGCACTCCACGCTTCTTGCTGGCGCCTCTGCTCCTTCCGCTCCTTGCGCTGGCGAAGAGCGTCCCAGAGGTTCGGCCCGTTGTAGGGGGTGGAACCGCCTGAGTTGGAGGAGTTCCCTCCGTATCCACAATTGGGGCAAGCCGCCCCTTGCGGGGCATCTCCCCTCCAATTGCACTTGGGGCACACCGAGAAGAGTGCCCACGCCGGACTGGCGGCGGTTCCAAGGCAAAACAGGGCGAGTAGCAATTTTGCCCGTAACAAAAAAGGGCGAGTGCTGATCCGGTCCCGCTGGACTTGGCCGCCTGTCAGTCCCAAGTCACCGCCCATTAAAGGCTGGAATGGGCCGCTGGTTGCCAACCCTATGACGCTCGGTTTCACGGGTGGGAGGACAATCAGGCTGTCCATCGATTCGCCCCGATTCATCGAGGGAAAGGGTGCTCCGGCCTTCCGCAGGGGCAAGCCAAATAACCTGCCGGGGCATGACAGCGCGGGCGGAACAGTTTCGCTTCCGCCGGGGCATACCAGCCACCGTTAGGCATCGCCTTGTGGCTTGTTCAGCGTGTCTTCGCTGACGGCGAGAAATTTTTCGGGCTGCTGACGATACTCGCCAGGCCACTGGTCGTGAAGGGAGGCGGGGCGGGGCATCGGCGAGGATGGCGTCCCAGCCGTCGGCCGGAAAAACGGCGGGGCAAAGAGCCGGCATGTCATGGAGCGGCTTTTGCTGCGACTCCTTTGGCAGCTTGGCGATGGCTTCCTCGATCTCCCGGAGCGATTTCATGTTCCGAAGAGGCTTCCGCGAGTGCCGGTTGTCAATTGGTGTCGCTACGGCTTGCCGCCGTTCTGCTCGATGTTGAGGTAGGTCTTGGCGAGCATCTGCGATTCGTAGAACTCGACGAGCCGCACGCCTTCGCGGGGCTTGATGAGGTCCTTCTTGGTGGCGTGGTCGATCTGCTGCTTGATGCGGCGGCACAGCTCCTCCCACTGGTATTGCACGCCCTCGATGACGTCGGCGATGCGGGAGCCGGCGAGCGCCTCCTCGATGTAGAAGCCGTTGGGCTCGTCGTCCTCGAGGAAGACGTGGACCTCGTTGACGCGGCCGAAGAGGTTGTGCAGGTCGCCCATGATGTCCTGGTAGGCGCCGGTGAGGTAGATGCCGAGGTAGTAGGGCTCGCCGGGGTTGAGCGGGTGGAGCGTGAGGTAGTCCTTCACGTCCTGGAGGTCGATGAAGCGGTCCACCTTGCCGTCGGAGTCGCAGGTGATGTCGACGAGCACGGCGTTGACGGTGGGCTTTTCCTTGAGGCGGTGCAGCGGGGTGATGGGGAAGAGCTGCTTGAGCGCCCAGCTGTCGAGGAGCGACTGGAAGACGGAGAAGTTGCAGACGTATTGGTCGGCGAGGAGTTTTTTCAGGTCGTGCAGCTCCTCGGGCTGGTAGCCGGACTTGGTGCCCTCGAGGTCGATCTTCTCGCAGATCTGCCAGAAGATCTGCTCGGCGGCGGCGCGGTTCTCAAGGTCGAGGTAGCCGAGGTTGAAGAGCGAGAAGGCCTCCTCCTTCTTCTGGAGCGCGTCGTGGAAGCGCTCAAGGCGGCCGAGCTTGGCCTTGTTCTTGAGGAGCACGGCGAGGTCGTCGACGATCTTGTGGCGCGCCTTGGGCTGGTGCTGCTTGCCGAGGGACTCGTGCTTGTTGATGCGCTCGAAGACCTCGACGACCAGCATGGAGTGGGGGGCGGCGACGGCCCGGCCGGACTCGGTCACGATGTCGGGCGCCTTGACGCCGGAGGCCTCGCAGATCTCGCGGATGTTGAAGACGACGTCGCGGGCGTATTCTCCGAGGGTGTAGTTCATCGACGACTCGAAGTTGGTGCGCGAGCCGTCGTAGTCGACGCCGAGGCCGCCGCCGACATCGAGGTAGCCCATGGGGAAACCCATCTTCGCGAGCTGGCAGTAGAAGCGCGCGGCCTCCGTGACGGCCGCCTTGATCGTGATGATGTTGGGCACCTGCGAGCCGATGTGGAAATGCACGAGCCTGAGGCAGGCCCTCATCTTGGCGGCCTTGAGCTTCTCGACGGCGAAGAGGATCTCGGCGGTGTTGAGGCCGAACTTGGCGTTGTCGCCGGTGGACATGGCCCACTTGCCCTCGCCGCGGGTCTGGAGTTTCACGCGGAAGCCGATCAGGGGCTTCACGCCGGTCTCCTTGGAGATCTCGATGATGCTGTCGACCTCGGAGAGCTGCTCGATGACGATGATGATCCGCTTGCCCAGCTTGCGGCCGAGGAGGGCGAGCCGCATGTAGTCGTGGTCCTTGTAGCCGTTGCAGATGATGAGGCGCTGGGCGCCCTCGTGCATGGCCAGGGCGATCATCAGCTCGGGCTTGGAGCCGGCCTCGAGGCCAAAGTTGAAGTCCTTGCCGGCCGACACGACCTCGTCGACGACCTCGCGCAGCTGGTTGACCTTGATGGGGAAGACGCCGCGGTATTCGCCCTTGTAGCCCTCCTCCTTGATGGCCTTCTGGAAGACTTGGTTCAACTGCGTGACCCGGTGGCGGAGCGTGTCCTGGAGGCGGATGACCAGCGGGGCCTTGAGGCCCATGCTCTTGGCCTCGTCCACCACGTCCATCAGGCGGATGGTGCGCCCGTCGGCGAGCGGCTGCACCTGCACGAAGCCGCCGGAATCCACCGAGAAGTGATTGGCGCCCCAGCGCTTAAAACCGTAATGGTCTTCGGACTGGGCGGCCGACCAGTTGGTTGCGGATTTGGTCTTCAATGCGGGAGTGAAATGAGCGGGGGTTAGGCTTGCTTTTTGGAATGCGGCTGGGCTTATTCGCCCTTTTCAAATTTTTCAAAACACCCGCAGACGCAATGACTAAGTTACATTTTCTCCTCGCCCAAGCCGCTCCCGGCACGCCCGCCGCCCCGTCCGGGGTCGCCGCCCTGATGCAGTTTCTGCCGCTGGTGCTCATGTTTGCGGCGATGTATTTCCTGCTCATCGCCCCGCAGCGCAAGAAACAGAAGGAACACGAGAAGATGCTCACCCAGCTGAAGCCCGGCGACGAGGTCGTGACCGCCGGCGGCATCTACGGCACCATCACCAGCGTGAAGGACGACCGCTTCGTCGTCCGCATCGGCGAGAACAACGCCAAGGTCGAGGTCGGCAAGAGCTTCATCACGACCGTCCTGAAGAAAGCCGACGCCACCTGAGCGCCGCCGGTTCCGTTCCGCGGCGGTCCGCCTTGCCGCCCGCACCCTTTAACAACCAAACATCCATGCTCCGTCGTCACCTTTGGAAACTGACCTTGTCCGCCGCCCTCGTGCTGTGGGCCGTGTTCACCCTCATGCCGCTGAAGGACCAGTCCTTCGGCGATTATGTCAAAAAGGAAGCCACCGCCAAGCCCGCCGAGTTCACCAAGCTGATGGGCGAGGTCGCCACGCGCGTCCAGGCCGGCCGCGCCCCCAGCGCCTACGTCGCCCTCAAGCAGGTCGGCCGCGAGCAGAACCTCGACCTGTCGCAGTTCTTCCCCGAGATCCGGCTCGAGTCCACGCTCAAGAACGTCGAGAAGCGCAACAACATCCTGCTCGACGAGCTGCTCCGCCGCTCCAAGGGCAAGCTGCAGCTCGGCCTCGACCTGAAGGGCGGCGTCGCGTTCACCCTGGAGGTCAACCCCAACGTCGCCAGCGCCGACAATCAGCAGGTCCGCGAGCAGAAGCTCACCAAGGCCGTCGAGATCATCGGCAACCGCATCAACGGCCTCGGCGTGACCGAGCCCCTGATCCGCCCGCTGGGCGAGAACCGCATCGAGGTCCAGCTGCCCGGCGTGTCGACCAAGGACAACCCCGAGATCGCCGCCAGCATGGTCAAACCCGCCCGGCTCGATTTTAAGATGGTGCATCCCACCATCGCCCCGCCGCAGGAGGCGCCCCCGGGTTACGAGCGCCTGACGCTCGACCAGGAAGGCCGCGCCGGCGGTCAGAGCTACACCGAGGATCTCTACGTCAAGGTCCGGCCCGAAATGACGGGCGAGGGCGTGGCCAACTCCTTCCCGACGATGGATGAATTCGGCCGCTTCCGCATCATCCTCAAGTTTACCGAAAAGGGCAGCAGGCAGTTCGCCGACGTCACCAAGGCCATCGCCGACGAGGGCCGCAGCACCGGCCGGCTGGGCCGCCTCGCCATCGTGCTCGACGGCAAGCTCTATTCGGCTCCGACTGTGCGGGAGCAGATCAGCGGCGGCAGCGCCGAGATCTCCGGCTCCTTCACCCAGCGCGAGGCGGTCGACCTCTCCAACGTGCTGAACAACCCGCTCGATCTGCCGCTCCTCATCAAGGAAAAGTATGAGGTCGGGCCCTCGCTCGCCCAGGATGCCATCGACAGCGGCGTGCGCGCCACCGTCATCGGCACGGCCGCCGTGGCCGCGTTCATGATCACCTTCTACGCCACCGGCGGCTTCGTCGCCGTGGCCTCGCTGGCGGTCAACATCCTCATCATCCTCGGCGTCATGGCCAGCATCGGCGCCACCATGACGCTGCCCGGCCTCGCCGGCATCGTGCTCACCATCGGCATGGCGGTCGACGCGAACATCCTCATCTTCGAGCGCATGCGCGAGGAGATCGCCCTCGGGAAAAACCTCGTCAGCGCCAACCAGGGCGGCTTCACCAAGGCCCTCACGACGATCATGGACGCCCACCTCGTGCAGCTGCTCATCTGCGGCATCATGATCTGGCTCGGCACCGGCCCCATCAAGGGCTTCGGCTTCACCCTGCTGATCGGCGTCATCTCGACCCTTTTCTCGGTGCTGATCACCGGCCACATGTTCATGGAGATGCTGGTCGAGTCCGGCATGCTCCAGAAGATGACCATGCGCCGCATGCTCGGCGACCTCAACGTGGACTTCGTGAAATGGGGCAAGCCCGCCGCCATCGGCTCGGTCGCGCTCGTCATCATCAGCTTTGGCTACGTCCTCTACCAGGGCGACAAGATCTACGGCATCGACTTCGCGGGCGGCGACCAGGTCACCGCCACCTTCACCACCAAGATCGATGGCGCGAAGATCCGGCAGGTGGCCCACGACGCCGGTGTCGGCGAGGTCAGCCCCACTTTTGTCAGCGACCTCGGCACCGGCAAGGAGCAGCTCAAGCTCGAGACCGCCTACGGCAAGTCCGAGGCGCTCTTCGCCGCGTTGCAAAAGGCCTACCCGAACGCGGGCCTGACCAAGGTTGGAACCAGCCAGATCGGCGCCACCATCGGCAAGGAGATCAAGTGGAACGCCGTCAAGGCCATCGGCGTCTCGATGCTCGTCATCCTCGTCTACATCGCCTTCCGCTTCGAGTTCGGCTTCGGCGTCGGCGCCATGGCGGCCACGCTGCACGACATCCTGATGAACATCGGCATCTTCGTGCTCTTCGGCCACCAGTTCTCCGCGCCCATGGTCGCGGCCATCCTCTGCGTCGCCGGCTACTCCATCAACGAGACCGTCGTCGTCTTCGACCGCATCCGGGAGGAGCTGAAACTCGACCCGGGCGGCAAGCTGCGCGACGTGATCAACAACGCCATCCGCAAGGTTTTCGCCCGCACGATCATGACGGCGACGACCACGTTCCTGGCGGCGCTGGCGCTGTGGGTGTTTGGCGGCGGCCAGCTGCACGACATCGCCTTCACCTTCCTCGTCGGCATCGTCACCTCGACCTTCTCGGCCATCTTCATCGCCGCCCAGATCTTCTACCTCTGGCACAAGGGCGACCGGAAGCACGTCGAGGCCCACCAGGACATCGCGCCCAAATACGAGTGGGCCGGCTCCTCCCGCGCCTCGGAATAAACGGACGGCCCGCCGCCTCCGATGCGCTGGAACTACACGCCGGTCGACGCCGGGAGCGTGGCTGCCCTCGCGCGCGCCGCAGGCACGACGCCCGTCGTGGCCGAGCTGCTGCTGCGCAACACCCTGGCCGAGTCCGCCGCCGCAACGCGGTTTCTGCAGCCGACGCTCGCCACCCTCGGCGATCCATTCCTGCTGGTAAACCTTGAGACGGCCGTCGACCGCCTGCTCCGCGCCGTGCGCGGCCGGGAGCGCGTGGTCGTGCTCGGCGACTACGACGTGGACGGCGTGAGCAGCACCACGATCCTGGTCAGCCTGTTGCGCCGCCTCGGCCTCAATCCCGCCTACGTGGTGCCGCGGCGGCTGGAGGAAGGCTACGGGCTCACCCGGATATCGATCGACCGCGCGCTGGAGCCGGGGAAGCCGGACCTGTTCATCGCGCTCGATTGCGGCACCAATTCGCACGCGGAGATCGCCTACCTGCGCTCGCTCGGCGTGGACGTCATCATCGTCGACCACCACCGCTCGACCGAGCCCGCCGCCACCGGTGCGGTGCTGATCAACCCGCATGTCCACCCAGCGGCCGGGGACGAAGCCTGGCGCTACCTCTGCACCGTCGGCCTCGTGTTCAAGCTGGCCCACGGGCTGCTGAAAAAACTCCGCGCCGAAAACGATCCCGTGGCGCTGACCATCGTGTTGAAGGACTATCTCGACCTTGTGGCCATGGGCACGATTGCCGACCTGGTGCCGTTGCAGGGCGAAAACCGTGTCTTCGCCCGCCACGGCCTGCGCGTGCTGGCCGAGACCCGCCGCCCCGGCCTGCAGGCCCTCATGCAGGTGTCCGGCCTCAAGCGCGACCAGGGGCTGGTGCCGAGCGACATCTCCTACCGGCTCGGGCCGCGCATCAACGCCAGCGGGCGCCTCGCCGACGCGGCGCTGTCCGTCGACCTGCTTCTCAGCGAGGACCGGATTTTTGCCGAGAACACCGCCCGCCAGCTGGATGAGCTCAACCGCGAGCGGCAGGACATCGAGCGCGAGATCACCGAGCGGGCCGAGCGCTACGTGGAGGAGAACTTCATCGCAGCCAGCGGGCTCGTGCTGTTCGACGAGGCCTGGCACCCGGGCGTGGTCGGCATCGTGGCCGGCCGCATCTCGCGCAAATACAACCGGCCGACCATCGTGCTCGGCAACGAGGGCGAGCTGGCCAAGGGGTCCGGGCGCGGCATCAACGGTTTCAACCTGGTGGAGATCCTCGGCGCCTGCGCGGCGTGCCTGGACAACTGGGGCGGGCACCCGATGGCGGTCGGCATCACCCTGAGGAAGCCCCGGCTCGAAGCGTTCCGCGCGATGTTCGACGAGGTCATCCGTCGCGGCCGCGACGGCGCCGCCACTGAGCCCGGCCTCGATCTTTCCGGCTGGATTGAGGCCACGCAGCTGAACGAGCAACTGATGGGCGAGTTGGAGCAGATGCAGCCCTTCGGCATGGGCAATCCCGAGCCGGTCTTCGGTGTGCGCGGAGTGCGCCTGCGCAACCGTCCCGATGTGTTCAAGGAGCAGCATTTCCGCTTCGCCGGCGAGGACGCGGCCGGCCGCCGCATCAGCGGCGTGGCCTGGAAGATGGCCGACCGGCTGCCCCCGGTGGGCGCGCCGCTGGAGATGGCGGTGCAGTTGAACTGGAACCACTACAACGGCCGGAAAACCCTGCAGATGGAGCTGCTGGATTGGCGGCTGGCGGCCGGATAATATTCTGCTTGAAGTCGCTCCCGGAACCACACTTATTCAGCCCTCCTTCACGCAGCTGTAGCTCAATTGGATAGAGCATCTGACTACGGATCAGAAGGTTTGGGGTTCGACTCCCTACAGCTGCGCCACTTTAACCGCCGAGTCCCAAATGGTTTCGGCGGTTTTTTTCGGCCTGCCGGCGCGTGGCGAATTGGTTTTGCAACGCAGGGAATTCTTGTTTGCTGGCCGGAAACCAACCCCTCCCTTTTCCCATGAGGCAACTGCTCGAATGCGTCCCGAATTTCAGCGAAGGCCGTGATCCCGCGATCATCCGCCAGATCACCGACGAGATCCAGTCGGTCGAGGGCGTGAAGCTGCTCAACGTCGACCCGGGCAAGGCCACCAATCGCACCGTCGTCACCTTGGTCGGTGAACCGGCGGCCGTCTGCGAGGCGGCGTTTCGCGCGATCAAAAAGGCCGGCGAGGTCATCGACATGTCGCGGCACCAGGGTGCGCACCCGCGCATGGGCGCGACCGACGTCTGCCCCCTGATTCCGATTTCCGGCCTGACGATGGAGGAGGCCGCCGGGCACGCGCGGCGGCTGGCGGAGCGCGTCGGCCGCGAGTTGCACCTGCCGGTCTATCTCTACGAGGCGGCGCAGCCCGACCCGGCGCGCAAGAATCTCTCTGTCATCCGCGCCGGGGAATACGAGGGCTTCGCCAAGAAGATCACGCAACCCGAGTGGAAACCCGACTTCGGCCCCGCCGCGTTCGACGCCAAGCGGGGCGCCACGGTCATCGGCGCGCGCGATTTTCTCGTCGCCTACAACGTCAACCTCAACACGACCTCCACCCGCCGCGCCAACGCCGTGGCGTTCGACATCCGCGAGGCCGGCCGCCCAAGGAAGGACGCCGCGGGCAAACCGGTGAAGGACGCCAACGGCAATCCGGTCAGCATCCCCGGCACGCTGAAGGCCGTGAAGGCCATCGGCTGGTTCATCGAGGAATACGGCGTCGCCCAGGTCTCCATCAACCTCACCAACCTCGCCGTGACGCCGGTGCATGTGGCGTTCGACGAGGTGTGCCGCGCCGCGCAGGCGCGCGGGCTCCGCGTGACGGGCTCCGAGCTGGTCGGCCTCGTGCCGTTGCAGTCGCTGCTCGACGCCGGCCGCCATTTCCTGCGCAAGCAGCAGCGCTCCGTCGGCGTCTCCGAGAAGGAACTCATCAAGATCGCCGTCCGCTCGCTCGGCCTCAACGACCTCGCGCCGTTCAAGCCGGAGGAGCGCGTGATCGAATGCCTGCTCCGCGACAACGCGCAGGGCAAACTCGTGCGCCTGGACCTGCGCTCTTTCGCCGACGAGACCGCCAGCGAGAGCCCCGCGCCCGGCGGCGGCTCGATCGCCGCCTACGCCGGCGCGCTCGGCGCCGCGCTCGGCACGATGGTCGCCAACCTTTCCGCGCACAAGGCCGGCTGGGACGCGCGCTGGGAGGAATTCTCCGACTGGGCCGGGCAAGGCCAGAAGATCAAGGACGAGCTCCTCGCGCTCGTGGACGCCGACACCGCGGCCTTCAACGAAATCATGGCCGCGCTCGGCCTGCCCAAGGGCAGCGACGCCGAGAAGGCCGCGCGCACCGCCGCCATCCAGGCCGCGACGAAGAAGGCCACCGAGGTGCCCTTCCGCGTCATGCGGCTCTGCGCCGACGCGCTGCCGCTCTGCCTCGCGATGGCGGAGAAAGGCAATCCCAACTCCGTGTCCGACGCCGGGGTCGGCGCGCTCTGCGCCCGCGCCGGCGTGCAAGGCGCGTATCTCAACGTCCGCATCAACGCCAAGGGCCTGGCCGACCAGGCCTTCGCCGCGCAGATCGTCAGCGACGGCGCCGGGATTGAAAAACGCGCCCTCGCCCTCGAAGCCCAGACGCTCGCCGCGGTCAACGCGGCGATGTGAGAGCGAGAGATGAAGCAGGAGGCGAATCGGGGCGCAAAGCCCCTCCCACAAAGACACCAGGCAAGAGATTGGCTCACGAAACTCGTTGGCCGCCGCAGATGACGGCCTCGACCGGGTTGCCGCCCAGCTCGTAGGCGAGGGCGCGCTCGTCCTTGTGGTGGAGCAGCAGCAGGTCGGCGCGCTGGCCGGGCGCGATGGCGCCGCGGTCGGACAACCCGAGGACGGCCGCGGCGTTGACTGTCGCGGCGGCGATGGCCTCGGCCGGGGTGAGCCCGCAAAAGCGCACCGCCAGCGCGATGGCCAGGGGCATGGAGTGCGACGGCGACGAACCGGGGTTGCAGTTGGTCGCGAGCGCCACGGCGCCGCCCGGGCCGACCAGGCTGCCGGCGCGGGCATAGCGGCCGTCGACGTGAAACCCGGTGCAGGGCAGGATGACGCCCATCGTGCGCGACTTGGCGAGCGCGGCGAGGTCGGCCTTGGTCGCGGCCTCGAGGTGATCCACGCTGCGCGCGCCGAGCCGGATGGCCTCGGGGATCATGCCGAGCGAGGTGAACTGGTCGGTGTGGATGCGGAGCGGATGGTGCTTGGCCGCCTTCTCGAAGAACTTCACGCAGGCCTCCACGCTCCACGCGCCGTCCTCGCAATAGGCGTCCACCGTGATGCCGGGGAATTCCTTGGCGACGGCGGGGAGCATTTCCTTCACGACCATGCGGGCGTAGTCGTCGAGGCTGCCCTCGAAGGCGTGGCCGAGCAGCGCCGTGGGCACGATGGTGCCGGGCCACTCGTTGCCCGCGCGGACGATCGCCCGGAGCATTTTCAGCTCCTCCTCGGTCTGCAGCCCGTAGCCGCTCTTGATCTCCACCGTCGTGGTGCCCTCGCGCAGCAGGGCGGCGAGTCGCTCCTTGAGATGGGCGGCGAGCTGCTTCTTGGTCGCCGCCCGCACGGCGCGGACGGTGGCGTGGATGCCGCCGCCGGCCTTGAGGATCTCGAGGTAAGGCACGCCGCGCAGCCGCTGCTCCCACTCGCCGAGCCGGTCGCCGGCCCAGCAGGCGTGGGTGTGGCAGTCCACAAAGCCCGGCAGCAGCACGCGCCCCTGGGCCTCGATGACCTCGGCGTCAGCCGCCGCCACTCTGGGCCCGACGGCGGCAATCTTGCCGTCGGCGATGAGCACTTCCCCGGCGGGAATGACGCCAAGATCGGCCAGTTCCTTGCCGCGGCGCGGGCGCGAACCGGTCGCGAGCGTCAGGATGCGGGCGTTGCGGATCAGGAGGCTCATCGTCGGGCGAAACCTTGCAGGAAGGTCAGGAAAAGATGCGCGGCCACCCGGCCGGTGCGGCCATCGGGGTCGTGGGCGGGGTTGAGTTCCATCAGGTCAAAGCAGCGCACGCGCGGGGCGGCGCCACAGGCGCGCACCCAGGCCTCGGCTTCGCGGACCGACCAGCCGGACGGATTCATGGCGCTCACGCCCGGAGCGTGGGCGGCATCAAGCACATCGAGGTCGAAGCTCGCGAAGAAAGCATCGGTCGCTCCCCCTGGCAGGCGGACTGGCGAACCGTCGGCAGGGGTCCGTCCGCCGTGGGCGCGGAACCAGTCGAGGCGCTCGCGCGAGTTCACCAGCGGCCGGAAGCCGTGGAGGTGCAGCGCCTTCACGCCACAGTCCTCGACCAGCCTGCGGAAGGGCATGCCCGAGCCGGCGGTCTCATGGACATCGAGGTGGGCGTCGAAATAGATGCCGGCGAGTTTCGGGAATCGGGCCGCCACGGCGCGGACAAACGGGAAGGTCAGGTCGTGCCCGCCGCCGATGGCGATGGGGAACAGTCCGCGCTCGAGCAGGGCGGCGGTCACCGTGGAGACGCGCTCGTGGGTCTTCTCCAGCGAGCCGGTCGGCATGACATCGCCGGCATCGAACACGCGCGGCAACGGTCCGGCGGCGGAGTCGGCGGCGCCGAAGTTCGCCAGGGCGGCGCGGAAGGCCTTGGGGCCGCCGGCCGCGCCCGTCCGTCCATTGTTCAGCCGCACGCCCGTGTCGTCGGGCAGGCCGAGCAGGGCGATGGCGCAGCCCTCGGGCGAGTCGGTGCGGATGGTCGAGGCAAAGCGTCCGGGCGCGACATCGCCGGGCCAGGGCGGAGCGGAGGTGTTGGGGGTGAGCTGACTCATTTTTTGCGGGTGGAGCGGCTTGCCCTCAAGCCGCTCAGCGCGTTGGGGGCAACGCGCTCCACCTTCATGGGAATGGGCACCTTCAAGCGGTCGGCGCAGTCCTGCGCCAGCTCATACCCGGCGTCAGCATGGCGGAAGACACCCATCATCGGGTCGTTGGTCAGCACGCGCTCTAGCCGGGCGGCGGCCTCCGGCGTGCCGTCGGCGACGATGACCTGGCCGGCGTGCTGGCTGTAGCCGATGCCGACGCCGCCGCCGTGGTGGAAGCTGACCCACGAGGCCCCGCTGGCGATGTTGACCATGGCGTTGAGGATGGCCCAGTCGCTGATGGCGTCGGAGCCGTCCTTCATCGCCTCGGTCTCGCGGTTCGGGCTGGCGACGGAGCCGCAGTCGAGATGGTCGCGACCGATGACGATCGGCGCCTGCACGCGGCCGTCGGCGACCATGCGGTTGAAGAGCAGGCCGGCCTGATGGCGCTCGCCCAGGCCGAGCCAGCAGATGCGCGCCGGCAGGCCCTGGAAGGCCACGCGCTCGCCGGCCATCTTGAGCCAGCGGTGCAGGCCCTCGTCTTTGGGAAAAAGCTCCATCAGCGCGCGGTCGGTGGCGGCAATGTCGGCCGGGTCGCCCGACAGCGCCACCCAGCGGAACGGGCCGCGGCCGAGGCAGAACTGCGGGCGGATGTAGGCCGGCACGAAGCCGGGGAAATCAAACGCGCGCTTCACGCCCTGGTTGAAGGCATGCTGCCGGAGATTGTTGCCGTAATCGAAGGTCTGGGCGCCGCGCTTCTGGAGCGCGAGCATGGCCTTCACGTGCCGGGCCATCGAGGCGAGGGAGAGTTTCTGGTATTTCGCCGGGTTCTTGCGCAGCACGGCGGCGGCCTTGAGGTCGTAGCCCACCGGCACATAGCCCACGAGCGGGTCGTGCGCGCTGGTCTGGTCGGTCAGCGAGTCGACATGCATCCGGCGGACGAGCAGGCGCTCCAGCAGATCGACGGCGTTGGCCACCACGCCGACGCTGAGAGCCTTGCGGTCGCCGGCATAGGCCACGGCGCGGTCGATGGCGGCGTCGAGCGAGGGCGCGATCTCGTCGAGGTAGCGGTCGTGGACGCGTTTCTGCAAACGGGACTTGTCCACGTCGGCGATGAGGCAGGTGCCGCCGGCCATGGTGATGGCGAGCGGTTGCGCCCCGCCCATGCCGCCGCAGCCGGCGGTGACGCACAGGCGGCCCGCGAGCGTGCCGCCGAAATGCTGGCGGCCGGCCTCGGCGAAGGTCTCGTAGGTGCCCTGCAGGATGCCCTGCGTGCCGATGTAGATCCACGACCCCGCGGTCATCTGCCCATACATCATCAGGCCGCGCTTCTCGAAGTCGTCGAAGATCTCCTGCGTGGCCCACTTGGGCACGAGGTTGCTGTTGGCGATGAGCACCCGCGGGGCGTCGGCGTGGGTGCGCACGACGCCGACCGGCTTGCCGGACTGGACGAGCAGGGTCTCGTCGGGCGCGAGTTTCCGCAGCGAGGCGATGATGGCGTGGTAGGCGGGCCAGTTGCGGGCGGCCTTGCCGCGACCGCCGTAGACGACGAGTTCGGCCGGGCGCTCGGCGACCTCGGGGTCGAGGTTGTTCATCAGCATGCGCATGGCGGCCTCGGCCGCCCAGGTGGAGCAGGTGCGCTGGTGGCCGCGCGGGGCGCGGATGACCGGAATTTTCGATTTTGGATTCTCTATTTTGGATTTCGGCATGGCGGGCGAGACAATTGCTCGATGTGTGTCATCCTGAGCAGAGGGAAAGGTCCAAGGTGCTGTGCGGGGCGATCAGGTTGCGGGATGAGGATGTCACTTCGTTCGGAACTTCGCTTCGCTCAGAATGACAGTTACGGAAATTACAGCAGTTGGCCGGCGGCGCGCTCGGCCGCGGTCGCGAGCTGCTCGCTGCGCACGAGGGCGAGGGCGGTCTGCACGTCATGGTGAAACAGCCGGTCGGCCTGGGCGAAGGGGATGCAGCGGCGCACCTCTTCAAACGCGGCCTCGACCCCGCGGCCGGACTTGAGCGGGCGAAGAAACTCAAGGGCCTGGGCCGAGCACATGAACTCGATGGCGAGCACGGTCTCGGTGTTCTGGACGACCTCGAGCAGCTTGGTGGCGCTGATCGAGCCCATCGAGACATGGTCCTCCTGGCCGAGCGAGGATGGGATCGAGTCGACCGAGGCGGGGTGGGCGAAGATCTTGTTCTCGGAGACGAGCGCGGCGGCGGTGTATTGCGGGATCATGAAGCCGGAGTTGAGGCCGGTGTCCTTCATGAGCAGGCGCGGAACCTTCAGGTCGCCGATGGTGTCGCCGTGCAGGAGCATGTAGATGCGGCGCTCGGCGATGGACGCAAGCTCGGCGGTGGCGATGGCGAGGTAGTCAAGGATGAACGCCAGCGGCTCGCCGTGGAAATTGCCGCCGCTGACGATGTCGCCGTCGGGGAAGACGAGCGGATTGTCGGTGGCGGAGTTGATCTCGGTCGCGACGACGGCGCGGGCGTGCGCGATGGCCAGGCGCACGGCGCCGTGGACCTGCGGCACACAGCGGAGCGAGTAGGGGTCCTGCACCTTGGCGCAATCGGCGTGGGAGGGCAGGATCTTGGAGCCCCGGAGCAACTGGCGGAGATTTTTGGCGACGTCGATCTGGCCCTGGTGCGGCCGGGCGGCGTGGATGCGGGCATCGTAGGGCGCGGCGCTGCCGCGGGCGGCCTCCAGGGTCATGGCGGCGGCGATGTCGGCGGTCTTGGCGAGGTTTTCAATGCGGAGCAGGCAGTGGACGGCGTAGGCCGACATGAACTGCGTGCCGTTGATCAGGCCGAGGCCCTCCTTGGACTGGAGCCGGAGCGGCTTGAGGCCGAGTTTCCGGAGCACGGCGGTGGCTTTGCGGCGGTGGCCTTTAAAGTGCATGTCGCCGAGGCCGAGCAGCGGGAGGACCATGTGCGCGAGCGGGGCGAGGTCGCCCGAGGCGCCGAGCGAGCCCTTGGTGTAGACGATGGGCAGGGCGTCCGCGTTGTAGAAACGGAGGAGGTGGTCGACGACGCGCGGCGTCACGCCCGAGAGGCCGACGGCGAGGCCGTTGACCTTGAGGAGCAGCATGAGGCGCACGATCTCGGCGGGCACTTCGGCGCCCACGCCGACGGCGTGGCTGAGGATGAGGTTTTCCTGGAGCTTCTCGATGTCGGCCGGCGGGACGCGTTGGTGGGCGAGGATGCCGAAGCCGGTGTTGATGCCGTAGTGCGGCGTCGGGTCGTGGCGGAGCTGGTCGACGAGTTTCCGGGAGGCGCGAATGCGGGCGCGGGCGTCGGCGGTCAGCGTGATGCGCTGGTCGGCCGACAAGGCGGCGCGGAGGCGGGCCAGGGTGAGGTTGCGGCCGGAGAGGGGAAGGGTGCCGGGCATGGGAGGTGGTCCGTCCAGCAAAGCAGCCGGCGCGGATTTGAAAACTGAATTCCGGCCGGTTAGGCCGGTGGGATCGGGCGCAACCCCGTTGTGCGCTTCCTGTTCCAGCCTGCTGGCCGGCCAGGACAAGTCCGATGAACTCCGTGCTTCCGCCGGATTCAACGGCTTGGCTGGGTGCCCGGTGTGCCCTGTTGCCGCTTGCTAGCGGCTCAAGGTCCGTCCTCCGAGCTGCGTCGGGGCGGATGTCCCAAGTTCTCGCGGTCCCGTTGTGCCCTGCTGGGCACCCGGGATTTGTCCAGGCCGGATCGCCGGGCAAACGAAACATGGGCATAAAAAAGCCTGCCGGGCGTGACGGGCTGAAAATTTACTCCCTCGGGGTCCAATGCCCCGGAGTTTGCCCCGGCTTGGTCTGGTTGTGGGAGCGTGCTTGCACGCGACTGTCGCGACCAAGGTCGCTCCCACAAAAGCGGGACCAGAGCTGTCTTGATCAAATGCCTCGGGGCTGGCCCCGAGGATATTCACGAGGCCGGGCCGCTCAGACGGCCTTGGGCAGGGCGACGCCCTCAAATTCGATGGGACGCGGGTGGTTGCGCTTGTCCTTGTGCAGGCCGTGGCGCTTGCGCAGGCCGTGGTCGAGCTTGTCCACGAGCAGGTCGATGGCCTTGTAACACTCGTCGGCCTCCACTGTGGCGTTGATGTCGGGGCCGTGGATGATGATGTGCCCCTTGGCGATGAACTTGTGTTCGTGGTCGTGCTTGCGGTCGCACTCGAGTTCGACCTTGAGTCTCACGATCTGGGCCTCGTGCCGGAACAGTCGCTGCATCTTCTCGCGGACGTGGGCCTTGAGGCCCGCGGTGAGTTCAAGATGGATGCCCGAAACGATGACATCGTGAGGATTGTTGGCTTTGTTCATGGTTTTCCTTATGGGTTAACGACACAAATGCTCCGCGAATGACCCGCCTTCTTGAATTTCCTTTTGCCGCAGCCGCCGTCCGAGGGACCGGGGTCGGACTGACTGGGAGCAAACCGCTTCATTCGACAGCCCGAATCAGTAGGCCGGCCGGCGGGTTTTGCAATGCTTCTCGGCGCAAAAACGTGGAATAAAGATTTGAACGAAACCGAAACGTCCCCTGCCGCCGACGCGCCGCCCCCGGCTGCGCCCCCGCTGGTCGATCCAGTGGAGCTGCGCCGGTGGGTGCTGCTGGAGGATGAGCGGCTGCTGGTGATCGACAAACCGGGCTGGCTGGTGGCGCACCCCTCGAAAAACGGCCCTTGGTCGAGCCTGGCCGGGGCCGTGCGGGAGGAATTCAAGCCCGACGCCATCCGGTTCGTCTTCCGGCTGGACCGGGAGACCAGCGGCGTGATCGTGCTGGCGAAGACCGAGGCCGTCGGCGGCCGCCTGGGCAAGGCCGTCTTGCAAAAGAAAATCGGAAAACTCTACGTGGCCCTGCTGGAAGGCGAGCTCCCGGGCTCGGTGACCGTCAACCGGCCGCTCGGGCCCGACCCGACGGCCAATGTCACGGTGAAATCCCGCGTGGTGCCCGCCGACAGCGCGGGGGCGCAGCTGGCCGAGACGATATTCCATCCGCTGGCGGTGCGGGGCGGATTCACGCTTGCGGGGGTGGAGTTGCTCACGGGCCGCAAGCACCAGATCCGGGCGCACGCGGAATGGCTCGGGCACCGTGTGGTGGGCGACAAGCTCTACGGGCCGGACCCGGGGCTTTACCTCGAATTCGCCACCCAGGGCTGGACGGAGCGGCACGCGGCGTTGCTGCCGCTCAGCCGGCAGGCGCTGCACTGCGCCGCCATCGACCTGCGGCCGGCGGGCCTGGATCATCTGCTGCGCGCACCGTGGCCGCAGGATCTGGCGCGCTTCGCCGCGCGGCGGATGCAGCTGCCCGCCGCCGAGGCCCAGCGGTTGATCGACGGGTTCGTGGCCGAGAAGTTGCCCGGGCAATCCCCCCAACCAGAAGAACCGCGAATGGACACGAAGGCGCACTAAAAATTCAGCAAAAGCCCCGACCTTGATTAGTGTTTATTAGTGTCCATTAGTGGTTACCTCATTCCTGGATCTACCATGTCTTCTGTTCGCGTCCGTTTCGCCCCCAGTCCCACGGGGTTTTTCCACATCGGCAGCGCCCGCACGGCGCTGTTCAACTGGCTCTACGCCCGCCACACCGGGGGCACGTTCATCCTGCGCATCGAGGACACCGACCAGGCACGCAACAGCGAGGCCTACCTCAAGCTCATCTACGACAGCCTGACCTGGCTCGGCCTCGACTGGAACGAGGGCCCGAATCCGGACGGCGTCGGCGAGCGCGGCGACTTCGGCCCCTACCGGCAGAGCCAGCGCGCGGCGATTTATATAAAATACAAACAGCAACTCCTCGACTCCGGCCGGGCCTACGAGAAGGACGGCGCCGTGTGGTTCAAGCTGCCCGGCGAGCGATACAAGGTGTTCGACGACCATCGGAAGAAGGAGGTCGAGAAGGTCAGGACGGCGCCGGTCGTCATCGACGACCGGATCCGCGGCCGGGTCGAACGGCAGGAGGACGAAGATTTCGTCATTTTCCGCTCCGACGGGAACCCGGTGTTCCATTTCGTGAACGTGGTGGACGACATCGAGATGAAGGTCTCGCACATCATCCGCGGCGAGGATCACCTCTCCAACACGAGCAAACACGTGCGGCTCTACGAGGGTTTCGGCATGACGCCGCCGGTGTTCGCGCACATCCCGCTCATCCTGAAATCGCCGGAGATGGGGCAGGGCAAGATGAGCAAGCGCGACAAGGGCGCCCTCATCGAGGAATACCAGCAGCGGCATTTCCTGCCCGAGGCGCTGGTCAACTACCTCGCCCTGCTCGGCTGGAATCCCGGCGATGACCGCGAGAAGATGCCTCTCGCCGACATCGTGAGGCTCTTCGACCTGCCGGCGGTCAACCAGTCCAACGCGAAGTTCGACGGCAGGAAACTGGCGAACATGAACATGACCTATCTGCTGGAGCAGCCGGCCGACCGTTTTCTCGCCTTGGCCAGGGCATATTATGCCGGACAGCCCAACGGGCCGGCGGTCATGGCCAATGCCGCCTATTTCCGCGAGATCATGCTGCTGGCCCAGCCGAAGATAAAATCGGTGGATGAACTCGGCGCCTACACCGGCTATTTCTTCACGGAGGATTTTCCGACCGACGCTACGGCGAAGGCCAAGGTCATGGCCAAAGGCGACCCGAAGGCGCGTCTCGCCGAGCTGATCGCCGCCGTGCCGGCGATGGGTTTCTCCACTGACGCGACGGTCGAGGCAGGTATCAAGTCGCTCGCCGAAACCAAGGGCCTCGGCTTCGGCGACTACCAGGCCGTCGCCCGGCTCGCTGTCACCGGCACCAACACCGGCCCGAGTATCACGAGCATCTTCCGCGTGTTGGGGAAGGACAAGGTCCTGGCGCGATTGCGAAGGCTCGCCGGGTGAAGGCGGAACTGCGATCTAGTCGTTTACCGGAACCGGTATCAGTCCTTTCGTAGTGAAGGTTTCGGGCGGCAGTTCGGCCAGGATTTCCCAGTCGAGCAGATAGTATGTAGTGGTATCACCTTCAGCCCGATAGTCGGTCATCCGGATCTGACGGGGCGTTGAGACGCCGTCCTTGGTGTCGTAGCGCCTGCGGGTCTCAGTTTTAATCTTCGTGCCTTGGGTGTCGAAATACTCGATTTTGGCGGGTAACATGACGGATTTGTCGATTGTCAACTCAATGCACGGGTAGGGTGTTTTTTTGTCCGGTTTCGGCGTCAGTTTCAGGATGCAAGTGGCTTCGTCGTCTTGGGTGACCTGAGCGGAATACAAGGTGGAGTAATTGGCGCCGCCCAGATCCTGCACGGCGAACATGCCGACGAATCCCGCGGGCTCGGACTTGAGTATTACGGTGCGCACTTTCCCAAAATCCGGCAGATACACGTAGGCCTTTTCCGGTGCCAAGATAAGCAGTTTGGTGCCGCTCATGCCACTGGGCGCGACATACTCGTAGAGGCGCTTGTCCCCTTGAACCAGGACACGCATGCACTCAGCGCTGTCGCTCTTCCAAGGCACTTCGTCCTTCGCTTGCGTCACTATGACGTAATCCAGGCTTAGGATCACGGAGGGATTGAGCGTCTTGTCCAAGTCACGGAGAAGCTCGTCACCGTCCGGCGCGGCCACGGCGACCCAGGTCCCAAAGCAGACAAGAAGAACAACGCCCGGCCATCTCCATGATGCTGGGCGTGAGCGAAGATGCGGGGCCTTGGTTGGACGCACAGGGTCGGTGGTCTCAGCCGGTAACTGCTGTGGAGAAGTGCGCCGACAGGTCGATCGAGCCGTCGCGGAGGACCGAGGCGAGCAGTTCCTTGCTGGCGAGGATGAAAGTCCTGTCCCCGAGATGGCTGGCGAGTTCGTGCTGCGGGTTGTTGAGCTCGACCAAGATCCGGGCCTGCGGCGCCAGCTGGCGGATGCGCGAGACCGTGTGCAGGGTCTTCAGGTCGGGGTCGGCAAAGCGGGCGTTGGCGAAGACAAACACGATGTCCGCCTGTTGGACCGCCGCCTGCTTCAGGGCGGAGGGGCTGATGGGCACGCCGCGGACAAAATGATGCCGGGGGTAGGGCTGGACCTTGACGAGGTCCGAGACGATCACCACTTCCCGCCGCGCCAGTTCCGGATAGCGGGGCAGGGCCTGGACCAGCTCGTCGGCGAAGGCCGTGTATTCGCAAATGACGACATGCCCCTGCGCCCTGATCTGGGCGGTGCCAAGGCGGCGTTGGTTGGTCAGGCCGTGCAGGGAGTCGGCCGTCAAGGCGATGAAATTGGTGTAGCAATAGATGCCGATGATGATCACCACGACCCCCGCGGCGCGGCCCATGCCGGTGATGGGCGCGATATCGCCATAACCGACGGTGGTGGAGCTGACGAACCACCACCAGGCCACATCATCGAGTCCCTTGATGCGCGGGTTGATCCCGTGTTCAGAGGCCCAAAAAACCCAGGTCGTTCCGACAAAACTGAAACCCAACAACATCAGAATAAAGCGCAGATGCCTTCCCATGGGCGCCCACTAGACCCGGAAGGAGTGCTGACCGCAAGGCTGTCTTACTTGGCCCAGGTGTCCTTGAGCGTGATCGTGCGGTTGAAGACGGGCTTGGCGGGCGTGCTGTCCTTCGGGTCCAAGGCGAAATAACCGAGGCGCTCGAATTGGAAGCGGTCCGCGGGTTTCGCGGTGGCGAGGGAGGCTTCGAGCCGGGCGGTGACAACCTCGAGCGACTTCGGGTTCACCACCTTCAGAAAATCCGCCTCGGCGGCGGGCTCGGGGACGGTGAACAGCCGGTCGTAGAGGCGGACCTCGGCCTCCATGCAGTCGGCCGCGCTGACCCAGTGGATGGTGCCCTTGACCTTCTTGTCGGCGTTGGGCTGGCCGGAGCGGGTGTCGAGCTGCGCGGTGCAACGGATCTCGGTGATTGCCCCGCTAGAATCTTTCACGACCTCGTCGCACCTGATGATGCACGCATATTTGAGGCGCACTTCGCCGCCGGGTTTCAAACGGAAATACTTCGGCGGCGGCACCTCGGCAAAGTCGTCGGCCTCGATGAACACCTCGCGGGTCAGGGCGATCTTGCGGGTGGTGGGGTTCTCGTCCTGCGGGTTGTTCGTGGCCTCGCATTCCAGCACTTCGCCGGCGGGAATGTTGGTCAGCACGACCTTGACCGGGCGCAGCACGGCGAGGCGGCGGGTGGCGAGGGCGTTAAGCTCCTCGCGCACGGCGTGCTCGAAGACGGCGATCTCGGTGACGCTGTTGTAGATGGTGACGCCGACGCCGGTGACGAACTTGCGCAGCGCGCTGGCCGGGATGCCGCGGCGGCGGAGGCCGGAGAGGGTCGGCAGGCGCGGGTCGTCCCAACCGGCGACGGTCTTTCCCTGCACGAGGCGGAGGATGTTGCGTTTGCTCAGGAGCGTGTAGGTGGGCGCGAGCTTGGCGAATTCGTATTGGCGCGGCAACGGACGGGGGAGGTCGAGCGACTCGAGCACCCAGTCGTAGAGGGCGCGGTGCGGCACGAACTCGAGCGAGCACAGGCTGTGCGAGACGCCCTCCAGGTAATCGCTCAGGCAGTGCGCGTAGTCGTAGAGCGGGTAGATGCACCACTTGTCGCCGGCATGGTAGTGCGGGAGGTGGCGGATGCGGTAGAGCAGCGGGTCGCGCAGCCACATGTTGGGCGAGGCCATGTCGATCTTGCTGCGCAGCGAGCGCGCGCCGTCGGGAAATTCGCCCGCCTTCATCCGCGTGAAGAGGTCGAGGTTTTCCGCCACGCGGCGGTTGCGGAACGGGGAATCCCGGCCGGGTTTGTCGGGGGCGCCGCGGTATTTCTCGGTGTCCTCCGGGCTCAGGTCGCAGACGTAGGCCTTGCCGCGTTTGATGAGTTCGAGGGCATGGTCGTAGAGGGCGTCGAAATAGTCGGAGGCGAAGAAGGGCTCTGACTCGATTTTCGATTTTCGATTTTCGATTTCGGCTTGGGGAACAGGTCCCAGATAGTAGTCCGGTTGCCCGTTGACCGTGGTCCGGCTTGGCTTCGCCCCCTTGGGCTTGAAGCCGAGGCAGTGGTCGGCCCAGCCGGCGATGAGCCAGCGGACGTCGGTGACGATGGATTCGACGTATTCGATCTCCTCCTTGGCCGGGTTGGTGTCGTCGAAGCGGAGGTTGCACACGCCGCCCTG
The DNA here is from genome assembly GCA_016190985.1 of Opitutia bacterium. Taxonomy (GTDB): domain Bacteria; phylum Verrucomicrobiota; class Verrucomicrobiia; order Opitutales; family Opitutaceae; genus Lacunisphaera. The sequence continues at coordinate 9,727 of JACPPI010000024.1, read as the reverse complement.
CTCGCGGGCGATGCCGAAGTTCAGGCAGATCGACTTGGCGTGGCCAATGTGCAGGTAGCCGTTGGGCTCGGGCGGGAAGCGGGTGACGATCTGCGCGTAGCGTTTCTCCGCGACGTGACCCGCGACGATGTCGCGGATGAAGTCGCTGGGCGCAGGCGCGGGCGTGATGGTCTCGGCGGACATTCCGTCCCAAGAAGGGGAATCGGCTTGCGCAAGGCAATGATGCAGTTGCAGTCGGCAGCGGCGGGTGGAAATCCCTTGCATCACACTGTGCTACAGGCAAACGTGCCGCCATGCCCGTCACATCCACCACCAGCATCCGCCTGCCCAAGGAGCTGAGCCGCGAGCTGGCCCGCAAGGCGCGGGCCACGAGGCGCGGCAAGAGCTGGGTCATCAAGGAGGCGCTGGAGCTCTATCTGCTGGGCAGTTCGCATGATGCCTTGCGGCAGGAGGCGCGAAAGCAGTCTGTCGCCGCCGGCAAGCATGTTCCGGCCGACGCGGCCTGGGGCGAACAAGGCGGGGACCTGGACGGATGGAAAGCCTGAACTACCGGCGGGGCGATGTGGTGACGTGCGCGCCACCAGGCGATTATGGCAAGCCGCGTCCGGCGGTTGTGCTGCAATCGGATTTGTTCAATGCCACCCACGCCAGTGTCAGCTTATGCCCTGCGACCAGCCATGTGATCGAAGCGGCGCTTTTCCGGATCACATTGAGGCCGTCACCGGCCAACGGACTGAAAACCGAGTCGCAAGCCATGGCGGACAAGATCACCACATTGCGCCGTGGGCGCATCGGAGCGATCATTGGCCGCCTCGAACCTGACGAGATGGCGCGGGTCGAGTCCGCCGTGTCCCGGTGGCTGGGCTTGCAAGTTTAGCGGACAAACGGCGCGGGCATGCGACGCCGCAATCGTCTGACCCGGGGTGGAACACCGTCCGCCTTCGCTCAGGAGCTGCGGCGGGGCGAGTCGGCGTGCATTTCCCTGAGGAGGCTGGTGAGGTAGGGCACGAGCTGCTTCTTGCGGCTGACGACGCCGGGCAGGTCGAAGATCTCGTCCTTTTCCACGTGGGCGTAGGAGATGCGGCGGATGAGGTCGGCGTCGGCTTTCACGAGCATGAGCGAATTCTGGGTGTTGATGTCGGTGACGAGCAGCACGGCGAAGGTCAGCTTCTCGTCGGCGCGGAGCTCGCCGAGGGCCTTGGTCAGGGCCTTGGCGTGCTGCCAGAAGTTGTCGAAGCCCAGCTCCTCCACCTGCGAGACCGCGAAGCGCACCTCCTCCTCCTCGTAGATCTTGAAATCGGAGCGGACCACCTGGTCCGCCGGGTTGGCGAGGATGACCGAGCCGGAGCTGAAGATGAGCTTGGCCAGCGCCCGGGCCTTGATGTCGGCGTGGGTCTCCAACCAGGCGAGCACCTCCGCGTCCTTCGGGGTGGAAGTGGGGCTCTGGAGCAGGAGCGTGTCGGAGATGAGGCCGGACAGCATGAGGCCGGCGAGATTGGCGCCGGGCTTGAGGCCCTGGCGGCGGAACAGGTCGGCGACGATGGTGCAGGTGGAGCCGACCGGCTCGTTGAGGAACAGGATCGGCTGCGGCGTGGCCATGGGGCCGAGCCGGTGGTGGTCGATGATCTCGGTGATCGTGACCTCGTCCGCGCCGGGCACGGCCTGCGTCAGCTCGTTGTGGTCCACGAGCACGAGGCGGGTGGGCACAGTCTTGAGGAGGTCGGTCTTGGTGAGGACGCCGTGCAGGGTGCCGTCATCGCCCGTGACCATCATGGCGTGCGGGCCGCCCTGGGCAAATTTCTTGCGGACCTCGGCGATGCGCGTGTCGGTGTTCAGCGCGGTGAACTTCCGCTCGATCAGGCCCTCGATCGTGGCGGCGGTGCGGACGAACCAGGCGGTGGTGGCCGTGTCGTGCGGGCTGAGGAAGATGCTGACGCCTTTCGTCTTCGCGAGGGCCAGGATGGCGGGCTCGACCGGGAGATTGCCGCTGATGATGAGGGCGCGGATGCCTAGCTCGATGGCGCGCTGCTGGACATCGCGGCGGTCGCCGACGATGATCAGCGACTGGCCGGCGGGAATGTTGTCCTTCTCGGAGATCTTCCAGAACGTGCCGATGTCCATGGCCCCGATGCGGACAAAGAGATCCTCGAGGCGGTGCTCGTCGACCGCGTGCAACACCGAGCCCTGGAGCGTGGCGACGATGCGGGCGAGGCTGGTGCGGACCTGGCGCATGGCGCGCGGCTCGTCGAGGCGGGGGATGAAAAAATGGCCGAGCGAGGCGAGGGACACGGAGCCGAGGGCGCGCCTGCGGGCGGAGACCACGGGGAGAAAGGAGATGGCGTGCCGGTCGAGCAGCTTGAGGGCCTCGGCGCAGGTGGCGTCCTCGGTCACGGCGTGCGGCGCCGCCGCCATCATGTCGCGCACGCGCGGCGAGACGTCGCTCAGGTAGTGCGGCAGCGGGGTGTGGAAGCGCGCGAGGATGGCGTCGATGCGGGCGTTGGAGTTGCCGCAGCGCGCGGCGACGTAGCCGGTCTCGCCGCGCGCCTCCTTGAAGGCGGCGTAGGCGATGGCCGAGCAGATCGAGTCGGCGTCGGGATTCTTGTGGCCGATGACGTAGGTGGGAGAGTGGGCCATGTTTTGGACGGCGCAGCCTACGGGGCGGCGGACACCGAGGTGAAGAAGATAAAAAAGCCCGCCGCATCGGGCGGGCGGGAGCGGCGGCAAGCTGGGCACTACGGCGCGTTCTGGGCCGGGGTGCCGCCGACGGTGCCGATCTTGGCCGCACCGGTGCCGTAGACCTTGGCGGTGAGGGGCAGGGCTTGGAGCAGAGAGCTGCCCTTTTTGCCGTTGTTGAGGGTGAGTTGGGTCGCCGCCTCGGTGAGGTTGGGGTAGAACTGAATGTTGCCGCCGAGAAAGGCGATGTGCCCGCCGGTGTCCTTGTAGACCGCGTTGGTGGCGTCCCAGGTGCCGGTGGCGAGCAGGCCGCGGGTGAAGGCGACCGGCGTGGTCGCGGGGTCGCTCATGCGCAGGCCGCCGACGAACTCGAAGCTCAGGTCCGTCTTCGCGACGAAACTCGGGTCAAGCACGGCGCGGTTGGTCGGGCTGACGATGGCGGCGGGATAGACGCCGTTGAAGGCGGGGTCGTTTTTCGCGAAATAGAACGTGGGGTCGGTGAGGATGCCGCGCTGGGCGAGGATGCCGGCCCAGAGGAACGCGCCCTGGCCGCCGGTGACGGGCGCCGGGTTCTGCGCGAGGATGGCGGCGGGGTCGGGGAGGCGGTCGTTGTTGTCGGCGGCGTAGATCGTGGCGGCCTTGACGATCTCGCGGAGGTTGTTGGCGTCGACCGTGCGCTGGGCGGTCTCGCGGACCTTGCCGACGGTGGGGAAAATCAGCGCGGCAAGGATGCCGATGATGGCGATGACCGTGAGCAGCTCGATGAGCGTGAAGCCGTCGCGGTGCGGAGAGCGGTGGGCCTTTCCCATAAAAACCTTCACCGGCACAGTGCATACCCCGAAGGAACGAACACAAGACCATTCTCGCGACGGGGCTGGACAAGCGCGGCGGCTTTGCTGGAATGCGCCATCATGGTCATTTATCTCGATGGCAAGTATGTCGATTCCGCCGATGCGAAGGTGTCGGTCTTTGATCACGGCCTGCTTTACGGCGACGGCGTGTTCGAGGGCATCCGCATTTACGGCGGCAATGTCTACCGGCTCGACGACCACCTGGAGCGCCTGGAGATGTCGGCCAAGGCCATCATGCTGGGCGTGCCGCTCGACCGCGCCGCGATGGCCGCGGCGGTCTGCGAAACTTGCCGCCGGAACAAGCTGACCGACGGCTACATCCGGCTCGTCATCACCCGCGGCGTGGGCGACCTCGGTCTGGCGCCGTGGCTGTGCGAGAAGTCCTCGCTCTTCATCATCGCTAGCAAGATCTCCCTCTACCCGCAGGAGCATTACGACAACGGCCTGAGCATCGTCACCGTGCCCACGCGCCGCATCGCGCCCGACGCGCTGCCGCCGACCGTCAAGTCGCTCAATTACCTGAACAACATCCTGGCCAAGATGGAGGCCCGCCAGGCCGGCGCGCTCGAGGCCATCATGCTCAACCAGCAGGGCTATGTCGCCGAGTGCACCGCCGACAACATCTTCGTGGTCCACAAGGGCGAGATCATCACCCCGGCCGCCTCCGCCGGCGCGCTCAAGGGCATCACCCGCGCCACCATCTTCGACATCGCCAAGGAGCTCGCCATTCCGATGAAGGAGGCCGACCTGACGCGCTATGACGTGTGGTGCGCCGACGAATGTTTCCTCACCGGCACCGGCGCCGAGGTCATCCCCGTGGTGAAACTCGACGGCCGCGTCATCGGCACCGGCAAGCCCGGCCCGATCACCGGCCGCGTGCTCACCAGCTTCCGCAAGCGGGTGCTGGTCGAGGGCACGCGGATCTGAGGCCGCATATTTTTGGAGGCGGGGGCCATCAGCCCCGCGCGCTGTCTGCATCGAGGCTCATGTCTCGCGGGGCTGATGGCCCCGCCTCCACCTTTTCGCCTCCGCGCTTGCTTCGGGGGCCCGACCTTGGCACATGGTTTGCAGGGTGGAAGGGCCGGCGCCCCGCGCATTTGCGTTTCCGGGGCGGGGCGTTATCCTCCCGCCTTATCACCTTCATGGCCAACCCACTCAAGTGCGACCTCTGTGCGAAGCCCGCCACCGTCCACCTCACCCAGATCGTCAACAGCAAGATTCACAAGATCGATCTGTGCGAGGCCTGTGCGCAGGCCAAGGGCGTGACTGATCCCAGCGGCTTTTCCCTCGCCGACCTGCTCCTCAAGGCCTCCCTCAACCCCGAGCCCGCGGGCGATGTCCGCTGCGAATCCTGCGGTTTCACGGCGCAGGATTTCAAGAAGACCGGCCGCTTCGGCTGCCCGGCCTGCTACCAGCATTTCCACGGCCTGCTCGATCCCCTGCTCGACACCATGCACAAGGGCAGCGAGCACACCGGCAAGATTCCCCTGCGCGCCCTGGCCCGCAAAACCCTTTGCGAGCGCCTGAACCGCCTCGAGACCGACCTCAACCAGGCCATCAAGGCCGAGCGCTTCGAGGATGCCGCGCGTTTTCGCGACGAGATCAACCAGGTCAAGTCCTCTGCCGGGCCCAAGTCCGGCGCGAGCCATGAAAATTAACGAGCTCATCGCCTCGCCCTCCGAGCTGACCGACGCCGCCGCCAGCAAGGGCGCCGTCGTGCTCATGACGCGCATCCGCCTCGCCCGCAACCTCGCCGCCGAGCCCTTTCCCGGCTGGGCCAAGGATGCGCGCAAGCGCGAGATCCGCGATCGCTGCATGCAGGCCGTCGCCGCGCTGCCCCAGATGAAACGCGGCCTCGCCCTCCCGGTCGAGAATCTCGACGAACTGCAGAAGCAGATCCTGGTCGAGCGCCACCTCATCAGCCGCGAGCTGTGTCACGCCAAGTCCGGCTCCGGCGTCGTCATCAGCAAGGACCAGACCTGCGTCGTCATGGTGAACGAGGAGGATCACCTCCGCATCCAGGTCCTGCGCGCCGGCTTCCAGTTCAAGAAGGTCTGGGCGACGATCAACCAGCTCGACACCGACCTCGAGGAACACATCGACTACGCCTTCTCCCCCAAGCTCGGCTATCTCTCCGCCTGCCCGACCAACCTCGGCACCGGCATCCGCGCCTCGGCCATGATGCACCTGCCCGCCCTCGTCATCTCCAGCCAGATGGACAAGGTCGTGCGCGCGGTCAACCAGCTCGGCATGGCCGTGCGCGGCCTCTTCGGCGAGGGCTCCGACGCCAGCGGCAGCATCTTCCAGATCTCCAACCAGACCACGCTCGGCGAGAGCGAGGAGGGCATCATCAGGCACCTGCACGGCGTCCTCAGCACCATCGTCGACCAGGAGCTGAACGCCCGCGAAAAACTCCTCGAGACCGACCCGAACAAGCTGTTCGACAAGATCGGCCGCGCCTTCGGCATCCTCCAGAACGGCTGGCTGCTCAACTCCGGCGAGGCCATGAACCTCCTCTCGCTCATCCGGCTCGGCGTCGACCTCGGCATCTTCGCCGACACCCAGCGCGCCGTGGTGGACCGGCTTTTTATTGAGTGCCAGCCGGGCCACATCCAGCACGCCGCCCAGGGCGCCTTCGAGCCCGCCCAGCGCGATGTCCTCCGCGCCGGGCGCCTGCGCGCGGAATTTGCCAAACTGGCCGCTCCTGACTTCACTCCCGCCCCCAAGTAGCCGATCTACCCACCACCACATGGAACCGATGAACAACTTCACGCCCCGCGCCCAGCAGGTGCTGGCGCTGGCCCGCAAGGAAGCCGACCGCTTCCATCACAACTACGTCGGCACCGAGCACCTCCTGCTCGGGCTGATCAAGCTGGGGCAGGGCGTCGCCGTGAGCGTGCTCCAGAAGATGGGGTGCGAACTGGAGGCCGTGCGCGGCGAGGTCGAGAAACAGGTCGGCGTCGGCCAGGAAACCAAGGCCCCCGTCGGCAGCATCCCCTACACCCCCCGCGTGAAGAAGGTCCTCGCGCTGGCCGGCAAGGAGGCCAAGGCCCTCAACCATTCCTACGTCGGCACCGAGCACATCCTGCTCGGCCTGCTCCGCGAGGGCGAGGGCGTGGCCGCCCGCGTCCTCAAGACCCTCGAGGTCGACATCGAGCGCACCCGCAACGAGATTCTCCGCGAGCTTGACCCCCAGTTCTCCACCGGCCAGGGCGACGCCCCTTCGGCCGGCGCCGGCGGCGGCGGCGAGGAGGTCGCCCCGCGCGGCGGCGGCGAGGGCGACAAGAAGGAAGTCAAGACCCCCGCCCTGAAAGCCTTTGGCCGCGACCTCACCGAGCTGGCCCGCAAGGGCGAGATGGATCCCGTCGTGGGCCGCCACAAGGAGATCAGCCGCGTCATCCAGATTCTCTGCCGCCGCACCAAGAACAACCCCGTGCTCGTCGGCGAGGCCGGCGTGGGCAAGACCGCCATCGTCGAGGGCCTCGCGCAGGAGATCGCCAAGGGCAACGTGCCCGAGATCCTCGCCGACAAGAAGGTCATCACCCTCGACCTCGCCCTCATGGTCGCCGGCACCAAATACCGCGGCCAGTTCGAGGAACGCATCAAGGCCGTGATGGACGAGATCAAGCGCTCGAAGAACGTCATCATCTTCATCGACGAGCTCCACACCATCGTCGGCGCCGGCGCGGCCGAGGGCGCGATGGACGCCTCCAACATCTTCAAGCCCGCCCTCTCGCGCGGCGAGTTGCAGTGCATCGGCGCGACCACGCTCAACGAATACCGCAAATACATCGAGAAGGACAGCGCGCTCGACCGCCGCTTCCAGATGGTCAAGGTCGAGGCTCCGTCCGTCGACGACACCATCCTCATCCTCAAGGGCATCCGCGGCAAATACGAGGAGCACCACAAGGCCACGTTCACCGACAAGGCCCTTGAGACCGCCGCCAAGCTTTCCGACCGCTACATCACCGGCCGCTTCCTGCCCGACAAGGCCATCGACGTGATGGACGAGGCCGGCTCGCGCGCCCGCATCACCACCCTCAACCGCCCGCCCGACATCGAGACCCTCGGCAAGGAGATCGAGGCGGTCTGCACGAAGAAGGAGCAGGCCATCGCCGCCCAGCACTTCGAGGAGGCCGCCAAGTTCCGCGACCAGGAGAAGCAGCTCCGCCTCAAGCAAGAAGAGCAGATCCAGAATTGGAAAAAGACCCGCGACGAGCACCGCATCATCGTCGACGAGGAGATGATGACCGTCGTCGTCGCCGAGTGGACCGGCATCCCGCTCAGCCGCCTGGAGAAGAAGGAGAGCGAGCGTCTGCTCAGCCTCGAGTCCGAATTGCAGACGGCCATCGTCGGCCAGAACCCCGCCACCGTCGCCATCGCCCGGGCCCTCCGCCGCTCCCGCGCCGACCTCAAGGACCCGCGCCGCCCCATCGGCTCGTTCATGTTCATGGGCCCGACCGGTGTCGGCAAGACCGAGCTGGCCAAGCAGCTCGCCGCCCAGATGTTCGGCTCGCAGGACGCGATCATCCAGATCGACATGTCGGAATACATGGAGAAATTCGCCGTCTCCCGCCTCGTCGGCTCGCCCCCGGGCTATGTCGGCTACGAGGAGGGCGGCCAGCTGACCGAGACCGTCCGCCGCCGCCCGTATTCCGTCGTCCTCTTCGACGAGATCGAGAAGGCGCACCCCGACGTCGTGCAGCTCCTGCTCCAGATCCTGGAGGACGGCCGCCTGACCGACTCGCTCGGTCGCACCGTGGATTTCCGGAACACCATCATCATCATGACGACCAACGTCGGCGCGCAGCTCATCCAGCGCCAGACGACGATGGGTTTCGCCGCCGCCAACTCCTCGGATTTCCACGACATGGACAAGCTGAAGGAAAAGGTCCTCGAGGAAGCCAAGCGCATCTTCAAGCCCGAGTTCCTCAACCGCATCAACGACCTCGTGGTCTTCAAGCCGCTCAACAAGGAGGACCTGCTCAAGATCGTCGAGATCGAGGCCTCCAAGGTCGTCAAGCGCCTGTCCGCGCGCAACATCCTCCTCGAGTTCTCCCCCGAGTCCAAGACCCTGCTCATCGAGAAAGGCTACGACGAGAAATACGGCGCGCGCCCGCTGCGCCGCGCCGTCGAGCACTACTTGGAGGACCCGCTCGCCGAGGCCCTGCTCCGCGGCGAGGTCAAGGAGCACGAGCCCATCCTCGTCGTCCGCAACGGCGACAAGCTCGAGTTCAAGAGCAAGTCACCCGCCGCCGAGAGCGGCGTGTCATCCTGAGCTTTGCGCTAATGTCTTATTTCAAGAGCCTGCAGTTTGACTGCGGGCTCTTTTGCTTTCCCACTGAAAGTCCTATTACCTGCCTACTGCTATGGTCCCGGCTAAATCTGCCTTGAATCAGTTCCCGGGGAATGTTGTCTGCCAGATGAGTTTGCCCTGGAGATCGTAGAGTCGGTGTGGCCCGACCGGGCGGCCTTTGACATAGGTGGCCTCTCCCCACAGATTGCCATTTTGATGGTAAGCACGGAATGGCCCGTCCGGCATGCCGCCGTGATAGGTGATCTCGAAGCGGCGTCCATCTGGTAATTTCTTCACGATCACCCCATTGGGCTTTTGCTCCGCCGTCAGCCAGCGCTGGTAAATCTCCAGTGCGGCCCCGTGATAGCGACTGTCTGTTTCGATAATCCGGCCATCCGGCGTTTGACGGAATCGAAGCGAGTTGCTGTTGAGCGTGCGCTCCGGGGGGATGAAAACAATCACCCTGTGACCATCTCCCATCGTCACCGTGAGCGATTCGCTGTCGCGCCGGAAAGGGAACAATTCGTGGTAATCTTCCCCGGCCACGGAAGTGACCGATTTGAGTAGCCCCTTCGGGCCGATCAAGTCTTCATACCGTGCAAATATCATGGTGTCATTTTCCAGAAAGAATTGCTCGGCACAGGCACTCACCTGATAGGAACCCACCGACATATCCTGGCTCAACATTCGTTGGCTCGGCACAAAAACGAGGAAAAACCAGAGGCCCAGGCCCGCCAACGCGAGGGCGCAGAGGCCAAGAATCCTCTTATTAAGACTCGCCTAATAGACTGACAGGTGTTTGGGTCGGGCATGGCCAAACAACGAGATCATGCCGCGATGGAAAAGCGCCGGTTGAAAGCCGGCCGACTGTTCGAGCAGGGCAAGGGGCCCAGCGAGGTGGCCCGCC
>JACPPI010000010.1 GCA_016190985.1 Opitutia bacterium | reverse complement strand
TTACCAGCGACTCAAAGCCAACGGCAAACCGCCAAAGGTCTGTCTCGTCGCTGTCATGCGCAAGCTGGTCTGCCTGATGAACCGCCTCATCCTCGACCCAAACTTCACCCTTGCTCACTGACACCGCTGCTCCGGGGCATTTGACAAGACCTCTCCAAGCCCATTCGAACCCCATGCAATCCACACCCAATCCCGTTCGCCCAACCAAGCCGAAGCCTGCTTCGGGGTATCGGACCCATTGCGAATGAACAACCGAAAATGGAGGCGGGACCATCAGTCCCTCTGGAAATCAGCCCAATCTCCCCTTACTTCACACCCGCGCCTTTCAGCGTGGCGTCCATGTAGGCGCCGTAGTCGGCCTTCAGTTTCTTCAGCGAGTCCATGTGGATATACATCATGTGGCCGGCCTCGTAGTGGCTCATGGTGAGGTTGCCGCGCACCGCCGGGTCCAGCCCCATGTGCTTCACGGTGTAGTCGGTGGCGAAATACGGCGTGGCGAGGTCGTAGTAGCCGTTCGCCACCCAGACCTTGAGGAATGGGTTTTTGGTCATCGCGCGCTTCAGCGTCTCGGCGACGTTGAGGTATTCGTTCTCGACGTTGGCGTAGCTCCAGGGCTGCACGCGGCCGGTGAGGATTTCGTAGGAAAGGTCGTTCTCGTATTTCAGCTCGCGGCGGGCGTAGTCGTTCATCGCGGCGGTGTAGCCGCCGAGGATCGCCTCCATGCTGGGGTCGAAGAAGCCGCCGTCGCCGCCGCGTCCACCCCCGCCGCCGTTGTCGGCGATGCCGACGATCCGGCTGTCGAGCCGGCCGATGTTGCGGTTCTCAGCCTTCATCAGCTCGGTGACGAAGCCGAAGATGTTGATCCGCAGGTTTTGCCTGAGCACATATTCCTCGGTGAGCCCGGTGAGGGCGACCAGCTCCTTGGCGATGCGGCTGCGCTCGGCGGCAGGCAGGGCGTCGCCCTGCATGAGGGCGAGCGAGTAGTCCTTCAGCACGAACTGCTCGGCGCGGGCCAGGGTTTTCGGCAGGTCCTTGGCGAGGTCGCCCTTGAGCTTGCCGTGATACCAGGCGGCGGCGGTGTAGGTCGGCAGGAAAAGCTGGTAAGGCAGGTCGTTGCCCGGGGCGAAGCGCGCCGTCTGGAAATTCATGATCGAGGAGACGAGCATGATGCCGTTGAGGTAGAGGTCGTGTTTCTGCTGGAGGTAGTCGGAGAGGCCGGCGGCGCGGGTGGTGCCGTAGCTTTCGCCCACGAGGAATTTCGGCGAGGCCCAGCGCTGGTTGCGCGTGGTCCACAGGCGGATGAACTCGCCGACCGACTCGATGTCGCCGGTGAAGCCGTGAAATTGCTTCGGGTCGGCGTCCTTCGCCGCGCGGCTGTAGCCGGTCGAGACCGGGTCGATGAACACCAGGTCGGTCTGGTCGAGCCAGGACCATTCGTTGTCCACCCACTTGTAGGGCGGCGGCAGCGACTCGCCCTTGTCGGTCATGACGACGCGCTTCGGCCCGAGCGCGCCGAGGTGGAGCCAGACGGAGGAGGAGCCGGGTCCGCCGTTGAAGGAGAAGGTCAACGGGCGCTTCGCGGCGTCTGATGCGCCGAGCTTGGTGTAGGCGACGAAAAAGATGTTGGCGCGCGGCTCGCCTTTTTCGCTCTTGAGCACGAGGTAGCCGGCGGTCGCCTGATACTTGATGGGTTTGCCGCCCACCGTGATCTCGTGCTCGGTGACGGAGAGAACCGGATCCTTCTCCTTGTCCTTGTCTGTCGCCGCCGCAGGCGGTGATTTCCTGTCGGTGCCCTTTTCCTTGGGTTCATCCTGGGCCAACAGGGCCGGACTGGCGCAAAGCAGCAGAAGCAGCAGGCGGAGCGATTTCATGGAGACGGGATGTTGGGGTTGGGGGTTGCAGCAGCGAACCGGCCCGCCGGACGGCACGCAACCCGATTTCGACGCGACGTAACCCGCCTTGCGCCCCGGCGTCTCAGCGACGGCGACATAGATCGGCCGGTGCTTTGCCTGCTTGCCTGTGTCCCGCCTGGCTTTATCGCTAGCCTTCACAACTCCATGGCCAAATCCCGTCTGCTGCAAATTTCCGCCACCGCCGCCGTCCTCCTGGGTGGCGCCGCTTGCTATTACTTCTGGCATGCCCGCCAGGCCGAACAACCGGCCACCTACACCACCGCGGTCATCTCCCGCGGCAGCATCCGCCAGGTGGTCACCGCCACCGGGCAGCTTGACGCCGTGCTCTCGGTGGATGTCGGCAGCCAGATTTCCGGCCTCATCGTCAGGCTCCACGCCGATTTCAACACCCTGGTCAAAAAGGACCAGGTCATCGCCGAGATCGACCCGGCCACCTATAATCAGAGGCTCCGGCAGGCCGAGGCCGACCTCGCGTCTGCCAAGGCCAGCAACCGCCTCCAGCAGCTCAACACGGAGCGCACCCGCGAGCTGTTCGCCAAGTCCCTCGTCACCCGGCAGGACCTCGATCAGGCCGACGCGCAGCTTGCCCAGTCCAATGCGGCGTTGCTCACCCGGGAGGCCGCCGTGGAAAACGCCCGCGTCGATCTCGCCCGCTGCACCATCCGCTCGCCCATCGACGGCATGGTGATCTCGAAGCAGACCGAGGAGGGCAAGACCGTCGCCGCCAGCCTCAACGCTCCGACATTGTTCACCATCGCCAACGACCTCGCCAACATGCGCATCACGGCCGCCGTCGCCGAGGCCGACATCGGCGCGGTCGAGTCCGGCCAGCGCGTCACCTTCACCGTCGACGCCTTCCCCAACCGCGCGTTTGCCGGCCAGGTCACCCAGGTCCGCAACGCCCCCAAGACCGCGCAGAATGTCGTCAGCTACGAGACCATCATCAGCGTGGACAACAAGGACCTTAAACTGCGTCCCGGCATGACCGCCAACGTCTCCATCGTCGTCGCCAGCCGCGACGAGGCCCTGCGCATCCCGAATTCCGCGCTGCGTGTCCGCCTGCCGGATGTGTCCGGGGCGAAGCCCCCTGCGCCCACCATCGCCACGGTCGCACCGGCAACTTCCGCCGCCGGACCCGAAGCCCGGCCCGAGCGCCGCCCGCGCGAGGACGGTGGACCCGGCGAAGGCGGCAGCCGCCGCGGAGGCGGCATGTTTGGCGGTGATGCCTCCCCGGAGCAGCGCGAGAAAATGCGCGCCGTGATGGCCGAGGTTGGCCTCACGAGTTTCCGCGACGCCACACCCGAGCAGCGCGAGCAGTTCCGCAAGCTGCTCGCCGAGCGAGGTCTCGCGCCCGCCGCGCCGGCTCCGGGCGAAGCCGTGGCAGCCTCGCGCACGGTGTATCGCCTCCCTGGCGGCAACAAGGCCGCCGTCCCGGAAGCCGTCTCGCTCAAGATCGGCATCACCGACGGCATCACCTCCGAGGTGGTCGACGGGCTGGCCGAGGGCGACCTGGTTGTCACCGGGGTCGCGACGCCCGGGGCCGACGCCCCCGCTGCCGGCCGGCCGGCCAGCAACCCGTTCAGTGGCGGTCGGCGTTTCTAGGCCAGTCATGCCCGCCATCGTCCAGCTGGAGGATATCCACAAGGTCTACGGCTCCGGCGAGGTCCCCGTGCATGCCGTGCGCGGGGTCTCGCTGGAAATCGGCGCCGGAGAATTCGTCGCGATCATGGGCGCCAGCGGCTCCGGCAAATCGACCCTGATGAACCTCCTCGGCTGCCTCGACCGCCCGACCAAGGGCCGCTATCTCCTCAGTGGCGCCGATGTCTCCGGCCTCGACCGCAACCAGCTGGCCGACCTGCGGAATCAGCAGCTGGGTTTTGTTTTCCAAGGCTTCAATCTCCTGGCCCGCACCACGGCCCGCGAAAACGTCGAGCTGCCCATGCTCTACGGCCGCCGCCGGTTTGCCTCGCGGGAGATCCGCGGGCGGGCCCTGCGCAGCCTCGACATCGTCGGCCTGACCGACCGCGCCGATCACTTCCCCAGCCAGCTTTCCGGCGGACAGCAGCAGCGCGTGGCGATCGCGCGCGCGCTCATCAACGAGCCGCAGATCCTCCTCGCCGACGAGCCGACCGGCAACCTCGACTCGAAGACCGCGGTGGAGATCATGGGCGTGTTCCAGAAGCTCAACGACGCCGGCATCACCATCGTGATGATCACGCACGAGCTGGACATCGCCCGCTATTGCCAGCGCAACCTCGTCATGCGCGACGGCCGCCTCGTCAGCGACGTCCCGGTCGGCGATCGCCTGCGCGCCCCCGCCGAGTTGCAGCGGATCCTCGCCGCCGAGGCCAAGGCCATGCTCACCGCCTGAAGGGGCAAAGGCTGAATGACCGAAGGACTGAAAAGCTGAACTGCCGCTTCGCTCTATCCCCAACCTCCGACTTTCAATCCTTCAGCCATTCAGTCCTTCAGCCCTTTCACTCCGATGCGCTTTCTCAACGTCATCAAGGTCGCCCTCCGCGCGCTGCGCCGCAACGCCCTGCGCTCCGTGCTGACCGCGCTCGGCATCATCATCGGCGTGGCCGCGGTCATCGCCATGGTCAGCATCGGCAACGGCGCCAAGTCCCAGGTCGAGGCCTCCATCGCCAGCCTCGGCCAGAACATCATCTCCGTTTTCCCGGGCAATTTCACCACCGGCGGCGTGCGCGGCGGTTTTGGCAGCGCCAGCTCGCTCACCGTCGAGGACGCGCAGGCCATCCGGCGCGAGGTCGCCGGGATCGCGGCCCTCAGCCCCGAGATGCACGACCGGGCCCAGGTGCTCGCCAACGGCCTGAATTGGAACACCTCCATCCGCGGGGAGGATGTCAGCTACCTCGACATCCGGCTCTGGGGCCTGAGCGAAGGCGACATGTTCACCGAGCTGGACGTGCGCAGCGCGGCCAAGGTCTGCGTCATCGGCAAGACCGTCGCGATGCAGCTGTTTCCCGACGCCGACCCCATCGGCCAGAGCCTCCGCATCAGGAATATTCCCTTCAAGATCACGGGGGTGCTCGTCGGCAAGGGCTTCAACTTTTTCGGCCAGGACCAGGATGACACCGTCATCATTCCATATACCAGTCACATCAGGCGCATCGCGCGGCGCCCCAACCTCAACTCCATCCTCATCCAGGCCCAGACCCCCGGGCAGATGGCGCGCGTCCAGCAGGACGTGACCGACCTGCTCCAGCAGCGGCGCAATGGCCGCGAGCCCGACTTCACCGTGCGCAACCAGCAGGAGTTGGCCGAGGCCGCCACCGCCACGACCAAGACCATGACCGTGCTGCTCGGCGCCATTGCCGGCGTGTCGCTGATCGTCGGCGGCATCGGCATCATGAACATCATGCTCGTGTCCGTCACCGAGCGCACCCGCGAGATCGGCATCCGCCTCGCCGTCGGCGCCCATGGCCGCGACGTGCTCACGCAATTCCTCGTCGAGGCCATCATCCTCAGCGTCATGGGCGGAGCGCTCGGCGTGCTGCTGGGCGTGGGCGCGTCGCAGCTTGTCTCCAAGCTGAACAACTGGCCGGTCCTCGTCTCCCCCGCCGCGATTTTCGGCGCGGTGGCGTTCAGCGCGGCCATCGGGGTGTTCTTCGGCTTTTATCCCGCGCGCAAGGCGGCCCGGCTCGATCCGATCGAGGCGCTGCGCTACGAGTAGGTGATTTTCGGTTTTGGATTCTCGATTTTTGATTGTTTGCGGGCGCTTAATATTCTCGGGGAGCGATTCTCCCATTCTTGGCGAAACGGAGAGACCAACTCCGCGCGTGGCCTGCGGACGCACATTCTTTCTCCCAAATCCAAAATCGAGATTCCAAAATCGAAAATCCCATTGCGTCCCATTCGCGGGAATCATGGCTCCCGCGAGTGGCTGGATCGGCGCTGACCGAAAAACTCAGGCCATGGGCGACGGTTTTTTATCTGCCTGTGCGGCGTCCAGTTAACGCCCCCGGCCGGAAGTTGGCACGGCGCGAGCAAAGTGGCGGTCATCAACCCGGCTTTGACCATGAACAAGAAATCCACGCTTCTCACTCTCGCGCTTGTCGCCGGCACCGCCGGTCTCGCCGCCTTCGGCCTCAGCAACACCGAGTTTGCCGCCCGCTTCCCGCTCGACACCTTCCTCGCCGCGGCGACCACGCTCGGCCTCGTGCACCTGGCCCTCGCTGATTATTCCCGCCGCGTGAAGCCGCTGCGCCTGCCCGCCGCCGTTCTGCGGCCGGCCCCGCGGCGCGTCGTGCGGGTGTCCGCCTGCGTGGAGCGCGTCGCCGCCTGAGCGGGCTGTTCCTGTAGCGACGCTCTTGGAGCGCCGCTGCAGTTTCAGTTGCCCTCTTGACACCCGTCACCTGTCACTTGTCACTTCCTCCGATGGCAGCCAACGACCCCGCACCCCACCGCATCCTGGTGGCGGACGACCAGCCCGACGTGCTCGAGGCCCTGCGCCTCCTTTTGAAGGCGGAGGGCTACCAGATTGAGACGGTCAAGTCGCCCGCGGCGGTCATGAAGGCCATCGAGGCCCGCGATTTTTCGCTCGCGCTCATCGACCTCAACTACGCCCGCGACACCACTTCCGGGCAGGAAGGCCTGGATCTGCTCGCCAAGCTGCAGGCCGCCGACCCCACCCTGCCCGTCGTCGTCATGACGGCCTGGGCCAGCGTCGAGATCGCCGTCGAGGCCATGCGCCGCGGCGCCAAGGATTTTCTCACCAAGCCGTGGGAGAACCCGCGGCTGCTCGCCATCGTGCGCAACCAGATCGAACTGGCCGGCGCCGTGCGCGCCTATCGCCGCCTGGAGCAGGAGAACCAGATCCTGCGCGGCAAGGGCGGCCCGAACCTCATCGCCCAGTCGGCCGCCATGCGCCCGGTGCTGGAGATCATTTCGCGCGTCGGCCCGTCCGACGCCAACGTCCTCATCACCGGCGAAAACGGCACCGGCAAGGGCGTGGTCGCGCAGGCGCTGCACGCCGTGTCGGTGCGCGCCGCCAAGGGC
This sequence comes from Opitutia bacterium, assembly GCA_016190985.1. GTDB lineage: Bacteria > Verrucomicrobiota > Verrucomicrobiia > Opitutales > Opitutaceae > Lacunisphaera. The sequence goes on along the minus strand of JACPPI010000010.1, from coordinate 20,299 downwards.
TTCATCGCCGTCAACATGGGCGGCCTGCCCGAGGGCGGGTTTGAGAGCGAGCTGTTCGGCCACGTGCGCGGCGCGTTCACCGACGCCAAGACCGACCGCGCCGGCCGCTTCGAGCTGGCCGACGGCGGCTCGTTGTTCATGGACGAGATCGGCAACATCCCGATGAGCCAGCAGGCCAAGATCCTGCGCACCCTCGAGACCGGCGAGTTCGAGCGCGTCGGCTCCTCCCGCACCAGCCGCACCAATGTCCGCCTCATCTCCGCCACCAACTCCGACCTCAACGCCCAGGTCGCCGCTGGCAAATTCCGCCAGGATCTCCTCTTCCGCCTCAACACCATCCACCTGCACCTGCCCCCGCTCCGCGAGCGCCGCGAGGACATCCCGCTGCTCGCCCAGCACTTCCTGAAGGCGCACGTCGCCCGCTACAACAAGCAGATCACCGGCTTCGACGAGGCCGCCATCGAGGCGATGCGCGATTATTCCTGGCCCGGCAATGTCCGCGAGCTCGACCACTCCGTCGAGCGCGGCGTGCTGATGACGCAGGGCAAGGTCGTCCGCGCCGGAGACCTCGGGCTGAACGCCGCCCAGTCCGCCCCGCGCCTCGACGACATGAGCCTGGAGGAGGTCGAAGCCTATCTGATCAAGAAGACCCTCGCCCGCTGCGACGGCAACGCCCGCAAGGCCGCCGAGGAACTCGGCCTCAGCCGCAGCGCGTTCTACCGCCGGCTCGAGCGCTACGGTCTTTAACCGCCAATCCACGCCAATTGACGCTAAGCAAAATGCCTGAACCAAGACTTTGAGGTTCACCATTGGCGAAAATTAGCGCCAATTGGCGGTTAACTCCCCATCTGTGTATCTCCGTGAAATCCGCGGTTAAAACCTTCCGGAACTGATGGCCGCGCCCAAACAACGCCGGACCGCCCACGAGCAGCGCGTGTTTTACTACGCCCTGCTGGGCGGTCTGCCCGCGGTGGTGAGCACCATCTGGATGCTCTGGTCGAACGACTACCAGCCCAAGGAGCAGTGGACGCTCGTGCTGTTCGTCGTCCTGTGCTGGCTGGGTTTCGCCCTCGCCCTGCGCGAGCAGGTCGTGCGCCCGCTCCAGACCATGGCCAACCTGCTCACGGCGTTGCGCGAGGGCGATTTCTCCACCCGCGCCCGCGGGGCCAACCGCGACGAGCCCCTCGGCGACGTGCTGGCCGAGATCAACCTGCTCGGCGGTGTCCTGCAGGAACAGCGCATCGGCGCCCTCGAAGCCACCGCCCTCCTCCGCACCGTGATGGAGGAGATCGACGTCGCCATCTTCGCCTTCGACGGCGACGAGACGCTGCGCCTCGTCAACCGCGCCGGGCAGGAGCTGATCGCCCAGCCCGCCGAACGCATCCTCGGCCGCCAGGCCGCCGATCTTGACCTCGCCGACTGTCTCGTGGGCGAGGACACCCGCGTGCTCAGCCGCACCTTCGCCGGCGGCACCGGCCGTTGGGGGATGCGCCGCACGAAGTTCCGCGAGGGCGGGCTCCCGCACCAGCTGGTCGTAATCGCCGACCTCAGCCAGCCGCTCCGCGAGGAGGAGCTGAAGGCCTGGCAGCGCCTCGTGCGCGTCATCGGCCACGAGCTGAACAACTCCCTCGCCCCCATCAAGTCCATCGCGGGCTCGCTCACCACCATGCTCAAGCGCCCGGTCCGCGCCGACGACTGGGAGACCGACATGCTCGGCGGCCTGGAGATCATCGAGTCCCGCGCCGAGGGCCTGAACAAGTTCATGCAGTCCTACGCGCGCCTCGCCAAGCTGCCCGCCCCGAGCAAGCAGCCCTGCGAACTCGCCCCGCTGCTCCGCCGCATCGTGTCGCTCGAGGGACGCTCCACCGTGCAACTGCTCGAAGGTCCCGACCTCATTGTCTCGCTGGACGCCGCGCAGATCGAGCAGGTCCTGATCAACCTCATCAAGAATGCCGTCGAGGCGGCGCCCGAGTCCGGCCAGCCGGGGGAACCGACCTGCTGTGTCCGCGTCGGCTGGCGCAAAATGCCGGGACAGGTGGAAATTTTTGTGGAGGACGACGGTCCCGGCATCGCCAATCCCCAGAATCTGTTCGTGCCCTTTTTCACCACGAAGCCCTCGGGCTCCGGCATCGGACTCGTGCTCTGCCGCCAGATCGCGGAGAATCACGGCGGCTCGCTCAGCCTGCAAAATCGCGACGACGCGGCGGGATGCATCGCCCGGCTACGCATTCCGGCCTGAGCCAGGGATATCCCGATTTCGGGACAACCACATCCCGGCTTCGCTCTGAATCAGAAAATCGCCGCGGTTGCCCATCGAGGCTTATGGCTTGCAGCCAACAGCTTGAAGCTATCCCTGCGCTTGGCATGAGGGTTGCAAATGGATGCGGCAACCAACCACTGCATGGACATTGCCCGCCCCAACGCCGCCAAGGAAAAACGCCGCAAACGCATCATCTACGCCTCCGTCACGGTCGTCGTTCTCATTGGCATCACGGTCGCGCTGTCCCGCCTCAAGCCCGCCGCCCCCACCGTCGAGCGCAACCTGGTGTGGATCGACACCGTGAAACGCGGTCCGATGGTCCGCCAGGTCCGCGGCCTCGGCACGCTGGTGCCCGAGGAGATCCGCTGGATCGCCGCCCGCACCCAGGGCCGCGTGGACAAGATCATCCTCCGCCCCGGCGCGGTCGTGGAGCCCGGCAGCCTGATCCTCGAGCTCAGCAACCCCGACGTCGTCTCCAACGCCGCCAACGCCGAGTCCCAGCTCCGTGCCGCCGAGGCCCAGCTCACGAACCTTCGCGTGCAGCTCGAAAGCCAGTTGCTCCAGGCCGAGGCCGCCGCCGCGCGGGCCAAATCCAACTACGAAACCACCAAGCTCCGCGCCGACGTGCAGCAGGAGCTTTTCCGCGACGGTCTTGTGTCGGAGCTCGACCTCAAGCTGGCCCAGGCCACCGCCGCCGACGGCGCCACCAGCAACACGATCGAGCAAAAGCGCTACGCCTTCGCCCAAGAATCCATCAAGCCCCAGCTCGCCGTGCAGGAGGCCGAGGTCGAGCGTCTCCGCTCCGTCGCCAGGCTCCGGCATGAAGAACTTGACGCCCTGAAGGTCCGCGCCTCCATGGCCGGCGTGCTCTCCGCCCTCCCGGTCGAGGTCGGCGCCCAGGTCCAGCCGGGCACCAACATCGCCCGCGTGGCCGACCCCTCCAAGCTCAAGGCCGAGATCCGCATCGCGGAGACCCAGGCCCGCGACATTGCCTTCGGTCAGATCGCCCAGATCGACACCCGCAACGGCGTCGTCGAGGGCCGCGTGGCCCGCATCGACCCCGCCGTGCAGAATGGCACCGTCCTGGTTGATGTCACCATCGTCAACGAGCTGCCCCGGGGCGCCCGTCCCGACCTCTCGGTGGATGGCACCATCGAGCTGGAGCGCCTCAATGACGTCGTTTTCGTCGGCCGGCCGGCCTTCGGCCAGGAGAAGAGCACGGTCGGCATCTTCCGGCTCACCGAGGGCAGCAACGACGCCGTGCGCATCCAGGTGCAGCTCGGCCGCAGCTCCGTCAACACCATCGAGATCCTCAGCGGCCTCCAGCCCGGCGACAAAGTCATCCTTTCCGACATGTCGCAATGGGATTCCAACGACCGCATCCGCCTCAATTGATTTTCGATTTTGGATTCTCGACTTTCGATTTCACACCACGACATGTTTGCTCCTGCCCGTCCTCATCCTCGCCCTCTTGACCGCCCTGGTCGCCACCGACAAACACGCTGAGTAAACGCCAGCCTGTTTAACCACAGATTACACCGATATATACGGATACCAATCCCAACCATCCGTCTCTATCCGTTTGATCCGTGGTTAAATAAATCCCCACCTAACACATCACCCGCGCTGTTCTCCGAATTTCAGGACATAACTCATAAGCAATAATATTTCCGTAACCATCACGCCTTGGCGTGTGTTAATAGACATCAACCCTGTCCTCCCCACCCACATGACCACCGATAATCCCTCCCTCATCAACCTCGACGCCGTGACCAAGGTCTTCCTGACTGACGAGGTGGAGACGCACGCCCTCTCCGGCATCCATATGGATATCCGCAAGGGCGAGTATGTCTCCATCGCCGGCCCGTCCGGTTGCGGCAAGTCCACCCTGCTTTCCATCCTCGGCCTGCTCGACACGCCGACCGACGGCACCTACGTGCTCAACGGCCGTCCGGTGCAGGGTCTTACGCTCCCCGAGCGCGCCCGCATCCGCAACCGGGAGATCGGTTTCATTTTCCAGTCCTTCAACCTCATCGGCGACCTCACGGTCTATGAGAACGTCGAGCTGCCCCTCACTTACCGCGGCATGCCCGCGTCCGAGCGCAAGACCCGCGTGACCGAGGCCCTCGAGAAGGTCGGCATGGGCCACCGCGCCAAGCACCTTCCCTCCCAGCTCTCCGGCGGCCAGCAGCAGCGCGTCGCGGTCGCCCGCGCCCTCGCCGGCTCCCCGGCCGTGCTCCTGGCCGACGAGCCCACCGGCAACCTCGACTCGAAGAACGGTGATGCCGTGATGGAGCTGCTCCACTCGCTCCACCGCTCCGGCTCCACCATCGTCATGGTCACGCACGACACGCGTTTCGCGCGCCACGCCGAGCGCACCATCCACGTGTTCGACGGCCGCGTCATCGAGGAGCAGGCCGGCGCTCCCGCCGCGCGCTAGGCCTTCCGGTTTTGACCGGCATCCCACCCGCGGCGTTCCGCTCATCGTCCTGCGCAGCGAATAACCCGCCATCCCCATGCTCCAGGACATCAGCTTCGCTCTCCGCCAGCTCATTGCGCGCCCGGCCTTCACCTTGACTGCGGCGCTTTCCCTCGCCCTCGGCATCGGCCTGGTCGCCACCCAGTTCAGCCTCATCGACGCCGTGCTCCTGCGCGGCTTGCCGGTGCCTGATATCGATGATCTGTATCACCTCGCCTATCAGGATCCCAAGAGCAGCGACCAGAACCAATGGCAGGTGCTCGCCCACCGTGACTATGTGGCTTTGCGCGAGCGACAGACGACCTTGCAGACCGTCGCGGCCACCCAATGGAGCGGGGTGAATCTCAGCGGCGCCGGCCTGCTGCCCTCGCGCCACAGCGGCGCTTACGTCACCGCCAGTCTGATCGAGGTCCTGCGCGTGCCCCCGATGCTCGGGCGCTGGTTCACCCCGGAGGAGAACCGCCCGGGGCAGCCGCTGGCCGTCGTGCTCTCGCACGCGCTCTGGCAGGATCAGTTCGGCGCCTCGCCCGCCGCGCTGGGCCGCGCCGTCAATGTCAACGGCACACCGGCCACCGTGATCGGCGTCATGCCCCCCAAGTTCACCTTTCCCGGCTACGAGAACCTCTGGATCAATCTCCAGCTCAACCCCGGCGATCCGCGCGAGCGCCTGGTCGACCGGGTGGAGCTCTTCGGCCGGCTGAAACCCGGCGTCACCGCGGTGCAGGCGAAGGCCGGGCTGGACGCACTGGCCGCCGGCTTCGCCAAAGCGTGGCCCGAAACCAACCAGGGCTACGAGCGGATGAATCTTCAGAAGCTCGGCGTCGCCTACTCCGGCGGCGGCGCCCAGCCCCTCCTCTATCTCATGCTGGCGATGACGGTGCTCATCCTGGCGCTCGCCTGCGTCAACGTCGCCAGCATGCTCCTCGGCCGCGCCTCGCAGCGCACCCGCGAGCTCGCCGTGCGCGCCGCCGTCGGCGCCAGCCGCGCCCGCCTGCTGCGGCAATTGCTGCTGGAGTCGCTCCTGCTCGCGCTGCTTGGCTGTGCCGGCGGCCTGCTGGTCGCGGGCTATGGCATCGATTTCCTCCAGCATTATCTTGTCACCACCCAGGCCGTCCCGAGCTGGATGGAATTCCGCCTCGATCACCGCGTGCTCGGCATCGCCATGCTCAGCACCTTGCTCGCCGGACTGCTCGCCGGCATCGTGCCCGGCTGGCAGGCTTCGCGCATCGACGTCAACACCGCCCTCAAGGACGACTCCCGCGCCGCCGCCGGCATGGGCCTGGGCCGCCTCGCCCGCTGGCTCGTCTCCGCCCAGATCACCTTTTCCACCATGCTGCTCGTGGCGGCCGGCGTGCTCAGCTACACGGTCTATCTCACCCGCCAGGCCAATCTCCGCTACGATCCCGACAAGCTGCTGACCGGCCGCATCGAGGTGCAGGAAGGCTCCCAGCCCACGCCCGAAGCGCGCGCCCGCTTCTACCAACGCCTGCTCGACCGCCTGCAAGCCGAGCCCGGCGTGGACGCCGTCGCCGTCACCAGCCGCAACCTCATCGCCACGGGCGTCCCGACCCAGGTGGGGCCCGAGGGCGTGGTCTACAACCACGACAACGCCCGGCCGACCACGTGGCTTGAGGTCGTTTCGCACGATTACTTCCGCCTCGTCTCCGCGAAACCGAGCGCGGGCCGCCTCTTCGACTCCCGGGAGCAGGCGGCCGGGGCGCCGCGCACCGCCCTCGTCAACGAGTCGTTCGCGAGGAAATTCTGGCCCGGCGCCGACCCGCTCGGGCGGCGTTTCCGCACCAGCCAGACGCAGGACCACTGGATCACGGTCGTGGGCGTGGTGCCCGATCTCCAGATGCAGGGCATCTTCGCCGAGCCCGGGAAGAACGAGGCCGGTTTCTATCTCTCGCAGGACCAGATGGGCTGGGGCTGGCTCGACCTCTTCATCCGCACCAAAGGCGATCCGCTGACGATGGTCGATCCCGTGCGCAAGGCCATCGCGGGCATCGACCCCAACCAGCCGATCTTCGCCGTGGGCAGCCTCACCAGCCAGATGGCGCAGGCCCTGCGGGGCTTCAGCATCATCGGCATCATGGCGGTGGTCTTCGCCACCATCACGCTGTTCCTCGGCGCGGTCGGCGTCTATGGCGTCACCTCCCAGGCCATCAGCCGTCGCACGCGGGAATTCGGCATCCGCCTCGCGCTCGGTTCCACCTTCGCCCAATTGCTCCGGCTCGTGCTGCGGCAGGGCGCCCGTCAGATCGGCTTCGGCCTCCTGTTCGGACTGGGCTTCGGCTACTTCCTCACCCGTCCGTTGGAGCAGGTCTTCGGCGGCAGCCTGGCCAACCATCCCGGCATCTATCTGACCGTCGCGGCCCTGATCGCGCTCGTCGGCCTGCTCGCCCTCTGGCTGCCCGCGCGCCGCACCTCCCGCGTCGACCCGATGACCGCTTTGCGCAGCGAGTGAGACCTTTCTCTTGCTCGTAATCCTTCTCGTTTTCTCTGCCGCGCCATGAAGAACCCCGATTGCGGGAAAGAGTGAGAGAAGAAGAACGACCCTCACCCTCGCTTTCCCCCCTTGCGCACCGACCTCCGCCTCGCCCTCCGGCTCCTCGCGAAGTCGCCCGGCTTCACCGCCGCGGCCGTCGCCGTGTTCGCCCTCGGCATCGGGATCAACGCGGCCCTGTTCAGTGTCGTGCGCGAACTGGTCTTCAGCCCGCGCCCCTATCCGGACCCCGGCCAGGTCGTGCAGGTCTTCTCGCAGGACAAAAAGAACCCGCTCAGCTTCCGGAATTTTTCCTACCGGACCTACTGCGATCTCCGCGAGCACAACACGGTGTTCGCCGGCCTGCTCGCGCACAACGTCACCATGGTCGGCGTGGGGCAGGGCGCGCAGGCGCGCCGGGCGTTTGCGGCGGTCGTCAGCTCCAGTTATTTCTCCACCCTCGGCGTCGCCCTGGCCCGCGGCCGGGCGTTCCTGCCGGAGGAGGAACGCCCCGGCGCCAATCTCCCGGTCGTCATCGTCAGCCACGTCTTCTGGCAGCGGACCGGCGCCGATCCCGGCCTCGTCGGGCGGACGCTGCGCATCAACGGGCGCGCCTTCACCGTGGTCGGCATCGCCCCCGAGGGCTTCAGCGGCACCATGATGCTGCTCGGCCCCGAGTTCTATTTTCCCCTCGGCGTGTTCGACGCGATCGCGAACGACTTCCAGGACGAGTCGCACCGCACGCTCGATCATCCCGAGGCTTGCCGGCTCTTCGTCGTCGGGCGGCTCAAGCCCGGCTTTTCGGCCGCCAGCGCGGCGCCCGCGCTGGCGGCCCTCGCGGCGCGGCTCGCGGAGCGGCAGCCGCCCGCCCTGCGGGACCAGACTTTCCTCGCCGGCGCGTTGCCCCGCCTGAGCAGCAGCAGCACGCCCGCCGCCGAGGGGGAACTGGGTTTCGTCGGCGTCATCCTGCTGGCGACCGGCGGGGCCGTGCTGCTCGTGGCCGGGCTGAACCTCGCGGGGATGCTGCTGGCGCGCGGCGCCACCCGCCGCCGCGAGTTCGCCGTGCGGCTCGCGCTCGGCGCCGGTCGCGCGCGCCTGGTGCGGCAGGTGCTGGCCGAGGGCCTGGTGCTGGCGCTCGCGGGCGGGCTCCTCGGCCTGGTGCTGGCGCTCTGGTCCACCCGGCTGCTCGCGGGCGCGGTTGCGGCGATCCTGCCGGTGCCGCTGTTCTTCCACGGCGGCCTCGACGGCGCGGTGTTCGCCGCCACGCTCGGCTTTTGCCTGCTGGCGACGCTGTTCGCCGCGCTCGGGCCGGCCCTGCGGCTCGCGCGCGCCAATCCCCACGAGGAGCTCAAGCAACAGCCGGGCGGGCCGCGCGCCGTCCGCCGCAGTCCGCTGTGGCCGCGCCATCCGCTCCTCGTGGCCCAGCTGGCCCTGTCGCTCGTGCTCCTCGCGGTCGCCGGGATGTTCGTCCACAGCGCCTATCGCGCGGCGACGCTCGACCTGGGTTTTCAGGGCGGCGACGACACCATCGTCATCGAGGCCAACGCCGCGCTCGGCGGCCATTCGCCGCAAGCCAGCCTTCAGGCCTACCGGTTGATCGGCGAGCGGCTCGGCGCCCTGCCCGGGGTGCGCGCGGCGAGTCTCGCGACCACGCTGCCGCTCGGCACGCTGAACATCAGCCGTCCGGTGCGGCGCTTCGGCGTCCGCCCGGCCGCCAAAACCCGCCCCGCCTCCGCCGCCGAGGGGCTCGCCTACAACGCCCGCTGGAACAGCGTCGGCGCCGGTTACTTCGCCACGATGGGGCTGCCCGTGCTGCGCGGCCGTCCGTTCAGCGCGATCGAGTGCGACGCCGCCGGCGCGCCGGCGGTCGCGATCATCGACGAAGTGCTCGCCCGCCAGCTCTGGCCCGGGGGCAACGCGCTCGGCCAGCGCATCAGTTTCGCGCGCAGCGATGCGCCGCGTGCGGCCGACGGGTTCAGCGTCGAGGCCTCCGCCGCCGGCGAGAGCGAGGCGGTCGCCCCGCTCGGGGAGACGGAAGACGTGCCGGCCCGCCCCTCCGATCCGGCCAGCCTGGAAATCGTCGGCCTCGTGCCGGCGGTGCGCGGCACGCTGTTCCATGCGGCCATCGGCAGCGCCATCTACGTGCCCTTCGCGCAGGGCTTCCAGAGCCAGGTGTATTTCCACGTGCGGCCCGCGCCGTCCGGCGCGCCGACGCCGGCGGCGCTGCGCCGCGAAGCGTCCGCGGTCGCGCCGGGCGTGCAGGTTTTCAAGGTGCAGACCTTTCGCCAGCACCTCGACGCCAGCGCCGACCTGTGGATCGCGCGCGGCATCGCGCGGGTGTTCGCGCTGCTCGGCGCCCTCGCCCTGGTGCTGGCGGCGGTCAGCGTCCATGGCACGATGGCTTACCTCGTCGCCTGCCGCACCCGTGAGATCGGCATCCGCCTCGCGCTCGGCGCGGACCGGCGCGACATCTTCTCCCTCATCATGAAGCAGGGCGCGCAGCAGGCGCTCTTCGCCATGGCCGCCGGCCTCCTCCTCTCCCTCGCCGCCGGCCGGCTGCTCGCCACGATGCTCTATCGGGTGAGCCCCGCCGACCCGCTGGCGCTCGCCGGCGCCACCGTGGTGCTCGCCGCCGCCGCGCTCCTCGCCTGCTGGCTCCCCGCCCGCCGCGCGGCCAAAGTCAGCCCGCTGACCGCGCTCCGGATCGAGTGACCCTTTCCATGAAATCCACTCTGCCCCGAATCCTGCTCCTGATTGCGTTTCCCCTCATTTCGGTTTCTCTCCAGGCGACGAACGCAGTCCCGGCGGCGCCGCCTCCGGACGCGGTTTGGCGGCAGTCGATTCTCGGCACCTGGCTCCACGAGAAAAACGTCGGCGTCGCGACGGCCGCACTCTACACGACGTATCGCGCCGATGGCACTGCCATCGAGTTGCTCAAGTTGAAGTTTCTCTTGAAGAAACCCACCGGCGTGTGGACTGAATACCGCTGGCACATCGAGAACGGCAGGCTCCATATGATGCCCGTTCGATCCCGGTCCAGCTCGGATGACACCCAGGTCGACCTGGAAGAAATCGTTCGGCAATTGGTCCGCGTCGATTCGAAAGAGCTGTTTTTCCGGCGGAAAGGGAAAGAGCGCCAGGAGCACCGGGCGACGATTCCCGCCGACGTGCAGAAGATGATCGGCGACCTCTCGCAAAAACAAACTTGAAGCGCCGATCGGCAAAAAGCCTGCATCTTTCGCACGCTTCGACGTGTTCTTGGACCAGCCCAACCGGCTCCCGGCTGCCCGCCAACCATGAACACCCTCCTGCAGGACCTGAAATTCTCCTTCCGGCTCCGCGCCTGTCCCGCCACGCGGGACTGGACGCGCCGGGCCGTAGCCTCTTGCCTCGCCGAAGCCCGGCGGAGGCGGGTGGCGACGGCCGTCTAGGCGATGTTCATCCACTCGCAATCATACACCCCTCCATGTTCTCCGACCTGAAGTTTGCCCTTCGTTTGCTTGCCAAGACCCCCGGCTTCACGCTCACCGCCATCATCGTCCTCGCCCTCGGCATCGGGGTGAACACCGCGATTTTCAGCCTGGTGCACGAGCTGGTCTTCAGCCCGCGCCCCTGGCCGGCGGAGAAGCAGGTTGTCCAGCTCTACACGCAGGACGAGAAGAACCCGAAGAAATTCCGCACTTTCTCCTATCCCCTCTATCAGGAGATGAGGCGGCACAGCCCGGCGTTCACCGACATCCTGGCGCACAACCTGACGATGGTCGGGGTCGGCGAAGGTGAGACCGCCCGCCGGACCTTCGGCGCGATCATCAGCTCCAACTATTTCTCGACGCTGCAAGTCCCGCTGATCCGCGGCCGCGGTTTCACCGCCGAGGAGGAAAAGCCCGGCGCCGCCGTGCCGGTGCTGATCGCCAGCCACAACTACTGGCAGCGGCTGGGATTCCCGGCCGATTTCGTCGGCCGCACCCTGCGGGTCAACGAGCGCCCCTACACCGTGGTCGGCATCGCCCCCGCGGGCTTCAGCGGCACGATGATGCTCTTCGGCCCGGAGCTTTATTTCCCGCTCGGCTGCTACGACACGCTCAACAACAACTTCGCCACCGAGAGCAACCGCTCGCTCGACCGGGCCGACGCCTACAACCTCTTCCTCGTCGGCCGGCTCAGGCCCGGCCAGACCGGCGCGACCGCCGAGGCCGGCCTCAAGACCCTGGCGGCGCAGCTCCGCGGCACCTACCCGGAGGAGATGAAGGAGCAGACTTTCACTTCCCGCACATTGCCGCGCCTCAGCAGCAGCAACGCGCCCGCCGAGGAAAAATCGCTGTCGGCGCTTGCCGGCACCATGATCGGCATGGCCGGCATCGTGCTCCTCATCGCCAGCCTGAATCTCGCCAACATGCTCCTCGCCCGCGGCACCGCCCGGCGCAAGGAGTTCGCCATCCGCCTCGCGCTCGGCGGGGGCCGCGGCCGCCTCGTGCGGCAGTTGCTCACCGAGGGCTTTGTGCTCGCCCTGCTCGGCGGCCTGGCCGGGTTTGTCCTCGGCACCTGGTCCACCGGTTTCCTCGTCGGCGCGCTCGGCCACCTGCTGCCGCTCGGCATCTTCTTCCAGGGCGCGGCCAACCCCGCGCTCTTTGCCGCGACCTTCGGTTTCTGCGCGCTCGCCGCCGTTTTCTTCGCCCTCGCCCCGGCCCTCAAGCTCTCGCGCGCCGACGTGCTCACCGCCCTCAAGGACAACGCCGGCGAGGATGCCGTGCAACCGCGCCGCCGCTGGCTGCCCCGCAACCCGCTCGTCGTCGCCCAGCTCGCGCTCTCGCTCGCCCTGCTCACCTCCGCCGGCCTGTTCATCCGCGGCGCCGTGGCCGCCGGCCGGGCCGACACCGGCTTCCAGGCGGACGACACCGTCCTTCTTGAACTGGACGCCAGCCTCGGCGGCTACGACCAGACCCGCGCCATGCAGCTCTACCGGACCGCCGGCGACCGCCTCGCGGCCCTGCCGGGCGTGCAATCGGCCAGCATCGCCACGGTGGTTCCGTTCGGCCTGGTCAGCCTCGACCGCTCCGTGCTGCGCGACGGCCTCAAGCCGGCCAAGGACGCCAAGCCCGCCACCGCCGCCGAGGGCCTCGCGTTCGGCGCACGCTGGAACAGCGTCGGGGCGGACTACTTCGCCACCATGGGTCTGCCGCTCCTGCGCGGCCGCGCCTTCAAACCCGCCGAGACTGATTCGGCCGGCGCGCCGCCTGTCGCGATCATCGACGAGGCGCTGGCCGGAAAACTCTGGCCCGATGGCGACGCCCTCGGGCAGCACATCCAGTTTGCCGAGCGTGATGCGCCGACGGCCGAGGGCGGCGCCAAAAAATCCGGCGTGAATGAAAGCGTCGCCGCTCAGGCCGGCGACCCCAAGTCCATCGAGGTGATCGGCATCGTCCGGAACACCCGCTGGGATCTGTTCTCGGATCACAGGAACGGCACCGTCTATGTGCCCTTCGCGCAAGGCTACCAGGGCAACGTGTTCTTCCACGTCCGCACTGCCGCCCGCTCCCCCGGGGCCGACAGCGCGGCCCTCGACACCATGCGGCGCGAACTCCGCATCGCCGCGCCCGGCGTGCCCCTGCTCTCGACCAAGACCTTCCGCCAGCACCTCGACGCCAGCCTGGAGCTTTGGATCGTGCGCATCGGCGCCACCCTGTTCTCCATCTTCGGCGGACTGGCCCTCGTGCTCGCCGCGGTCGGCCTCTACGGCGTCAAGGCCTACTCGGTCGCCCGCCGCACCCGCGAGATCGGCATCCGCATGGCGCTCGGCGCGGCCCCGCGCCTCGTCCAGCGGATGATCCTGCGCGAGGGCGCGGCCATGATCGTCACCGGCTCCGTGCTCGGCCTCCTCCTCGGCCTCGGCCTCGGCCAGGTGCTCGCCTCGATGCTCTATCAGGTCAGCCCGGTCGATCCCGTGACCTTTGTCTCCGCGCCCGCCGTGCTCGGGCTCGTCGCGCTGCTCGCCTGCTGGTTCCCGGCGAGAAAGGCCACGCGCGTGAACCCACTGACGGCCTTGCGCGCCGAATGAGATCATTCTCTTGCTCGTAATCTTTCTCACTCGCACTGCCTCGCCACCAAGCCCGCTCCCGCACGAAAGAGAAAGATCACGAGAACGCCCCGGACACCCGCACTCTCATTCCCCGCTCCATGCAAAACCTCCGCCTCGCCTTTCGCCAGCTCCTCAAGGTCCCGGCCTTCACCCTGACCGTCACCTTGGTGCTGGCCCTCGGCATCGGCGCGACCACCGCGATATTCAGCGTGGTCTATGCCGTGCTGCTGCATCCCTTCCCCTACAAGGACGGCAACAAGATCCTCTTCGTCGGCTCCAACCGCCTCGATCAACCGGGCAGCATGATGCCCGTCGCCTACCCCGACTATCAGGAGTGGCGCAAAAACATCCGGAGCGTCGAGCAACTCGGCTTTGCCAGCGGCCGCTCGGCCGCGCTGACCGGCGTGAACGAGCCCGCCGTTCTCCGGAACGGCGCCATCTCGGCCCCCGTCTGGCCGTTGCTCGGCATCCAGCCCATCCTCGGCCGCGTCTTCACCGACGCCGAGGACAACCCCGCCGCCGTTCCGGTGGTGGTCTTGAGCCACGCCACCTGGCGGAAGCGCTTCGGCGGCGACCCCGGGCTGCTCGGCCGGGCCATCACGCTCGACGGCAAACCCTACACCGTGATCGGCGTCATGCCGGCGAATTTCAAATTCTGGGCGGCTGACGTGTGGACCCCGGTCGGCTTGCAGGCCGATACCGACATCATGCGCAGCCGGCTCATGCGCATGGACTCGTGGGTCGTGACCCGCGCGGCGCCCGGCAGGACCCGGGACGATGTCGCCGCCGAGCTGGAAGTCGCCGCCCGCCAGCTCGCGCTGCAGTTTCCCGACTCCAACAAGGATGTCGGTGTCACCATGCGCTATTTGAACGAGTCGGTCACGGGACCGTTTCGCGATCCGTTGCTGATGATGCTGGCGGCCGTCGCGGCCGTGCTGCTCATCGCCTGCGCCAATGTGGCCAACCTCCTGCTGGCCCGCACCAGCGCGCGCCTCCGCGAATTCGCCGTGCGGGCCGCCCTCGGCGCCAGCCGCTGGCAGTTGATCCGTCAGACCTTGGCCGAGGCCCTGCCGCTCGCCGCCCTCGGCGGCTTCGCCGGCGTGCTGCTCGCCATCTGGGGTCTGGACAGCCTGCTCGCGCTGCTGCCCCAGGACGCCGTGCCGGCCGAGGCGCAGATCGGCGTCAACGGTCCCGTGCTGCTTTTCACCGCCACACTCAGTCTCGGCACCATGCTGCTCTTCGCCCTGTTCCCGGCGCTGGAAAGTTCCCGTGCGGCCGTCGGCGGCGGCCTGCAGGAAGGCGCGCGGGGCACCGCCAGCCGGAGCACCGGCCGCGTGCGGGCCGGCCTGATCATCGCCGAGGTGAGTCTCTCCATTGTCCTGCTGGTGGGCGCCGGCCTGCTCATTCGCAGCCTGGCCCGCATCCACGCCGTGGATGTCGGCTTCAACCGCGAGAACCTGCTCGTGGTTCCCCTCCAGCTCCCCGAATCCCGCTACGCCGCCAGCGAGCAGTCCACTTCCTTCTTTGAAAACGCCGTGGAGCGCCTCCGCCAGCTCCCGGCCGTGGCCGACGTCGCCGCGAGCAGCAATGTGCCGTTCGCCGGCGGCAACGGCATGCCCCTTGCCGTCGAAGGCCGGACCTACACCGATCTCAACCAGCTCGAAGGGGTGCAGTTCGCCCTCGTCGGCCCGGAATATTTCCGGACCCAGGGCCTGCGCCTGTTGCGCGGCCGGGTCTTCGACGCCACCGACCGCGCCGGCTCGGCCCCCGTGATCATCCTGAATGAGGCCGCAGTGAAGAAGTTCCTGCCGGCGGGCGATCCCCTCGGCCGGCGCGTGATGCTCGGGGCGCCGGAGCACCTGATCAAACCCGGCATGCTGCCCGCGGGTTTCGACAAGTTCCAATGGGCCACCGTCATCGGCGTCGTGCAGAGCGCGCGCCAGTTCGGCCTGCAGAACGACGCGCCGCGCGCCGCCTACATCCCCGCCCGCCAGGGCTGGGATTATCCCCAGATGCGCCGGAACATGACGCTGCTCATCCGCACCCACGCCGAACCGCTCAACGCCGTGCCCGCCGTGCGCGGCATGATCAAATCGCTCGACGCCAACCTGCCGGTCGAGCGCATCGTGACGATGGACATGCTCATCGGCGACACCCTGCAGTCGACCCGCTTCAACACGACGTTGCTCGGCCTGTTTGCCGCCGTCGCCCTCATGCTCTCGGGCGTCGGCATCTACGGTGTCGTCTCCTGGTCGGTCACGCAGCGCACCAAGGAGATCGGCGTGCGGCTCGCCCTCGGCGCCGGCCGCTCCCAGATCCTGGGCCTGGTCATCGGCCAGTCCATGCGCGTCGTCCTGCTCGGCGTGCTCCTCGGCGTGGCCGGCGCGCTCGCGCTCACCCGCACCATGGAAAACAAGATTTTCGGCATCAGCGCCTTTGATCCGCTGACGTTTGCCGCCGTCGTCGGCCTGCTCACCTCCGCCGCCCTGCTCGCGGCCTGGCTCCCTGCCCGCCGCGCGGCGCAAGTCGATCCCATGACCGCCTTGCGGGCGGAGTAAGCGAATCACGACTGCAGCCATTCATGACCCTCAACCAGCGCCTGCCATCGCTCGTCTCGCCGCAGCCCGCAGGCTGGAGGCGGATGATCGCGCCCCGGGCGGAATGATTTCTTCCCCCTTTCTCTCAATCCTTCTCGTTCTCCCCGTCCGACTCCCCTCCAACTCCAATCCCTGACAAAAGATTGAGAGAAAGGGCAGGAGAACGATCCCCTCTGTCCCCCAAATTCCGTCATTCGTCATTCAGCGCTCCCCCCATGCTCGCCGCCCTCCGCTTCTCCCTCCGCCTCCTCGCCAAGTCCCCCGGCTTCACCGCCGCCGCCGTCGGCGTGCTCGCCCTCGGCATCGGGCTCAACACGGGCATGTTCACCGTCATCTACGGACTCGCCTTCAGCCCGCGGCCCTTTGCCGAACCCGACCGCATCGTGCGGGTCTACACGCAGGACAAAAAGCAGCCCGACGACTACCGGCTCTTCTCCTACCCGCTCTGGCGCGAGCTGAACGAGCGCCGCGACCTGTTCCGCGGCGTGCTGGGCTTCAACCAGACCATCGTCGGCCACCAGGCCGGCACCGAGACGCGTCGCACTTTCGCTGCCATCATCACCTCGAATTATTTCGAGACCCTCGGCGTCCGCCTCGCGCGGGGCCGCGCCTTCACCGCCGCCGAGGAGCGCCCCGGCGCCGCCGTGCCCGTGGTCATCGTGAGCCACGCGCACTGGCGCAAGACCGGCTTCGATCCCGGGCTGCTGGGCCGCCCTGTGCGCATCAACGAGAAGCTGTTCACTGTCGTCGGCATCGCCCCCGAGGGCTTCAGCGGCACCACGGCGTTCATCGGCCCGGAATTCTTTTTTCCGCTCGGCACCTTTGAGCTGCTGGAGAATTTCCTGATCGGCGAGGAGCGCCGCAGCCTGGACCGGGCCGATGCCTACCAGCTCTTCCTCGTGGCCCGGCTCGCTCCCGGCATCGAGGACGGCAGCGCGAAGGCCGCCCTCGCGACGCTCGGCGCCAACCTGGAGCGCGCCTACCCCGCCGAGTTCAAGGACCAGACGGTCGCGCTGGGTCCGCTCCCGCGCATGGGCACGAGTTCCGCCCCGCGCTCGGAGGCCGCGCTCACCGTCTTCTGCGTCGTGCTCATGGCGCTCGCGGGCGCCGTGCTGCTCATCGTGTGCCTCAACCTCGCCAGCCTGCTCCTCGCCCGCGGCCAGGCCCGGCGCAAGGAGTTCGCCATCCGGCTGGCGCTCGGCGGCAGCCGCGCGCAGCTCGTGCGCCAGCTCTGCCTGGAGGGCTTCATCCTCTCCCTCCTCGGCGGCGGGCTCGGATTGCTGGCGGCCGATGCCACGCTCGGCGTCATCACGGCCTCGTTGGAGGCGCGCCTGCCGGTCACCCTCTGCCTCACCTCCTCCGGTTCCATGGTGGTGGTCGCGGCCACCGCCGTCATTTGCACCGGGGCGACGCTGGCCTTTTCCCTCGGGCCGGCCCTCAAGCTCTCTCGCGCCGACGTGCTCACCGACCTGAAGCAGCAGGCCGGCGAGGATGTGACCGGCCCGCGCCGGGCGTGGTGGTTGCCACGGCATCCGCTCGTGGTCACGCAGATCGCGTTGTCGCTGGCGCTGCTGATCGTGGCGGGACTCTTCCTGCGCATGACCTTCAGCGCGCTGGCCACCGACCATGGGTTCCGGGCCGACAACACGGTCGTCGCCGAGGTCGACGCCAACCTTGGGGGACTTGCCGAGGCCCGCGGCCTCGGTCTCTTCCGGGCCGCGCAGGAGCGCCTGGCCGCGCTGCCGGGTGTGCAGGCCGCCGCCCTCGGCGCCATCGTGCCCTACGGCTTCATCAGCATCGGACGCGACGTGCGCCGCGACGGACCAAAGCCCGCCGCCGACGCCAAGCCCGCCACGGCCGCCGAAGGCCGGGCCTACGACGGGCGCTGGAATTCGGTCGGCGCGGACTACTTCACCGTCATGGGGCTGCGCGTGCGGGAGGGCCGCGCCTTCACCGTCGCGGAGGCCACGGCCCCCGGCGGCCCGCGCGTGGCCATTCTCGATGAGACGCTGGCCCGGAAGTTGTGGCCGGACGGCGGCGCCGTGGGCCAGTTCATCCGCTTCACCGGCCGCGAGGACGCCCGCGTCGGCGCCATGCAGGTGGTCGGCGTCGCCGCCTCCTCGTCGGTGGATTTCTTCGAGGAGTCGCCGAGTGGCGCGGTCTACGTGCCCTTCGCGCAGGGTTACAGCGGCAATGCCCACTTCCACGTCCGCCCCGTGAGCGACACCCCCGCCGCCGCCCTCGCCCTCGTGCCCCGGGTGCGCGCCATCCTCCATGAGACCGCCGCCGGCGTGCCGGTCTTCAAGGTCAGCACCTTCCGGCAGCACGCGGAGACCTCGATGGAGGTCTGGGCCGCCGGCCTCGGCTCCGTGCTGCTCGCCGTGTTCTCCGGTTTCGCCATGCTGGTCGCGGTGGTCGGCATTTATTCGGTCAAGGCCTACCAAGTGTCCCGTCGCACCCGCGAGATCGGCATCCGCATGGCCCTCGGCGCCGTGCCCGGCGCCATCCAGTCGCTCATCCTCCGCGAAGGCCTCGCCACCGCCTCGCTGGGCATCGGCGCGGGCCTGCTGCTCGGCCTGGGCCTCAATCGCTTCATCGGCTCGGTCATGCACGGGGTGAAGCCCTTCGATCCCCTCGTGCTCGCGGCCGCCGCGGCCGCGTTCCTGCTCTCCGCCGCGCTCGCTTCCTGGATCCCCGCCCGCCGCGCCACCCGCGTGAACCCCCTCGTAGCCCTGCGTTCCGAATAACCTGCGCTGCCTGCCTCGCCGTGGCTCATTGGGCGAAGGCGGGCGCACCGGGCAACCTTTGCCAAGCACCTGGCTAATCGTCCTAAAAACAAAAATACTCTGACCACTGATTCCACTGATGTTCACGGATGTATCCTCCGCCATCATCCGAGTGAATCCGTGAAATCTGTGGTTAAATAAAGCTCTCTTTCCCATGAAAACCACCGCCACCTTGTTCATCATCGCCTTCCTCGCGCTCGCTCCGGGCGCCCGCGCCGCCGTCACCGAGAATTTCGCGCACACCTATCCGCTCGCCGCCGACGGCACCGTCCACCTCGACAACGTCAACGGCGACATCGACATCATCGCCTGGGACAAGGCCGAGGTCTCCCTTGAGGCCGAGAAGAAGGGCCGCACCGACGAGGACCTGAAGCGGGTCACGCTCGAAATCGATTCCTCCCCCGCCAAGCTCAGCATCAAGACCAAATACGCCAGGAAAAGCGGCTGGTTCTCCGGCAGCGTGAACGCCTCCGTGCGCTACAAGCTCATGGTCCCGGCCGGTGCGCGGCTGCAGAAGATCGACTCGGTCAACTCCGACATCACCGTCGCCGGCGTGCGCGGGGCGGTGAACCTCGTCACGGTCAACGGCTCCATCACAACCACCGGCCTCGCCGCTGATGCGAGGCTGGACTCGGTCAACGGCAGCCTGCGCGCCGAGTTCGCGTCGCTCACCGGCGTCACCAAGGTGAAGCTCGATTCCGTCAACGGCCGCGCGTCCGTGACCTTTCCCAAGGGTGCCGGTGCCCGCATCGACGCCGATTCGGTGAACGGCCGCGTCACCATTGATCAGCCGGTGAAACTCGGGAAGATCCGCCGCCACTCCCTCACGGGCGAAATCGGCACCGGCGGCCCCGACATCTCCATCGAGACCGTCAACGGCTCCATCGCAATCAAGGAGCTGTGATCAGCCTGGAGACGCCTAACGGCCCAATCCCGCCATAGCGGGAGACCCGGCCCACGAGGGCGCACGATTGCGACCGCGCCGTGATGGCCGCCCAACTCTCCGCCGCCTGATTTGGCTTGCCCAGTCGGCCTCAGGAGTTGGTTAGGCGACGGCTTTCTGCTCACGTCTTGTGTTCTCCTCGATCTTCATCTGGCAAAGGGCCGTCTGAGCCTGCAAGCGCAAGGCGAAAGCGCGTGCCTGCCCGATAGCGAACCCGAGCAGCCCGATGACGACTGCGCCAATAATCGCATACGTCTTCCTGGTGCTGTAGTCGCCAAGAAAGTGACCAGCAAAACCACCGGCAATGATGCCGATGACTGTGCAGGTGATGACGATACTCCGCGCCTGAGCGTAGAGCTTGTCAGCAAACTTTTGAATGAGCGTCGGGTCGTATTTTGTGGTTTCCATAGTTTGGTTTTGGGTTGTCGTGTGACGTGCGAAAGTCGCCTAACGACCCAAGCTCAGCGACCCGGCCCACGAGAGCGTCGGATTGCAACCGCGACGCGAGGGCCGGGTTCGCTGCAGCGCATGGTTATTAAGACTCGCCTAATAGACTGACAGGTGTTTGGGTCGGGCATGGCCAAACAACGAGATCATGCCGCGATGGAAAAGCGCCGGTTGAAAGCCGGCCGACTGTTCGAGCAGGGCAAGGGGCCCAGCGAGGTGGCCCGCC